>NZ_CP170476.1:0-897401 GCF_042604635.1 Azospirillum sp. A26 | reverse complement strand
TTCGCGGCGCTCTTCGCCAGCCGCTTCCTCGCCCTGTCGCTGGAGATCCAGGAATTCAGCGAGGCCGGCACCTGGAAGCACAACAACATCCACGGCCGCTACAAGGCCGCTTGAGACGAGGCATTCCCCATGCTCAGTTCCGATGCCGTCCGGGCCGCCGCCGCGCGCCTGCACGAGGCGGAGAAGACCCGCGTCCAGACCCGCCAGATTTCCCTCGACCACCCCGACATCACCATCGAGGACGCCTATGCCATCCAGCGCTGCTGGGTGGAGGCGAAGATCGCCGGGGGGCGCAAGGTCATCGGCCACAAGATCGGCCTGACCAGCCGGGCGATGCAGCAATCCTCGCAGATCGACGAGCCGGATTACGGCACCCTGCTCGACGACATGCTGTTCCCCGACGGCGGCGACATCGCCATCGACCGCTTCATCGCCCCGATGGTGGAGGTCGAGCTGGCCTTCATCCTGAAATCGCGGCTGGAGGGTCCGAACGTCACCCTGTTCGACGTGATGTCGGCCACCGACTATGTCATTCCGGCGCTGGAGATCATCGACGCCCGCTGCCATCGCGTCGATCCCGACAGCAAGCGCCCGCGCAAGGTGATGGACACCATCTCCGACAATGCGGCGAATGCCGGCATCGTCATGGGCGGCCGGCCGATGCGGCCGCTGGACACCGACCTGCGCTGGGCCGCCGCCCTGCTCTACCGCAACGGCGTGATCGAGGAGACCGGCGTCGCGGCCGGCGTGCTGAACCACCCGGCCAACGGCATCTGCTGGCTCGCCCGCCGCTTCGCACCGCATGGCGTGGCGCTGGAGCCGGGGCAGGTCGTGCTCGCCGGTTCCTTCACCCGCCCGGTGCCGGTCAAGGCCGGCGACACGGTCCATGCCGATTACGGCCCCTTCGGCTCCATCGCGCTGCGCTTCGTGTAAAGATCCCAAGGAGTGCATCGATGAAGAACCCGGAAAACACCTTCAAGCGGGCGCTGGCGACGGGACAGCCGCAATTCGGCCTGTGGCTCGGGCTGGCCGACGCCTACTGCGCGGAGATCGCGGCCGGGGCCGGCTTCGACTGGCTGCTGATCGACGGCGAGCATGCCCCGAACGACCTGCGCGGCATCCTGGCCCAGCTCCAGGCCATCGCCGCCTATCCCAGCCATCCCATCGTCCGCCCGGTGGTCGGCGACGCGGCGATCGTCAAGCAGATGCTGGACCTCGGCGCCCAGACCCTGCTGGTGCCGATGGTGGAGACGGCGGAGCAGGCGGCGGCGCTGGTCGCCGCCACCCGCTATCCGCCCGGCGGCATCCGCGGGGTGGGCAGCGCGCTCGCCCGCGCCTCGCGCTGGAACCGCATCGGCGGCTATCTGGACGAGGCCGACGGCGAGATCTGCCTGCTGGTGCAGGTGGAATCCGCCCGCGGCCTGGACAATCTCGACGCCATCGCCGCGGTGGAGGGGGTGGACGGCGTCTTCTTCGGCCCGGCCGACCTGTCGGCATCGCTCGGCCTGCGCGGCCAGCCGGGACATCCGACCGTGCGCGCGGCCATCGAGAACGGCATCGCCCGCACCCGCAAGGCGGGCAAGGCCGCCGGCGTGCTGGCGACCGACGAGACGCTGGCCCGCGCCTATCTGGCGGCCGGCGCCCTGTTCGTCGGGGTCGGGGTGGACACCACCCTGTTCGCCCGCGCCGCCGCCGACCTGGCCGCCCGCTTCCGCCAGCCATCTGCCTCGCCGACGACCTCTCCGACGGCGGCCACTCCGGCGCCCGGCGGCTACTGACCGCCCCAGCCCCGCAGGATACAGATCCATGATCGATTTGACCGACAGCACCCTGCTGCGCGAGCGCTGCTTCGTGGCCGGCGCCTGGATCGACGCCGACGACGGCGGGCGCAGCCCCGTCACCGACCCGGCGACCGGCGCCACCATCGCCCATGTCCCGCGCTGCGGCACCGGGGAGACCGCGCGCGCCATCGCCGCCGCCGAGGCCGCCTTCCCCGCTTGGCGGGCGGAAACCGCCGGCCGCCGCGCCGCCCTGCTGCGCCGCTGGTTCGAGCTGATCCTGGAGAACCGCGAGGATCTCGCCCTGCTGATGACGCGGGAGCAGGGCAAGCCGCTGGCCGAGGCACGTGGCGAGATCGATTACGCCGCCTCCTACGTCGAATGGTTCGCCGAGGAGGCGAAGCGCCTCTATGGCGACGTCATCCCGTCCCCCCTGCCCGACCGCCGCATCGTCGTGGTGAAGGAGCCGGTCGGCGTTTGCGCCGCCATCACGCCGTGGAATTTCCCGGCGGCGATGATCACCCGCAAGGCGGCGCCGGCACTGGCGGCCGGCTGCACGATGATCGTCAAGCCAGCCGAACAGACGCCGCTGTCGGCGCTGGCGCTGGCGGCACTGGCCGAGCGCGCCGGCATCCCGCCCGGCGTCTTTTCGGTGGTGACCGGGCCGGCACGGCAGATCGGCGCGGTGCTGACCGCCAGCCCGGCGGTGCGCAAGCTGACCTTCACCGGCTCCACCGAGGTCGGCCGGCTGCTGATCGGGCAATGCGCCGGCACGGTCAAGCGGCTGTCGATGGAACTGGGCGGCAACGCCCCCTTCATCGTCTTCGACGACGCCGATCTCGACGCGGCGGTCGCCGGTGCCCTGGCCTCCAAATACCGGAACGCCGGCCAGACCTGCGTCTGTTCCAACCGCTTCCTGGTGCAGGACGGCATCTATGACCGCTTCGCCGCCCGGCTGTCGGAGGCGGTGGCCGCGATGACGGTCGGCAACGGGCTCGAGGACGGCGTGCAGCAGGGGCCGTTGATCGATGCCGCCGCCCTGGCGAAGGTGGAGGAGCTGGTGGCCGACGCCACCCGGTCCGGCGCCAGCGTGGCGGTGGGCGGCCGGCGCCATGCGCTGGGTGGCACATGGTTCGAGCCGACGGTGCTGACCGGCGTCACTGCGTCGATGCGGGTGGCGGTGGAGGAGATCTTCGGCCCGGTCGCTCCCCTGATCCGCTTCACCGATGAAGCCGAGGCCGTGCGCCTCGCCAACGACAGCGACTACGGCCTCGCCGCCTATCTGTTCACCCGCGACCACGCCCGCGTCTGGCGCGTCGGCGAAGCGCTGGAATACGGGATGGTCGGCATCAACACCGGCCTGATCTCCACCGCGGTGGCGCCGTTCGGCGGGGTGAAGCAATCCGGCTACGGCCGTGAAGGCTCCCGCTACGGCATCGAGGATTATGTGGAGATCAAATATCTGTGCATGGGGGGACTGTAGCCCCCCTACTCCTCCTCGCCGCCGCCGTCCGCACCGCCCAGGCAATCGGCGAGTTCGTCGAGCAGCCCGTACAGCGTCGCCAGCCGGTCGGCGCCGAAGGCCTCGGTGATTTCGGCATAGCGCCGTTCGCTGTGGGGGGCGATCAGCGCGATCATGTCGCGGCCGGACGGCGTGATCGAGATCTGGGCCGCCCGCAAATCCTTGTCCTCGATCCCGCGCTGGATCAGCCCGCGCTTTTCCAGCGTGCGCAGGATGCGTGACAGGCTGGGCATGCTGATGCTGCTGACCCGCGCCAACTCGCCGGCACGGAACTCGTCCGCCGTGGTCAGGGCGCGCAGCACCCGCCACTGCTGTTCGGTCAGGTCATGTTCGTGCAGCAGCGGACGGAAGCGCGCCATCACCGCCTCGCGCGCCTTAAGCAGCGCCATCGGCAGGGACCGGCGGAAGGCCCGCATCTCGCCAGCGGACTGCCCGGTTACTCCTGTGGGTTCTGCCGCCGCGGCTTTTCTGGAAGGTCTGCCCAAGGCTCCGGCCTCATCTGGAAAGAGTAGACGCATGTCTGGAGGTTTCCCGCACCATAACGCGGCGGCCCTGCGCAGGGAAAGCGCTTGACAGCACCGCAGCGCGATTTATATAACATGTTAAATATTAACAAATCAAGTTCTCCGCCGGGCGCGCCGCCCGCGGCACCCCCCGGCCCGCCATATCCCGGCCCCGCATAGCACCACCCAACAAGCGCCAACCAAAACCTGGAGTGAAACGCCATGGCATCCGCTTTCGAAACGAATCTCGCAACCGCGGAACGGCTCCTGACCCGGTTCCGGGATCGTCCGCTCGGCCATTTCATCGACGGGCGGGAGGTGCCCGGCCAGTCGGAGCGGCTGTTCGACAATCTGTCCCCCATCGACAGCGGGATCATCAACCGGGTCCATGCCGGCAACGCCGCCGACGTCGATGCCGCCGCGACCGCGGCGCAGCGCGCCTTCCCCGCCTGGGCCGCCCTGCCGGGCACCGAGCGCAAGCGCATCCTGCACCGGGTCGCCGACGGCATCCTGGCGCGGGCGGAGGAGATCGCCGTGCTGGAAAGCCTGGACAGCGGCCAGCCGATCCGTTTCATGAGCAAGGCCGCCGAACGCGCGGCGGAGAATTTCCGCTTCTTTGCCGACCGGGCGCCGGATGCCGCCAACGGCCTGTCGCTGCCGGCCAAGGACCATCTGAATTTCACCGTCCGGCAGGCGCTGGGACCGGTGGCGGTCATCACGCCCTGGAATACGCCCTTCATGCTGTCGACCTGGAAGATCGCCCCGGCGCTGGCCGCCGGCTGCACGGTGGTCCACAAGCCGGCGGAGTGGAGCCCGCTGACCGCCATGCTGCTGGCCGAGATCATGGCCGAAGCCGGCGTGCCGGCCGGCGTCGCCAATCTGGTCAACGGGCTGGGCGAGGAGGCCGGCAAGCTGCTGACCGAGCATCCGGCGATCAAGGCGGTGGCCTTCGTCGGTGAATCGACCACCGGAAGCCACATCATGGCCCAGGGCGCCCCGACGCTGAAGCGCGTCCATTTCGAGCTGGGCGGCAAGAACCCGGTCATCGTGTTCGACGACGCCGATCTGGACCGGGCGCTGGACGCCGTGGTGTTCATGATCTACAGCCTGAACGGCCAGCGCTGCACCTCGTCCTCGCGCCTGCTGGTGCAGAGCGGCATCCATGACGCCTTCGTCGACCGGCTGGCGGAGCGTGTCGCCCGCATCCGCGTCGGCCACCCGCTGGATCCCGCCACCGAGGTCGGCCCGCTGGTGCACGAGCGCCATCTGAACAAGGTTCTGAGCTATTGCACCATCGCGCAGGAGGACGGCGCGACGGTCAAGGTCGGCGGCGTCCGCGCCGGAGAGCCGGGCAGCGGCGGCAACTATGTCCGTCCGACGCTGTTCACCGGCGCGAACAACCGCATGCGCATCGCCCAGGAGGAAATCTTCGGGCCCGTCCTGACCGCCATTCCCTTCCAGGACGAGGCGGAAGCGGTCGCGGTGGCCAACGACGTCGCCTATGGGCTGGCCGGCTATGTCTGGACCCGCGACGTCAGCCGGGCCAACCGCGTGGCGCTGAAGCTCGATGCCGGCATGGTGTGGATCAATTCGGAGAACAACCGCCACCTCCCTACCCCCTTCGGCGGCATGAAGGCCAGCGGCATCGGCCGTGACGGCGGCGACTACAGCTTCGACTTCTATATGGAGACGAAGAACATCTGCGTGGCGCTCGACACCCACACGGTGCCGAAGCTCGGCGCCTGAGTCACAGCGTTCGTGCGTTGAAAGCCGGGGCGATGCGGCGGACGATCCGTCCGCTGCACCGCCCCCCGCGCGCTATCACATCTGGAACAGCGTCGTCAGCGGCATGTGGGCACGCACGATCGGCGACTTCAGCACGACATAGCTGAAATATTTGTCGATGCCGATGTCCATGTCGGTCAGCTTTTCCATGATCTCCTGATATTCGCCGATGCCGGAGGTGACGAACTTCAGCATGTAGTCGTAGCCGCCGGACACCAGATGGCATTCCAGCAGCTGTTCGATCTTCTTGACGGCGGCCAGGAAGCGGGCGAAATCGACCTGCCGGTGGTTCTTCAGCGTCACCTCGGTGAAGACGGTCAGGGTCTGCCCCAGTTTGCTAACATTGATCTGCGCCGTGTAGCCTTCGATGTAGCCTTCCGCCTGGAGCTTCTTGACCCGCATCAGGCAGGGGCTGGGCGACAGATTTACCAGTTCGGCCAACTCGACGTTGGTGATCCGGCCGTTCTTCTGGAGCTGATGCAGAATCTTGATGTCGATGCGGTCCAGCTTCATGGGGAACCCATCCGGTTCGAAGGCGGGGGGCGGAACGACGGCAGCAGATAATTCTGCCGGGCATGGCGGGGGAGCTTAACACGGACCGCCCGCCTGTCGACGGCCGAGTGGCTTTCTTTCGGCAGAACAAAGCACCGGGCTTTCCGTCATCGACAGAAGATAATGCCGTTCAGTCTGCCAAAGCAGCGCCCGCCGATCCGCGCCATGGCTGGGTGGTGCCATGCCGTAATCGGAGACCCGCGCCATGCCCGCCCCTTCGCAAACCATCCCGTCTCCCCCGAGCCTGTCCGAACAGGCGGAAACCGCAACCCGCCGTCCCTGTCAGGGCCTGCGAAAACGAACGCGGTGTTCTCTCCGCTTCACACGTGGTCAGGGCGACGTGCCATCGAGTGCGGCGAGCGTGCCGCGGATTGCGGCGATGCGGTCCTTCACGGTGGTTTGCGGCGGCCGTACCGCGACCTTGACGCCGTCATAGAGCAGGCCGCTGCCGGCGGCGTCGAGCGTCGCCGCCACCGTGAAGCGGTCCATGACGGAATCGGGCATCTGCTCGCGGAGCGGCGGATGCACGTCGCTCCAGGCCATGCCGTAGGCGCCATCGCGATCCGTCGCGCCGGAAAACATCACGCCGCGCAGCAAGCCGGCGGAGCGCAGGCGCTGCACATGCCGTTCGGGCGCCGACGCGTCCCGCTCCTCTATGGCCGAGCGGCCCCAGTTCACCGCCATTCCCGTGGGCGTCGGCGACTTTGCCGCGGCAGCCGCAACGGCCTGGATCTCGATGCCGAGGGGAAGCAGGCCCTTCTGCCAAGGCAAGGTCGCGGTGCGGGCGTCGCAATGTTCGAGGACGACGGCGATGCCGTCCCAGTCCCACGCCAGAATCTCGCACAGCGACCGCTCCAGCGCCTCGCCGCCCAGCCCGGCATCGGCCGGCGCCAGCGTCGGAAACGACTGAAGCTCGACGGCGACGATGCGCTGCCCGCGCGCTAGGCAGTCCAGGGCGGCCTCGCGGGCCGACGCAACCAGTTGGACCGCCCGCTCGCGTCCATCGCGGTCGGGTGAGGCCAAGCCGACGGACGGAGCCTTGGCAGCCATCGTCGCCGCAGCCCCGATCAGGGTCAGCACATGCCCTCCCCGCCCCCCTCGATTGCCGAGCAGCTCGGCCAGAAGCGGGGCATCCTGCTCCCAGCCGGGCGCGCCCCAGGAAATCTCCAGGCCGTCGACACCGGGAAGAGAGAGAACCTCCTCCAGAAACGCCCTGCGCTCATGAGCCTCATCCGGCTGGGCGGCATAGGCGCCGACGACGCGGAGGGGCTTGTAACGATGCTCGGTGGTCATGGCTGTCGACTCTTCTCTCTCGCGGGCAGTTTTTCACGGGTGCGGGGGGCGCAATCCCGGATCGCGCCCCCCGCACTGGCCGTCGCACGGGTCAGGTGCGGCCGGAAGACCGGGCTTCGCCCCATTCGGCATCCGTCGGCGTGTTCAGGTCGCGGTCGAGGGTTTCGGGCAGCGAGTAGGTGGCCAGGAACGACACCAGCATGGTGACGGCCATGTAGATCGCGACCGGAACCCAGGAATTGCCGTACCAGGCGAGCAGCGAGGCGCACAGCAGCGGGGCGATGCCGCCGCCGATGATCGACGAGAACTCCCGCCCCAGCGTCACGCCGGCATAGCGGTAGCGGCTGCCGAAGATCTCCGGGAAGAAGCTCATGTGCACGCCGGTCACGCCCTGGGCGGCGACCATGTAGCCGAACACGATGATGGCGGTGATCAGGACCGGCGAGCCGGTGTTGAGGCCGGGGAAGACCAGGAACGGCGTGACGACGAGGATCCCGGTCAGCACCAGCGTCATCCGCCGGCGTCCGAAACGGTCGGACAGGCTGCCGGTCAGGAAGGCGGCGAAGGAGGCGGCGATGGCGGCGGCAAGCTGGACCGGCGGAACGAAGTGCGTATCGACCCCCACCACATTGATCAGGTAGGAGATCATGAAGACCTGATAGGTGTAGGACTGGGTGGATACGCCCCAGTTCATCAGGATGACCTTGATGACGTTCTTCTTGCCATGCTTCGCGACGACGCGGAGCGGAGCCTGGTTCTTGACGTCCACCTTCTTCTTGAGTTCGAGGAAAACCGGGCTTTCGGACAGCTTCAGCCGGATGACGAAGGCGGCGATGGTGACGACGATGCTGCTCCAGAAGATCGCGCGCCAGCCCCAGCTCATCAGCGCTTCATTGGGAAGCTGCTGTGCGCCGATCCAGGCGACGGCGCCCAGCGCGGTGCCGAAGGCGGCGCCCACCATGATCAGCGACGACAGCCGGCCGCGCTGGCCCAGCGGAGCCGTTTCGGTCAGCAGCGTGGCGCCGCCCGACTGCTCGGCGCCCGCGCCGAAGCCCTGGAAGAAGCGGCAGAGCACCAGCAGCAGCGGCGCCCAGACGCCCGCCGTCTCGTAGGTCGGCAGGCAGCCGATGGCGAAGGTCGCCCCGCCCATCAGGAACAGGGTGGTGACCAGCACCCATTTGCGGCCGAACTTCTCGCCGTAATGCGAGAAGAAGAGGCCGCCGAGCGGCCGGGCGAGGAAACCGATGGCATAGGCGCCGAAGGCGGCGATGATGCCGGCCGCCGGGGAGATCGTCGGGAAGAACAGCTTGCTGAAGATCAGGGCCGACGCGGTGCCGTAGATCACGAAATCGTAATTCTCGAGCATCGTGCCGATAAGCCCCGCCAGCGCGGCGCGGCGCACATTCTTGGCGTCGGCAGGAGTGGCGGCAGGAGCGTCGGCAGGGGCATCTGCCCGGGCGATCCGTTCGGTTTCCGCGATGGAGCTGGATATCTGAGACATGTCCTGCTTCCTTCATCAACCACCGCAGCGGTGGAGCAATGAGCGTGCGCGGCCGGAACCGCGCGATGAGGGGCCGCGCGATGAGGGGCGCGATCGTGAGGGTGCCGGCGATGGACAAGCCGGCCGGTGCGGCGCCAGCGAATGGCCCAACGGTTGGACCCGTCCGGGCTTGCCGCCGGGCAGGCCCGCGACGGTGTCAGCCGGCGTTCAGCGGGGGCTGACCGGATTGCGCAGCGGCTCTCCCGCCGCCAGCCGGGCGATGTTCGCGGCGACGTCGCGCACGCGGCCCTGGAAGGTCTGGGTGGTGACGCCGGAGATGTGCGGCGTCATCAGAATGTTGTCGAGCGTGTCGAAGGGCAGCGCCGCCGGCTGGGCATGGGCGCCGCCGTTCGGGTACTGGTACCACACGTCGATGACGGCACCGCCGATGCGGCGCTCCTTCAGCGCGTCGTAAAGCGCCTCGGGATCGACCAGCGGACCGCGGCTGACATTGACCAGCAGGGCATCGGGCTTCATCGCCGCAAGCTGGGCCTTGCCGATGAGGTGGCGCGTCTCCGGCAGCAGCGGCAGGCACAGCACGACGATGTCGCTCTCGGCGAGCAGGCGGTCGAGACCGTCGGTGCCGGCGACCCAGTTCAACCCCTCCCCTTCGGCCCTGGCAGGCCGTGAGGTGACGGCGACGCCGGAGGCGCCGAACGCCCGCATCAGCTTCCAGACATGCGATCCGATATGGCCGTACCCGACGATGCCGACGGTGGCACCGGCCAGCGACCCCAATTGAGAGCGCTGCGATTCGTAGACGGAGGAATCCCAGTGCCCCCGGCGCAGTTCGCGGTCCTGCTGCAAAAGCTGGCGGCGCATGACGACGCTGGTCGCCGCGACATATTCGGCAATCGAGGATTCGTGACAGAAGGTGTTGGCGCACAGCACGCCAGCGGGCAGCGCCTTGCCGTCGATGCCGTCATAGCCGGCACCGCCGACATGGACCAGCCGCAGGCTGTCGGCGGCGGCCCCCATCGCGGCGGTGAAGCGCGGACCGACGAAGACGTCGGCGCCCGGCAGGTCGGCGGCGACCGCCGCCTCGTCGAAGGCGGGATGCCAGGACACGACGGTGCCCGCGGGAAGCTGCGCCTCCATCAAGGCGCGGTGGGGCAGGAAGTTGGCGTCGGCAATGACCACGCGGAGGGGGGACACGGGCGGCGCGGCGCCCCCGCCGGCCTGCGATTTCCCCTTGGGCATAGCACTCATGGTTCCCCCTCGATGGTTTTCCCGCCGGATTCCGCAGCGACGGAGCGCTGAGGCCAGCGGAATGGATTGATTGCCCGACCGGATCCGATGCCCTGCTCCGGTCCGCTCACGCTCCGGCCGGATGCTGCGTGCTTCTTATCGCGGGCGGCGGCGCAAGGCACCCCATGCCGCCCCGAATCCCGAAGGCACCTGCCGGACCGGCCGCCGAAAATTGGGCAATTGGTACATTGGTCTTCTATTCCAGTGGATAGTGCACCGGACGAGGGCCTGTCAACTGCATAACGCTGGATGCACAAAATGTTTTGCCAACGTGCGACCGACGGTCGCAGGGCAACGCCTTGACTTCCCGCCCCTTTATGGACCGAGCCCCCGGCCCGACAGGGATCTCCGCCTGGACGCTCGCGCCCATCCCATTGATAGAACGCTAAATTTTTCCTGATACCCCCGGCACGCCGGCAATCGCCGCTGCCCCTTTCCGACGACGCCAGCCCCAAGTCCGAACACGCCGTGTTGACAAGTCCGCGCGACCAGCATAATCATCAAACCAGAAGACCAATTCGTATATTGGTCCATTTTACCGGATACGCGCCGCCACCGCTGCCGGGCGACCCGGCAAGGCACGGGGCGTCCGCGGGGCCGGACAATCGGACCGCATCCCACACGGGACACCACACGGACACGAGGCGCGACGGCGCGCCGTTACCTTTCAGGAGAGACCAGATGCGCGGCTGTGTTCTGCATGGACAAAAGGACCTTCGCCTTGAAACGCTCGACGAACCGGCGCTGAAGCCGGGAGAGGTCCGCGTCAGGATCGCCGCCGGCGGCATCTGCGGCTCGGACCTCCATTATTTCTTCGAAGGCCGCGTCGGCGACTTCAACGTCCGGGAGCCGATGGTCCTGGGCCACGAGATCAGCGGCGATGTCGTCGAGGTCGGCGCCGACGTCACCCGGACCAGGATCGGCGACCGCGTCGCCGTCAACCCCGGCAAGCCGTGCCGGACCTGCCCGCACTGCCTGGGCGGCCGGGAAAATCTCTGCGCCAACATGATCTTCTTCGGCAGCGCCTCGCGCTTCCCCCATGTCCAGGGCGCCTTCCGTGAAACGCTGGTGGTGCGCGACTTCCAGTGCTTCCCGGTGCCGGCCGACACGAAGCACACCAATCTGGTCTTCGCCGAACCCTTCGCCGTCGCCCTCCATGCGGTGGCGCAGGCCGGCAGCCTGCTCGGCCGGCGGGTGCTGATCACCGGCGCCGGGCCGATCGGCTGCCTGATCGCCGTCGCCGCGCGCCGGGCGGGGGCGGAGCACATCACCATCACCGACCTGTCCGACAAGCCGCTGGAGATCGCCGCCCGGATCGGCGCCGATGAAACCGTCAACGTGCTGGCCGACAGCGAAACCCCCAACCGCTGGCAGGCCGACCGCGGCTGCTTCGACGTCTGCTTCGAAGCGTCGGGCAGCGCCAGGGCGGTGGAGACCTGCGTGCTCAGCACCCGCCCCGGCGGCGCCGTCGTCCAGGTCGGCATGCTGGCGCCCGGCCTCACCCCGATCCCGCTGAACCGGCTGCTGGCAAAGGAAGTGACGTTCAAGACCTCGTTCCGCTTCCACGAGGAATTCGCCTGGGCGGTGTCCGCCCTGACCACCGGCGGCGTCGACCTGTCGCCGCTGGCCACGGCGCAGTTCCCGTTCGAGGCGGCGGCCGACGCGTTCGCCGCGGCGCGTGACCGCAACAGCAACATGAAGGTCCAGATCGTCTTCTGATCCGGTGGCGCCGTGCCGCGGCACGGCGCAAGCCCACCCCTCCCTTGCGAGCGCTCCATGAAAATCACGCAGCTGGAAACACTGAGGACGGACGAGTTCTCCAACGTCGTCTGGGTCCGCGTCCACACCGATGCCGGGATCATCGGCCTCGGCGAGACCTTCTACGGCGCCGGCGCGGTCGAGGCGCACATCCATGACGTGCTGGCCGGCCGCCTGCTCGGCAAGGACCCGCTGCGCATCGAGGCCCACGCCCGCGAACTGGTGAACCTGCCGATGGCGCAGTCCTCGACCGGCGCCGAATACCGCGCCGCGTCGGCCATCGACCTCGCGCTGTGGGACATTTTCGGCAAGGTCTGCGGCCAGCCGGTGCACCAGATGCTGGGCGGGCTCTGCCACGACCGGGTGCCGGTCTACAACACCTGCGCCGGCTACGGCTATGTGCGCTCCAACAAGATCAAGCCGGTCGACACTTGGAACCTGGGCTCCAGCGAGGGGCCGTACGAGGATCTGAACGGCTTCATGAGCGATGCCGGCCGGCTGGCGGAAAGCCTGCTGGAACAGGGCATCACCGGCATGAAGATCTGGCCGTTCGACCCTGCCGCCATCGCCAACGACGGCCGTTTCATCACCGCCGAGCAGATGAAGCGCGCCGTCGAACCGTTCGAGAAGATCCGCAAGGCGGTCGGCGACCGCATGCAGATCATGGTCGAATTCCACTGCCTGTGGAACCTGCCGACGATCAAGCGGATCGCCCGCGTCCTGGAGGACTACGATCCCACCTGGTATGAGGATCCGATCCGCATGAACTCGGTCAATGCGCTGACCGAGCTGGCCGCCTCGACCAGCGTGCCGATCTGCGCCTCGGAAACGCTGGGATCGCGTTTCCCCTACAAGGACATGCTGGAATCCGGCGCCATCGGCGTGGTGATGACCGATCTGGTGTGGACCGGCGGGCTGACCGAGGGCCGCAAGATCGCGGCGCTCGCCGACACCTACCACCGCCCCTACGCCCCGCACGACTGCACCGGCCCGGTCGCCTATGTCGCCGCGGTCCATTCCTCGCTGTCGAACCCGAACACGCTGATCCAGGAGTCGGTGCGGGCCTTCTACACCGGCTGGTACGCGGAACTCGTCACCGAGGTTCCCCGCATCGTCGACGGCCATGTCCTGCCAATGGAAGGGCCGGGGCTCGGCACCGAACTGCTGCCGGCCGTCTTCGAGCGTCCCGATCTGCGCGTCCGCCGCACAAGCCTCTAACCGGAAGACCCACCACCATGACGACCATGTTCGATCTGAGCGGGAAGACCGCCCTCGTCACCGGCTCGGCCCGCGGGCTGGGCAACGCCATCGCCGAAGGGCTGGCCGAGGCCGGTGCCGCGATCATCCTCAGCGACATCAACCCCGACACCCTCGCCGATGCCGCCGCCAGGGCGCGCGACAAGGGCTATACCGTCCATGAATCCGCCTTCGACGTGACGGACGAGGACGCCGTGGCGAAGGCCTTCGCCCAATTCGACGAGCAGGGCATCTCCGTCGATATCCTGGTCAACAACGCCGGCATCCAGATCCGCAGCCCGCTGGTCGATTTCCCGGTGGCGGACTTCCGCAAGGTCATCGACACCAACCTGACCAGCGCCTTCCTCGTCGGGCGCGAGGCGGGCCGCCGCATGGTCGCGCGGCGGGCGGGCAAGATCATCAACATCGGCTCGCTGACCAGCGAGCAGGCCCGCGTCACCGTGGCGCCCTATGCCGCCGCCAAGGGCGGCATCCGCCTGCTGACCAAATCGATGACCGCGGAATGGGCGGAGTTCAACGTCCAGATCAACGCCATCGGTCCGGGCTACATCGTCACCGAGATGAACAAGCCGCTGATCGAGAACGAGGAGTTCGACGGCTGGGTGAAAAAGCGCACGCCCGCCCGCCGCTGGGGCAACCCGGCGGACCTCGTCGGCACCGCGGTGTTCCTCGCCTCGCCGGCCTCCGATTTCGTCAATGGACAGCTGATCTTCGTCGATGGCGGTATCATGGCCGTCTATTGATCCGTCCGATCTCGCCCTCCCGCCGGGTGGAAATGCCCGGCGGGGCCTGCGATTGACTCGGCCGTCAAGGATGCCTAAACAACTGGAGTGATCATAAACCAGAGAACCAGTTCGGTGATCGGAGAGCGGCATGGATGATCCTGATTTCGACGTCTCCCGCCACTTTCAGAAGATCAAGATCCGGCGCCCGCCCGACATCATCATCGAGCAGATCAGCGACCTGATCGCCCGCCGGATCATCAAGGCCGGCCAGAAGCTGCCGGCCGAACGGGTGCTGGCGGAGCGCTTCGACGTCAGCCGCGGCACGGTCCGGGAGGCCTTGCGCCGCCTGGAGTTCTTCGGGATCGTCCGCACATCGCCGCAGAGCGGGACGGTGGTGGAGAATCTCAGCGAGCATGTGCTGATCGGCCTGATCAGCAACATCCTGAATGCCGGCGACACCAGCCCGGAAATGCTGATCGAGGTGCGCGGCGCGCTGGAGGCATTGTCCGCCCGGCTGGCGACCGAACGCGCCCATGGCGCCCAGATCGCCGAAATCCGCAAGGCGCAGCAGCGCATGCGCGAGCAGGCGGAGGCCAACGCCTACACGCTGGAAGAGGATCTGCTGTTCCATCTGAAGGTTGCCGAAGCGACCAACAACAACCTGCTCCGCTCATTGATCGCCCTGATGGGACCGGACGTGCTCCGCTTCTCGCACCAGCACGCCACCTACAAGGACGGCCGCATGCATGCCGCCGCCAACGAGCACGATGCGATCATCGCCGCCATCGAGAGCGGCAAGCCCGACGAAGCCGAAAAGCTGATGAAGCAGCACATCGACAAGTCCTACGAGCATTACCGCCGCGACGGCAACACCGACGCCACGCTGGCCGACGGCGAGGCGGAGTCCGGAAAGCCGGTCCGCAAGCGGCGCCCCAAGGCCGCGGCCTTGTAAAGGCAGGCGTGAAGGCAGGCGGCCGGCCCCTTCCGCGCGCGGCATCGACGCCGTCAGAACAGCGGGAGCTGGACGCGGCCGCCGTCGTCCGCATGGGCTTTCGCGGCACGCAATGCGGCATCCTGGGCCCCGGCCATGGTGCGCGCGGTTCCGGAGCGGACCTGCTCGCCGGCGACGGTGACGACCCACGCCCACATCTCCGGCCCCCGCCAGATCACGGCAAGGTCGCACCCGTGAACCCGCGTCACCGCGTGCCGAATCGTCCAGTCCGTCAATGTTGGCATGCCGGCGTCCCCATCAGTTTCGGCATGCTGTAGCACAGGGTCGGGGGAGCCAGCCAGCACCGGCCGTCAGGCCGCCGATGACAACCGCATTGTCGCCGGTTTTCCCTCACTCCTCCACGATGCGTTCGATCCGCCGGTCCGGCACCAGCCACAGCAGGATCACCAGGATGTAGAGAGCGATGGACAGCCATTGCAGGACGAAGGCCAGCGGGATGGCCAGGGCATACAGCCCCAGGCTGATCTTGCCCTTCCGATCGGACCCGACCGCCCGCGCCACCACCGACTCGCGTCCGCCGCAGGCGATGATCGCGCGTTCGGTCAGGCTGTAGCCGATGGCCGCCATGCCGAGGACGACCCCGTAGGATGCCGTCGCCACCGGCGAGAAGTCGCTGGCATCGAGCCAGCGGATGACGAAGGGGACCAGCGACAGCCAGAACAGCAGGAACAGGTTGGCCCACAGCACCCGC
Organism: Azospirillum sp. A26; assembly: GCF_042604635.1. Taxonomy (NCBI): domain Bacteria; kingdom Pseudomonadati; phylum Pseudomonadota; class Alphaproteobacteria; order Rhodospirillales; family Azospirillaceae; genus Azospirillum; species Azospirillum sp. A26. Next base: position 881,737 of record NZ_CP170476.1, on the reverse strand, counting down.
CCGTCGATGCGCGTGGTGGCTTGCAGCAGATGGTGATGGTTGTTCCAGTAGAGCCCGACATTGATGAAGGACAGCACATAGGCCAGCAGGATGGGGACGCGCTCCGCCAGGGCGGCGAGGCTGCCATCCTCCGGCACTTTCAACTCCAGCACCATGATGGTGATGGCAATCGCCACCACGCCATCGGTGAACGCTTCCAGCCGGCCGGCCTTCATGCTCCGAACTCCTGTCTTTGCAGAGGACGCCGTGCCGGGGCGGCAAAGCCCCGGCACGGCATCGGTCTCGTCAGGCGGCATCCACCATGACGATTTCGCTGTCCTCCAGCGCCGTCACCGTCAGGGTGTCGAGATCGGCGATGGCCGCACCGTCGCGGGCATTCACCCGCACCCCGTCGATCTCGACGGCGCCGCTGGCCGGAACCAGATAGGCGCGGCGGTCCTTGCCGAGCGGGTAAGTCGCCGTCTCGCCGGCCTTCAGCGTCGCCCCCAGCACACGGGCGTCGGTGCGGATCGGCAGGGCGTCGCCGTCATCGGAATAGCCCGACGCCAGTGTGACGAAATGGCCGCTGCGGTCGCCCTTGGGGAAGGGCTTGCTGCCCCAGCCCGGCTTCTCGCCGCTGCGCGTCGGCATGATCCAGATCTGGAAGATGCGGGTGGTGACGTCCTCCAGATTGTATTCGGAATGTGCGATGCCGGTGCCGGCGGACATCACCTGGACGTCGCCCGCCTCGGTACGGCCCTTGTTGCCCAGATTGTCCTGGTGGGTGATGGCGCCCTCGCGGACATAGGTGATGATCTCCATGTCGCGGTGCGGGTGCGTCGGGAAACCGGTGTGGGGGGCGATGGTGTCGTCGTTCCAGACGCGCAGGTTGCCCCAGTTCATCCGCTTGCGGTCATAGTAGTTGGCGAAGGAGAAGTGGTGCTTGGCATCCAGCCAGCCATGGTTCTCGCCGCCCAGGGTCTCGAAGGGACGCAGGTCGATCATGGTCCGTCTCCTGATTGTGCGACCGATGGGTCCTTGCCGCATCGGCCGCCGTGTTTCGCTTGAGAGGACAATAGCCTTGGTCTCCTTTCAGGTTTACCCCTATAAAACGCCGCAAGATGTTCAAGAAAGTTGAATGATGAGCAGCGTCGGGACCCCCAGCTTCGACCAACTCAGCATCTTCCTCGCCGTGGTGGATGCCGGCAGCTTCGCCGGGGCCGGACGGCGGCTCAACCGGGCGGTCTCCGTCGTCAGCTACGGCATCGCCAACCTCGAAGCCCAGCTCGGTCTGGCGCTGTTCGACCGCGAAGGGTCGCGCAAGCCGACGCTGACCGCCGCCGGGCGGGCGCTGCTGGCCGAAGCCCGGACGATTGCACAGGGGATGGACGGCTTGCGCGCAAAGGTGCGGGGCCTGCACGAGGGGCTGGAGGCGGAGGTCGATCTCGCCGTCGACGTGATGTTGCCGGCCGACCGTCTGGGCCGGGTGCTGCGGGACTTCGCACGCAGCCATCCGACGGTTTCGCTGCGCCTGCATGTCGAAACCCTGGGCGCGGTCGCCGCCCTGGTGCTCGACCGCCGGGCGGTGCTCGGCATTTCCGGCCCGGTGGCGGCCGGCATGGACGGGCTGGACCGCACGACCGCCGGATCGGTGCCGATGGTGCCGGTCGCCGCCCCCGACCATCCGCTGGGCCGCATGGCGCAGATCGCCCCCGGCGCCGGACGCGACCATGTGCAGCTGGTCCTCACCGACCGGTCGCGTGCCACCGAGGGGCAGGATTTCTCGGTGATGAGTCCGCGCACATGGCGGCTCGCCGACCTGGGCGCCAAGCACGCGCTGCTGCGCGAAGGGATCGGCTGGGGCAACATGCCGCTGCCGATGGTCGAGCCCGACCTGGTCGCCGGCACCCTGGTGCGGCTCGCCATGCCCGACCATCCGGGCGGCACCTATCGCTTCTCCGGCGTCTGGCGGCGCGACACGCCGCCCGGCCCGGCCGCCTCCTGGCTGCTCGCCCAGTTCGTGCAGTTGGGAGCCGGCGACCGTGAGGAGGACGGCTTCACCGACCTCTGACGGACGGTTCCCGGCATCGTCAATCCGGCATCAGGCCGCAACCGGCGCGGTCGAGGCCGGGTGAAGTGCGCAGAACGCGGTGCCGGCCAGCACCAGCGCGCCGACGACGACCAGGGGCAGCACCAGCCCGCTCTGCATGACCATGACGGCACCGAGCGCGGCACCGAGGAAAATCGCCGCCACGCTGGCCATCCGGCGTCGCGCATTGGTGTTCGGCCCGCCGGCAAGGCCGGAATCGGCGGCCAGTCCGGTCAGGGTCAGGGTGAGGACCGTCGTCGTCAGGTCGGGAACCTTCATCTGCCGGACCGTGGCGTTGCGGAATCCCATGGCGAAACCGGTCAGGACGATGATCGCATAGAGAGCGGCCGCCGGAGCCTGCGTCCCGACATCGAAGCCGGCGGCGACGGCGGCGGCGATCCAGAACAGGGCCGTTTCGAACAAAGCGGCGGTCAGCAGCCAATGCCGCATCGGCCGGCCGGCGAATGTCCTGCCGAGCCGGCCGGCGATCAGGGCGCCGCTCAGGAAGGACAGCAGCGCCGCCACCGCCGGCAGAACCCGGAAACCCGGCGTCCCGACGACGGCGAAGCCGAGGAAGACGATGTTGCCGGTCATGTTGGCAGTGAAGACCTTGCCCAGGCCGAGCACGCTGACGGCATCGACGAGCCCCGTCGTCACCGACAGCAGCAGCAGGAGGATGGGCAGTGGGGAGGTGCCGGATGCGGCCGGTGCGGACATGGCTGTCGTTTCCTGCGGTTTCTTCGGGCGAAGAGGGCAGTATCGGCGGCCGCAGCCGGCATGGTCTTGTCGCATCGGCACGACCTTGGACCATTCTGGACCTCCCGGCAGGCTTGGCGGCATCGGATCTGACCGCATGGCGAACAGCCTCGACAGGATGGACGGATGGGTTAGGCTGCCGGAACTCCCGGTCGTCACCAGCCGTCATCCCCATGAACAGCAGCGCCATCCGCTTTTCGGACTCACAGCTGGACGAGCGCCGCCCGGTCTGGGAAGCGTTGTCGGCGATGTATCTGGACACCGACGTTTCGCTGTCCCGCGCATGGCGGGTGCAGGTCCTTTCGGCCTCGCCCTACAGCTTGGAGGAGATGGACGCCATCCTTCGCGAGGAGATCCACCCCGTCTGCTTTTCGAACCTGTTCCAGCCTGCCGGCGAATGGGCCGGCTTCGATCCCGGCAGGCTCGAGCAGGCGATTCAAGGTCGCCGGACGCGCCGGCGCTCCAGGCTGCTGGCGAGGCTCAGCCTGGCCCTGCCGGGGTGCTTCCCGACGGAGGAATGGACGGTCACGCGCCAGGAGGTCGCCCGTCGGCGCAGCCAGCCCGGAGCATCGCAGACATGAGCGTTACCGTGCAGGGGCGCACGGGTGAGGCCGGGCACCCGCGTCTGAGACTTATTTTTGGAATTCGCGCCCACGCATGGGGGATCGGCCCCGGCGGTGGCATCGCCTTGCCGCCGGGACCGCACCCGTCACTCCGGCACGGAGCCTTTCACCACGACGCGCATCAGCACGCGGCGGTGCTTGCCCATCTCGTAATTGGCGGTGGCGCGGTGCAGCAGGCAGCGGTTGTCCCAGAAGACGAGGTCGCCGTGCCGCCAACGGTGGGTGTGGATGAAGCGGTCCTGCGTCGCATGCTCCAGCAGCTCCTCCAGCAGGGCGCGCCCCTCCTCCTCCGGCATGCCTTCGATGTGGGAGCTGTACATGCCGATGTAGAGGCTCTTGCGCCCGGTCTCGGGATGGGTGCGGACCAGCGGATGGGCGATGGGCGGAGCGGCGGCGATGTCGTCCTCGGTCGGCGGGGCACTGCTGGTGTAGCGGCGCATGAACTCCAGGCTCTGTACCGACTTCAGCCCGTCGATCCGCCGGCGCGTCGCCTCCGGCAGCGCCTCGTAGGCGGCGGTCATGTCGGCGAACTGGGTGTCGCCGCCGTCGGGCGGCAGTTCCACCGCCTGCAGCATCGTCAGCAGCGACGGCTCGCGCAGGAAGGACTTGTCGGTGTGCCAGAAATAGTTGGAGCTGATGAAGGGCTTGGCCACCGGGTTGCCGGCGGCGTCCAGGTTGGTGATGGTGTGGACCGCGTCCCACTTCGACCCGTCGGCCAGCCGGATCATGTGGCCCTCGATTGGGCCGAACAGTTCGGCGAAGCGGTACATGCGCTCCTTGTCCAGCGACTGGTTGCGGATCACCAGCAGATGATGGTCGCGGAAGGCCGTCCGCACCGCATCGACCGTTGCGTCGTCGAGCGGGCGGGACAGGTCGAGCCTGTCGGTTTCTGCCCCGATGATGCCGTCGAGCGGCGTGAACAGGGGGACGGTCGCGGCCGAGGAGGCGGAAGGAGCGGCGGAAGAGGCGGCTGGCGCATGGAGGCTGGTCATCGGGACGGTTCCTCGTGCAGGTCGGTTGGTTTTCAAAGCGGTCGGCGGCAGGCCCAGAGGGCGGCACGCGTCAGGATCTGGCGGTGGACCGGGTGTTCCAGGGACGCGTGGTCATGGCCCAGCGTGTCGGCCACCACCCGCCCCAGCCCGACGTCGCGCGCCCACAGGGCGGGCCAGGCGCGTCCCCCTTCCGGTGCCACGAGCGCCAGCGGCCGGACGTCGCCGGCCAGATCGAAGTCGCCGTAGGCTTCGTCGGTGACGGTGAAGGGCGGCAGGCCGGCGGTCAGCGGATGGGGAAGGTCGGTGGGAACCAGGGTGACCGGACCGCGCGGCGGATGGGCGGAGCGGCCCCACACCCAGGCGCCGCCCAGCAGATCCTTCCAGTCCGGCCAGTCGTCGAAGCAGATCAGCGCGGTGTGCAGGCCCAGCAGCCCCCCCCCGCCGGTGACGAAGTTCCACAGCCTCCGCCGCCCGTCGGGCGACAGCGAGAAGGCCCAGCGCTCGCGGTGGGGGGCGTATTTCTCGCTGCCCAGCATCCGCCAGCGCAGCGCATAGACGGTGAGCAGGTCGAAGCCGCCCTGTTCCAACGCCGCCAGCCCGCCTTCGATGTCGTCGGTGACGGTCGAGACGACTCCGGCACCGGCCAGAATCCCCTCCAGCGCCGGAGCGGCGTCGGCGAAGGGGTGGCCGATGCCGCCGGTCAGGATCAGGTTGCGGACCGCCCCGCTCATCGGTCGCCCGCCAGGGGTTTCACCGCCGGCGCGCGGCGGGGCAGGTGCATCTTCAGGCTGAAGGACACGCCGCCATCGACCATGAGATGCTGTCCGTGGATGTAGCGCGCCCGGTCCGAGGCCAGGAACAGCACCGCGTCGGCGATATCGTCGGCGGTGCCGAGCGACCGGGCGGGGACGGCGGCGCCGCGCACCGCGCGCACCTCGGCATCCGCATAGATCGGCGCCGACATGCCGGCGTCGATGAAGCCGGGGGCGACGGCGTTGACCCGGACGCCGCGCGGCGCCAGCGCCAGCGCCAGATGTTCGGTCAGCAGCGCGACCGCCGCCTTGGTCGCCGGATAGGCCCCGGCGTCGGGACTGGGGGCGACGGCGTTCAGCGAGGTGATGTTGACGATGGCGCCCGACCCGCGTTCCGCCATCCGCCGCGCGACGGCGCGGGTGACGATGAAGGTGCCGGTCAGGTTCACGTCCACCACGCGGCGGAAATCGGCGACGCTGTGCTCCAGCAGGTCGCCGAAGCGGACGATGCCGGCATTGTTGACCAGCAGGTCGGGGCCGTCGCCGAACGCCTCGGTCATCGCGGCGACCACCGCGTCGATCTGCGCCTCGTCGGTCACGTCGGCGGTGAAGGCCAGGGCACCGGGAATGCGCGCGGCCTCGACCTCCAGCCCGGCGGCATCGAGGTCGAGCAGTGCCACGCGGTACCCTTCGCCGGCCAGACGGCGCGCGATGGCCGCGCCCAGTCCGCCGCCGGCTCCGGTCACCAGAGCGGTCTTGGTCATGCGATCCTCCCGGAAAAACGGGTTTCGAAGCTTGACGGGTCACTCATCACAGCGCGCTCCGCACTCATCACAGCGTGCTCTGCACGATGCCCTGGCTGTCGCCAAGCACCAGCGCGACCTTGCCCTTCAGTGCCATATCCATCGCTGTGGTCTTCCTTGTTCCGGATGCGGCGGCCCATCAGCCGCGCGGGCGCCTGCTGACAACGGTTCCAGCCTCGGGCTGGAAATAGCTGCGCTCGGGCTTGTAGGTTCCGCTCGCCACGGTGATGCCCCAGCTTCCCGGCGCCAGCGCCATGAAGCCGTGGATGTCGGCGGGCGGGGCGATCACCACGCTGTCGCCCGGCTCCAGCACGCGGTCCTCGACCATGGTCAGGTCGGCCTTGCCGGGAACCGAGCCGTCGTCGCGCCGCTCGTAGACGGTGTGCTTCACCCGCCCCCGGTAGATCGCCATGCTTTCCCAGTTGCCATGGTCGTGGACGGCGATGGGCTGGCCGTCGGGCAGCTCGAACAGCAGGATCGACAGGTCGCCGTCATAGTAGAGGTACTGGGAATTGGCGACGTGGTTGCCGATGCGCGGCACGCCGGCCGTGCACAGGTCGGGCCGGGCGGCGAGCGCGGCCAACGGTTCGCGCAGCGCCTCCGTCAGGCGGGCGGTGTCGTGTCCGTGCGTCTCGATCGCCCGGATGACCGCCTGGGCGCAGGCGCGGATGGCGGTGCCGGTCTCGGGGCTGGCGGCCATGATGGTTCCTCCTGGGTGGGCGGTGGTCAGAGCGACGCCAGCAGGCGGCGGGTGGCGGCGACCGCCCGCGCCACGCGGGCTGGCGCGTCCATCGTCCGCGCCAGGGCGGCGGTGGGGATTTCGAGGGCGAGCGGCAGGCCGGGCGGAAGCGCGCGCAGCAGCCCGGTCAGGTCGATGCCGCCGTCGCCGGGAAACAGCCGCTCCTTCACCGCGGTGTGCAGCAGGGAGTCGCGGTCGGTCCCATAATCGCGCGGGGCGTCGCAGAGATGCATGTAGGCGAACAGGCCGGGCGGGATCGCCGCCACCTCGGCCGGCGTGCCGCCGGAGCGGTCGTAATGCAAGGCGTCGAGCGCGATGCCGATGTTCAGGCGCCCCACCCGGCCGATCAGCCGGGCGGCGGCGGTGGCGTTCGGCACGCTCATCCAGGGCACGAACTCGAACTGCACGGTCAGGCCGAAGCCGGCGGCATCGTCGCACAGCCGCCCCAGCCTTGCCGCCAACCGCCCCTCGTCGGGGTCGTCGCCGGTCGCCAGAACATGGCGGGCGCCCAGCTCGGCCGCCGCCTCCAGGAAGGAGCGGAAGGCGTCGAGGTCGGTGTGGGGCAGGATGCGGGCGGTGTTGGCGTCGAGCGCCGTGACGCCGCGGTCGGCCATGCGCCGCTTCATTTCGCGCCTGAGGGCGGGGTCGGCCAGCAGCGGCATCGGATCGCCGTCGGGCTGGCCGCCCAGCAGGCGCAGGCCGACATGGGCGCAGCCCTGGTCCGCCGCCACCGTCACCATGTCGGTCGGCGACAGCTCCGGCACCGTGTAGTAGGAGAGCGACAGCGGGTTCATGCCGCGCCTCCCGCCGCCTGGAGGGGGAAGGGAGCCGGACGGACACCTCCATATTGCGCCCAGGTTCCGGCAACGTGCCATCCGGCATCCACCACCAGATTGACGCCGGTGATCGCCGACGCCCGGTCGGAGGCCAGGAACTCGATGCTCTCCGCCACCTCGCGCGGCTGCACGATCCGGCCGAGCGCGGTGAATTCGGCCGGATCGGCGGCGTAGCGGCCCGACCGGATCCGTTCGACCACCCGAGGGACCAGCGTCGAGCCGGGCGAGACGCAGTTGACCCGGACCCCGGCGCGGCCCCACTCCCCGGCGAGGTTCAGCGTCAGGCTGACCACCCCCGCCTTGCTCGACGCATAGGCATGGACCGGCACCGAGCCGATGGCGGCAATCGATGCGATGTTGACGATGCTGCCCCGCCCCTGCCGCGCCATGCGGGTGCCGAAGGCGCGGTTGGCGTAATAGGTGCCGGTCAGGTTGACGTGGATTGTGCGCTCCCACACCTCCAGCGGCAGCTCGGCCGGCGGCAGCACCGGCTGGAAGACGGCGGCGGCGACCACCAGCGCGCCGACCGGGCCATGCGCCGCCTCGATGGCCGCCGCCGCCCGCTCCACCGCGCCGGCATCGGCGATGTCGAGCGCCAGCGCGGCGCCGCCGAGGTCGCCGGCAACCCGTTCCGCGGCGTCCGAGTCGAGGTCGGCGACCGCCAGCCGCCAGCCGCGCGCCGCCATCAGCCGGGCGGTCTCCTCGCCGATGCCGTTGCCGCCGCCGATGACGACGGCCAGCGCGCCGTCCGCGGTCGAGGTCTGCTGCGTCATGGCGGGGGCCTCCGTCACTTGCGCAGGTCGGCGGCGAGGAAGGAGCTGTCCAGCACCTTCGACCAGTCGACCGGGCCGGACCATTCGCCCATGCGCTCCATGCCCTTGACCCAGATGTTCAGGGCGTCCATGTCGAAATCGCCCTGGCTCCAGTATTTGATCGCCGCCATGCGCTTCATCGAGGCGGTGGCGACATCGACCGGCAGCGTGTCGCCATAGCGCTTGGCGACCATCTTCGCGGCCTCCTCCGGGTTCTCGTAGATGAAGTTCACCGCCGAGCGCCAGGCGGCGAGCAGCCCGCGCAGCTGGTCCGGGCTCTTGCGCATGAAGTCGCCGGTGGCGACGCCGACGGTCGGCGTCATCGACGGCAGGTTCTCCAGCGAGAAGGCAACCTTGTAGCGGTCCTTGCGGGCGCTGTAGAGCGGCTCCAGGATCAGCGCCGCGTCCACCCCGCCCTGTTCCAGCGCCGACAGGCCCGAGCCGACCGATCCCAGCGCCACCATGTCGGCCTTGCCGGGATAGCCGGCCGCCTCGAAGGCCATGACGACCATCAGCTCGCTCGACGATTTCGGCGCGGTGATGCCGACCTTGCGGCCGACCAGATCCTTGACCGAGGACACGCCGCTGTCCGGCCGCGTCACCCACAGCAGGTCGTCCACCCGGCGGATCGCGGTATGGACGATGCGGATGTCCATGCCCTGCCTGATGCCGGCCAGCGCGGTGGAGGTGCTGACGATGCCGTAGCCGAGGCCGCCGCCCACCATGTTGCGGATGCCGGTGCCGCCGCCGACCGAACTCATCACGTCGGTGACGTCGACGCCGTTCTTCTTGTAGTCGCCGCGCTCCAGCGCCACCGCGATGGGGGCGGTGTTCAGCAGGGCGCCATAGTGGGACGCCATGATCTCCAGCGCATGGGCCTGCGGTGCGGAGGCCAGCAGGCCGCCGATCAGCGGCACCGCCGCCAGCGCGCGGGTCAGGAAACGGGTGATGGTCATGGCGTCCCTCCGTTGTCAGTTTTGTCTTTTCTCAGCAGGCGGCGGGCGTTGCCAGCCAGCGCGGGCGACACGGCGCCGTGATGCCCGTCCTCCGGCTGGTCCCAGCCGGCGAAATTGGTGCCGAAGACCAGCCGGTCCGGCCCCACCACCTGCGTCAGCAGCGCCAACGCCCGGTCGTCGTTCAGGTGCGTGTCGAACCACAGGCGCGACAGCATCTCCTCGAAGGCGCCGTCCTTCTTCATCGACTGGCTGGCCCAGGGCCGCTTCATGCCGGCCTGCGCCAGCCGCCCGGCGGTGAAGGCGGCCGCCCCGCCGCCATGGCTGATCCAGACGTCCAGCCGGGGATGACGCTCCAGCACGCCGCCGAAGATCAGGGTGGCGACGGCGATGGTCTCCTGCGCGGCGAAGCCGATGATGACGTCGAGGTCGAAGCGCTTCAGCGCCGGGTCGCCGGGCGGCCCGTCGATGCCGGCCGGGGCCGGATGCAGGAACAGCGGCACGTCCAGCCGGACGAACGCCTCGTAGAGCCTGTCGAACTCCGGGCTGTGCAGCGGCTCGCCCGCGAATTCGGTGCCGGTCGCCGCCCCCCACAGTCCCAGTTCGCCGACGGAGCGCTCCAGCTCCTCCGTCGCGGCGCGCGGGTCCTGCATCGGCAGGGCGGCCAGCCCGGCCAGCCTGTCGGGATAGCGCGCGACCAGCTCGGCCAGCGCGTCGTTGTGCCGGCGGCAGAAGGAGACGGCCGAGGGCACGTCGATGTGGTGGAAGTAGTTCAGCGGACTGGCCGACAGCACTTGGAAATCGATGCCGGCCTGGTCCATGCGGCGCAGCCGCAGCTCCGGATCGGTGAAGGGGCTGTTCAGGTGGCGGACGCCGCTCAGCCGGTAATTGCCGACGCGGTACCAGGGCTGGCCGGTCTCGTCGACGCCATGCTCCGGCCCGTGGATGCCGGCGGCACCGTTGGTCGCCTCCAGGCGGACATGGGCATGGACGTCGATCAGCGTCGCGGTTTCGATGGGCATGGGAAGGTCCTTTCCGCCGGGCGGGCCGGCGGCCGGGAAGGAGGTGAACGGAGGTGCCGGATGGCTCAGGCGGCCCGGTGCATCCGGTTGTCGAGCGCGAGCAGCGCGCTGTTGACCGCCAGGGCGAACAGGCCGATCAGCACGGTGACGCTCATCATCGTCGCGGTGTCGTTGACGCTGATGCCGTTCATGATCATGAAGCCCAGCCCGCGCTTGGACGCGAACATCTCGCCGACCATCACGCCCAGCAGGGTGATGGAGAAGCTGATGCGCAGGCCGGTCACGATCTCCGGCACCGTCGCCGGCACCAGGACTGCGATCAGCGTCTGCATCCGCGTCAGCCGCATGGCGCGGGCCGAGCGCCGCAGCACCGGGTTCATGGCGCGGATGGCGCCCATGGTCACCAGCATCATCGGGATGAAGCCGTGCAGCGTGCCGAAGGCGACCTTCGCCGGCATGCCGAGCCCGAACAGCAGCAGGATCACCGGATAGAGCGTGACCTTGGGAATGGCGTAGAGGGTGACGAACAGCGGCTCCAGCACGTCCGACAGCGCGCGGTTGGCACCGATCAGCACACCCGCCAGCCCACCGCCGATGCAGGAGATCAGCAGCGACAGCCCCAGCGCCTTGGCGGTCTCCGCCACGTTTTCCCAGAAGGACGGGTTGCCGAACAGGACGGTCATCCGGTTCAGGGTGACGGTGGGCGAAGCCAGCGCCTCGTCCCCGGCGAGCCCGTGGAACAGCTGCCAGCCGCCCAGGATCAGCAGGGCGATGACGGCGGCAGCCACCAGCTTCTCCCCCGCCCCGGCGGTGTCGCGGGCGGCGCCGACGCGGCCGGCGCCCGAGCGGTGGCGCACGCGCTGTTCCGCCCAGTGCAGCAGCACGGTCAGGCTGGACACGAAGACCACGACGAACAGCAGCAGCGCGTACATCGTCCGGTCCTGGAGATTGTTGTACGCGAAGGCGATGGAGTAGCCGAGCCCGCTGCCGGCCAGGATGAACTCCGCCCCGATTACGCCGGTCACCGAATAGCTCAACGCCAGCTTCACCCCGGTGAAGATGTGCGGCCCGGCCGCCGGAAGCTGGATCAGCAGCGCGTCCTGGACGCGGTCGAGGCGGTAGGTGCGGCCGACCTTGCGCAGCACCGGCGGGATGCGGTCCAGCCCGGACAGCGTCGCCGTCACCATCGCCATCACCGCATAAAGGAAGCCCATGGCGATGATCGGCAGCGCGTTCATGCCGAGCAGCACGATGAACAGCGGATACAGCACGAAGAACGGCAGGGCGTAGTAGCTGGCGATCAGCGGCTCGACCGCCCGGCGGACCCGCGGCAGGGCGTGGAGCGCGACGCCGCCGGCAAAACCTGCAACCATCGCGGCGACGGCGGCGGCGAGGATGTTGCGCAGGGTGAAGCCGATCTGCGACCAGAAGCCGTCGGTTCCCATCAGCCGGACCAGCTCGGCCAGCATCTCCGACGGCGGGATCATTGTGGCGCGCCCGACATAGCCCAGCCGGCAGGACGCCTCCAGCGCCAGGACGGCCGCGGCGGTGATCAGCAGGCGCTGGATGCCGGCCCGCGTCATCCCATGACCCTCCGCTGGCTGGCCATCGCCTTCAGCGATTCCTCGCGCAGCGTGTTCCACAGCCGGGTGGTGACCTCACCGAAGGCCGGTTGGGCGGCGATGGCGCTGGTGCGGTCGCGCGGCCAGCCGGTTTCGACGATCTCGATGAAGCGGCCGGGGCGTGACGACATCACGCCGATGCGGTCGGACAGCATCGCCGCCTCGTCCAGCGCGTGGGTGATCAGCAGGACGGTCGCCCCGCTGGCCCGCCACAGCCGCAGCAGCTCGTCCCCCATCAGCAGGCGGGTCTGCTGGTCGAGTGCGCCGAACGGCTCGTCGAGCAGCACGAGGCGCGGGCGCATCACCAGCGTCCGGGCGATGCAGACGCGCTGGCGCATGCCGCCGGACAGCTGGTTGGGATAGGCGTCGGCGAAATCGTTCAGCCCCATGAAATCGATGGCATGGCGGACGCGCTCTTCCGCCTCCGCACCGCGGAAGCCGGCGCGGCGCAGGCCGAAGGCGATGTTGTCGCGCACGGACAGCCAGGGGAACGAGGCATCCTCCTGGAAGACCACGCCGACCCCGTCGGGAACCGTGCCGCGCACGCGCTTGCCTTCGAAGGTGATGGTGCCGTCGGTTGGGCTGCTCAGCCCGGCCAGCACGTCGAGCAGGGTGGATTTGCCGCAGCCGGACGGCCCGACGATGGAGAAGAACTCTCCCCGGCGCAGTTCAAGATCGACCGGACCCAGCGCATGGACCGCCGATCCGAAGATGCGGGTGACGCCGGTCATCACCGCGTGGGCGCCGGCCGCGAGGCCGTTGGAACTCTGGGCACCGTTCGGACCCTGGGCGCGGCCGAAGGGAATGGGCTGCGCCGGATGGGACGCACCTGCCGGACCTTGGGAGAGATCCTTGGAAGGATCCTGGGGGATCGGTGCTCTTTCTGACGATAGGCCACGCATGGGCTGCATCTCCCTCCCGGTGTCGGGCATTCGGCGTTGCGCCTGAATTCTGTTTGTTTTGTAAGCATACAAATGCAGCCCGCCGGCCCTGTCTAGGACAGCTTTGGACCACCCCCATACAAAAATTGTTTGCCCTCCCCCGCCGCCGATGCGAGGCTTCTGTCCCTGCCGGTGGCGTGCCCCACGGCTGCCCCACTTGGGCCGCCCCACCTGGGCTGCCAGGATGGGCCGCAACGATGGATCCCGACCGATGCGCAGCCGCCAGTTGGAAAGCTTCATCCTCGTCTGCGAACTCGGCAGCATCAGCAAGGCGGCGCTGGCGCTGAACATCGCGCAGCCGGCGCTGGGGGTGCAGATCAAGGCGTTGGAGCGGGAGTTCGGCGTGCCGCTACTGGTCCGCACCGTCACCGGAACCCACCCCACCCCGGCCGGCCTGCTCTTTCTGGAAGAGGCGCGGCTGATGGTGCGGCGCCTGCAGGATTTGAAACGGTCGCTGCGCGAGGTCGCCGGGCAGGTCCCGAGAACGCTGGCCGTGGGACTGACCCCCAGCCTGTCCGGGCTGCTGGCCGGCAGGCTGATGGAACGGCTGCACGGCGCCCTGCCGGGGGTGGAACTGAAGCTGTTCGAAGAGCTGAGCCATGCCCTCATCGGCCATGTCTCATCGGGCAAGCTGGATCTGGCGCTGGCCTACACGGTGCCGCGCAGCCGCTTGCTGCACCGGGAACCGCGGCTGAACGAGGCGCTGTGCCTGATCACCCATCCGGGTTCGCGGTTCGACGGGAGCGGCCCGCTGTCACTGGCGGCCATCGCCGACGCCGAACTGGCGATGCCCAACGAGGGCGATCTGGTCAGGCGTCTGGTCACCGACGCGATGACGGCGCGCGGGCTGGTGCCAAACATCGCCTTCTCACTCGAATCGATGCAGGCGATCAAGGACATGGTCCGGCGCGGGCTGGCCTGCGCGATCCTGCCGCACAGCGCCGTCGCGGAAGACATCCAGTCCGGCGCCCTGGTGATCCGGCCGATCTGCGACCCGGCGCTGATGCGCACGCTGTTCCTCATCCATCCCGCCGGAACCGACGTGAATGCCGCCACGGCAGAGGCGCTGCGCATCATCGACGGCCTGCTGGACGAGCTGAGGCGGAGGGACCGGAACTTCACCGTCGCGACGGAAGAGGCGTGATGGTTTCCATATGGCCGTTACCGATTTCAATGGTGTTGTCGGTGGTGATCCCGGTTAAGGCTTCGGCCCAGGGCGCACCCCGATTGCGCACCAGCCCCTAAACAATCCTTGAACAGTCCCTGAACAGCCCTCGCCGCGAGAGGGCACAATCGAACGGAAAAGCCAATGAAGCCCGCCCCCATCACCGCGCCCCCCGCAGATGCCGCTGCACGCAAGGCGGTCAGGCCGGTCATCTGCTATCCGACGCAGAGCCTGCCGCGTGCCGATCTGGCGGCCTACCGCGCGGTGCGGGACGGGATGGAGCTGGTCGGGACGGCGGTGGTCCCGCCGCGCGATGCGGCCACCTGGACCGTGCCCGCCGGCCATTTCTGCCGCATCGTCTCGACCGAGGGCGCACAGGTTGGCGACCTCAACCTCTTCAACGCCAACGATTTGAAGGAGCGGCTCTATACCGGCAAGACCCGCGCGCTGAACGGCACCCATGTCGGGCTTGGCGATCAGCTGTTTTCCAACCTCCCCTATCTCCGCCCCATCGCCACCATCACGCACGACACGCTCGACTGGTACGGTTTCGACGAATTCGGCGGGTCGGTGCATGACGTCATCGGCACCCGCTGCGACCCCTACACGCACAATCTGCTCAGCGCCGGGGACCATTACCACCACTGCTGCCATTCGAATCTCACCCGCGCCCTGGCGAAAGCCACCGGCATGACCCTGCCCGAGGCCGAACCCCACATCCACGATGTGCTGAACGTCTTCATGTGCACGGGCTTCAGCCGGGACACCGGGCAGTATTTCATGAAGGCCAGCCCGGTGCGGCCGGGCGATTATCTCGAGTTTTTCGCCGAAGTCGACCTGCTCGGCTGCATGTCCGCCTGCCCCGGCGGCGATTGCTCGTCGGAGCATTCCTCGGACGCGGCCAGTTGCCATCCGCTCCTCGTCGAGATCTACAAGCCCGCCCGACTGCCGGAGGGATGGCGCGCACCGGCCATCAATGGCTACGACCGAAGCCACGGCTGCTGAACAGCTCCAGACATCGCAGATCGCACTTGCACCGCGGCCGATCCCGATGACTCAATGGAGCGGCTATCGAGCGGAGTGACGGACACATCATGCGCGAAATCTTGAAGATGGGCGATCCCCGCTTGCAGCGGGTGGCGAGGCCGGTCGAGGATATCCACGACCCGGCGGTGACGTCGCTGATCGCCGAGATGTTCGAAACCATGCATGCCGCCAGCGGCGCCGGGCTGGCCGCTCCGCAGATCGGCGTCGACCTGCGGGTGATCGTCTTCGGCTTCGACGCCAATCCGCGCTACCCGGACGTGCCTCCCGTCCCCGTCACCACGCTGATCAATCCCTGGTTCGAAAAACTCACCGAAGAGGTGGAGGAATCCTGGGAGGGCTGCCTGTCGGTTCCGGGTCTGCGCGGGATGGTTCCGCGCTGCACGCACATCCGTTATGGCGGCACCCTGGAGGACGGCACGACGCTCGTCCGCGAAGCGAAAGGCTTCCACGCGCGGGTCTTCCAGCACGAGTTCGACCACCTCGACGGCTTCCTCTATCCCCAGCGGATCGTGGACATGACCAAGTTCGGCTTCATCGACGTCCTGTTCCCGGAGTCCGGACTGGCCGATCTGGAAGCGCACTGACCCGATCCAGGCGGGAGATGTCCTCCGCCGAAAACCCCCACTCCTCCAGGACGCTCCGCGTGTGCTCTCCCGGCTCCGGCGGCGGCCCCTGGACCGCCGGCCGGCTGCGGCTGAAGCGCGGGGCCGGCGCCGGCTGAACCACGCCGTCCAGTTGGACGAAACTTCCACGCGCAGCCATGTGCGGGTGGTGCGGCGCCTCCGCCATCGACAGGACGGGGGCGAAGCAGACGTCGGTCCCCTCCAGCAGAGCGCACCACTCGTCGCGCGTCCGCGTCCGGAAGGCCTCGGCGAAGGCCTTGCGCAGACAGGGCCAATTGGCTTCGCTGCGGTCGCGCAAGGCCGCGTCGGTCAGCCCGAGGAGTTCCAGCAGTCTCTCGTAGAAGCGCGGCTCCAGCGGGCCGATGGCGACATGCCTGCCGTCGCTGGTCTCGTAGCTGTCGTACCAGGGAACGCCGCCGTCGAGCAGGTTCCCCGCCCGGCGGTCCCGCCACAGCCCGGCATCCAGCAGCCCGTAGAGCGCAGCGCCCAGCGAGGCCGCCCCGTCGACCATCGCCGCGTCGACCACCTGCCCGCGCCCCGACCGTTGGCGTTCGAGCAGGGCGCAGACGATGCCGAACGCCAGATACATGGCACCGCCGCCATAATCGCCGATCAGGTTCAGCGGCGGCAGCGGCCGGTCGGCCGGGCCGATGGCGTGCAGCATGCCGCTGAGCGCGATGTAGTTCAGGTCGTGCCCGGCGGCCTTCGCCAGCGGCCCCTCCTGACCCCAGCCGGTGATCCGGCCATAGACCAGCAGCGGGTTGACAGCCAGCAGCTCGTCGGGACCGAGGCCGAGCCGCTCCATCACGCCGGGCCGGAAGCCTTCGATCAGGGCGTCGGCCCGGACCGCCAGCCGCTTCAGCGCCGCCGCCCCTTCCGGACTTTTGAGATCGAGCACGACCGAGCGCCGGCCGCGGTTGGTGACGTTGCTGGGGACCGGAATGTCGATGCCCTGGTCGGGCGCCGAGGCGCGGTCGATGCGGATCACCTCCGCCCCCATGTCGGACAGCATCATGGCGCAGAACGGGCCGGGCCCGATACCGGCGATCTCGATGACGCGCAGGCCCGCCAGCGGCCCCGTCGGCTTCCCATTCTCCATCGCATCCCGCTCCACAAGGTTTCTGCTCATTCGCCGCAGCCCGCGCGCCGTTTTTCAGGGCGTGCGGCGTCCCGGTCAGCGCACGGTGTCGAAATCGAGCCGGATCACCGGCTTGCCGACGCTGCGCCGGTTCCGGAAATCGTCCAGCAGCCCGACCAGCGCGGACAGCGGATGAACGATGGGTCGTTCCGGCCGGAGAATACCGGCCTCGAACAGCGTGCGCAGGCGCGCCAGCAGCGCCCGGTTGGCCGCCGGCTCCTGCTGCATGAAGCCGCCCCAATCCACCCCGACGACGCTCGCCCGCTTCAGGAGCGGCAGGTTGAGCGGAAGGCGCGGGATCTCACCGGCGGCGAAGCCGACGACCAGATGGCGCCCGCCGGGGGCGAGGCTGCGGAAGGCCGGTTCGGACAGGGCGCCGCCCACCGGGTCCAGCACCAGATCGACCCCGCCGCCCAGCGTTTCCGTCATCGCGCGGCGCCAGTCCGCGGCGCCGTAATCGACCGCCAGATCGGCGCCGCGCGCCCGGCAGAAGGCCAGCTTCTCCGCCGAGGAGGCCGCCGCGACCACCCGGCCGCCAAGCCCGCGCGCGATGTCGATGGCAGCCGCTCCCACCGTCCCGGCACCGCCGAGCACCAGCACCGTCTCGCCGGCGCGCATCCGCCCGCAGGTCTCCAGCGCATAGAGGCTGGTCGCGTAAGCGCTGAGGACCGAGGCGGCGGTGGCGGCGTCCATGTCCGGCGGCGTCGCCATGCAATGGTCGCAGCGGGCCACCGCGCGTTCGGCCAGCGCACCGGTGAAGGCGATGGCGGCGACCCGGAGGCCGACCAGCGCCGGATCGCCGCCCTCCCCCACCGCCAGCACCCGCCCGGCCAGTTCGCGGCCCGGAACGAAGGGGGGGGCCGGGCGCTCCTGGTAGCGTCCGCCCAGCAGGACCGCGTCGAAGCCGCCGATGCCGACCGCCTCGACCGCGATCAGCGCCTCGCCGGGGCCGGGCTCCGGTCCGGCGGTCTCGGCGATGCGCAATTCGGGCGGATCGCCGTAGGACAGGCACTGCAACGCCTTCATCGGATGGCCCCCCCGCGCAGCCGGCTCAGGCCATTCTTGACCACGACGATTTCGTGCGCCTTGACCCGCGCCTGGAAGGACACGGCGTCGCCGTCCACCCACAGATCGACGGTGATCGTCTCCCCCGGAAAGACCGGGGCCGAGAAGCGCGCCTGATGGTGCAGCATGCGCTCCGGCTGGAAATCGCAGCAGGCCGCCAGCACGGCGCGGGCGGTGATCGCATAGGTGCAGAGCCCGTGCAGGATCGGGCGTGGAAAGCCGGCGGTGCGCGCCGCTTCCGGGTCGGCGTGCAGCGGGTTGAGGTCGCCGGACAGCCGGTAGAGCAGCGCCTGCGACGGCGTGGTCGGCATGTCCAGCGACAGGTCGGGTGCACGGCCGGGCACCGGATGCGGCGCCGGCTGTCCGTCGGCCGGCCCGCCGAAGCCGCCTTCCGCCCGGCCGAAGGCGGTGGTGACGACGGTCGCCAGCGGCTCGGGGTCGCCGTCGAGGCGCAGGATCTTCTCCTGGGCGAAGACCGCGCCCTTCCCTGCCCCCTTGTCCCAGGCGCCGACCATGCGGCCCTCGACGATGCCCCTGCCGCTCGGCGGAATCGGCCCGTGCAGGGTGATGGACTGCTCGCCATGCAGGAGGTAGCGGGTGTCGAGCCCGATCTGGAACAGCGGCCCCCCGGCGAAGGTCGGGACAATGGGGAAGGTCGGCAGCACCTTCAGGCCGCGTTCGTAGACGAAGGGCAATTCCTTCTCGTCCATGGAACTGGCCCCCGCCCCGACCCCCAGCGCGTAAAGCATCACGTCGCGCTCGGTCCAGGACACCGGATCCTGGGTCCTCAGCGCCATGATCGCCGCATGATCCAGCATGGTCCGCTCCCTTCCGCTTCAGTTCACCCCGCGCGTTCTGCCGCGCCAGTAGGGTTCGCGCAACGCCTTGCGGTCCACCTTGCCGAGGCCGGTCAGCGGCATGTCGGCGACGATGTCGATGGATTTCGGCGACCAGGGCGCGCCGCGCACTGCCTTCACATGCGCCTGGAGGTCCGCCGGTTCCACCGCGGCGCCGGGGCGCAGGGTGACGAATCCCTTCACCGCCTCGCCCCATTTGCTGTCCGGGATGCC
The DNA here is from genome assembly GCF_042604635.1 of Azospirillum sp. A26. Classification (NCBI taxonomy): domain Bacteria; kingdom Pseudomonadati; phylum Pseudomonadota; class Alphaproteobacteria; order Rhodospirillales; family Azospirillaceae; genus Azospirillum; species Azospirillum sp. A26. The sequence continues at coordinate 862,710 of NZ_CP170476.1, read as the reverse complement.
GATCACCCCGGCCAGCGACACCGCCGGATGCGCCATCAGCGCATCCTCGACCTCGCGCGGATAGATGTTGAAGCCGCCGGAGATGATCATGTCCTTGGTGCGGTCCACGATGTGCAGAAACCCCTCGGCATCGCGCCGGGCGACGTCGCCGGTGTGCAGCCAGCCGCCGTGGAAGGCCTGCTCCGTCAGGTCCGGCTGACGCCAGTAGCCGGCCATCACCAGCGGTCCGCGCACGCACAGCTCGCCCGGCTCGCCGACCGCGACCTCGCGCATGTCGGCGTCGAACAGCTTCACGTCGCACAGCGCGGTCGGCCGCCCGCAGGAGCCGAGCCGCTCCGGCCTGCGCAGGTCATGGTCGACCCGGCGCAGCGTGGTGACGCATTGCGGCGCCTCCGACTGGCCGTAGAGCTGGAGGAAGACGGGGCCGAAGGCGTCGATGGCCCGGCGCAGCAGGTCCGGCGCCATCGGGGCCGCCCCGTAGACGATCAGACCGAGCGACGACAGGTCGTGCCGGGCCAGCAGGGCCGGATCCTCCACCAGCGTGTTGACGATGGTCGGCACCAGAAAGGCGGCGGTGATGCGCTCCTCCTCCACCGTGCGGCAGAACTCCGGGCCGTCGAAGCCGGGCAGCAGCCGGGCCGAGCCGCCCATCAGCATGATCGGGTACAGCATGATGCCGCCGGCATGGCTGATCGGCGTGACCGCGGCATAGCGCAGCTCGGCCGGCCATTCCCATTCGGCGGCGATGGTGGAGGCCATGGCGGCGATGGTCCGGTGCGGCAGCATGATGCCCTTGGACCGGCCGGTCGTGCCGCCGGTGTAGCAGAGCAGCGAGATGTCCTCCGCCTCCACCTGCGGGTCGAGCGGTGCCGGCTCCAGCCGCGGCAGTTCCTCCAGAAGATCCCGGACGCCGCCGTCCGGTCCGCCCAATGGACCGAGGGACAGCAGATGGTCCAGCGCCGGCACCCGCGCGCGCAGCGCCAGCGCGCGCGGCCCGAACCGTTCGGCATCGACGATCAGGGCGCGCGCCTCGCAGTCGGCCAGGATGAAAGCGTGGTCGTCCTCGCCGGACAGCGGATGCAGCGGCGTGTAGCGGATGCCGAGGATGTTGGCGGCGCAGATGGCGGCCCAGGGCTCCACCCGGTTGCCGGTCAGGATGGCGACGCCGTCGCCCTTGCCGAGACCGAGGGAGCGGAAACAGGTGACGAAGCGGCCGATCCAGCCGCCAAGCTCGGCATAGGTCCAGCGCGTCCGGCGGTCGGCCAGCGCCGGGCGGTCGGCGAAGCGGGCGACGGCGTCGGCGATCAGGCGCCCCGCCGTGCCGCCGGTGTGCAGGGATGGCATCGAACGGTCCCCTCACGGGCAATGATGGCGTGAAAGCCGAAACCGGCCCGGCGAATTGCGGTAAAAGGCCCCCTCCCCCGTTGGGAGAAGGGTGAGGGAGGGGGCGAGAGCCGTCATGCGCTCACTTCTTCACCAGCGGGCACTTGCTCTCCGACAGCGGCGCGAAAGCCTCCTCGCCGGGGATGGTCTTCAGCAGGGTGTAATAGTCCCAGGGCTGCTTGCTCTCCGACGGCGCCTTGACCTTGAACAGGTACATGTCGCGCAGCACGATGTTGTCGGCGCGCAGATGCGACGGCTTGGTCACCGCATCGCTGATCGTCGTCTCCTTCATCGCCTTCAGGACCGGAGCGGTGTCGGTGCTGTTCGCCGCCTTGACGGCCTTGAGGTAATGGTTCACCGCCGAATAGAGGCCGGCCTGCACCATGGTCGGCATCTTGCCGCGCTTGTCGAAGAAGCGCTTCGACCATGCCCGCGTCTGGTCGTTCAGGTCCCAATAGAAGGATTCGGTGACGTACATCCCCTTGGCCATCGGCAACCCCATGGCGTCGATGTCGGTGATCATCGGCAGGAGCGGCGTCAGGGCGACGCTGCCGTTCAGGCCGTACTCGTTGGCCTGCTTCACCGCGTTGATGGTGTCGGGACCGGAGTTGCCGAAGCCGATGGCCTTGGCGCCCGAGCTTTGCCCCATCAGGATCTGCGAGGAGAAGTCGTTGTTGTTGAAGGGATGCTTGACCGAGCCCAGCACCGTGCCGCCGGCCGCCAGCACGCCCTTGGTCGCATCCTCCTCCAGCGAACGGCCGCCGGCATAATCGGCGGTGACGAAATACCAGGTCTTGGCGCCGTCCATGGTGACCGCCTTCGCCGTCGTGGCGGCGACCGCGCGGGTGTTGTAGCTCCAGTGCAGGGTGGTCGGCTTGCAGTCCTCGCCGGACAGGCTGTTCTGGCCGGAGGCGGTGGCGAGCACCAGCGTGTTCTTCTCGGCGCCGATGTTCGACACCGCCAGCGTGACCGAGGCGCCGGCCACGTCGGTCAGCACGTTGACGCCCTGCTCGTCGATCCACTTCCGGGCGATGCTGGAGGCGACGTCGGCCTTGCTGGTGTGGTCGGCGGACACCAGCGAGATCTTGAAGCCCGGCTTCTCCGCCGCGGTGAAGTCGTCGATTGCCATCTGCGCCGCCAGCACCGAGCCGGGTCCGACCAGATCGGAATAGATGCTGCTCATGTCGGTGAGCACGCCGATCTTCACCTCCTTGACCGGGGTCTCGGCCCCGGCGGCGGTGGGCGCGGCGGCCGTCACCGCCGACAGGGCGGCGGCGATGGCCAGACAGGACACGGCACCACGAAGCGACTTGGCGAACAACATGGCTTTCCTCCCCGGAATTCGGATTTTTCGCTTTTGGATTCTGGCTGCCGGCTTTTCTCGCCGGTCCATGCCCGCCGGCCGGCGCGGCTCAGCGCAGAACATGCTCGATGCTGTAGACCCTGGCCGCGGTGCGGCTGAACAGTGCCGCCTTCTCGTCGGCCGACGCCCCGGCGGCGAGCCGCTTGAAGCCGTTCCAGAGGACCGCGTAGCTGCACGACAGCTGGTCCACCGGGAAGTTGCTTTCGAACATCGCGCGGTCGGGACCGAAGGCCTCGATGCAGGTCTCGATGTAGGGACGCCATGCCGCGGCCAGATCCTCGGAGGACGGCGGCACCGGCCGTTCGTGGAAGCCGAAACCGCCCAGCCGCATCGCCAGCCCGCCCAGCTTGACGGTCACGTTGGGACGGCGCGCCACCTCCAGGATGCCGGCCTTCCATTGCGCGAAGACCTCGTCGCGCCGGCCGGCGTAGGGACCGATGCCGACCGGGCCGCCGACATGGTCGAGGACGATGGACGTTTCCGGGAAGGCCGCCGCCAGATCGGCGACATCGGAAAGCTGGTGATGGTAGACCCAGGCATCGAAGGTCAGGCCCAGCGGCGCCAGACAGGCGAAGCCGCGGCGGAGCTGCCCGTCGCGCAGCAGCCCTTCCGGCGGGGTGCGCATGGTGGTGCGGATTTCCGGGTTCGGGTCCCAGGAGGTCGATTGGCGGATGCCCTTGAAGCGCCCCTTGCCGGCGGCGATGTGGGCCTCCAGCACGGCGCGCACACCCTCGCCCTCGCGCAGGTCGGCATAGCTGATGATGCCGGCGCACAGGCCGGCCGGCCGGTAGACCCCCGCCTCGCACCGGTCGGCGATGGCGGTGACGAATTCGGTCTCGCCGACCGGCCGCATGTTCTCCGGCCCGTCGGTGCGGTACCCCTCGGTGCAGTCGGCGAAGACGGTGGCGACGACGTTGTGGCCCGCCTGCGCGTCGCGCTGCAATTCCTCGGCGAGGTAGCGCGGCGACCGCGGAGAGTCCCACAGATGGTGGTGCGGGTCGATGATCGGCAGATCCGGCTCCAGGATCGCCTCTTCCCGCAGGGCCAGCCAGTTCGGGTCCGCCGAAGGCAGGATCGCGCTCTGCGTGCCGCTCTTGGTCTCGGTCATTCGGTCCTCTCGTGAACGTCGGATGAGCGGCCGGGAAACGAACCGGCGCCGCCGATCCTTCCGCCGCCATCCCGGCGGGTGTCGGAGCCGGCGCGGCGAGGTCCGCGCTTCGCACACCGTTTATTGCTGGACAAGTCAATCATAAGCCTAACGAACATGGAACATAAAAAATCACGCAGGATTGATTTTTAGCGGTGCTTCATGTGCGCCCGGCTCCGCCGCCGCTCTCCACCCTTCGGCTGAGAGGTGTGTCGCCAAGCCGCCGGCGGGCCAGGAGCCGAGAAGCGGATTGACAGATAAAATAATTCGTGTGTGATTGTATTGAACCGACCAACAACCCCGGCCGGCGCATTGGCGCTTCCGGCCGGTGCCGGCAGCCCCCCGGTCCGTCGCGGCCCCGCGGTTTCAATGTCCCCCAACCGCCCGCCGCCGGCCGGCCCCGCCGTTTGGAGCCTTTCCGATGAACGAAAGCGGCATGATCGACAGCGGCGTCCCCGCCGGCAGCCCCGACAGCGATACAGCCCGGAGCGGCGCGTGCGCGCCGTCCCGGCTTTTCGAAATGCTGGACGGCGCGCCCGACGACGCAACCATGGTGGTGGGACAGCAAGGGCCCGTCACCTACGGCCGGATGCGCGCCGAGTCCGCCCGGCTCGCCGCGCGGCTGAAGGATCTCGGCCTGCGGCGCGGCGACCGGCTGGCGCTCTGGCTGCCCAACATCCCGGAATGGCTGACCACGGCGCTCGCCTGTTCGCGTCTCGGTGTCGCCGTGGTGCCGATGAATGTGCGGCTGGGCGCCCATGAGGTCGCCTTCCTGCTGTCGCGCGCCCGCTGCCGGGCGGTGGTGCTCGCCCCCGGCTACCGCAACGGCGCCTGCGCCGACGTTCTGCGCGCCGTCGATCCCGCCGAGCGCGCGGCCCTTGATCTGGTGGTGACGCTGGGCGAGGCCGAGGCGGCGCCGCTCGACGGCGTGCGCCAGACCCGGTTCGCCGACCTGATCGCGGAATCGCCGCTCCCCTTGCCGGAGGTCGCCGACGGTCGGCCGGAGGATGTCAGTCTGATCCTCGCCACCTCCGGCACCACCAGCGCGCCCAAGCTGGTTCAGCACACGCAGGAACGCAACACCCGCCATGCCGGGGACGCCGCCGCTGCGGTCGGGCTGACCGGGCCGGGGACCAGCCTGCTGCTCGGAATCCCGATGTGCGGCGCCTTCGGATACACGCTGGCGATCACCACCATCCGGGCGCAGCGCCCGCTGGTCCTGATGGAAGCCTTCGTGCCGGAGGATGCCGCCCGCCTGCTGGTGGAACATGGCATCACCCACATGCTCGGCACCGACGACATGCTCGACAAGATCCTGTCGGTGGTGCCGGAGGGCAAGCCCTTCCCGGATCTGCGCATGTTCGGCCATGCCAATTTCACGCCGGCCCTGACCGCCATCCTGCCGCCCAAGTCGGAGGCGCACGGCGTGCTGCTGCGCGGCTTCTTCGGCATGACGGAGACGCTGGCCATGTTCGCCGCCCAGCCCGCCGACGCCCCCCTGGAGCGCCGCGCCCAGGGCGGCGGCCGGCCGGTCTGCCCCACCGCCGACCTGCGGGTGCGCGACCCGGACAGCGGCGCCCTGCTGCCGGACGGCGAGATCGGCGAGGTGGAGGTGCGGACCCCCAACGCCATGATCGGCTATCTCGACAACCCGCAGGCGACGGCCGCGGTCTTTACAGAGGACGGCTATCTGCGGACCGGCGACTACGGGTACCGGCTGGCCGATGGCGGGATGATCTTCGTCTCGCGCATCAAGGACGTGCTGCGCATCGCAGGCTATCTGGTCAGCCCGACCGAGATCGAAGAGGTCATCCTGGCGCTGCCCGGCGTCACCGTCTGCCAGACCGTCGCCGCCAGCTGCCCGGCCGGCGTCCGTCCCATCGCCTTCGTCGTCATGGAGCCGGGCACGGCGCTCGACGAGGCGGCAGCGCTGGCCGCCTGCCGGGCTCAACTCGCCGTCTACAAGGTGCCGGCGCGCATCTTCGCGATAGAGGCCATGCCGGTCACCGACGGGCCGAACGGCGCCAAGGTCAAGAAGAACGTCCTGCGCGACATGGCGACGGCCTGGATGACCCCATCCGGCGAAACCGCCACAGCGTGAACCGCCCACGCCCCGCCACCGGACGAAACACCCACAATCGGGAGGAGAAGGCCTTGGGCCAGAGCGCGCTGTTCACGCCGTACACCATGCGCGGCGTCACGCTGAAGAACCGGATCGTGGTCGCCCCGATGTGGCAGTATTGCGGGGTGGACGGCTTTCCCACCGACTGGCACCTGATGAATCTCGGCCGCTTCGCCGCCGGCGGGGCCGGGCTGGTCTTTCAGGAGGGGACCACGGTGGAGCGGCGCGGCTGCGGCACCGTCGGCGATCTCGGCCTGTGGGACGACCGCTTCGTCGAGCCGCTGCGGCGCATCGTCGGCTTCGTCAAATCCTGCGGCGCCGTTCCCGGCATCCAGCTCATGCATGCCGGCCGCAAGGCGCGCCAGCGCTTTCCCTGGGACGGGCGCGGCGCCCTGCCGCGCGACCCGCAGATCGCCGACTGGGACGATTGGGACGTGGTGGCGCCCAGCGCCATTCCGCAGGACGAGGGTTATCCGATGCCGCGCGAGATGACGCGCCGGGACATCGACGACTGCGTCGAGGCGTGGGGCGCCGCCGCGGCACGGGCCGACCGCGCCGGCTATGAGGTGATGGAACTGCATGCCGCGCACGGCTATCTGATCCACGAGTTCCTGTCGCCCGCCTCCAACCGGCGGACGGACGGCTACGGCGGCTCCTTCGAAAACCGGATCCGCTTCGCGGTCGAGGTGGTGCAGCGGGTTCGCTCCTCCTGGCCGGAGCACAAGCCGCTGGTCCTGCGCGTCTCCACCGAGGATGACGGCGGCTGGGAGGTCGAGGACAGCGTGGCGCTCGCCCGCATCCTGAAGCCGCTGGGGGTGGATGCCTTCGACTGCTCGTCGGGTGGCATCTCCGGCGCCTCGCCCATCGAGACGCGGATTTCGCTCGCCTACGGCTATCAGGTCGGCTTCGCCGAGCGGGTGCGCCGCGAGGCCGGACTGCCGACCATGGCGGTCGGCCTGATCATCCATGCCGATCAGGCCGAGGCCATCGTCCGCGACGGCTGCGCCGATCTGGTCGCCGTCGCCCGCGAGCTGCTCTACAACCCGAACTGGCCGCTCGACGCCGCGCAGAAGCTTGGGGTCGACCCCGCCTTTACGCTGGCTCCGGTGCAGCACAGCCATTTCCTGCACCGCCGGTCGGTGTCCGGCTTCACCGGCTCGCTCTCCACCTGGGGGCCGGGGATGGGCGCCGGGGCCGCCGATACCCCATTGCCCGATCCTCCATTGTCCTGATCGAGGATCGGGCCTCCTTCCCGCAGAACCGGAAGGAGGCCCGGCTTCGTTCAGCTCTTCACGTGGCAGTCCGGGCTGATCGGCCCGAAGGCCTCCTCCGCCGGCACGATCTTCACCAGATCGACGACGTCGAGCGGACCCGTCATGGCGTCGCGCGCCTTCGCCCTCATCACATACATGTCGTACATGACCCGGCCGTCGGCGCGGATCCAACCCTTGCCGGTAACCGGATCCTCGACGGGGATCTTCTGCATCTCGGCGATGACCTTCGCCGAGCCGGTGGTCCCCGCCGCCTTCACCGCCTTCAGGTAATGCAGCACGCTGGAATAGGTCGCCGCCTGGCTCTGCGACGGCAGGACGCCGCGCTGGTCCATGAAGCGCTTGGCCCAGGCCGTCGCCTGGGCGTCGCGGTTCCAGTAGAAGCTGGAGGTGTAGACCAGTCCCTTGACCGCCGCATCCTCCAGCGCCTTGATCTGGGTGGTGTCGAAATAGAGCCCGACGATCTTCATGCCGCTTTCGCGGATGCCGAACTCGTTGGCCTGCTTCAGCGCGGTCAGCGTGTCGGCGCCGGTGTTCGACAGCGCCAGCACCTTGGCGCCGGAGCTTTGCGCCTGGAGCAGGAAGGACGAGAAATCGGCGGTGTTGAAGGGATGGCGGGCGACGCCGGCGATTGTGGCCCCCTTGGCCTTCAGCACCTCGACCGCCGCCGCCTCCAGCGACTTGCCGCCCGAATAGTCGACGGTCAGCATGAACCAGGATTTCTCGGTTTCCGACACCACGGACGCCGTGGTGCCGGCGATGGCATGCGCGGTCGCCGTCCACAGGATGCCGGTCGGCGAACAGTCGGCGCCGACCAGCGAATCCGCCGTGCCGCCGGCGATGACGTCGACCTTGCCGCGCTCGCGGGCGATGGCGCGAACCGCCAGCGCGACGGCGGAATTGGACATCCCGGTGATCATGTCCACCCCGCCGCGGTCGTACCATTCGCGCGCCTGGGTGCTGGCGATCTCCGGCTTGTTCTGGTGGTCGGAGGCGAGCAGCCTGACCGGCTTGCCGAGCACGCTGCCGCCGAAATCGTCGATGGCCATCTGGGCGGCGACCACCTTGCCCTTGCCCGACAGGTCGGCGGTCGGACCCGACAGATCGTCGAGCAGGCCGATGACGACCGCATCCTCGGCCGCCTCGGCGCTTCCGCTCCCAACCGCCAGCAGGCCGCAGACAGTGGCGGTGGCGGTAACGGCGGTAGCCTTGGCGAACAACGCTCGCTTGGTCATGTCCCTGTTTCCTCCCCTGGATCGTTTCCGGACGGGTGCCAGCCGGTGTGAAGCAGGATCTTGCCCCGGTGGCGGCCCTCATGCATGTAGCGGTGGGCGTCGGCGGCGGCCGACAGCGCGAAGCCGCGGTCGAGCACGGCACGCAGGCCGCCGTCGGCGACATGCGGCCACAGCGCGGCCCTGACCCCGGCGACGATGGCCGCCTTGTCGGCGGTGCTGCGTCCGCGCAGGGTCGAACCGGTGATGGTCAGCCGCTTGGTCATCACCGGACGCAAATCCGCGCAGATGCGCGACCCGGCGATGAAGGAGATGTGGACGAGGCGTCCGCCGACGGCCAGCGCCTCGATGTTGCGCTCCAGATAGTCGCCGCCGACCATGTCGAGGATCACGTCCACCCCGCGTCCGCCGGTGGCGTCCTTGACGGCGCGGACGAAATCCTCGTTGCGGTGGTCGATGGCGCGGTCGGCGCCGAGTTCGCTGCACAGGGCGAGCTTGTCGGGGCTGCCGGCGGTGGCGAACACCGAGGCGGCGCCCAGCAGGCGGGCGGCCTGGATGGCGATGCTGCCGATCCCGCTGGCCCCGCCATGGATCAGCACGCCGTCGCCGGAGCGCAGGGCTCCCCGCTCGACCAGATTGGTCCAGACCGTGCAGAGCGCCTCGGGCAGCGCCGCAGCCGTCGCCAGATCCAGCCCGTCGGGAACCGGAAGGCATTGCGCCGCCGGGGCGGCGCAGAACCCGGCATAGCCACCGCCGGCCACCAGCGCGCAGACGCGGTCGCCCGGCACAAATCCCTCCACCCCGCCGCCGCAGGCCGCCACCAGCCCCGACACCTCCAGACCCGGCAGGTCGGAGGCACCGGGCGGCGGCGGATAGAGCCCCTGCCTTTGCAGCAGGTCGCCCCGGTTCAGTCCGGCGGCGACCACCCGGATCAGAACCTCGCCATCGGCCGGCACGGGGATCGGCCGTTCCGTCAGGCGCAGCACCTCCGGCCCGCCGGGCTGTTCGATCTCGACGGCCGCCATCCGGCCGCCCGGCGGATCGGCCGCGGAACCGCCAGAAGTGAAACCGGCAAATCCGGTCACCGGCCCGTCCCCGGGAAGGTCGCGGCGTGCCGGTGAATCACCGGCGGGCGGCCGTCAGGCTCCTTGAAGGCGATGGAGGTGCCGCCGCAGACGAACAGCACCTGTCCCGTCACGAAGCGCGCGGCGTCGCTGGTGAAGAAGGACACCGCATGGGCGATGTCGTCCGGCGTGCCGATGAAGCCGACCGGCACGCCGTGCATCAGCTTCTCGGTCATCGGATGGCCGGGCGGATTGGCGGCATCGAACAGCGACGTCCGCACCGGTCCGGGCGCCACCACATTGACGGTGATGCCGTCGCTTCCCAGTTCCAGCGCCCAGGTGCGGACCAGACCGGACAGCGCCGCCTTGCTGGCGGCATAGGCGGTGCGCCCCTCCTTGCCCAGCGCGGCACGGCTGCCGATGGCGACGATGCGCCCGACCCCCTGGCGGCGCATCGACGGCAGCAGCACCTGCGTCAGCGCGACGAACGCCCCGACATTGACGGCATAGACCCGCGCAAGTTCGGCGACCGACAGTTCGGCTCCCGGCGCCAGCGGGGCGATGGCCGCGTTATGGACGAAGCGCGTCACCGGCCGGTCGCCGACCGCTTCAGCCAGCGCCGCCGCCGAGGCGTCCGGGTCGGCAAGGTCCAGCGGCACATGGCCGGCATGGAAATCATGCTCCGGCGGGGTGCGCGACGCCACGATCACCTGAAAGCCGTCCTCGGTCAGCCGGCGGGCGATACCCGCGCCGATGTTCCGGTTGCCGCCGGTGACGACCGCCCATTCCGTCATGATCGATATCCCGTTGAAGAGGGTTTGAGATGGCCCGGCGTCACTTCGGCAGGCGGGCCAGCAGCTCGCCGATGATGCCGCGGCGGAAGACCAGCACGCAGACGACGAAGATGCAGCCGATCACCACCGGCACCGGCAGGCTGGTCGCGGCGAGGTAGCTTTCCAAGGTCACCACCAGCCCGGCCCCCACCACCGGACCGAACAAAGTGCCCATGCCGCCCAAGAGCGTCATCAGCACCACCGCGCCCGACATCTGCCACGTCACGTCGGTCAGGCTGGCGAGCTGGAACACCAAAGCCTTGGTCCCGCCGGCAAGCCCTGCCAGCGAGGCCGACAGCACGAAGGCCACCAGCTTGTAGCGGTCGGTGCGGTAGCCGAGCGACACCGCGCGCGGCTCGTTCTCGCGGATCGCCTTCAGCACCTGGCCGAAGGGCGAGTGCACGGTGCGCCAGATCAGGGCGAAGCCGGCGACGAAGATCGCCAGCACGGTGTAGTACATGGTCAGCGGCTGGTTGAGGTCGAACAGTCCGAACAGGGTGCCGCGCGGCACGCCCTGGATGCCGTCCTCGCCATGGGTGAAGGGCAGTTGCAACGCCAGGAAGAACACCATCTGGCTCAGCGCCAGCGTGATCATGGCGAAATAGATGCCCTGGCGGCGGATGGCGATCAGGCCGAAGACCAGACCCAGACCGGCCGCGACGAGCACGCCCGCCAGCATCGCCAGTTCCGGCGGCAACGCCCAGACCTTGGCGGCATGCGCCGTGACATAGGCCGCCGAGCCGAAGAAGGCGGCATGGCCGAAGCTCATCAGCCCGGCGAAGCCGATCAGCAGGTTGAAGGCGCAGGCGAACAGCGCGAAGCACAGCACCTTCATGAGAAACACGGGATACAGCAGGAAGGGTGCCGCCAGGGCCAGCAGCAGGCCGCCGCCGATCAGCAACGCCCGGCGCGACGCCGTCCCGATACCCGCCCGCGGCAGTGCCTGGGTTTGCATGGTCATGGCTTATCTCTCCCGTCCGAACAGACCGGCCGGCTTCACCATCAGCACCACGGCCATGATCACGAACACCACGATGTTGGAGGCCTCCGGGTAGAAGACCTTGGCCAGCCCCTCCAGCAGCCCCAGACCCAGCCCGGTGACGATGGCGCCGAGGATCGAGCCCATGCCGCCGATCACCACCACCGCGAACACCACGATGATCAGGTTCGACCCCATCAGCGGCGACACCTGATAGATCGGCGCCGCCAGCACGCCTGCCAGACCGGCCAGCGCCACGCCGAAACCGTAGGTCAGCGACACCATCACCGGAACGTTGATGCCGAAGGCCTGCACCAGCGTCGGGTTCTCCGTCGCCGCCCGCAGATAGGCGCCCAGCTTGGTCCGCTCGATGGCGAACCAGGTGCCCAGGCACACCAGCAGCGACGCCGCCACCACCCAGCCGCGGTAGGTCGGCAGATACATGAAGCCGAGGTTGGTGCCGCCCTTCAGCAGGTCGGGGATCGGGTAAGGCTGCCCCGACACGCCATACTGGTGGCGGAAGGCGCCCTCGAAGATCAGCGCCAGCCCGAAGGTCAGCAGCAGGCCATAGAGGTGGTCGACCTTGTAGAGCCGGCGCAGCATGGTGCGCTCCAGCACCAGCCCGACCGCCCCGACCGCCAGCGGCGCCAGCACCAGCGCCCCCCAATAGCCGATGCCGAGGTAGGTCAGCAGCAGCCACGCCACGAAGGCGCCGACCATGTACAAGGCGCCATGCGCCATGTTGACGACATTGAGCATCCCGAAGATCACCGCCAGCCCCAGGCTGAGCAGCGCATAGAAGGAGCCGTTGATCAGGCCGAGCAGAAGCTGGCCGAACAGGGCTTGCGGCGGAATGCCGAACAGGTGCGACATCGGACGGTCCTCTCCCGCTCACACGCCGAGATAGGTGTGCAGCTTGTCCATGTTGGCGTGGAGCTGGTCGTTGGGGATCATGTCCACCACATGGCCTTCCTCCATCACGTAATGGCGGTCGGCGATGGTGGCGGCGAAGCGGAAATTCTGCTCCACCAGCACGATGGTGAAGCCGCGCTGTTTCAGGGCGCGCACCGCGACGCCGATCTGCTCGATGATGACCGGAGCCAGCCCTTCGGTCGGCTCGTCCAGCAGGATCAACGTGGCACCGGTGCGCAGGATGCGGGCAATGGCCAGCATCTGCTGCTCGCCGCCCGACAGCCGCGTGCCCTGCGTCGAGCCGCGGCCCTTCAGGTTGGGGAACAGCTCATGGATCTGCGGGACCGTCATCCCGCCCTCCCTGACCACCGGCGGCAGCGTCAGGTTCTCGTCCACGCTGAGGCTTGAGAAGATGCCGCGCTCCTCCGGCACATAGCCGATGCCGAGGCGCGGGATTTTGTGCTGCGCCATGCCGATCAACTGCTGCCCCTGGAAGCGGATCGAGCCGGTGCGCTTGCCCATGATGCCCATGATGGCGCGCATGGTCGAGGTCTTGCCGGCGCCGTTGCGGCCCAGCAGCGTCACCACCTCGCCCTGCCGCACCTCCAGGCTGACGCCGTGCAGCACATGGCTCTCGCCGTAGAAGCCGTGCAGGTCGGCGATCTCCAGCATGGCCGTCTTGGTGTTCATCCCGTCAGGCATGTCCGGTCCCCCCCGTGCCCATATATGCTTCCATCACCTGCGGGTTCTTCGAGACGACCTCGTACGGCCCCTCCGCCAGGATCTCGCCGCGGCGGAGCACGGTGATGGTGTCCGACAGGTGGGCGACGACCGACAGGTTGTGCTCCACCATCAGCACGGTACGGTCGGCGGCGACGCGCTTGATCAGGGCGGCGGTGCCCTCGATGTCCTCATGGCCCATGCCGGCCAGCGGTTCGTCGAGCAGCATCACCTCCGGGTCGAGCGCCAGGGTGGTGGCGATCTCCAGCGCGCGCTTGCGGCCATAGGGCAGCTCGGCCGCCAGATGGCCGGCCCAGGGGGTGAGGTTGACCGCCTCGATCAGCTCCAAAGCCCGGTCGTGCAGGTCGTGGAGCGACGATTCGGACTTCCAGAAATGGAAGCTGGTGCCGAGCGGCCGCTGGAGCGCGACGCGGACATTCTCCAGCACGCTGAGGTGCGGGAAGACGGCGGAGATCTGGAAGGAGCGGACCAGCCCCATCAGCGCGATGTCGGCCGGCTTGGTGCGGGTGATGTCGCGGCCCTTGTAGAGGATCTGGCCGCGGGTGGGGGTGAGGAACTTGGTCAGCAGGTTGAACACTGTGCTCTTGCCGGCGCCGTTCGGGCCGATCAGCGCGTGGATGGTGCCGCGGCGAACCTGAAGGTTCACATCCCGAACCGCCACGAAGCCCTTGAACTCCTTCGTCAGACCACGCGCTTCCAGGATGATGTCGATCACGACGGGGTTCTCCCCATGATGATGAGGCTGAAATCGAAGAGCCGGGGTGCGGACCAAAACCGGTCTGCCTTCCGGGGCCGGTGACGCATCGGTGCCTGATAAGGCTTTGGCCCGAAAGTTCTTGGAGAGCTGCCGGAACATCACGGCGCAGAGTGCCGGACGAAGCGCTGGCACATTTCAAACATCGGCAACGCGGCAAACTGTCCGCAAGACAAACCATAGGCAAGGCGGACCAGCCTTGCAACAAGAATCATTCACTGATGATTTTTATGTGCGCTCGTCCTGGACGGTACGCGGAAGCGGCTGGAGCACGCTCACCAGAAATCTCTTCAGGAGGGTGAGCTGCGGTGCGAAATCCACGGCCGGCCCCTCCTGGATCTTGCGCAGGGCGAAGCCGCGCAGCGTGTCCAGCACCATGCGGCGCAGTCGAACCACGGTCGCCGTGTCGGCGGGGGAGTCGGCGAACAGCCGCACCCATTCGAGGTCGCGCGCTTCCGTCACCTTGCCCAGCTGGGTGCGGATGCTCTGGTGCAGCCAGTCGTTGAAGCGTTCGTAAAGGCGGATTTCGAGGGCTGCGACGTAATCGTCGCTGCCGAAGACCTCCCAATGCTGGTTGACCACCCGCTCCACCCGCTCGGCGATGGGGAGACCCACGAATTCCGCCAGATTCATCTCCTTGTCCATCCAGTCTGTGATTTCCTGGATGGCTGCGAAGTAGATCTCCTCCTTGCCGGCGAAGTGATATTGCAGCGCGCCACGCGACACCCCGGCCCGGTCGGCGATGTCCGGCGTGGTGACGCTGGCATAGCCGCGCTCGCGCAGCAGATCGATGGTTGCCCGCACCAGCTTGCGGCGCGTCGCGTTGCTCCGCTCCTGCTGGGGCTTGCGCTTGGCCTTGCGCCCCTCTTCCTCGCCGGTTTCCACCGTCTCGTCCTGGATCACCCGCGCCATGCCCCACCGTCTCCCTTCTGCCCGGACGTCCCCGGCGCCAGCCGGCATCAGGTGAACAGGCCCGGCAGGTCGTCCGTTCACAACCGTGGGGATGCTAGCACACTTCGCAGAAGACCGTTGACGACAAAAAAAGTCGTGTGTGATTGTATTTGTCCGGGCTTTGGCCTTTGCCGCCCCGCTCCCTTTCCGGCCTACAGCCCCCGGCGCCACGAATCCGCGCCGCGGCCCGGCCCGACGCCGCGACCGAACGCCATGGACATGATTGGACGCCACGATGGACCCCGCATTCCCCACTCTGTTTTCCCCCGGCCGCCTGCGCGGACTCGTGCTGCCGAACCGGCTGGTGATGGCGCCGATGGAATCCAACATGGCGGCCCCGGACGGCTCGGTGTCGGACGAGATGCTCGCCTACTACACCGCCCGCGCCGCCGGCGGGGTGGGAATGGTGATCGTCGAATATGCCTGCGTCGACCGTCCGCTCGGGCTGGGCGGGTCGCCGCAGCTCGGCATCGACGATGACAGCCTCATCGCCGGCCACCGGCGGCTGACCGCCGCCATCGCCGCCGCGGGCGCGCGCTCCTGCCTCCAGCTGTTCCATGCCGGGCGCCAGACCCTGCGCCGCTTCACCGGCGGACAGGCTCCGGTCGCCGCCTCGGCCATCGCCTGCCGCGTCTATCGCGAGGAGCCGCGTGAGATCGCCGTGCCGGAGATCGGGGATCTGACCGCAAAATTCGGCCGTGCCGCTGCCCGCGCCGTGGCCGCCGGCTACGATGCCGTCGAGATCCACGGCGCCCACGGCTACCTGATCGGCGGCTTTCTGTCGGGCGCCAGCAACCGGCGGACGGATGCGTATGGCGGAACACTGGAGAAACGGCTGCGCTTCCCGCTGGCGGTGGTCTCGGCCGTCCGGACGGCGGCCGGCGAGGCGCCGGTGATCTTCCGCCTGTCCGCCGAGGAGTTCGTGGAGGGCGGCACCACCCTGGACGAGGCGGTGCGGATGGCGCCGGAGCTCGTCGCCGCCGGGGCCGACGCGCTGCACGTGTCGACTGGAACGGCGGAACGGATGGACTGCAACGTCGATCCGGTCTCGTCCCCCCAGGGATGGCGCATCCCGCTGGCCCGCCGGCTGCGGGAGGTCGCCGGCGTTCCCGTGCTGACCGTCGGCGTCATCCGCCAGCCCGACGTGGCGGAGCGCGCCGTCGCCGACGGGTCGGCGGATTTCGTGGCGCTCGGCCGCGCCCTGCTGGCCGACCCGCAATGGCCGGAGAAGGCCAGGCGCGGCGCGGTGGAGGACATCCGCCCCTGCACCTCCTGCAACTGGTGCGTCGACCAGCTTCTCGCCCACAAGCGGCTGGGCTGCGCCGAGAATCCGCGCACCGGGCGCGAGACCGAGCCGGCGATCCTGCGCAGCGGCGCCGGCCGCACCGCCGCGGTCGTCGGCGGCGGACCGGGCGGGATGACGGCGGCCCTGCTTCTCCAGGATGCCGGCTTCCGCGTCACCCTGTTCGAGAAGGCGGACAGGCTCGGTCTCGGGCTGGTCGCCTCGGCGACGCCGCCGGGCAAGGACAAGTTCTTCTGGTACCGCGACTATCTGGTCCGGCGGCTGGAAGCCTCCGGGGTGGAGGTCCGGCTCGGCTGCGAAGCCGGACCGGACGACATCCTCGCCCTGCGGCCGGCGCTCGCCATCGTCGCCACCGGGGCGTCCAACCGTGCGCTCCCGGTGGCCGGCAGCGGGTCGGTCCCGGTCGGCTACGCCCATGACCTGCTGACGGGGCAGGAGCCGCTTGCCGCCGGTCCGGCGGCGGAGAAGCCGGTGGTCATCGTCGGCAGCGGCGAGACGGGGTGCGAATGCGCGGAGTATGTCGCGGAATCCGGCCGCGACGTCCTTCTGGTCAGCCGCTCGCCGGAACGGCGGCTGGCGCGCCGCGCGCAATATGTCTATCGCCGCCAGCTGATCGCGAGGCTGGAGGGCAACCCGCGCATCCGCATCGAGACCGGCATGGAACTCGCCGCGGTCGGCGGCGGGGAGGTCGTGCTGCGCGACCGCGACGGCGCCGACCACCGCCGCCCGGCCGCGCAGGTCCTGCTGGCGCTGGGCCGGATGCCGGAGACCGGACTGGCCGCCGCACTGGGCGCCGCCGGAGTGCCGACCCATGTGATCGGCGACAGCCGGGAGGTCGGCCGCATCGGCGATGCCGTCCACGACGCCTATGCGGCGGTGCGCCTCGCCACCCGCACCGTTGCCGGGGACACGGATGCGGCCGAGCCGGTCACCGCCCTGGCCTGCTGACCGGCCGCCGGATTCTAACCTTTTGGTTTTCCGTGCTATTCACGCTCCAGACGATTCCGTCTGAAGCGATCGCACTCTAAAGGTGCGGCAGCGCCGGGGCCAGCGCGCGGGCGACCTCGCCGAGGGCACCGGCGATGCGCGCCGCCCGCGCCTCGTCGAACTGGCTGAGGAACATGGTGGCGGTGCAGGCCATCAGCGGCCCCCCCTGCGGATTGAGGATCGGCACGGCGACAGACGCGGTGCCGAGCGCATAGTTTCCATTGTCGAGCGCCCAGCCGCGCCGCGCCGTCTCCTCCACCTCGGCCATGAACGCCTCGAAGGACAGCGGCCGGTCCCAGCGCAACGCGGCGAACTGCCGGCGCAACTCCGCCTCCGTCAGTCCGGCATGCGGCACCATGGCGCGGCCGGCGGCGCCGATCGTCAGCGGCAGCCGCTGCCCGA
This sequence comes from Azospirillum sp. A26, assembly GCF_042604635.1. Taxonomy (NCBI): domain Bacteria; kingdom Pseudomonadati; phylum Pseudomonadota; class Alphaproteobacteria; order Rhodospirillales; family Azospirillaceae; genus Azospirillum; species Azospirillum sp. A26. The sequence goes on along the minus strand of NZ_CP170476.1, from coordinate 845,266 downwards.
CATCCATCTTGATGCGCATGTTGCCGGTGCCGAGCGCCTCCAGCACCAGCATCATGCGGTCGGCCGAAATCCGCCGCCACAGCGTCACCGTCACCCCATGGTCGCGGGCGACGCGCTCCATCAGCGGGCGCACGAGGTTGATGTCGCTGGCGACGGTCGCCGCCCCGCGCACCAGATCCATCACGCCGAGCCCGATGGCGTAGACCTTGGTCTGCGGGTCGAAGCGGACGTAATCCTCCTGGACCAGCGTGCGCAGGATGTTGAAGCCGGTGCTGGTGTTCATCCCCAGCTCCTGCACGATGTGGGTCAGGCTGACCGGTGCCGCGGCATGGCTCAGCAGCTTCAGGATCCGGATGCAGTTCAGCACCGCGCCGACCGGCTTGCCGGCGGCGTCGGCAGCCGTCTCCGCATCGACGCCGCCCTGCGCCTTCGTCCCACCGTCCGCAAGCCTGGCGGAGGGCCCGGATTGCGCCCTGGCTGCCTGCTTGGCCGCGTCCTTGGGTGGACGGCCGCGCGGGCGCGGCGCCTTCGGTGCATCGCCGGCATCGGCGTCCGCCGCCGTCTCCGTCCCGCCTGGCTTTGCCTGCACGTTCCGCTCCCCCCTCGTTTCGACCGCCGCACCCGACTTATGGAACGCGGCCGGCATCGGCGGAATTAATTTATATCGTCAGAAAAGAATTCTCTATGGAGAAAAACCGCTTGCGCCCCGCCGTCGCCCGGCATAGCGTAACGGTGGCGGCACGGACAGTCCGCGATACGCAGCGCCTTCCTGGCTGCCCCTCCTGGCCGCAGTCCGCGGCGGCGCGCGGTTCCCCGCCGGCCCTCACGGTTTTCCGGGAAATCCCCATGCCCACCGACCAAGACACCCACGGCGACGACGCCGTCCTTGTCGAACGGCGCAACGGCGTCGGCATCGTCACGCTCAACCGCCCGGATGCACTGAACGCCATCAACATGGCGGTGCGCCGCGGCCTCACCAGTGCCTGCCGCGATCTCGAAGCCGATCCCGCCATCCGCACCGTCCTGATCCGGGCGGCGGGGGAACGCGGCTTCTGCGTCGGCGCCGACATCAAGGAATTCCGGCAGGTCGACTCCGCGGTTTCCGCGCGCCGGGTCGACCCCGGGATCGCCTACATCGACGCGGTGGCGTCGCTGACCAAGCCGGCGATCGCCGCCATCCATGGCTTCTGCCTGGGCGGCGGCTTCGAGATCGCGCTGGCCTGCGACATCCGCATCGCCTCGGCCGACGCCGTCTTCGGCCTGCCGGAGGTCAATCTCGGCCTCATTCCCGGCGCCGGGGGAACCCAGCGGCTGCCGCGTCTGATCGGCACCGGCCGTGCCCTCGACCTGATGCTGACCGGCGAGCGCTTCGGCGCGGAGGAGGCGCTGCGGCTCGGCGTCGTCTCGCGTCTGGCACTGGCGCGCCAGGCGCTGGACGAGCAGGCGCTTGCCCTGGCCGACGCCATCGCCGCCAAGTCGCCCACGGCCGCCGCCTATGTCAAGGAAGCGGTGATGAACGGCGCCGACCTCGACCTGGACGCCGGGATCGCCCTGGAAAAGACCCTCTTCACGCTGCTGCTGACCACCGAGGACCGGATGGAAGCGGCAGCCGCCTTCCGCGAAAAGCGCCGCCCCGTCTTCACGGGGCGCTGAGACGCCGCCCTGGGAAGACGGGACGTTGAGACACCGCCCCGGAAGACGGGGCGATAAGACAAGGGTGAACCAACCGATGAACGCAAGCATTCCCGATGGCGCCAAGGTCACGGTGGTCGGCGCCGGCATCATGGGGCGCGGCATCGCCCACGCTTTCGCCGTGCGCGGCTATCCCACCGTGCTGTTCGACGTGAAGGGCGCGGCGCTGGACGACGCGCTCGGCAACATCCGCAAGATCGTCTCCGACGCGGTCGGTCTCGGCAAGCTGACGGAGGAGACGGCGGCGCGGACGCTGTCGCTGATCACCCCGGCCAGCGACCTCGCCGCCGCCGCCGCCGGAGCCGATCTGGTGGTGGAGACCGCGTCGGAGCAGTTGGCCGTCAAGATCGACATCATCCGCACCATCGACGCGGTGGTGGCAGCGGACGCGGTCATCGCCACCAACACCTCGGCGCTCAGCATCACCGAGATCGCCGCGGCCTCGGCCCGGCCGGCGCGCGTCGCGGGCATGCATTTCTTCAATCCCGTCCACAAGATGAAGCTGGTCGAGATCATCCGCGGGCTGGCGACCGAGGACAGCGTGGTCGAACGGCTGAAGGCCTGGTCGGACGCCCTTGGAAAAACCTCCATCGTCGTCAACGAGGCGCCCGGCTTCACCACCAGCCGCATGTCGGCGATGCTCGGCAACGAGGCGATGTACATGCTGGAATCCGGCGTCGCCAGCGCCGAGGACATCGACACCGCGCTGCGGCTCGGCCTCGGCCATCCGATGGGGCCGCTGGAACTGGGCGACATGACCGGCTGGGACACCCGGCTGGCGGTGCTGCAATACCTCCACCAGTCGCTGGGCGAGAAGTTCCGGCCCTGCCCGCTGATCGCCAAGATGGTCAAGTCGGGCCGCACCGGCCGCAAGGCCGGCCACGGCGTCTACCGGTACGAGAACGGGGCAAAGGTGCCCGGCTCCGGCTTGCTGGGGAGCAACTGACCATGCCTTCCCTGAACGCACGGGCCTTGAATGCGCGGCCCCTGAACCCACGCGATGTCGTCATCGTCGAGGCCGTCCGCACCCCCATCGGCCGTTTCCGCGGCGCGCTGGCCCCGGTGCGGGCAGACCATCTGGGGGCGGTCGTTCTCCAGGAACTCGTCCGCCGCGCCGGCATTTCGCCGGAACTGGTGGACGACGTCGTGTTCGGTTGCGTCACCCAGGTCGGCGAGCAGTCCACCAACCCGGCGCGCACCGCCCTGCTGAGCGCCGGCTGGCCGGCGTCCATTCCCGGCATGACGGTGGACCGCAAATGCGGTTCGGCGGAGGCGGCGGTCCATGCCGCCCTCGGCTCCATCGCGTCCGGCGAGTACGACGTGGTGGCGGCCGGCGGCGTCGAAAGCATGAGCCGGGTGCCGATGGGCGGCAACCGCGACGTCCACGGCAAGCCCTTCGGCTGGAAACTGCTGGAGGCCCATCCGCAGATCTCCCAGGGCGAGGCGGCGGAGCGCATCACCGATGCCTGGGGCCTGACCCGCGACGAGATCGACGACTACGCCATCGCCAGCCACCGCAAGGCCGCCGCGGCGGCCGATGCCGGCTGGTTCGACCGCGAGATCGTGCCGGTGCCGGTCGAGACGTGGCGCGAGCGCGACCTGCCGGAAAGCGGCGTCACCCTGACCAGGGACGAGACGATCCGCCGCGACACCAGCCGCGAGAAGCTGTCCACCCTGAAGACCAGCTTCCGCGAGAATGGCCGGATCACCGCCGGTAACTCCTCGCAGATCGCCGACGGTGCCTCGGCCCTGCTGCTGATGGCGGCGGAGGTCGCCAAGGCGCATGGGCTGAAGGCGCGCGCCCGCTTCCGCGCGGTGACGACCCTGGGTGCCGATCCGACCCTGATGCTGACCGGCCCGATCCCGGCGACCCGCCGGGTGCTGGACCGCAGCGGACTGACGCTGGGCGACATCGACCTGTTCGAGGTGAACGAAGCCTTCGCCCCGGTGCCGATGGTCTGGCAGCGCGAGTTCGACGCCGATCCCGAGCGGTTGAACGTCAATGGCGGCGCCATCGCGCTCGGCCACCCGCTGGGCGCGTCGGGCGCGCGGCTGATGACCACGCTTCTGCACGAGCTGGAACGGCGCGACGCCCGCTTCGGCCTCCAGACCATGTGCTGCGCCGGCGGGCTCGGCACCGCCACCATCATCGAACGGCTGGGCTGAGTCCCGCTGCCGTGCAGGAGTGCCGCATGAAACCCTGGCCGCTTTGGGACACCCCGTTCTTCGAGGACCGGCACCGCAGCTTCGCGCGCACGCTGCTGGAGATGGAGCTTCCGGAAATCGACGAGGACAGCCGCGACCTCGGCGCCGTCAGCCGCGTCCTCGCCCGCGCCATGGGAGCCCAGGGTCTGCTCGACATCGTCGTCCCGCCCGGCGCGGAAGCGGGAAGCGCCGCCATCGACCTGCGCAGCGTCTGCCTGGCGCGCGAGGTGCTGGCCTACCGCTTCGGCGATCTCGCGGACTCGGTCTTCGTCATGCAGGGCATCGGCACCGCCGCCCTGTGGCAGACCGGCTCGGCCGGGCTGTGCCGCCGCTACCTGCCCGCCGCCCGGACAGGCGAGGCCATCGCGGCGCTGGCGCTGACCGAGCCGGAGACCGGTTCGGACGTCGCCAACATCGCCACGGCAGCGGAACGCGACGGCGACGGCTGGCGCATCAGCGGCGAGAAGACCTTCATCTCCAACGCCGGCTTCGCCGACCATTACCTCGTGATCGCCCGGACCGGCGAAGCGCCGGGGTCGCGCGGCCTGACCGCCTTCCTGGTCGACGCCGACGCCGCAGGGCTGAGCGCCGGCCCGCCGATCGACTTCATGGCCCCCCACCCGGCCGCCCCGCTGCGTCTCGACGCCGTGCGTGTCGGCCCCGACCGTCTGGTCGGCGCCCCCGGACAGGGCTTCAAGGTGGCGATGGCGACCTTCGACGTTTTCCGCGCCTCGGTCGGGGCGGCCGGGATCGGCGCCGGACGCCGGGCGCTCGACGAGAGCCTCGCCCGCGTCACCAGGCGCCGGCTGTTCGGCAAGGCGATGGCCGAGATGGACGGGGTGCAGACCAAGCTGGCGGAGATGGCGACCACGCTGGAGCAGGCGGCGCTCTGCGTCTACCGCGCCGCCTGGGCCAAGGACACGACCGGCGGACGCTGCACGCGCGATGTCTCGATGGCCAAGCTGACCGGCAGCGAGGCCGCCGCCAGCGTGGTGGATGCCGCCGTCCAGCTTTTCGGCGGCGCCGGCGTCATGCGCGGCAGCGTGGTCGAGAAGCTCTACCGCGAGGTCCGGCCGATGCGCATCTACGAGGGCGCGTCGGAGGTGCAGAAGCTCGTGATCGCCCGCGACCTCATCAAGACCCACCAGCAGGACTGACGGCCGATGACCGACCATATTTTGGCCGACAACATTTTGGCCGACACCGCCCGGCGCCTGTTCGCCGGCCGCTTGACGCCCGACATCCTGCGGCTGGCCGAGGAGGGGCACTGGCCCGCCGATCTCTGGGCCGCCGTCGAGGAGATGGGCCTGCCGCTGGCCCTGGTGCCTGAGGAGGCCGGCGGTTTCGGCCTCGACATCGTCGAGGCGCTCGGGCTGGTCCGCATCGCCGGCTCCGCCGCCGCCCCGCTGCCGCTGGCCGACAGCATGCTGGCCGCCTGGATGCTGGCCGGTGCCGGGCTGGAGGTGCCGGCCGGACCGCTGACCATCGCGCCGCCCGTCGCCGCGCCCAGGGCCGGACGCGCCATGCCGTCGCTGATCCGCGACACTGGCGGCTGGCAGTTGTCCGGGACCGCGGACCGGGTTCCCTGGGGACGCGACGCGGCGGCCGTCGCCCTGCTCGCCGAGCATGATGGCCGCACGCATGTCGTCCGCCTCGACGCCGGGGACTGGGAGATCGCCGAGACCGGCCGCAACATCGCCGGCGAGCCGCGCGACGGCCTGCGCTTCGGCCTCGTGCTGGCCGACGACCGCGTCGCTCCGGCGCCGGATGGGTTGAATGGGGCCGTCCTGCACGGCTTGGGCGCCACCCTGCGCGGCCTCGCCATGGCCGGAGCCGTCGAGCGGGTGCTGGACCTGACGGTTCGGTATGTCGGCGAGCGCGTGCAGTTCGGCCGGCCCCTCGCCAAGTTCCAGGCGGTCCAGCAGAATCTGGCGGTGCTCGCCGGACAGGCCGCCGCCGCCGGGGCCGCCGCCGACGGCGCCGCGGAGGCCTTCGCCGAACTGTCGGCGGGCGGATCGCGCATTCTGCCGGTGGCCGCCGCGAAGATGCGGTGCGGCGAGGCCGCGGGAATCGCCTGTTCCATCGCCCACCAGATGCACGGCGCCATCGGCTTCACCCACGAACATGTCCTCCACACCCTGACCCGCCGGCTGTGGTCCTGGCGCGACGAGTACGGCAACGACGCCTTCTGGGCCCGGCAACTCGGCCAGGAGGCCGCAGCGGCCGGCGCCGACGGTCTTTGGCCGCTCGTCACCGCCGCCTGATCCCGCGCCGCCCGCTCCGGAGAGAGACACCAATGCCCCGCATCGCCTTCCCGCCCCCGCCCGCCGGCGACGCCACCGAGGCGTTGCGGGCGGAGGTCCGCGATTTCCTGAAGACAGAGCTGGCCGACCGGCCGCCCCGCCTGCGCGCCGACTCCTGGAACGGCTTCGACCGCGCGTTCAGCCGGAAGATGGGCGCCCGCGGCTGGATCGCCATGACCTGGCCCAAGCGCTATGGCGGGCACGAGCGCAGCGCGCTGGAACGCTATGTCGTGCTGGAGGAGATGCTGGCGGCCGGCGCGCCCGTCGCCGCCCATTGGATCGCCGACCGCCAGAGCGGCCCGCTGCTGCTGAAGAGCGGCACGGAAGCGCAACGCCAGGCCATCCTGCCGCGCATCGCATCGGGCGACTGCACCTTCTGCATCGGCATGAGCGAGCCCGATTCCGGTTCCGACCTCGCCGCCGTCCGCACCCGCGCCGTACCGGTGGACGGCGGCTGGCGCGTCAACGGCACCAAGCTGTGGACGACCTACGCCCACCGCGCCCAATACATGATCCTGTTCTGCCGCACCGACGGCGCCGCCGAGGACCGCCAGGGCGGCACCAGCCAGCTGCTGGTCGATCTTTCCACGCCCGGCATCACCATCCGCCCCGTCCTCGACCTGTCGGGCGCGCACCATTTCAACGAAGTGGTGTTCGAGGACGTCCTGCTGCCCGAAGATGCGCTGATCGGCCAGCGCGGCGACGGCTGGAATCAGGTGATGGGCGAGCTGGCCTTCGAGCGCAGCGGACCGGAGCGCTTCCTGTCCTCCATGGCCCTGCTGACCGAGCTGGTGCGGGCGCTCGGGCCGTCGCCCTCGGCACATGCCGCAATCGCGGTCGGCCGGCTGGTCGGCCATCTGGTCGTGCTGCGCCGGCTGTCGCGCTCGGTCGCCGGCATGCTCGACAAGGGTGAGAACCCGACCTTACAGGCATCGTTGGTAAAGGATCTCGGCGCCCTGTTCGAGCAGGAGATCCCGGAGATCGCCCGCCAGCTGGTCGAGGCCGAGCCCGACCTCGACTCCACGCGCGAATTCTCGGCCGTGCTGGCCCATACGGTGATGAACGCGCCGGCCTTCTCCCTGCGCGGCGGCACACGCGAGATCCTGCGCGGCATCATCGCGCGCGGCCTGGGGCTGCGCTGAGCGGATGTGACTGGGCGCAAGCCGGTCCAATTTCTCAAAGGCGGTTTCTCAAAGAAAGAACTCGTCGATCTCACCGCCCTGTTCCTGGCCGGTTTGCTCCTTGGCGATTTGCCCGTGGCCGAGTTGCTTTTGGCCGATTTGCTTCTGGCCGCCTTGCAGGCCGCCGAAAAGGTCGGAATGGATGCTTCTCTCCCGTTCCGCGGTGTACAGCGACGCGAAGAGCCGGTTCAGGTCGTCGGAAATTCCGGGGGCATGGATGTCCCCCCGTCCGGCATAGGGCTGCATCCGGTCGACGAAGCGCTGGGTGAATCCTCCGAGCCGAAGCTCCATGCCCAATCGGCCGACCGTGCCGGTCAGCACTTTGGAGGCCTCCGCGCAATCGCCGGTCATGGTCGACAGCGAGCGCATCTGATCGGCGTGCAGCCGCTTCAGGCAGTCCATGGAGCCGGTCATGGCATCCACCAGCTCCATCGCCACCCGATGGTTGGTGCCCGACCGCCGGTCCAGGCCGTTCGCCCGGTCGGTGGCCGCCTGGATCGCCTCGGTGATCGCCTTCGACATGTCCTCGGTCCGGCGGCTGCACGCGCGCAGCTCCTGCGCCACCACGCCCAGCGCCCGCCCCGCATCGCCAAGCCGCGCGCATTTCAGCGTCGTGTTCAGCCCCATCAGCCGCATGTCGGTGTCGATGGAGCGGATGGCGAGAACATCCCGTCCCATGGCGACGAAACCGCCCGAGACTTCGCCCACCTGCCCGCGGATGATGTCGTCGGAGCGGCGATAGCGATGCAGCAGCTCCAGCGCCCGGTCGACGTCGCCCGCGACATCGTGCAGAACGGACCGGCCTGCCGGCCTGCCGGCGGCCGGGATGTCGCCGCCCGACCCGAACAGCTCCCGCGCTTCCTGCGCGATGCTGTCCGCATCGCGGGCAAGCGCTTCCAGATTGTCCTTCAGCGACGCCACCTGACTGGCGAAATCGGCGCACGCCTCGACGCACTGGCGGATTTCGAGGGTGCAGATCGCCGCCGACAGATCCTGCCGGTGTCCGCGGTCCAGCCCGGCGAGCCATCGCAGATCCCGTGCCAGGGCGGACTCCGGGGGTGGGTCCGCCAGCAGGGCCAGCACATCCATGGCCACGCCGATGTGGGCCAAGCGCTGGCAGGTGAAGTCGCCGACCTGAAGGTCGCTGATGCAGCGGGCGATGCGCCGGCCGATCTCCTCGACACGGCCGACGAAGCGCATTGATGCCGCCTGCGCGGTGTGGCGGTAGGCCGTCAAGCGCTCCAGGCTCGCTTGCAGACGGCTGCCGACATCGTCGAGGCGGGTGCGGTTGTCGCGCTCGAACGTACCGGCGCCGTCCTTTGCCGCGGACATGGTCGTGCGCAGATCGGCGAGACGCCCGATCGCCTGCGTCGTCGCCGCCTCGGCCAGACGGTGGAGCCGGTCGATTTCCCGGTTGAACACGCTGAAATCGTCGCTGCCGGTGCGGATCTGGACCGACTGGACCTTCGCGTTGATCGCCAGGGCGGTGATCTCGCCGATGATCTTCGACAGGGTGGCGAGCAGGGCGGCCATGTCGGCCCCCGTCCCATCGAGATCGGTCAGATCGGTCAGCGTTTGCCGGAGGTTGCCCGCCAGACCGTCGGTCACGCTGCGGACGGTTCCCAGCCGTTTGCAAGCCTCGGCACCGTCCTCGCTGTCGATCAGCATGGACAAGGCGCTGAAGCGGCCGGCGATCGCCGTCATCCGCTCCAGCGTCTGCGACAGCGTTTCGCCGACCGTCAGGAAGGTCGTCTCGATGGGCGCCGATGCGGCGCGCAGTTCGGCGCTCAGCGAGCGGATCAGTCCGGCGTCCGGACCCCCGAAGGCCGCTTCGTCAACGGTGCTGTACATGCCGGAAGCCTTTTCCAAACGGATGCGTCAGGGGAAGCGGATGACGTCACGAGCGGTCATGGCGCAGGATCTCGCGCGGGATCGACGAAAGTCCCACCACCTTGTCCACCCCGCCCCGCGCGATGGCCTCCTTCGGCATGCCGAAGACGACGCAGCTCTCCTCGTCCTGGGCGACGGTGAAGGCGCCGGCCTGCTGCATCTCGCGCATCCCGGTGGCGCCGTCGTCCCCCATTCCCGTCATGATGACGCCGACGGCATTGCCGCCGGCGCAATGGGCGGCCGACCGGAACAGCACATCGACCGACGGCCGGTGCCGCGACACCAGCGGCCCCTCCTTCACCGCCACCAGATACCGGGCGCCGCTGCGTTGCAGCAGCATATGGCGGTTGCCCGGCGCGATCAGCACCTGCCCGCGCAGCACCGTGTCGCCGTCGCGCGCCTCGCGCACCGTCATCTCGCACAGGCTGTCGAGCCGGCGGGCGAAGGCGGCGGTGAAGCTCTCCGGCATATGCTGGACGATGACGATGCCGGGACTGTCGGCAGGCAGCGCCTCCAGCACCTCGCGCAGGGCTTCGGTGCCGCCGGTGGACGCGCCGATGCAGATGACGCGCTCGGTGGTGCGGGCCATCGCGCCGCCGCTGGGGGCCGGCATCATCACGTCGGCGCTCAGCTTCGGTTCCGGGGCACGGGTGCGGCCGAGGGGAGTGGCGTGTGGAGTGGCGGGGGACATGGCGGAGGCGGATGCCGGGCGGGCGGAGGGGCGCGGGCGGGCGCGGGCCGCCGCCTTCACCGTGTCGCAAATGCGGACCTGGGCGTCGAGCAGGCTCTGGCGGGTGTCGATCCGCGGCTTCAGGATGACGTCGACGGCCCCGGCCTCCAGCGCCTGCATCAGCGTCTCGCTGCCATCCTCGACCAGCGAGGAGCACATCACCACCGGGATCGGGTGCTGGCTCATCAGCTTGCGCAGGAAGGTGATGCCGTCCATGCGCGGCATCTCGACGTCGAGCGTGATGACGTCCGGCGCCTCCTCCGCGATGCGGCGGACAGCGGCATAGGGATCGGCGGCCGTCCCCATCACCTCGATCTGCGGATCGGACGACAGGATGCCGGCCAGGGTCTGGCGGACGGTCGCGGAATCGTCGACGATCAGCACGCGGATCTTCTGGCCCATCGTTCAGCTCCGGACGAAAATGGCGGAACCCACCTGTTTCACGGGCAGGTCCATGTTGGCGATGGTTTCGCTGTGGCCGACGAACAGGTAGCCGCCGGGCCGCAGATGGCCGCACAGCTTCTCCAGCACCCTCTGCTGCGTCTTCTTGTCGAAATAGATCAGGATGTTGCGGAAGAAGACGACATCCATGTCGGTCGCCATCGGATAGACCGGATCCATCACGTTGAGATGGCCGAAGCGGACCGACTGGCGGACCGGCGGCACCAGCCGGACCGTCGGATTGCCGTCGTCGCGCGACCGCATCAGATAGCGTGACGCGAAGGGGGCGGGCACCATCTTTGCCATGTCGAGCGGGTAGACGCCGCTCTTCGCGGCGGCCAGCGCCTCCGTGCAGATGTCGGTGCCGACGATCTCGTGGCGGATCGGCGTTCCGGTGCTCGCGCAATCGAGCAGCAGCATCGCCACCGTGTAGGGCTCCGCCCCGGTCGAACAGGCCGCGCTCCAGATCTTGAGCGGGCGGTCCTGGCCGGGCCGGTGGGGAAGACGGGACAGGGCCGGAATGGCGGTGCCCATCAGATAGCGGAAATGCTCGATCTCGCGGAAGAAGTCGGTCTTGTTGGTGGTGACGGCATCGATCAGGTCGACCATCTCGCCGTCCAGACCGCCTTCGTCCAGCACATGGCGGCAATAGGCGTTCATGTCCGGCAGGCCGAGCGCCCGCAGGCGGCGGCGCAGGCGGCCTTCCACCATGGTCCGCTTGCTGGGCGGCATCCGGATGCCGGCATGGCGCTCGATGATGACGGCGAGCCGGGCGAAGTCCCGCTCCGACAAGGTGTCGGAGGACGGCCGCCGCGATCCTTCCTCTGGCTGCGGATCGTCGGGATCGATCATGACACCCCGTCCGCCATCAGGCCCGCCATACCGTTCACCATGCCATCGGCCATGTCGAGCAGGGCCACGTCGTCCTCGGCGAACAGCCGGGCGATGTCGAAGACGATGACGAAATTGCCGTTGGAGCGGCCGATGGCCTGGATGCAGTCCGAGCGCCAGCGCCCGCCGACCTGGGGCGGCGTCTCCAGCCCGCGCTCGTCGAGCGAGGTGACCTCGAACACCCGGTCGGCGATGACGCCGACGGTGATCGACTGCCCGCGCTGCGGCACGTCGAGCACGACGATCCGGGTGTTGGCGGTGGGCTGTGCCGCCGGCAGGCCCAGCTTGACCCGCAGATCGACGGTGGGCACCCCCTGCCCCCGCACGTCGATCATGCCGACCAGGAAGGGCGGCGCGTGCGGCAGGCGAGTGATCGGCTGGAGATCGAGGATCTCGCGCACGATGGCGACCTCTATGGCGAACACTTCGCGATCGATGCCGATCGTCACATATTGCGCCGGTTCGCGGGGCGCGGTCGCGCTGGTCATCTGCGGCTTCCGGTTCGGGGGACGGAACGGCGGGATGGCGCTGCAAGCACCATCCCCTTGGGCGTCAAGACGGCCCGCCAATCAGAACGCGGTGTAGCGGGCGTCGAGCGCGTCGGGGCCGCTGCCGCCCTCCAGCGCGATCTTCACGCCGCGGTCCCTGCCGTTCAGCTTCGCCGCCGGCTTGTGCGTCATGGTGACCGCCGTCGACGGACGGCGGGCGGCGGGAACCGGGGACTGAGCCTGCGCCGGCCGGGCCTGAGCGGCCACGGCGACCGGGCTGCGGGCGGCGGAGCGGGCGGCGGCCTTCTCCTCCACCGTGAAGTAGGAGATGGTGTCCTGAAGCTGCGTCGCCATCGACGACAGCTCTTCCGAGGTCGCGGCCATCTGTTCCGACGCGCTGGAGTTCTGCTGCGTCACCTTGTCGAGCTGCTGGATCGCCTGGTTGATCTGCTCGGCGCCGATGTCCTGCTCGCGGCAGGCGGCGCTGATCTCCTCGACCAGTTCGGCGGTCTTGCGGATGTCGGGCACCAGCCGGCCCAGCATCTGCCCGGCCTCCTGGGCGATCTTGGTCGATTCCGCCGACAGCGAGCTGATCTCCGCCGCCGCCCCCTGGCTGCGCTCGGCCAGCTTGCGCACCTCCGAGGCGACCACGGCGAAGCCGCGGCCATGCTCGCCGGCCCGCGCCGCCTCCACCGCGGCGTTCAGCGCCAAGAGGTCGGTCTGGCGGGCGATCTCCTGCACGATGCTGATCTTCTCGGCGATGGTCTGCATCGCCTGCACCGCCTTGTTGACCGCCTCGCCCGACGCCTGGGCGTCCTTGGACGACTGGCGGGCGATCTTCTCCGTCTGGGTGGCGTTCTCGGCGTTCTGCTTGATGTTGGCGGCCATCTCCTCCATCGAGGCCGAGGCCTCCTCGGCGGCGGACGCCTGCTCGGTCGAGCCCTGCGACAGCTGTTCGGAACTGGCCGACAGCTCCTGGCTGCCCGCGGCGACATTGTCGGAGGCGGACAGCGCGTCGGTCACCACACCGCGCAGCTTCTCCAGCATGGTTTCCAGCGCCAGACCCAGCGTGTCCTTGTCGGAGAGCGGACGGGCCTGGATGGTCAGGTTGCCACGGGAAATCTCGTCGGCGACCTCGGCGGTCGCCCGCAGGTTGGCGGTCATGCTGTTCAGCGCCGTGACCAGATCCTTGATCTCGTCGTCGGTCGTCACCTCTACCTTCTGGCCGAGATCGCCGATGGCGACCGCATCGGCCAGACCGACCGCCTTGTTGAGGCCGCGGGCGATGGAAATGGCGATGTAGGCGCCGGCAGCGATGGCGATCAGCAGGGCGATGGCGACGGCGCCGATGGTGATCGCGCGGATCTGGGCGTAGGTGGCCTCCGCCGCCTGCCGGTCCTGGGTCATGCCCTTCTCGGCGTCGGCGACGAGATCGTTGGCGATCGTCGCCAGCTTCGCGGCGGCGGTCCGCACCTCGCCGATGGACAGCGCCAGCGCCTTCACCTCGGTGTTCTTGCGGGCGAGGGCCACGACGTCGTCGGTCAGGCGCAGATAGGCCTGATAGCGCTCAAGGAAGCCAGCGAACACCCGGATGTCGTCGTCGGCGGTCAGGCGGGCACGGATCTGCTCCTGCTGCTGGGCAACACGCTTCAACAGATCGGGCAACGACTTCAGCGCGGCTTCCGTCGAGGCGTCGTCGGACACCAGAAGCGCATTGCGGACGACCACGCGGGCGGCCATCCAGTCCGTCGTCATCCGCCGGACCAGATGGGCGATGGCGATCTGCTCGGCGCTGGCCTGCGAGCCGTTTTCCACCCGGTCGAGCAGCGGGCGCAGGGCCTCCTGTGCAGTATTGACCGTTTCGTTGGCGGTGCCGGTCAGCAGCTCGGCGCCCTTGCCGTTGGAGTGGATGCGGCCCACGGACCGCACCTTGTCCTGGGCGGTGGTGAACTCCGCCATCACGGCTTCGATCTGGGTCAGCTTGCGCTGGGCCTCGGTATCGGCAACGCGCCGGTACTGCTCCAGAATGCCCTTGAACTCCTCCCGGCGCGCCAGGATCGCCTTGTCGAAGCGGTCGATATCCTCCTCGCTGTTCGACAGCAGGAAGTTCTTCTCCTCGCGCTGGATCAGATAGACCGTCGTCGGCATCTGACGCGCGATGTCGATGCGCTGGGCCGAGACGTTGACCAGTTCCTCGATCTTCTGGTTCAGGTCCGACAGCCCGTTCAGGGCGATGCCGGCGGTGGCGGCGGACAGCAGGATGACCGTGCCGAATGCCGCGACGATTTTCGCTTTGATGGAGATGCGCATGGTCGCTCCTTGCTCCCCAGGCCTGAACCGCTCCCGGTCGATGGGACGGCGCTGGTTCGTCTGGTTTCCGTTGACCGGGTTTCGGTCGAGTCAGTGGGTCGTGAAGATCCGGACGATGTCGGGAATGACGATGAAGTCGTCGCCGCGCTTGCCGATCCCCTTGATCAGGTCGGGGTTCCAGCGCATGCCGATGTCGGGCGTGTCCTCGATGGAGGCGCCGGCGATGCCGGTCACCTCGTGGACCTTGTCGGCCAGCAGCCCGACCACCGTCGGTTCGTCATCCAGCAGGATTTCGACGACGACGATGCGGGTGTCGATGGTCGGCGGCGTGCGCTCCATGCCGAAGCGGATGCGCAGGTCGGCGAGCGGCACCACCTTGCCCCGCACGTTGATCAGGTGGCCGACCAGCGGCGGCGCGCCCGGAACCTCGGTCTGGGGAACGATGTCGAGGATCTCGTGGACCGAATTGGCGTCGATGGCGAAGATCTCGCCGCCCAGCCCCAGGGTCAGCGCTTCGAAGGTCTCTGTCCCGGTGACGGCCATGCCGGCCTCCCTGTGACGTCTGTCGGTGAAATCGGTGCGCTCGTGAAGGCCGCTCAGCAGGCTTCGCGCCGCAGTTCCTGCGTCTGGCCGGCGGCCACGATCTGCGCGATGTCGAGGATCAGCGCGACCGAGCCGTCGCCGAGGATGGTGGCGCCGGAGAAGTTGGCGACATCGGCATGCAGCTTGGACATCGACTTGATGACGGTCTGGTGGTCGCCCAGGACCTGATCGACGACCAGACCGACGCGCTTGTCGCCGGAGGAGATGATGACGATCTTCTGATAGGGATCGGGCGGATGGCGGACGGCGAAGCTGTCGCGCAGACGCAGGAACGGCACCAGCGCACCGCGGATGTTCAGGAAGTTGCGGTTGGCATGGCGGCGTTCGACATCGGCCGGCAGCTCGACGCATTCCTCCACCGCGAACAGCGGGATCACGTAGCGCCCCTGCCCGACCCGGACCAGCAGCCCGTCGATGATCGCCAGCGTCAGCGGCAGGCCGAGCGTGATCTCGGTGCCGCCGCCCGGCAGGCTGGACACCTCGATGGTGCCGCGCAGCCCATCGATCGTGCGCTTGACCACGTCCATGCCGATGCCGCGGCCCGACACGCTGGTCAGGGTCCGCGCCGTCGAGAAGCCGGGATGGAAGATCAGCTGGAACAGCTCGGCATCCGACAGCTTGGCGCCGGGCGGGATCAGCTCCTGCTCCTCGGCCTTGGCCCGGATGCGGTCGCGGTCCAGCCCGCGCCCGTCGTCGCGGATGGTCATCAGCACGCGGGTTCCGGCATGGCGGGCCGACAGATGGATGCGGCCCTGCGGCGCCTTGCCCGCCGCCACGCGCTCCGCCGCCGGTTCCAGCCCGTGATCCAGGCTGTTGCGGATGATGTGGACGAGCGGGTCGTTCAGCCGCTCGATCATCGTCTTGTCCAGCTCGGTCTCCTCGCCGGACATCGTCAGCGCCACGTCCTTGCCCAGCTCCTGCGAGAGGTCGCGGACCAGCCGGCGGAAGCGGCCGAACAGCGATTCCACCGGCACCATGCGGATGCCCATGGTGATGTCGCGCAGCCCGTTGGACAGCCGTTCGATCTCCTCGGTCACCGACTTGATCTGGAGATCGACGCTGTCGGAGATCAGCTGCTTCAGGCGGGCATGGGCGATCACCAGTTCGCCGACCTGATCCATCAGATCGTCGAGCCGCTCCGCCGGCACGCGGATCGAGTTGACCGCCGGCTGCGCCCTGCCCTTCTCAGGCGCAGTCTCCGCCTTCGGCGGGGCCGGCTCCTTCGGCGGGACAGGCGCGGCGACCATCGCCGGCACGGGCGCCGGCACTGTCACCGGCACCGGTTCCTGCTCCACCCCCGGCTCCGGCAGCGCCGACACCGGGTCGATGGTCAGTTCGGTCTCGTCGATCACGAAGATGAAGACGTCTTCGATGGTCGAACGCGGATGCGTGGTGGTGAGGATCAGCTCCCAGCCGATGTGGCAGCGGGTCGGCTCCAGCTCGCCCAGCGGCGGAACGTCGTCGGTCAGGGCGACGATCTCGGCCTCGCCCAGCCCGCGCAGTTCATCGAGCAGCAGCAGCGGGTTGGTTCCGCGCTCCAGCGCATCGGGAGCGAGCCGGAACCGGACACGCCAGGTCGCCCGGCTGTCCTCGTCGTCGCGTTCCCCATGAAGGGGAGCGGACATCGCGGCACTGCCGCTCAGGTCCGCCAGCCGGGCCAGGATGCCGTCGGCGACGGCAGGGTCGGCACTGGCGGGATCCTCGATTAGGATGCGGATGTGGTCCTTGCCGGCAAGGGCGATGCCGATCATCGCGGTCGTGGCGGCCAGTTCGCCCTTGCGCATCCGGTCGAAGGCGCTTTCCAGATGATGGGTGAAGCTCGCCGCAGCCTCGAACCCGAACATCGAGCCGGAGCCCTTGATCGTGTGCAGGGCGCGGAACGCGGTGTCGAGCGGCTCGCGGTCGGTGGGGTTCTGTTCCAGATGGAGCAGCGCGGACTCAAGAGCGGCCAGAAGCTCCGCCGCCTCTTCGCGGAAGATCTGGCCCGGGTCGCCGCCGGTCATGTGCCGACGATCTTTCGGACGACGCTCAGCAGCTGGTCCTGCTGGAACGGCTTGACGATCCAGGCGGTGGCGCCGGCCGCCTTGGCTTCGGCCTTCTTGCCGGCGTCGGATTCGGTGGTCAGGAAGACCATCGGGATGCCGCGATAGGCCGGCAGCGTCCGCAATTCGCGGATCAGCGTCAGGCCATCCATATTCGGCATGTTCAGATCGGTCAGCACCAGATTGAAGCTGCCGGACTTCGCCTTGACCAGAGCGTCACGCCCATCCGTGGCCTCCACCACCTGATAACCGGCGGAGGACAGGGTCAACTTGACCATCTGGCGCATGCTGGCGGAATCGTCGACGGCTAGTATGGTCTTCGCCATGATATCAGGGCACTCCAATCCAGAATTCATCCGCTTTGCGCGTCGGTCCGGACATACCGATGAAGCCGCCCCGTTCAAGCGCATCGCGCATCGATGCGGAGATCGGTTGCTTGAGATGCAGGCTGACGCCCCGCCCGGCTGCGCTCGTGCGCGCCGCCAGCAGAAGTTGAATGAAGCAGATCGACGTCTCTCCAACTTCGCTGCAATCGACATCGACCCGGCCAGCCGAACTCAGCGAATCCCGAAGCCGGTCGCGAACCTCCTCGACTTCGATGAGCGTCATCGGGCCAACGCACTCCACAACAACGCTTCCACTGAGATCGGCCATTCGTCTTCACCGCATTCGCCGCGCCATCGCATTCGCCACGTCGCTACAAGGCACATGTTGAAATTTAATATCTTGTTGGCCTGCGTGATTGAAATTCGGGATATCCCCAACCCCGATTTCATCGCAACTTAATGGGCGCGAAAGATGATATAGCGTCTATATTAGACTCTTCATTGGCACCGGGCCGGTCGGACGGGTGGCGGGCGACTCCCCCTCCCCTTCCGGTCACGGCCGGCAATCGTGTGCGTGTTTGCGGCCCCTGCCCGCCTCTTGGTAGTCTGGGGCTGGACGACCGGAGAGGCTTTCGTGGCGAACGGCGGGCAACAGGGTGGGCAGCGGGGCGGGTGGCCGGAAAGACTGGGGCCGGAGGGCGGAAGGCCGGCGCGGGCAGGTCTGAGCGAGACGATCCTGACCTTCCTGGAGCGTGGCGTCAGTCTGGTCGTATCGTCGAGCGACCGGGCGAACCGACCGCGGGTCGGCCGGGCGCTGGCGGTGCAGGTGCCGGCCGACGCGGCATGGATCGGCGTCTGCCTCGACCGGACGGCGAACGCCGCCCTGCTCGCTGCGGTTGCCGAGACCGGACGCATCGCCCTGGCGGCGACCGAGCCGAGCACGCACCTTTCCATCCAGCTGATCGGCGAGGACGCCACCGTCACCGCAGCGGATGCCGAGGCAGCGGCGCTGGCCGCCCGCCACGTCGATGCCTTCGCCGCCGAACTGGCGCTGATCGGCTACGGCGACGCCTTCACCCGCGCCCTGATGGCGCATGACCCGGCCACACTGGCGGTGGTCCGTTTCTGCCCGTCGCGACTCTACGACCAGACACCGGGCCCGAAGGCCGGTAGCGCGGTGCCGCCATGAGCACCACCATCAGTGCCGCCATCGGTGCCTCCCTGACGCTCGATGCGATCCGCGCTTGCCTGGAGGGGGCGGTGCCGGCGACCATCGCCACCTGCGCGCCGGACGGAACGCCCAACGTCTCGCTGCTGTCGCAGGTCCATTACGTCGATCCCGACCACGTCGCGCTGTCCTACCAATTCTTCAACAAGACGCGCGCGAACATCCTGGCCAATCCGATTGCCGTCCTGCAGCTGATCGACCCGCCGACCGCCGCGCAGTACCGGATGGAGCTGTGCTACCTGCGCACCGAGACCACCGGGCCGCTGTTCGAAAGCATGAAGGCCAAGCTGGCCGGCATCGCCTCCCACGTCGGAATGCAGGACGTGTTCCGGCTGCTCGGCGCCGACCTCTACCGGGTGACGGCAATCGAGGCGGTGCCCGGCGGCGCGCCCCTCCCGGCCCCGGTCGCCCAGCGCAGCCTCCTGTCGGCGACCCGGCGGGCCTGCGAAGAGTTGCGCGGCTGCGCCGATCTGACGGAGCTGCTCGACCACAGCCTGTGCGTGCTGCGGCGGCTGTTCGGGGTCGACCATGCGCTGATCCTGATGCCGGACGAGGCGACCGGCCGGCTCTTCACCGTCGCGGCGCTCGGCTACGATTCCTCCGGCGTCGGGTCGGAGGTGGCGCCCGGCGAGGGGGTGATCGGTGTGGCCGCGCGGGAACGGGTGCCGATACGCATCACCCACATGACCAGCGACGTCGCCTACAGCCTGACCGCCCGCGACGGGGCGGAGGACGCCGGGCTGACCGGCGGCCCGGCCCGCGAGATTCCCTTTCCCGGATTGGAGCGTCCACACAGCCAGCTGGCGGTGCCGATCCTGGCCGGGCGGCGTCTGGCCGGCGTGCTGTTCGTCGAGAGCCGGCAGGAGATGCGCTTCACCTACGACGACGAGGATGCGCTGGCGACGCTGGCGGCCCAGCTCGGCGCGCTGATGCAGGCCCTGCCCCCGGCGGAGGAGGTGGCGCCGGTCCCCGCCGCCTGCCCGGAGGCCGGCGGCGCACCGGTGGTGGTGCGCCACTACGCCGCCGACGACAGCGTGTTCGTCGATCACGATTATCTGATCAAGGGCGTGGCCGGCGCCATCCTGTGGAAGCTGGTGCGCGACCACACCACGCTCGGCCGCACCGACTTCACCAACCGCGAGCTGCGGCTGGCCCCCGACATCCCGCTGCCCGACTTCGCCGAGAATCTGGAAGCGCGGCTGATCCTGCTGCAACGCCGGCTGGAGGAGCGCTGCGGCGTGCTGCGCATCGAAAAGACCGGGCGCGGACGCTTCCGCCTGGTGGTGACGAAGCCGCTCCTCCTCCAGGAGACAGCGTGAACGCCGCCCGGCTTTACTTTCTATTCCGACAGTTATCGGGCCAGAAACAGTTACGAATATTTTAGCATTCCGTTAGGCAACAGTTAGCAAGCCGGCGGCGATTGCCTGCGTAGGGTCCGTTCCACACACAACGTCACGGAGCCGACCGACATGACCGCCCTCCCTCCCGAGGAGGCCCTGGAGCGCATGATGCTGGAGCGCATGATGCTGATCCGGGCCTACGAAGAAACCCTGGTCGACCTGCATGGCCGCGGCCGCGCCGCCGGAACCTGCACCGCCATCGGGCAGGAGGCGTCGGCCGTCGGTGTCGTCGCGGCGCTGACCCCCGACGACCTGATCCTCACCAACCACCGCAGCGCCGGCCATCTGCTGGCCCGCGGCGCCGACCCCGGCCGGATGCTGGCCGAGGTGCAGGGCAAGAGCGGCGGCTATTGCGGCGGCAAGAGCGGGTCGCTGCACATCTCCGCCAAGGAGCTGGGCGTCGTCCTGACCTCCACCATCGTCGGCGGCGAGCTGGCGCTGGCGACCGGCGTGGGGCTGTCGCGCTCGATGCAGGGCGGTCCCGGCATCGTCGTCTGCTTCTTCGGCGACGGGGCGGCCTGCGAGGGCCGCTTCCACGAATCGCTGAACCTCGCCGCGGTGTGGAGCCTGCCGATCCTCTATGTCTGCGAGAACAACCAGTGGCAGGCCTTCGTCCACCGCAAGGAGACGATGACGGCCGACGGCGTCGCCGGCCATGCCGCCGCCTACGGCATCGACAGCGCGGTGGTCGACGGCAACGACCCGCTGGCGGTGTTCGAGGCCGCTGCTGCCGCCGTTGCCACCATCCGCCGCACCGGCAAGCCCTTCCTGCTGGAAGCCATGACCTACCGGCTGCGCGGCCATTTCGAACCGGACGACCAGTCCTACGTCGACCCCGGCGAGTTGGCCCGCTGGCGCGAGCGCGACCCCGTCATCCTGCTGCGCCGCCGGCTGGAGCGCGACGGGCTGCTGGATGGCGCTGCCGCCGCCCGGATGGAGGAGTCGGTCAGGGCGCGGATGGAGGCGGCCGCCGCCTTCGCCGAGGCCAGCCCGTACCCGGCGCCCGAGGAACTGACCCGCGACGTCTACGCCTGACCCGGGAGACCGACATCATGACCCAGATGACCGTGAACGATGCGATCTCCGCCGCGCTGGCCGAGGAGATGCGCCGCGACCCCTCCGTGCTGATCTTCGGCGAAGGCGTCGCCACCAAGCGCCGCGACCTGCTGGGCGAATTCGGCCCGGCCCGCGTCCGCAACACCCCGCTGGCCGAGGGCATCATCGCCGGCACCGCCGCCGGGGCCGCCGCCACCGGCCTGCGCCCGGTGATCGACCTGCTGTTCGCCCCCTTCCTGTGCTACGCGATGGACGAGATCGTCAACAGCGCCGGCAAGCTGCGCTACGTCTCCGGCGGGCAGTTCAAGTTCCCGATGGTGGTGCTGGCGATGACCGGCGCCGGCTGGGGCGTCGGCGCCCAGCACAACCACAACATCGAATCCTGGTTCGTCCACAGCCCCGGCCTGAAGGTGGCCATGCCCTCCACCCCCGCCGACTTCAAGGGGCTGCTGAAGGCGGCGATCCGCGACGACAACCCGGTGCTGGTCTTCGCCGACATCGCACTCGGCTACAGCGCCGGCGAGGTGCCCGAGGACATCGACGCGATCCCGCTGGGGCAGGCCGCGCTGCGGCGGACAGGCGACGACGTGACGCTGGTCTCCTACGCCAAGACCGTCGGAATCTGCCTGGCTGCCGCCGACCGGCTGGCCGAGGCCGGCATTTCCGCCGATGTCCTCGACCTGCGCAGCCTGAAGCCGCTGGACGAGGACGCCATCCTGCGGTCGGTCGCCAAGACCGGCCGGCTGGTGGTCGTCCACGAGGCGAGCCGCCTGTGCGGCGTCGGGGCGGAGGTCGCGGCGCTGGTCGCCGAAAAGGCCTTCGCCAGCCTGCGGGCGCCGGTGCTGCGGCTGACCGGTCCCGACGCCCCGGCCCCGGCCAGCTTCCCGCTGGAGCAGGCCTTCGTTCCCCAGGCCGACGCGGTGGTCGCGGCGGTTCAGTCCCTCATCCATGGCGCGCTCGCCGCCTGATCATCCGGAGTTGCCGACGATGTTCCGCAAGACCCTGTGCACCGCCCTCCTGCTGTCCGCCGCCGTTCTCGTCTCCCACGCCGATGGGGCCCGCGCCGACGAAAGGGTGGAGCGCGGCAAATACCTCGTCGCCCTCGGCGGCTGCAACGACTGCCACACGCCTGGCAACTTCCTCGGCAAGCCGGATTTCGCCCACGCGCTGAGCGGGTCGGAGGTCGGCTTCGAGATCCCGGGAATGGGCGTGTTCCACGGCCCGAACCTGACGCCGGACACGGTGACCGGGCTCGGCGACTGGAGCGAGGATCAGATCGTCACCACGCTGCGGACCGGCAAGCGGCCGGACGGGCGCATGCTGGCGCCGGTGATGCCCTGGATGGCCTTCTCCGCCCTGACGGATACCGACGCCTACGCCATTGCCGCCTACCTGAAGAGCCTGCCGGCGGTCGCCAACAAGGTCCCCGGCCCCTTCGGCCCGACGGCGAAGCCGACCGGGTTCGTGATGCGGGTGGTGGCGCCGCAGAGCGAGTGAAACCGGCGTCCCGACCGGTTTGTTCAGTCCTCGCCGATCGACACCAGCTCGGTCTTCCGGCGGCGCCGGGTGTCGGCCAGTTCCCTGGAATCGACCCGGACGAAGCTGCCCGGCGCCTGTGCGGCGTCGGCCGCACGGGCGATTTCCCGCCGGTTCCACGCGGACACCCGATGCGCCTCGGCGATCTGATGCAGGAACAGGTCGGACGGACGCAGGCGGAAAATGATGTCGTCGTGCCGCTTGCCGACCTTGATGACCTCGCGTTCGACCTCCGCCAGCGCGCCGACCTTCTTCAGCACATCGACGATGTCGGAAATCCAGCGGAGCATGTTCGACCAGCGCGCCCATTCCGTCATGCCGCTGTCGCGCATGATCTCCCGCGCGGTGATCTCGATGCTCGACCGGTCCTGGTGATGGCGTTGCAGCAGCGTGAAGGCGACGCGCTTGAACAGCCAGCGCGAGAACGGATTGGCGATGCGCATCAGCCATTCATAGGAGATGCGCTGCTGCTCGACGCTGCGGATGGTGTTTTCCACCATCCAGTTGAACTGCACGGCGGTTTCGACATCGGCCCGGCCGTTCTCGTCCGGCGAGCCGCCGGCGTTGACGTCCTGGTTGCGCATCCACAATTGCGGGAAGACGCTGGAATCGAGCAGGGCGTTCTTCCCGCCCTTCTCCGCGATGACGATGGTCGAGCGGCGCAGGACGAGAAGCGCTTCCTTGAGTTCCGGCAGGCTCAGCGTGTGCTTGACCCGCCGAAGCTCCTGCATCACCTCGTAGAGGGTGAATTTGAAGACGATGGAGTCCTTGTCCCCGGTCGACAGCCGGGCCTTCTCGGCCGCAAGCCGGCGGATGACCTCCTCGACGACCTGCTCCTTCTCGCCGGGGAACATGTCGATTTCCTCGACGACCTCGGTGGCGCCCTCCTTCACCCGGCGCTCGATGCGGGCCGGCAGGATCTTGAGCGAATAGCTCTTGCCGTTGAAGACGAACTCGCGCTTCACCTGACGCAGGAACCGCGGCTTGGTCGGATCGGGCTCCGCGGCATCGACCGCGCCGGCGGAGCGCTTGCGGCCGTTGGAGCGTGCGACATCGGAGGCGAAGAAGACCCATTTGGGCGCGACATCGTACAGACCGACGAAATGGGTCGTGCGTTTGGCGTCGTCGGGCTCGTCGATCTCGAACAGCGCGAACTGGAGCGGCAACGCCATCTGCTTCAAGTCGCCCTTTCCGCCCGGTGTGTTGCTCGACATCTTGGGGTCTCCAGCCGCGTCTCCAACGACACACGCTATGGGGTCGGACGTCCGATGCGCAACGACGGATTTGGCATGCCCTTCTCCACGCCGGTAGGTGCCGGGTGCAGATAGGCAGGTTGCGGGTGCAGAAGCGATAGGTGCCGGGTGCAGACCGGTAGGTCCCGGGTGCAGGAAACGCCGGGACAGGCAGGCGGACACTCCTTTCTGCACCCGGCACCTACCGGCAACCCGTCCGAATCGGGCAGGAATTGCCCGACCGGCTTCCGGCCACGGTCTCTGGGGCGCCCCCTGAGGCGCCAGGATCTCCAGCCTCCACATCGATCTGCACCCGATGCCTACCCATCCGCGCCGGCGCTCACGCCGGCAGGCCCCTTCCCCCGCCGCGCAGGCAGGCGGAGAGCGCAAGCGGTCGATAGGTGCCGGGTGCAGCAGAGCCCCCGGCGCTTTCGGGATCGCCGGTTGGCCTTTCCCCTTGGCGTGACGGTAGGCACCGGGTGCAGAAGGCGGACTCTCCTCCGGCTCGTCCTGCCGCGGCAGAAGAATGCGGAATCCAGCGCCGGCCGCCGATAGGAGCCGGGTGCAGATGAGCCGCTCCGATTCGCAGTGTTTCTGCACCCGGTGCCTATCCATCGGCACCCGCACCCTACCGGGCTGCATCCGGCACCTACGCATCTGCACCCGACACCTAGCGGTGGGCGCCGGGTGCAATTTGGCCGATGCCCGTCCTTCGGGGAATCCTGTCCGCAGATCCGTCGGCCCATGCCGATTGCCAGACCTCGCAGGAGCACCCGATGCCCAGCTCGCCGACCGACAGCACCAGCCGCTGGGGCAGGATCCCCGCCTGGTGGCTCGACCACCCCGATCTCGACGCCGACGGATTTGCCATCCTGGCGGCGCTCGCCACCTTTGCCGACGAGCATGGCGTCTGCTGGCCGTCGCAGTCGACGCTCGCCGCCAAACTCAAGCGGTCTCGTCCGACAATCAACCGAATCCTGCAACGGCTGGACGACATCGGTCTGGTTCGCATCGAGCACCGCCGCGGCCGCGACGGCTCCCGGCTGTCCTGCCTGTACCGGCTGCGCATCGAGCAGGACGGGGACAGGGCGGCGGGGGCGGCGCCGCGCCCTGCCGCTGGAGATGTTCATGCGCGGGACAGGGATGACTCGGTGGTGAACGTACCCTGTCCGCCAGCGAGTCAGAAACACCTCCATTCCGAACAGATTCCGGACTCGCTCGCTACAGGCGGGCGCGGGCAAGGGCGTGAGCGGATGTCCGACGTGCCTCCCGATTGGATGCCGAGCGCCGACGATCTCGCCTGGGCCAGCAGCCGTTTCGGCACGGTCGATCTCGGTCGGCATGTCGAGGGCTTCGTCCTGCGCTGTCAGGCGCATGGCTATCGCTACCGCGACATCTCCGCAGCATGGCGCGCCTGGCTGATCCAGGATGCCGCCGCCGGCAAAGCACCCGCGGTCAAGAGTGCGGCGGCCGGCGCCTCCCTTTCACCGTCCGCTTCGCCGCCTACCCGGTCCCGCGAAAGCGCTGCCGAACAGCGCGTCACTGCCTGGATGACTGTCGCGGCCCGGCTCAAGGACACGAAACCCGAACCACGTTCCCGGCTATGAGGAGAACCGCCATGTCAGCCGCCGCCGTCATGCCGGTGCCAGAGCGCTCGCCGCTGCCGTTCGATCCCGCGATGCCGCCGACCGACCGCCGCCGGCTGCTCGTTGCCGCCTTGCCGGAACCGCTGCGCGAAATCCTGGCCGCCGGCCGGCTCGAACACCGCACGCGCTTCGGTGACAATGGTTTCGACGGACTGTCCGAGATCTGGTCGCCGCCCGCCACCGTCACTGCCCGGCAGGCCGCCATGGCGCAATGGGCGCTGGCCGATCTCGAAGGGTCGGTCCTGGCGCCGACGGAGCCCGACCGGCTGCTCGGCCGTATTCTGGCGCTGCTGTCGCATTACCCCGCCAAGGGGCTGACGCCCGAGGTGGAGCAGCTGGTTGCGATGGACTGGGTCGAGGATCTGGGCGAGTTTCCGGGCTGGGCAATCGATCAGGCGGCACGCAGCTGGCGCCGGACACGGAAATGGCGGCCGAGCATCGCCGAGATGCGGGCGCTGTGCGAGGAGGCCTGTGCGAAGGAGCGCCAGCTTGCCGAGTGTCTCCGCAAACTGTCGGGCGCCGCCCTGCCGAGGCCATCGGTTCCGGGTTTCACCCGGCTGGCCGAGGCTTCCTGCATCCGCCGTTTTCCCTGATCCCGGGCCTTGATCGCGGGTTCCACCGGTGTTGCCGAAAAGACAGGGTGGCGGTGAGACGCTAACGCGGGCATGGCCGACCCATCCGAACGGCGTTGACAGGTGTGAGTGTCTCACACTATCGGTGATCCGCCTGGATTGGACGGATTGGGGAGGGGGCATGCTCGGCGAACAGTTGAAGGCGTACCGCGAGGCGCGCGGGCAATCGAGGGAAGACTTCGCGGCCTTCCTGAACGAGGGGCTGGACCGCTCTTACGACCGCCAGCGGATTTCGCGCTGGGAGAATGGCGGCGAGCGCATTCCGCAGGCCGTCGTCGGCTTCGTCCGCAAGCACCCGGTGCTTCCGGTCGAGAAGCCCGGCCCGGCGCTGGTGGTGTCGCTCGCGAACCAGAAGGGCGGTGTCGGCAAGACCACGGGCTGCGTCAATGTCGGCCGCATGCTGGCCGACCGCGGCTATTCTGTCGTGCTGGTGGATTCCGACCCCCAGGCCAACGCCGGCATCCATCTCAGCGTCGACGTCGTCGCCTGCGAGGAAGCCGAGAGGACTCTCTATTATGTCCTCAAGGGGGCGGCAAAGGCGGAGGAGTGTCTGGTCGAGACGCGCAACCCGCGCCTCCGGGTGCTGCCCTCCTCCCTCAAGCTGGCCGAAAGCGAGACCGAGCTTGCCGCCCAGCAGTTCTCGCACAACACGCTGCGCAGCCGTCTCGCCGAACTGCGCCGCAGCGTCGATTTCATCCTCATCGACTGTCCGCCGACGCTGGGGCATCTGGTGACCAACGCCCTGGTGGCCAGCGACACGGTCCTGATCCCGTGCCAGACGCAGCCGCTCGCCTTCATGGGCATGGGCACGCTGCGCAAGCAGATCGACTTCGTGCGGGAGCGCGGCAATCCCACCCTGTCGCTGCTCGGCATCGTCCCGACCTTCTATTCCGGCCGCACGACCCAGGATCAGGCCACCCTGAAGGACATGCACGACACTTACGGGCAGGAAGTTCACATCTTCCCGCCGATTCCCAACACCACGCTCTACCCGCAATCCTCGGCCGGCGGCGATGCGCTGGTCGCCTTCAACGCCAAGGCGCCGGGGATCGGAACCTTCGGCCTGGTGGTGCAGACCCTGATCGCGGAACGCGACCGCCGCATCGTCCCGGCCGGTCATGGAGTGATGACGCATGGCTAAGGGCATTCCGCGCTCCAACATGGGGCTTATCACCAAGAGCAGCGATCAGAACAGCGCCAGCCCGGTGCGGCTCGACAGCAATGCGCTGACCGGCAAGGCCGTGCCCTTCGAGCGGCCCTTCGCCTGCGACATCGGGCTGGTGGTGACCAATCCCGACCAGCCGCGCAAGATCTTCCGGGAGGAGGATCTGGCGTCTCTGGCCGCCTCGCTCGACCGGCATGGCCTGAAGCAGCCCATCGGTGTGCAGCAGCAGGGCAACGGCGAGTATCTTCTGGTGTGGGGCGAGCGGCGTTGGCGGGCCGCCCGGGCGCTCGGCTGGCCGACCATCACCGCGGTCCTGACCGCCGGCGATCCGCTCGAGGTGGCGCTGGTCGAGAATGTGCAGCGTGTCGACCTGTCTCCGTTCGAGCAGTCCGATGCGCTGCAGGGGCTGAAGGAGCGTCACGGCTACACGGACGAGGCGCTTGCCGGCATCGTCGGCAAGGACCGCAGCATGATCTCCAAGCTGCTCCGACTGCAATCCCTGCCCGGGGTGATCCGCAAGGAATATGCGGAGCATGAGCCGACGCTTCGCTTCCTCCTCACCCTGAGCCGGGCGGCGTCGGAAGCATCCGCCCTTGCCATGTGGACCCAATGGAAGAGCGGTGATGGGCTGGGAAATCCCGATCCGGACGGCGAGCCGCAGCAGCGGACGAACGCCGCGGAGGACGGCGAGCGCTCCACCCACAACCCGCCTGACAGCTCGCCGGAGATGGCGCTGAGCGCCTTGCCGCAGCGGGTATTCCGCGTGCTCAACCGGGCTCAGGAAACCATCAGCGCGATGGTCGAGAAGCCGCGCCCGCTGACCGACGAGGATTGGCAGCGGCTGATGCAGATGCGGTCGCTGATCGACACGCTGCTTGAACAGCGGAAGGCCTAGGGAAAGGACCGTGCAATGGGAACGGTTCCCATTGCACGGCCTTCTCGGCCGGAGTCGTGCCGGTGATGGCATACCCGGTCGAACGTCTGTTCCTGCCGGTCTGTTCGATGGGAACGGTTCCCATTGACCATCCCGTGACCCGCCTGCGGCACCGCGATCCTTGGGGCCCCTCTGGCGATGCGTGCACCGGTTGGCCTCAGCTTCCAAAAAAAAGCTGCTGACCAAGGAGCAGGATGGGACGAAGCTGGCTCGCTTCCGAGCGTGCTGGAAAGCCCACCAGCATAAGATTGATCCCAAGCGTTTGGTCTTCATCGACGAGACCTGGGTGAAAACCAACATGACCCGCAGCCGCGGTCGGTGTGCGCAGGGCCAGCCCTAGCTGGCCAAAGTTCCCCACGGCCATTGGAAAACGCTGACCGTTCTGGTGGGCCCGCGTCACGGCAGGATCGTGGCTCCCCTGACCCTGGATCGTCCGATCAACGGGGCCATGTTTACGGCTTGGGTCGAGCAATTCCTGGTGCCCACCCTGGCACCGGGCGATGTCGTCGTTCTCGACAACCTGGGCAGTCACAAAGGAGCCGCGGTACGCAGCGCCATACGGAATGTCAGTGCCCATCTGCTCTTCCTGCCGGCCTACAGTCCCGATCTCAATCCCATCGAGATGATGTTCGCAAAGCTCAAAACCTTGGTCCGGAAAGCCGAGGAAAGGACCATCGAAGCCGTATGGCGGCGCATCCGAAACCTGCTGGAGCACTTCCTGCAATCATGAGTGCGCCGCATACATCGACATGCGGGCTGTGCTTCTACATAAATCAGACAGACTTTAGCCCATCCAACCCGGTGTCCTTTCGGCCGGGGGAAGTCGCTGGAGCGTCCGCTGTTGGCCGTGAACCGCGGGACGCTCCAGCCTCGGGGGCGGCGTCAGCTGCGGCGGCCGCCGATCATCGACACCGCGTCGATCCCCTTCACATACTTCCAATAGGCGTCCAGGGCGTTCTGCTGGGCCGACTGATACTGCTCCGGCAAAGGCGCCTGAAGCTCATCGGGAAGAAGCGTGGTCATCAGCGTGTGGAGCAGCTCCTGCGCCGCTGGACTGTCGGCCGTGCTGGTCATTTCCAGTTTGCCGTCCGCGGCGGTGTAGTCGAAATACTCGACCTCCACCCCGGCTTTCAGGGGCTGCCCGCCGTTCGTGCTGGGATCCCAGAAGGCATAGGTGCCGAGCTTGCCCTGTTCTGTGACCACCCCGATGGCGTGGAAAGGAGCCTTCAGGTAGTTGTAACTGGTCGGAAACGCCTCGTCCGTCGTGTAGAGGGCGTATTTGCGGCCCGGCGCACCGGGGTCGCGCAGGATGTCGAGCAGGCGCGCCCGCGTTCCATAGAGCGCCTTGTAAGGCTCCTCCCGCATCCATTCGGTGCCGTCGCGGGCGATCGACACCAGCAGCGGAACCAGATCGACGGAGGATGCGAGCTGTTCGCGGATGACGTCCGGCGCGGAAACCACGCCGTCCGGGCGCGGATCGACGACGATCAGGGGGACGTTCAGGCATTCCTTGTAGACGCTGAACCCCTTGCCCTGCAAACCATGGGCGCTTGCGTATTCGCCATGGTCGGAGGTGAACACGATCACGGTGTTGGCGGCGAGATCCTCGGGCAGATTGCCGATCAGCTGGCCGATCTGGATGTCCACCTGAGTCATCGCCCAGGTGTACATGTCCAGCGCCTTCGTCCAATAGCCGAAGGGGGCATAGGGAACCACGCTGTCCGTCACCGAGGTGGGCGCCATGGTGAAATCGGTCTGGTTGGGATCGTCGCTGACGTCGCCGGTCATCACATAGGAGAAGAAATCCCGGCCCAGCCGGGGCAGCTTCACCCCGCTTTCCAGCAGTGCGTCGGCCGGCTGCCAGTTCGCCGGCAGCTGATAGCCGTAGTCCGGCGGGTCGGACTGGCCGGCGACGATGCCGGTGTAGGCGACCGGCGCCGTCTTGCCGGCCTTCCTGTATTGCTGTTGATAGACGGCGCCCTCGATGCCGGCCCAGAAGAACTGCTTGTCATGGGGGTTCACCAGCCCGACCGTCAGGCAGAACGGCTTCCTGTTGCCGCTGTTCGAGCGGCTCTTCAGCCAGTAATTCGCCTGGGCGACGATGTTCGCATCGCTCAGGACCGGGTCGGCGCCGACCGGCGGGGGGCTCGCCACGGTGGCGCCCGATCCCTGGCCCGGCTGGCCCAGCGGGTCCGGCATGGTCAGCCCCTCGAAACCGTAGGGTTCCAGGTAATCGTAGGCGGCGGCCGAGGTCGGGCCGGCGGGGTAGTTCGACATGTGCCACTTGCCGATCAGGGGCGTGTCGTACCCCTGTTCGCGCAGCAGCTTGCCGTAGGTCGGGAAGGCCGTCTCCAGGGATGGCTGCGGCGCCGCCGTGCTCTGCGCGTTGAACATGTTGGCGCGGGTCAACATCAGCCAGGTCTGCTGTGCGTAGAGACCGGTCGCCATGACCCCGCGGGACGGTGTGCAGTCGGCCGCGGCGGTCTGGTAATTGCTGAACTTCACCCCCTTCTCCCACAGCATGCGGTGGGTATAGGGCATGTATTTCGCCAGGAATTCCCCGGCGGACTGGACGCCGTTGGGAAATTCGCTTGGAAAGCGCATTTCGTCCAGGGTCAGCAGAATGATGTTCGGCTTCGTGCCGGTCTGGGTCGCCATATCCGTCTCCGCAGGAATGAGAATGGGGACTGGCCGCTGGTGAGCATGCACAGGGGTAGATGTCGATTACTTCAAGAAAAATAAGGTCCCGGCAAATATCTAGTGCTTGTTTTCCAGAAATGTACAGGTGATCTATATCAACAAACATCACAAGATCTAACCACACCGCAGTATGCAGGGTGAATAATGGTGTTTTTTGGATTGTTTCGTGATTGTAATTGGACGGCTCGGCGGATTTGATGGGTATGACTTGATGTTCTTTTTGTTATCTGTGGAAGAATGCGTCTGGCGTGCAATACGGTCGTAAATGCCCGCAATGAATGAAGCCTGCGCGGCCCGGCAGGCCGGCAATGGGAAAGGCGGGGGAGCGGACGGTGCGAAGGCGTGTCGTCATAGGGCTGCTGGCCGGTCCTCTGGCCGGTCCTCTGGCCGGTCCTCTGGCCGTGGTGCTGGCTGTGGCGTTGGCCGTGCTGTGGCCGGTCGGGGCGGTTCCGATGGAGCCGCCCCCGTCGGCGGCCCCGCTGACCGTCCGGGCGGAGGATCGGTCGCTGTCGCTGGCGGGACATCTGGAGGTTCTGGACGATCCGGGTGGCGCGCTGGGCCTGGACGACCTGCGGTCCGGCCCGGCGGCGGCCTCATTCCGGCCGATTCCCGGCTTCCTCGCCCGCGGCTTCGTTTCCGGAGCGACCTGGGTCCGTATCCGCCTGCGCTATCCGCCGTCCGCCTCACCGGCCACCTCACCGGCGGCGCTCGACCGTCTGCTGGAGATGAAGCCGCCCTATCTGAACGAACTGCGCGTCTATGCGCTGGCCTGTGACGATGATGGCGCGGTCGTGGAGACGGTCCTGGGGGATGGCCTGCCCTATGCCGGGCGCCCGATACCGTTTCCCTCCCTCGTCGTTCCCGTGACCCTGCGCTCCGGTTGCGAGACGGCGATCCTGATCCGCATCGCCACGGTGCGGACCACGGCGCTCAGTCTGCGGCTGTGGTCGCCGTCCGCCTTCATGACGCATGCGACGCTGGACCTGTCCATCCTCGGCGCCTGGTTCGGCATCGCCGTCATGATCGGCACCATCAACCTCGTCTTCTGGCTGTGGCTGCACGATCGGGTCTATGGCTGGTATGGGCTTTACGTGCTGGCGATGCTGGCGGGCAACCTGCCGGCCAGCGGAATGCTGTTCCTGCTGTGGCCATCCGGCGCGCACCGCATCGCCGACTGGCTAATCGGGACGGCGCTGTGCGCGGTCTTGCTGTTCGGGGCGCTGTTCACCGGGGCGCTGTTCGATCTGCGGCGGGGCAATCCGGTGCTGCGGGGGACGATCACTGTCATGGTCGCGGTCGGTCTGGCCGGCACCCTGGTCGCGCTCGCCGGACATTATGCGGCGATCGGAGCCGTCATCCAGTTCGTCGCCGCCATGCTGTTCATCCTGGCGGCGCTGCTGTCGCTCAGGCTGGCGCTGCGCGGGCATCGCCAGGCCCGGCTGTGGCTGCTGGCCTTCCTGTTGCCGCTCGCCGGCGGCGTGATGCTTCTGCTGCGCAATGTCGGGCTTCTGCCGATGATCGAGTCCGTCGAATACGGCAACATGGCGGGGGCGCTGTTCCACATGCTGCTGATGACACTCAGCCTCGCCCAGCGGGTCAAGCAGGCCGAGCGCGACTGGCGGGAGGCGCAGCAGGCGGCGCTGGCGGCGGCGCGCGATGCCGAGGAGCATGCCCAGACCCTCGCCGCCGGCCGCACGCAGCAGCTGATGGAGGCCACGCGCCAGCTTGAGGAGGCGCTGATGGCGGAACGGAAGGTGGCCCGCGACCGCACCCAGTTCGTCGACATGATCTCGCACGAATATCGCACCCCCCTGTCCGTGATCAGCGCCAGCCTGGACGTGCTGGCCCTGCAGATCGGGAGCGATATGGCCGGCGGCGACCGCAGCGGGCTTGAACGCCCGCTCGCCCGCATGAGGCGGGCGGTTCACCGGCTGGTCGAGATCGTCGATGTCGGCTTGCAGCGTGCGCGGATCGATGTCGACGGGCTGGCGGCGACCAGGAAGCCGATGGCCCTGTCCGAGTGCCTGGACGAGGCGCTGTCGATCGTGCGCAGCCACTCCCCGGATCGTGTGATCGTCGTGACCGACGGCCGACCGACAGATGGCCGGGTGAGGGATGACCGGCCGGGGGATGGGGGCGCGGCGGATGTCATGCTGCTGGCCGACCGGCCGCTGCTGACCACGGTGTTCGTCAACCTGCTCGACAATGCGCTGAAATACTCGCCGGCCGACCGGCCGGTGCGGATCGGCGTGACGATTGCGGAAGGCTGGCTGCGTGTCGAGGTCGGCGATCGCGGCATGGGAATCGCCGAGGCCGACCTGCCACGGGTGTTCGGCAAGTTCTTCCGGTCGCAGCAGGCGCAGAGCATGCCGGGAACCGGCATCGGGCTGGCGCTTGCCCGGCGCATCGTCGAACTGCATGGCGGCCGCCTGTCCCTGGCGAGCCGGATCGGGGTGGGGACCACGGCGACGGTTGAAATCCCGGCATTGGACATGGGGGCCGACGGCGCTCCTGTCGCCGGAGAGGGGGAGGGAGATGGGAATGACCGATCCGAAGCCGGCGGTTATGGCCGGGCACGATCAATCGGGCGCCATGCGGCCGCGCGTGATCCTGGTCGAGGATGACGGCGACCTGCGCGAGAGCATCGAGGATTATCTGAAGCTGACGGGGTTCACCACCATCGGCGTCGGCACGGCGCTGGAGTTCTTCCAGGCGTTGGCGACCATGGATATCGATGTGGCGGTGATCGATGTCGGGCTGCCGGATCAGGAGGGATTCGAGATCGCCTCCTTTCTACGCCGGCGGCGGGAGATCGGCGTGGTGATGCTGACCGCCCGCGGCGCCTCCGAAGACCGCATCAAGGGGTTTCAGAGCGGCGCCGACCTTTATTTCGTCAAGCCGGTGGATTGCCGCGAACTGGCCGCCGCCCTGCTCAATCTGGTCGGCCGGCTGCCCAGACGGGCGGCGGCCGGAACCGAGAGCCCGGCGTCGGGCCGTGCCGCCTCCGTGGAGAGTCCGGCGGCCGACGCGTGGGTGCTGGACCATGTCGACTGGCTGCTGCGCGACCCCCGTGGCCGGACGGTGCAGGTCACCTCGTCGGAGATGCGTCTGCTCGACGCCATGCTGCTCGAACCGGGGGCGACCGTTTCGCGCGGCGCGCTGCTGGCGGCGCTGGGCTATCGCGAGGACGAGTCCGGCAACCGCAGCCTCGATGTGCTGGTTTCCCGCTTGCGCCGGAAGATAGAGATCACCATGGGCGGCAAGGCGCCGATCCAGACGGTGCACAACCGCGGCTACCTGTTTTCGGCCCCGGTGCTGGAAATCGGCGGTCCGGACAAGGCAATCGACAGGGCGGGGCCGCAATGATCGCCTGACGGGGCTGGGGACCGGGCGGGGGATCCATACACCACTTGGGAAAGCCCCTACTGCATCCCTTTCAGTCAGACTGGCTCTTTTTTCAAATGCGTTTCCCCTGCGGTGGGCGATAATGGGCCGGCAGGTCCGTCGCTGGGACTGCCTGCGCTCGACACCCGTAAAGGAAAACAGATAGTGTTGTTGAACACGGACTTCGGGGAACCCCTCGACAAGCTCTGCCCGAAGTGCGGGAGCGCAAACCTCGTCCACAGCGTGGAAACGCAGGCGGTCCGTTTCCCCTACGGACCCGGGGATGTCCTGATGGCGACCGTCGATGTGCAGGTCCCTGTCACCACGTGCGGCGCCTGCGGGGACGCCTGGACCGATGCCCGAGCGGAGAGCGTCCGGGAAGAAGCCGTCTTGCAGCGCCTTGCTGAGCTGAAGGCCTAGGAGGTCTTCCGCAGCTGAGGCGGTGTAGGAGTCGTGGCTCTGAGGGCGGCTCAATCAGTGGAGCGCCTTCATGGCCACGAAGCGGGTTCCGTCAGCTTTCGCGCCAAGCCGGGCGAATGAGCGCGTCCGGCTTCCGGCACGGTTGGTTAGACGATGGCGAGGCATTGTCACGGCAGCTGTTGGCAGCCTGCCGGTCATGAGGATATTCTCGCCTGATGTCACCGCTCTCGTATGCCCGCCACCATTTTCCGCCCTCCGCCCTCCGCCCTCCGTTATCCAGCATGCGATCTGGCTGTATCTGCGATTCACCTTGAGCTATCGGGATGTCGAGGAGCTGCTGGCCGAACGCGGCATCGAGGTGTCCTACGAGACGGTCCGCCGCTGGGTCGTGAAGTTCGGGCCGACCATTGCTGCCAACCTGCGGCGACTCCGGCCGAAGCCCAGCCCGCGCTTGCACTTGGACGAAATGGTGGTGCGCGTCGGCGGGAAATATGTGTATCTGTGGCGTGCCGTCGACGACGAGAGCGAGGTGCTGGAAGTCCTCGTCCAACGCCGCCGGGACAAAGCCGCGGCTTGCAAGCTGATGCGCAAACTCCTGAAGAAGCACGGCTTCGCGTCTACCCAGATCATTACCGACAAACTGCGTTCCTATGGGGCTGCCTTGCGTGAAATCGGTCTGGCGGCGCACCATGAGCAAGGCCGGCGAAAGAACAACCGGGCCGAGGTCTCACACCAGCCGGTACGGCGACGGGAAAGAAAGATGCAACGGTTCAAGTCCCCGGGCTCCACTCAGCGCTTCGTCTCAATGCATGCCGCCACCTACAACACCTTCAACCTCCAGCGTCATCTAGAGTCTGTCTGATGCTTATTGAAGCACCAGACAGACTCTAAGCTTTTGATTTTCCGTGTGATTCACGCTTCAAGCGCTTCCGCTTGAACCGATCACACTCTAGTCTCCCGCCGCACCCTGCGTACCTTTCGAGCGCAGGCCTTATAGCTCCGTGCGTTTAATATGAAACGCACGGAGCTATAGCTTTCTGTTTGACGATCGGATTCACGCTTCAAATCGATTCCGATTTTACGCGATCCGATCTAGCCAATTGGCAGGCCGCGACCGCTGCGGCGTGAGCCCGTCGGGAACTTCAGGATCTCCGCGTGTCGGAATGGTTCCTGTGACAGAGCCGAGCCAAGCTTATTTCAGCCGCAAATCTGCCCGGGAAACGGGGACAAGCTCCCTATTCTTCGCGGAACGCTTTCCGGAAGCTGTCCTCGATGGGCTGCACGAGGTAGTGCAGCAGTGTGCGCTCTCCGGTGACGATCAGGGTTTCCACCGGCATCCCCGGCAGCAGATGGATTTCCGGGAGACGGTCGAGCTGGCCGGGATCGACGGCGACGCGGGCCTGATAATAGGGCTGTCCGGTCCGCTCGTCCGTCACCGCATCGGCAGAGACTCGGAACACCGTGCCGTCCAGCTGCGGTGTCGTGCGGCTCTTGAACGCGCTCAACACCACCTTGGCAGGTAGCCCGGTATGGACCACGTCGATGTCCGTCGGGCTGATGCGGGCGTCGACCACCAGGCGGTCATCCAGCGGCACCAGGTCCAGCACCGTCTCCCCCGGCGACACGACCGCCCCGGAAGCGAAGCGGCGCAAGGTCATCACCGTGCCGGCCTCCGGTGCAAGCAGATCGCGCCGTTCCAGGCGGATGCGGGCAGCCGACAGTTTTTCCTCCGTCTCGGCACGACGGATCTGCACGTCGCGCAACTCCGCCGCCACCTCGCTCTGCCGGTCGTCGCGCAGAGTGAGGATCTCCTGCTCGGCCTGGGCGATGCCCTCGCGCGCTTGGGCAATGCGGTTCGCGAGGTCGCCCTGTCCGCCTTCCAGATCGACCGCCTGCCGCATCAGGGCGAGCAGGCGCGGCTTGCGCTCCAGCCCCTTGTTGACCATGTCGGCGACGGCCTCGGTCTCTTCCCGGATCAGGGCCAACTGCCTGAGCCCGGCCCGGCGCTGGTCCTCCAAACCGGCGATCTGCGCCTCCAACTGCGCGATGCGCTGCCGGGTCATCAAGATGCGCCCGTCCAGGCTGGCTTTGCGGCTGGTGAAGATGCGTTCCTGTCCGGCGACGATCTCCGCCACCGCCGGATCGCCGGCGCCAAGGCGTTGCGCCAGGAGCGGGATCGGCGCAAGCGACAGGGCACCGTCGCGCTCGGCCAGCAGGCGGGCTTCCTGGGTCAGCAGGGAGCAGAGTTGACCATCCAGCAGTGTCACGGTGGACCGGGCCTCCAGATCGTCGAAGCGGATCAGGGGTTGTCCGGCGTTGACCCGGTCGCCGTCCCGCACCAGGATCGCCGCGATGACTCCGCCGTCCAGATGCTGCACGGCCTTGCGGTTGCTGTCCGCGGTAATCGTTCCGGACGCGACCGCGGCGCTGGCAAGCGGCGTGAGGGCCGCCCAGGCACAGAAGCCGCCGAAGCCCGCCAGCGAGAGTGCCAGCCCTGCGGCGACAAGGCGCCCGACCGGCGGGCGCGCCAAGGGATCCACGGTCATTCCAGCTCCACGCTGTGCAGTTTCGGCACCGGTGCCGCAGGAGGTCCAATCCGGTCACCCGCAGCGTCCGGAAGCGCCGGCCGGCCCGCCACCGGATGCATCGTCCGGCGTTTCAGAGCGTCCAGAACCTCGGCGCGCGGGCCGAATGCTTCGACCCGGCCATCGCGCAAGGCCAGGATGCGGTCGACCTGGGCCAGCGTGCCGGGGCGGTGGCCGATGACGACCACGCAGGCCGCACGGTCCTTCAGGGCAGTGATCGCGCGGTTCAACGCCTGCTCGCCCTCGGCGTCCAGACTGGCGTTCGGCTCGTCCAGTACCACCAGCTTGGGAGCGCCGTACAGCGCGCGGGCCAGCGCCACCCGCTGGCGCTGGCCGCCGGACAGGAAGGCGCCGCCGTCGCCGACCTGGGTGTCGTATCCCTGCGACAGGCGCAGGATCATGGCGTGGCAGTCGGCCTGGGTCGCAGCCTCCACCACGGCCCGGGGATCGGGGTCGCCCATCCGGGCAATGTTCTCCGCCACGCTGCCGGCGAACAGCTCCACGTCCTGCGGCAGATAGCCGATGTGCCGGCCGACGTCGTCGCGCCGCCACTGGAACAGGTCCGCCCCGTCGAGCCGCACCACCCCGGCAAGCGGCGGGTGCAATCCGACCAGCAGGCGCGCCAGCGTGGATTTGCCGGCAGCCGACGGCCCGATGACCGCCAGGGCTTCTCCCGGCCGCGCGTCGAACGAGATGTTGTGTAGCACGGCCCGCCCCGGCGTCGCGCCACCCGGTTCCCCGCCCTGTTCTCCTTCGCCGATGCGGAAGGCGACGTTGCGCACGGTGAGCTGTCCGACCGGCTCCGGCAAGGGCAGTCCGGGCACGCGCCGCCGTGGCCGCAGGAAGGCGGCGGACAGGCGCCGCCAGGCGTCCCGCCCGGCGCTGACCTGCCGCCAGCCGCCGATGGCCTGCTCGACCGGGGACAGGGCGCGCCCGACCACCAGGGAAGAGGCCATCATGGAGCCGGCGCCCATCTCGTGGCGCCCCACCAGCCAAGCCCCGGTGCCGAGCAGGACCACCTGCACAAGCTGGCGCACGAACTTGGTGACGTTGAGCAAGACCGCACCGCGGCGATGGGCGCGGTCCTGCGCATCGAGGGCAAGGCTGTGGTCGCGGCCCCAGCGGCGGGCGAGCCCGGGCAGCAGATGCATGGCATCGACCACCTCGGCATTGCGCAAGGCGGCCTCGGCGGTGGCGACCGCGCGGTTGCTGGCAACCGTTGCGTCGCGCAGGCAGGTGCGGGTGATCCGGTCGTTGACCAGCGCCAGGGCGAACAGCAGCAGGGCGGAGGCCACCGCCAGATGCCCCAGCACCGGATGGAGCGCGTAGATCAGCGCGAGGTAGACCGGGACCCACGGAACATCGAACAGGAAGGCGGCGCCGTTGCCGAGAACGCTGTGCAGCGTGCCGAGATCCCTCAGCATCGCTGTCCCGTCCCGCCGCCCGAGCAACGCCGCCTCGACCATGCGGTCCAGGACCGGTGGGGCGAGGCGGCGTTCCAGCCAATCGCCGAGCGTGCCCAGCAGACGGGCCCGCAAGAAATCGAGCGCGCTCAGCAGGGCAAGGGCGCCGGCGGTGATCAGCGACAGGAACAGCAATGTCGGCAGGCTGCCGGAGGGCAGCACACGGTCGTAGACCTGCATCATGTAGAGTGACGAGGCCAGCATCAGGATGTTGATCAGCAGGCTGAATCCCGTTGCCCAGATCAAGGGGGCCCGGCAACGGGACAGAAGGCCAGCCGTGTCCGTCACGTCGACGCCATCCAGTGGGCCGGACATGGCGGCTGTCGCACGCTCAGCCATCCTGAGGGTCGCGGGGGTCGGCCTTCTGCGAAGCCGCCGCAGTGTTGGTGCCCGTCTTCAGTGCCTGGAGCATGCTTTCGGCCGCACCGGTCGCCGACCCGGTGCCGGCCGACGCCGAGCCGTTGAACGGGCTGGCCTGCTGCGACGCCGAACGGGCGGTGAGCGCCGATTGCAGCATCGACAGGGCCGCCGCGGCGTTGGAGCGGTCGGCGGCGGGGCGCGGTTCGGCTGTGGCTGCGGCGGTTGGGGGCGTCGGCGGCGCATCGGGTTGCGAAGTGGCCTGGGGGGCGGAGTTGGGGGCGGCCTGGGAGGTCGCTTTCGCGGACGCGGCCGGTTCGGCCCCGGCGGCATAGCGGGTAAAGGCGGACTGGTAGACCGACGCGTCGAAACCCATCGACGTCAGCTTGTCGTAAGCCTTGAACTCCTTCGACTGGGTGTCGTTGGTCGGCAGCTGATCCGCACCCTGCTGGTCGGCATACCGGTCGCGCCGGCTCGAAATGACGAAGCCCATGCTTTGCCCCATCTCTTCGAGGGCGTTCCCGCTATCGGCGTATTTCGCCTGGGAGGCCTCGAACGCCTTGCCCGCCTGCCTGACCTGCACGGCATAGTCCGCGTCCGAGACCTGGCCCTTGCCGTGGGCCAGGTCGAGAGCGGACATGGCGGCAAGCGCGCGGTCGCCGGCCTGTCCCCGCTCGCCCACCTGCCGGCTTA
The DNA here is from genome assembly GCF_042604635.1 of Azospirillum sp. A26. NCBI lineage: Bacteria > Pseudomonadati > Pseudomonadota > Alphaproteobacteria > Rhodospirillales > Azospirillaceae > Azospirillum > Azospirillum sp. A26. Next base: position 805,733 of record NZ_CP170476.1, on the reverse strand, counting down.
GGTCCGCCATTTTCTGACCCGCCTGCGCTTCGCCTGCCGTCGCCGGGGATTGCGTCATGAAGCGGTCGAACCCTGCCGTCTTGGCAAGATGGTTCAGGCCGTCGACGACCTCGTCGGCACTCATCTTGCCCGAGGTCACCAACCCTTCCAGCATCCCGCGGGCCTTCGGGTCCAGATACTGGAAGGCATCGGCCGCGGGACCTTTGAGCGCCTTGGCGAGCTTCCCCACGGACACGCTGTCGCCGGTCGGGGTGCCGGCGCCGGCCGAAACGGAGGATGCGGTGGTGGAGGGCGCCGCGTCCGCAGCGCGCCGGGTTCCACCTGCCGAAGACAACGGTGCGGGGGATCGCCCGATATGATCGATAGACATGGTCATTTCCCCGTCCTCCGGTTGATATTCTCTCCGAGCAGATTCCTTTCACAGGATTATTAGCGAAATGTTAAAATTCTATGGTTCATAATCAAATAGCATCAGGTCAAAAGAGCAGGAGCAAGAGAATAGAATTCTAATCGTTAGAATTCTAAGGATTTTCCAATGAAACCCTTGTAACCATGCAATCCTCCGCATGAAAAGACGGGAAAAGATTTGAAATCAAACTAAGTTGAGTAAAAATCTCTATATACAACCCATTGGACGTATTTTATAAGCGCTACCACCGCTACGGCATCGCGGCGCGTGCAAATGCAAGAAATTCTACTACCGGAAAGGCACCCAATGACGACGTGGTTTGGCGGTCCCGGGAACGATGTTCATGATGCTCTCCCGGATGAGACGACGCTCTATGGCGGCGCGGGTAATGACGATCTGCTTGGAACGACCAGCGCAGACCTCATCTCCGGCGACGATGGAAATGACACGCTGTATGGGTGGAGCGGAAACGACACCATCTATGGCGGAACCGGGGACGACATTCTTTACGGCAACAATGAAAACGATCTGCTGGTGGGGGAGGCCGGAAACGACACACTCGTCGGCGGCAACAACAACGATACGCTCTATGGCGGTGCCGGAAACGACCTGATCTACGGCGACGGCGGGGATGCGCTGGGACAGGATGTCCTGGCCGGCGGGGCCGGAAGCGACACCTTGTACGGTGGAGCTTACAACGACACCTATCTGTTCACCTTCAACGCCGATGGGCAGGATTACATTTCCGACAGTTCAGGGGAGTACGACACTCTGAACGTCGGCGGGGTCACGAATATCTCCGGCCTGGAGTTCCATCGGGCGACCTATTACAGCTCCACCAACGATTCCAACGATCTCGTCGTCCAGCGGGTGGGGGACAGCGCCGTCAGCGAGTTCGTTTACATCGACAATTACTGGAGCGGGACGGCGCCGGGCGCCGGGCGCGTGGAGTATCTCTACGTTGGCGGAACCACTTACTGGTTCAACAGTGTCACGCAGAATCTTTGATCTTGCGCGCTGACGAAGCATTTCGCCGCTGACTCCAGTCCATTGGCGGTCATCGGTGCGGTGGCCGCTTCAAAACATTCTCAACGCTCGCCTGCCGCAGGAACGATCTGCCGGACAGGCCGCCGCAAAGGCAAAAAGGATCCAAAAATGAACGCCATTCTCAAGGGTGCCATCGGCTTTTCGGTCGCGTCGTTCGTCTCGCTGGGGGCCGGCGCGGCTTCAGCGCAATCCGCCGCGACGCTCACGCTGAAGGACAACACCGCCGTGTCCTTGACCTACCAGACCAGCAGCTGTGTTGGCACCCTCAATCAGTCCTGGCCGTCCTCAATCCTGGCCGGTTCGTTCGCCACCCGCACGGCCACAAGCTCGCTGACGTCGAACGGGTGCAGCGTCACCTATCAGCGGGCCGACAATGGCCGTTCCTGCCGCTTCGTCGCCACGCGGCTCCGCAGCTCGCTGACCGGCCCGTGGAATTACCCGACGGTCAACACGACCGCCAGCGGCAGCGGGATCACCTGCACCTACACCATCACCAGCGTCAGCTCGAACGGTGATTGGGCCGTGACGCTGAACGTGAACTGATCGTTGCCTGGGCGTCCGGCCGCATCGCGTGGCGGCCGGACGCCTCTCTTTTCCAAGGAGGGATGTTGCGATGATGATCTCCGGCCAGAGCGTGGCAAGCACCGCCGTCACGGTTAAAAGCGCGAAAGTCTCTGCGGACGCGCGCGCGAACGCGACGGCGGACGGCGGGGCCGCCACCGCCACTGCCGCCACCGCCGCCGGGGGGAGCGCGGTGAAGAAGGACTTCGCCACCGTCGCCAAGGACGCCCGTGCCGCGCTCGATGCCGTTTACCAGCAGCGCGGCAAGGCCATGGACATGCACACGTCCGGCAAGGACTGGGAAGCCGCCTTCCAGGGCATGGACCGTCGCGCGCTCTATGCCGTCGCCAGCAATGCGGGCGGCCAGTTCAGCAAGGACGAGCAGGGCGCGGCCGACTTCCTGATGGGAAAGCAGGTGGAGCAGGCGCAGGGCATCGATTCGGCCAATCCCGCCAGCATCGCCGCCTTCCAGGGAAATCTTGCGAACGCGATGAAAGCCGGGGCAAAATTCCTCGACTCGGTCAGCGACGAGGAAAAGCAGTCGGTAAATTGGGCCATGTCCCGCGCGTCGATGCAGCAGAGCCATGAAATGCTTGCGGAACGGGACGGGCAGCCGGTTGAGAACCTGGACAGCGACAATCCGCTGGTCAAGGTCATCAAGGCCGCGTTGAGCGCGGCAAAAGGCGACCCCGCCCGCGAGCGGAGCGAAGGCCGCATCGACAGTCTGGAAAGCCTGAAGAGCCAGCCCTGGGCGAAGGGCCTCGAAGCGCAGATCGACCAGGCCCACCGCGCCTCGACCAAACAGGGGTCCCTGCTCGACAGCAAGGTGTGACGGAAGAGGTGTGACTGAAAAGCTGTGACGGAACCGGGCAGGCTGGAGGAAAGCCGCTCAGGGCGGCCCGACCACGACCCTGTCGCCCACCCGCACGCCGTTGCGGATTTCCACACCGGCCGGCGTCGCCTCGCCGAGGGTGACGGGAACCTCCTCCTCGGCACCGCTCGCCGGATCGCGCCGAAGCACCGCGGGTCCTGCGGCGGTGCGCCGCACCGCTTCGGGCGGCAGGACGATGCCGGCCGGGTTGTCGTGCAGGGTGATCGACAGGGCGGCCGACATGCCGATGCGCACGGGCGCGCGCTGCTCCTCCGTCAGCGACGGCAACTCCACCCGCAGGGCGAAAGACGCGCCCGGCGCCCCGTTCTCCGCCGGCGTCGCCTGATGCGCGACCCAGGCGAGGCGCCCATGCAGCGGGCCGCCTGGAAAAGCGTCGCCGGTCACCGTCACCGGCTGGCCGACGCGCAGGCGGTTGACGTCCATCTCGTCCACGCGCGCCGTTACCGCCACACTTTCCAGTTCGGCGATCAGAAGCAGAATCTGGTTTCCGGTCACGCTGCTGCCGGTCTCCACGGCGGTGGCGCCCGTCTGGGCGGTTGCTGGCGGCTTCAACACCAGCCCGGATACCGGCGCCGCCACCGTGGCGCGGCTGCGCTGCTCCTGCAAATCCGCGAGCCGGGCCGTCGCGGAGGCGAGGTCCAAGTCCGCCAGGCGGCGGGCCTCCGCTCCGCCGCGGCGGAGCAGGGCGTCCAGATCCTCGCGCGCCGTCGCCAGGGCGGCGGCCTGACCCTCCGCCTGATGGCGCAGATCCTCGTATTCCTGGCGAGCGATGATGCCCTGGTCGATCAGTGGCTTGGCGTCCCGCACGCGCCGTTGCGCCTGGGCGGCGTCGCGTTCCGCGCCGGCGACCTGACGGCGGGCGCGGGACACCTCGGCGCCGCGGGACCAGTCGGCCAGTTCCCCGACCCGCTGTGCCGCCTTCAGCATGGCGGCTTCGGCGTCGCGCAACCGCAGATCCAAGTCGAAGAAATCCATGACGAACAGTGTCTGGCCGCGCTCCACGCGCTCGCCATAGGCGAATCGCTTGTCCCGAACCATGCCGCCGAACGGCGCGATGACGTTCACCGTGCGGGCGGGCTCGATGGTGCCGACCAGGGAGAGGCGTGCCGTCACGGGCGTGGTTTGTGCGATGATGGTGGCGCCCGGCGCATGTTCCGGCACGGCCTGTGCCACCATCGCCGGGCCGGACGTGTCCCCCCCGGGAAGCAGGCCGGTGCCGGGCGAGGCGGCCCAGCCACCGAGCGCGGCCACCGCAGCCACTGCCGCCACCCCCACGACCTTCGTCATGCCGATCCTGGGCGATCCCGTCATGCCCGCAGGTTCCTTCATGGCTCACTCTCCCCGCAGGGCCTGGATTGGATCGAGGCGGGAGGCGCGCAGGGCCGGCAGGATGCCGAAGAGCAGGCCCACCAGCACCGACATGCCCAGTCCCAGCGGCAAAGCCGTTGCCGGCAGTGCGAAGGGCCAGCCGGCGGACCGCGCATAGACCGCCGCCGCCGTGATGCCGAGCGCGGTGCCAAGAATCCCGCCGCCCAGCGACAGCACGGACGCTTCGACCAGGAACATGCCCAGTATGTCGCGTGGCCGTGCGCCGAGCGCGAGACGGATGCCGATCTCCCGCCGCCGCTCCACCACGCTCATCAGCATGACGTTCATCACCCCGACGCCGCCGACGATCAGCGAAATCCCGCCGACCGCCGCGAGCAGCAGCGTATAGACCTGCATCTGCTCGGCCATGGCGGCGATCATCTGGCGGGCGCTCTGGACCACCACGGGGCGGGGATGGGGGGCATCGGCGAAATACGCGGCCACGGCGTGCCGTGCCGCCGTGTCGTCGGTGTCCGGTGCCATGCGGGCCACCAGCGCCGTCAGTCCGGTGTCCGCGGCGATGCGCCGCAGGCCGGGGAGGGGAACGAGCGCTGCGCCGTTCAGGTCGACCGGAAGCAGCGGGTTGGGGAGCGTTTCCTCCAGGATGCCGATGACCGTGTAGCGGTATCCGCCCAGGCGCAAATCGTCGCCGACCGCCGGACCGGCTCCATCCGGGCCATCATTCCGGCCGCCATTGCCGCCAAGCTTCCGGGCCAGCCCGCCGCCCAGCACCACGAAGCTTTGCGATCCGTCGAACGCGGACAGGAACCGCCCTTCGGCCATGCCCAGACGTGCCACCGCCGCAAGGTCGCCGGTCACCCCGGCCACGCTTGCCACTGCGCGGGCGCGTCCGTGCGCCAGTTCCATTCCGGTGACGGCGATGGGAGCGACCGCCACCAGTCCGGACCGCCCGAGCAGTGCCGAGGCGTCGCTTGGCATCAGCGGCGCCGGCCGGCCAGCTTGGGCGGTGTCCGCCTGGATCGCCAGCAGGTCGGTGCCCATCGCCCGGAACTGGCCCAGCGCCTGCCGCTTGGCGGCGTCACCGACGCCAAGCATGGCGATGACCGCCGCCGTGCCGATCCCGATGCCCAGCAGCGCCAGCAAGGATCGCTGCCGCACCGCCCGGAGGTTGCCGAGCGCGTCGGCCACCAGCGCACGCCACAGGCCGGGACCGCCGGCCTCCTCCAGTTCCGCCGCATCCGTTCCGGCAGGAAACGAACCGGTCATGGGCGATCCGGTCATGCGTCTGCCGTCCGGGATGCCGCGTCCTCCGGGGCGGCCACCCGACCGTCCCGCATGAGGATGCGGCGCGGGCAGCGCGCGGCAATGGCCGGGTCGTGCGTCACCACGACGATCGTCACGCCGGTGTCGGCATTCAGTGTGGCGAACAGGTCGATGATCCGCCGGGCCGACTCGCTGTCCAGGTTGCCGGTCGGCTCGTCGGCCAGGAGCAGCCGGGGCTTGCCGACAATGGCGCGGGCGACGGCGACGCGCTGCCGCTGGCCGCCGGACATGGCATCGGGCCGATGATGCGCGCGGTCGGCCAGCCCCACCCGCTCCAGGGCCGCCATCGCCCGGTCGCGGCAGGAGCGCGGCGAAAGGCCCCGGTACAGGAAGGGCAGGGCCACATTGTCCAGGGCCGACAGCCGGGGCAGCAGATGGAAGGACTGGAAGACGAAGCCGATGCAGCGGTTGCGCAGCCGGGCGCGCCGGTCCACCGATGTCACACCCAAATCCTCGCCGTCGAACAGGATGCGGCCGGCGTCCGGTCGATCCAGCAGCCCCAGCAGGTTGAGCAGCGTCGACTTGCCCGATCCAGACGCTCCGGTGATCGCGCAGACCTCACCCGCCCGGATGGCGAGCGACACGTCGCGCAGCACCGGGACCCGCGCCGCTCCGGTGCCATAGGTCTTGTGAACGCCCGTAAGGTCGAGCATGGGCAGGCCGTCCCGCTTCGATGCACCGCCCGGAGGCTGTGCAGCTTCTAGCCTGTACGCACATCGCTTGCAAGCATGGGTGGAGAAAACAATCATCTTCCGTTAGTCTTCCAACCCTGTTTCAAGGCGGATGGTGAAGGGCGGGGCAGTTTGGGAGCGGAATTCACAACGTGTGAGGGCCGTCTCACGGTCTTGATCGCGCTGGCCGGTGCCTTTCTGGTCACCGCCTCGCTTTGGGCCGGTACCGTCCGGGCGCAGACCGTGCCCGTGCGGTCCTACGTCCAGCCGGGCACGCCGGTGCCGGCGGTTGTTCCGGGACCGGAGCTGCCCCTGACCCTGCCGGAAGCGGTCTATCTGGGCCTGCGCCAGAATTCGGCGGTACGCGGCGCCTATCTGCAACGGGTCCTCGACAGCTTCAACCTGCGCGTCGCGGAATCGCTGTTCTCGCCGAAAGGCGTCCTCACCACTTCGGCGCTCATCGACCGCACCGGTTCCAGCCGGAACGGCGAACTCCGTGCGGCACCCACGGTGCAGCTGCTGACCCCGCTTGGCACCACCATCAGCTTCGGCTGGGATGTCGGCCAGCGGGCACGGCGCCAGACTGGAAACGGGCAGGTGGGCAACGGCATGCTGGCCGGCAGTTCGGACCTGACCCTGAGCGTGATCCAGCCTTTGCTGAGAGGCGCCGGCCCCGAAGTGGCGACGGCGCCGCTCCGTCAGGCACGGCTTGAGGAACGCTACAACCGGCTCCGCCTGAAGAGCACCGTCGCCAACACGGTGACCGAGATCGTCGGCGCCTACCACCAGTTCCTCCAGGCCCGCCAGCAGATCGCGCTCGCCCGCAATGCGCTTGACCGCGCCCGCGAGCTGGAGACCACCAACCAGGCGCTGATCCGTGCCGGCCGCATGGCGGAGGCGGAGCTGGTCCAGGCGCAATCGACCGCGGTGAACCAGGAACTGGCGGTGTTGCAGGCCGAGAGCGGCTTCGACGCGGCGCGGCTCCGCCTGCTTGGCCTGCTGGCGCTCGACCTGAATACGCGGATCGTTCCGTCGGACCGGCTGACGGCCGAGCCTGTCCGGGTGGAGCTGGAGACCGCGCGGGCGCTCGCCTTCGAGAACCGTCCCGACTATCTGTCGCAGATCATCTCCAACGAGGCCGCCAAGATCGGGCTGGACGTCGCCCGGAACCAGCGGCTGTGGGACCTGACGGTGGTTGCCGGGGTCAGCCTGTCCGGCAGCGGCCGAACGGGGCTGCGCGCCAGCGAACGCCTGCCGAGCACCAAGACCGATCTGCGGGGCGGCATCCAGCTGAGCATCCCCATCAACAACCCGGCCATCGAGCAGCAGGAGGTGCAGGCCACCGTCGGCCTGCGCCAAGCCGAGGTGCAACTCGACCAGTTGCGGATCCAGGTGGAGACGCAGGTGCGGGATGGCGTGCGCGACCTGGAGGCCTCCTGGCGCCGTTACACGCTGAGCCGGCGCTCACGGGACCTGGCGGAGCGGACGCTGGCGGTTGAAACGGTGAAGCTGCGGGCCGGGCGCTCCACCAACTTCCAGGTCGTGGCGTTCCAGGACCAGCTGCGCGCCGCCGAGAGCGCGGAGCTGGGCACGCTGATCGCCTATCTGGACAGTCTGGTGGCTCTCGACCAACTGCTCGGCACCACGCTGGACACCTGGCGCATCGAGTTGAACGATGCCGCCCGATAAGGCCATTCCGTTGCTTGGCCCGGAGCCGACGCGGCGCGTTCGCCGGTTCCGGCGGACTTGCGGGAGACCGGCATCGCCCGTGCCACATTGTTTGTGCCGGGGTTTGTGCCGGGGAGTCCGCCGCATCGTCCCAGCATGACGGGTGGCGAAAATCGTGGCAGCAACCTTGCGGCCAGCATTGCGGATTCGCGAGTGAAGCGTACGGTCATAAAATGCATACAGTTAGGGACCGCATTGCTGCATTGCATGCAGCCATTGACCCCCACCAGGGTCTTGAGGCTTGAGGGCCAGCCGGTGGGCTCGCCGAGCGGCGTCGCCGCCCAGTCATGGGCACGGATGAGCGCCGCCATCTCGCCTTCACCAGAGAGGAAGTCCAGTCTGCTGTTTGGTCCAAGGCTGCCGTGCATCGCGTCCGATCTCGTTGGTGCGCCCGATTTCAAGCCCCTATGCCCCAACTCAAGCTGAGCCAGGCAAGACGTCATTCCCGGTTCAGGGAAGAGGGCGTGAAATGGGAAACCGAGCGGGGGCTGTAAAGTTGCCGTGCGAACATCGGTTTGAACTGAATAGATTTGGAAATCCGGCGCGGTACAGTCTTGGCCGCGTGGCGAAGGGAATGCGGAAAAAGGAATGAGCCGATCGCTGCTTTCCAGCAACCATTGCAATCGGCGGCCCCGGCTGATTGGAGCCGGGGCCGCCGCCGGTTCCATCAGGCGACGAGGAAGCCCGATCCGACCGGGTCGTTGCGGTCGATGACCCAGCGGGCCGTTCCCAGGATGCTGGCGGTGCCCTTGACGGTCGGCCGAACCGCGCGCACGCCGTTCAGGCGGGTCTCGCCGAGCAGGCAGCCTTCGAAGGTGCCGCTGCCCAGCAGGCCCTCCGAACGGATCGTCTGGCCGATCGTCATTTTACCGCGCGCCTCGAACATGGCCATCATGGCGCTGGTGCCGGTGCCGCCCGGCGAGCGGTCCAGCTGCCCGGCGCTGAACACATGGACGTTCTTGTAGAAGGCGCCTTCGATGGTCGGCTCATGCCAGAAGGTCACGAAGTTGAAGTTGTTGATGTGGGCCGAGGCCGGGTGCTGGATGGCGACCTTCTGGCGCAGCTGCTCGCGCGCCAGCACGCCGTAGCGCGACAGCGCCGTGCCGTTCTCCGGACCGATGCGGAGCGCGGTGCCGGTCAGGTCGATGATGCCGAAATAATTGCCGCCCCAGACGATGTCGGCCTTCAGGGGGCCGATCTCGGGCAGTTCGAAGGCCACGTCCTGGGCCGCGACATAGGCCGGCACGTTCTCGAACCGGGTCCACAGCACGGCGTCGCCGTCCGTCGCCACCTCGGCCACCACGAGGCCGGCGGTGGTCTCGAAGCGGATGGTGGTGCGGTCGCCCTCGCCGCGCCGGACCAGCCCCAACGCCACCATGGCCATGGCCACGGCAATCGTGCCGTGCCCGCACATGTGCGAATACTGGGTGCCGTCGATGTAGATCAGCCCGGCGTCGGCGTCCGGACCGGACGGGGGCGTCAGGAAGACGCCGAACATGTCCTTGTGCCCGCGCGGTTCGCGCATCAGGGCGCAGCGCAGCCAGTCGTAATGGGTTTCCAGGAACTGGCGCTTCTCCAGGATGCTGGAGCCGGGAGGATAGGGAATGCCGCTGTGGACGATGCAGAGCGGCTCGCCCTCGGTATGGGTGTAGACAACGTCGAACACGTCTTGCTTGCGCATGACTTGGGGCCTCTCGGGGTGTTGGCGGGGAGAAAGGGGATGGAGGATCGGGACGGGGTCAGCGCCGCTTCGACAGCACGTGGAGCCCCACGGTCAGGTCGAGAAGAACGATGGTGACCGCCGCCACCGCGATGGTGATCGACGAGACCGCGGCGATGACCGGGTCGATGGTGTACTGGACGTAGTTGAACAGCTTGACCGGGATCGTCGTCAGCTCGGCGGTGGTGTTGAAGATGCTGAGCTCGACGTTGATCCAGGACGAGATGAAGGCGAAGATCGCCCCGCTGGTCAGTCCGCCGCGGATCTGCGGCAGCACCACCAGCAGGAAGGTCTCGAAGGGCCGGGCGCCGAGATCGGCCGAGGCCTCCTCCAGGGCGCGCTGCTCGGGCGTCAGCTGCGGCAGGACGGAGCGCAGCACGAAGGGCGTCACGATCACCACATGGCCGACCAGCAGGGCCGCAAAGCTGCGCATCAGTCCCAGGGCGGCGCAGTATTGCAGCAGGGCCGCGCCCAGCACGACGTGCGGCAGAACCAGCGGCGACATCAGCAACGAAAGCAGTGTCCGCTTGCCGGGAAAATCGTGGCGCGCGATGGCCAGGGCCGCCGGCAGGGCGAGCAGCACCGCCCCCGCCGTGGCCGCCAGCGCCAGCGCCGTGCTGGTCCCGAAGGCCGCTACATAGGAGGTGTCGGCCAGCATCCGCCCATACCAGTCCAGCGTGAGGCCCTGCGGTGGGAAGGCCAGATAGCTGGTGGCGGTCAGCGACGCGCCGACGATGACCACGAGCGGCAGCACCAGATAGGCCATCACCGCCCAGGCGACGATCCGCAGGAGAATGCGCGCGATCATGACCGGTTGCCTCCGCCGTTGCCGATCCGTCCGGCCAGCGCCACCAGTACCAGCGTGACGACCAGGAGGGTGATGCTGAGCGCGCCGCCGTAATGGACGTCGAACACCGTGCTGTATTGCTGGAAGATCAGCATCGGGAAGACGGTGATCTTGCCGCCGCTCAGCAGGGCCGGCGTCACGTAGGCGCTCGCCGCCAGGGTGAAGACCATGATCACGCCGGCGATCAGGCCGGGAAGGCACAGCGGGAAGGTCACGGTCCAGAAGGTGGTGAAGGGGCTGGAGCCGAGATCGGCCGAGGCCTCCTCCAGCGTCGGATCCACCGTGGCCAGCGCGTTGCCGACCGCCAGGACGATGAAGGGCAGGAGGATGTAGACGAGGCCGATCACGATGCCCGTCTCGGTGCCGAGGAAGCGGACCGGCCGGTCCAGCAGCCCGATCCCGACCAGCGTGTCGTTGACCAGACCGTTGCGGCCGAGCAGGATCATCCACCCGAAGGACCGCACGATGTTGCTGGTGAACAGCGGCAGCAGCAGCAGGATGACGCAGCCTCGCCGCAGGGCGTTCGACGACACCACCCGCACCAGATAATAGGCCAGCGGATATCCCAGCAGCGTGACGGCCAACGTGGTCAGCGCGGCGATCCGGAAGGTCACCGCCAGGACGTCCCAATGATACTGGTCGAGCAGCACGCGGGCGTAGTTCGCCAGGGACGGCGCGCCGCCGGCCATCAGGCTGGAGGACAGCACGACGACCATCGGCACGGCGAAGAAGGCCACGAAGAAGGCGACGGGGGCGGCCAGCAGCGGCAGGGCGCGGCGCAGGGCGGTGGGCGGCGGTGCGGCGGGAGCCACCGCGGGGTCGCCGGTCAGCGCGGCGGTCATGGCGCCGGCTCGCCGGCTACGACGTGCAGATGCTCCGGACGGAAGCCGACGACGACCTGGGTTCCCCGGCCCAGGCCGGCGCCCGGCATGCCCAGGCGGCGGCTTGCCAGCAGGGCGTCGCCGACCCGGACCATCACGAGGGTCTGGCCGCCGGTGTTGATCACGTCCTCGACGATGCCTCGCTCGGTGAGGAAACCGGGCTCGTCGGCGCGGTCGAGAAGCTCCAGATGCTCGGGCCGCAGCACACCGGTGCGGCTCTGCCCGGCGCTGATGTCGGGCCAGGGGCCGGGGCCGGGATGGGGAACAGCCGCCGTCCCGAAGGCCAGCCGCAGCCCGCCGTCTCCGTCCGCCGCGCCGGGCAGCAAATTCGCTTCCCCGATGAATTCGGCGACGAAGCGCGTGGCCGGCGTCGCGTAGACCGCCGTCCCCGACCCGACCTGCTCGATCAGGCCGCGATTCATCACGACGATCCGGTCGGCCATGCTCATCGCCTCCTCCTGGTCGTGGGTGACGAACACGAAGGCGATGCCCAGCTTCTCCTGGAGATGCTTCAGCTCGATCTGCATCCGCTTGCGCAGCTTCATGTCGAGCGCGCTCAGCGGTTCGTCCAGAAGCAGCAGCTTGGGCCGGTTGACCACCGCGCGCGCCAGGGCGACGCGCTGCTGCTGCCCCCCGGACAGCTCGCGCGGGTACCGCGCGCCCAGCGCCTCCAGCCCGACCAGTTGCAGCGCCTGCGCCGCCCGCTCCGCCGCCTCGCCCCGCGGAACGCCGTGCCGGCGGGGGCCGTAGGCGATGTTGTCGAGAACGCTCATGTGGGGGAACAGCGCGTAGTTCTGGAAGACCGTGTTCAGGGGCCGCCGGTGGGGCGGCAGCCGCGTCACGCTGTCGCCGCCGATCCGGATGTCGCCGGAATCGGGGGTGAGAAAACCTGCGATGCAGCGCAGCAGCGTGGTCTTGCCGCAGCCGCTGGGGCCGAGCAGGGCGATGAACTCGCCATGCTCGACCTCCAGCGAGACGCCCTTGAGCGCGTGGAATCCACCGAAGCGCTTGCCGAGATCGCGGATGGACAGCAGGGCCGGGGGCATGCCTCGTCCCCCTTACTGGCGCGCGAGTTCGCGGTTCCAGGCGTCGGTGATCGCGCCCCGGTCGCGGTTGATGTCGGCCCAGTTGAAGAGCTGCAGGTTCTTGACCGATCCGCCGACGCCCCAGGGCAGCTTGCGCTCGATGTCCGGCGCCACGGAGACGCCTTGCACGGACGGGCCGAGATAGAGCTTCTCGGCGAGGCAGGTGGCGGCCTGCGGGGTCAAGGCGGTGTCGATGAAGCGTGCGGCTTCGGCCGCGCGGGGCGTGCCCTTCACCAGATGCAGGCGCGCGTCGGTTGCCCACACGCCTTCCTTGGGAACGACGAAACCGATCGGCAGGCCCTTGTCCGCCAGATCCCAGGCGCCGACGCTGAAATGGGCGCCGACGATCGCCTCGCCGCTCTGGTAGGCGTTGGAGGCCGCGCCCGAGCTGTCGAAATAGAGCGCGGTGTCGAGGGTCTTCAGCTTCGCGAAGGTCTTGGACAGGTCGTTGGCCGGGTTGCCCCAGATCTTGTTGAGGAACAGGATGAAGGGAACGCCCGACGAGTTGGCCGGGGACGGGATGGTGACGGCGCCCGCGAATTCCGGGTTCCAGAGATCGTTCCACGAGGTCGGGGGCGTCTTGACCTTCTGGGTGTTGTAGGTCAGGCCCAGCGAGTAGTAGCCGGTTCCCACCGCGAAGACGGCGCCGTCGGCCTTGTAGACCGCTTCGGGCGAGACCTTCGCGAGGTTGGGCACGGCCTGCGGGTCGATGGCGCCGGTGACGCCGGCGGCCTGCGCCAGTTCGCTGATGCCGCCATCCATCCAGGCGACGTCGATGGTCGGCGCGCCCTTCTGCTGCTGGAGCTTGGCCAGCGTCACCGTCGAGGTGCCGATCTCAGGCACGACCTTGATCCCGGTCGCCTTGGTGAAGGGCTCCGCGACGCAGGTCCGGAAGGCCTCGCCCCAATTGCCGCCGTACCAGGCGACGGTCAGGGAGGACTGTGCGGCGGCGGACTGGGCAGCGGCAATTGGGGCGAAGGCGGCACCGGCCATCAGAGCGGCGCAACAGGTGGCAGCACGCAGAGAAGTCATGACGCTCTCCCTCGATGTCGGCCCTTGCGGGCGTGAAACCCTTGCAACAGGGTCGATGCTAGCGAGGGGGCAGCTTTTTCCGATAGAAGATTGCGGACGGATGCTTGAATAATTCCGACATGAGCAGCGAACACCCCGGCACCCGATCCCCTTCCGGCGCGGACCCAACCATGGTCCCCGGCACGGTCCCCCGCCTGCGGATCGGCTTCGTCCTTCTGGATCAATTCACCCTGACCGCCTTTTCGGGGCTGATCGACGCGGTCCGACTGGCCGCCGACCTCGGCGGGCGCAGCCGGCAGATCGACGCCAGCTGGACGGTGATGAGCGTCGGCGGGCAGGCCCGGCGGTCGAGCTGCGGCGTGCTGGTCACGCCGAACGAGGATCTGCGCGATCCGACGTCCTTCGACTATGTCGCCGTCTGCGGCGGCAACGATTACCTGAACGACGTCCAGCCGGCGCGGCTGACCGACTATCTGCGGCGGGCCGTGTCCGGCCGCGTCCGGCTGCTCGGCGTCTGCACCGGGACCTTCGCCATCGCCCATGCGGGCCTTGTCGGCAGCCGTCGGGTGTGCGTCCATTGGAACGTCCTGGACGCCTTCCGCGAGCGCTTCCCGACCGTCAGCGCCGCGGTCGACCAGCTGTTCATCGACGAAGGCGACCTGATCACCTGCGCGGGATCGACCGCCGCCATCGATCTCGGCCTCTATCTCGTTGGACGGCATTGCGGGGGCCAGAAGGCGCGGCAGGCGGTCCGCCACATGATGCTGCAGGACATCCGGTCCGCCGCGCTGCCGCAGGCCCATTTCTATGCCAACCTGGACGGCATCGCCGACATCCGCGTCCGGCAGGCGTCGCATTTCATCGAGCAGAGGCTCGATTCCCCGCCGTCGGTCGAGGCCATCGCCCGCTATGTCGGGGTGAGCGCCCGGCAGTTGGAGCGCGCCTTCCAGGCGGCGCTCGGCGTGTCGCCGGCGGCCTTCCAGCGCCGGCTGCGGCTGGATTACGGGCGCTGGCTGCTGGAGAACACGCGCCGCACGATCACCGACATCGCGTTCGACTGCGGGTTCGCCGACACCGCGCATTTCTCGCGCGATTTCAAGGCCCAGTTCGGCCGGATGCCGAGCAAGGCGCGCGGCCCCGCGCCGGACTCGTGACTGTCCCAAGGGCAAGACGGTGTCGGGCGATCCCACCTGCCACAGGCCTTCACGCAGGTCTCGTCGACCCGCCGGCCGGCCGCGGACGGTGCCACCGCCAGCGTAGCCGCATCCCGTCTCTGGCGCATGGAACCGGGGCGCGACTGCCGCTCCTCGGAGTTTCGACCTCAGCCCGGCCCGTGTGGAGACGATGCTGGCGCGGGCACGAATCTCGTCCTGCACGATCAAGCCGGCGCTCACTCTCTCATCCATTTGCCCGCGCCGCCGGCGACGCAAAGCGTCTCGGCTTCGACACCATCGAACTGCACGGGGCGCACGGCTACCTGTTCGACCAGTTCTTCTGGGCCGCCACCAACCGTCGGACCGACCGTTACGGCGGTGTTACAATCGGCGAACGCTCGCGCTTTGCCGCAGAGGTCGTCGCAGCCGTACTCGCCGAACTGGTGTAGGACTTGGAAGTGCCGTTCACCACGCCGAACCAAACGGCCCCGAGACGCGGAACGATCAGGCCCCGGCTTGCCGGGGATTGATCAAATGGCTCGCGCCCTGTCGGTCGGCCGGCGGCGCACAGGTCAGACCTGCGCCATACCGCCGTCGACCGGCAGTTCGGCCCCGGTGATGAAGCTGCTTTGGTCGCTGGCGAGGAACAGCGCGGCCGCGGCCACCTCGTCGGCACGACCCATACGGCCGAGCGGGATCAGCGTCGTCAGCGTCTCGCGCACCTCGTCGGACGCCGCCGCCATCATGGCGGTGTCGGTCGGTCCCGGTGCCACGACGTTGACGCGGATGTTGCGGGGCGCCAGCTCGTTGGCCCAGGTCCGCGCGAACGAGCGCACGGCGGCCTTGGTCGCCCCGTAGACGCCATAGCCTTTGGTGCCGATCGCGCCGGCGATCGAGCCCACCAGTACGATAGAGCCGCCATCCGGCATGATCGCCGTCGCAGCCTTGGCGGCAAACAGCAGCGCACGCACGTTGAGGCCGAAGGTGCGGTCGAAATGATCCTCGCCGATGCCGTCGAGGGTTGCGAACTCGGAGATGCCGGCGTTGACGGCGAGCACGTCCACCCGCCCGGCCTCGGCGCCCACCGCCTCGAAGAAGGCGGCGAGCGCCGTCAGATCGCAAGCATCGACGCGGCGCGTGCGCAGCCTGCCGGCCCCAAGCTCGACCTCCCCCTCTTCGGCGCGGCGACTGGTGGCGTAAACCGTGGCGCCTTCCGCCGCGAACCGCTCTGCGATGGCGCCACCGATGCCGCCATGGCCACCGACCACGACGGCGATTTTTCCTGAAAGCCCGTTCATGCGTCCTCACATCGCTGGTGATGACGAACAGCTATCATTCCTATATCTAATTACAAGAAGGCACCTGATGGTGCTTAGATACCAGATCGTGCTCAGATATTGAGGCGTATACCCATGGCCAGAGACGTGCTCGAACTGCCACTCGATGTCACCGCGACGCGGCCCATCCTCGAACATATCGCCAACAAATGGACGGTGCTGATCCTGAGCGTCCTCTGCACGCAGCCGGCGCGGTTCAACGACCTCAAGCGCCGGCTCGACGGCATCACCCACAAGGCTTTGTCCGAGGCATTGAAGCGTCTGGAGCGCAACGGCCTCGTCAGTCGCAAAGTCCTGCCAACGCAGCCGATTGGCGTCGAGTACACGATTACCGATCTTGGCTGCTCGCTGCGCGAACCCTTCGCCGCCCTTTACAACTGGTCGCTCGCCAACGGCCCCGCGATGGAAAGAGCGCAGCGCGCCTATGACACATCGAGAGGGGAGGGAGGGTTGGAGGAGGAGATCTAGCAGCCGGATGGCATGCTGCCTCCTTCGCACATCCTCCCAGAACGCCGCTTTTCCATCTCGATATTCGATCAGTTTTGAGTGGCCTTCATCACCCTTGTGTCGCGCCATGTCAGAATCCGCCCGTCTCCGCCGTGCAGTTCCAGACGGGCAACCGGGAGGCCCGTTTCGACGGCGATCATCGAGGATCGCGGTTCATCGGGGCCATAGAGATGGTCTTCGCCCCACTGGCGCAGCGCGACGATGACGAGGAAAAGGCCACGCCCTTTTTCGGTCAGGACATATTCCTTGTAGGCGCTGCCGTCCGAAGCCGGCGCGGTCTCCAGGATGCCGCGTTCGGTCAGATCGCGCAGCCGGGTTGCCAACATTCCCTTGGCAATACCAAGGCCGCTCTGGAACTCGTTGAACCGTCGCACTCCGTCGAAGGCGTCGCGAATGATCAACAGTGACCACCAATCGCCGATGACATCGAGCGCCCGCGCCACCGGGCAACCCGCATCCCAAAGACTGACCCGCTTGACCATGCCACCAGCCTCCACCACACGAAACTGGTCCTAAATTAGAACTGGATTTCTCTTCGTGCAAGTGGTCTCGATATGAAACCAGATTGGCTGCACGAACGGGATCGCCATGCAGAGCGCAAGGGAATCATTGAGACGACACCGGCCGGATGGTGGGCTATCAAGAGGTACGACGCTGATCTTTGCCATTGCCGCCGGCATCAGCGTGGCGAATGTCTATCTCGCCCAGCCATTGCTCGACGCGATCGCGAGGGATTTTGGAATTTCGCCCGCTGCGGTTGGACTTGTCGTGACGCTGACCCAGGTCGGCTATGCGCTGGGGCTGATCTTCATCGTTCCGCTTGGGGATATAGTTGACAGCCGTCGGCTTGTCATTGGGCAAGGGTTTTTGTCGGTCGTCGCGCTGGTCGCCGTTGCGACAGCGAAAACCGACTGGGTTCTATTCACCGGCCTTGCCGCGATGGGTCTGCTCGCCGTTGTGGTACAGGTTCTGGTTGCCTTTGCCGCGACGCTGGCAGCGCCTGCCGAACGGGGCAAGGCAGTCGGCACAGTGACAAGCGGCGTCGTCATCGGCATCCTCGCCGCCCGCTTTGTCGCCGGACTGCTCGCCGATGTCGGTGGCTGGCGGGCGGTCTATCTGACATCGGCCGTCCTGATGGCTGCCATGGTCGGGCTGCTGACGCGCGTTCTGCCGCGAAATCCACTGCCGGGCAGCACCGACAGCTACGCAGAGGCACTGCGCTCCATCCCCTCCCTGTTTCTTCGTGACCGGGTTCTGCTGGTGCGCGGTCTTCTCGCTCTGCTGATTTTCGCGACCTTCAGCACATTCTGGACAAGTTTGGTTCTGCCGCTCAGCATGGCTCCTTTCACCTATTCGCACACGCAGATCGGGCTGTTCGGTCTGGTCGGTCTGGCAGGAGTGGCAGCCGCGACAGGTGCGGGACGCCTCGCGGACCGCGGTCTCGGCCAATGGACGACGGCACTGTCTCTCACGCTCCTGCTGCTGTCGTGGGGGCTGATCGCGTTTCTGCCGTCGTCGATTCCGCTTCTGCTGATCGGCGTCGTCCTGCTCGATCTTGCCGTGCAGGCGGTCCATGTCACCAACCAGAGCATCATCGTCGCTCGCCACCCGACGGCACGCAGCCGTCTCGTCGGCGGATACATGGTTTTCTACTCGATCGGCAGTGCCATCGGAGCGAGTACCGCGACCATGGTCTACGCCCATGCCGGCTGGCACGGCGTTTCCATGCTGGGAGCGGCATTCAGTGCAGCCGCGATGGTGATTTGGGCTGGTGCGCACCACTTGTCGGCCGGTAGCGAAGCGACGGAATGCGCCAACGGACCCTGAGCTTCTGGTTTGCCGACTTCACCCTCTTTTGCACGTGGAACACCGCCGTCGCCAGGCGTTTTCTGTCGAAAGGATTTTTATGGAAGGCGATCCTCTTGCGGCCGGGTTGCACATGTGGCGCGGGACAGGATGCGGCGGGCCTTGCGCGCCATCGCTTCGTCGATCATGCGGCCATCGACCACCGCGACGCCCTTTGCACTTTCAGCCAGGATGCGGCGGGCTTGGGCGATCTCGGCTTCGGTCGGGGTGAATGTCGCGGTGATGGTGGATATCTGGCCGGGATGGATCGCCGCCTTGGCGCCGAAGCCCAGCGCCAGGGCAGATGCCGCTTCCCGTTGCAACCCGGCGCTGTCCGTCAGATCGAAGAAGGGGGAATCCACCGCTTCGATGCCCGCAAGCGCTGCGGCGTTGATCAGCCGGGACCGAGCCGACAGAAGCGGCTCCCACGCGGTGGCGCAGCCCAGATCGGCGGACAGGTCGGCGGCACCGAAGAACAGGGCGGCCAGCCGGGGCGATGCGCGGGCGATCTCCTCCACCGCCGCGATACCGGGGGCGGACTCGATCAGCGCCACCAGCGGCAGGGGCCTGCCCGCTCCGCTCAGAAGCGTGTCGATCCAGCGGATCGTCTCGGGACTGTCGACCTTCGGCACGATGACGAAATCCGGGCCACCGCCTTGCGGGCGGCGCATCAGGGCCAGCAGATCCTCCAACCCCTCCGGCGTCACCGGCGCGTTGATGCGCAGCGCCCGCAGGATCGGCGCGGCGGGTGCCGCCGCCAGGGCTGTCAATGCCGCATCGCGCGCCATCGCCTTGTCGGCAGGCGGCACGGCGTCCTCCAGATCGACGATCAGGACATCGGCACCGGACCTGGCGGCACGGTCGAAGCGGTCCGGGCGCGTCGCCGGGGTGAACAGCCAGCTGCGCCGGGGCTGTTCGCTGGACAATCCTCCGTCCCGAACCGGGTCATTCACGGGGTGTCCGCTCATGGCCTGTCTGCTCCCGGCGTGACCGCGAATTCGGCCGTCATGGCGACCTGACCGTCCGGACCGACCGCCCATCCGGCGATCTCGCCATCCCCCCTGTCCGCCGCGTTCAGCGTGAAGGGTGCGGTGTCGAACAGCGGCCGGCGGGCGCGGAAGCGGAAACCGGCGACCCGCCGGCCATCGGACTCGCCGCCAAGGTTGCGCAACACCAGATCCATCAGCAGCGTCGCCGTCAGCGGTCCATGTACCACCAGCCCCGGATAGCCTTCCGCCTCGCGGCAGTAGGGACGGTCGTAATGGATGCGGTGGCCGTTGAAGGTCAGGGCGGAATAGCGGAACAGCAGCACCGGATCGGGGGTGACGCTGCGGCTCCAGTCGGCCGTGGGCAGGGGATCGGCGGATGCGGGGGGCGGCGCCTCGCCCGGCCTGGCGACCTCGCGGTAGACGATGTCCTGCTTTTCGCGGATGGCGACACCGGCATCAGTCGCGATTTCGTGCACCACGCTGACGAACACCATTTCGCCCGACCGGCCGGCCTTGCGCTCCACCGCTTCGATGGTGGAGGTGCGGCGCATCTCCGCACCGATGGGGATCGGCGCCAGGAAGCGCATGTCGCTGCCGGCCCACATCCGGCGCGGCAGCGGCACCGGCGGCAGGAAACCGCCCTTGTGCGGGTGGCCGTCCTCGC
This sequence comes from Azospirillum sp. A26, assembly GCF_042604635.1. NCBI lineage: Bacteria > Pseudomonadati > Pseudomonadota > Alphaproteobacteria > Rhodospirillales > Azospirillaceae > Azospirillum > Azospirillum sp. A26. The sequence continues at coordinate 785,712 of NZ_CP170476.1, read as the reverse complement.
CGATGTCCCGCTGCGGCGCGTTGGGGAGGAAATGCAGCCAATGGCCGAGCGGCGGCAGCTCCCCCGCCGACCAGGGCGGGGTGTCGTGGTCCAGCGTCGCCGCCAGCCCGGCCAGCGGTGCGGCGATGGCGGTGTCCGTCCGCATCTCCACCCGGCCGATCCAGTCCTTCAGAGTGTCGAAGGTCATGGCGCCACCTTGGAGGTCACCTCGGGGGCCACCTCGGAGGAATGCAGGATCTTGCCCGGATTCATGAGGTTGTGCGGATCGAAGGCACGCTTCAGCGTCGCCATCATTTCCAGTTCGACCGGCGATTTGTAGCGCGGCATCTCGTCGATGCGCAGGCGGCCGATGCCATGCTCGGCCGAGATCGACCCGCCGAGATCGACGACGATGTCGTGGACGATGGCGTTGACCGTCGCCAGCTTCGCCCGCCATTCGGCCGGGTCGCCGTCCTCCGCCTGGATCGGGTTGTAATGGATGTTGCCGTCGCCGAGATGGCCGAAGGAGAAGGGGCGGATGCCCGGACAGGCCCGCTCCAACGCCGCGTCGGTGCGGTCGAGGAAGCGCGCGACGCGGGAGATCGGTACGGAAACATCGTGCTTGAACGACACGCCCTCGCGCTTCTGGCCTTCCGGGATGCCTTCGCGGATGCGCCACAGCGAATCGGCCTGGGCCTTCGATGCGGCGACCACGCCGTCCAGAACCTCGCCGGCCTCCATGCCCGCCTCCAGGATGCCCTCCAGCATCTCGGCCAGCCGGTTGCCGGAATCCTGGTCGGCCAGCTCCACCAGCACGTACCAGGGATAGCGGTCGCGCAGGGGATCGGGCACGTCCGGCACATGGCGGCGGGCCACGTCGATGCAGGCGCGCTGGATCAGCTCGAAGGTGACGATGCGGTCGCCGGCCACGCCCTTGGCGCGGGTCAGCAGATCGACGGCGTCGCTGGGGGCCGACACGGCGACCAGGGCGGTGGCGGTGGCGCGCGGCAGCGGCGACAGCTTCAGCACTGCGGCGGTGACGATGCCCAGCGTGCCTTCGGATCCGATGAAGATCTGTTTCAGGTCGTAGCCGGCATTGTCCTTGCGGAGGCCACGCAGCCCGTCCCAGATCCGGCCGTCGGGCAGCACCACCTCCAGCCCGGCCACGAGGTTGCGCATGTTGCCGTAGCGCACGACCTGGACGCCGCCGGCATTGGTCGCGATGTTGCCGCCGATCTGGCACGACCCTTCGGCGGCAAGGCTCATCGGGAACAGCCGGCCGACGTCGCGCGCCGCGCTCTGGATGTTGGCGAGGATGCAGCCGGCCTCCACCGTCATCGTGTCGTTGTCGATGTCGATTTCGCGGATGCGGTTCAGCCGGTTGGTGGAGATGACGATCTCCGATCCGTCGGCATGCGGCTGGCTGGCCCCGGTCAGGCCGGTGTTGCCGCCCTGGGGCACGATCGGCGTGCGGGTTTCGGCGCAGATGCGGACCACGGCGGCGAGCGCCTCGGTGCTGTCGGGAAGCACCACGGCAGGTGACCGGCCGACCCAGCCGTCGCGCCAGGATTCCATGAAGGGCTTCATGGTTTCGGCGTCGGTGATCAGGCCGCGGTCGCCGACGATGGCGCGGATGGGGGCGAGCACGGCCGTCTCGAAGTCCGGCCGGAGGGTGGCTTGCCCGGTGGTCGGCCCGCTGGTCTGGATGTCGTTCGGCAAGGGAGCTCTCCCTGGGCTTCGGGCCTGCGTCACAGCGCGCGGTAGGCCGTCTTGATGATGGTGTAGAATTCGATGGCCGACCGTCCCTGCTCGCGTGGGCCGTAGCTCGACATCTTCCGCCCGCCGAAGGGGACATGGTAGTCGACGCCCGCCGTCGGCAGGTTCAGCATGGTCATGCCGGCCTGGATGTTGGCCTGGAAATGGCGGGCGTGCTTCATCGAGTTGGTGATGATCCCCGACGACAGGCCATAGTCGGTGTCGTTGGCGACGGCCAGCGCCTCCTCGTAATCCTTGACGCGGATGACGCTGGCGACCGGGCCGAACACCTCTTCGCGGTTGATGGTCATGGCGTTGCCGGTTTCGGTGAACAGCGTCGGTGCCAGGAAGTGCCCGCGCGTCGGCCGCTCCAGCCGCGCGCCGCCGGACGCCAGCCGGGCGCCCTCGTTCAGGCCGGTATCGATGTAGTGCAGGTTCTTGGTCAGCTGGAACTCGTCGATCACCGGACCGATCTGGGTTTCCGGCAGAAGGGCGTGGCCGATGCGCAGGGCCGCCATCCGCTCGACCATCGCGGCGACGAAGGCGTCGTGGATGCTGTCCTCGACGATGAAGCGGCCGGTGGCGGTGCAGCGCTGTCCGGCATGGAAATAGGCGCTGTTGACGCCGATCTCGGCGGCGCGCTCCGGGTCGGCGTCGCCCAGCACCACCAGCGGGTTCTGGCCGCCCAGTTCGAGCTGGACGCGGATCATGCGTTCGGCGCAGCGCACGGCGATGCGCCGTCCGGTGTTGACGGACCCGGTGAAGGACACCGCGTCCACCGCATCGACCACCGCGGCGCCGACCTTCGGACCGGCGCCGATCACCAGATTGAACAGGCCGGCCGGCATGCCGTGCGCTTCCAGCGCCGCCGCGATGATGCGGGTGACGGCGATGGAGATGCCGGGGGTCTTTTCCGACGGCTTCCAGATCACCGCGTTGCCGAAGGCGAGCGCCGGGGCGATCTTCCACATCGGCGTGGCGACCGGGAAATTCCAGGGCGTCACCAGACCGATGACGCCGACCGGCTCGCGCGTCACGTCCACCTCGACCCCCGGACGCACCGAGCCCAGCGTCTCGCCCGGCGCCCGCAACGCCTCGGCGGAGAAGAAGCGGGCGAGATGGGCGGCGCGGACGATCTCGCCCAGCGCGTCGGGGATGGTCTTGCCGCCCTCGGTCGCGGCGATCCGCGCCAGCTCGTCCTTGCCGTCGAACAACGCGCGGGAGATGGCGTCGAGCACCAGGGAGCGCTGCTCCACCGTCGCGGCGCGCCACTGCGGCTGGGCGCTGCGGGCGGCGGCCACGGCTTCGGCCACGTCGTCGGCGGTCGCCAACGTGTAGGAGCCGGCTAGCTCGTCCAGGTCCGACGGATTGAAGATGTCGAGCCGGTCGTGGCCCGGCCGCCAGGTTCCGGCGATGAAGTTGGTGTTTTGACTGATGTCGGAAGGCATGTAGGGTCTTCTCCGGAAATCCGTTCGGTCTAGGGGGCGGCGGCCTTGAGGCAGCTCTTGGCTCAGCCGGCGCGGGCCGCCCGCTCCTTCAGGGCGGTCAGCGCCCACAGCGTTTCGATGGTCGGCACCGGCACGCCGCGGCGGCGGGCCAGTTCGAGGACGGCGGTCACGATGGGGTCGATCTCCATGCTGCGCCCGGCTTCGAAATCCTGCAGCATCGACGGCTTGTGCCCTGGAACGCCGCTGCCGCGGCCGAGCCGCTCGTCGACGTCGTCGGGCAGGTCGATGCCCCAGGCGCGGGCCACGGCCAGGCATTCGCGCATCAGCCGGCCCTGGACGGCGGCCATGCCGGGTGCCTGCTCCATGGCGCCCATGGTGGCGCCGGTCAGCACGCTGGTCGGGCCGACCGCCATGTTGAGCATCAGCTTGCTCCACAGCGGGATGCGGATGTCGGCGGGCAGCCGGGCGGTGGCGCCGGCGGCGTTGAAGGCGCCGGCCAGTGCCGCCAGCTTTTCGGCATGGTCGCCGGGACGCGGCGCCCCGAAGGCCAGCACCGGCATGGCGCTGTGGGCGACGATGCCCGGCTCGACAATGCGGGCGGGCAGCACCTCGATCACGCAGGCGGCGACGCTTTCCGGCCCGATGGCCGCCCACAGGGCGCCGCCGGGATCGACCACCTCCAGCGGTTCCGCCGTCACGTCGTCCCCGGCGCCGTACAGATACCACCAGGGGATGCCGTTCTGCGCCGCCACCACCAGCGTCTCCGGGCCGCAGAGCGCCGGGAAGGACGGGGCCAACGCCGGCAATCCGTGCCCCTTGACCGTGACGATCGCCATGTCCTGATGGCCGAGGTCGCCGGCGTCGTCGCTGGCCCGTGGCCGGCTGCTGAGCGTGCCCGTCGGCGTCTGGACGGTCAGGCCGCGCTCGCGGATCGCCGCCAGATGGGCGCCGCGCGCCAGCAGCGACACGTCGTGCCGGCCGGTCGCGGCCAAGTACCCCGCCAGCGCGCCGCCCACGGCGCCGGCCCCTACGACGGCGATGCGCATGTCGTCTTCCCTTCCTGTCTCACTTGAATTCCAGCGGCGGCAGCTCGTTGTCCATACCGCTGCCCAGGCCCTGGAACTGCTCCTCGATCTGCTTGTCGTCCAGTTTGACCGCGGCCGACTTGTAATGCATGACCATCTGCGGGAAGGCGATCACCAGCGCCACCATCACCAGCTGGATGACGACGAAGGGCACGGCTCCCCAGTAGATCTGGCTGGTCAGGACCGGCGCCGTCTCCTTCTTCGTCACGCGGTCGATGTAGGGCAGTTTCGGCGCCACCGAGCGCAGGAAGAACAGCGAGAAGCCGAAGGGCGGGTGCATGAAGCTGGTCTGCATGTTCACCGCCAGGATGATGCCGAACCACACCAGATCGATGCCCAGCCGGTCGGCGGCCGGAGCCAGCAGCGGGATGACGATGAAGGCCAGCTCGAAGAAGTCGAGGAAGAAGGCGAGCAGGAACACCATCACGCTGACGGCGATCAGGAAGCCCATCTGGCCGCCCGGCAGGGAGACCATCAGCTCCTCGACCCAGACATGGCCGTTGACGCCGTAGAAGGTCAGCGAGAACACCCGCGCCCCGATCAGGATGAACAGCACGAAGGAAGCCAGCTTCGCGGTCGAGTAGGTGGCCTGACGCACCATGTCGAAGCTCAGCCGCTTCTTCATCGCCGCCAGCGCCAGCGCGCCGACGGCACCCATGGCGCCGCCCTCCGTCGGGGTGGCGAGACCGATGAAGATGGTGCCGAGCACCAGGAAGATCAGCGCCAGCGGCGGCACCATCACGAAGGTCGCCTGCTCCGCCATCCGGGAGATCAGCCGCCGGCCGCTGGTCCGCTCCACCAGCGCCACGGCCAGGGCGTAGAGTGCACCGGCCGCGACGGAATCGCCCAGCAGTGCCAGCGTGGTCGAACCGTTCAGCGTCAGCCATGCGGCTCCCGCCGTCAGCACCGCCGTCACCACGGCTTGCAGCGCCAGACGCTGCGCACCGAAGGTCCGGTTGAAGGTGGCGGCCAGGAAGGCCACCGTCACCGCCACCGACAGCAGCAGCACGACATAATCGGCGCCGGACTTCACCCCGGTTCGCCCCATCACCCAATAGGCGACGGCGCCCGAGAACAGCGCCAGCAGGCCGAGCTGCCAGACGCCGCGCGCACCGTTGGGCTCGCGGTAGGCGATGGCTTCCGGCGGCAGGCCGGGGGCGGCCTTGGGCCAGATCAGCGAGACTACGAAGACGTAGAGGGCGTACAGGCCAGACAGCAGCAGGCCGGGGATGAAGGCGGCCTCGTACATGTCGCCGACGGAGCGGCCGAGCTGGTCGGCCATCACGATCAGCACCAGGGACGGGGGGATGATCTGGGCCAGCGTGCCGGACGCGGCGATGATGCCCGACGCCAGACGGCGGTCGTAGCCGTAGCGCAGCATGATCGGCAGCGAAATCAGCCCCATGGAGATCACCGAGGCGGCGACCACGCCGGTCGTCGCCGCCAGCAGCGCGCCGACGAAGATGACGGCATAGGCGAGGCCGCCGCGGATCGAACCGAACAGCTGCCCGATGGTGTCGAGCAGATCCTCGGCCATTCCCGAACGCTCCAGCACCAGCCCCATGAAGGTGAAGAAGGGCACGGCCAGCAGCACGTCGTTGTTCATCGTGCCGTAGATGCGCTCCGGCAGCGCCTGGAACAGGTCGGGGCGGAACAGGCCGAGTTCGATGCCGATCAGGCCGAACAGCAGACCGTTGGCGGCCAGCGCGAAGGCGACCGGATAGCCCAGCAGCAGCATGACCACCAGCACGCCGAACATGATCGGCGCCATGTTGTGGCCGAACCAGCCGCGCCAGCCGTCCTGTTCGGCGAGCGCGCCGGCGCCCGGCACCGGAAGCACGTAGAGCGCCACGGCGACGGCGGCCAGCAGCAGCAGGGAGATGACGGACAGCCGGACGGTGCGCGGCGACAGGGAGGGGGAGGTCGTGCTCATCGCGCGTCTACCGGCTGGGAATGGTGTCGGGAGGGGTGGCCCGCTCGCGCTCGGCGGCGAGCAGCCGCTCGGCCTCGGCCTCGGCGGCCGCCTGATGGCCTCCGGCCCGCTGGGTTCCATCCTCCAGATGGCCGGCCATGATGGCAGCGCGCTTGGCCAGCTCCGACAGGCCCTGGACGAACAGCACGGTGAAGCCCAGCGGAATCAGCAGCTTCGCCGGCCATTGCGGCAGGCCGCCGGCGTTCATCGACTGTTCCTCGATGGCGTAGGAGGCGAGCGCGAAGGGCCAGGAGGTGATCATCATCACGAAGCTGAAGGGCAGCAGGAAAGCGATATGGCCGAACAGGTCGATGCCGTCGCGCGCGCGCTTCGTCAGCATCGCGTTGACGATGTCGATGCGGATGTGCTCGTCCTCCCGCAACGTCCAGGGCGAGCAGAGCAGGAACACCGCGGCGAACAGCACCCATTGCAGTTCCAGCCACGAGTTGGAACTGACGTCGAACAGCTTGCGGATCACGGCGTTGACCGCCGAAACCAGGATCGCCAGCAGGATCAGCCAGGATATCGCCTTGCCCAGCCGCGCGGTGACCGCGTCGACCAGCCGGCAGACCCCGACCAGGGCCGTCATCAGGGGGGAGGGGGATGGGCTCGTCATGGTGGCAACTTCTCCCGGAGGGCCGGCGGCGAAGGCCGCAACGGTGCCGGGACCGGATGCGGCAACGTCGGCATCCGGTCCCGGCTTGGGATATCGCGAGGAATGGCGGCCGATCAGCGCCGCGTCAGGCGGAGGGTCGCGCTGTCATAGGCATATTCCGAAGCCTGCAACCAAAGATTCGAATCGTTCTGGAAGCGGCGGTAGCTCTCGTAGAACTTCTTGAAGGCCGGGTTCTTGTCCGACAGCTCGTCGTAAAGCTCCATCGCCGCCTTGTGGCTGGCCTGCAGCACGTCCTGCGGGAAGGCGCGCAGCTTGGCGCCATTGGCGACCACGCGCTTCAGCGCGGCCGGGTTCAGCACGTCGTAGCGCGCCACGCTGTCGATGTTCGCCAGCGCCGCCGCCGCCGTCATCGCCGCCTGATAATGCTTCGGCAGGTCGTTCCAGCGCTTGGTGTTGATGAAGAAATGCTGGAGCGAGGTGCCGTCCCACCAGCCCGGATAGTAATAGTTGGGCGCGATTTTGTAGAGCCCGAGCTTCTCGTCGTCATAGGGGCCGTTGAACTCGGCGGCGTCGATGGTGCCGCGTTCCAGCGCCGGATAGATGTCGCCGCCGCCGACCTGCTGCGCCACCACGCCGAGCTTGGCCAGGATCTGGCCGCCCAGGCCGGAGATGCGGAACTTCAGCCCCTTCAGGTCTTCGACGCTCTTGATCTCGTTGCGGAACCAGCCGCCCATCTGCGCGCCGGTGTTGCCGCCGGCCAGCGCCTTGAGATTGTAGCCGGCGTAGAACTCCTCCAGCAGCTTGCCGCCTTCGCCATGGTAGAACCAGGCGTTCTGCTGGCGGGTGTTCAGCCCGAAGGGCAGGCAGCAGCCGAAGGCGAAGGCCGGATCCTTGCCGACATAGTAGTAGGACGCGGTGTGGCACATCTCGACCGTGTCGTTGCTGGCGGCATCCAGCGCCTGGAGCGCCGGGACCACCTCGCCGGCGGCGAAGACCTGGATCTGGAACTTGCCGTCGGTGGCCTCGGCGACGTTCTTCGCCATCACCTCGGCGCTGCCATAGAGCACGTCGATGTTCTTCGGGAAGCTGGACACGCAGCGCCAGCGGATCGTCGGCTCCGACTGCGCGATGGCCGGAGCCGCAAGCGTGGAGGCACCGGCGGCGACGGCGGCACCCTTGAAGAATTGACGGCGCTTCATGCTGTTGTTCCTCCCGAAGTTCTTGTTGTGTGACGGCACGATGAGGGCTGATCGTTCACGACCGCTTTTCCCGGCAAGACATCCATCGAAATGCGGAAGAGCGGATGGAAATCGTGGCTTGCGGCGTCTGGCGGCGGGTGCGACGTCTCCTTGCTCGCGGTGTCCGGGGAATTGGCGGCGGCTGGTCCCGGGGGCGATGGTGACTGTCCGGGAATGGACGGGTCGATGTGGTGACCCTGACAGTGGAGCAACCGTCCGCACAGAGGAATGTGTTTCGTGGGCATACCAGCCATAAGCTGGGCAAGCCATCAGTCACACGAACCGTTTCCGCCGGGCCCCGCAGCCCCCCGCGAAACCGGGGTAAATGCTGACGGTTTGCTATGCCCGCAATGAATATCTGTTACAGGCACGCCATGCGCTCCGCGATGCGAGGCTGACCGGTAGTCTGTGGGGAACTGTTCCCAATGCCTCAAACGACGGATGTTCAACCGCATGAACGGTAAGCGCCATGTCTAGGCCGTCCTCTCCGCTCAACGCCGCCGGGGCCGCCTATCTCGAAGCGTTGCAGGAGCGCTTCCGCGACGATCCCGCATCGGTGGATGTGAGCTGGCGCGCTGTCTTCCAGATCCTGGACGAGCTGGGCGCGCTCGCTCCGGACGCGATGGCATCCGGTGCTTCGGCGTCCGGTGGGCCTGCATCCGGGCCGCTGTCGCTCAAGCACGAGGAAATCCGCCAGCGCGGCCATGCCGCCGCCGCCCTCGATCCGCTGGGCCGCGCCGCGCCTTCCGCCGAACTGGCGTCCGGGGATGCGGAGACCATCAGGCTGCGCCGGCTCTATCAGGGCACGCTGACGCTGGAAACCGCCCACATCGACGATCCGGCCCTGCGGTCCTGGCTGCGCGACGCCTATGAGGGAGCGGCTGCCGTCCCGCCGGCCGAGGCCCGGCGCCGGGCGCTGTCGCTGCTGAGCGCGGCGGAGGAGTTCGAAAGGCTGCTCGGCACCCGCTACCCGACGAAGAAGCGCTTCGGCGCGGAGGGGATGGAGACGCTGATTCCGCTGCTGGACCGCATCCTCGCGGCGGCGGCAGCGGCGGGCGTCACCGAAGTGCAGGTCGGGACCATGCATCGCGGCCGGCTCAGCCTGATGGCCAACGTGCTGGGCAAGCCTCTGGTCGAGCTGTTCGCCGGGATCAAGGGCATGCATCCCTTCCAGGCCGACCCGCCGGTCCCCGCCGACGTCCCCTATCACATGGGGGTGGAAAGCAGCCTGTCCTTCGGCGACGGCACGCTGGCGCTGACCCTGTCCCCCAACCCGTCTCATCTGGAGGCGATCAATCCGGTCACTCTGGGCCGTGCGCGGGCGCGTCAGGATCTGGTCCGGGAGCAGGGTGGCGAGGCGCGCCGGGTGCTGTGCGTGCTGCTGCACACCGACGCCAGCGTGATCGGCCAGGGCAGCGTGACCGAAGCGCTGCAACTGTCCGGCGTCGCCGGCTTCACCGTCGCCGGCACCATCCATGTCATCGTCAACAACCAGATCGGCTTCACCACCGACCGCGACGAAGCGCGGACCTCGCTCCATTGCACCGGGCTGTGGAAGGCGGTGGACAGCCCCATCCTGCACGTCAACGCCGACGATCCGGACGCGGCGCTGCGGGCCGCCGACCTCGCGGTCGCCTTCCGGCAGACGCACGGGCGCGATGCGGTGATCGACCTCGTCGGCTACCGCCGCAACGGTCACAACGAGATCGACGAGCCGCGCTTCACCCAGCCGCTGGATTACGCGGCCATCGACGCCCACCCGCCCGTCCGCGCGCTCTATGCCGGGCGTCTGGCCGCCGAAGGGGCGGTTGGGGAGGGCGATGTCGAGGCGCTCGCCGCCGGTCACAAGGCCCGCTTCCAGGAGGCGTTGGCTGCCGCCGCCGATCACCGTCCGAACCATGACGGCTTCCCCGGCGGACGCTGGGCGCCGTTCGCTTCCGGCGGGCCTGCTGCCGTCGAACCGGACACCGGCATCGGCCCCGACCGGCTGCGGGCTCTGCTGGCGGCGCTGGCCGCCATTCCGGATGGCCTGACCGTCGACCGCAAGGTGGAGCGCGTCATCCGCCGCCGCGCCGAGGAGCCGCTGGACTGGGCGACCGGCGAGGCGCTGGCCTTCGCCACGCTGCTGGCCGACGGGGTGCCGGTGCGGCTGACCGGTCAGGACGTGGTGCGCGGCGCCTTCTCCCACCGGCATTTCGCCCTGACCGATGCCGTCACCGGCAAGCGCCATGTCAGCCTGAACCATCTGGGCGTCGCCCAGGCCCGCTTCGACGTGGTCAACAGCCCGCTGTCGGAATATGCCGTGCTCGGCTTCGAATACGGCTACAGCCTGGAACGGCCCGACGCGCTGGTGATCTGGGAGGCGCAGTTCGGCGATTTCGCCAACGGCGCCCAGATCCTGATCGACCAGTTCATCGTCAGCGCGGAGGACAAATGGCGCCAGCCCTCCGGCCTCGTCATCCTGTTGCCGCACGGTCTGGAAGGGCAGGGGCCGGAACATTCCTCCGCCCGGCCGGAACGCTTCCTCCAGATGGCGGCGCGCGACAACATCCGCATCGCGCATCCGTCCACCCCGGCGAACTATTTCCACCTGCTGCGCCGGCAGATGCTGCGGCGCGACCGCAAGCCGCTGGTGGTGCTGAGCCCAAAGACCCTGCTGCGCCTGCCGTCGGCGGTGTCGCCTCTGGCCGATGTCGCGCCCGGCACCGGATTCCAGCCGGTCGTCGTCACCGCCGGCGAGCGTGTCGGCCGCATCCTGCTGTGCAGCGGCAAGCTGGCTTACGAGCTGGAGCGGGAGCGGGCCGCCCTGGACGCCGGGGATGTGGCGGTGGTGCGGCTGGAGATGCTGTATCCGCTGCCCGCGGCCGAACTGTCGGCCCTGTTCCGCCGGTGGCCGGAGGCGTCCTGCCTGTGGGTGCAGGAGGAGCCGGAAAATCTCGGCGCCTGGAGCTACCTCGACCGCCGGCTGGAGGCCTTGCGGGAGGCGGTCGGCTGTGCCGAGCCGCGCGTCGCCTGCGTGGCCCGTGCCGAAGCGGCCTCTCCCGCCGGCAGCTTCCACGGCGACCATGACGCCGACCAGCGTCGGCTGGTCGAGCAGGCCTTCGCCGGGCTCGCAGCCGCCCTGCCGTCCCGTGGACAAGCGGCGGCGGAGTGACGGGCCGTCCGTCCTCCGCGACGGTCGGACCCGACAGCAAACACCGCACAACGAACACCGTATAACGGACACTGGGGAAACGCGCCGATGTCTTCCAGCTTGACCACCGCCAGCCCGCCCGAAGCCTCTCCGCTTCTGCTCCCCGATCTCTTGCAGGCCACGGCCACGGCGCTCGACGCGGTGGCGCAGCTGGCCGAGGCGGCGGAGCGCGGCGTCGCGGCACTGGTGGCGCCGGATGGGCGGGTGGACGCCGCCCTGCTCGACCGCCATCAGGTGGCGGCGCATGGCTTCGCCTGGGTGGCGACCTATGCCGCGGCATTGCGCCAGATGCGGGGCTGGGCGGAACGGCTGGACCATGCCGGCCGGCTGGGCGAACTGGAAGCGGCGATGCTCCAGGCGGCGTTCGGCGAGTATCTGGCCCAGCTCGACGGCGGTCTGGCGATGAGCCAGGGCGAAATCGTCCGTCCGTCCGATTTCGGGCTGGGCGAGGCGGAGCGGGACGCCTTCCGCACCGAGGCGGTGCGCCGGCTGATCGCCGCCGGCAACGCCTCGGCCCTGCGGCTGCGCATCGCCGAGCTGCTGACCGATGCGCTGCATGGCGGCGGCTTCGGCGACGCGGCCCTGGAGGACGAGGCGCTGGACATGGTCCGCGACCAGTTCCGCCGTTTCGTCGCCGACGCGGTGGAGCCGCATGCCCATGACTGGCATCTGAAGGACGAGCTGATCCCGCTTCCCGTCATCGAGCGGATGGCGGACATGGGGGTGTTCGGCCTGACCGTGCCGGAGGAGGATGGCGGGCTGGGCATGGGCAAGCTCGCCATGTGCGTGGTGACGGAGGAGCTGTCGCGCGGGTACATCGGCGTCGGCTCCCTCGGCACGCGCGCGGAGATCGCGGCCGAACTGATCCGCATGGGCGGCACCGCCGAACAGCGGGCGCGCTGGCTGCCGCGCATCGCGTCCGGCGAGATCCTGCCGACCGCCGTTTTCACCGAGCCCAACACCGGGTCCGACCTGGGCAGCCTGCGCACCCGCGCGGTGCCGGACGGCGACCTCTATCGCGTCACCGGGGCGAAGACCTGGATCACCCATGGCAGCCGGTCGGATTTGATGACGCTGCTGGTGCGCACCGATCCGGACGCCCCCGGCTATCGCGGCCTGTCGATGCTGCTGGCCGAGAAGCAGCGCGGCACCGAGGCCGATCCCTTCCCGGCCGAGGGGATGAGCGGCGGCGAGATCCCGGTGCTGGGCTATCGCGGCATGAAGGAATACGAAATCGGCTTCGATGGCTTCGCCGTCCCCCGTGAAAACCTGCTGGGCGGCGTCGAGGGCCAAGGCTTCAAGCAGTTGATGGCGACCTTCGAATCCGCCCGCGTGCAGACCGCCGCCCGCGCCGTCGGCGTGGCGCAGAACGCCATGGAGCTGGGCCTGCGCTATGCCCAGGACCGCGTCCAGTTCGGCCGTCCGCTCGCCGCCTTCCCGCGCGTCGCCGGCAAGCTGGCCTGGATGGCGGTGGAAACGATGATCGCCCGCCAGCTGACCTATTTCGCCGCGCGGGAAAAGGACAGTGACCGCCGCTGTGACATCGAGGCCGGCATGGCGAAGCTGCTGGCCGCGCGTGTCGCCTGGTCGAACGCCGACAACTCGGTGCAGATCCACGGCGGCAACGGCTACGCCGTCGAATATCCGGTCAGCCGGGTGCTGTGCGATGCCCGTATCCTGAACATCTTCGAAGGCGCTGCGGAAATCCAGGCCCAGGTGGTCGCCCGTGGTTTGTTGTCACGCCGCAATTGAGGGGTGCCGGCCGGGCGGAACTGACCTGTCGCGACCACGCTTGTATCATACCGGCGTATTCGCTATCCGACGGGGAGGACTGAAAGGACAAGGCCGCCCGCGATGGAACTTCTGGAACTGCGCTATTTCGTTCAGGTGGCTGACCTTGGCAGCTTCTCCAAGGCCTCGGTCAAGCTGGGCATCACGCAGCCGGCGCTGAGCCGGCAGGTCCAGAAGCTGGAGCACGAGCTGCGCACCAGCCTGTTCTACCGTCACGGCCGCGGCGTCTCGCTGACCCAGCAGGGGCGCAAGCTCTACGACGTGGTGCGTCACCTGCTGGGCGCGCTCAGCGAGATCAAGGAGGAGATCCAGGACCAGTCGGAACGGCTGACCGGGACCGTCACGCTGGGGCTTCCGCCGTCGATCTGCGCCACGTTGGGCGCTCCGCTGGCCCGCCGCTTCCACGAGAACTATCCCGACGCGACCCTGCGCATCCACGAGGTGTTCAGCGGCACGCTGCTGGAATGGGTGGAGGGCGGGCGGCTGGACCTCGCCGTCCTCTACGACGCGCGGCGCGGGCGCAGCATGCTGTCGTCTCCCCTGCTGGTGGAAAGCTTGCAACTGGTCCAGTCGGCCAAGGACGCGGCGGCCGGCGACGACGGGCCGGTTGGGGTCGAGAGGCTGGCCGACCTGCATTTCGTGCTGCCCGGCCTGGAAAACGGCCTGCGCCGGGTGGTGGATGCGGCGGTGCGCCGGGCCGACATCGATCTTCAGGTCGATATGGAGATCGACTCCGTCACCGCCATCAAGCAGTTGGTGGAGGAGGGAATGGGATCGACCATCCTTCCCTTCGGCGCCGTCCACCGCGAGGTGCGCCAGGGCCGGCTGATCGCGCGCGAGATCGCGTCGAAGGACATGCACGCCATGCTGGTCACCGCGACGCCGCTGCATCAGCCGGTGTCGAAGGCGACCCGTGCCCTGCTGCGGCTGATCCATGTCGAAGTCGTCAAATGCGTCGCCAACGGCGTGCTCAAGGGCAAGGTCGTCGCTCCCGGCAGTGCCGGGGAGGACAGCGCGCTTTGACAAAGTCTCTTTAAGGCGCCCGGGGCCGTGCCCCGCCCCGTTATGCTTTGGCTGCTGATAGCAGTTATGACGGATGGTCCATAGCACGGCCGGTTCGGCGCGGATAGCCTCCCCCCATCACCACAGAATTCCCTGGGGAAGGAACCGAGAATGACGAAGCGCCTGGACGGCAAGGTTGCCCTGATCACCGGGGCGGCGCAGGGCCTGGGCCTTGCGATGGCCGAAACCTTCGTGCGCGAGGGCGCCCGCGTGGCGGTCGTCGACATCAACGGCGACGCCGCCCATGCGGTGGCGGAGCGGCTGGGCGAGGCCGCCATCGGCATTGCCGCCAACGTGACCAGGACCGCCGATGTCGAGATGACCATCGCCGCAACGGTCGAGAAATTCGGGCGTCTCGACATCCTGGTGAACAATGCCGGCTCCACCCACGCCAACGGCCCGTTCGAAAACGTGACCGAAGAGGAGTTCGACCGCGTCTTCGCCCTGAACGTCAAGTCGATCTACCTCTATTCCAAGGCGGTGGTCGCGACGATGCGGGCGCAGAAGTCCGGCGTTATCCTCAATCTCGGCTCCACCGCCGGGTTGCGCCCGCGTCCGGGCCTGGTCTGGTACAACGCCACGAAGGGCGCGGTGCACAACATCACCCAGTCGCTGGCGCTGGAACTGGCGCCCGACAACATCCGCGTCTGCGCGCTGGCGCCGGTCGCCACCGAAACGCCGCTGCTCGCCACCTTCATGGGCGGCGACACTCCGGAGAAGCGGGCGCGCATGCTGGGCATCGTTCCGCTCGGCCGCCTGGGCCAGCCCTCCGACGTCGCCAACGCCGCGCTGTATCTCGCCTCCGACGAGGCGGCCTTCATCACCGGCGTGGTGCTGGAGGTCGACGGCGGCCGCTGCGTCTGAGGACGGGCCGTGCAAGGCCGGGGTTGCGTCCGCGCTCCGGCCCGACCGGCTCCCGCCGCCCCTCTGCATCCACCCCATAGAGTTTGTCCGATGCTTATTGAAGCACCGGACAAACTCTAAGCTTTTGATTTTCCGTGCGATTCACGCTTCAAGCGATTCCGCTTGAACCGATCGCACTCTAGCGGAATCCGTCCCCCATGTCCTCGCTCCTTTCCGATCTGCGCATCGTCGAGGTCTCGGCCTTCGTCGCGGCTCCGCTGGGCGGCATGACCCTGGCCCAGCTGGGTGCCGAGGTGATCCGCATCGACCCCATCGGCGGCAACATCGATTACCGCCGCTGGCCGCTGGCACCCAACGGCACCAGCCTCTACTGGACGGCGCTGAACAAGGCGAAGCGGTCGGTCACCCTGGCGCTCGACAGGCCGGAGGGGCGGGAGATCGCCCAGGCCATCATCACCGCGTCGGGCAAGGATGCCGGCTTTCTGCTGACCAACCTGCCGGCCAGCGGCTGGATGGGCTATGAGGCGCTGTCCGCCAAGCGCGACGACCTGATCATGCTGCGGCTGACCGGCAATCCGGACGGATCGGCCGCGGTGGATTACACCGTCAACTGCGCCGGCGGATTCCCGATGGCGACCGGCAGGGGAGGGGAGCCGGTGAACCATGTGCTGCCGGCCTGGGACGTGGCGGCCGGCCTCTATCTCGCCACCGGGCTGCTGGCGGCGGAACGGCAGCGGCGCCGCACCGGCCGGGGGCAGGAGGTGACGGTGGCGCTGGCCGACGTGATGCTGGCGACCGTCGGCAATCTCGGCTATCTCGCCGACGTCCGGGTGAACGGCGCCGTGCGCCAGCCGATGGGCAACGACCTGTACGGCGCCTATGGCCGCGACTTTCCCACCGCCGATGGGCGGCGCGCGATGGTCGTCGCCATTTCCAACCGCCAGTGGAAGGCGCTCGGCAAGGCGACCGGGCTGACCGACCGGCTGGCGATGATCGGCCCGCTGATGGGCGTGGACATGGATGACGAAGGCGGGCGCTTCCAGGCCCGCGATGCGATCTCCGCCGTGCTCGCCCCCTGGTTCGCCGCGCGCACGCTGTCGGAGGTGGAAAGCGCGTTCGCCGGCTCGGGCGTGCTGTGGGGGCCCTACCGCGATTTCGGCCAGCTCGTCGCCGAGGATGCCCGCTGCTCCACCGCCAACCCGCTTTTCCGCGAGATCGACCAGCCCGGCGTCGGGCCGCTGCTGGTTCCCGGATCGCCGCTCGGCTTTCCCGGCCTGGGCGAGCGCACCGACCATCGCCCGGCCCCCGGCCTGGGGCAGGACACTGACGCGGTGCTGGCCGATCTGCTGGGCCTGCCGTCGGCGGAGATCGGCCGCCTGCACGATGCCGGCATCGTTGAATAGGGCGGATAGGGCGGTCCGGCGGTTTCCCGGACCGTCGGATAAGCTTGGTTCGGCCAGAATGAAGGACGGACCCGATGACAAACGGGGATCACCTCACGGGCTGGTGCTCCGATACCGCCGCCCTCATCGGTGAGATCATCCGCAGCGGAGCCGTCGCCGGTCAGAGGTCGACGTAGTCGATCCGCCGCATCACCTGCGCGATGGACCGCGCGACGGCAACCACCTTGGGATCGTTGACGCCGGTCCGATAGCAGATGAACAGCCGTCCGTTCTCCACCGGCGGATCGGACGCCACCAGCTCGACCTGGTCCAGCGCAAGGAACCGCTGCGCCATCGGGATGGGAAGCAGCCCGGCGCCGACCCCGCCGGCCACCAGCTCCGCGATCACCGCGACGCTGGTGCAGGTGCTGAGACGGCTGGGAAAGAGGCCCGCCGTCGCGAACCAGCCGCTGATCTGCCGGTGCATCGCCGACGGCGGAGGGTTGGAGAAGACCGGCTGCGACCACAGGTCCCGCGGCGTCAGCGGACCGGTCTGCCCCCAGGATTTTGGAACGACCCAGCTCGTCGGCTGGGCGCCGAGCGGCTGGAGGTGGAGCTGCTCGTCACCGATCGGGTTGAGCAGGACCGCCACGTCCAGCGCATCGCGCAGCAGGGCGCTCTCCAACGTGGTGCTGGTCGACACCACCCAGTCCGGCTGCAAGGCCGGATGATCCTCCTGAAGCCCGGCCAGCAGCGGCGAGAGGCAGGTGACGGCGAAGCCCTCGGCCAGCCCGACCCGGACGCGGCCGGCGACGGTCCGGGATTCGTCCTGTCCACCGATGGCCCGCAGTTCGGTCATGATCGCGGACACCCGCGGCAGCAGCAGGCGCCCTTCCGGCGTCAGCCGCAGGCCACGCCCCGTCCGTTCGAACACGTCGCTTCCCAGCGCGTCCCGCAAATCCTTCAGGCGGAGCGACAGGGTGGGTTGCGCCAAGTTGAGGTGCTCGGCCGCCCGCTGCGCCGAGCCCAGCTGCGCTGTCCAGAAAAAGGCCTCCAACTGTGCGACGGTGATCCGCATGGCCGGTTTCTAATATCAGTTTTCTCAATATCAGATGTTAAGAACATCCTATTTGATTATCAATGTCAATGAACGGACACTGTTTGTCATCAAAGCAAAACGTGGCGCAAAGCGTGGCGGAGTCCGCGCAATCCGGAGGAAACCAGGATGAAAGAGCGATCCGACGTCATCGCCAAGGTGGGATGGCGAATCCTGCCGATTTTGATGGTCTGCTATTTCGCGGCCTTTCTCGACCGGGTGAACATCGGCTTCGCCGCGTTGACCATGAACCAGGATCTGGGCTTCTCGGCGTCCGCCTTCGGCTTCGGCGCCGGCATCTTCTTCCTCGGCTATGTGCTGTGCGAGGTTCCCAGCAACCTGCTGCTGGTGCGCTACGGCGCGCGGCTGTGGATCGCCCGCATCCTGATCACCTGGGGGCTGCTCTCGGCGGCGACCGCGCTGGTCTGGAGCCCCGGCAGCTTCTATCTGGTGCGCATCCTGCTGGGCGCCGCCGAGGCCGGCTTCTTTCCCGGCATGATCTTCTACATGACCCTGTGGTTCCCGCGGGAATACCGCGCCCGCATGTTCGGAACCTTCAACATCGCCGTGCCGCTGTCGTCGGTCATCGGTGCGCCGGCCTCCGGCCTGATCATCGAGCATCTGAACGGCTGGAACGGTCTGGCCGGCTGGCAATGGATGTTCATCCTGGAGGCCATGCCCGCCATCGTCATGGGCGTCGTCGTCGCACTCTTCCTGCCGTCCTCGCCGGAGAAGGCCGGGTTCCTGGCCGAGGACGAGCGCCGCTGGCTGTCCGCCCGGCTGGAGGCCGAGCGCGCCGCCCAGGAGAAGACGGAGCGCTTCACCGTCGGCCGCGCCGTCCGCGATCCCCGCGTCCTGCTGATGTGCCTGATCGCGGTCGGGCTCGTCATGGGCACCACGGGGATCGCCATCTGGATGCCGCAGTTCGTCAAGGCCTTCGGCCTCAGCACCGTGCAGACCGGCTTCGTCGCCGCCATCCCCTCCGCCTTCATGGCGCTGGCCATGCTGCTGGTCGGCCGCCACGCCGACCGCACCGGCGAGCGGGTCTGGCACGCAGCCGGGCCGTTCCTGGTCAGCGCCGCCGGCTTCGTCCTCGCCGCGCTCAGCAGCGATCCGCTGATCGGGCTGGTCGGGCTGACCATCGGGGCGGCCGGCATCGGCGGCGCCTCGCCCAACATCTGGATCTTCCCGACCACCCTGCTGACCGGCACCGCCGCCGCGGCCGGCATCGCGCTGATCAACTCGGTCGGCAGCACCGGCGGTTTCTTCGGCCCCACCATCATCGGCTGGGTGCGGGACGCCACCGGCGGCTTCGCCGGCGCGCAGCTGGTCCTCGCCGGCGCCATGGCGCTGACGGCCTGCGCGATCCTGCTGCTCGGCCATCTGATGCGCGACATGATGCGCGGCGGCGTCGTTCCCGCATCCCGGTCCGCCCGGGAAAATACACAGGAAAGCAAGGCATGAGCATCGCCGCAGTCCGCCTCCATCATCTGGTCGCCCCGCTGCCCGAGGTCATCGGCAACGCGCTGGTGTCCTTCGACCGCCGCGAGACCCTGTT
The DNA here is from genome assembly GCF_042604635.1 of Azospirillum sp. A26. Lineage (NCBI taxonomy): Bacteria > Pseudomonadati > Pseudomonadota > Alphaproteobacteria > Rhodospirillales > Azospirillaceae > Azospirillum > Azospirillum sp. A26. The sequence continues at coordinate 766,673 of NZ_CP170476.1, read as the reverse complement.
CGTCGAGATCGTGGACCGCCACGGCCGGTCCGGCTGGGGCGAGGCCTGGCACACCCCGGCCGCCGACCGCGCCACCATCGCCGCGCGTCTGGCCCCGCGCCTGCTCGGGCAGGACCCCCAGCAGATCGGCCGGCTCTGGCAGGAGATGCGCGAAGCCGCCGGCGGGGCGATGGGGGCCGTCGCCGCCATCGACATGGCGCTGCACGATCTTGCGGCGCGCCAGCGCGGCATTCCGGTCAGCACGCTGCTGGGCGGCGCCCTGCGGAACCGGGTGGCCGCCTATGCCAGCGGCCCCTTCTTCAAGCCCGGCGGCCATCCCTACCGCGAGTTCGAACGCGAGGTGGAAGGCTATCTCCGGGCGGGCTTCAAGGCGATCAAGCTGCGCAGCGGCTTCGCTCCGGCGGACGATGCGGCCATCGTCAACACCGTCCGGCAGATGATGGGGCCGGACGGCACGCTGATGCTGGATTTCAACCAGTCCTACGCGCCGCGGGCGGCACTGGCCGCCGTATCGAACATGCGGGAGGCCGGCCTGCTCTGGGTGGAGGAGCCGACGGTTCCGGGCGACCTGCAAGGATACCGCATGCTGTCCGGCCTGATGACGCCCGCCCTGGCCGGCGGAGAGACATTCACGGACGCCCGTGCCTTCCGCCCCTTCCTGGAGGCCGGCTGCATGGACGTGCTGCAGCCGGACATCGCCGTCTGCGGCGGGCTGACCGGCGTCGGACGGGTGGCGGTTCTGGCGGAGCTGTACGACCGGCCGGTCGTTCCCCATGTCTGGGGCGGCATCGTCAACTTCCAGGCAGCCCTGCATTTGACCGCGACCCTACCCGCGCTGCGCAGCGGCGGCGCTGCCGGAGGCTATCCGTTCCTCGAATTCGATGCCGGACCCAACCCGCTGCTGGACCTCTGCGGCCGTCCCGCCGTCAACAGCGACGGGACCGTCACGGTGCCGGACGGGCCGGGCTTCGGCATCGAACTGACCGCCGACATGCTGGCACCCTTCGTCGTCGCACGGCACGACGTGACGGCACGGTAACCCACCGGGTGCAAACCCGGCGACCACGCCGGCACGGGGCCCGTCATGGACCGTTCATGGCGGCCGCCGGACGGTTCCCCACTCCGCCGGCGTCGGAGCGCCGCATCGGGATGGAGGCAAGCTTCTGACGGGACGGAAGCCGGTTCAATCCGCACCAGAACCGGTCGATTGTCCGCACGGTTTGCACCAGCTCGGAAAACGCCTCCGGCTTCACGACATAGGCATTGGCCCCGGCCGCGTAGCACAGACCGACATCCTCCCGGTTCCGCGCAGCCGAGAACACCACCATCGGGATCGGCCGGCTGTCCGGAGCCGCCGCCTTGAACCGGCGCAACCCCTCCATCCCGCCAAGCGCCGGCAGGGCAAATACGACCACGGCGGGATGCAGCGGTGCGGCCGATGCCAGCGGGGGAGACAGCAGCCGGAGCGCCTCCTCCCCATCCCGGACCACCACCGGGGCTTGGCCAAGCCCCGCCTCCCGGCAGGCCTCCAGAAACAGGTCTCGGTCTCTGGCATCGCCCTCCACCAGCAGGATAGGCTTGCGGTTCATCATTGGATTTCCGGTTCTAAGATGGAGCACGAAGACCTGTCCGGTCGGCGACGACCGTCGAAGCGGCGTGTCAGTTCGGGCAATGCTCGGCAAAGGCCCGGATGATCGCTGACTCGCCATAGGGCTTGGCGATCATCGGACGGTGGCGGTGTGCCGGGGGAAGCGCGTCCACACCGTAACTGGTGGTGAAGAGGAAGGGCGTGCCGGCCGCCGCTAGACGGTCCGCCACCGGATCGATCAACTCGCCACGCAGGTTGACGTCCAGAAACGCCATGTCGACATGGTGTCCGGCAATCGTCGTCAACGCTTTTCCGATTGAGCCGACCGGATCGAGGCAGGTCGCACCGTGGTCGGTGAGGAGATCCTCCAGGTCCATCGCGATCAGGATCTCATCCTCGACGATCAGGACCGTGAGGCCGGCAAAGGACCGTTCGGCCTGAGCCGCTTCCCGTCCTGCCGGTTCGGCCGGAACTGCCATATTTCCGCGAGCCGAGCGAAATAATGTGTAATTCATGATTCGGATCGCCCGCTCTGTGCCCGGTTCTCCAGCTTATCGCCGGTCCTCCATAACAGACCCGGCGGCTATATCGGTCAATTGATGCATACAGAATATCCGCAAACAGGCCGGATGGATGCGATGCCTACGCCGAAAGGGCGGACTCCCGGCGGCAGACAGCCTGCTGCGTGCAACCACGGGTCCGGCATCAGGAAGGGGAGCCGGCTTCACCGGACAACAGCGCGGTGATCGTCGGCGCCATCACGGTCACGTCGTAGGGCTTACGCATGACCACCAGCCGCCCCGGTTCCGGCCGTGGAAGATGATCGCTGAACCCACTCACCACGATGATCGGCAGTTCCGGACGCCGCTCCCGGATGGCTCGGATCAGCGCCGCGCCATCCATCACCGGCATGCGCATGTCGGTGATCAGAATGTCGGCCGGATCGCCGACATCGGCCTCGACCGCTTCGGCACCGTTGCAGGCGACCGTGACCCGGTATCCTTCGGACTCCAGGACGAAGGCCATCGCCAAGGCAACCAGAGTCTCGTCCTCGGCGATCAGGACATGGGGCATAAGGCTCATCGGGATCACCCACACGTCTGCGGACGATGTCGCAGCAGAGCGTCGATGACCTCGGCATCGCTGTAGGGTTTGGCGATCACCGGACGATGACGATGCGCCTTGGGACGCGCTTCTTCGCCATAGCCGGTGGTGAAGAGGAATGGGATTCCCATGGTGGACAAGCGGTCGGCCACCGGATCGATCCGCTCGCCACGCAGGTTGATGTCGACCAGCGCAATGTCGGCGCGGTGCGTTGCAATCGCTTTCAACGCACTGCCGATCGATCCGATGGGGCCGATGCAGACTGCACCGTTGTCGGTCAGGACATCTTCCAGACTCAACGCAATCAAAGGCTCATCCTCAATGATGAGAACGGTGAGTCCGGACAAGGGGAAGACGTTCAAAACGCGGGTTCTCTTATAAAAATTGTGGGCACTTTTCGACGCTTCCAGAGATCATAGCAATGCTTTGTTGAGAACAATTCTTATTATCGCCGATTGTTTTTTACTTGGTCCCAACAGTTTTCATATAGCGGGTAAAAAATGCATCACTGTCAATTGGCGCCTTGCGCATAGCGGGCTGGACAATTGGATAGCGCGTCGTCCGCGCCCGTGGGCTGGCGCCGTCGTGGGTGACCGGCGTCCACATCCTGCGCGCGCCATCATGATCCTGATCGTGACGGTGATTGGGGTGGAGTTCTGGTCGACCATTGCCGTCTCCATGGTGACCGAGAGCATCCAACAGCTCGACCCGCGTTTTCATCTGGTTGAGGTTGCGGTCGCTGATGCCGTATCGGCAGTACCGGCGCACTGCCCAGGGCGCGATCTCATGTGCCCTCGTAGGCCTCTGCTTCTGCCGCCGAGTGCGGGCGTTCGGCGTTGTAGCAATCGATCCAGCGTCCGATCCCGGCTCTGGCCCCGCTGCCCGTTTCGAAGGCGTGGAGATAGACGCATTCGTATTTCATCGATCGCCACAGGCGTTCGTAAAGGCCGAATGAAGTTTCCTCAGAACGGTCGGTTGAAAAATCCCCAGATGGATTGAAGGGCTGTGGATTGGCTTCGGTGTCAGCGCTCCTCGCTTTCGGTGGCCGGCCTCGCTGCGGTTGGAGGTCAGGATCATGGCGCCGCGTTCATGGCGGGCGTTGACGAGCTGTGATCGAAACCAGATCGCATTGCCGGGTGATCGACAGACGCGGATGATCCGCCTCGACCAGATCCCGCCTCCGACGGATGCTCATCGACTGGAGGCCTTGTGCAAAAAATCCCGCTCCACGACCAACTGCGACACCGTCAGCTCACCCCGGATCGCCTCCAGCGCCAACCTTCGCCTTGAACTCTGCCGAATACCGCTTCTGTTTCCCCGTCATAGGGGCCGTCCTTCTTCCTGGGCGAACCAAGCTTTCAGACTGTCTGGAAAACGGGGACCACTTCAGCCGAGCTGCTCCCCACCGAAGCCGCTCCGGCCATCACTTTTCCACCCAAGGCCGCCTGAACAATGGCCACCTCTGCAGCACTCCCAATTTCCACCACATTGACGGACGCTATCCTACATAATGGAACTCGCATATTACCCGCAGCATTTTGATCTATATTGGGTAGGAGAGACACCGACAGATTTTTTGAATGCCCGTGCGAGGTTTGCACCAGAGGAGAAACCAGCCGATAGCGCTATATCGTCAATGGTCATATATGGATCTTTTAAAAGAGTTTTCGCTTTACCGATCCGAACCTCGGAGATGTATCGGAATGGTGACGCGCCAGTCGCTGTCTTAAAGGCCCGGCAAAAATGAAATACACTGAGACAGGCGACTTTGGCCAAATCGTCCAGGGAAATGTCGGTTTCCAAGTTTTCCTGGATAAATTCCATCACCCGGCTGAGGCGGCATCGATCCAATCCCCTGCCTGAATAAGCATCGAAATAGGATTCTGACAAACCACACTGATCATCGCGCGTGTACCGCTGCATAAGGCGGGCCGCCAAGCCGACACCGAACGACTCCAAGAGCATTTGAGTTGCTCTTTCACTTCTCTCCTCCTGCATCAGCTCTTCTGCGACTGCGAAACCGATGCTTTGGATGAGGGGGTCGTTGATCCCACCTTTGTATAGAAGGCACGAAATATTCGTTCCATCGCCGACGGATTCCAAGGCGCCGAACAAATCTGTCGGCAAGTAAAAATGAAGCATCTTGAGGGGGCCGGCCTCGATGTGGAGATACCGCACCTCCACACCGGCGGGGCAAATGCTTGCCGAGCCGATCTGAGAAAGATATTTCTGTTCCGCACCGTCGGCACGCCTACGAAAGTTTGCGCTCCCGGAAACATTGACTACAATCTCAGTAACAGGCTGCACGAAAGAATTACAATTCAGGCGATTGTGTTGATAAATCTCGGCACATACCGAATTAACATCGCCAGTCCTGGATGACGCTCTGATAAGTTGGCTGCCTCCCTTGGTGTATTTGCTGCCGGCGGTTGAACCGATGCTGTGATCGTTTTGTGGCATCACGCCAAATTTCAGCGGATAACTCGGACGTGAGGCTGCCACTGAAGTTGCTGCGGACATTCATTCCTCCTGACGTTGCCACGCTGGAAACCGGTGCGACCCTGCTATTTATTCAAGAACGGGATTTAAGTGGTCTCATATTCCCCGGCAGCAAATCATATGTGCCCAAGGTCTCCGCTCTTCCGGACGGATGGATTCGCCGCGCCAGCCGACCATCAACCTAAGTGGCTGGATGAAGCATAGAAGATTGTTGGGAAACTGTGCGATATTTTCCTACCAACCTCCACTCAGCCATGATTGCGATGAGCGAAGTCGAAGGATAGCCCTCCTCGTACCACGGCCTCAATTCGGGTGGCCAGAGCCAGCAGGGCATGATCACTTCCAGGTCCGCCAGACACAAGAAATCCGGTCGGTATGCCGTTGTCGTCGAATCCATTTGGGATGGAAATACCGCACCAGTCTAGGAAGCTGCCGATGAGGGTATTTCGCAATACAAGCATGTTGGTAGAGGCGAATAGATGATCGTCAAGTTCCAGGGGGCGAAGGAGAGGCGCGGCGATCGCAACGGTGGGGTATCCGATGAATGTTGTACCATCGAATAGATCCGCCATTTCATCAATCAGGTGTAGCCGTGCCTGCCTGACGATCTTCTCCGATTCTGTGCTCATATGGTTGCCGAGGAGCATTCGCGTCCGCACTCGTGGGTCCATGTGCTTGGCTGCGGGCGAAGCGAGCCGGCTTCTGTGCAACTCAAAGGCTTCTTTCCCCACGAGAGCGCCATGCTTTGACACTACCGAAAGCACCTCATCGAGGACCGGCAAGCGGCGGCGTTCAATTCTGACACCGCAATCCTCCAATCTGCGGGCGGCTTCTTTAAAGTTTCTGACTACGTCAGCGTCGGCGCTTTCCCATACCGCATTGGTCGGCACAACCAAACGGATTTCACCGTCGATATGGGGCAAATTCTCGGACGGGGGAAGTCCACATGCGGCCGCATCTATGACGACCGCGTCCGCGACTGTGCGTGTCAACACACCGGCGGTATCCAGCGTGCGGGATAATGGAAAGGCTCCTTCCAACGGCCACCGACCCGCTGACGGCTTGAAGCCGACGACGCCATTGAACGCAGCGGGAATTCGGACGGAACCGCTCGTGTCTGTCCCAATCGCGATGGGAACCAGTCCAAGCGCCACCGCGACCGCCGATCCTGACGATGATCCGCCGGGAATGCGATCCTCGCCACCGGCCCATGGATTTCTGGGTGTACCGAAATGCGGATTCAATCCCAGTCCCGAAAATGCGAATTCCGTCATGTTCAGTTTGCCGGTCGTGACCGCACCACAGGCCGCGAGCCGACGCACCAGTTCCGCGTCACGAGGCGCTGGGCCATTGTCCAGCACCAAAGAGCCTGCCCGAGTGACCTCGCCCTGAACATCGAAGAGGTCCTTCCAGGCCACGGGAACGCCGTCGAGTATGCTGAGCGGCCGGCCCTCCAGGTAGCGCATCGACGCAGCGGCAGCTTCAACTTCCGCTCTCGCAACAGTTTGTTGAGTGAATACAGCCGGGTCACTCGATGCAATGCGGCGCAGCGTTTCCTGCAGCAGATGGGACGGCGTCACCGCTCCCGTAGCCAGCAATTCTTGCAGTTCCAGGGCTGACTTTCCAAAGAAGAAATCATGCACCCTCACTCCTCCCTCTTTCAGCAAAACCGGCGAGAGTATCGATCTCTAAGCGACCCAATCACGGTCGTAACTGAAATGTCAACCGAGGCCAAAAAACCCTCAGGGATTGTTTTGTATCAGTAAAATTTCTCTATAAAGATGTTTCGAAAGCGGGGTGTCGGATGAAATCCCTTGTGGAACATATCTGCTAACTAATTGTATTGACGAGATAATAACGATCTTGTGACCGGGGATTGCCTTGTGAGGCGCGATCCTCGACCGCTGTGCGGGGCGTCATTGATCCCGCACAAGAGACGCAGCGAACCGCAATTTGTGCTGCCACACTCCGCAATCCTCGAAAGGGCCGGCGGCTCAATCGGTGTTATTTAATCTCGGAGATCATCTGAACCAGATCGAAGACCGCGAGAGACTCATGACAAAATTTCAGACTATCGACGTTCCACATCTGGGCGGTTCGAAGATCGGCTGCAGAACCGCCACAGAGTACGATCCCCAACTTCCGACGTTGGTAATGATCAATTCATTCACGACCTCATCGGAGTTGTACCGGCGCCAATTCGCCGACGCGAATCTGACCAGCAAAGTCAATCTTCTAGCACTCGAACCGTATGGGCACGGAGCGACAAGAACGGCGAGCGAGCAATTCACTTACTGGGACAGTGCGATCGCGAACATCCAGGTTCTCGATCGCCTTGGCATCAAGTCTGCGTTCGTCCTGGGCACGTCGCAGGGCGGTTGGATTGCCATGCGAATGGCACTTCTTGCCCCATCGAAAATCGATGGCGTCATCCCCCTGGGCACGTCGATGGACTATGAAAGTGCAGCGAGCAGGGAACTCGGATGCTGGGACGCCCCGGCGTTCTGCGATCCGTGGATAACCGATTTGGCGACGGAAGTGGGTTCGGCTTGGGCGCCATCGGATCAATATTGCAACGATCTGATCGATCCAGCCTTCGGTATCGACATCGACCAGGAAACGCGTGCTTTCTGGACGGCTCGGCTGAAGGAAAACTACAAAGGCGACGACGGCCGCAGCCGTCTGCGCATGTGTACCATAAATCTTCGTGACCGGGACGGCCTGCGCGGGCGGCTTGACGGCGTCGTGAGCCCGGTACTGTGGCTGCATGGGACCGAAGACGTTGTGTATTCCGTCTCGCATGCGGAGCGAGAAGCGAAGCTGTTCCCACGCGCGAAAAATGTGTCGTTCAAAGCCATCGAGGGTGGACATCACTTCCTGAGCGCGACGAATCCCAAAGAAGTCAACCAGGAAGCCTTGGAATTCATCCAGAAACACTGGAGCGCCGAAGCGAGGCAGGCTGCGGAGTGATGCGCCAGCCTGGATCGGATCACGTAAAATCGGACCCGATTTGAATCGTCAACCCGACTGTCAAACATAAAGCTATAGCTCCGCGTGTTTCAAATTAAACGCACGGAGCTATAGCCGGAAGCTCTGGTCGGCAACACGCTCAATCTTTGCCTCGGGTTGACGCATGAATAGCGGGCCGCTTGGCTCGGAAGAGGCAAAGGGACTTCGCTCGCCCACGCCGATACGGCCGGAAAGGAGCGCCATAACAAGAACATGCTGGAAAACAGGCCTTCAACGACTGGAGAGGGAGCAATGACCTCAAACATGCTGCAGGCGGCGATTTTTTTCGGAGCAACGGCGATATGCCATCAAGGTGTCTCGGTCGGTGTCGCGTTCGCAGAAGATCCATCCGCCATCTTCTCGAAGCCCGTCAAAATATTCATTCCCGACAAGAGCGACGTCAAGACGGTATCGGAGTCGGTCTGGCAGCCCCCGGCAAAAGCCGAAAAGAAAGGCTATGTGTGCGTCAGCTTCCCAACGATGCAGGACCCTTATTGGATTGCCGCCAATTACGGGATCGTCACTGAAGCAAAACGTCTCGGGGTGCAGGTGGATATTCTGAACGCCGGCTCGTTCAGCAATCTGAGCGCCCAGGTCAATCAGTTGAACGACTGCGCGGCCAAGGGAGCCGATGCCGTGCTGGTGGCCCCGATCAGCGCGGAGGGCGTATCGTCAGCGGTCTCCTCCCTGAAGAAGAGCGGCATTCCCGTCATCAACATCATTCCTCGGATCGCTGCCGCCGACAATCTCATGGGCCGTTCGACTTTGGATTATTACCAGGTCGGGATCGCAAGTGCGAAGTATCTCAAGGAAAGCATTGGGGACGCACCTGTCAAAGTGACGCTGCTCCCCGGCCCCGCTGGCGCGGACTGGGCGGCGCGCACGCTCGAAGGTTTCAAGGCAGGGATTGCCGATTCAAAAATCGAAATCGTCGCAATCAAGTATGGCGATACCGACAAGAACACGCAGTACAATCTCGTTGCAGATACCCTGAATACCTTTCCCGACCTGAATTGGGTTATCGGCAACGCCGTCGCCGCGGACGCTGCAAGCGGCGCTGTGAAAGCGGCCGGCCTCTCGGGCAAAGTCAAGATCGGATCGACCTATCAGACGGGGCCCGTCAGGGACGGCATCGAGAAGGGCGATATCGAGTGGGCGCTCAGCGACAACGTTGCGTTGATGGCGTCGATCGGACTTGACATGGCGGTCAAGGCGATTGATGGCTCCTTGGAGCAGGGCACCGAGGTGTGGCCGGTCCCGCAGAAGCTGACGAAAGACAACGCCGCTTCCGACGCCGCAACAGCCGGCTTTGCTCCGAACGGCTTCAAGCCGGTGTTTTCGGTGCGGCCGTGATGGCGGCCGGATTTCAACACTCGGCGCCCGTCCCTGACCCTTGCCCTGGTGCTCTCCTCGAAGCATGCGACATCGAGAAGAGCTTTCCCGGTGTGCGCGTGCTCGACGGCGTTTCATTGGATGTGCGCGCGGGAGAGGTGCATGTTCTGTTCGGCGAAAACGGCGCCGGAAAATCCACGCTGGTGAACATCATCCTCGGAAACTACGCGCCCGAGGGTGGCGTCGTCCGTTTCGATGGAAAGGCCCTGCCGGCGGGATCGCCACGCGCGGCGCGTGATGCCGGTATCAGCGTCGTTTTCCAGGAATTGAGTTTGATTCCGACGCTTTCTGTTTGCGCCAACATATTTCTTGGACGGGAAAAACGACAGTCGGCATTGCTCGATGAAGGCGCCATGTCGAGGGAGGCCACAGCGATTTTTGCTCGGCTCGGCATGGCCATCGATCCGCAGGCTCCGGTTGCCGGCCTCTCGCGTGCCGAACAGCAGATGGTCGAGATCGCCAAGGCGCTGCAGAACGATCCCCGGCTTCTGATCCTCGATGAACCGACCACCGCCTTCACCGATGTCGAAACCCAACGACTGTTCTTGATTGTGGCGGAACTCAAGCGCCTCGGTGTCGGCGTCATCTACATCACCCATCGGATGGCGGAGATCAGGGCAATCGGAGATCGCATCAGCATATTGCGTGACGGTCGTCGCATCGCCACCAAGCTCGTCTCCGAAACGGACGAAGATGAACTCATCCGGCTCATGACTGGCCGTGAGACGCTGAACATCTATCCGACGATTGCCTTCAAGCCGGCGGATGAAGCCATCGCGCTGGAAGGGGCAAGCGCCGCGTCGGGGCGTTTCCAGAATGTGTCGATCAGCGTCCGCGCCGGTGAGATTGTCGGCATAGCCGGGTTGGTCGGTTGCGGCAAGTCGGCGGTCGGTCGCAGCCTGTTCGGCGAAGAGCGGCTGGCGGCCGGCCAGGTGAAGCTTTTTGGGAAGCCCCTTCGATCCCTATCGCCTCAGTCGATGCTCGATGCCGGGGTCGTCTATCTGCCGCCCGATCGACGCAGGCAAGGGCTTGTGCTCAACAGATCGGTTCGGGAGAACGCGACACTCTCATGCCTCAACTTGCGCTCTTTTGCTTTCGGGCAATGGCTGAGAACAAAATCTGAAGATAGCGCAGTGCAGCGGGTTCTGAACCGCTTGAACCTCACCCCCCCACTTCTCGATAGGAACGTTTCGGCATATTCGGGAGGCAATCAGCAGAAGGTCGTTTTCGCGAGAGCATTCCTGCGTGAAACGAAGGTTCTCATCGTCGACGAGCCGACGGTCGGTGTGGATGTCGGAGCGAGACTCGAGTTTTACGGGATTCTCAAGCAGCTGTGTGAGGCCGGGGCCGCCATCCTTCTCATATCATCGGATCTCCCGGAAATCCTTCACCTCACGCACCGGACATACGTGCTGGCCTTCGGCCGACAGACCGCGGAGTTCCAGCAGGAAGAGATCAGCGAAGCGGCGATCTTATCGTCATTTTTCGCGGTCGGTCGGAAAGACGGCGATTCAAAGACAGGAGCGGCGGCATGACGCCTTTGCAGCAAATTTCCCGGCCGGCACAACCCTTTGCTCTGCGCCGGGTCGCCGGAGAGATGCTTTCGCGCCTGAAAACGACAGGCATCATCAGCGCGCTTGTTCTTATAGTGTTTGCTTTCTTCGCTGTCGCGAATTCTCGCTTCACCAACAGCAATAACCTCATCAATATTCTGAATCAGTCTTCATATTTGATGATCGTATCACTTGGGCAGGGTCTGGTTCTGATCAGCGGAGGTTTCGACCTGGCGGTCGCCACTCTGCTCGGCCTCACGAGTGTGGTCTCTGCCACGCTGATGATCGCTCTGGCGGCCAATGGGGTCGATCTCCCCCTCGCCATCGCGATTTCGATCGCAGGCGGTCTGTCGGTCGGAATGATACTCGGCTTGGCAAATGGTGTCGCTGTAGCATATCTGAATGTCCCATCGTTTATCGTAACTTTGGGAGTTTCAGGAATAGCGGCTGGCGCCGGATACCAGATTTCCGGGGGTGCTCCGGTCACCGGTCTGCCAGAGGATTTCATAGCGGTCTTTGGAACACCCGATCTTCGCAGCATTTCCACATCGGTTTACATTGCGGTGCTATTTGCCATCGTCCTGCATCTCACGATGACCCGAACGCGATTGGGACGGTACATTTATGCGGTAGGCGGCAATCCGGTCGCTGCGCGATTGTCCGGCATAAACGTCAAGCGCCACATCGTTTTCGTCTTCATGACCAGCGGTGTGCTGGCCTCGCTCGCCGGCATCCTCCTGAGTGCACGCGTATCGACCGGTGACACCAACCTGAGCGGAAATTTCGTCCTTCAATCCATCACCGCGGGCGTGCTCGGAGGAATTTCGCTTCGTGGAGGAGAGGGGACGCTTTTCGGTGCAGCCCTCGGCGCCCTCTTCATTGCCGTGCTGAGCAACGGCATGAATCTGGAGAATATTTCCTCCTACTATCAGATGATCATTCTGGGTGGGCTTCTTGTTCTGGCCGTCCTGGCGGAACAGCTACGGCTCCTGATTTCGGGAAGACGATAGAATAGACCGACCTCCTCATGCGTGCCGATAGAAGTCAGTGCGCATGAACATTCACTGAGTCGCTCATCACATTTGTTCGCGCCTTCCTTAGGTTGCCCAGCGCGAGCTGGGAACGATGGAGGCCGTTTGAATTCGCTCGAGCCAACAGTGGACCGATCGCATCGGTTTACGGACGAGTAGGGGAGACAACAATGAAACTGACAAAAAATGAGACGGGCTGGAGATCGCTGACCGCAATCTCTGTCGGAAATGCGCTCGAGTGGTTCGATTGGACTCTGTACGCAACTTTTTCCGTTTACCTGGCCAATAACTTGTTCGACAAGACCGATTCGCGATCGGCGATGCTATCCACGCTCGCAGTCTTCGCGGCCGGCTTTTTCGCGCGACCAGCCGGCGGCCTCGTCTTCGGACGGCTGGGTGATCGATTGGGCCGCAAACGGATCCTGGTCGCTACGATGCTGCTGTTGGCCTTCAGCAGCCTGGGAATTGCGCTTATCCCAACCTATGAAACGAGCGGGCTGCTCGCGTCCTTCGCTCTGCTGGTCTTCCGTATGCTCCAAGGCTTGGCCCATGGCGGAGAAACAGGCGTATCCTATACTTACGTGGCCGAAATCGCGCCCAAAAGACATCGAGGTTTGTGGTCTAGTTCCGTCTATGCCGGTGTCATCGTCGGTGTGATCGCCGCTACGCTCGTTGCGGCCGCTCTCACCGCACTTCTGGACTCGGACGCAATGAACAGCTACGGCTGGCGTATTGGTTTTGCGATCGGTGGCGTTCTTGGCATCTATGCCATTCTTATGCGGAAATCGGTTGAAGAGTCGCATGTCTTCGAGCAACAAGAGAAGGTTGCGGAGAAGAAATTGTCGCGAGGCGACATGTTTCGCATCGCCCGCAACCTCGTCATGCTCAATTGCACAACAAACGTTGCGTACTACACCTGGGTGACGTTCGCGCCCGCGACGGCAATTTCCAATGGCATGGATCCTGGCGGCGCCTATCGTGCCAGCTTGCTCGCCATGACCCTCTGCATATTCTGGCTGCCGGTCTGCGGGATGATTTCGGATCGCTTCGGGCGAAAACCCGTGATGATCGCATGGGGGGTATCGGTCGTCGTGCTTACTTACCCTATTGCCACAATGGTTACGACCGAGCCGCACACCCTGTTCTTTGCCCAGGTAATGGCGCTGGGAGCATGGGGATTGATTGCATCGATATTCCCAGCGGTGTTGTCGGAACAGGTCCCCACCCAGGCACGGGCGCAGGGCGTCGGTTTCGTGTCTTCGGTCTCTGTGGCAATTTTTGGGGGAACGGCCCCCTATCTCAATGCCTACCTTTCAGACATGGGGCAGCAGAACCTCTATCATTACTACGTTATCTTCTTAGGCTTCATAGCCGTTGCCGCAGGATTGCTTATCCGCGAAACGGCGGGAGTGGATCTCGCGGAAATCGGCGCCTCCAATGCGCAGGCCGATGGCAGCGAGATTGGCGGGTCCAACATGCCCGTGGCCGAGGCGGCCAAACGGTAACCTCATTCCCGGTTGGGCCGAGATCCGCAGTCGCGTAAGCCTCGGCCTGTCCAATCCGAACATCCTGACATCCAGAAAAGTAGAGGAAGCGGCACATGTGCTCGAATCCAAACCCATCGTCTTCCCAGGCTGGGGAATTATACGCGATGGATGTCGCAACACTCTCTGCGGCTTTTCGAAAGCGAGAGCTGTCGCCAGTGGAAGTCGTCTGCTCGGCGCTGGAGCGCGCAGAGGAAATCGCCCATTTGAATGCCTTCACCTTTCTCGATTTCGATAGGGCAATGCGAGTTGCCGAAGCCTCGGAGCGTCGTTGGTGCAAAGGCGAGCCCCGGTCGCTTATCGATGGCGTGCCAACGACGGTCAAAGATATTCTGCATGTCGAGGGCTGGTCGGTCCGTTATGGCAGTCGTGTCACGGATCCCACCCCGTTTGAAAGCGACGCTCCGGCAGTCGGGAGACTGCGGCAGGCGGGAGCCGTCTTCATCGGGCAAACCACAACCCCGGAATATGGCTGGAAAGCCGTCACCGACAGTCCTGCATTTGGTGTCACGAGAAACCCCTGGAACCCAAAACTGACACCGGGCGGCTCGTCCGGTGGCGCCGCGGTTGCGGCTGCATGCGGTGCAGGTGTGCTTCACGTCGGCACAGACGGTGGGGGGTCGGTGCGAATCCCCGCATCCTTCACCGGCATCGTTGGGCATAAACCGTCCTACGGCAGGGTGGCGTTCGCTCCTCCGAGTTCCTTTGGCACCGTTGCCCATGTCGGGCCGATGACACGCACGGTCGCGGATGCCACGGTGATGCTGCAAATCATGTCGGGCAAGGATTTGCGCGATTGGACCCAGCCTCCCATGCCTTTTCCCGATCTCGATGTCTTCGAATACGGTTGGAAAGGAAAGCGGATTGGCTATTGGCGGACGCCCTGCGTGGGAGATGTGGATGTCGAGGTGCTGAGCGCCGTAGACAGCGTCATCGCCGATTTGCGGAAGGCAGGCGCGCAGGTTGAGGAGTTGCGTCTTCCCGATCAAGACGATCTGTTGGAAATCTATACACGGCACTGGTGTGTCGGTGCAGCGAACCGCCTTTCGACAATCGACGGCGAAAAAATTTCCGAACTCGATCAGGGCTTCGTTGCCGCGGCCCAAGTCGGTCAAAAATATAGTGGCGCTCAGAGAATGAACGCCGAAATTGGCCGTAGCCGATTTGGGAGTGCTATGGACGCTTTGCTTTGCGAATACGATCTGATCGTTTCGCCGACTGTGCCGATCCTGCCTTTCGAGGCAGGAGCACACTCGCCGGACGGCGATGAGCGGAGCTGGGTCGAGTGGTCGTCCTTCAGTTTCCCAATCAACTTAAGCCAACAGCCTGCCTGTTCGCTGCCTTGCGGTTTCAGTCATCGAGGGCTTCCAATCGGCCTTCAGATCATAGGGGCCAGAGGAGACGATAGGTCCGTTCTCAGCGCCGCACAAACTTACGAAGCACTGTATCGAGACCGCTTCATCCAACCCGGCGGCCGATGGCCCGTAGAGCACTCACAAGGCGATAGAAAGGTCTGACAGGTTATTTCCATCTAAATGGTGGCGGAGGGGACATGGCCTTGCTCCAGTTCGAAGGCCGTATTCCATGACGTGGTGTTGAGGCTGGTCGGTACGGCACGACAACTCCGCGTTTTTCTGGCGGAACAGAGCGTCGAAACCTTCACAGCAATCTCTGCCACCGAAGTGGGCAATCCACGCAAAGCGTCAAAGCCTGAAGTTCTGTAAAGATTCAAAGAGTGGCGGGATCGCCAAGCTCGGAAGGTCGCATTGCACGGCGAAACCCTGCTCCGAGCACTTGAAATTATGGCAGGAGTCAATGATGCCCAGAAAACCGCTTGGTCAAGTTCCAGGAATCTATCATCGTGCGATTGGCGATATCATCGTAACCGCGGTTTCCGACGGATATGCAGATGCAGGTATCGAACCCTTGAGGAATATCGATCCTTCTGACGCTTTGCTGCTGTTCGAGGAAAAGCTTCGGCCGGTTAGACGGGCATCGATCAATTGCTACCTCGTTTATTCGGAAGGACGGCTCGCCCTGATCGACACCGGCTGTGGCCCTTATTTCGGCCCGACCGCTGGACAGCTCCTGCGAAACCTCAGCGCCATCGGCATCGAGGGCGAGGATATCGACGCAATACTTTTAACGCACATCCATCCGGATCATTCAGCGGGCTTGACGGATCTGGCAGGCGGGCGTCGCATCTTTGCCAATGCCAAACTTGTGGTCCACCGGAACGAGCTCATTCATTGGTTCGATGATGTCGAGATGGCCAAGGTAAGCGACCAGGATCGGCGCTTCTTCTTCGATACTGCTCGCGAGCAGGTCACCCCTTATAAAGACGTCGTTCAATCTTTTGAGGACCAGACGGAAGTATTTCCGGGTGTCATGTCCAGGCCCCTGCCGGGGCACACACCCGGGCATTCCGGTTTCGTGATCTCATCGAAGGGAGAAGAGCTTCTCATTTGGGGTGACACAGTTCATATCCCTGAAGTACAGATTTTCAGACCGGATGTGACGCTCACATTCGACTGTGATCAGGCGCTCGCCGCGAAGACGAGAGAGAAGGTTTTCGAAGAGGCTTCGTCGAGAAAGCTTCTCGTCGCCGGCTCCCACCTTGACTTCCCCGGGTTTTCTCATATCGTCCAGCGACGTGATGGCTATCATCTTTTGCCGGAGCCGTGGTCCTACACTATGCGTTAGAGTCTGCCCTGAAAGATTATTTCCGTGCGAGTCGCCGGAGCATCAGCCGGATCATTGCGATGCGGATGAAGGCGACGGAGGTTCGGAAGTCCTGCTCGTAATGGCGTAGGAGGCGGCGGCAGCGTGTAAGCCATGACAGCATTCGCTCGACCAGCCACCGCTTCGGGAGCACGACAAAGCCCTTGGCCTGATCGGAGCGTTTGACGATCTCCTGCCGCCAGCCGCCAGCCGCCAGCCGCCGGTGGCGGTCGGGCTGGGCTCGCGGCCTTCCTGCGCGCGGACCCGCTGGTAGAGGTCATGGTGGATGCGCTCCAGCGTTCCCTCCCAGGCCCATTGGTGCAGATAGCCGTGCATCGTGCTGCGCGTCGGCAGGTCCTTGGGTAGGTGACGCCATTGGCAGCCCGTCTCCAGAACGTACATCACGCCGTTCAGCACGGCCCGAAGATCGACGCTGCGGTGCTGGCCACCGCGCCGCGCTGGTGGAACAGCGGCTCGACGATCCGCCATTCTTCATCGCTCAGGTCGCTCGGGTAGCGCAGCCTGCTGTGGTCATGGCGCTCTCGTTTTTCCGCCGTCCACATCCTTGCCTCCGTCCTGGAGATAGCGTCCGTCAATGTGGTGGAAATTGGGGGTGCTGCAGAGGTGGCCATTGTTCAGGCGGCCTTGGGTGGAAAAGTGATGGCCGGAGCGGCTTCGGTGGGGAGCAGCTCGGCCATGGCCGCGATCTGCATGTAGCGGTTCTGGGTCTGCCGTTCGTCGTTTTGTTCGAGCAGCACCGCTCCGATCTGATCGGCGACATGGCGGAAGGCCTGATGAGCGGCCTCGGCGTCGGCTTCCATCAGCATCTGCAACACCGTCTCAGTGACGCTGGGCAGGAAATCGCCGTCTCCGGCCTTCTGGAGCAGGTCGGCCAGTGCCATACTGTCAGCCTGCCATCGGCCAGGATCTGCGCCAGCACTCGGCAATTTTCGATCACTGAGTGCGCATAGGTCTATACCAGTGCCGGAAAGTTCCGACCTGCGGTCGGCACTTTCCAGTCCCTCAGACGCCGGGCGGCCCGCGTCCGCGGGCCTTGGCTTCGCGGGCATGTGCCCGCGCGGCGGCCGTCGCGGCCGATACCAGGGGCAAAAGTCAAAACTTTCTGACCCTGGTATTAAAGGACGGTTGCGACGCCTCGGCAAAGGAATGCAGTGGCGGTCTTCTACGGTTTGACCACCGCCAGAAAGGCGTTTGCCAGCTTCTTGACGGCATTCTCGATCTCGGCCGGCGTGTAAGCGGCAAAGCCCATCAGGAAACCGCCCTTGGCGTCGCTCGTTGCGTGAAGTGCCGTCAATCCCAGAAGCTCGACCCCGACACGCCGCCCGGCGTCGATCGCCATACGCTCCGACAGATCGCCGATGAGCAGACACGGCATTTGCAGTCCGCCGATTGGAACGCGCGGCTCGACGAAATCGGACAGATGCTTTTGAACGAGGTCGACGAGCACATCGAGACGTTCGGCATAGATGGCGCGCATGGTGCGCACATAGGCGCCGAAATGCCCTCCCTCCATGAAACGGGCAAGCGTCAGTTGCGGCATCGGAGCCGAATGCCCATCAAGCAGGGTGCGCGCCACCGTCATCGGCTTTACGAGCTGGGGCGGCAGCACGACGTAGCCGATCCGCAAACCCGGAAACAGCGACTTGGTGAAGGTGCCGATGTAGATGGTCCGGTCGTGGGCATCGAGCCCCTGCAAGCAGGCGGTCGGCTTGCCCGCATAGTGGAACTCGCTGTCGTAATCGTCCTCGATGATCCAGGCCTGATGCCGCGAGGCCCATTCTATGAGCGCAAGGCGGCGATCCAGCGCCAGTGTGGCTCCGGTTGGAAACTGGTGGGAAGGCGTCAGGGAAACGGCTTTCGCCTTGCGGGGCTCGGCAAGGATCTGATCGACGACGATGCCCTGCCGGTCCACACGAACCGGCACGCATTCCAACCCCGCCGCGTCGAATGCCTTGCGTGCGCCGTAATAGGCGGGATCTTCGATGAAGATGCGGTCGCCGGGATCGAGCAGCATGTTGGCGCAAAGCGACATGGCCTGCTGCGAACTGGTGAGGATGAGCACCCGGTCGGCCGTGGCGCGGGCTCCCCGTTCAAGATTCACATAGTCGGCGATGGCGCGGCGCAGCGGTTCGGTCCCCTGCGGATCGCCATGGAACAGTGTCTGCGCGCTGGCCTCCTTGCGCACCTGTCGCTCCAGCCTTTCCCAGAGCCGAAGCGGAAAAGTACGGGTTTCCGGCACGCCATGCGCGAAGGGTCGCGGAATCATCATCTCGCGCACCCCGCCGCTGCGGGACATTGCGGCCCCGCGTCTGCTGAGGTTCGGGGCCTGACTGCGCGCGAGCGCGTCACGCCGGGATAGCCGGAGCCCCGGCGTGAACTCCGTCATCTCGGCGACGAAGCTGCCGCTGCCGACCCGGCGGTCGATGAAACCCTCGGCATGAAGCTGGGCGTAGGCGGCTTCAACCGTGTCGCGCGACACGCCGAGCGATTTGGCGAGCGGGCGTGAGGCTGGCAACGGCTTCCCACGCCCGAGCGCGCCATCGACGATCAGGTGCCGGATTGCCCGTTGAATCCGCGCATGGAGCGGCATCGCGGAATGGGCGGGATGGGCAATCCATGCCTTCACGGATTCCAGTTGGGAATGCTTGAACAAATGGTCTGAATCTCTCGAACGAAGTGGATGGGTAATTCAGGCCATTGGCCGGCTATTTGTCAATGCAGCGGTTTTGGCCTGTGCGCCCCGAACTTCAGGAGACCCATCAGGATCATGTCCTCACATGCTTCACCGTCGTCGATCCGCTTGAACGACCTGACCCATCCCATCGTGGCGGGGCTGATCTCCGTGATCGTCAACTATGGCGGCACCTTCATCCTGGTGTTTCAGGCGGCGAAGGCCGCTGGGTTAAGCCCCGAACTCACGGCCTCATGGGTCTGGTCGGTTTCCGTCGGCGTCGGACTGACGGGACTGTTCCTGAGCTGGCGCTTTCGCGAGCCGATCATCACCGCCTGGTCCACGCCAGCGGCGGCGTTTCTCGTCACCGCGCTGGCGACGACACCCTATGCGGAAGCGGTCGGCGCTTACATGATCTCGGCAGTGGCCTTCGTCGCGCTCGGTCTTTCGGGCTATTTCGAGAAGGTCATCCGGCTGATCCCGCCGGGGATCGCCTCCGGGCTGCTGGCCGGCATCCTGCTGCAATTCGGCGTCGGTGCCTTCGGTGGCGCGAGCGTCGATCCACTGCTCGTCGGACTGCTGATTGTCGCCTATGTCGTGCTGAAGCGCTTTTCCGCCCGTTATGCCGTGGTCGGTATCCTCGGTCTCGGGCTGGTGTTCCTGCTGACGCAGGGCCGGGTGGATCTGTCGGGGCTGAAGCTTGAGTTCGCCGCGCCCGTCTTCACGATGCCGGCGTTCTCGCTGAATGCGCTGCTGTCTGTCGCGTTGCCGCTGTTTCTCATCACGCTGACCGGCCAGTACATGCCGGGGATGCTGGTGCTGCGGAACGACGGCTTCAAGACCAGCGCCAATCCCATCGTCGCCGTGACCGGCCTCGGCTCGCTCATCATGGCCCCGTTCGGCTCGCACGCCTTCAACATCGCGGCGATCACGGCAGCGATCGCCACCGGCAGGGAAGCACATGAAGACCCGCGAAAGCGCTGGATCGCGGGCATCGCGGCCGGCTGCTTCTATGTGCTGGTCGGCGTGTTCGGGGTGACGCTCGCCGCCGTCTTCATGGCCTTTCCGGCCACCTTCATCACCACGCTTGCCGGTTTGGCATTGCTTGGCACCATCGGCGGCAGCCTTGCCGGAGCGATGGCCGATCCGACATCGCGTGAAGCGGCGCTCATCACCTTCCTGGCATCCGCTGCGAACATCAAGCTGCTCGGCGTCGGCGGGGCCTTCTGGGGGCTGGTGATCGGTCTTGTCGCCTACCTCGTCCTGAACGGCCGCCTGCCGCGCCGTGAGCAGGCCGGCCTCACCATGACCGAAAGGACCGCGAAGTGACAGCGATGACCATTTCCGTCATCTCGATCCAGACCAAGGTCGCGCATGTGCTGAATGTTGCGGCGGTTCTGACGACCTTGCCGTCTGAGGATGATCGTGTGGAGGGGATCGCGGTTACTTGTCGCGCTCGCACACCGTCGGAGGACGTCCGCCCGGCGCTGCCCGCCACAGCGACACCCACCAGCGGTCCAGCGCGGCACGGTCGCAGGGCAGCCTGACGGTCAGCCCATTGGCAAGCTCGAGCCAGTGGGGGAACAGCGCCTCGGGCACCGCGATGACCGCGGGCACCTCGCGCAGCATCGCGAGGTGCAGGACATCGAGCAGGCCGGAGCCGTTGAGTTCCTGCCAGCCGAAGCGGTTCAGCACAACAATGTCGGGGCGCCCTTCAACCAGAGCGGCCAGCCGCCGTCCGATCCCGGCGAGGCTTTCGCCGCCGGGATCGTCATCGGGAGAAGGGCTGCCCTGGCCGGAAAGCAGGCGGAAGCCATGCGCCGGCCGTCCTTCCAACGGTGCCTCCCGGCGGACCTGCACGATCCCCACCGCGTCGAAGCCCTGCGTCTGCAGGTCGAGCAGGAAGCCGGAGAGCAGCCTGTCGGGATCGTCCGTGCCGCCATAGACGACCGCCGCAACGTCGGAGCGGTCGTCGAACGGAGGCTGGACCGGAGGCATGCCGGCGAGGGACTGATGTTCGCGGAGGGGGCGGGGCATGGTCAGCGCTCCGCGCCCGACGGCAGGCCGACCGGGTCGAAACCGAAGCGCGCCAGCGTCGCCTGTCCCTCCGGCGACAGGATCGCCAGCATCAGCCCGACGGCGGCCGGCTTCTGGAGGCTGGTGATCGCCAGACCATATTCGGGACCGGTGGCGTAGGGCGGCGGAACCGGCACCACCTGGAGGTCGGGCGTGGCCTGGCGCCGCTGCTCGGCGCCGCTGCAATAGGCGATCATGACGGTGATGTCGCCGCGCGCGAAGGCCGAGGCGATGGGGTCGGGATCGGACGGGTCGGCCGCGGTGCTGCCGCCGACGATCTTCCTGGCCTTGGCGTCGAGCGTGGCGAAGGCGCCGGGATGCTGCTTCCCGATCCGCTGGAACATCTCCCAGGTGTAGTCGCCGCCGGGGTCGGCCTTGGGCGTCGAGGTGCCGATCCGGACCGATGGGTCGAGCAGCCGCTCGGCGAAGGAGGCGGGCTCCAGCCTTGCCTCGGGTTTGGCGAAGGCGCACAGCCGGTTGCGGGTGAACATCACCGCGGCGGCGGCCCGCCCATCCTTGCGCAGGGTCAGCGCATGTCCCATGTCGGCCGAGGTGAAGAGATCGACCGCCTCGCCCGCCTCGATCCGGTCGCGCATCAGGCCGGACGGCCCGAAGGCGGTGCGCACGCTGTTGCCGGTCGCCTTGGCATAGTCGGCGGCGATGGCGGTCATCGCGGTGCGCAGACTGCCCGCCCCATAGAGAACCAGTTCCTCGGCACGGGCCGTGGACACAGGGGCGGCCGACATGGCGGCGGCGGCGGCCAACAGCGTCAGGGTGGCAAGGCGGCGGAGCGGACTCATGGATCCTCGACCTCGATCGGTGGGGCGGCGATGGCCGCGATGAAGCTGGCGATGCTGGCGCTGCGCAGCGGGACGAAGGGTTTGCCGGCCTGACGGCACAGCGTCTTGATGCGTCCGGCGGCGGCATGGCTGACGCAATCCACCGGAAAGAAGGTGATGTCGGCCTGGCTGATCAGGCCGGGCAGCAGGGCTGCGTTGTCCTCCACCCCGCCATCGTGGGCGAGCATCGTGCCGCCCCGCCGCTCGGTCAGCGTTCGCAGGGCGCCGATCAGGCCGGGCCGTCCGCCGACATAGAGCAGCCGCCGGCCGGCGAGATGGCCTGGGCCGGCATCCTCGCCGCATCCCCGTCCGCACGCGCTCTCATCGGCCAACGCCGCTTCGAAGGCGGACAATTCGGCCCGGAGCGTCCTCTCGCGTGCTTCCAGAGCGGCGATGCTCTTGGCCGCAGCCAGCAAGGACTCCTCGGTTTCCGCCAGCCGCGCGGCAAGGGCTGCGGCGTGCGCCTTCTCGTCGTTCAGCTTGCGCCGCAACGCGTCGGCATTATCGGCTGTGACCGGCACCGCGGTCGGTTCGTTTCTTGTCCGGGCGGCCAGGACCTCCATAGCCTCCAGCCGGAGCAACAACCCGGCCCGCTCCTCCGCCGCCCTCTTCAACCGCGTCTGCTGGCGGGAAATGGTGTCGTCGCGCTCGGCCAGAGCCTGTTCGGTCCGGCGCAGCCGCGCGATGTCGAGCCGGTTGGAGGAACCGACCATGTGCGACAGCATATGGACCTCGCCGAACACCTCCTGTGCCAGCACGACATCGGTCGCAGGGTGGGTCAGCACGGCCCAATAGGCACCGGGGATGTCGCCCTGCTCGAAGGACTGGAGCCAGAGCCGGCGGACCTCCTCAACCGTGCCGGCCTTGGCGAAGCGGCGGACCGCCGTGTCATGGCGCCGATCCAGCGTCTTGTGCAGCAGCTTGCCGGCCGTGCCGCGTTGCCCGGCCAACTGGACGCCACGACCATGCAGGGTGTGGTCGGTTGCGGTGCGGGCGTCGGCGTCCCCCAGCTTGACGAAGAACTGGCGCAGTTCGCCGGTGCTCAGGCAGGTGCCGATGACCGAGCAATGCAGGTTCGGCGCGATGTCCCAGATGCGGGCCCGGCGCGAGCCGGTGGGCGCCGGCCCCGGATCGGGGAAGGCAGCGGCCCATTCGTCATGAAGCAGCGCACCGACCGCGCCGGCGGCGGACCTGCGAAGAACCGGGAGATGGACCATCGGGATGCCCGCACCTCTATATTCCATTGAATATAACGTATCAGGCTCGGTGAGGATCGGGCAATCATCCTGTTGCGTGACCGCAGAAGCGGAAGCTGGGCTAGCCTGCTCCGGCCTCGTCGCCATGACCGGCGGAGACCGTCAACGGCGGCCTTCGCGATGCGCGCCCAGCCTTCCTTCGCTGCGGCCAACGCATCCCCGCTGCGGCGCGGGCGGTCGGCATCACCGACAAGGCGGCCTGGGGCGCCGTCGACGCCATGAACAACCTGTTCGGCCGTCCCCTGGTCGCTGACAGGGCCGGCGGGCACAAAGGCGGCGGCGCCGTCCTGACACCGGAGGGAGCGCGGGTGACGTCCGATCCGCTGGTGGAGAACGGACGGCTTTTCATCTGCTATCGGACCGGCGTCAACGATCCCAAGGTGGCGGCCGTCGCGCGGTCCATCGCCCAGGTGATGCGGCGGATCGACTACGTCGACCTCTGACCGGCGACGGCTTCGCCGCCCCGCTGCACTGCGCCGGCTGACGTGACGATGCGGCCGCTAGACCAGCGTGCCGTCCGCCACCAACGACCCGACCGCGGCAGCGAGCGCTGCTTCCGTGGCATCGGAAAGGCGTCCGACCGGCGGGAGCGACCGGCCTATCGGCAGGCCGATCAGGGCGAAGGCCCGCCGGACGGCCTCGGGGAACTGCTCGGCGAACAGGGCGTCCATCAGGGGATTCAGCCTGCCCTGGGCGGCCAGCGCGTCGGCGACCCGGCCGCTCTCGGCGAGCGCCTGAATCCTGGCCCAATAGCCGGGCAGCAGGGCGGCCGATGTCAGGATGCCGCCCTTGGCCCCGAGGATCACCTGCTGGACGAACAGGGTGTCCTGGCCGCTCAACAGGCTGAACTCCTCGTCGATCAGCTTCGACAGCCGGTCGAGATGGTAGAGATCGGTGTTCGATGCCTTCATGCCGACGATCAGCCGTTCCGCCGCCAGACGGGCGATGGTTTCCGGCGCGGTGACGATCTGGCTGCGGAAGGGGTTGTCGTAATAGAGGATCGGCAGTCCGAGTTCCGGGGCGAGCGCCCGGAAATAGCGCAGGATCCCCTCCTGGTCGGTGCGCGCATAATAGGGCGGGATGACCATGAGGCCGTCGGCCCCCGCCTGCCGGCACATCCGTCCGATGTCGAGCGCGCCGCCGAAGCCGGGGGCGAGCACGCCGCCGATCACCGGCACGCGCCCGCCGGCGGCGGAGACGGTGACCTCCATGATGCGCCGGGCGGTGGCGAGGTCGAAGGAGGCCGCTTCGCCGGTGCCGCCGAGCGGGAGCAGCCCGGACGCGCCGCGCTCGATCTGGTAGGCGACGATCCGTTCGAGCCCGCTCTCGTCGAGCGTTCCGTCGTCGTTCAGCGGCGTCGGGAAGGCGGGGATCAGCCCGCGGAACATCGGCAGCGGCAAGGGCAGGGTCTCCTTATGCGGATGTTGGAAGGGCAGGCCGGGCCGCAGGGAGGCGGCCCGGCCCTTCCCCGTGCCGGCGTCAGCGGCCGAGGTGAATCCAGGTCGCCTTCAGCTCGGTGTATTTCTCCAGCGCGTGCAGCGACTTGTCCCGCCCGAAGCCGGATTGCTTGAACCCGCCGAAGGGCGAGGAGATGTCGCCATGGTCGAAGCAGTTGACCCAGACCACGCCGGCGCGGAGCGCCGAGGACGCCTTGAAGGCGGTGTTGAGGTCGCGGGTCCAGACCGCCGCGGCGAGACCGTAGGCCGTGTCGTTGCCGATGCGGATCGCATCGTCCACGTCGTTGGCGGCGATGGTCGCCAGCACCGGGCCGAAGATCTCTTCGCGCGCGATGGTCATGCCGCCGGTGACGTCGTCGAACAGCGTCGCCTCGATGAAGCAGCCGTCCGACGCGATGCGCTTGCCGCCGAGCCGGAGGGTGGCGCCCTCCGCCTTTCCCTTGTCGATGTACTCCATGACCCGCTCGGCCTGCCGGGCATCGACCATGGCGCCCATCTCCGTCGCCGGGTCGAGCGGGTCGCCGACCTTGATGGCGCCGCCGACCGCGATCACCTTTTCGACGACCTCGTCCTTCACGCTCCGCTCGACGATCAGGCGCGAGCCGGCGTTGCAGACCTCTCCCTGGTTATAGAAGATGCCCCAGGCCGCCGCGGTCGCCGCGGCATCGAGATCCGGCGCGTCGGCCAGGATGATGTTCGGGCTCTTGCCGCCGCACTCCAGGCCGATCCGCTTCATGTTGGACTGGCCGGAATATTGGAGGAAGTATTTCCCGACCTCGGTCGAGCCGGTGAAGGCCACCGCATCGACGTCCATGTGCAGGCCGAGCGCCCGCCCGGCGGTCTCGCCGAAGCCGGGAACCACGTTGAACACGCCGTCGGGAATGCCGGCCGCCGCGGCAAGCTCGCCGAGCCTGATGGCGGTGAGCGGCGACTGCTCCGCCGGTTTCAGGATCACCGAATTGCCGGCGGCGAGGATGGGGCCGAGCTTCCACGCCGCCATCAGCAGCGGGAAGTTCCACGGCACCACCGCGGCGACGACGCCGAGCGGCTCGCGGCGGATCAGCGACACCGCGGTCGGCGCGGTCGGCGCGATCTCGTCATAGAGCTTGTCGATGGCTTCGGCGTACCAGTCGATGCATTGCGCCGACAGCGGCAGGTCGACCGCGAGGCTGTCGCGGATCGGCTTGCCCATGTCGAGCGTCTCGAGCAGCGCCAGCTCTTCGGTGTTGGCGGCGATCAGGTCGGCGAAGGCGGCGAGGCGCTTCTTGCGCTCGCGCGGCGCCATGCGCGACCAGACCCCGGAGTCGAAGGCCTTGCGCGCCGCCGCGACCGCATGGTCGACATCCTCGGCATCGCAGGCGGCGATCTGCGCCAGGATTTTGCCGGTCGCCGGGTTGATGCAGTCGAAGGTCTTGCCCGAACGGGCCTGGACATAGCGCCCGTCGATGAAGGCGCTGCCGGTAACGCTGAGCGCGGCGGCGCGAGCGTGCCAATCGATCGTCGCTGACATGGGGGTTCTTTCCGCCAGGGGGGGTCGGTTGAGAGGCCGTCCGGCCATCATCAGGTGACGGGATGATAGGTGATCCCGGCGGATCGCTCCACCGCAAATTTTTGGTTTTCTGAAAAATGAACTGACACCACTGAAACCGGTTGCTATCCTGGCGATCATTATGGGACCGCCCGGCTTCGCCGATACCGGTCCTGATCACAGGAACGGATGCGCCACGTCGATGCCGCACACGAAGACCGCTGAGGATGGCGCCGAGCGCGTCCAGGCGAACGGTGCCAACCCCGGCACCAATGTGGATGAGGAGACGCAGAAGCTCGGGCAGCGGATCCGGGATCTGCGGCTCAAGGCGGGCATGACGCTGACCGATCTGGCGAAGGCGACCGGCGTGTCCATCGGCACGCTGTCGCAGCTGGAGCGCGGATTGGTGTCGCCGACAGTGCGGACGGTCTACACGGTCGCCGCCGCCTTCGGGGTGATGCCGGCCTGGCTGATCGACCCGTCATCGTCGAAAACCACCGAAAGCCGTTATATCGTGCGGGCCGGGGAGCGGTCGCAGCTGCTCGACCTCGACGGAATCCGCAAAGACGTCGCGTCCCCGGTCGCCAGCAAGCGGCTGCGCGGCTTCTTCATGGCGATCCAGCCGGGCTGCAATTCCGGGGCGCAACCCTACACGCACAAGGGCGAGGAGATCGGCTTCGTCCTGTCCGGCGCGCTGGAGCTTCAGATCGACGGCGAGACCTTCATGCTCTACGAGGGCGACTGTTTCGCCTTTTCCAGCGACAAGCCGCACCGCTTCGCCAACAGCAGCGCGCGCCCGGCCACGGTGTTCTGGGTGAACGCCGACATCTGATGCGGCTGCCGCTATGCGGATTCCCCAAGGCCCATCCGGTCCGCTGTTTTTAGAATATTGAAAATACCCGTTGCCTTACTGAAAATTGGCGCCCATAGTTTCAACACACCCCGCCGGGGCGCGCCGCAGGCGCCCCCCGGATCCCGTGCCGGAACTGAAGGACGTGCTGCGTTGACCAGTTCATCCACCGCATCGGGCGCATCGGGTCTCGGTCCCTGGTCGGCGATAGTGCTTCTGGCCCCCCTGACCGTTCTGATGTTCGCCATCCTGCTTTATCCGCTGGGCCTCACGCTGTGGACCAGCCTCTATGACGGCCAGACGTCCGGCCAGCTGTCTGGCCATCTGTCCCTGCGGGCCTACGCCGAGCTGGCGTCGAGCACCCTGTTCCTCAAGGTCCTGCGCAACACCTTCGAGATCGCGATCACCGGCACGCTGGTCAGCCTGATTTTCGGCTATCCGGTCGCCATGCATCTGGCGGCCCAGCCGCCGCGGCGGCGGACGGCCTGTCTGGTGATGGTGATGCTGCCGTTCTGGACCAGCATCCTGGTCAAGAGCTTCGCG
Organism: Azospirillum sp. A26; assembly: GCF_042604635.1. Taxonomy (NCBI): domain Bacteria; kingdom Pseudomonadati; phylum Pseudomonadota; class Alphaproteobacteria; order Rhodospirillales; family Azospirillaceae; genus Azospirillum; species Azospirillum sp. A26. The sequence goes on along the minus strand of NZ_CP170476.1, from coordinate 738,991 downwards.
CTGGTGGCGGTGTTCGGCAACCAGGGGCTGGTCAACCAGCTTCTCGGCTTCCTCAGCGGCGGCCAGATCAACCTGCCGATGATGTTCAACCGCGTCGGCGTGGTGCTGGGCATGATCAATTTTCTGCTGCCCTTCATGATCCTGTCGATCCTCGGCAGCCTGCTGGCGCTCGACCGCCGGCTCATCCTCGCCGCCGAGACGATGGGCGCCGGCCCGCTGCGCATCTTCTGGAAGATCATCCTGCCGCTCAGCATGCCGGGCGTCGTCGCCGGGGTGCTGATCAACGTGACGCTGTCGATCGGCATGTACATCACCCCGGCCCTGCTCGGCGGGCGGCAGGACATGATGGTCGCCAACCTCGTCGATTTCTACACCCGCCAGACGCTGGACTGGACCGCCGCCTCGGCGACGGCCGTGGCCCTGCTGGCGATCTCGGGCCTGCTGGTCGCGATGCTGGGCCGGGTGCGCGGCGGCCTGTCGGGAGGTGCGGCATGAACCCGCTGTTCGGCTCCAGCCACATCGCCCGCCGCCTCGTCACCGCCGCCGCCTGGCTCTGCTATCTCTTCCTGCTGGTCCCGAGCCTGATCGTCGTGCCGATCTCCTTCGGCAATTCCGGACAGATCGAGTTCCCGCCGCGGGAATTCTCCCTCGGGCTCTACCGGCAGTTCTTCACCGATCCGGCCTGGTGGGGATCGATGGTGCAGAGCCTGGTCGTCGCCGTCGCCACCACGGTGATCGCCCTGCTGCTGGCGGTGCCCGCCGCCTATGCGCTGGCACGGTCGGAGCTGCCCGGCCGGGGCTTGCTGCGCGGCCTCTTCATGATGCCGATGCTGGTGCCGGTCATCGTCCTCGGGCTCGGCCTCTACCTGCAATTCTCCAACTGGGGGCTGCTCGACACCACCGCGGGCGTCGTCCTCGCCCATGTCATGCTGACCACGCCCTACATCATGATCTCGGTGATGTCGGGACTGCAGCATTCGGACATCGCGCTGGAGACCGTGGCGTCGATCATGGGGGCCTCGCGGCGGGTGGTGTTCTTCCGCGTGGTGCTGCCGCAGCTCGGGCCCGCCATTGCTGTCGGCGCGCTCTTCGCCTTCCTGATGTCGCTGGACGAGGTGGTGGTCGCCTACTTCCTGACCGGCACCGACGCCATGACTTTGCCGGTCAAGATGTACAGCTCCATCCGCTGGGAACTGACGCCGGTCCTGGCTGCGGTATCGACCCTGCTCACCGTCCTGTCGTTGCTCATCGCTCTGGGCATCATCGCCCTGCAGCGCAAGACCGAGGCGCACTCATGAACGCTCCGTCCGCTCCCGCCATGGTCCAGCTCCAGGGCGTCACGAAACGCTATGGCGAGTTTGAGGCCCTGCACAGCATCGACCTGTCGATCGCCAAGGGCGAGTTCGTCACGCTGCTGGGGCCGAGCGGCTCGGGCAAGTCGACCCTGCTCAACCTGATCGCCGGCATGATCGGCCCTAGTTCCGGCCGGATCATCATCGACGGCCGCGACGCCACCACCCTGCCGACCAACCGGCGCGGCCTGGGCATGGTGTTCCAGAACTACGCGCTGATGCCGCACATGACGGTGTTCGAGAACATCGCCTTCCCCTTGCAGGTGCGCGGCCTGCCCAAGGACGAGATCCGGCGCAAGGTCACCGGCGTGCTCGACCTGATCCAGCTCGGCCATGTCGCCGGCCGCAAGCCGCGCGAACTGTCGGGCGGCCAGCAGCAGCGCGTCTCGCTCGCCCGCTGCATCGTCTACAATCCGGCGCTGATCCTGATGGACGAGCCGCTCGGCGCGCTCGACAAGAAGCTGCGCGAGCAGATGCAGCTGGAGATCAAGCGGCTCCATGCCGAACTCGGCATCACCATGCTCTACGTGACGCACGACCAGGACGAGGCGCTGACGATGTCCGACCGCATCGTCCTGATGAACGGCGGCCGGATCGAGCAGCAGGGACAGCCCGACACCCTCTATTTCAAGCCGGAGACCGTGTTCAGCGCCGAGTTCATCGGCAGCTCCAACCTGATTCCCGGCGAGATCGCGGCGGGGGAGGGCGGCACCGTCACGCTGAAGACCGCGCTCGGCGCCTTCCCGGTCCCGGCGCCCGACCGGCCGGTCAGGCTCGGCGACCGCGGCGTCCTGCTGGTCCGGCCGGAGAACATGATGCTGACCGACCGCGCCGATCCCACCAGCGTCGCCGGCCGGATCGAGGATTCGATCCTGCTCGGCGGGGTGGTGCGGCACTTCGTGCGCTGCGCCGACGGCAGCATGGTCATCGTCCAGGAACTCAACCAGCCGGGCCGGGCCGGCGCCCGCCGCGACGAGACGGTCCGCGCCGGCTGGACGATGGACCACGCCCGGCTGCTGCCGCCGCCCAACACACAGCTGCCCAACACAATGCTGCCCGCCGGCTGACGCCGACCGGTTTTGACCACTGCCGAAAAACGAGGGGGAAAGTGCCCATGACCAAGACGACGTTCCTGACTTCGCGGCGCGGGCTGCTGAAGGGCGGTGCCGCCGGCCTCGCCGGCATCGTGGGCCTGACGGCGGCTCCGGCGGTGTTCTCCCGCCGCGCCCATGCCGCCGACACCACCCTCACCGTCACCTCCTGGGGCGGCGACTACAACAAGATGGTCCGCGAGATCTTCGCCGACCCCTTCACCCAGGAGACCGGCATCAAGGTCGCGCTGGTCGACAACGGCGACATGGCCAAGGTGAAGGCGCAGGTGCAGAGCAAGGCCGTGCAGTGGGACGTCATCGACGCCCCCGCCGCCTTCGCCACCTCCGGCGCCCGCGACAAGCTGTGGGAGGAACTCGACCTCTCGATCATCAAGCCGGGTCCGCTGGTGCAGGCCGCGGCGCCCGACTACATGCCGCTCTATCTCTACAGCGGCGGGCTGGTCTGGGATACCAAGCGCTCTCCCGACGGCAAGCATCCCGTCGATTTCGCCGGCTTCTACGACGTCGCGCGCTTCCCCGGCCGCCGGGTGATGCGGTCGCTGGCGTCGGAAACGCTGGAGGCCGCGCTGATCGCCGACGGCGTCGCGCCGAAGGATCTCTATCCGCTCGACGTCGAGCGGGCGTTCCGCATGCTCGACCGCATCAAGCCCCATGTCAGCAAATGGGCGGCCACCACCCCCGATCAGGTGAACGCCATTGTCCAGGGCGAGGCCGACTTCTCCTACAGCTATTTCAACCGGGTGAAATCGGCCCAGAAGGCGGGCGCCAGCCTGGACTTCTCCTTCGCGCAGACGATCAATTCGCTCGACTATTTCGCCGTTCCCAAGGGCACGAAGAACAAGGAAGCGGCGATGCGCTTCATCGACTTCTGCCTGCGGCCGGACCGTCAGGTCGCCTGGGCGACACGCGGCTATTATCTGCCGAACAGCGTCGCGGCGATGGACGAGGTGAAGGCCGGCCCCGCCAGCCAGTATCTGCCCGACCTCACCAACGGCAAGAACGTGATCGTCGATTCCCAATGGTGGAGCGAGAACTACACGGCGATGCAGAAACGCTATGCCGAGTGGATGCTGACCTGACCGCCGGACGATCCCGTCCTCCATCCTGCCCTTTGCCGCTGCCATCGGTGCGAATGCCATGTCCCACGATGCCCTGCTTGCCGAACTGATCTCGATTGTCGGGGAGCGGTATGTCGTCACCGCCGCCCCCGACACCGCGGCCTTCCTCACCGACCATCGCGGCCGCTACACGGGCGAGGCGCTGGCCGTGGTCAAGCCGGCGAGCACGGCGGAGGTGTCCGGCGTGGTGAAAGCCTGCGCCGCGGCCGGGGTGGCCATCGTGCCGCAGGGCGGCAACACCGGCCTGTGCGGCGCCGCCACGCCGGTCGGACCGCGGCCGAGCATCGTCCTGCGCCTCGACCGCATGAACCGCATCCGCGCGGTTTCCGCGGCGGAGGAGACGATCACGGTGGAGGCGGGCTGCATCCTCGCCGACATCCAGGCGGCGGCGGCCCGTGACGGGCTGCTGTTCCCGCTGAGCCTTGGCGCCGAGGGCAGCTGCCAGATCGGCGGCAACATCGCCACCAACGCCGGCGGCATCGCCGTTCTGCGCTATGGCAACATGCGCCAGCTCGTGCTCGGGCTGGAGGTCGTGTTGGCCGACGGCACGGTGCTGGGCGGCCTGCGCCGGCTGCGCAAGGACAATTCGGGCTACGATTTGAAGCAGCTGTTCGTCGGTGCCGAGGGCACGCTCGGCATCGTCACCGCCGCGACGCTGAAGCTGTTCCCGGCCATCCGCTCGCGCTCCATCGCGATGATGCAGATAGCGGGCGTGGCGGATGCGCTGACCCTGTTCGCACAGGCGCGGAAGACCTTCGGCGAGCGGATCTCCAGCTTCGAGATCATCGGCTCGTCCTATATGGATTTCGTGCTGAAATACGTGACCGGCACGGTGATGCCCTTCGCCCAGCCGGCCCCCTGGTATCTGCTGCTGGAGGTGGGGGATTCGCGGCCCGACGCCCCGCTCGCGGCGGACATGGAGGCGTTTCTCGGCGAGATCTTCGAGGCCGGTCTGGTCAGCGACGCCGTCATCGGCTCCAGCCTCGCCCAGGAGGAGGCGATCTGGAAGCTGCGCCATGGCGTCACCGGCGAATTCAAGCTCGCCGGCAAGACCATGTCGCACGACACCTCGGTTCCGGTCGCCGAGCAGCCGGCCTTCGTCGAGCGGGTGGAGACGGCGGTGCTCGCCGCCTATCCCGACGCCAACGTCATGATGGTCGGCCATATCGGCGACGGCAACATCCACGTCGTGGTGCTGTTCCCGCACGAGCGTTTCGCGACGGCCGAGGCGTTCGAGGCCGCGTCCGACGACGTTGATGTGATCATCGACGACATCGCTATGGATCTCGGCGGCAGCATCACGGCCGAGCATGGCGTCGGCTATACCTACCGCAAGCGGCTGGCGCGGACCAAGAACCCCGACGAGCTTCTGCTGATGCGCGGGATCAAGCAGATGCTCGATCCGAACGGGCTGATGAATCCGGGCAAGATCTTCCTGCCGGCCGAACCGGCCTGAGAGTTTCGCCGGAAAATCGTCGCCTCTCTCTGGAAAGCCGTCCTCATGACCGCGCCTCTCGCCTTGCCTCCGAATGTCTATTCGCTGGACGCACCGCCGGCTCCGCCGACCCCGCCGCTCGGCGGTTCGCGCCGGGCCTCGGTGGCGATTGTCGGCGCCGGCATCGTCGGGCTGACGACAGCCCTCCACCTCGCCGAAGCCGGGGTGGACACCGTGGTGATCGACCAGGGCGAGCCGGGATGGGGCGCCTCGGGAAACAATGGCGGCCAGCTCAATCCCGGACTGAAGTTCGATCCCGACGAGATCGAACGGATCTGGGGACCCGATCTCGGTCCCCGGATGGTCGAGTTCGCCTATGGGACGACCGACCGGACCTTCGCGCTGATCGACCGGCTGGGCATCGCCTGCGAGGCGCGGCAAGGCGGCACGCTCCGGGTCGCGCGCAGCGCCAGATCGACGGGCGGCGTGGCGGAGACCGCGCGCCAATGCATGGTCCGCGGCATGCCGGTGTCCTTCCTCGACCGGGAGGAGACGGCCGGCGCCACCGGGACCACGGCCTATCACGGCGCGATGCTCGACCGGCGCGGCGGCCATCTGAATCCGCTGGCCTATGTGCGCGGCCTCGCGGCGGCGGCCATCGCCGCCGGTGCCGCGGTCCATGGCCGCACGCCGGCACGGGCGCTGAACCGGCGCTCCGGCGGCTGGTCCATCGAGACGCCGGCCGGCACCATCGAGGCCGAAAAGATCCTGATCGCCACCAACGGCTTCACCGACGACCTGTGGCAGGGGCTGCGGCGCACGGTGGTGCCGGTGTTCAGCGCCATCGCGGCGAGCGAGCCGCTCGGCGACGACCGCCTGCGCGGCGTTCTGCCCGACCGTCCGGCGGTCTACGAAAGCGGCCGGATCACCGTCTATTACCGGATCGACGCCAAGGGGCGGCTGCTGATGGGGGGCCGCGGCCCGATGCGGCCGATCGGCACGCCGGCACCACTGGCCTATCTGACCGACTATGCGGAGATACTGTGGCCCCAGCTTGCGGGGCTGCGCTGGACCCATGGCTGGAACAGCAGGCTCGCCATCACGAAGGACCATTGGCCCCATCTGCACGAACCGGCGCCGGGCGTGCTCGCCTATCTCGGCTGCAACGGGCGCGGCGTGGCGCTGGGAACGGCGATTGCCGAGCAGCTGGCGCGGCGGCTGATCGACGGGAGTGCCGCCCGGCTCGACCTGCCGGTCGTCGAGCCGAAGGCGATCCGCTTCCACGCCCTGTGGCCGCTGGGCGTCTGGAGCGTCGTGCAGCACGGCCGCATCATGGACCGGCTGGGGCTTTAAAGCCTGTCCGGTGCTTGCGGGTCCGTTCGTGACGTGGGGAGCCAAAGAACCCGTCGGGCCCGGTACATTCGACGATCCATCCCGCATCCTTGAAAACCACCCGGTCGGCGACGCGGCGTTTTCACCTCAGCGGCGTCAATGGGGCAGGGAAGAGCAGGTTGCTGCGCTGTCTGAACGGTGCGGAACCGCTGGAGGCTGGTACCGTCACCGACCTGCGCAATCCCAGCCTGCGCGACCTGCCGGGCCGTGTCGGTTTCCTGCGCCAGGACCTGCCGCGTCATTTCTTCGCCGAGACGGTGCGGACGGAGATCGGCTTCGCCCTGACTGCTCGACGAGCCGCTGAGCGGGTTGGACCCAGGGCGTGCCGCACACGCCCTAGGTGTGCTGGCGGTAGCCGCTCTCCGGCTGGGCCGACCGCAGCTTGCGCTTGGAAAATTGGCCGCCTGCACGCACTGGCTTGAGGCCGCGTAGCTTATGCGACGCCGCATAACGCAAAAGCCGATACGCGTCGGCTGCCGGCCGCGGATTGACAGTTCTATGTTGCGCTGGACTGACATTTTGACATTGTGCTTACACAAAAATAACGCATAAGATTTATTATGGAAATTAAAGGCATTCGTCTTAAATCGCTTGATGGTTCCGTCAGTCCCCGCGCCGGAACTGGAGAATTGGCGCGGGAGCCGACAGCGGCGGATGAAGCGCTTCACGTCGGCCCGGCGGTACGTCGATGCACCGCCCGGGCCGGTTTCTCAGGCAAGCCCCAGCAGGCGGCGGGCGTTGCCGCCGAGGATCTCCGCGCAGTCCGTGTCGGTCAGGTCGGAGGCCAGGATCTCCAGCAGGGGGAAAGGAACGCTGAACAGTTTAGGCGAGGAGTAGAAATCCGTGCCCAGCAGCAGCCGGTGCGCTCCGGCCTCGCGCACGAAACGCTCGATCATGTGGGAAACCGGAACCATCACCCCGGTGTCGAACAGGATGTTCGGATGACGCCGAGCGATGTGCGGCATCCAATGCGCGAAATCGGGTGAGGAGAAGGCGTCCAGCGCGACGAACTGCACGTCGCGGAAGCGTTCGGCCAGCACCTCCAGCTTCCACGGCGATTCCAGCTTCGAATCGCCGATGATGTGGATGAAGGCCGGCACACCGTGATGGCGCACGCGCTCCAGCAGCGCGTCCATGCGCGGATGGTCGATGGCGCAGCCCTGGAAGCGGTGGTGCCAGACGATGCCCTTCATCCCGAGCACCTGGATGCAACGGTCGATCTCGTCCAGCGCCGCATCCCCTTCCAGCGGGGATACGGTGGCGAGCGCCGCCGGGAAACGGTCGCTCCAGCGGTCGCGGTATTCGGCGACGGAATCGTTGACCCGGCGGGTGTCGGCGATGCCGTTCGGCGCCTGATAGCCGTTCGACGGCATCAGCAGGGCCTGGGCGATGCCGTGGCGGTCCATGAAGGCGATCCGCTGTTCGGCATCCGCCGCCATTCCCTCCCCTGCCCCGCCGCCTCTTGCCCCGCCCCCGTTCGCGCCGACAATGTCGAGCGAGCCGACATGGTGATGCAGGTCGAAGACCTGGAAGGATTTGGCGTCACGCATCCGATGTCCTCCAGAATTCGCTGTAATCGGGCCGCCGCCGGTCGCGGAAGGCGCCCAGCCCCTCCGCACATTCGCCGGGGGGCAGCTCGGCCAGCATCGTGCGCACCGCCGTCCAGTCGAGGGGTGCTGCGCGGCGGACCGCGCGCTTGACCGTGGCGATGGCCCCCGGCGGCGCCCCGTCGGTGATGGCGCGCGCCAGCTCCACCGCGGCGTCCACGGCGCTTCCGGACGGAACGACGCGGGAGACCAGCCCCAATGCCGCCGCCTCCTCCGCTCCGATGCGGCGGCGGGTCAGGATCAGGTCCAGGGCGTGGCGCGGGCCGGCGATCTGTGCCAGCCGCGCCAGCCCGGTGTTGGGCACCACCCCCAGCCCCAGTTCGGGCAGCGCGAAGACGGCATCCGCCGCCGCGACCACCAGATCGCAGCACAGCGACAGCTCGAATCCGCCGCCGAGCGCCCGGCCATGGACGGCGGCAATGGTCGGGCGGGGATGGCCGTCCAGCCGTTCGAACAGATCCATCGGCGTCGGCCCGGCAGGAGCCGGGGTCATCCAGCCGGCGTCGAGCAGGTCGCCGATGTCGGCCCCGGCGCAGAAGGACGGGCCGTCGCCGGCAATGACCAGCGCGGCGGCCTGACGCGCCTCGGGCCGGTCGAGCGTGGCGAGCAGGTCGGCCACCAGATCGGCGGCCAGCGCGTTGTGGCGGTCGGGCTTCGCCAGGGTGATCAGCCCGACCGTTCCGCGCCGTTCGAAGCGGACCGTCATCTCACGGTGCCGGATAGACGAGCTTGCCGCTCGCCTTGGCCGCCGGATAGACGATCTCCTCGCCCTCCTTGCGGTGCTGGACGATGACCATCGTCTCGTCCGACAGAAGCTGGTGCAGCCCGCCGCCCTCAGACGGCCGGTAGCCGATCTTGCCGTAGGGGGTGTCGAAGGTGGCGGTGGACAGTGCTTGGCGCACCTTGTCCTGATCCAGCGTGCCGGCGCTCTCGATGGACTTGGCCAAGGTCATCATGCCGACATAGCCCTGGGGGAAGACGGGGGCGATGGTCTGGCCCTTGGCCTCCACCTTGCGGATCAGTTCGGCGGCGGCCGGGGTGCGGTCGGCGGTGGACCATTCGGTGATCATGGTCAGCCCCTCGCTCATGTCGCCATAGTCGGCGCGGCGGTCGCCGGCCGACACCACCATGGTCAGCTTCGGCTTGATCCCCAGGCTCTTCATCTGGCGGACGAGCTGGAGGTTGTCGCCCGAATAGCCGACGGAGAAGAAGGCGTCGGGGTTCAGCGACTTGACGCGGGTCAGCACCGGCGAGAAGTCGGGCGAGCCGGATTTGAACGGCTCCTTCATCACCAGCTTGATGCCGGCCTTCGTCAGATATTCCTCGGCGTATTTGGCGGCATCGGCGCCGTAGAGCCCGTCCTCATAGGCCAGAGCCACCGTCTTGACCTTGGGATCGATGGCGGCGAGGAAGCTCGAAGCCGCCTTCTGGCGGTGATAGTCCCAGATGTAGACATGATAGTACCAGTCCTCGGTGCCGAAAGTCTTTTCCAGCCGGACGGACGAGGAACCGGTGTGGATGAACAGCGGCTTGTAGCGCTTGACGCTGGAGAGCAGCGCGAAGTCCGCCGTGCTGCCGTATCCGCCGACGAAGGCGTAGACCTTGTCCTCGGTGACCATCTTGGAAGCGATGGTGGCGGCGGTGTTGGGTTCGCTCTTGGTGTCCTCGATCAGCAGGGAGACCGGACGGCCCAGCAGGCCGCCGGCCGCGTTGATCTCATCCGCCGCGAACTGGACGCCGGCCAGGATGGTCTGGCCACCAACCGCCAGCACGCCGGTCAGCGGCAGCGGCACGCCGATCCGGATCGGCTCCGCCGTCTGGGCGGCGGCTGGGGTTGGTCCGGTCATCGCCAGCGCGGCGATGCCCAATGCTGCGGCGCCGGCCGCCAGCCGTTTCACGAAGCGCATGGTTTCCTCCTGTTTTTATGGTCGTTGTCCGCGGGTGGTCTCCGCCGGTTCAGCCGGCGGCGGCGCGTTCGAAGAAGGGGTATCGGCGCCCGCCGATCTGGGGAAAGACGATGGACACGGCATCGCCGCCCTGCACGGCCGCGGCATCGCCGCCGATCAGCCGGCTCAGCATCCGCGGGCCTTCGGCCAGATCGACCAGCACCACCGTGTAGGGAAGCTGGCCGTCCCACGCCCCGCCCTGGAAGGCGACATGGACATGGCTGTGCGAGAAGACGGTGCCCCGGCCCGACATCCGCTGCCAGCCGAGGCCGGGGTCACCGCAGAGCGGACAGTGCCGGCGCGGGTAGTAGAAGAGATGGCCGCAGCGTCCGCATTTGGGAAACAGCAGCTCTCCCCGGTCGCAGGCGTCCCAGAAGGGGGCGCTGGCCCCCGTCGGGTTCGGCGGGGTGGCGAGCAGATCCAGCATCAGGGTTTCTCCAGAATCATGGCGCCGCAAACCGAGAAGATGCCGCCGTTGCCGCTGACCAGCGCCCGGCGCGCGCCCTCCACCTGCCGCCGCCCGGCCTCGCCGCGCAGCTGGCGCACCGCCTCGGTGATGTGGAGCATCCCGCCGATGTGGGCCTGGGACAGCAGGCCGCCATGCGGGTTCAGCGGCCAGCGGCCGCCGAGATCCATGGCGCCCGACCGGACCAGCGCCCCGCCCTCTCCCGGCCGGGCGAATCCCAGCGCCTCAAGCGACACCAGGACCGAGATGGTGAAGGCGTCGTGCAGGTTGGCGATCTGGATGTCCTCCGGCCCCAGCCCGGCCGCCTCATAGGCGTCGGCACCGGCGGCGGCCATCCCCAGTCCGGGAATGTCCGGCATCAGGGCCACCGAGTTGTGGGTGGTCTTCATGCCGATGGCGCGGATGGCGACGCCACGGCCGCGGCCCTGCGGTGCCCGTCCGGCCCGCGTCAGAACCAGCGCGCCGCCGCCGTCCGACACCAGCGAACAGTCGAACAGGCGCAGCGGGCTGCTGATCAGGCGGCTGGCCCGGTAATCCTCCAGCGTCATCGGCTTGCGCATCTGCGCGTTGTCGTTCAGCAGGGCGTGGCGGCGGGTGACCAGGGCGACCGCCGCCAGATCGGCGTCGGTGGCGCCGTAGAGGTCGAGATAGCGCTGGGCGAGCAGGGCGTAGGGGATGACCATGCCGTGCAGGCCGAACGGCTCTTCCCACTCCTCCCCGCCCAGCAGGTTGTGCATGTGCAGACCCTGGGCGCCGACTGGGCGGCCGGTCAGGGCGTTCTCGCCATAGACGCAGGCGGCCACGTCGCAATAGCCGCTTTCGATGGCCCAGACCGCCTGCTGCAGCATGGTCATGCCGGTGACGGTGCCGCCGACGTCGACCGTGCAGGCGAAACGCGGCGCCACGCCCAGATGCTCGGCCAGCGTGGACGAGAACATGCTGTTCGGGGTGGCGTAGGGATCGAGGTTGATCAGCCCGTCGAGATCGGACAGGGCGAAGCCCGCGTCGCGCAGCGCCGCGAGAACCGCCGCCGCCTGGATTTCGACCGGCGACCAGCCGGGCAGGCGACCGACGGGGGTTTCGCCGATGCCCGCGATGACGACGTCGGAACCGACTGCCGGCATGGGGTGTCCTCCGTTTCCGCTGCGTCAGATGCCCAGATAGGCGCTGCGCAGCTTTTCATGGGTGACGACCTCTGCCATCGGTCCGGAGAGGGCGGTCCGCCCCTCCTCCAGCACGACGCAATGGTCGGCGATGTGGGTGGCGTAGCCGACATTCTGTTCGGCCATGACGATGGCGCAGCCGGTCTCGCGCTTGATCTTGGCAAGCGTCACGAACAGCTCCTCGACGATGATCGGGGCCAGCCCGGCCGAGGGCTCGTCCAGGATCAGGGCCGACGGCTCGGCCATCAGGGCGCGGCCGATCGCCAACATCTGGCGCTGGCCGCCGCTCATGGTTCCGGCGATCTGGCGGCTGCGGTCGCGCAGGATCGGGAAATAGCCGCACACCATGTCGCGCAGCTGCCCGTAGGGCGCCTGCCGCCGCCGACCTGCCGCAGCGCCGTGGGCGCCCAGCAGATTGTCCTCGACGCTCAGGTTCGGGAAGCAGCGCGCCCCGTCCGGGACCAGCACCACGCCATGGGCCGGAAGCTGCCAGGGCGCGCAGCCGCTCAGGTCCTCGCCGTCCAGCGCCAGATGGCGGCCGCTGGTGGCGACGGTGCCGGCGAGCGCCCGCAGCGCCGTGGTCTTGCCGGCGCCGTTGGAGCCGAGGATGACGAGCATGTGCCCGCTCTCCACCGCGATGTCGAGCTGGTGGAGGACGCGCAGGCGGTCGTAGGAGGCGCCGCCGATCCGTCCGACGAAGCGGCTCATGAGGCGAATCCCTTGCCCAGATAAGCCTCCCGCACCGCCTGGTCGGCGAGCACCGTGGCCGGCGCCCCTTCGGCGAGCAGACGGCCGTTGTTCAGCACCACGACGCGGTGGCACAGGGTGGTGATGACGCGCATCAGATGCTCGATGATCACGATGCTGATCCCCTGTTCGTGGACATTGCGGATGAGGCCCATCACCTCCACCGAATCCTCATGCGACAGGCCGGCCATCGCCTCGTCCAGCAGCAGCAGGTCCGGCGCGCAGGCCAGCGCGCGGGCGATTTCCAGCCGCCGCAGATCGGTCACCGACAGGTCGCCGCAGAAGCGGCGGAACAGCGGACCCAGCCCGCAGAAGGCGGCGATGGCGGCGGCGTCGCCCAGCCCCGGCAGCCGGTGGCGGTCGCGCCCGGCATAGAGCAGGGGAACCGACAGCACCTCCTCGACGGTCAGGGTGGGAGGAACGCGCGGGATCTGGTAGGTGCGGGCCATCCCGGCGCGGACGATCCGGTCGGGGCGCCGCCCGGTCACGTCGCCGCCATGCAGGCGGATGCGTCCGCCGCGGACGGGAAGCTGGCCCGACACGGTGTTGACCAGCGTGCTCTTGCCCGAGCCGTTGGGGCCGATCAGGCCGGTGATCTCGCCTGCCGCGATGGACAGCGACACGCCGTCGAGCGCCTTCAGGCCGCCGAAGGCCACGGTCAGATCCTCGACCGCCAGGATCGCGCCGCCGGATGGCTGCGCAGACCGCCGGGCGGGATCGGGAGAAGCTGTGTCAGGCATGGCGTTCCCGCTCCTTCTTCTTCTCGCCGGCCGCGGTGCGGCGTCCGGCCAGCGTTGCGGCCTTGCGCAGCAGGCCGACGATCCCCTGCGGCATGCCGATGACGAACAGGATGATCACGGCGCCGTAGACCACCTGATAGCCGGTGCCGCCGATGACGGAGCGGGCCACCTCCTCCAGCGCCTTCAGCGCGATGGCGCCCAGCAGCGGGCCGATGGTGGTGTCCATGCCGCCCAGCGTGGCGATGGCCAGCGGCAGCACGCTCCAGTTGGTGGTGAAGACGTCGGTCGGCACGACATAGCCGTAGAGGCCGCCGTAGCAGGCGCCGGCCAGACCGATCAGCACGCCCGAGACGATGAAGGCGAAGATCTTCATGCGGACCACCGGCACGCCGCTGGCCGCGGCCAGTTCCGGCTTGGTGCGGATCATGAAGAAGGCCGGGCGGAAGCGCAGGCCGAGCAGCGCGTCCGACAGCGCCACCGCCGCCAGCAGCAGAAGCCCGATCGACCCGAGCTGCCAGCGTGGATCGCCGTCCGCCAGCACCGGCGGGGCGATGCCGCCCGAGCCGCCGGTCCAGTCGGGGAAGACCACGACCAACACCTGCATCGACAGGGCGAAGCCCAGCGTGGCGATGGCGAAATACATCCGCCGCAGCCGCAGGGTCAGCAGGCCGAGCAGGGTCGCCGCCAGCGCGCAGACCACCACGACCGCGATCCAGGCCAGCGTCAGCCCGATCAGCGGTTCGGAGATCGCCAGGGTGTAGGCCCCGATGCCGAAGAAGGCCGCCGAGCCCAGCGACACCTGCCCGGTGCGCGACAGGATGTCCCAGGCAAGCGCCGTGATCGCGGTGATGGCGACGCCGATGGCGAGCTGGATCCAGAAGGGCTTGTCGATCCAGACCAGCGCCAGCGTGACCAGGAGGATGAGGATATAGGGGAGGAGCCGCGTCAATCCGGTCTTCATGCGCGCCGCTCCGATCCGAACAGGCCGGTGGGCCGCACGACCAGCACCAGGACGATGATGACGAAGGCGACGCCGTAGCCCCAGCTTCCCCCGCCCGGCACGAAGGTGGCGGTCAGGTTCTCCGCCGCCGACAGCAGCACCGCGCCGATCAGCGCGCCGCCGATGCTGCCCAGCCCGCCCAGCGCCACGATGGCGAAGGCACGCATCACCAGATCGACGCCGACCAGCGGCTGGACATAGAGGATCAGCGCCACCAGACCGCCGCTGACGCCGGCCGTCAGCCCGCCGATCAGGAAGGACAGGCGGAACATCCGCGTCACGTCCACCCCGGCCAGAACCGCCAGCTGCGGGTCATCGGCGGCCAGACGCAGCAGCAGCCCCTGGCGGGTGTGCCGCATGAACCAGATCATCCCGGCATAGAGCGCGATGCCGACCAGCAGCACGACCAGATTGTTGCCGGGAACGATGACGTCGCCGAGCTGCAACGCCGGCAGGAGGGGCGGGGCGTGCATCACGCGGGCATCCGGCGTCCAGGCGATCATCGCCAGATTGATCAGCAGGATCGATAGCCCGATGGTGGCGAGGATCTGGTTGTGCTCGTCCTGTTTCAGCACCCTCGACAGGAAGCCGTCGAAGACCAGCCAGGACAGCGCCGTCATCGCCAGACCGGCGAGCAGCATGCCGGCCAGCGGCGGCACGCCCGCCGTCTCGTACAGGAAATAGGTCAGGAAGGCGCCCAGCATGACGAACTCGCCATGGGCGAAATTGATGATGCCGGTGACGCCGAATTCCAGGGTAAGGCCGGAGGCGATGGCGGCGTAGAGCCCGGCGGTGGTCAGGGCCAGCAGCAGGGATTGGGCCAGAAGCGTGGTTTCCATCCGCGATTGTCCTCACATCCGGTCGATCAGGCTGCGCGCGATCTGGAGCCGCTGCATCTCCGAGGTGCCCTCGCCGATGCGGAAGCCGCGCGCGTCGCGATAGATGCGCTCCACCGGCAGGTCGGCCATGAAGCCGGCCCCGCCGAAGATCTGGAGGACCCGGTCGGCCACCCGCCCGACCATCTCGGTGCAGTAGAGCTTGGCGCGCGAGGCGGCGATGCGGGCGTCGGGATGTTGCTGGTCCGACAGGCGCGCCGCCTTGGCGCAGAGCAGCCGGCCGGCGTCGATCTCCACGTCGCAGTCCGCCAGCATGAAGGCGATGGCCTGATGGTCGGCCAGCCGCCGCCCGAAGGTGGTGCGGTCGCGGGCGTACGGCACCGCCAGATCGATCAGCCGCTGGGCCATGCCGACGCAGCGGCAGGACACGAACAGCCGGTCGTTGTTGATGGTCGCCATCATCACGCCGAAGCCGGCGCCGGGCGCGCCCAGCACATGGTCGTCCGGCACGAAGCAGTCGTCGAAGCTGAGCGCCGAGAGGTGGTAGCCGTGCCAGCCCAGCTTGCGGAACCGGCGCTCAATGGTGAAGCCCCGCGCCCCGCGCGGCACGATCAAGGTGGTCAGCCGCCCCTTCAGCGGCGCGTCGCGTTCGGTCACCGCCAGCACGATGGTGTGGTCGGCGGTCTCCGCGTGCGAGATGAAGGTCTTGGCGCCCGACAGCCGCCAGCCGCCGTCTGTCCGCCGCGCCCGCGTCCTGAGCGCGTTCAGGTCGGACCCGGCGTCCGGTTCGGTCAGGGCATAGGCGACGGTGCGCTCGCCGCGCATCAGCGGCCCGACGAACCAGTCGCGCTGGGCCGCGTCGGCGAACAGCAGCGATCCCGGCAGATGGCCGCAGGCCTCGGCCAGCGGCATGCTGGTGTGGCCGGTCGCCTCGTCGATGGCCGAGATGGCGACCCGGCTCAACCCCGGCCCGCCGATCTCCTCCGGCATGTTGTAGCCGTAGATGCCGAGATCGGCGGCCGACCGGCGCAGGTCGCGCATCAGGCCGGGATCGACGTCGTCGGCGCGGTCCACCGCCTCCTCGTGCGGCCGCAGGGAGGTGTGGACGAAACCGCTCACGGTGCGGACCAGCGCGTCGAGTTCGGCGGCATCATCGTCGGTGGCGGCGGCGGCATAGGTGGACAGGCTGTCGCTCATGATGGCTCCACCGTCTGGCTATCGGCCCAACTCTCGACCCAGCTTTCGATGGCGCCACGCTGCACCTTGCCGGTGGTGGAGCGGACGATGCGCTCGGGCGGCACGAAGTGGATGGCCTTGGGTTGCTTGAATCCGGCCAGCTCCCGCCGGCACAGGGCGGACAGCTCGGCGGCCTCCAGGCGGGGGTTGGCGGACACCACCACCGCCACCGGGATTTCGCCCCAGCGGGCATCCTTCCGACGCACCACCACGGCATCGCGCACGTCGGGATGGCCGACCAGCACGCGCTCGATCTCCGCCGGGTAGATGTTCTCGCCGCCCGACTTGATCAGGTACTTGGCGCGGTCGACGAAATCGTAGAGCCCGTCCGGCCGGCGGCGGAGCAGGTCGCCCATGTGGAACCAGCCGTTGCGGAAGTCCTGCCGGGTCGCCGCCTCGTTGTTCCAATAGCCGCTGAACAGCGTCGGGCCGCGCATGGCGAGTTCGCCGATGCCGCCGTCGGGTACGTCATTGTCGTCCGGGTCGACCAGCCGGATTTCCGCCCCGACGCTCGGCGCCTTGCCGAGGTCGCCGGTGGCGCCGCGGGGAAGCTGGCGGCCGGACAGCGGCGGGGTGCCGGTCTCGGTCGATCCGAAGCAGTTGAGGAAGTCGGCGCCCAGCAATTCGCTCAGCCGCGCCACCTCGGCGGGCGGCGACAGGTCGGCCATCACCCCGCAGGTGCGCAGGCCGAGCGGCCTGACGTTGCGCCGTTCCAGCACCTCGATCATCCGGCCAAGCGTGCCCGGCATGATCGACACCCATTCGAACCGCTCGGTCTCGATCTTGTCGGCGATCCGGTCGGGATCGAAGGCGTCGAGCACGATCACCCGCCCGCCGGTCAGCAGGGCATAGTGCGCCGGCTCGGTGCCGCCCATGTGGTAGAGCGGCGGCCAGCACAGGTTGGTGTTGCCCGGCCGCACCCCCAAATCGAACGGCGCCGCCGTCATGCGGGCCAGCTGGCTGCGATGGGTCAGCACCGCCCCCTTGGGCAGGCCGGTGGTGCCGCTGGTGTAGAGGATCAGCAGGGGATCCTCCGGCTCGGCGATGTCCGGCGGCGTGTCGGCGGCGGCGGCGGCAAGGCGGCGCTCCCACTCCGCGCCGAATTCGATCACCGGAATCCCGGCGGTGGCGGTGTCCGACAGGATGCCCGTATGGCGGGGCGAGACCAGGATCGCCATCGGCGCGACGAGGCCGATGCAGTGCTCCAACTCGCGCGGGCTGAGACGCCAGTTCTGGCAGGCGGTGATCGCTCCCAGCAGGGCGCAGGCGAGCTGAGTCTCGATGTATTCCAGCCGGTTCTCCGACAGCACGGCGACACGGGCGCCGCGCGTCACCCCCAGCGCCGCCAGCGCCGAGGCGCTGCGGTTCACCCGTTCGGCCAGTTGGGCGAAGGTCAGGATGCGGACCTCGTCCTGGCCGTCATCCTCGATGGCGATGCGGTGCGGATAAAGCCGCGCGGTGGAAAGGAACAGGCTTCCCACGGTGGAGGCGGCGGCCCGTGCCACCAGTGCGGCGGCCGGTCGGTCCATGCCGGTTGTCAAACTCATGACCAAGCTCCTCCCTGTTTTTCATTGGATCGTTGAGGACTTTATTCCCTTTTGTGTCTTAATTATCGGCAGCCAAAATGATGTCGAATATTCTGGTATGCACTCAACCGGGAACTCCGGCGGGCTGCGCGTGGCTGCGTCTCAGCCAGGGCATGGCCCGTCCGCCCAGCGGCCGGCCCAGCAGGCGTCCGGCGACATCGACCGCGTCGATCAGGGTGGGCAGATCGACGCCGGTGGCGAGGCCGGATTTCTCGGCCAGCAGCACGACATCCTCGGTGGCGAGGTTGCCGGCGGCGCCGGGGGCGAAGGGGCAGCCGCCGATCCCGCCGGCACTGGCGTCGAGCCGGCGGATGCCCGCCTCGATGGCGGCATGGGCGTTGGCGATGCCGAAGCCGCGCGTGTCGTGGAAATGCATGCCGATCCGCTCCGCCGGCAGGCTGGGAAGCAGCGCTTGCAGCAGGGCGGTCACCTGGCCGGGAGCGGCGGCGCCGATGGTGTCGGCGATCACCACCTCGCCGGCACCGATGGCGGCGAAGCGTTCCGCCAGCCGGACGACGGCGGCCGGCTCCACCGGCCCTTCGAACGGGCATTCGAAGGCGACGGCGACATAGGCGCGCACGGCGATACCCGCCTCCAGGGCGCGGCCGATCACCTCCTCGGCGGCGGCGGCGGCCCGGTCCAGCGTCATGTTGATGTTGCGCCGGTTCATCTCCTCCGTCGCGGCCACCACGGTGGCGATCTGCGGCGTTCCGCAGGCCAGCGCCCGGTCCAGCCCGCGGCCGTTCATGGCAAGGGCGGAAACCTCGACCCCCGGCAGCGAGCGGGTTCCGGCGACGATCTCCTCGGCATCGGCCATCTGTGGCACCGCCTTGGGCGAGGCGAAGCTGGCGGCCTCGATCCGCGTCAGCCCGGCCTCGGCCAGCCGCCGGATCAGCTCAAGCTTGCCGGCGGTGGGAACGAAGGTCGGCTGGTTCTGCAGTCCGTCGCGCGGGGCGACCTCGGTCAACAGCAGGCGGTCCATGGCTCACCCCACCCGGCCGGCGCGGCGCAGTTCGCCGATGCGCTCGGGCCCGTAGCCCAGCAGCGTCTCCAGAACCTCGTCGGTGTCGTGGCCCAGCTCCGGCGGGGCGGTGAAGCGGCCGGGCTTGCGGCCGGACTGTTTGCCGCCTGACAGCTTGATCGGGTTGCCCGGCATCCGCACCGTGCCGCCCTGCGACAGCGGCACCTCGACCACCATGTCGCGGGCGACCACCTGCGGATCGGACATCGCCTGGGCGAAGTCGTTGACCGGGCCGCAGGGCACCCGCGCCTCGCGCAGCCGGGCGAGCCAGTTGGCGGAGCTGTCCTTGACCAGTTCCTCCCCGACGATCCGCTCGATCCGCTCCTTGTCGGCGTAGCGGCCGGGTTGCAGGCGGTAGTCCGGCGCCTCCAGCTCCGGCCGCCCAATGACCGGCAGCAGCCGCTCGAAGAAGGCGTCGCCGATGCAGGCGATGATGATGTGGCCGTCGGCGGTCTTGAAGGTGTTGTAGGGGACATGGACGAAATGGCCGTTGCCGAGCCGTTCCGGCACATGGCCAGACATCAGGTGCATCGTGCCCATGTAGTTCAGCAGCGAGATCTGCACGTCCAGCATCGACACGTCGACATGGCGGCCGACGCCGGTCCGCTCCCGCTCCTGCAACGCGGCGAGCACGCCCAGCGCGCCGAACAGCCCGCCGCCCAGGTCGCCGATGGGGATGCCGGAGCGCAGCGGCGGCCCGTCGGGCAGGCCTGTGATGCTCATGCCGCCGCCCATCGCCTGCACCACCTGATCGAAGGCGGGCCGGTTCGGATCGGGGCCGTCGCCGCCGAAGCCGGTGACCGAGCAGGTGACGATGCGCGGGTTGACCGCCGACAGCGACGCGAAATCGATGCCCAGCCGCTCCGTCACCCCGGCGCTGAAATTGTCGAACACCACGTCGCTCTTGCGGACCAGATCGAGGAAGACCGCCCGCCCCTCCTCGCTTTTCAGGTCGATGCAGACGCTGCGCTTGCCCCGGTTGAGCGTGAGGAAATAGGCCCCCATGCCGTGGCGGGAATAGTCGGGATCGCCGGCCAGCAGCTGCCGCGTCCCTTCGCCCCGGCCCGGCGGTTCGACCTTGATCGTCTCGGCCCCCAGATCGGTCAGCAGCATGGTGCCGTAGGGACCGGACAACATGTGCGTCAGGTCGATCAGCCGGATGCCGTTCAATGGTGCCATGCCCCTCGCCCCAGATGCTTCGTTTGCGGAATGTTTGTTCGTTTATCAAACAGCAAGTGCCGTGCCAGTCCGGTGACGGATGGGCTTCTTCTTCTTTTTCAAGGGATTGGCGAATTGCCGGACCTGAAAGGGCGTTTCATGAAGCGGCTGGCATGTTGCGATGAAACGTGTCATGAAACGTTTGTTTGCAACGCGGATGAAACGCGGCGGTTCCGGTGCGACACCGCCGGCCCCTTCGAGGGGCGATTGCCGGGAGGAAGGAACCATGCCGATGGCGCTGGGCTATCCGAACACCGGGCGGCTGCGGCTGTGCTTTCTCAGCTACCGCCACCTCACCCGGCTGGCGCGTGCGGTACTGGACGAATACGCCCAGCGTGCCGAGATCGAGGTGATCGACCAGGCCTATGAGGCGGCATTGGCGGTGGCGCGGGAGCGCGAGGCGTCGGGCGCGGTGGACGCCTTCGTCAGCGCCGGTGCCAATGCCAGCTACCTGCGCAGCACCGTGAAGTCGCCGGTCGCCACCATCAAGGTCGGCGGCTACGACATCCTGCTGGCGCTGCTGAAGGCGCGGGAGCGGTCGAACCGGGTCGGCATCGTCATGCACCGCCGCATCATCCCGGAACTGGACGCTATCAAGGGACTGCTGCGGACCGAGGTGGAGCAGGGCTGCTACGAGACGCCGGACGAGGCCGTCGCCTGCGTCAAGGGCATGGCGGAGCGCGGCTTTCCCGTCATCATCGGGTCGAGCGTGGTGGTCGAGGCGACCGAACGGCTGGGGATGGAGGGCATCCTGGCCTATTCGGTGGCGGGCGTGCGGCAGGGGCTGGACGACGCGCTGGAAATGGCCCGCATCGCCCGGCTGGAGAACGCCCGCTACAGCCAGTTGAACGGCGTCCTCCGGAATGTCCAGGAGGCAGTGCTGGCCGTCGATCCGGCCGACCGGGTGACCGCGGTCAATCCGGCGATGGAGGCCCTGCTGGGCTTTCCCCCGAACGCCATTCTGGGCCGGGTCGCGGCGGAGGTGGCGCCGGAACTGTCGTTGCGCGGGGTGCTGGGCAGTGGCGAGGCGGAAAAGGGCAGCGTCCTGACCTTCCGCCGCCGCGACTGGATCGCCAACCGCATCCCGATCCGCGAGCATGGGCAGGTCACTGGCGCCATGATCACGGTCTATGATGCCCGCGCCATCAGCGAGGCGGACGTCAGCCTGCGCTCCCAGACCCGGCGCCGTTCCAACCGGACGACCCGCTACACGCTCGACGACATCCGTGGCGACAGTCCGGCCATCGAACAGGCGCGCGCCACCGCGCGGCGCTTCGCGGCGAGCGACCTGACGGTGCTGATTTCCGGCGACAGCGGGACGGGGAAGGAGCTGTTCGCCCAGGCCATCCACAATCTCGGCCCGCGTGCCGGCCGCCCCTTCGTGGCGATCAACTGCTCGGCCTTTCCCGAATCCCTGCTGGAATCGGAGCTGTTCGGCCACGAGGAGGGGGCCTTCACCGGGGCGCGCAAGGGCGGCAAGGTCGGGCTGTTCGAGGCGGCGCACACCGGCACGCTGTTCCTGGACGAGATCGGCGACATGCCGCTGGCCTTGCAGACCCGGCTGCTGCGCGTGCTCCAGGAGCGCGAGATCGTGCGTCTGGGCAGCGTCCTGCCGGTGCCGGTCGATCTCAGGGTGATCGCGGCCACCCATCAGCCGCTGGAGGAGCTGGTGCCGCAGCGCGCGTTCCGGGCCGACCTGCTGTACCGGCTGAACACGCTGCGCCTGCGCCTGCCGCCGCTGTGCGACCGGGTGGAGGATGTGCCGGTGCTGGCCGAGGGATTCGTCGCCGCCTGCCTGGAGCGCACCGGCCTCCGGCTGGCGCCGTCGGTCGTCGTCGCGCCTTTGAAATCCCGCCTCGCCACCTACCGGTGGCCGGGCAACGTGCGCGAACTGGAGAATATCTGCGAGCGTTTGACCATGCTCGTGCTGCAATTTGGCACCGTCGAGGACATTCCCGCCGGGATCCTGCGCCATGACTGCCCGGAGCTGTTTCTCGAACCGCGCGCACAGGACAGGCCGACCGGTCGGGACAGCCACGGGGCAGCCGGCGGGGACGGGAACGACGCACGGGATGTCATCGAAAGTGCCCTGTCCCGCACCCATGGCAATCGGGCCGACGCCGCGCGCCAACTGGGCATCAGCCGCGCGACGCTGTGGCGACGCATGCGCCAGCTCGGGCTCGGTGCCTCCACCGACGGCGACGACGCCACGCGGGACTAGCCGGCACGGACGACAGGACGCAGTCAGAAAATCGAAAAGCCCTAGAGTCCGGCCGCCTTAGGCGCCGGTGAAGTTCGGCGGGCGCTTGCCCAGCATCGCGGCGATGGCTTCCTTGTGGTCGGCGGTCGCATGTGCGAGCGCCTGCATGGCGGCGGACATCTCCAGCAGCGTGTCGAGCTTGACCGTCCAGCCTTCGCGCAGCAGGCGCCTCGTCATGCGCACCACATGCGGCGGATTGACGGCGATCCGCGCGGCCATCGCACGCGCCTGGGGCAGCAGTTCCGCGTCGGGAACGACGCGCGACACCAGACCGCAGGCGAGCGCCTCCGCCGCATCGATGACATCGCCGGTCAGCGCCATCTCGCAGGCCTTGGAAAAGCCGACGACCCGCGGCAGCAGCCACGCGCCGCCGTCGCCGGGGACGATCCCGACCTTGACGAAGCTCTCGGCGAAGCGTGCGCTCTCGCCGGCGATGCGGATGTCGCACATGCAGGCGAGGTCGCAGCCGGCACCGATGGCCGGACCGTTCACCGCCGCGATCACCGGAACCTCCATCGCCTCCAGCAGCAGCGGGATGCGCTGGATACCCAGCTTGTAGTTCCGGCGGGTCTGGGCGGCGACCTTGTCGTTGAGGCCGCCGCTTTCCCCCATCTTCTTCACGTTCCCGCCGGACGAAAACGCGTTGCCGGCCCCCGTTATGATGATCACCCGGGTCGCCATGTCGGCGTCGAGACCGCTCAGCGTCTCCACCAGCGCCTCGATCATCTCCGGATCGGAGATCGGGTTGCGCTGCTCCGGCAGGTTCAGGGTGAGCGTGACGATTCCGTCGTCGTTGTCCACCAGCACGAGATTCGTCATCGCGCCTTCCTTTCGTGTTTCGATGTCGGTGAGCGGGTTCCGGCCGCCGGTTAGCGGAGGCCGAGGCCGCGGGCGATGATGCCCCGCAGGATCTCGCGGGTTCCTCCGCGCAGGGAGAAGGACGGCACGTTGAGGATCGTGTGGGCCAGCACCGCGGAGAAATCCCGCGTGGATTGCTGCGACGGCTCCGCATCGACCAGCTGGCGGGCGATGTCCGGGATCTCCTGTTCGAAGATCGCGCCCAGATCCTTGACCAGGGAGGCCTGCAATGCCGGATTCTCCCCCATCTGCAACATGCCGGCGACCGAGCGCGACAGGCGCCGCAGCACCAGGAGATGGGCGGTCAGGCGGCCGACCGCCGCCGCCGCATGGTCCGACGGGCTGGGGCCGAGCGCCCGCACCAGTTCGACCAGCAGCGTGAAGGAGGACAGGAAGCGCTCCGGCCCGCTGCGCTCGAACGCCAGCTCTCCGACCACCTGGTTCCAGCCGTCTCCGAGCTGGCCGAGAAGGGATGTCGCGGGCAGGAAGACATCCTCGAACACCACCTCGTTGAAATGATGCTCGCCGGCCAGATCGGCGATGGGGCGGATGGTGATGCCCGGCGTCTTCAGATCGACCAGGAACTGGCTGGTGCCGCCATGCCGGTCGTCGGCACCGCCGGTCCGGCAGAACAGGATCATGTAGTCGGCATGGTGGGCATAGGTCGTCCACAGCTTGGTGCCGTTGACGACGAAGCCGCCGTCGACCGGCACCGCGCGCGTCCGCACCGCGGCGAGGTCGGAACCGGAATCCGGCTCGCTCATGCCGATGCAGAAGAAGCACTCGCCGGCGGTGATGCGCGGCAGGATCGACCGGCGCTGCTCCTCGGTGCCGACCTTCAGCAGCAGCGGGCCGCTCTGGCGGTCGGCGAACCAATGGGCCGCCACCGGCGCCCCGGCGGCCAGCATCTCCTCCAGCACGACATAGCGTTCCAGCGCGCTGCGCTCATGCCCGCCATAGCGCGTCGGCCATGTCATGCCGATCCAGCCGCGCTGCCCGACCTTGCGGCTGAAGTCGGCGTCGAAACCGCTCCAGGAGCGCGAGCGGTCCTGCGGGCGGCGGCTGGCCAGCTCCTCCGCCAGGAAGGCGCGGACCTCGGCGCGCAGATCCTCGACATCCGTGTGGGGAGGGGGCGGAAAGGCGATCAGATCCATGGTCAATTCCTCGATGACACCGGTGGGATCAGGCAGCGGTGACGAGCGGCCAGAGCCCGTCCGCCCCGGCGCGCGCCACCTCTCGCCCGATCAGGCGGCCCCACTCCCCGTCCCCGCCGAACTCGTCGCGCCAGGACCACAGGCGCTTGGTGAAGAAATGCAGGCTGTGCTCATGGGTGAAGCCCATGGCGCCGTGCACCTGATGCGCGATGGCCGCCGCGACGCCGGCCGCCTCGCCGCAGCGGAGCTTGGCCGCCGCAATCGGCAGCAGGGCCCCGCCCTGCGCCACCGCCTCGGCGGCGATGTCGCCGGCCGCACGGGCGGCGGCGGCCTGTCCGGCCAGCACGGCGAGATGCTGCTGGATGGCCTGGAACTTGCCGATGGGCCGGCCGAACTGGCTGCGCTCGTTGGCATAGGCGGTGGTCATCGCCAGGACGCGGCCCAGCGCCCCGGCCATCGCGATGCTGCGGACCGCGGCGCCCAGCGCGTGCAGCTCCGCCGGCCCGATGCCCGACGCAGGGGCGACGCTCTCCGCCGGCAGCAGCATGTCGAAGCGCAGGCTGTCGCGCGGCTCCTTCGCCAGATTGACGTCCGGCACGGTGTCGGCCTGCCCGGCGGGCACCAGCGCCACGAAGCTCTGTCCGTCCTGGCCGGCATCGTCGCAGGGATCTTGGGAGCGGGTCAGCACGACGGTGGCGGCGACGCGGCCCCAGGGCACCCGGTGCGCCGTTCCCGACAACAGCCAGCCGCCGTCCCGCCGCGCCAGGGTCAGCCGGTCGTCCGGACGCACCGGCGCCAGGGTCAGCGGTCCGCCGGGAAGCTCCAGCCCGGCATTCGCCAGGATGCGGTTCGCCAGCATGGTTTCGGCCAGCGGCAGCGGCACCGCGAAGGCGCCGGCAAGGCGGATCAGATCCAGCGCCTCCACCACCGGCAGGCCGAAGCCGCCGGCCTCCTCCGGCACCAGGGCGAGCGGAAGCCCCATATCCTCGACCGCCTGCCACTGCGCGTCGAGCCACTGGCCGGATTCGGCCGCCACGCGCTGCCTGGCCGTGAACTGTTCTTCGAAAAGCCTGGTCGCCGTATCGACCAGGATCTGGCTGGTGTCGCTCACCATGTGTCTCCCTGTTGCTGGCCCTGCGGAGGTCAGAGGTCGAGCCGGTAGCGGCGGAGGATGTCCGGGTCCGGATCGGCACCCAGGCCGGGGCCGTCGGGAATGGCGATGGTGCCGTCGGGGCGCGGAAGGCCGACCTCGCCGAATACCGGGGCGTCCAGATCGATGTAGAGCCGCTCGATGGCCCCGATCCCGCCGAAGACCGCGGTCATGTGCAGGGTCGCCAGGAAGCCGGGACCGGAATAGGGCGAGTGCGGGGCGAGCGTCCGGCCGTTCAGTTCGGCAAGCATGCCGACGCGCAGGAACTCGGTGATGCCGCCGACCTTGGTGACGCTGGGCTGGAGATAGTCGATCCCCTCGCAGGCGGCGAGCGGCTTGAACGCCCAGGCGTTCGGCGTGTTCTCGCCGGTGGCGATAGGAACCGGCGCGGCACGGCGCGTCCTGACCAGCCCGTCCAGATCCTCCGGCGGCCAGACCGGCTCCTCCAGCCATTTCAGGCGGTGGGGGGCCAGCCCCTGCGCCATCTCGACCGCCGTCCCGACATCCCAGGCGCAGTTGACGTCCAGCATCAGCTCGATGCCGTCGCCGACGGTGCGGCGGGCGGCGGCGACCGCCTCGACCGTCTTCTCGTGCAGCTTGATCTCGCGATAGCCGCGCTCCAGCGCCTGGGTGCAGGACGCGGCGACGATGTCCGGCTCGGTCAGCCGCATCAGGCTGGCATAGACCGGCACCTGCCCCCGCGCATGGCCGCCGGCCAGCTTCCAGACCGGCTGCCCGGCCCGCTTGCCGGCGAGATCCCACAGCGCGATGTCGAGGCCGCTCAACGCATATTGGGTGACGCCGCCGCGTCCGAAGATGTGGAGCGTCTTCTTCAGATCCTCCATCAGCCCGGCGATGTCCGTCGCGTCGCGGCCGATGGCGAGCGGCGCCAGGGTCCGTTCGATGAAGGTCCTGGTCACCGGGATGACGTTGTAGCCGAAGGCCTCGCCGTAGCCGGTCAGCCCCTCGTCGGTCTCGACGCGCAGGATCAGGTAGTTGGCGGTGGTCCACAGCGCGCCGCCGAAGCCGGTGACCGGGCCGTTGTGCCGGTAGGGTATGGCAATCGGAATCGCCTCGATGGCGGTGATCTTCATGATGGTCTCTCGCTGGCAAGGGGGCGGCGTCGCGGGGCCAAAATCAGTTTGTCGGGGGCGGAAGTGCCGGTCGCGGGGCACCGGCCCCACCGCGTTCCCCGGATCAGTGCGCCCCGCCGAGATAGACGCGCTGCAACAGGTCGCTGCTCTGGATTTCGGACGGCGTGCCCGCCCCGACGATCCGCCCGGTTTCCGTGAGGTAGCAGTAGTCGGCGTGGCGCAGCGCCTTCTCCACCAGCTGTTCGACCAGCAGGATCGCCATGCCGCCCTTGCAGAGGTCGCTGGCGACATCGAGGATGCGGTCGATGACGATGGGCGCCAGCCCGCCCGACGGCTCGTCCAGGATCAGCAGCTTGGGATCGCCGATCACCCCCTGCCCGACCGCCAGGATCTGCTGCTGGCCGCCGCTGAGGCGCGACGCCTGCTGGGTCCGGCGCTCCGCCAGCTCCGGGAACAGGGCGTAGATGCGGTCGAGCTTGGAACGGTCGCCGCGCGATGCCCGCGCATAGGTGCCGAGGAGCAAATTGTCCTCCACCGACAGGCCGCCGAACACCCGGTGCCCCTCCAGCACCTGGACGACGCCGGAGCGCACGATGTCGCGCGGCGTCGCCGCACCGATCTCCGCGCCCGCCATGGTGACGCGCCCGGCCTTCTTTGGGATCAGGCCGGAGATGGCGTGCAGCATCGTGCTCTTGCCGGCGCCGTTGCGGCCGAGCAGGACGACGAACTCGCCGCCATGCACCCGGAAGGAGGCGCCGTGCACCACCTCGGCCTTGCCGTAGGCGACATGCAGGTCCGCCACGTCGAGCAGGATCTGATTGGGTCGATTGACTGTGCCCATGTGCATCTCACGCTCCCAGATAGACGCGGATGACTTCGGGATCGCTGCGCACCTCGGCCGGCGTGGCGTGCTTGATCATGCGCCCCAGATTCAGCGTCGTGACGCGGTCGCACACGCTGAACACGAAGTCGGTGTGGTGCTCGACGAGCAGGACGCCGATCCCGGCGTCGCGCAGCGCGGTGACGATGCTGGCGAGATGCTCGATCTCCCCCTCCGTCAGGCCGCCGGCCGGCTCGTCGAGCAGGATGAAGCGGGCGCGCATGACCAGCCCGCGGGCGATCTCCAGGAAGCGCTGCTCGGCATGGTCGAGCAGGCTCGCCCGGCGATGGATGGCATAGCCGAGCCCGACGCCGTGCAGCAGTTCCTCCGCCCGGTCGCGCAGAGCGCGATCCTCGCGGCGGGCGCGCGGCAGCGCCAGGGCGGTCTCCAGGAAGCCGGCGCGGGTCTCGCACCAGCCGCCCAGCATCGCATTGTCGAGCACGCTGAGGCTGCCGAGCAGGCGAGGCTTCTGGAAGGTGCGGGCGATGCCGACGCGCGGGCGCTGCTGCACCGGCGAGCGGGCCAGCGACTCCCCGTCCAGCCGGATGTCGCCCTCGTCGACCTGATAATAGCCGGTCAGCAGGTTGAGCAGGGTCGTCTTGCCGCTGCCGTTCGGGCCGATCAGCCCGTGGATCTCGCCCTCCCGCAATTCGAGCGACACGTTGCTGAGCGCCGTCACGCCGCCGAAGCGCTTGCTCACTGTGTCGGCAACCAGCGTGCTCATGATGCGTGTCCCCGTTGGATGTCCTGTTCCATGCCCCGCCGGACGGCTGCGGCCAGGCGGCCGATGTCGGGCTGGAGGCCCTTCGGTTCCGGGCCTTTCTTCTGCAAACGGGCCAGGACCGACTTGATGACGTGGCCGATGCCCTCCGGCACCACCAGCACCACCGCCAGCAGCAGCAGGCCGTAGAAGAAGTTGCCGAGCTTGGCGAGCGGCGCCACCATCTCCGGCAGGGCGGTCAGGACCACCGTCCCGACGAAGGGGCCGAGAATGCTGCCGCGGCCGCCGATGATGATGCAGACGAAGAAGAACAGCCCCAGCTCGAAGACGAAGGTTTCCGGCGTGATGTAGCTCTGCAGCGAGGCGAACAGCGCGCCGCCGATCCCGGCGGTGACCCCGCTGAAGGTGAAGACGGTGAGCTTCAGCCGGAAGATCGGCACCCCCACCGCGGCGGCGGCCACCTCGCTGTCGCGCAGCGCGATCAGCCCCCTGCCCCACATCAGCCGGGCGACGTTCCACGTCATCCAGGTGATCAGCGCCGCGACCAGCAGCACCAGCCAGTAGAAGCCGGTCGGCGTGTCGAAGGGCGCCTCGAAGCCCGGCACCGGAAGCCCGGCGCCGCCGCCCGTCAGGCCGCCCTGGGCCAGCGACAGCTCCGCCATGATCAGGGCGAAGGCCATCGTCGCCATGGCGAAGTAGAAGCCGGGAAGGCGCAGCGACGGCAGGCCCAGCAGGAAGCCGCAGAGCCCGCCCAGCCCCCCGGCCAGCGCCAACGTCAGCAGCGGATCGACGCCGTAGCGCCCGACGAGGATGGCGAAGGCGTAGGAGCCGATGGACAGCAGCCCGACATGGCCGATGGACAGCTGGCCGGTGTAGCCGACCACCAGATTGAGGCCGGCGATCAGCACCCAGTAGACGCCGATCAGCGCCGCGAGGTGGAGCTGGTAGAAGTCGCCGACCCAGAATGGCAGGGTCACCGCCAGGATGCCGCCGACGGCGAGCGTCCCCAGGCGCGGAAGGGAGGATGTCGTCATACCGGGCGGACCTTCTTGGAGCCGAAGAGACCTTCGGGTTTGACTAGGAGCACGACCATCAGCAGGCCGACCGCAATCGTCTGCTGGTATTCGCCGCCGAACAGGTAGGTCGCGAGCGTCTGGAACAGGCCCAGCGCGACGCCGCCGACCAGGGCGCCGACATTGCTGCCCAGCCCGCCGACCGCCAGCGCGATGAAGCCGTAGAGCGTGAGGGTGAGGCCGAGCGCGAAGAAGGCGAAGGTCAGCTGCCCCGCCGCGAAGCCGGCCAGCCCGCCGAGCGCACCGGCGATGGCGAAGGACAGGGCGCGGGTGCGGTCGGTGGCGATGCCGCGGGCGCGGGCTGCGAAGGCGTCCTCCGACACGGCCTGGAACACCTTGCCGTACATCGTCCGCCGGTAGAAGAATTCGAGCCCGAGCGCCATGGCGACCACCGCCGCGATCGGCAGCCAGTATTTCTGGTCCAGCACGCCGGCCGTGAAATCCTGATCGGCCAGCCGCGGGAACGGGCGGGGCTCGGTGCCCCACCACAGGCCGACCGCCTGCTGCACCATGGTCGCCAGCGCCAGCGTGCTGAGCAGCCAGAGATGCTCGTCGGAGCGGGCGAGGACGCGGCGGATGGCGATGACCTCGGTCAGCAGGCCGAAGGCCGCCCCGACCAGCACCGCGCCGACCAGCGCCACCGGCGCCGGAAGCCCGAGGTCGAGCATGAAATAGGCGCCGAAGACACCGCCAAGCATGCAGATGTGGCCGGTCGTCACGCTCAGGACCTTGGAGGTCGAGAACATGATGTTGTAGGCGAGGCCCGTCGCCGCATAGAGCGCGCCGATCGCCAGCCCCGACACCAGAACGGTAAGCATGCTGCCCATCCGTTTGTGAATTGCTGCGGAATTGCAAGACGGCGCGAAGGCAGACCGCGCGGCCCGATGCGGACCGCCGGTCGTCGGCCCGCGCCGGGGCCGTGCGTGAAGCCATGGGTCCGATGCCGGTGGCCCGGCTCGGGCCGGCTCAGTGCGGGGCGGCCTCGAAGCTGCCGTCCTTGAAGGTGTTGGCCTTGTTGATCACGATGCCGGAGTCGGGGAAGCCGTTGCGCTGCTTCGTGCCCCAGCTGTAATCGGCATAGGTGCCCTTGAGGCTCTGGGTGTTCTCCAGCGCCTTCTGGACGGCGGCCTTGTCGGTCGAGCCCGCCGTCTTCACCGCATGCTCGATGATCTTGACGGTGTCGTAGCCCAGCGTGACCCACCAGAAGGTGAAGTTGATGGTGCCGCCGAACTCCGGCCGCATCTTGTCCATCAGCGCGGTCGTCGGGCCGGGCAGCTTGCCGTCGGCACCGTAGGTCGTGCTGCTGTAGCCGGCGGCATAGGTCTGCTCCCAGTATTCCGGCTTGTTCAGCAGATCCTTGATCGGGAGCCCCATGATGGCCGGATGGCCGACGACCGGCACGTCCCACTGCATGTTGCCCCGCGCGTTCAGCACGCGGGCGAGCAGGCCGGTGGCGGCCGACCACGGCATGACGACGTCGGCCCCGGCGGCCCGCGCCTTGGTCATCTCGTCGGTCAGGTCGGTCTTGTTGGCGTCGATCAGCACGCTGTAGACCGGCTTGATCCCGGCATCGGCCAACATCGCCTCGGCCTTCTTGGCGCTGGAGGTGCCGTAGCCGGTGGTGTCGCCGATGATCGCCACCTTGCTGCGCTTCAGCGTCTTGATGGCATAGTCGTTGGCGCTGCCGATCCACTGCTCGTTGGTGGCGATGGCCCGGAAGGCGCGCGGGTATTTCTGCGGATCGGTCAGCTCGTCCACCGTGCCGATGATGATGTTCGGCACGCCGGCACGGGCGAGGATGGGAACGGTGGCGAGCGATTCGCCGGAATTCACCGGGCCGATGACGAAGTCCACCTTCTCGCTGAGCACGAGCTGCTGCGCGAAGTTGACCGCCTTGGTCGGATCGCCGGCGGTGTCGCGGGTGATCAGCTCGATCTTCCGCCCGTCGATGCCGCCGGCCTTGTTGATCTCGTCCACGGCGAACTTGACGCCCTGGTTCTCGGCGACGGCCGCCGACGACAGCGGGCCGGTCAGCGACGACAGCCAGCCGATCTTCACCGGCGTCGTGTCGGCAGCGGCGGTGCCGGCGAACAGGCCGACCGCCAGGGCCAGGCCCGCGGCGCTCAAGCTTGCGGGGCCGAGATGCATCCTGGCGGGAATCCGGTGGGTGGTCATGGTTCCTCCCTTCTTATGTATCGTGCTTTGGACTGATCATCTCTGAGCCGAACATTATTTCGCAAGACATTTTTCATTCCGCGTCATTTTTTTGTCGGAAGATGTCGAGATGGCCGAGGAACCCATTCCCGGTTGTGGCTAGGTTTCAAACGTCGCCTTTTGCGGACCAAACGGCAATCCGAGCGAACTCTCGCCTTTCCTAGCCATGGAAAAGTCGATCCAACGGGCCGAACGTAACGTCTGGGGAACGGTTCCCATTGATTGGGCAAACCGGAACGAACGGGGTGATCCGCGTATTTTGATATGAACAATGCACTGAATGAAAAAACTGTTGCAACAAACGCGGTCCGGCGCGACGATGCGCCTCAAGAACAATCACCATCGTGAACTGTCCGCGCCCTTCCCATAAGACGGGGGCCGCGGCAGGCGGGAGGCAGGGCTTTGCGCATCTCCGACATCGAACTGGCCGCGGTCGACCTGCAACTGGACCGCCCGCTGCGCACCGCGATCCACGAGATCAGCACGGTGTCGTGCCTGCTGCTGACCGTCAGGACCGACGAAGGGGTGTCGGGCGAAGGCTATGGCTTCTGCTTCGGCATCGACCGCCTGCGCTCCATCGCCCAACTGGCGGCCAGCCTGAAGCCGAAGCTGATCGGCCGCGATCCCTTCCAGGTCGAAGCCCTGTGGTCCGACCTGTTCCGCCATCTGAATTTCTGCGGGCAGGCCGGGCTCGCCCTGCATGCCATGACGCCCATCGACGTCGCCTGCTGGGACATCATCGGCAAGGTGGCGAACCAGCCGCTCTACCGGCTGTTCGGCGCCCACCGCGACCGCGTGCCGGTCTATGCCAGCGGCGGCCTGTGGCTGTCCTCCGGGCTGGACGAACTCCGGCAGGAAGCGCGGGCCTTCGTCGGCCAGGGCTTCAAGGCGATGAAGCTGCGCCTCGGCTCGCCGCGCTGGCAGGACGACATCGCCCGCATCGAGGCGGTGCGCGACGCCATCGGGCCGGACATCGCCCTGATGGTGGACGCCAACCAGGGCCTCACCCCGGCCCATGCCCTGCGGCTCGGCCGCGCGCTGGAGGCGTTCGAACTGGTGTGGTTCGAGGAACCCGTCCCGACCTGGAACGACGAGGGCAGCGCCGCCCTGGCCGCGGCGCTCGACACCCCGATCGCCAGCGGCGAGACGGAATACACGCGCTACGGCCTGAAACGGCAGATCCAGGCCCGTGCCGCCGACATCCTGATGCCCGACCTGCAACGCATGGGCGGCTACACCGAGTTCCGCAAGGCAATCGGGCTGATGGCGGCGCACGACGTGCCCTTCTCGCCCCACATCTTCACCGAACACAGCCTGCATCTGGTGGCGTCGTCGGCCGGCGCCATCCATGCCGAGCACATGCCGTGGTTCGGGCCGCTGTTCCGCGAGGCGATGGCCGTCGAGACGGACGGCACCATCCTGGTGCCGGATCGCCCCGGCGTCGGCTTCACCTTCGATTGGGACCGCCTGGACCCGATGCGCGCCGCGCTCTGAAAGCACTCCCGGGGCAGCGCAACTGGGCCGCGGCCACAGATGATTATGGATCGAAGAAATGACAGTGTTCGATGGCGGCGCGGCGCCGGATGCGGCCCGCTCCCTGGCCCGTTCCCCGGGTCCCCTCCACGGCATCCGCGTCCTCGACCTCTCCCGTGTCCTGGCCGGCCCCTGGTGCACCCAGTGCCTGGCCGACCTGGGCGCGCAGGTCCTGAAGATCGAGAGCCCCGGCGACGGCGACGAGACGCGGAGCTGGGGTCCGCCCTACATGGGCGATCTGGCCGCCTACTACACCTGTGCCAACCGGTCGAAGCACAGCCTGACCGTCGACCTCAAGAGCGCCGAGGGCCAGCGCCTCATCCGCGATCTGGCCGCCGAGGCCGACATCCTGATCGAGAATTTCAAGCTCGGCACCCTCGACCGCTTCGGGCTCGGCTATGACGACCTGAAGCCGGTCAATCCGGCGCTGATCTATTGCTCGGTCTCCGGCTATGGCCGGACGGGGCCGGAAGCGGCCCGCGCCGGCTATGACTTCGTCATCCAGGGCGAGACCGGCCTGATGTCGGTGACCGGATTTCCCGACGGGCCGCCGACCAAGGTCGGCGTCGCCGTCTCCGATCTCTTCTCGGGCCTCTATGCCTCGCAGGCGATCCTGGCCGCCCTGCTCGGCCGCCAGCGGACCGGGCGCGGACAGTTCCTCGACGTCGCGCTGTTCGACTGCCAGCTGGCGGCGATGGCCAATGTCGCCGCCGGAGCCCTCGCCACCGGGGCGGAATCCCGGCGCTACGGCAACGCCCATCCCAACGTCGTGCCCTACGAGGTGTTCGAGACGTCCGACGGGCCGTTCGTGCTCGCCATCGGCAACGACCGGCAGTTCCGCACCCTGTGCGAATCCGTGCTCGAGGACCTCGCGATGCGCGACGATCCGGCCTTCCGCACCAATGCCGACCGCGTCGCCAACCGCGTCCTGCTCAGCCAGCGGCTCGCCGCCCGGTTCCGCGAGCGGCCCCGCGCCCACTGGATGGAGCGGCTCGCCGCCCGCAGCCTGCCCGCCGGTGCGGTGCGCTCCGTCGTCCAGGCGCTCGCCTCCGATCAGGTCGCGGGGCGCAACCTGCTCCACAGCTTCGAGACCGCGAGCGGCGGACCGATTCGCGTCGTCGGCTATCCGGTGAAGTTCGAAGACGGCCTGCCGCCGCCCGGCCGTCCCCCCGCCCAGGATGAAGGCGGCGGGGAGATCGCAAAGCAGTGGCTGGGGCGCCGATCCGGAGCCGGCCGGACCCCATGACACGCAAAAACCTTGACACATCTTCCGGGAGAGCACAGGTCCGACGGCTGGGCCGGCCTGCCGCCCACTCTCCCGGCAGGACAACGACACAGGGCACAGCCATGGTGAAAAGCGCGGACGAGGAACGGACCAAGGCCGGCAACGACGGCGAGCGCGAAGGACCGGCCGGCACGCTCGCCCGCGGGCTGGCGATCCTCGACGCCATCGTCGATGCACCGCAGCCGCTGATGCTGGGCGAGGTCGCGGCGCTGACCCGCCTGGACCAGAGCACGACGCTGCGCCTGCTGCGCACGCTGGAGGACAGCGGCTACGTCGTCCGTCTAGCCGATTCCAAGCGCTATGCCCCGTCGCCCAAGGGCCTGCTGCCGCTGCCGCTGATGCATCCCATCAACCAGCTTCGGCGGGAATCGCACTCCGTCCTGATCGAGCTGGCGCGCAACCTGCGGGAAACCGTGGTGCTCGTCCTCTATCTCAGCACCGAGCGGATGGTGACCGACATCGCCCAGGCTCCGGGATCGCTGTCGCCCTACTACAACACCTGGCTCCAGGGGCCGCTGCACGGCTCCGGCTCCGGCAAGGCGCTGCTGCTCAGCCTCGATCCGGAGCAACGTGCCGCCGTCCTCGGGCCGGAGCCCTACAAGGTCTACACCCCGCAAACCATCGTCAGCCATGCCGAGCTGGACGAGGATCTGCGCGTCTCCGCCCTGCGGGGCTATGTGGTGGCGCATGACGAACACCATGTCGGCCTGACCGCCATCGCCGCCAATATCCCCACCTGGAACAACGGCCATGTCGGCTGTCTGGTGGTGACCGGGCATTCCCGCGACATGGACGAGGCCAGGATCGCCGGCATCGGCGAGGAGCTGGTCCGGGTGGCGAAGCTGATGCCCTACCAGCTCGGCAGCCTCCGCTCCGTCGCGCATGTCGTGGGGAAATGAGCGTCTCGACACTGACAATCGATCCGAAGGGAGAGGAATCATGCCTATCGTCAACATCACCCTGATCAAGGGCCGGTCGCAGGAAAAGAAGGCCGCCATGTACCGCGAGGTCACGGAGGCGATCCATCGCACCCTCGGCGCGCCGCGCGAAAGCGTGCGCATCATGGTGAACGAGATCGAGCCCGAGCATTTCGCCGTCGCCGGAGAGGCCAAGACCGGCCCGTCGTCGTAACGCGCCGGCTTTAGAGTGTGATCGGTTCAAGCGGACTCGCTTGAAGCGTGAATCACACCGAAAACCAAAAGCTTAGAGTCTGTCTGATGCTTCAATAAGCATCAGACAGACTCTGAACCACTGCACATCGCTGACGTGAAGCGATGCTTCGGCACCGCCGGAGCGACGGGAGTCGTGCGTCCGCAAGGCAAGGCGACGGACCGCCGCCTTGCCGACGCACTGAAAAGGAGATCTCGATGAACAACGGATCCGCCCCGGCCACCGGTGGGCGCCTTCTGGTCGACATGCTGCGCCTGAACGGGGTCGACCGGGTTTTCTGCGTGCCGGGCGAAAGCTACCTCGCCGTGCTCGATGCGCTGGTCGATGCCCCGGAGATCGCGGTCACCATCTGCCGGCACGAGGGCGGAGCGGCGATGATGGCCGAGGCCTACGGCAAATGCACCGGCCGCCCCGGCATCTGCTTCGTCACCCGCGGACCGGGCGCCACCAACGCCAGCCACGGCGTCCACATCGCGCACCAGGATTCCACGCCGATGATCCTCTTCATCGGCCAGATCGAGCGGAGCGCGCAGGAGCGCGAGGCCTTCCAGGAGATCGATTACCGCCGCATGTACGGCCCGCTCAGCAAATGGGTGGCGCAGATCGACGAGGCCGGCCGCATCCCCGAGATGGTCGGCCGCGCCTTCTACACGGCGACGTCCGGCCGGCCGGGACCGGTGGTGCTTGCGCTTCCTGAAGACATGCTGGTCGAACGGGCGGCCCCCCGCCCGGCCGAACCGTACCGCGCGGTAGAGCCCGGCCTGCGGCCGGAGGATCTGGCGGAGCTGGAACGGCTGCTGGGCACGGCCGAGAGGCCGCTCCTGCTGGTCGGCGGCGGCGGCTGGACGGCGGAGGCCTGCGACGACATCCGCCGCTTCGCCGAGGCGTGGGATCTGCCGGTCGGCGTGTCCTTCCGCTCGCAGGATCTGTTCGACAACGCCCATCCCAACTATGCCGGCGATCTCGGCCTCGGCGTCAACCCCGCCCTGGCCAGGACCGTCCAGGAGACCGACCTGCTGCTCGTCGTCGGCCCGCGGCTGGGAGAGGCGACGACCGGCGGCTACACGCTGCTCGACATCCCGTGCCCGCGCCAGACCCTGGTGCATGTCCATGCCGGGGTCGAGGAGCTGGGCCGCGTCTACCAGCCGGCGCTCGCCATCAATGCCGGCATGCGCACGACCGCCAGGGCGCTCGCCGCGCTGGCGCCGCCGGCCTCCCGCCGGAACCCGGAACGGCTCCGGGAACGCACCAGGGCCATTCACGACGCCTATCTCGCCTGGACCGATCCGCCGTCCATCCCCGGCCCGTTGCAGATGGGCGAGATCATGGGCTGGCTGCGCGAGACCCTGCCGCCGGACACCATCGTCACCAACGGGGCCGGCAATTTCGCCATCTGGCCGAACCGCTTCCACCGCTACCGCCGGTTCCGCACCATGCTGGCGCCGACCTCCGGCTCGATGGGCTATGGCATCCCGGCGGCAATCGCGGCGAAGCTTCTGCATCCGGAACGGCCGGTGGTGGCCTTCGCCGGTGACGGCTGCTTCATGATGAGCGTGCAGGAACTCGCGACCGCCGCGCAGTACGAGGCGGCAATCGTGGTGGTGCTGGTCAACAACGGCATGTTCGGCACCATCCGCATGCACCAGGAGCGCGAATATCCCCGGCGCGTCAGCGGCACAGAGCTCAAGAATCCCGACTTCGTCACCCTGGCGCAGAGCTTCGGCGCCCATGCCGAACGCATCACCCGGACCGGAGAGTTCATGCCGGCCTTCGAGCGCGCCATGGCGGCAGGACGCCTCGCCCTGCTGGAACTGGTCATCGACCCGGAGGCGATCAGCCCGACGCACACGGTGACGAGCCTGCGCGAACAGGCGGACCGGGCCCGCAGCGCCTGACCGTCGGCCGACATTTTGCAGGATTTATTTCCTTTATATTGACAATATGCCTGAGGAACGGCAGTGTCGTGTCGTCAGCGGGCCAGCTGCGCCCGCAAAGTCCCCGACCCCTCCCTTGCCCGCCCCAGGAGTTCGTGTGCCATGAGCCTTGCCGCCATGGGCGACGCCGCGTGCATTGCCGTCGCCGCCATCGCCGTGCCCGACAGCCATGCCCGCCGCCGCATCGACGACGACGGGCTGGATTCGCTCGCCCGATCCATCGAGGAGGTCGGGCTGTTGCAGCCCATCATGGTCCGTCCGCTGGGGAATGGGCGTTACGAGCTGCTGGCCGGCGCACGGCGGCTGCGCGCGATGCAGGCGCTCGGCCGAGCCGGCGTGCCGGCGGTGCCGGTGACCAACGAAGGCGCTGCGGTGCTGTCGCTGGTCGAGAACATGCAGCGCCAGGGGCTGGACGCGCTGGAACTGGCCGAAGCGCTCCAGCGGCTGGTGGAGCGGGGCTGGGGACGCGAAGCGCTGGCCCGGCTGGTCGGGCGCAGCACGAGCTGGATCGGCGACATGCTAGGCCTGAACCGGCTGCCGGACTGGATCAAAGCGGAATACCCGCAGGCGCGACGGCTGGTGTCGCGCTCGCTGCTGGTGGAGATCGCGCGGGTGCGCGACGCGTCGGCGCAGGCGGAGCTGTGGCGGCAGGCGGCGGGCGGAGCGCTCACCGTGCGACAGGCACGGCGGATGCGGCGCGAGGCGCTGCCGGCCGTTCCACGTGCCTTGTCGGCGGTGCGGCGCTGCGCCCGCCAGCTGGACCGGATCGACACCGCGCCGGATCTGGCGGAGAAGGACCGCTCGGCGCTGCTGGCCCTGCGCGACAGGATCGACAGGCTGCTCGGTGCCGGAGGCGGGAATGGGGCCGGCAGCGCGGATGAGGCCCGCGGCTTGCCCGACGGCCTTCTCCAGGCGGAGCTGCCGTAGCGACTACACAGTCCAGCCCAGATATGCGGCAAAATGTCGCGGCATGGGAGAGGGTGCCGTTCGCTCCCTCTCCCGCCCCGTCGCCTCCGGACGCCTGCCACGGGATGCCGCCCTTGCGACCACAAAGGATGGGAAAGCGCGGCCGTGCCAAGGCTGGGGTCGGCATGCCCGCAAAGAACCCAACATGTATGAACCGAAAAATCGAAGAATACACATGTATTATTACTTGCAGATATCTCCAATGATAACGAACATTTTAAAATACCATGCATATGCATGATCGCACAGAATACAGTCATCTACAGCCTGCATTCTGCATTTAATCTTCCCTTAAAATCTTCGGCTCGACTCTGGTTTGGGTAGACATGCCAGAGAACGGATCACGATGTTTGACAACGCCATGCGGCCTCGCATGACGGTGGAGGAGTTCGTCCGCAAATGGGGGCGGTCCTCGCTGGGCGAGAGCCAGGGTTCGCACGAGCATTTCATCGATCTCTGCCACGTCCTGGCGGAGAGGCCTCCCGCCGAAGCCGACCCGTCGGCAACCGAATACTGCTTTGAAAAGGCGGTCGCGAAGACGGACGGGCGCCCCGGACGGGCCGATGTGTGGAAGCGTGGCTGTTTCGCCTGGGAGTACAAGGGGCCCGGCCGCAACCTGGACGCGGCCTATGCCCAGTTGCAGCGCTACGCGCCGGCCCTGGCCAATCCGCCGCTGCTGATCGTCAGCGACATGGCGCGGATCCGGATTTACACGAATTGGACCAACGCGGTCACGGTGACGCACGAGATCGGCCTGCCGGATCTGCTCGATCCCGGCCGCCGCGACATCCTGAAATGGGCCTTTTCCGATCCGGAACGTCTGCGGCCCGGCCAGACGCGGGCCATGCTGACCGAGGAGGTGGCGGGCCGGTTCGCGACGCTGGCCGCCCGGATGGTGGCGCGCGGGCACGACCGCTGGACCGTCGCCCATTTCCTGATGCGGCTGGTCTTCTGCATGTTCGCCGAGGATGTCGGCCTGCTCGGCAAGGGCCTGTTCACGCAATTGCTGGACGAGGCCGCCCGCGACCCGGCGGACTTCACCGCCCTGGCGGAGCAGCTGTTCCGGTCGATGAAGACCGGCGGGCGGCTGGGCTTCGAAAAGGTCGACTGGTTCAACGGCGGCCTGTTCGAGGATGCCGGCGCCCTGCCGCTGGACGGCGACGAGTTCGACATCGTCCGCGAGGCGGCCCGGCTCGACTGGTCGGAGATCGACCCGACGATCATGGGCACACTGTTCGAGCGCGGCCTGAGCCCGGAGCGCCGCCGGGCATTGGCGCGCGAGGTGGTGCGCCGCGACCGGGACGGCCGTTCCAAAGGGGCGGTCGGCGTCTACTACACGCCCGAAGCGACCATCATGAAGCTGGTCGAGCCGGTCATCACCCGGCCGTTGCGCCGCGACTGGGCGGCGGTGCGGGAGCGGATCGCTGCATTGCTCGCCGAGGCCAAGGCTGCCCCCAGGCGGCGCGAACGGGTGCTGCGCGAGGCGCGGGCGCTCCATGACCGCTTCCTCGCGCAGCTGCGCCGGCTCCGCGTGCTGGATCCGGCCTGCGGCTCCGGCAATTTCCTATATCTCGCCCTGCGCGAACTGAAGGATCTGGAACATGAGGTGGTGATCGACGGGGAGAGTTTCGGCTTTCCCCGCCAGCTGGAACTCGACCTGAAAGGAAACCGACGACCGAAGACCATCGGGCCGGAAGCGGTGCTGGGCATCGACGTGAATCCGCTGGGCGTCGAGCTGGCCCGCATCTCCGTGTGGATCGGCGCGATCCAGTGGATGCGCCGCCATGGCTACGACGTGCCGCGCAACCCGATCTTGCAATCGCTGAAAACCATCGAGCAGAAGGACGCGCTGGTCGACCTGATCGGCGGCGAGAGCCGCTGGCCCGATCCGCAGGCCCTGGCCGCGGAGCACCGGGATGGCGGCGATGAAGGCGGCGGTGGCGATGACGGGGAGCCGTACCGGCTGGTCATCGTCGGCAACCCGCCCTTTCTCGGCGACAAGACGATGCTGGGCGAACTGGGAGAGGCGTATGTCACGCGCCTGCGCCGCCTGTTCGACGGGCGGGTGCCGGGTGCGGCCGACCTCGTCTGCTATTGGTTCGAGAAGGCGCGCGCTCTGCTGGAGGAGGGCAAGGTCGAACGCGTCGGGCTGGTCGCCACCAACTCCATCCGCGGCGGCGCCAACCGCAGCGTCCTCGACCGCATCCGCGCCGGCGGCACCATTCTGGAAGCGTGGTCCGACGAGCCCTGGACCGTGGACGGCGCCGCCGTCCGCGTGTCGCTGGTGTGCTTCGGCCCCAAGGGCCTGGACGAGACGCCCCGGTTGAACGGCCGCAAGGTGCCGGAGATCTTCGCCGACCTGACGGCGGGCGGTGTGGATCTGACGACGGCGAAGCCGCTGGCGGAGAATGGCGGGGTATGTTTCATCGGCACACAGCAGAATGGCTCTTTCACCATTTCCGGAGCGCTTGCGCGGGAATGGTTGAAGCTTCCAATGAATCCCGATCACTCTCGAAACCAGGAGGTTCTCAAACCCTGGATCAACGGATTGGACCTGACAAGGCGAAAGTCCGATACTTGGATCGTTGATTTTGCGATGATGAGCATAAGCAGCGCAGCGCTTCATGAGGCGCCATTTTCTCATCTTGAACGCGTCGTAAAGCCCTTCAGAGAGCAGGTGCGGCGCGAAAGTCGCCGGAAGAATTGGTGGAGATTGGGCGAGCCGATGCCCACGCTCCGAGCGGCATTGGCTCCCTTGGCCCGTTTCGTCGCATCACCTCGTGTCGCAAAGCATCGCATCTTTGTTTGGACAGAATCTGGCACCCTGCCCGATTGCCAAGTAATCGCCATCGCCCGCGACGACGACACGACCTTCGGCATCCTGCACAGCCGCTTCCACGAACTCTGGGCATTGCGGTTGGGAACGAGCCTGGAGGACCGGCCCCGCTACACCCCCTCGACCACATTCGAAACCTTCCCCTTCCCGGAGGGCCTGACGCCCGACCTCCCTGCCTCCTCCTATGCCGACGATCCCCGCGCGCAGGCCATCGCCGAGGCGGCGCGGCGGTTGAACGAGCTGCGGGAAAACTGGCTGAACCCGCCGGACCTCGTGACGGCGGAGCCGGAGGTGGTAAAGGGCTTCCCCGACCGCCTGCTGCCGCGCAACGAGGCGGCGGCGGCGATCCTGAAGACCCGCACCCTGACCACCCTCTACAACCAGCGCCCGGCCTTCCTTGTGAATGCCCATGCGGCCCTCGACGCCGCGGTTGCCGCCGCCTATGGCTGGGCGGCCGACATCGCCGACGAGGAGGTCTTGCGCCGCCTCCTGGCCCTGAACCAAGCGAGGCCGGCGGCGGATGCCGTCAAGCGCCGGAAAAAGGCAGCAAAGCCGGTGGACCGCGACCAGGGGCATCTGCTCCTCCCGCTTACGGGCGGCAAGCCGGCGCTTTCCGGCTCCCTGGAAGAGCCCGTGCCAGAAGCGGACCACGCTCCGGAGCCCGCGCCTACCGCCCCACGCCGCAGGAAGGCCGGATAGCCGGGGGAACCTCACAAACAAGAAGGGGCGAGCCGTAGCCCGCCCCGCATCTTGTGCCCGCTGAAGCGGACTTGTTAACGGCTGGACCTCGGTTTCCCATCGGCTAAAACAGGCAACGATTCCAACTGAAAAAGAGAATAGCAGAGCCGTTCCGACGGTCAAGAGTTGTGTTACGCTTGGTTGATTCGGGTTTTCGGCGTATCCACGCCGCCCGGCCTCATGCACAGTCAATTCATAAGCGGACCATCCCATGCAGCCCTACCGCCTTGCCCTCGACCTCGGCACTGCTTCGCTTGGCTGGTGCGTGCTGGAGTTGGACCGCAGCGACCCACCCCGGCCGAAGGGCATCCGGCGCATGGGGGTGCGCATCTTCCCCGATGGACGCAACCCACAGGACAAGGCGTCGCTGGCGGTGGCGCGGCGGATCGCGCGGCAGATGCGGCGGCGCCGCGACCGGACGCTGGTGCGCCGGGCGCGGCTGATGGCGGCGCTGATCCGCTTCGGCCTGATGCCGGCCGACCGGGCGGCACGCAAGGCGCTGGAAAGGCTCGACCCCTATGACCTCCGCGCCCGCGGGCTGACCGGGCGGCTGGAGCCGCAGGAGATCGGCCGAGCGCTGTTCCACATCAACCAGCGCCGCGGCTTCAAGGCGATGCGCGGCACCGGCGACGAGGAGGAGGCCGGCAAGATCCGCTCCGGCATCGACCGGCTTGACATCCAGATGGCCGAGGCCGGCACCCCGACGCTGGGCGCCTTCTTCGCGTGGCTGCGCGCGAACGGGCGCAGCGTGCGCGCCCGGCTGGTCGGGCGCGGCGCCAAGGCGGAATATCCCTTCTACCCCGCCCGCCCGATGCTGGAGGCCGAGTTCGACGCGCTGTGGGCGGCGCAGGCACGCCATCACCCGGATCTGTTGACGGAGGAGGCGCGGACCACGCTGCGCCAGCGCATCTTCCACCAGCGCCCGCTGAAGCCGCCGCAGGTCGGCAAATGCTCGCTGATCCCGGAGGACGAGCGCGCCCCGCGCGCCCTGCCCTCGGCGCAGCGCTTCCGTCTCTACACCGAACTCGCCAACCTGCGCATCGTCCTGCCGGACCGCAGCGAGCGGCCCCTGACCATGGAGCAGCGCGACCTGATCCTGCGCGCGGCCCGCGCGAAGCCGGCCCGCAAGGCCATCACCTTCAAGGACATCCGCAAGGCGCTGAAGCTCGGCTCCGATGTCGGATTCTCGCACGAATCCACCCGCCGGCCGGAACTGGCGACCGACGAGACCGCGGCGGTGCTGGCCGACAAGAGGCGCTTCGGTCCGCGCTGGACCCGGCTGACCCTGGCCGAACAGGATGAGGTGGTCGAGCGGCTGCTGTCGGAAACCGACGACGGGGCGCTGATCGACTGGCTGACCGCGCGCTGGGATCTGGAGCCGGAGGCCGCCGCCGGCGTCGCCGATGCGCGGCTGCCCGACTTCCATCTGCGCATCGGCAGCAAGGCGCTGGCCGCCCTGCTGCCGGTGCTGGAGTCCGAATCGCGCGACGGAAGGCCCATCCGCTATGACGAGGCGGTGCCCGCCGCCTTCCCCGGCCTTCACCATTCCGACCGCCGGCCGGGAGAGCGGCTCGACCGCCTGCCCTATTACGCTAAGGTTCTGGACCGCCATGTCGCCTTCGGCACCGGCGAGCCCGGCGACCCGGAGGAGAAGCGGCTCGGCCGGCTCGCCAACCCGACCGTCCATATCGGGCT
The DNA here is from genome assembly GCF_042604635.1 of Azospirillum sp. A26. NCBI lineage: Bacteria > Pseudomonadati > Pseudomonadota > Alphaproteobacteria > Rhodospirillales > Azospirillaceae > Azospirillum > Azospirillum sp. A26. The sequence goes on along the minus strand of NZ_CP170476.1, from coordinate 695,455 downwards.
CAATCAGGTGCGGATCCTGGTCAACGCGCTGATCGAGCGCTACGGCCCGCCCCACGAGATCGTGGTGGAGCTGGCGCGCGATGTGAAGCAGACCCAGGAGAAGCGCCGCCAGAAGGAAAGGGAACAGGCGGAAAACCAGCGCAGGAACGAGGAGCGCAAGGCGCTTCTGCGCAGCGTCAACGCGCCGGTCAACGGCCGCACCCTGATGAAGCTCCGCCTGTGGGAGGAACAGGGCGGCGGGGTGAACCGCCGCTGCCCCTACACCGGCGAGACTATCGGGCTGGAGCTGCTGCTGTCGGACAAGGTGGACATCGACCACATCCTGCCCTTCTCCCGCACGCTGGATGACAGCGCCGCCAACAAGATCGTCTGCCTGACCGCCGCCAACCGCGACAAGCGCAACCTGACGCCGTACGAGCGCTGGCACGGCGACGAGGCGCGCTGGTCGCGCATTCTCGGCTGCGTCGAGGATTTGCCGGACAACAAGCGCTGGCGTTTTTCCGCCGACGCGATGAACCGCTGGGGTGAGGAGAAGGAGTTTCTCGCCCGCCAGATCACCGACACCCAGTATCTCGCCCAGCTGGCGCGGGACTATCTGCGCCATGTCTGCCATCCCGACCGCGTGCGGGTCTCGCCGGGGCGGCTGACCGCGATGCTGCGCCGGCGCTGGGGGGTCGATTCCATCCTGCGCGACCACAACCGCGAGGGCGGCAAGCCGCCGGTCGATGCGACCTTCGCCAAGAACCGCGACAACCATCTGCACCACGCGCTGGACGCGGCGGTGATCGGCTGCATCGACCAAGGCATGGTGCAGAGGCTGGCCCAGGCGGCATCCCGCGCCGAGGATCAGGGGCTCGACCGCCTGATGGACGACATCGGCGACCCCTGGGACGGGTTCCGCGACGAGCTGGCGGCGCGGGCGCGCGGCGTCACCGTCTCGCACAAGCCGGAGCACGGCACCGGCGGCCGCCTGCACGAGGACACCGCCTATGGCCCGACCCTGGATGCGGAGCGGGCGCTCGGCTTCAACCTCGTCTACCGCAAACCGCTCGACGGGTTGCCGGAGAAGGAGGTCGCGCGCATCCGCGACCTCGACCTGCGCAAGGCCATGCAGGAGCGCGTCGCCTTCCACCGCGGCGGCCCCGACCGGCTGGACGCCAAGCAGGCGGTGGCGAAGGCAGCGGAGGCTCTGGCGGCGACCGCCCCCTGGGCCGGCATCCGCCGTGTCCGCCTGCTGGCCAAGGAAGCCGATCCGATCTGGCTCGCCGGGCCGGACGGCACCCCCTACAAGGGGCTGATCGCCGGCGACGTGCACCACATCGACATCGTGGCCCTTGCCGACGGCCGCTGGACCGGCCGCGCCGCCACCCTGTTCGAGGCGCACCGCACCGCCCTGCCCGACGGCCGCGCCGCCCCCTATGTGCCGGCCGGCGGCGAGCGCTTCGTCATGCGCCTGCACAAGGGCGATCTGGTCAGGCTGGAGCATGACGGGCGGCAGCGCATCATGCGCGTGGCCCGGCTGGAGCCCGCCAACAACCGCCCGCGCATGGTCGAGCATGTCGATGCGGGAGAGCTGGACAAGCGCCACGCCGATCCGGACGACCCGTTCCGCTGGCTGATCGTCGCCTTCGACAAGCTGCGCACGCGCAAGGCGCGGCGGGTGACCGTCGATCCGCTGGGCACAGTGCGCGATCCCGGCTTTCCGAAATGGGCGGCGCTGCCCGTGTCCGGCGCTGCGGAGCCCCCGCCATGACCGGCCGCATCGTCGAGATCGGCGAGGATGGCCGCCACCTGTCGCTGTCGCGCGGCTTCCTAGTGGTGGAGGCGCAGGGCCGGGAGATCGGGCGCGTTCCGCTCGACGACATCGGCGCGGTGGTGGCCAACGCCCATGGCCTGACCTACAGCAACAATCTCCTGCTGGCACTGGCGCAGCGCGGCATCGTCGCGGTGCTGTGCTGTGCTGTGCGGACCGAACCATGTGCCGGCGGCGTTCCTGTGGCCGGTGGACGGCCATCATGTGCAGGCCCAGCGCATGCGCGCCCAGCTCGACGTTTCGGCGCCGCAGGCCAAGCGGCTGTGGCAGCTGCTGGTGCGCGCCAAGGTCCGCCAGCAGGGCGCGGTGCTGGAGGCCCGCGGCGCGGCCGCCGGCGCGTTCGAGGCGCTGGCCCGCAAGGTGCGCTCCGGCGACCCCGACAACATCGAGGCACAGGCGGCGCGCCGGTACTGGCCGCTGCTGTTCGGCAACGGGTTCCGGCGCGATTCGGAGGCCGGCGGCGTGAACGGCCTGCTGAACTACGGCTATGCCATCCTGCGCTCCACCGTGGCGCGGGCGGTGATGGGGGCTGGGCTGCACCCGACGCTCGGCCTGTTCCACCGCAACCGGTCCAATCCGCTGTGTCTGGTGGACGATCTGATGGAGCCGTTCCGCCCCTTCGTGGACCTCGCCGTCACCCGGCTGGCCGACGCAGGCCATGATTCGGTGACGCCGGACGCCAAGCGTTTCCTGGCGCTGGTGCCGTCGCTCGACCTGCCGACGGCGGAGGGCACGACGCCGCTGTCCACAGTGGCGATGCGGGCGGCGACATCGCTGGCGCAGGCCTATGAGAAGGGAGAGGCGGTGCTCGACCTTCCCGCCGGCGACGGGAACCGGGCATGGGCGCCGATGCCGCTGGAATGGCCCGCTCCCCCGCCGGCCCCAACCCCGCCGGCCCCATCCAAGACGCCGCAACCGGCATGACGGGAGGCGGCCATGTTGAGCGGATACCGGATCATGTGGATGATGGTGCTGTTCGATCTGCCGGTCCTGACCAAACGCGAACGCAAGGCCGCGACGACCTTCCGCAAGTTCCTGCTGGACCAGGGTTTCGAGATGTCGCAGTTCTCCGTTTACCTGCGCCATTGCGTGGGCAAGGAGCAGTCGGAGGCGCTGACCCGCCGGATCGAAAAGGCGGTTCCCCCCACCGGCAAGGTTCATATCGTCTTCATCACGGACAAGCAGTACGAGACCATCGTCTGCTTCGACGGCCGTGTCCGTCAGCCCTCCCGGAAAAATCCGGAGCAATATGTCCTGTTCTGACCGCCCGGGAGGCGGAATCCAGCCAGGGAAAAGGTGGGATAAGGCTTTCTTTTCAAGGCCTTACCCCACCGCGTAGTGTAGCCGACGGGAAACTGAGGTCCAGCCGCAACGATCCTCGTTAGCCGAAGGCAGCGAAGCCGAGTGTAGCCGATGGGAAACTGAGGTCCAGCCGCAACTGGCGGCAAATGCCAGTGGTGCCGAACTCTCGCATTGTAGCCGACGGAACGCTGCGGTCCAGCCCCAGCATCCGGGTCCATTGAAGACCCGGACGGCCGAACCGCGGCCCGACCGCCGCTGCGGACAGGCCTTTCGGTCCGGCCAAGGCTCCGTTCAGCGTACGGCCTCGCCCAGGCTCAGCATCAGGCGGTTGGCCCAGGCGAAGATCGCGACCGCCAGGACCAGATCCAGGATCTCGCCGTCCTCCACTCCGGCCCGGCGAAGCGTTGCGACATCCTGCGCCGTCAGGGCGGCCGGCGTGGCGGTCAGGCGGGCGGCGGCCTGGGCGATGGCCTGCCGGCGCGGATCGTCCTGGCCGGCAATCCCCTGCGCGAACAGCAGATCGACCGCGTCCCTGCCGCCGGTCAGCTCGACGAAGCGGCGGGCGTGGACGGAGGCGCAATAGACACAGCCGTTCAGCACCGATTCCACGGCGGTCGCGAACTCGCGCTCGGCCCGGGGCAGGCCGCGCGGGGCGTACATGATGCCGTTGAACAGCGGCGTGCGGTGAAGAAGCGATTCCGGCTCATGCGCCAGCACCAGCGAATAGGCGCCGATGGCGATGTTGGACGGCGTCACCGCCAGAGCGAGCCGCTGCTCCTCCGTCGCATCCTCCAGCACCACGGGGGGCAGCCAGGGCTTCCAGTCCAGCAGGTCGGTGGTGAAGCCGATGTCCGCATCGACCGGCACCGGCGCCCCGGCGGGCAGCGGGCCGGACGACGCTTCCGCCGCCACCCCCGCCGCATCCCCCGCCAGCGCATGCAGTCCGGCCAGCAGGCGGACCTGATAATTCACCAGTGCGATCGTTGCGACAGCGCGACGATGCCATGCGCATCCAGCCCCGCCGCCTCCAGCACGCCCAGATGCTCCGGCCGGGACTCGCGCGGGGACCGGGTGACCCGCTCCGCATGGGCGACCAGGGCCGGGCGGGCCTCGGCGCCGGCGGCGAGCCCGCGGTAATGGGCGGCGAGCGCGTCGTTGCCGGCCAGCGCCGCGATGCGCTGCGCCACCGCGGCGCGCTCGGCGGCCGGAAACAGGCCGGGCCGCCGCGGCGCCAGCAGGGCATCGTGCGCCGCCTGGGTGCGGCTGCGGATCTCCGCCCGGCGGGCGCGCAGGGCCAGCAGCGGGGAGGCGTCGGACAGGCCGGCCAGCCGGTCGATCAGGTCGGGGGCGACCGGGGCTGCCCCGTCGGCGGTGGCGCTGCTGGCGGTCATTGGAAATCCTCCGCTTCGGTCCATTCGTCGCCCAGCAGTTCCGGCGTCTCGAACCCGATCAGCCGCTGCCAGTGCTCATCGTAATCCTCGGTGAACAGCGCCGCGGTGATGCTATCGGCCAGGCGTTCCGCCCCGGCGCTGATGCCGGGGATGTCGCCGGTCACCTTGCCGTGGCTCAGCACCGCGGCATAGTTGAAGGCATGGATGCGGTTCAGCCAGGGCGCCTCGCCGGGCGTGCGCTCAAGGAACTCGAAATCGGCGCCGAGATAGGGATGCTGGGCAAATTCGCCGGCCTCATGGCCGGGAAGGACATAGCGGTCGCGCCACAGCAGGGTGTGGCGGGCGATCTCCGCCAGTTCCGGCCGCTGCTGCCAATCCAGCGCGAAGCCGGTGGCGAGGATGACGTGGTCGACCGTCACCGTGCCGCGTCGGGTGCGCAGGACCAGACGGCCGCCCTCGGCCTCCGCCGCCTCGACGGCGCAGCCGGTCAGCAGCGAGAAGTTGGGATGGCGCGAGCAGCGCAGCATGGAATTGTGCGGCGCCGGCACGCCGGTGTCGGCGATGTACTGGTTGTAGGCCCAGCGCCGCTCGTCCGACAGGGTGTGGAAGCCGAGGACGATGCCGGGATGTCCGGCGCCCAGGCTCTTGTTGATGCGCGGCAGCTCCGCCCGGCGGATCAGCATGTAGACCTTGGCGGCACCCCGCTCCAGCGCCTCCGCCGCATTGTCCACCGCACCGGCGCCGGCACCGAGCACCGCCACCGTCCTGCCCTTCAGGCCGTCGAAGTCGATGGGCTCATGGGCATGGCTCCAGAACCGCTTGTCCACCGCCTTCCAGAAGGCCGGGACGAAGGGGCCGCCCAGGCCGTCGCGCCCGTTCGCCAGGATCACCCGGCGCGCCCGCACCCGCTGCCGCCCCTCCGGACCGTCGAGGTCGAGGGTCACGCCGTCGGCATCGCCGGAAATCGCCGTCAAAGCGGTGTCGTTCCGCACCGGCGCGCCGGTGACGCGGCGGTACCAGGTCAGGTACTCCAGCCATTGCAGACGCGGAATGCGGAACAGCGCGTCCCAGGCGGTGCGGCCGAACTGTGCCTCGAACCAGGCACGGAAGGTCAGGTTGGCGAAGCCCAGCGCCGGACCGGTCAGCGTCTTGGGCGACCGCAGGGTCTCCATGCGGGCGAAGGTCCCCCACGGCCCCTCGCGGCCGGCAGGCGCCCGGTCGAACAGCCGGACGTTGGAGATGCCGACCTTGCGCAGGGCGAAGGCGGCGGTCAGCCCGGCCATGCCGGCGCCGACGATGGCAACGTCGAGAACGCCGTCTCGCGTCGGCACCCAGTCGGCCGGCGGCAGGGTGAGCAGGTCGAGATCGCGGGCGAGCCGCGCCTCCAGCTCCTCCAGCGAGCGGGGGCCGGGGTCTGCAACGGTGGAAGGCACGGCGGGGTTGTCCTTGGTCATCGGAAGATGGGTCCTGTCGGAAATGCTGCGTCGGGCGGACGGCGTCAAGCGGGCGGCGTCGGGCGGCCTGGGCACCGCCCGGATAGGCGTCGCGACTCTGCGGGTCGCGGGCGAGGTCGGCGTTCTGTTCCACCATGAAGATGCTGACGCCCTGCCGGTCGATGGCCTGGATCATCTCCAGCACGCGGTCGATATGCAAGGGCGACAGGCCCATCAGAGCGCGGGCCATCGCCACCCGACGGCGGGAGCGCGCGGCATCTTCGGCCGTCAAACACTCAGGTCACGCCAGAACATCCTTTCACGGGCGGGCTCGCGGGGTGTCTTCGGAAGAACCCTTCGAGGGGCACGCGCTAACCTCGGCCGGCACTCCTGCACGATCTGAAAGGATGCAAGATGCTGAGGATGGATCGTTTATCCACGACGCTGGTCCGGCTGACTATGGACAGGCCGCCCGCCAATGCGCTCTCCTTCGACCTGATCCAGGCGCTGGCGGACGATCTCGCCCGGTTCAGGGCGGAGGCCGACGCGCCGGCCGTGATCCTGACCGGCGCCGGCGAGCGCTTCTTCAGTGCCGGCGGCGACATTCGCGAAATCGTCGCCAGGGCGGACGCCGCGGTCCCGCGCATGCGCGCCTTCCACCGGCTGCTCGTCGCGCTCGAAGGCTATCGCTGCCCGCTGCTGTGCGCCGTCAACGGCTATGCGGTGGGCGGGGCGCTGGAGCTGCTTCTGTTCGCGGACCATGTCGTGGCGAGCGAAGGGGCCAGGTTCGGCTTTCCCGAAATCAATCATGGGCTGCTTCCCGCCGCGAAGGGCATGCGGCAGGCGATGGACCGCCTCGGGCGCCGGGCTGCCGAGCGTCTCCTCTATTCCGGGGATCTCGTTTCGGCGCAGGAGGCGCAGGCGATGGGCCTCGTCGATGAGGTCGTCGGTTTCCACGAGCTTCAGGACCGGACCCGTGCCGTCGCCGAGACCCTTCGCCTGAAGGACATGCATCTGTTCTCGGCGATCAAACGGACCTTCGCCGATGCGCCGCGGATGACCGACGAGGAGCTTGAGGCGCGCACGCTCCGCGACATGCAGGATTACCTGAATCGCGGCGAGACGGCCGCGGCGCGTGACCGGTTCCTCCAGCGCAAGGCGGGGCAGCAAAATGGCTGACGGCGATCATCTCCGGCTTGAGTTCATGACCTCGCCCGAGGTCGCTCTGGCCATTGCGGGCGGCACCCGGACCATCGTCATCCCCTGCGGGGCGGTGGAGCAGCACGGACCGCATCTGACCCTCAGCGTCGATGCCGACCATGCCGACCATCTCGGCATCCTGGTGGCGAAGGGCGTGGGACACGCGCTGGTGGCGCCGACCATCAGGGTCGGCTGCTCGTCCCACCATCTGGCATTCCCCGGCACGATCTCGTTGCAGGACAGCACCTTCGAAATGATCTGCCGGGACTACTGCACCAGCCTCGCGAAGCACGGGTTCGAGCGCATCCTCATCTTCTCCGCCCATGTCGGCAATTCCCCGCCCTTGGCCAAAATGCTGCCGCGCTTGCGGGCTGCGGTGCCGGCCTCCTGCCGCGTCTTTGCCTTCACCGATGCGAAGGCGTGGCTGGAGTGCTGGCGCGATGCGGTGAAGGAGGCGGGCGGCGAGCCGATCAGGGTCGGCGGCCATGCCGATATCGCCGAAACTTCGCTGATGCTCGACATCCACCCGGGGCGGGTGCGCACGGAGCGCTACGAGGCCGGAAGGCTGGGGCTGCTGTCGCAAGGCGATCTGGAGCTGATGTGGCGCGACGGGCTTGCGGCGGTCAGCGCCAACGGCATTCTCGGCGATCCCACCGGTTCCTCGGCGGCCATCGGCAGGCATTGCATCGAGCGCATCGCCTCGCTTCTCGTCGAGAGCTTTTCCCAGGACGACCCAGCCGGTCGTTCCTACACAAAATAATGTTCTGAGCACGCAGTCCGTATGGCGGATCTTCGGCAGGTTCTGCCGCCGGCTTCATGACAAGCTTCCAAGCATCGAAGAGGCATCCCAAACAAACCCGAGAGGGCATCCAAATGGCAGTCAAGTTCGGCTTCTGGTCCGAGCAGGAAACTCTGGTCGGCCAAAGCTATTCGCGCCGGCTTCATGAGCTTGTCGAAGAGGCGGTGTTTGCCGAGAAGATGGGTTTCGACATCGTCAGCCTGTCCGAGCAGCATGTCGCCTTGGGCGGGATCTCCAGCTCGGCCCCCGAAGTCGTGTATGGCTACCTCGCGGCGGTCACGTCCCGCATCCGGCTGAGGCCGGCGGTTTCGCTGATGCCCAAGAAGATCAACCACGCGCTGCGCACGGCGGAACGGGCCGCCGTCACCGATATCCTGTCCAACGGCCGCATGGAGCTGTATTGCGGCCGTGCCAACACCACCATCGCCATGCGCGCCTTCAATGTGGAGCCGGCGGAAACCCTCGAGCAGATGGAAGAGGGGATCGCGCTGATCCGCGAAGCCTTCAGCAAGGACATCTTCACCTTCGAGGGCAAGCATTATCAGGTTCCGCCGCGCATGCTGGTGCCGAAGCCGGTCCAGAAGCCCTATCCGCTGATGGGCATCGCGGCGACCAGCGAGCGCAGCCATGTCTGGGCGGCCCGCCAGGGGCTCGCCGTCCTCAGCCACACGCTGTACCAGGGCTGGGACGCCCAGGCGAAGATGGTCGAGGCCTACCGGTCGAACTGGCAGCGGGATCCGAACGGCCCGCTCGACCGTCCGCGTCTCGGCATGCCGGTGTTCCTCGGGATCGCCGAAACCGATCAGGCGGCGAAGGACATCTATGCCGAGCCGCTGATGCAGTATGCCCGCATCTCGACCGACGCCTATCCGCGGCTGGCGAAGATCGCCGACGACTACGCCTACATGGGGGAAGGGCTGGAGGCGCTCCAGCGCGCGGCCACCGACTGGGATTATCTGCTCAACGACTCCGCCAGTCTGGTTTGCGGCAGCCCGGATACCGTCATCCGCCAGCTGGAACGCTTCATCGAAACCGGCGCCGAAGAAATCCTGTTCCACATCGACTCTGTCTCGCACGCCGAGATCATGAAGGCCATCGAGCTGGTCGGGCGCTACGTCATCCCGCATTTCAACGACCGCAACAATGTGGTGCGTCCGACCGACGAGATCCTCGACCAGATCCGCAGGATGCGGACGGTGAACGCCTCGGCCTGATCCCCTCTCGACCGATCTGAAGAGAGTCTCCCATGACCGACAAGACCTATAGGGGCCTGCTCGTCGAGAAGCGCGCGAGCGGCGTGGCCATCGTCACCCTGAACCGGCCGGAAATCCTCAACGCCATCGACTGGCCGATGCATGCCGCGCTGGAAGAGCTGTTCGCGGACCTCGACAACGACCGGGCGGTCAAGGCCGTCGTCCTGACCGGTGCCGGTCGCGGCTTCTGCTCCGGCGGCGATCAGACTGCGCTCGATGGCGATCTGGGGCCGATTTCGCCCACCCGGTCCGGGCGCCATCTCATCCGCAACATGCTCGAACTGGAATGCCCGCTGATCGCCGCGGTCAACGGCGTCGCCGTCGGGCTGGGCGCCACGCTCGCCCTGTTCTGCGACGTCGTCTTCGCCGAGCCCTCTGCCCGCTTCGCCGACACGCATGTGACGGCCGGCGTCGTCGCCGGGGACGGCGGCGCGGTGATCTGGCCGCTGCTTCTGGGGCCGGTGCGGGCGAAGCATTATCTGATGACCGGGGACTTCATTTCGGCGGAGGAGGCGGCGGCGGCCGGCATGATCAACAGGGTCGTGCCGGAAGGAACCGTCGTCGAGCATGCGGTCCGCTACGCCGAGATGCTCGCCTCCGGCCCCCGCGACGCCATCGCCTGGACCAAATACGCCGTCAACAAGCTGATCAAGGAACAGGTGCACCTGAATCTCGACGCCGCCGGTGCGCTCGAGATGCTCACCTTCCACAGCCCGGAGCGCAAGGAGGCCGTCGCCGCCTTCCGCGAGAAGCGCAAGCGCTTTGCAGAAGGCGGCAATTGAGATGGGCGGGCCGCAGTCCCTGTTCCCGCCCGTCTTGCCCTCAACCGCCTCATCCGCCATCGACCCTCCACCGGCCGCGCATGAGGACGCGACGCTGCCGTCGCTGCTGCGCGACCGCCGGGACGGCAGGGGCGAGGCCGTGGCGTTCTTCCAGAAGCGTGCCGGCACGTGGCACGCCACCACCTGGGGTGAATTCGCCAGGGACGCCGCGGCGCTTTCGCGTGCCCTCCTCGATCATGGTCTGGAGAGGGGGGACCACGTCGCCATCATGGGCGACATCTCGCAGGACTGGGTGGTCGCCTACATGGCCACGGTCTGTGCCGGCGGCGTGGCGGTCGGAATCTATTTCACCTCTTCGACCGAGGAGGTGGAGTATTTCCTGGAGGACTCGGGAAGCAAATTCGCCTTTGTCGCCGGAGAGAAGGAACTCGCCGTCCTACTCCGCAGCCGGCAGGCGGAGAGCTTGAAGAAGATCGTGGTCTTCGATCCGGCGGCTCCGTCATCGAAGACCATCGTCTCGCTGCCGCGGTTTTCCGCCTCGTCCTCCTCCGACTGTGCGTCGCTGCTCGACGAGCAGGCCGGCAAGGCGCGGGCGGAGGACAATGCCAGCATCGTCTACACCTCCGGCACGACCGGCAATCCCAAGGGCGCGATCCTCACCCACCGGTCGCTGATCGAGGGGCTGTTGACCACCCGAGGCTTTTGCCCGGCGCTTTTCCGCGAACCCCAGCGGGTGGTCGTCCATCTCCCGCTCTCCCATGTCGTCGGGCTCGGGCAGGGCATCGTTCTTCCCCTCATCGGCGAGGTCACGCCCTATTTCGGCGAGACCGGAGCGGACTTCGCGACGACGATCCGCGACGTGAGGCCGACCTACTGGATGGCGCCGCCGCGCTTCTATCAGCGCTACGCCGCCGAACTGGTCAGCAGGATCAATGCGTCGGCCACGGTCGGCAAGAAATCCTACCGCTTCGCGATGTCCATCGCCCAGAAGGCGCTGGCGGACCGGCAGGCGGACGGCCCGGACGATCCCTTCCTCCAGGCGCTTTTCGCGACCTGCCGCGACCAGGTCTTCCTGCCGCTCCTGGCGGAGATCGGGCTCGATCAACTCAGATACCCCTACACCGCCTCCGCGCCGATGCCGCCGGACGTCGTGAAGCTGTGGCAGACCTGGGGGGTGAACCTCAAGGAGGTCTATGGTCAGACCGAACTGGTCGGAGCGAACACCGGGCAGATGCGGGACTGGTCGAAGCCCGGCACCATCGGCGTTCCGATTGCCGATCCGCGCTGGAAGACGAGGATCGCCGGCGACGGCGAAATGCTGGTGACGGGCCCCGGCCTGTTCACGGGCTACCTGAACAAGCCCGACGACACGCTGGAGGCTCTGCGCGACGGATGGCTCCACACCGGCGACATCGTCGAGGTCCGGCCCGATGGCCAGCTGGCGATCATCGACCGGAAAAAGGAGATCATCAACACCTCCGGCGGCAAGTCGATCAGTCCGGCGCAGATCGAGAATGAGCTGCGGCGGAGCCCCTACATCTCGGAAGCCGCGGTCTGCGGCGACGGGCGGAAATACCTCGTGGCGCTGATCGAGGTCGACCGCATCGCGATGACCGACTGGGTGAAGGGGCGGAACGAAACGATCAGCGATTACTCGGATTTCTGTTCGTCGGAAGCGGTGATCCACCTGATCGAGGGGGAGGTCGCCAAGGCGAACCAGAGGCTGGCGCCCGTCGAGCAAATAAAGTCGTTCCGGATCCTTCCCGAAGAGCTGTCGGCGGAAAACGGCGTCATGACGGCGACCCGGAAAAAGCGGCGCAAGGTGCTGAACGAGCGGTACGCGGCGCTGATCGATTCGCTCTACGACGACTCCGAGGATTCGCTGATCCGTCAGGCGCTGTCCAACCTGTGATGCGGTGATCGGAGGAAGATCATGACGATGCTGCCCTGCCCCCCACGCCATCCCTTTCTGTCCTCCACGGCGGAGATCATCGAAGAGGCCCGCAACGGCCGAATGTTCATCCTCGTCGATGACGAGGATCGGGAGAACGAGGGCGATCTCGTGATCCCGGCGCAGATGGCGACGCCCGAGGCGATCAACTTCATGGCGTCGCATGGCAGGGGCCTGATCTGTCTGGCGCTCGGCAAGGAGCGGATCGAGCAGCTCGGCCTCAGATTGATGAGCGCGGAGAACGGCACCCGCCACCGGACGGCCTTCACTGTTTCCATCGAGGCGCGCGAGGGGGTGTCCACCGGCATCTCCGCGGCGGACCGCGCGCGGACGGTGGCTGTGGCCATCGACGCGGCCAGGGGACCGGAGCATATCGTCTCGCCGGGGCATGTCTTTCCCCTGGTTTCCCGGCCCGGCGGCGTGCTGGTCCGGGCAGGACATACCGAGGCGGCGGTTGATGTCGCGCGCCTTGCCGGGCTCAACCCGTCGGGCGTGATCTGCGAGATCATGAAGGAGGACGGGACGATGGCCCGCCTCGACGATCTCGTCTCCTTCGCCCGGCGTCACGGGCTCAAGATCGGCACGATCCGCGACCTGATCGCCTTCCGCCGCCGCCACGATCACGAGGTCGAGCGTGTCGTCACCACGAAGTTCGACAGCCGATGGGGCGGCGAGTGGAGCGCCATCACCTTCCGCATCAAGGCCATCGAGACGGAAGCGATTGCGCTGGTGAAGGGCGTGATCGACGACAGGCCGACCCTGGTGCGCATGCACGCGCTGGACATCCTGTCGGACGTGCTCGGCCAGACCGGCGACCGCGGCGACATCGTCGCCCGCTCCATGCAGGAGATCGCCGCCGAAGGGAGGGGCGTGATCGTGCTGTTCAACCGCGATGTGCCGCTCTCCCAGCTTCTGCGGGTGAAGGCGGGGGAGCCGTTCGTCGACAAGGCGGAACTGCGCAACTACGGCGTCGGCGCCCAGGTTCTGGCAGACCTCGGCATTCACGACATGATCCTCCTGTCGAACTCGCAGCATGTCCCGGTGGCACTGCGGGGCTATGGGCTGAACATCGTGGAGCACCGGATGCTGCCGGTGGCCCCTGCCCCGTAGCGCAGCGTCTCCCACACGGATGCCGGACGGCCGATCCCGCCCGTACCGGCGGCATGCCCTTCCACCGCCTTGCGTGAGGTTCACCATGTCAGGACAAGATTTTTCCGTTGCGGACCATGTGGAGACGACCGTTTTCAAAAATGCGTTGCGGGCTGTGGTGGGGTCGGTGTCGATTGTGGCGTCGGGCCAGGGTGCCGACAGGCGTGGCCTGACCGTCACCGCCGCGGTGTCCCTGTGCGTCGATCCGCCGATGGTTCTTGCCTGCATCAACCGCAGCGCAGAGGCCCACGACGTCATTCTCCGGACCGGCGCCTTTTCCTGGAACGTCCTGTCCGCCGATCAGGTCCAACTGGCGGAGCGCTTCGCGGCGCTGGACGGCAGCAAGGGCGCCTCCCGCTTCTCCCCCGCCGACTGGGATGAGATGGCTACCGGGGTTCCGGTCCTTCGCCAATCCGTTTGCAGCTTCGATTGCAGACTGCAGGACAGCGTGGAAGTCGCCACCCATACGATCATGATCGGTGCCGTCGTCGCCCAGAGTCACGATCAGGACAGGGTCCCGCTGATTTACTCGTTGGGCAGGTTCGGCCGAATCGAACATTTTGAATCCGCCAAATAGGACGGATTCTCCGCGTTCCCATCACCGCATCTTTTGTTTTGTCCGGTGACGAAGCCTGTCTTCCGCAAGGGGAGAGGGTCATTCGAAGTCGAGCCTTGCCGCTCCACCCTCGGATGCGATTGCCCTGCATCAGGAGCAATGCCGAGTTCCTTCAAGGAAAAATGGAAGTCCGAACCCTGGCCCGTCCGGAAAGATCGGGGACGGACTTCCTTGTCTCAACTCCAATAAATCTTCGCAGGGAGCAAATATGGGAGACATAATTCTGCCGGCACCCCGTGCCGCGTGGTGGACAGGCCTTGGCATTCGCCGGAAAGCGGCGATCCTTGCCGCCTTGTCGATCTCCTGGCCGGCGCATGCCTGGGAATTCAAGGAAGGAGACTGGTCGGGGGGCATCCGGGCCGTGGTCACCGTCGGAACGGCCATCCGCGCCAGTCCCATCGACCCGTCGCTGGTTCCCGCCGGTGACGGCGCACGACTCCGGCTTGACCATGCGGCGCCGGGCGGCGTCAATTCCGACGACGGGAACCTGAACTATCGCAGGGGAGACCCGGTTTCCAGCGTCGCCAAGGGGTTGGTCGAGTTCGAGGCCAACAACGCCGACGGCTGGGGCGTCTTCACCCGCGTGAAGGGCTGGTACGATCACACGCTTGCCGAGGGGCATGTCGCGCTGGGCAACCTGCCGAACGATTATGCCGGCGGTCCGTTGTCCGACCGCGGCTTTTCGCAGGGCGCCAGGTTCCGCGGCATCTCTCTTGCCGATGCCTACGTCAAGGGGCAGTTCTCCGCCGGCGGGCTGCCCATCTCGTTCAAGGCGGGCCAGCAGACCGTCGATTGGGGACCGGCCTTCACCATTCCCGGCGGCCTCCGCGACATCAACCCGCGCGACTTCGCGGCCTTGTCCCGGCCGGGCTTGCAGCCGCAGGAGGGAGCCAAGCCGTTCCTGGCGCTGTCGGGCAAGGTCGATCTCTCGTCGGCCGCAAGCCTCGAAATCTTCTATCAGCTGCTGTCGGCGACATCGACGCAGCCCGGTTGCGGAACATTCGCCGCCACCGCCGATTACGCCTCGCCGGGTTGCGACAGGGTCATGGTATCCAACGCCTTGTCCTCCGCCGAGGGGCTGGCGACCGGCCGCTTCCTGAAGCGCGGCAGCGACGGGACGGCGGGCGATGCCGGCCAGTTCGGTATCGGCGGCTCCTATCTGGTGCCGGACATCGGCACCAGATTTTCGCTCCACTTCACCAACGTCCACGCGCGGACCGGCTATGTCGAGGCCGACCGGACCGGCCGGACCGGCGCCATCTTCCTGCCGGGAGATCCGGACGGTTTGAATCCGGCCTATCGGTTCCAGTACCCGAAGAACATCAGAATGCTGTCCGGCAGCTTCGCCACCAGCGTTCCGTCGATGAAATTGCGGGTCGCGGGTGAACTCGACCATAAATTCAACCAGCCGCTCGCCTTCAACGCCCCCGATCTGTTGCAGGCGGCCGTGAGCGGAACCGGTGTGCTGGCCCGGGATTTCGCCCTGGTGCCCCGGGGCGGGCCGTTCGCCGGTTACGAGCGCTTTCACGTCACCCAGGGGCAGCTCGCCGCATCGGGCGACATCGGCAGCGTGATCGGCGGCACCCTGACCCTCGGCGGCGAGGTCGGCGCCAAATATGTCCACGATCTGCCGGACCCCAATTTCCGCCGCTATGGCCGGTCCGACATCTTCGGAACCGGCCCCAACAACGGCGTCTGCGCGGCCGGCGCCGATCCCAAGGCCTGCACCACCAAGGGCTTCGTGACGCCGTTCTCGTGGGGCTATCGCCTTCAGGCGAGCCTGAGCTATCGGGACATTCTGCCGGGGGTGAACCTCAAGCCGTCCGTCGCCTTCGCCCACGATGTCAACGGAACGTCCTATGACGGCGCGTTCAACCAGGGGCGCCAGATCCTCCGGCTCGCCCTCGATGGCACGGTCAAGGACAGCTATCTCTTCAACCTGACCTACCAGACGACCCTCGCCGGCCCCTACGACCCGCGCGCCGACCGTGACGTGTTTCTCGTCAGCACGGGCGTCAAACTCTGATCGCATGCCGAGCCGTCTGCCGGCCGCATCGATTCCCCGCACCTCCCGACAGCGCGTTCCGACCGAAACCGACCCGGCCCCCCTGTGCCCGGTCTTTTTGGAGACTGCCGTATGACCGACGACGCAACGACCACGGTGTCGGTGCCGCAGCCGATTGGCATGACGATCCACCATCGGCGCTATGCCCTGACCATGCTGTTCCTCATCTACATGCTGAACTTCGTCGACCGTCAGATCGTCAACATCCTGGCGGAACCGATCAAGCGCGAACTCGGTCTCATGGACTGGCAGCTGGGATCCCTGACCGGACTGTCCTTCGCCATCTTCTACGCGACGCTGGCACTTCCCATCGCGCGGTGGGCGGAGCGTGCGAACCGGGTCAGGATCGTCGCGCTGTCGGCGATCACCTGGAGCCTGTTCACGGCGGTCTGCGGCGTGGCCCAGAACTTCACCCAGCTGTTCCTCGCCAGGGTCGGCGTCGGTGTCGGCGAGGCGGGCTGCACGCCGGCGTCCCAGTCGCTGATCAGCGATTACACGACACGGGAGAAGCGGGCCTCGGCGCTGGCCTTCTTTTCCATGGGCATTCCGGCCGGTTCGCTGGTCGGGATGGTGGTCGGCGGCCTGATCGCGGACAGCCTCGGCTGGCGCGCCTCCTTCGCGCTGGTCGGGGTACCCGGCATCGCCCTCGGGCTGCTGGCCTATTTCACGCTGCCCGAGCCGCGGACATTCTCCGTCGCGGCCAGCGGAGCGCAAAGCACGCCCAGCCTGAGGGAGGCGCTGTCCGAACTCGGCGGGAAGCGGACCTACATCTGGCTTACGGTCGCGATGGTGGCCATGAGCTTCGGGATTTACAGCAATCTTGCCTTTCAAAGCTCCCACTTCCTGCGCAATCACGCCGAAGGATTGGGCATCCTGGCGGCCAGACTGCACGATCTCACCGGGATTCAATTGGGCCCCACCGGTTTCCTCGGCACGGTGCTGGGCCTGATCGTCGGCATCTGTGGCGCGGCCGGCACCTGGCTGGGCGGCCGGGCGACGGATCGCGCGGTGGCGCGCGGCAGCCTGAACGCCTACGCGACCATTCCGGCCGCCGCGGCCCTGTGCCTGCCCTTTGCGCTTTTCGCGACGTATCTCACCTCGAACACCGTGGCGGCGCTTTGCCTGATGGGGTTGCCGATGCTGCTGCAATCCATTTATTACGGCCCCATCTTTGCAGCGGTCCAAAGCCTGGTGCGTCCGCGCACCCGGGCGACGGCCACCGCCATCTTCCTGTTCTTCGCCAATCTGATCGGGCTTGGCCTTGGACCGCTGACGGTCGGCCTGATCAGCGATGTTCTCGCGCGGTCGATGGGGTCCGGCGACGGCATCCGCTGGGCGCTGATCAGCACGTCGCTCGTCTATGTCCTGGCGGCGATGGCCTTCATGGCGGCACGAAAGACCATCAGGCGGGACATCGTGAGCTGACAGGGTAAACAACGGCAGCCATCCCCGCGGGGACCGCAATCCCGGTCCCCGACCGCACCGGCGGCCCTCGATCCCGACAGTCGGATCGAGGGCTGTCAGCATGAGAAGGGGGATGCCGCCTCAGTTCGTTCCGCCTTCGGCCCGGTCCTGCAAATACCGGCGCGGAGGCTGCCCCATGTGTTTCCTGAACATGGCGGTGAAGGCGCTCGGAGAATCGTATCCCAGCTCCTGGGAGATCGCCTGCACGGTGGCGCCCATCGACATCCGTTGGACGGCGATCACGATGTGGAGCTGCTGGCGCCACCGGCCGAACGACATTCCCGTCTGTTTCTGGATCAGCCGGGCCAGGGTGCGCTCGCTCATGGCGACCGTTGCCGCCCAGTCCCGGATGGTCCTGCGGTCGTCCGGCGCCTCCAGCAGCTGGGCGGCGATGCGCTGGATCCTGGGATGGTTGGAAACCGGGAAGTGGAGCGGCTCCGCCTTCATCTGGGCAAGCTCGTCCAGGATGACCTGGACCAGACGGCTGGTTGGACCTTCCAGGGGATAGAGCGGTGGCAGGTTGGCCAGGTGAAAGATCATCTCGCGCAGCATCGGGCTGATCGAAAATGTCGCGCAGGATTTCGGCAGGGGTGAAATCCCCGGATTGATGAAGACGCAGTATGACCGGCCCTTGTCCGACATGGAAATGCTGTGGGGAATCTCTCCCGGAATCCACACCGCTCCATTGGATGGGACAATCCGAAGCCCGTCGAGCGTCCGGCACATGACCGAGCCTTCCGCCGCCACCACCAGCTGGCCTTTCCGGTGCCGGTGGATCGGCAGCTCGTCGTCATCCACATTGCGCCGGACAAGGAAAGAGACCAGCGGCCGGGCAAACTCGTCGGGATCCTCAGGGGTGAAGCTGATGCGCAGGCCGGTTGGATCCCACGCCATCGGGAGAGCATCGCCGGTCACCGGGGCTTCCGGCCACTTCGCACCAATCCGCGCACTCTTCGGCAATGTTGCGGCCTCCGTGCTGTTCGAAGCGGACCTCGGTCCGAGTTTGACAGTTTCGCGACATAAAATGGCAATCCTGTAGATTCTGCCATTGGTTGGGCTCGGATACACTCTGCCGTATGCACAGTCGAATGGCGGAAGGGAATGCGCGCTGCACTCAAATAGGTTTGTTCCGCGGAATTTCCTGCCGTTCTTCGCTTCGGTTCCAGGACAGGCCGTCAAGACTACAACAGGGAGTCATCATGATGAACACGTTGACGCTCGACCGAACGGACATCAAGATCCTCAACGAGCTGCAAAAGGACGCAAACCTGACGAACGTCGAGCTTGCCGGCAGAATCAATCTCTCCCCCTCGCCCTGCCTTACACGGGTGAAGAAGCTGGAGCAGACCGGCATCATCGACCGGCGGGTCACCCTTCTGAATCCCAAGGTGATGGGGCTGGAAATCAATGCCTATATCCAGGTCAAGCTCGACAAGCAGCCGCAATCGGCGCTTGAGAATTTCCGCGATGCCGTCGAGCGGATTCCCGAGGTGATGGAATGCAACTGGATGACGGGCGACTGCGATTTCCTTCTGCGCGTGATCGTCCGGGATGTCGAGGAGCTGGAACATCTGATCGCCAGCAAACTGTCGAAAATAGAGTTCGTCTCCACCATCAGGTCCAATCTGGTGCTGAAGCAGATCACCTATAAGACGGAGCTGCCGATCAGCACATCGCATGCCATAGTCATTCGCTTCTGACAGCGTCAGCCTTGAAAGTGTTGCGGCGGCGCGGAGGCGATTTATGCTGGTCGCCGGCAGGATGCCGATGCATCGGCATCCTGCCGGCCTCCTTCAGATCCGAGAGAGTTGCTGTGGCGAAGGCGAAACGAAAGACGCTGCCGAAGGATTTCGAAAGCCTGTTGAGGACGGGCGACGTCGAGGCGCTGAAGACGGTTTTCGACGGCTGCGACGTGAATGCCCGCGGCGGCGTGTTCAAGCAGACCGCCCTCGCCTTCAACGAATGCCCCGACGCGCTCGCCCGCTGGCTCGTCGAGCATGGCGCGGATGTCTCCGCGCCCGACAGTTACGGCGATACCCCGCTTCATGCGCGCTCCGGCCACTGGCAAGGCCGGATCGACATTCTGTTGGATCTCGGTGCTGACGTGCACAGCGGCGAGGCTGCGCGCGGCACGCCGCTCCACAAGGCGGCCGCGGTCGGCAATCTGCGGGCGGTCGAGCTGCTGCTGGCCCATGGCGCGCGTGTCGATGCGCTCGACGGCAACGGCCAGACGCCGTTGGCCTACGCGTTGCGGCGCTGCGCCAACAGCGACATCCGGCGGGTGGAAGCCGCCGCCCAACTGCTGGTGGCCGCCGAGCGCCGGACGGCAGCGGCCAAGCCGAAATCCCTGCTCGGCCGCCTCCTCGGCAAGGGCGGTGACGACGGGACCGTGGCGACGCCGGAGATCGCCGCCCTGGTGGAGCGCATCGGCCAACAGTTCGAATTCCATCGCGCCGGATACAACCCGGACGACGTGGAGGCGACGGGTGCCGCGCTGGACCGGCTGTATGCGCTATTCGGCGTGACGCCTGTTCCGCGCCGTGTGATGCATGACGGCAGATCGCCTGTCGTCGCTACGGCGGCCCGCTGGGAAGACCGGTACCGGGAGCTTTGGGACCTGCTGGTGCCATCGGCCGGTCCCGCGGACACCGTGCAGGGCGAGGTCATCCGCATCGCAGGCAGGATCAACGACGAGCTTGAACGCAACGGCGGCGTCAACTGGGATGCGGAGTATCGCAAGATGGCCGACGCCTTCCTGCACCATGTCCGCTCCGCCACCCCCCTGCCCGAATCCGCGCTGTCGGAGGCCGACCTGACGATCGCCGAGGCGAAGGCCGGGATCGGCGACGACAGCGTCCGGCTTCGTGCGCTCGCCGTCGAGTGGGTGGCGTTGAACCCGGCCCCCCTGCCGCTGCCAGCGCCGGCCTACCGGCGTTGAGAGCGCGGCTCAGCCGTCGAGGTCGGTTCAACGCCCTGTGTCGTCGGGGACGACACGACGAGAAAATGCACGTCCGCGCCGCTGTCGTTCCGGGCCTGATGGCGGCTTCCCGGCGGAATCTCGATCCCGGACAGCGCCGTGATCAGGTGGCGGGTTCCTTCCAGCTCCATCGTCAGTTCACCGGAGAGCACATAGAAGAACTGGCGCGCCTTGCCGTGGACATGCCTGCGCTCCGCCGTGCCGGCCGGCATCCGCTCCTGAATGACCATCATGTCCGGAGAGGGGGAAAGCACCCATCCGTCGCAGCGGTCCCCCCAGTTGTAATGCTCCGCGTTCTCAACGCTGCGCTTCACGGTCGCCTCCGGCCAACATCGGTTTTCCTCACTCTTCGGCTCGTGCCTGAGCATCGGGACAGACCATCGGGCAGACCGGATCGGTGCCCGCCGCGACGCCCCTTTCAGGGCTTTGGATCACAACAGCTCCATGCTGGGAAGTCCATTTCCGGATCCGGACCGCGAGGTTCCGTCACCCAGGGGGTCCGCTTGAATCCCTTTGCGTCACGTGTCACATTGAGAACGACACATGACGGAGGATGCCATGCCCGCGGCCGGAGCACGCATGGGACAGGGTGAGACAGGAGCCTATCAGCGGGTCACCGACCTGCTCGGCGGTCCGCGGGTGTTCAAGCGCCCGGTGGTGACGCAGCTGGATGCCCACAACGCCATTAAGACCGGCTTGCCGGGCGGCGCGCTCTACCATCTCGTGACCCACCTGCGGGTCCTCAAGCCGGCGAGCATCGAGTTTGCCGTGGGGATGAGCGTGCGCACCTACCAGCGCCGCAAGGGGGCGCCGGACAAGCCGCTCAGCCCCGAGCAGGGTGGCCGGACCTGGAAGCTTGCCGAAATCCTGGCCCAGGCCTCCGAGGTCTTCGGCTTGCAGGAGGAGGCCGAGCAGTGGCTGGAGCGTCCGGCCATCGGGCTGGACGACAACCGTCCGCTGGATTTGCTGGACACCCCCGCCGGGGTCGAGATGGTCGAGGATTACCTGGGGCGGATGGCTTCCGGGGTCTACACGTGACACCCTTGCCGGCGGCTCTGGGCGGCACCGAGCTGGTCGCGTGGCGTCTCGACCCGGAGCCCTTCCGCACGAGCTGGGACAGCGGCGAAGGAGCCTACCGCTTCGGCGGGCGCTGGAACAGCAAGGGGGTCCGCGCCGTCTACTGCTCTCTCGACCCGGCGACCGCGATCCTGGAGGTCGCGGTGCACAAGGGCTTCAAGGCCTTGGACACGGTGCCGCATGTGCTGACGGCGCTGACCGTCACGGACCCCGCCGCCGTCCATGTGGTCACCCCGGCCGACCTGCCCAATCCCAACTGGCTCCGTCCCGGCATCCCCAGCGTCGGCCAGCAGCAGTTCGGCGATGCCCTGCTGAATGGGCACAAGTTCGTCCTGATCCCGAGCGCGGTGTCCCCGCACAGCTGGAACCTTCTGTTCGCCGCGTCTGCGGCGGCGGGGGCGTACAGGATGCGCTCCCAGGAACGGTTTGCCCTGGACACGCGGCTGCACCCGCCGCCGCCCTGACGAGAGGGGGGAGGTCCACACCCGCCTGCTTCTCAGCGGGCGGGCCGCAGTGCTTCGGACCGGGCCGTGAACCGGCCGGCCAGCGGGACCGCCAGGGCGGAGGCGGCGATGACGAAGGCGCCGGCAAGGCTGACCGGCGAGGGCAGCAGACCGAAGATCGCCGCGTCGAGGATCAGCGCCCACAGCATGGCGGTGTAGTCGAAGGGCGCCTGGGTCGACACTGTCGCCCGGGCCATCGCCTCGGTCATGGTGATGTGCGCCAGACCGCCGGAGACGCCTGCCCCGATCAGGCAGGCCAGGGAGAACCCGGTCGGGACGATCCAGCCGAAGGGCCAGCTCGCCAGACCGCCGAGCGCGCACAGGAGGGCGAAATAGAAGGCGATGGTTCCCGGTGCTTCGGTCGCGGTCAGCGTCTTGATCTGGACCCGCCCCGCCGCGGTGGCGAACGCCATCGCCAGCCCGGCCGCAACCCCGATGAGGGTGCCGCGGTCCGGCGTCGGCCCTTCGAAGGCCGGCACCAGCATCAGCACCACGCCGGCGAAGCCGACCAGCGCCGCGCCGATGGCCACCGCGCCCGGCCGTTCGCGCAGGAACAGCATGGCGGCCGGCACCGTCAGCAGCGGAGCCAGGAAGCCCAGCGCGGTCGCCAGCGCCAGCGGCAGATAAGCCAGCGAGACGAAGGAGAGCACCATCGCCATGCCGCCATAGAAGTTGCGCTTCAGGTGCCCGACCGGCTGCCGCGTCCGGAGGGCCGACGGAAACTGCCGGCGCCACATCAGGTAGGCGATGATCGGCGGCAGCGCGAAGGCGCTGCGGAAGAAGACGATCTGCCCGACCGGAGCCTCGACGGAGGCCAGCCGGACGAACAGGGACATGACGACGAACAGCCCGGCCGACACCAGCCGGAGCATGATCCCGGCGCCGTTGCTGGAAGAGGGAGGGGAAGACGTGGCGGGGAAGGGTTCGGGCACGGAGTTAGCATGAGAGCCGGCGGAGGGTTCCGGCGTCTGTCCCGGCATGATCGGCGCATCCTTTTTTATAAAAGCCGGTGGCGGCTCAGCCCAGGGCCTGGGTGGCGAGTGCATAGGTGACGGGACGGTCCGGCGCCCGCGTCGATGGATCGGTCAGCGGCGCACCAAGCGACATGGTCAGCACCGTGTCGTGAATCCTCAAGCCCGACCGGGCGACGAACAGCGGGAAGGTCCCTTCGTCCAGATGGGTGTCCAGGCGCAGGAAGCGTCCGTCATGCTCGTCCACATGGGGCCGGACCACGGCAATCGCATCCTCGTCCGTCCCGGCGACCGCCGGACCGACGACATGCCCGCGGCCGAAGGGACGGCAGAGCGCAAAGGCAACCAGAGCGCCGTCACGTTCCAGGCCATAGCCGACCGACTGCCCGAACAGCCGCGCCATCAGCCCGGCCCGTGAATTTCCGAAGGCACGTTCGTCCAGCGCCGTCACTGCCGCGAGATCCGCCGCCTCCAGCCGCCGCACCGCCTGCGCGGGCATGGGCGCGGCGTGCTCGCTCCGGCGCGCCTCGCCCTGGCATTGGAACACGGTCCGGTGGCCGATGAAGCCGAGCGACCGGTACAGCGCCAGCGCCGCACGGGTGGCGTTGAGCCGGTAGGTCCGCCCCGCCGATGCCGACAGCACCCGTTTCATCAGCCAGTCGCCGACCCCCAGCGCTTGCAGACGGGGCGAGGTCATGACCATGCCGATGGTGGCGAAATCGTCGCCGTGGGGGAACCACATCGCCGATGCCAGAACGCGGTCGATCTCGTCCAGCGCGACGAAGCCGTGCCCGACCTCGCGCACGAACTGCCAGTCCTCCGCGCGATGCGGCCAGCCGACCGAGATCGACAGCGCGTGCAGGCGCTCAAGATCGATGTCGGCGATGTCGGCCATCCGCATGTCGAAGGCGTCGACGGTCCGGGAGCCCGGTAACGCACCGTCCCCCACCCCATCCCCAACCCCGTCTTTTATGCCGCTCTCGCTCAACGCTTTTTCCTCCCCGGATTTTCCATAACGCGAGGCAGTGCTCCCTTGGGTCAACCGGCACGCCTGAACCATCCGGCGCTCCCCGAGAATACCGGAGCCGCAGCCGCACAAGTCACCGCAAAGCACCGGGCCGGCACAACAATCAACCAAATCGCCCATGCATTCGGCACGGAACGGAGCGACGGCCGGATAAGATCGTACCTGCCGCAACCGCCAGGGCCGATCGGCCTGCAATCCAATGAAAAAGACAGGGAACGTTCGATGAAGACCCACAACATTGCGATCATCAAGGGCGACGGCATCGGGCATCCCGTGGTCGACGCGGCCTGGGAGGTGTTGCAGGCCGTGGCAAAGCCGTCGGGCTTCGCGCTGACCGGCACCGAACTGCCCTGGTCCTGCGCCCATTACAAGGAAACCGGCGTGATGATGCCGGCCGACGGCATCGACAGCCTGCGCAAGTATGACGCCATCCTGCTGGGTGCCGTCGGCTGGCCGGCGGAGGTGCCGGACGCGGTGTCGCTGCACGGGCTGCTGCTGCCGATCCGCAAGGCGTTCGACCAGTATGCCAATGTCCGCCCGCACCGGCTGCTGCCGGGGGTGGAGGGTCCGCTGCGCCGCGGCGGCTTCGACATCCTGTGCATCCGTGAGAACACCGAGGGCGAATATGCCGGCGCCGGCGGGCGCATCCATCAGGGGACGCCGCAGGAGGTTGCGGTGGAGACCGGTGTCTTCACCCGCATGGGGGTGGAGCGGATCCTGCGCTTCGCCTTCGCCCAGGCCCGCGCCCGGCGCGGCAAGCTGGCCTCCGTCACCAAGTCGAACGCGCAGAAATACTCGATGGTGTTCTGGGACGAGATCACCCGCCAGCTGGCCGCCGAACATCCGGACGTCGAGGTCACCAGCTATCACGTCGATGCCATGGCGGCGCGCATGGTGACGGCGCCGGAGAGCCTGGACGTCGTCGTCGCCTCCAACCTGTTCGGCGACATCCTCACCGATCTGGGGGCGGCGATCCAGGGCGGGCTGGGCTTCGCCGCCTCGGCCAACCTGAACCCCGACCGCAAGGCGCCGTCGATGTTCGAGCCGGTGCACGGATCGGCCCCCGACATCGCCCATCTCGGCATCGCCAACCCCATCGCCGCCATCTGGTCGGGTGCCATGATGCTGGAGCATCTGGGGGAAAAGGCCGCCGCCGACCGCGTCATGGCCGCACTGGGCGACACCACGGGCCGCGGCATCGGCACGGTGCCCGGCAAGGACAGGACGGACGCGATCACCGCCGCCGTGCTGTCGGCCCTGTCGTAACGCCGGTTGCCTGAAAACCCGAGCAGCGGAAAACACAAAGACCATGACCCATCACCTGACGGACTCCTCCCTGTTCCGCGAAAAGGGGCTGATCGGCGGCCGCTGGTGCGACGGGGCTGCCGGCCGGACCATCGGCATCCAGAACCCGGCGACCGGCAGCACCCTCGGCAACGTTCCCGACATGGACGGAACGGATGCCCGCGACGCCATCGCCGCCGCGGCCGAAGCCTACCCGGCCTGGAGGCGGCGCACCCATGCCGACCGTGCCGCGCTGCTGGAGCGCTGGCACGCGCTGATGATCGAGAACCTGGAGGATTTGGCGCGCATCCTGACGCTGGAGCAGGGCAAGCCGCTGGACGAGGCGCGCGGCGAAATCCGCTATGGCGCCTCCTTCGTCAAATGGTTCGCCGAGGAGGCGCGGCGGATCGGCGGGACCACCATCCCCTCCCCCACCCCCGACCGCCGCATCGTCGTGCTGAAGGAGCCGGTCGGGGTCTGCGGCATCATCACGCCGTGGAACTTCCCCAACGCCATGATCACCCGCAAGGTCGCCCCGGCGCTGGCCGCCGGCTGCACCGTGGTCATCAAGCCGTCGGACTTCACCCCCTATTCGGCGCTGGCGCTGGGCGTGCTGGCCGAACGCGCCGGCATCCCGGCCGGCGTGGTCAACATCCTGACCGGCCGGCCGGAGGCCATCGGCGAGGAGCTTCTGGCGAACGAGACCGTCCGCAAGATCTCCTTCACCGGCTCCACCCGCGTCGGCTCGCTGCTGATGCGCGGGGCCGCCGACAGCATCAAGCGGCTGAGCCTGGAGCTGGGCGGCAACGCTCCCTTCATCGTGTTCGACGACGCCGATCTGGATCAGGCGGTGGAGGGGGTCCTCCTCTCCAAGTTCCGCAACGGCGGGCAGACCTGCGTCTGCGCCAACCGCATCCTGGTGCAGTCGGGCGTCTATGAGGCGTTCCGCGACCGGCTGGTCGCCCGCGTCAACGCCATGCGGGTAGGATCGGGGCTGGAGCCGGGGGTCGCCATCGGCCCGATGATCAACGCCGCCGCCGTCGCCAAGATCGAGCGCCACGTCGCCGATGCGGTGTCCAAGGGGGCAACCGTTGCCTCATCCGCCGTCGCGGCGGCGGGTGCGCAGTATGTCGCCCCGGTGGTGCTGACCGGCGCCACCACCGACATGCTGCTGGCCCATGAGGAGACCTTCGGCCCGGTGGCCCCGCTGTTCCGCTTCGAGACGGAGGAGGAGGCCATCGCGCTGGCCAACGCGACGCCTTTCGGGCTGGCCGCCTATTTCTACACGCAGAACCTCGCGCGGTCCTGGCGGGTGGGAGAGGCGCTGGAGGCCGGCATGATCGGGCTGAACACCGGCGCGATCTCGACCGAAGTCGCCCCGTTCGGCGGCGTCAAGCAGTCCGGCCTGGGCCGCGAAGGCGCGCAGGTCGGCATCGAGGAGTATCTGGAGATGAAGACCTTCCACATCGGCGGGTTGGGGTGACGCTCGACAAACAGCAAAAGTCCGGCGGGAACGCTTCACTCCTGCCGGTCTTTTTTAAACGGGAGCGGAACGGCGCCATCCTCGCGGCATAAGATGCGGCGGGCTGCCGGAGCAAAGGTGAAAGATGTCGCAGCGGATGTCGCCTTCGGGCAAACGTCCGGGGCCGCTGCGCACACTCTTGGAGGCAGCGGGTGAAAGGACTGCCCATGAACAGGAATACGGTTCCCAGGAGAGCGATCGACTGGGCGGCTTTCGAGCCGAAGCATCTGGGCGATGCGCTCGCCCTGTCGCAGCAGGCGCAATGGCCGCACCGGCTGGAAGACTGGTCGCTGCTCCTGTCGCTGAGCCGGGGGCTGGTCGCCGTGGATGCCGGATCGGGCCGGCTGGTCGGCACCGTGCTGACGACGCCCTATGGCGAGGATGCCGCCACCATCAACATGGTCATCGTCGACGAGGACTGGCGCGGGCAGGGTCTCGGCCGCCGTCTGATGGATGAGGCGATGGCGCTGGCGGACGGCCGTCCCCTGCGCCTCGTCGCCACCAGCGAGGGGCTGCCGCTCTACGAAAAGCTGGGCTTCCGCGAGGTGGGCACCGTCCTGCGGCACCAGGGAGAAGCCGGTGCGGTTCCGCCGGTGACGGCGGAGGAGGTCGCCCCGGCCGGCACGGAGGATCTTGCGGCCATCGCCGCGCTGGACGGCCAAGCCTTCGGTGCCGACCGCCGCCTGCTGCTGGAGCGCATCGCCGGGGTCGGGTCCTTCACACTGCTGCGCCGGAACGGCGTCCCTACTGGTTTCGCCGCTCTGCGCGACTTCGGCCGCGGGCAGGTCGTCGGCCCGGTGGTCGCCCCCGACGCGGACGGCGCCAAGGCCCTGATCGGCCCGCTCGTCGCGGCGCATCCGGGAAAGCTCCTGCGGGTGGACACCACCGTCGACACCGGCCTCGCCCCATGGCTGGCCGATTGCGGCCTGCTCCATGTCGGCGGTGGCATCGCCATGCGCCGCCCGGCGCCAGCGGCAGTTCCCGCATCAACCCCCACCGTTTCGACTTTCGCGCTCGCCAGCCAGGCACTCGGCTGATCCGGAGAGGACCATGCTCAGCAATTCCCTGATCGAACTCGACCGTGCCCATCTGGTCCATCCCGTCGCGTCATATCGCGGCCATGAGAAGGCCGGGGTGCGGGTCATCGCCTCCGGCGCCGGGGCGACGGTCACCGACGCCGCCGGCCGCCAGCTGGTCGACGGTTTCGCCGGCCTGTGGTGCGTCAACGCCGGCTACGGCCAGCAAAGCCTCATCGACGCCGCCACCCGCCAGATGCAGGAACTGCCCTATGCCACCGGCTATTTCGGGCTTGGCAGCGAACCGGCGATCCGGCTGGCGGCGGCACTCGCCGAACGGGCGCCAGGCGACCTGAACCATGTCTATTTCACGCTGGGCGGATCGGACGCGGTGGACAGCACCGTCCGCTTCATCCGTTATTACTGGCTGGCCAAGGGCCAGCCGCAGCGCGACCAGTTCATCTCCATCGAGCAGGGCTATCACGGCTCCTCCACCGTCGGGTCGGGGCTGACCGCGCTGCCCGCCTTCCATGCCGGCTTCGGCGTGCCCTTCGACTGGCAGCACAAGATTCCGTCGCACTACGCCTACCGCAACCCGGTGGGCGGCGATGCCGATGCGATCATCGCCGCCTCGCTCGCCGCCCTCGACGCCAAGATCGCCGAGATCGGCGGACCGGAGCGGGTCGCCGCCTTCTATGCCGAGCCGATCCAGGGATCGGGCGGCGTGCTGGTGCCGCCCGACGGCTGGATGAAGGCGATGTGCGACCGCTGCCGCAGCCTGGGCATCCTGTTCGTCGCCGACGAGGTCATCACCGGCTTCGGCCGCACCGGCCCGCTGTTCGCCTGCACCGACGACGGCGTGGTCCCCGACATGATGACCACGGCGAAGGGCCTGACCTCCGGCTATGTGCCGATGGGCGCGGTCTTCCTGTCGGACGCGGTGTACGATACCATCGCGGACGCCGCCGGCAGCAGCGCGGTCGGCCATGGCTACACCTACTCCGCCCACCCCGTCAGTGCCGCCGTTGGGCTGGCGGCCTTGCGCCTGTACGAGGACAGCCTGCTCGCCAACGGCGCCAGGGCCGGGGCGCGGCTGATGGCCGGGCTGCAAGCCTTGCGCGATCACCCGCTGGTCGGCGACGTGCGCGGGCGCGGCATGCTGGCCGCCATCGAACTGGTGGTGGACAAGGAGCGCAAGACCCCGCTGCCCGCCGCCGCCGAACCGTCGCGCCGGATTTTCGACCGCGCCTGGAACAACGGGCTGGTGATCCGCGCCTTCGCCAACGGCGTGCTGGGCTATGCCCCGCCGCTCTGCTGCACCGACGACGACATCGACGCGATCCTGGCGCGGACGGCGCAGACGCTCGACCAGACCCTGGACGATCCCGACGTCCGCCGGGCGATGCGCTAAAACAAGGGGGTGTCCGCGGAAAAAACCGCGAATGCCCCCAGGATCAACGACCGCGATCCGGCGAACCGGGCTATTTGTGGGTAGGCGGACACATACCGCCATATGTTCATGTCTCGTTAAGTGCGGCGGTCCACCCTGCGGCATGATGTCGAGGAGGACGTCCAAATGACCTGTTCCCAGCAGAGTGTCGCGGTCGGCGGCTTCACGGCGACGATCACCGACCTTGGGGATCGCCGGGAAATCACCGTCGCGCGTGCGGGGCTCGGTCCCTGGGTCTACCAGGAGACCACCCTGGCGAGCCTCTCGGCCTGCATCGAGCGGTTCGCCGGGCAGTCGGTCTCGCGTCACCGCGCCGATCAGCCCTGTTAGGCCGGTACCGGCGCACTGACGGAGCCCCATTCAGAGTTCGGCGTTCAGAGTTCGGCCGCGACCGCCTTCACCGCCTTGGCTGTCGCCGCCACCACGATGTCGGCCTCCTCCCGCGTCAGGCAGAGCGGCGGTGCGAAGCCGAGGATGTCGCCCTGGGGCATGGCGCGGGCGATGACACCCCGCTCCAGAAGTGCGGCGGACAGGCGCGGCCCGACCTTCGCCTCGGCGGGGAAGAAGCGGCGCTCGTCCCGGTCGGCGACGAACTCCACCGCCGCCAGCATGCCCTCGCCGCGCACCTCGCCGACCATCGGATGCCCGCCCAGCGCGTCGGTCAGCGCCGCGCGGAAATAGCCCCCGGTCTCGCGTGCATTGGACACCAGATCGAGCGTGTCGACCAGCTCCAGATTTGCCACCCCGGCGGCGGCGCAGAGCGGATGCGCCGAATAGGTCCAGCCATGGCCGATGGGGCCGAGCTGGTCGGAGCCCTGCTCCAGCACCTTCCACACCCGGTCGCCGACGATCACCCCCGACAGCGGCGCATAGGCGGAAGTCAGGCCCTTGGCGATGGTGATGAGGTCGGGCCTGATGCCGTAATGGTCGGACCCGAACATGCTGCCGAGCCGGCCGAACCCGGTCACCACCTCGTCGGCGATCAGCAGGATGTCGTGCTTGTCGAGGACGGCCTGGATCTTCTCCCAGTAGCCGGCGGGCGGCGGGACGATGCCGCCGGTGCCCAGCACGGGTTCGCCGATGAAGGCGGCGATGGTGTCCGGCCCCTCCGCCTGGATCAGCGCCTCCAGCTGGTCGGCGCAGTGCTGGGAGAACTGCTCCTCGCTCATGCTGCGGTCGGCCCGGCGGAAGTAATAGGGGGCTTCGGTGTGCAGCACCGGCGGGCGCGGCAGGTCGAAGGCCTTGTGGAACAGCTCCAGCCCGGTCAGGCTGCCGGTCATCACCCCCGACCCGTGATAGCCGCGCCAACGCGAGATGATCTTTTTCTTTTCCGGCCGGCCGAGGATGTTGTTGTAATACCAGACCAGCTTGATGTTGGTCTCGTTCGCGTCCGATCCCGACAGGCCGAAATAGACGCGCGACATCCCGGCGGGCGCCCGGTCGACGATCATCTTGGCCAGCGTGATCGACGGTTCGCTGCCATGCCCGACATAGGCGTGATAATAGGCGAGCTTGCCGGCCTGCTCGGCGATGGCGTCGACGATCTCGCGGCGGCCATAGCCGACATTGACGCAGTAGAGGCCGGCGAAGGCGTCCAGGCTGCGCTTACCGTCACGGTCGGTGATGTAGACGCCGTCGCCGCCGGTGACGACGCGGGTCGGGGTGTCGCCGCGGGCATGCGCCGCCATGTGGGTCGACGGGTGGAAGAAATGGTCGCGGTCCCAGGCGGTCAGCTCGTTGGTCAGGTCGGTCATGACGTTTCTTTCCAGATCGGGAGTTTCTGCTCAGGCGGCGTCGAGGCAGACGTATTTCAGCTCGGTGAAGGCCTCCATCCCATGGCGTGAGCCTTCGCGGCCGAGACCGGATTGCTTGACCCCGCCGAAAGGAACCGGCGCGCCGGTGATCTTCACCCGGTTGACCGCCACCATGCCGTAGTGCAGCGCCCGCGACAGGCGGAGGATCCGGCCGGCGTCGCGGGTCACCAGATAGGCGACGAGGCCGTAGTCGGTGTCGTTGGCACGGGCCACCGCCTCCGCCTCGTCGTCGAACGGCAGGATCGCGGCGACCGGGCCGAAGGTCTCCTCGCGCAGGATCAGCGAGTCCGGCGCCACGTCGGCCAGCACGGTCGGGCTGTAGAACAGCGGGCCGGCGGGATGGACCTCACCGCCGGTCAGGCAGCGGGCGCCGCGGTCCAGCGCGTCGCGGACATGATGGGCACATTTGTCGACGGCCCGCCCGTTCATCAGCGGGCCGATCTGCACGTCCGGCTCCAGCCCCGGCCCGACGCGCAGCGCGGCACTGCGGGCGGTGAAGGCGGCGCAGAAGCTGTCATAGAGCGGACGCTGCACATAGATGCGGTTGGCGGCGAGGCAGTCCTGGCCGGAGGTGGCGAACTTCGCGTCGACGGCGATGTCCACCGCCCGTTGCAGATCGGCGTCGGCGAAGACCAGCAGGGGCGCATGGCCGCCCAGTTCCATCGCCAGCCGCTTCATGGTGGGCGCGCAGCGCGCGGCGATGCGGCTGCCGATTTCGGTGGAGCCGGTGAAGCTCATGGCACGGACGCGGGCATCGTCGCACAGCGCGCCGACCAACGGTTCCGGATCGCCGGTCAGGACGTTGAACACGCCGGCGGGGATGCCTGCCCGCTCCGCCAGTTCCGCCAGCGCCAGCGCCGACAGCGGCGTTTCGGACGACGCATGCGCCACCACGGTGCAGCCGGCGGCCAGTGCCGCCGCCGCCTTACGCGTCAGCATGGCCGACGGGAAGTTCCAGGGCGTCGCCATGCCGACCACGCCCAGCGCCTCCCGCCGCAGCAGCATTTCGGCACCGGGCAGGTGGCTGGCGATGCTCTCGACGCCGACCCGCTTGGCTTCTTCCGCGTACCATTCGACGAAGGAGGCGGCGTAGTCGATCTCCCCCCGCGATTCGGCGAGCGGCTTGCCCTGCTCCAAGGTCATCAGCAGAGCGAGGTCTTCCCTAGCCGCGGTGATGCGGTCGAACCAGTCGCGCAGCCGGGCGGCGCGGTCCTGCGGCAACCGGGCGCTCCAGGCCGGAAAGGCGGCGGCGGCGGCGGTGACGGCGGCGGTCGCCTGGGCGGCGTCCAGCGCCGCGACCTGGGCGAGAGTCCGTCCGCTGGCCGGGTCGGTCACCGCGAAGGTGGCGCCGTCCGGTGCCGCGGTCCAGCGTCCGCCGATATAGGCGAGTTCGCGCAGCAGCCGGCGGTCGCTCAGGCGGCTGACGGCGTCGTGACGGTCCGGACGGGACAGCTGCGCGGTCATGGGCACCTCCGGAAAGAATTGGGCGTCGAAACGCCGATGTCCGGAGTTTAGGGGTGCCGCGATGGAGAAAGTGTCCGAACCTGCCCCTTGGGGCGGAGAGTGTCTCTTTCCCGAGGCGGGCAGGAAGAGAAAGTCTCTATCAGCTTGCGACGGACCCGCCCGGCTCCTCCATCAGCGCCTCCAGCGGCATCGCCGCATCGTCCTTCACCGTCCGCGTGACGATGTAGGTGAAATAGCGGTCGATCCCGGCGTCGCCGTCCAGCAGCCGGTCGATGAGCCGCTGATAGGCATCGACGTCGCGCGCCACCACCCGCAGGACATAATCGACCCCGCCGCCGACCGACCAGCAGGAGACGATGCCGGGCTCGGTCCTGACCGCCCGCTCGAAGCGGTCGAAATCGGCCTGCCGGTGGCTTCCCAGCGTCACCTCGACCAGCGCCATCGCGAAGGGCGTCACCTGCCGCAGCGCCAGCCGCGCGTGATAGCCGGTGACGATGCCGCCCTCCTCCAGCCGGCGCAGCCGCACCCAGCACGGCGTCGGCGACAGCCCCACCCTGTCGGCCAAAGCCAGCTTGGTGATGCGGCCGTCCCGCTGGATTTCCGAAAGGATGCGCAGATCGATGGAATCGAGCTTCAGGTCGGGCATGGAACAGCGTGCCTCTGGAAAATGACGACCCGACGATGTCCGCGCTTTCCGCCATTGTCAAATGTGGTGATTTCCAGCAGAAATGTTGCATGACAAAGTGGCACCCCGATGCATCGGCTTTGAGCAGGCCTGTCTATCTCTCGCTGGCCGATCAGGTGCAGCGGGCGATCACGCAAGGCCAACTGGCGGTCGGCGACCAGCTGCCCACCCACCGGCAGCTTGCCGACGAATTGGGCATTTCCGTCCAGACCGTCAGCCGCGCCTACGAGGAGCTGATCCGACGCGGTCTGATCAGCGGGGAGACCGGGCGCGGCACCTTCATCCGTGCCGTCCAGACCGAGGTCGACCCGCCCTACATCCCGCAACGCACCGACGAGGTGATCGACCTGTCGATCCTGAAGCCGGTGTGCGAGCCTTTGCATGTGGAGGCGATGCGGGGCGCGCTGGTGGAGCTTGCCGCCAGCCTGCCGCCGGCCGTGGTGCTGTCCTTCCGCCCCAACACCCTGTTCGCCCGCCACCGGGCGACGGCGGTGTCCTGGCTGCGCCACTGCGGGGTGGAGACGGGGGCTGCCAACGTCACCCTGACCAACGGCGCCACCGCCGGCATGACCATCGCCCTGATGGCCGCCGCCCCTCCCGGATCGACCGTGGTGACGGAGGAGGTCGGGCACCATACCCTGCTGCCGCTGGCCTCCTATCTCGGCATCAAGCTGCGCGGCGTCGCCATCGACGAGGAAGGGATCCGGCCCGACGCCCTCGACGCCGCCTGCCGCGACGGCACGGCCAAGGCCCTGTTCGTCATGCCGAACCCGATCAACGCCACCGCGACCCACATGGGCGAGGACCGGCGGAGGGAGATCGCGCGGCTGGCCCAGCGGCACAATCTCTCCATCGTGGAGAACGACCCGCTCGGGCCCCTGCTGAGCGAGCGGCGTCCGCCGCTGGCGGCCCTGGCGCCTGAACGGACCCTCTACGTCACCAGCTTCACCAAGACGGTGATGCCGGGCCTGCGCACCGGCTATCTGGTGGTTCCGGACCGGCTGCTCGCCGCCGTCACCAACCGCCATCTGGTGACCAACTGGATCGCGACGCCCATCGTCGCCGAGATCGCCACCCGCTGGGTCGAGAGCGGATTCGCGATGGAGATGGTGGAGTGGCAGCGCAAGGCCTTGCACCGCCGCCACGCGCTGGCGGCGGAGATCCTGAAGGGCATCCCCCACCGCAGCCATGCCGAAGGGCTGCATCTGTGGTTGCCGCTGGGGGAAGGGCGGCCGGAGGCGACCTTCGTGTCGCATGCCCGCCATCAGGGGGTGGCGCTGGCGCCGGGATCGGCCTTTGCCATAGGTCCCGGCACGCGCCCCGACGCGCTGCGTGTCTCCATCGGCTCCACCACCGAGGCGGAGTTGCATGCTGGCCTGCGCGTGATCGTCAATCTGCTGAACAGCGACCCGGAGCCGGTGCTGCTCGCCATATGACCGTCCCGAGCCTACCCCCTCCGGAATTGTCATGATTTGATTTTCCGGATTGACATGATTTTTGCGGTCCCGCATCGTTTGCGCACATCCACGGTCGCCAACCATTGCAAGGGAAGACCGGTGTGACCGACACAATCATCGACATCGACCGGGTCACGAAGCGCTACGGCTCGCACACCGTGCTGCAGGATTTGTGTTTTTCAGTCCGGCCGGGTGAGAAGCTGGCGCTGATCGGGCCGTCCGGCTCCGGCAAGACGACGATCCTGCGGACGCTGATGACGCTGGAGACCATCGAAAGCGGCACCATCCGCATCGACGGCAAGCCCCTGTTCCAGATGGAGCGCAACGGCAGCCTGGTCCCCGCCGACGAGGCGCATCTGCACCGGATGCGCACCAAGATCGGCATGGTGTTCCAGCTGTTCAACCTGTTCCCGCACAAATGCGTGCTGGACAACGTCACGCTGGCGCCGATGCTGACCAAGGGCGTGAGGAAGGCGGATGCCGAACGCCGGGCGATGGAACTGCTGGACCTCGTCGGCCTCGCCGACAAGGCCCGCGCCATGCCGGCCCAGCTGTCCGGCGGCCAGAAGCAGCGGGTGGCCATCGCCCGCGCCCTGGCATTGCAGCCCAGGATCATGCTGTTCGACGAAGTGACCTCGGCCCTCGACCCTGAACTGGTGGAAGAGGTGCTGAGCGTGATGCGGATGCTGGGGTCCACCACCGACATGACCATGTTGCTGGTGACCCACGAGATGAGCTTCGCCCACGATTTCGCCGACCGCGTGCTGTTCTTCGACCGAGGCCGCATCGTGGAGGAGGGGCCGCCGGACGTCCTCTTCACAAATCCAACCCATGAGCGGACCCAGGCCTTTTTGAAAAAGATCATCGCTGCCGGACAGCGGATCTGACGGTCTACGCATCCGACGGCTCGGCGCATCCGACTGCGTCCGTTTTCCGCTTTTTCCCCGAACGCAGGAGGTCTCGGCTTCATGGCTGATTGGGCCGGCTATCTGGGCTTGATGCTGGACGGCGCGCTGGTGACGGCGAAGCTGACCGTGCTCGGCTGCGCGCTGGCCCTGCCGGCCGCCTTCCTCGCCGGGCTGGGCCGGCTGTCGCGCTACTCCGCGGTGCGCGCCGTGTCGGTCGCCTATATCGAGTTCTTTCGCGGCACGTCGATCTTCGTCCAGCTGTTCTGGGCCTATTTCGTCCTGCCGCTGATCGGGGTGACGCTGACGCCGTTGCAGGCCGGGGTGCTGGCGCTTGGGCTGAATGTCGGCGCCTATGGCGCGGAGGTGGTGCGGGCGGCGGTGCAGTCCATCGGCCGCGAACAGCACGAGGCCTGCGTCGCCCTGAACCTGACGCGCTGGCAAAGCCTGCGTCACGTGTTGCTGCCGCAGGCGGCGGTGGTGATGGTGCCGACCTTCTGCAACAACGCCATCGAACTGCTGAAGGCGACCTCGGTCGTCTCGCTGATCTCGCTCAGCGACCTCACCTTCCAGGCGCAGGTCGTCCGCTCGCAGACCGGCAGCACCGCGCTGCCCTTCCTGACCGTGCTGGTCATCTACTTCGCCTATGCCAGCCTGATCTCGGCCGGCATGAAAGCCCTGGAGCGCCGCATGACCCGCGGCCTCGACGGGCTGCGCACTTAAGGAAACCGGCCATGGAATGGGATTGGGAGTTCGTCCGCGAGATCATGCCGATGCTGCTGGACGGCCTGCGCATCACGCTGCTGGCCACGCTGCTCGGCTCCATCCTGGCCGCCGCCGCCGGTCTGGGCTTCGCCCTGCTGCGCCGCTCGAAGAGCCGGCCGGTGGCGCGCATCACCGGCTTCGTGGTGGAGTTCATCCGCGGCACGCCGCTGCTGGTGCAACTGTATTTCCTGTTCTACGTGCTGCCGGAACTGGGCCTGCTGCTGTCGCCGCTGACCGCCGGGGTGGTGGGCCTGGGCCTCCATTACGCCACCTACACGTCGGAGGTCTTCCGCGCCGGCATCGACAACACGCCGCGCGGCCAGTGGGAGGCGGCGAAGGCCTGCAACCTCACGCCCTACCAGACTTGGCGCCACATCATCCTGCCGCAGGCGATCCCGCCGATGATCCCGGCGCTGGCGAATTATTTCGTCGCGATGTTCAAGGAAACCCCGCTGCTCTCCGCCATCACGGTGATCGAGCTGATGAGCGAGGCCCGCGGCGTCGCCAACAGCAATTACCGCTACCTGGAGCCGATGACGATGGTCGGCGTCCTGTTCCTGTGCATCAGCCTGATCGCCGTGCCCGCCCTGCACCTGCTGGAACGCCGGTTCCGGCCACCCCGCTGATTGCTGACGCGCAGATTGCCGACGCGCTGACACGCCGATCCCGGAGTTTTCGAGCCATGTCCTCCCTCCCCATCCTGCGCTCGCCCACCGCGCTGGCCTTCGACGACCGCCCGGTCGAAAAGCGCGTCGGCCTCGTCGTGCTGGCGACCGACCACACGACCGAACCGGACTTCCGCCGCATGGTCGCCGGCGACCGCATCGGCATCTACACCGCGCGCATCGCCTACGCCAACCCGACGACGCCGGAGAATCTGCGCCGCATGCAGCCGCGCCTCGCCGAAGGGGCGGCGCTGATCCTGCCCGACGAGCCGCTCGACGCCATCTGCTATTCCTGCACCTCGGCCAGCGTCGTGATGGGCGACGACGCCATCGAGCAGGCCATCGCCTCGGCCAAGCCGGGCGTTCCCGTCATCACCCCGCCCGCCGCCGCCCGCCACGGCCTGACGGCGTTCGGCGTTCAGCGCATCGCCGTGCTGACCCCCTACACCGAACAGACCAGCCGGCCGATGGCCGCCTATTTCGGCGTGCATGGCTTCGACATCGCGCGCTTCACCTGCTTCGGGCTGGACGACGACCGCGAGATGGCGCGCATCGCGCCGGCCAGTCTGGTCCGCGCCGCCGTCGAAGCGATGCCGCCCGACGCCGAGGCGCTGTTCATCTCCTGCACCGCCCTGCGCTCGGCCGGCGTCGCCGCCGAGATCGAGGCCGCCATCGGCCGCCCCGTCGTCACCAGCAACCAGGCCACCGCCTGGGCCGCGCTGCGGCTGTGCGGCGACGACCGGCCCCGGCCTGAAGGTGGGCGGCTGATGACCCTGCCGCTGCCGGGGAAGGCCTGGTCATGACAGAGCGCCGCATCGGCCTGGAGGACGTCTTCCGCGCCCGCGCGCGGCTGGCCGGGCGGATCGTGGCGACGCCGACCGTCGCCTCGCCCAGCCTGACCGCCCGCTGCGGCGCTCCGGTCTTCCTGAAGCTGGAAACCCGCCAGACCACCGGCAGCTTCAAGCTGCGCGGCGCCACCAACGCGCTGTCGGCCCTGCCGCGCGAGGCACTGGCGACGGGGGTCGCGGCGGCTTCCACCGGCAATCATGGCCGGGCGCTCGCCCATGCCGCCGCACAGGCCGGCGTCCGCTGCGTCGTCTGCATGTCGGCGCTGGTCCCAGCCAACAAAATCGAGGGGATCCGCGCGCTGGGGGCGGAGATCCGCATCGTCGGCCGTTCCCAGGACGACGCGCAGGTCGAGGTCGACCGGCTGGTCCGCGAGGAGGGCTTCGCCACCGTCCCGCCCTTCGACCATGCCGACGTGATCGCCGGACAGGGCACGCTGGGGCTGGAGATCATCGAGGCGGTGCCCGACGCCGAGCTGCTGCTGGTGCCGCTGTCGGGCGGCGGCCTGATCGGCGGCGTGGCGCTGGCGGCCAAGGCCCTGCGGCCAGGCCTGCGGGTGATCGGCGTGTCGATGGAACGCGGCGCCGCGATGCATGCCAGCCTGAAGGCCGGACGCCCGGTCCAGGTCGAGGAGTTGGAAACGCTGGCGGACTTGCTCGGCGGCGGCATCGGGCTCGACAACCGCCACACCCACCGGCTCGCCGCCAGCCTGCTCGACGACGTGGTCCTGCTGACCGAGGCGGAGATCGCCACCGGCATCGAACACGCCTATTCCGCCGAGCAGGAGATCGTCGAGGGGGCCGGTGCCGTCGGCATCGCCGCTCTGCTCGCCGGCAAGGCGACGCCGCGCGGGCCCACAATCGCGCTGCTGTCCGGCCGCAACATCGCCATGGACCTGCACCGCCGCATCATCACCGGAGGCCTGCCATGCCCCGCATGACCATCCTGACCGAGGCGGAGCTGCGGCGGATCGTTCCGCTCGACCGCGATGCCGTCGCCTGCGTCGAGGACGCCTTCCTGGCGCTGGCCACCCGCCCGGTGGCGATGCCGCCGATCCTGCGGCTCGACATCCCGAATATCGTGGGGAAGTCGACGTCAAAACCGCCTATGTACCCGGCCTCGACGGTTTCGCCATCAAGATCAGTCCGGGCTTTTTCGGCAACCCGGCGCTCGGCCTGCCCAGCGTCAACGGGCTGATGGTGCTGCTGAGCAGCCGGACCGGTCTGGTCGAAGCCCTGCTTCTCGACAACGGCTATCTGACCGACGTGCGGACCGCGGCGGCGGGGGCGGTCGCCGCCAAGCATCTGTCGCGTCCCGACAGCGCCGTCGCCGCCATCTTCGGCGCCGGGGTGCAGGCGGCGTTGCAGCTGGAGGCGCTGACCCTGGTCCGCCCGATCCGCGAGGCCCGCCTCTGGGCACGCCAGCCCGAGCGCGCCACCGCCGCCGCCGCCCGCCTGTCGGAGCGGCTGGGCTTCCCCGTGCATGCCGCGGCGGAGAGCAGGGCGGCGGTCGCCGGTGCCGACATCGTCGTCACCACCACCCCGGCCGACCGGCCGATCCTGATGGCGGACTGGCTCGAACCCGGTCAGCAAGTCACCGCCATGGGGTCGGACGCCGAGCACAAGAACGAACTCGATCCCGCCATCCTGTCCCGTGCCGGCCTCTATGTCGCCGACCGCCTGACGCAGACCCGCCGGCTTGGCGAACTGCACCACGCGATTGCCGCCGGCACGGTCGCCGCCGACCGCGACTTCCCGGAACTGGGCGCCGTCATCGCCGGGCAGGCCGCCGGCCGCCTGTCCACCGATGCCATCACCGTCTGCGACCTCACCGGAACCGGGGTGCAGGACACCGCCATCGCCACGCTGGCGCGCGGCCGGGCCCTGGCGGCCGGTGCCGGCACCGTCTTCGACGCCTGATCCTTCTTTTCCCATGCCCCTCCTCTTACGAGAGAGACTCCCGACATGCTGGAACCGACGCTGAACTTCAGCCGGGCCGAATATGCCGCCCGGCTCGACAAGACCCGTGCCGCCATGGACAAGGCCG
The DNA here is from genome assembly GCF_042604635.1 of Azospirillum sp. A26. Lineage (NCBI taxonomy): Bacteria > Pseudomonadati > Pseudomonadota > Alphaproteobacteria > Rhodospirillales > Azospirillaceae > Azospirillum > Azospirillum sp. A26. The sequence goes on along the minus strand of NZ_CP170476.1, from coordinate 655,763 downwards.
GCATCGAGCTGCTGATCGTCACCGATCCGTCGAACATGGCCTGGCTGACCGGCTATGACGGCTGGTCCTTCTACGTCCACCAATGCGTGATCGTGCCGCCGCACGGCAAGCCGATCTGGTACGGCCGCGGCCAGGACGCCAACGGCGCCAAGCGCACCGCCTATCTGGCCCATGACAGCATCATCGGCTATCCCGACCATTACGTGCAGTCGACCGAACGCCATCCGATGGACCTGCTGTCGACGATCCTGGCGGATCGCGGCTGGGGCAATCTCGGCATCGGCGTCGAGATGGACAATTACTGGTTCACCGCCGCCGCCTACCAGTCGCTGACCACCCATCTGCCCAACGCCCGCTTCAAGAACGCGACGGCGCTGGTCAACTGGCAGCGCGCGGTGAAGAGCCCGCAGGAACTCGACTACATGCGCAAGGCCGCCCGCATCGTCGAGGCGATGCACGCCCGCATCGTCGAGCGCGTCGAGCCGGGGATGCGCAAATGCGACCTCGTGGCCGAGATATACGACGCCGGCATTCGCGGCATCGGCGGGGCGGACGGCTTCGGCGGCGACTATCCGGCCATCGTCCCGCTTCTGCCGTCGGGCGCCGACGCCTCGGCCCCGCACCTGACCTGGGACGACAAGCCGATGAAGCTCGGCGAAGGCACCTTCTTCGAGATCGCCGGCTGCTACAAACGCTATCACTGCCCGCTGTCGCGCACCGTCTTCCTCGGCACGCCGACCCAAGCCTTCCTCGATGCCGAGAAGGCGACGCTGGAGGGAATGGAGGCCGGGCTTGCCACCGCCAAGCCGGGCAACAGCTGCGAGGACATCGCCAACGCCTTCTTCGCTGTGCTGAAGCGCTACGGCATCACCAAGGACAACCGCACCGGCTACCCCATCGGCCTCAGCTATCCGCCGGACTGGGGCGAGCGCACCATGAGCCTGCGCCCCGGCGACCGCACCGAACTCCAGCCCGGAATGACCTTCCACTTCATGACCGGCCTTTGGCTGGAGGATATGGGGCTGGAGATCACCGAGAGCATCGCCATCACCGACACCGGCGTCGAATGCCTGGCCGATGTGCCGCGCAAGCTGTTCGTGAAGTCCTGACCATGGCGCCCGTTGCACTTGCCCCCTCCCCCATAACCCCGACGGTCGATTTCGACCGCGACGGCGTGCAGCACGGCTTCCTGCGCCTGCCCTACAGCCGCGACGATTCGGCCTGGGGGTCCGTGATGATCCCGCTCACCGTGGTGCGCAACGGCAGCGGGCCGACCGCCCTGCTGACCGGCGCCAACCATGGCGACGAGTATGAGGGCGCCGTCGCCCTGTTCGACCTCGCCCAGACCCTCACCGCCGACCGGGTCGCCGGCCGCGTCATCATCGTTCCGGCGATGAACTACCCGGCCTTCCAGGCGGGAACCCGAAGCTCGCCCATCGACAAGGGCAACCTGAACCGCAGCTTTCCCGGCCGGCCCGACGGCACGGTGACGCAGAAGATCGCCGATTACTTCACCCGCGACCTCCTGCCGCTGGCCGATCTGGTGATGGACATCCATTCCGGCGGCCGGACGCTGGACTTCGTTCCCTTCGCTGCCGCCCACATCCTGCCCGACAAGGACCAGGAGGCGCGCTGCTTCGCTGCCGTGGCCGCCTTCGCCGCGCCCTTTTCGATGCGCATGCTGGAGATCGACGCGGTCGGCATGTACGACACGGCGGCGGAGGAGCTGGGCAAGACCTTCGTCACCACCGAACTCGGCGGCGGCGGCACCGGCCGGGCGGAGACCATCGCCATCGCCAAGCGCGGCGTCCGCAACGTCCTGCGCCACGCCGGGATCCTGACGGACGGCCAAGCGGCGGAAGGGCAGGCGGAAGCCAGCCGCTGGCTCGACATGCCGTCGGGCGACTGTTTCCGCTTCGCCGAGGACAGCGGCCTGATCGAGGCCTGCGTCGATCTGGGCCAGCCGGTGCGGGCGGGCGACCTGCTCGCCCGCATCCACCCCATCGGCCGCACGGGGCTGGCGCCGGCCGAATACCGGGCGGCGCTGGACGGCATCCTGGCGGCCCGGCATTTCCCCGGCCTGGTCAAGGCCGGCGACTGCATCGCGGTGGTCGGAACGGTCGAGAGCTGACCGCCGCCTGTTGAAACCCGCCTCGGCAGAAGGCGGGCGTGTGAAGAACGGTATCGACACCGACCGGACAGGGGCCGGCGCGCCGACGGAAGCGCCGGCCGGGCAATCACCGAATTACGGAAAAAGGGACGGCCGACATGAAACATCTCAAGATCGCCAAAAGCTTCGGCATCGCCGCCGCGACACTTCTGACGCTCGCCGCGCCGGCCTTTGCCGCCGACACGCTGGAGACTCTGCGCGAACAGGGCTTCGCCCGCATCGGCATCGCCAACGAACCGCCCTACACCGCCGTCAAGCCGGACGGCACCGTGTCGGGCGCCGCCCCCGACGTCGCCCGCGCGGTGATGAAGAAACTGGGGGTCAACGACGTCGTCGCCTCGATCTCCGAATATGGCGCGATGATTCCAGGCCTCCAGGCCCGCCGCTTCGACGCCGTCACCGCCGGCCTGTTCATGAAGCCGGAGCGCTGCAAGGCCGTCGCCTATTCCGAGCCGATCCTCTGCGACGCCGAATCCTTCGCCTTGAAGAAGGGCAACCCTCTGAAGCTGACCTCCTACGAGGACATCGCCAAGAACCCGAACGCCAAAATCGGCGCTCCCGGCGGCGGCACCGAGGAGAAGCTGGCGTTGCAGGCCGGCGTGCCGCGCGACCGCGTGATCGTGGTGCCGGACCCGCAGAGCGGCATGAAGATGCTGCAGGACGGCCGCATCGACGTCTATTCGCTGCCGGTCCTGTCGATCCACGATCTGGTCGGCAAGGCCAACGACCCGAACATCGAGGTGGTCGCCCCGGTCAAGGGCGCCCCGGTCTATTGCGACGGCGCCGCCTTCCGCAAGCAGGACACCGCACTCCGCGACGCCTTCGACAAGGTGCTGGCCGAGATGAAGGCGTCCGGCGAGTTCGCCAAGATCATCGAGCCCTACGGCTTCTCCGCCGAGGCTGCGAAGCAGACCTCCCGCGAGAAGCTCTGCGCCGCGTCCAACTGATCGGGCCGGGCACGCGGCGGCGCGTGGATTGAAGTCAGACGTTGGCCTGAACTGGGGCGGGGCAGGACATCTGCCTCGCCCCAGCTGCATTTCCCTCTGCCCGCAGCCCCTGTCCGCCAGCGACGGCGCTGCCGCGGCAGGACCTGTTCCTTGGAATTGATGGGACAAAATGTCGCACATTCCTCTGTAGAGGAGGAAGATGGCGGTGTCCGCCCAGGGTAGCCTCGTCTTCGTAATAGAAGGGAGGCTGACGTGACATTCTCTTCGAATGAACCATCGCCCATCAATCAAAGAGACCTTCGAAACGCCTTCGGCATGTTCCCGACCGGGGTTACGGTCGTCACCGTGCTCGACGAAGACGGAAATCCCCGCGGGATAACGGCGAATTCCTTCACATCCGTTTCGCTCGATCCGCCGCTGGTCCTTGTCTGCATCGGAAACCGATCCTTCAGCTTTCCGATCTTTTGCAGCACACCGTCCTTCGCCGTTAACCTGCTGCACGCGGGACAGGCCGATGTCTCCAGCCTTTTCGCCTCCCGTTCACCCGAGAAATTCCAGTCGACCGGCTTCGGCCCGAAACACACCGGCGCGCCGGTCCTGACCGATTGCCTCACCTGGTTCGATTGCACGGTGCACGACCGCGTGATGGCCGGCGACCATCTGGTTCTCATCGGCCGCGTCCAGGCCTTCGGCTCCAGCGCGACGGCAGGTGGAACAGCTCCGCTCGGCTTCTGCCGGGGCCGGTACGCGACGGTGCGCGAAGCGCAGGACGCCGGAGCCGAGGCGCCGCACGGCATGCAGGTCGGCTACCTCGTCGAAGCGGACGACGGCATCCTGCTGCAGTCCGACGGAGCGGGCGGCTGGCGCCTGCCGGGCGGCCGCAGCCGCAAGGCCGAACGGGCTCTGCCCTTGGCGGACGGCAGCACGCTGCCGCTGCGGCCGGACGACAGCTTCCTCTATTCGGTCTTCGACGTCGCCGGGCAGGATTTCGGCTGTCTGGTCTATCGCACCCGCCTCGCCGCCGATGCGGCCACCATGACCCTGCCGCCGGGGCTCCGTGTCTTCGCGCTCGACGCCCTGCCCTTCGAGGCGATGGCGACGCGCGAGACCCGGGCGATGCTGCGCCGCTATGTCCGGGAACGGCAGGCCGACCGCTTCGGCATCTACATCGACTCGAGCGACGGCGGGCGGCTGGCGATGGTCGACGGCCGCCCCTCTCCCTGGCCCGGCACCTTCGCCGAACACGGCTGATCTCCCCCGCCGCCCCTCCACAAAAGACGAGACCGCGATGCTCACCACCTGCAGGTCCCTCGAAGGCACCCGCCGCGCCCTCTATATCGGCGGACGGTTCGTCGAACCGAAAAGCGGCCGCTACATCCCGAGCTACGACCCCACCACCGCCGAGCCCTGGTACGAGCTGGCCGACGCCGGTGCCGAGGACGTCGATGCCGCCGTCGCCGCGGCGCGGGCCGCCTTCGTCGATCCGGCGTGGCGGCGGATGACCCAGAGCGACCGCGGCAAGCTGGTGCGCCGCCTGGCCGAGCTGATCCTCGCCAACGCCGAGGAACTGGCGCTGATGGAGACCCGCGACAACGGCAAGCTGATCAAGGAAATGCGCGCCCAGATGCGCGCCATCCCCGACAGCTACGTCTATTTCGCCGGGATGGCCGACAAGCTGCAAGGCGACACCATCCCGGTGAACAAGCTGGACATGCTGAACTTCAACCTGCGCGAACCGCTGGGCGTCGTCGGCATGATCACGCCGTGGAACTCGCCGCTGATGCTGCTGACCGGCACGCTGGCGCCCTGCCTCGCCATCGGCAACACGGTGGTGATCAAGCCGTCGGAACACGCCACCGCCTCCACCCTGGCGCTCGCCGAGCTGGTCACCGAGGCCGGTTTCCCGGACGGCGTCGTCAATGTGGTGACCGGCGGCGGCGCCACCGCCGGAGAGGCGCTGACCCGCCACCCCGGCATCGCCAAAATCGTCTTCACCGGCAGCACCCAGACCGGCAGCCGCATCGCCGCCACCGCCGCCGCCAACCTCGTGCCCTGCCAGATGGAGCTGGGCGGCAAGTCGCCCCATGTGGTGTTCGGCGACGTCGACATCGAGCGGGCGGTGAACGGCGTGGTCGCCGGGGTCTTCGCCGCCGCCGGGCAGACCTGCGTCGCCGGGTCGCGCTGCTTCGTCGAGGCCGCCATCTACGACCGCTTCGTCGAGGCGCTGGTCGCCCGCACCGGGCGCATCACCGTCAACCACCCGATGGAGGAGAGCACCGACATCGGCCCGCTCGCCCTGTCGGCGCAGCTCGCCAAGGTCGAGGACTATGTCGCCTCGGGCCAGCGCGACGGCGCCCGGCTGGCCGCCGGCGGACGGCGTCCCCAGGCGGCGGGGCTGGAGAAGGGCTGGTATTTCGAGCCGACGGTGCTGGCCGACGCGCGCAACGACATGGGCTTCATGCAGGACGAGATTTCGGCCCGGTCGTCGGGGTGGTGCCCTTCGCCTCGGAGGACGAGATGATCGCCATGGCGAACGACACCCGCTATGGCCTGGCGTCCGGCATCTGGACCAGCGACATCGACCGCGCCATGCGCTTCGCCACCCGGATCGATGCCGGAACCGTCTGGATCAACACCTACCGCGCCGCCGCCTACATGTCGTCGAACGGCGGCTTCAAGCAGAGCGGCTACGGCCGGCGCGGCGGCTTCGACGTGATGCGCGAGTTCTCGCGGTCGAAGAACGTCGTCATCGACTATTCCGGCGCCATGCAGGACCCCTTCGTCATCCGGCTGCGCTGATCCGCCCCGACCGGGCTTCTCCTCCCCCGAGAAAAGGACAAGGACATGAAGTTCGCCGTCGCGCTTTCCATGGAGCGCTTCTCACCCAGCACGCCGATGAGCGACGTGACCGGCACCATGCTGGAGCTGGTGAAGATGGCCGACCAGGGCGGTTTCGAGACCCTGTGGACCGCCGAGCACCACACCATCGAGTGCACGATCTCCCCCAACCCCTTCACCATCCTGACCTGGCTCGGCCAGCACACCGAGCGCATCCGGCTCGGCACCGCCACCATCGTCGCCCCCTACTGGAGCCCGATCCGGCTGGCCGGCGAAGCGGCGCTGTGCGACCATCTGACCGGCGGCCGGCTGGAGTTCGGCATCGCCCGCGGCGCCTACCAGTACGAGTTCGACCGCATGGCCGGCGGCATGCCCCAGCAGGAGGGCGTCGCCTACATGAAGGAGCTGGTGCCGGCGGTGCAGAAGCTGTGGGCCGGCGACTACGCCCATGATGGCCATTACTGGAAGTTCCCGCTGGCGACCTCGGTGCCCAAGCCGTTGCAGGCGCCGCACCCGCGCATCTGGGTGGCGGCCCGCGACCCCGGCACCTTCGACTGGGCCGTCGGCATCGGCGCCAGCATCCTGTCGACGCCGCTGGCCGCCCCGGCCGCCGAGATCGCCGTGCTGGGCGAGAAGTTCCGCAAGGCGGTAGCCGACCATCCGGAGGTGCCGCGCCCGCGCTTCATGATGCAGCGCCGCACCTGCTGCTACGAGCGGCCGGAGGAGGCCGAACTGGCGGTGCGGCACAGCATCGACTACGGCCGCAGCTTCGAGAACCTGTTCCAGAACATCGGCACGGTGACCAACGGCTTCCCGACCGCGGTGTCCTATGAAAGCGTCGCCGGCCGCGACAACTACAAGCCGGAGAACGTCCTGAAGAACCTGATGTTCGGCACGCCGGACGAGGTGATCGAAAAGCTGCTGGACTACGAGGCGGCCGGCGTCGACCAGTTCTCGCTCGGCCTGTCCTTCAACCTGCCGGTCGAACTCCAGCGCAAGACGCTCGACCTGTTCACCCGCGAGGTGCTGCCGGTTTTCGCCGAGCGCGAACGCGACCGCCGGTTCGAGGAGGAGCGCCGCCTTGCTGCCGCGCCGCCTCGCATGGCCGCGGCGGGGCGCTGACCATGGCCGACTCCCGTCACTTCACGGTCGGGCCGGTGACGCTGAACTACCGGCTCGACGGCCGGGGACCGGAACCGCTGGTCTGCATCCATGGCGTCGGCTCCTATCTGGAGGCCTGGAGCGGCGTGGCGGAGTGGCTTGCCGACCGCTTCACCATCCTGACCTTCGACCTGCGCGGCCATGGCAGCTCTACCAGGATCAAGGGCCGCTACGAGATCGACGATTTCGTCGGCGAGACGCTGGCGCTGGCCGACCATGTGGGATTTGGCCGCTTCAATCTGGCGGGATTCTCGCTCGGCGGGCTGATCGCCCAGCGCCTGACCCTGACCCATCCGGAGCGCGTCAAACGGCTGGTTCTGCTGTCCACCGTCGCCGGCCGCAACCCGGAGGAGCGCCGGCGGGTGCTCGACCGTCTGGCGGCCTTGCAGGCCGGGCAGCCGGGCGCGCACTACGACGCCTCGCTGTCGCGCTGGCTGACCGAGGACTTCCAGGAGCGGAACCCGGAGCTGATCCGGACCTTACGCGAACGCAACGCCGGGAACGACCCCGACTGCTACGCCGCCGCCTACCGCGTCCTGGCGGAAACCGATTTCGGCGGCTTTCTCGACCAGATCCGCTGCCCGACCCTGATCGCCACCGGGGAGGAGGACATCGGCTCCAACCCGCGCATGGCGCACACCATGCACGACAGCATCCCCGGTTCTGCTCTGCACATCCTGCCGGGCCTGCGCCATTCGATCCTGATCGAGGCGCCGGACGCGGTGGCGGGGCTGATGGGGCGCTTCCTGACGTCCGCCGAGCAGCCGAAGGAGGGCGCAAGCCATGGATGAACCCCTGCAACGGGCGGGTGAACGCGTCCGGCGCGACGTGCTCGGCGACGCCTATGTCGACCGCGCGATGGCGGCGGCCGACGATTTCTCCCGGCCCTTCCAGCAGATGGTCAACGAATATTGCTGGGGGCAGTGCTGGGCCGACGACGCGCTCGACCGCCGCCAGCGCAGCCTGCTCAACCTCGGCATGATCGCGGCGCTGGGCCGCATGCACGAGTTCGAACTGCACCTGCGCGGCGCCATCCGCAACGGCCTGTCCGATGCCGAGTTGCAGGCGGCGCTGATCCAGATCGCGGTCTATTGCGGCATTCCCGCCGGCGTTGAGTGCTTCCGCATCGCCCGCAAAATCCGCCAGGAGATCGCCGAAGACGGCACGGGAGGCACGCCATGATCGTCGAGGAACGCATCTACCGCATCCGTTCGGGCAAGCTGCGCGAGTATCTGGCGCTGGTGCAGAGCGAAGGGCTGGCGATCCAGCAACCGATCCTCGGCAATCTGATCGGCTACTTCGTCAGCGAGATCGGCCCGCTCAACCATGTCGTCCACATGTGGGGCTATGCCGATTTCGAGGACCGCACCGCCCGCCGCCAGCAGCTCTCCGAGGATGCGCGCTGGCAGGCCTTCATCCCGAAGCTGGCGGCGCTGATCGAGACGGCGGAAAACCGCATCCTGCTGCCGACCGCCTTCTCGCCCCTGAAATAACGAACCGGCAGCGTCATGCTCCGATTCGCAGGAACGATAGGGCCGCTTTTCCTTTGTTTCGTAGGAAGACAGGAAGACGCGCAAGTCTTCCTAATGGGCACAAGTAAAAATCTTAAAGACAGGGAAAGCCCACCGAACACAACGATGGGAGACGGTTGTGACAGAACGACTGAGGGTAGAGAATCTCTATAAAGTTTTCTCCAAATCTCCCGATCCGGCCCTGCGGATGTTGGCCGCAGGTGCAAAAAAAGCCGATGTTCTGGCAAAAACCGGAATGGTTGTAGGGTTGAACGACGTTTCATTGTCGGTTCCGAGCGGCGCCATCTATATGGTGATGGGGCTGTCGGGATCGGGCAAATCCACCCTGGCGCGCTGCATCAACCGGCTGAACGAACCGAGCGCCGGCCGCATCCTGCTGGACGGCCGCGACATCGTCGCCGCCGGCGAGGCGGAGCTGCGCGACATCCGCCGCAAGCGCATCTCCATGGTGTTCCAGCATTTCGCCCTGCTGCCCAACCGCACCGTCGCCGAGAACACCGAGTTCGGGCTGAAGCTCCAGGGGGTCTCCCCCCAGGCCCGGCGGCGCCGGGCGGAGGAGGTTCTGTCGATTGTCGGGCTGGCGCGCTGGGGCAACCATTACCCCCACGAGCTGAGCGGCGGCATGCGCCAGCGGGTCGGATTGGCCCGCGCGCTCGCCACCGATGCCGACGTGCTGATCATGGACGAGGCGTTCAGCGCGCTCGACCCGCTGATCCGCACCGAGATGCAGGACGAGCTTCTGCGCCTCCAGCGCACGCTGAAGAAGACCATCCTGTTCATCACCCACGATTTCCAGGAGGCGCTGAAGCTCGGCACGCGGATCGCCATCATGGCCGACGGCGAGCTGGTCCGCGAAGGCACCCCCCAGTCGATTGTGCTGGAGCCGGGCAGCGATTATGTCGCCGCCTTCACCCGCGAGGTCGACCGCTCGCGCCTGTTCGACGCCCGCTGGGCGATGACCCCGGTGCAGCCCGTCCCGCTGGCCGCCGGCCTGTGCCTCGCCGAGACCGGCGACGGCGGCGGGCTGGTGCTCGACGACGGCGGCCATGTCGTCGGCGCGCTCGACGCCGACACGCTGCGGGGCCTGCGCGACACCGCCGGCCTCGGGAATAACAGCCTCGGCACTCTGCGCAAGGACTTCGTCACGGTGCGCGAGTGCGACAGCCTTCTCGACGCCGCCCGCGCCCACCGGGCCGGACGGCCGATGGCGGTGGTCGACGAGGAGGGCCGGCTGACCGGCACGCTCGCCGCCGACCGCATCCTGGCGGGCATCGCCTCCGCCCCTCCTCACCCAGCGGGAGGCCTGCATGCTTGACGCAAACGACCTCAACGTCTTCCCGGTCGACGCCTGGATCCAGGACGGCGTCGCGTGGATCGCGCTGAACCTTCGCCCGCTCTTCCTCGCCATCAAATGGCCGGTCGAGTATGTGCTGAACCTCAACATCTTCCTGCTTCAGGAGATCCCCTTCCTCGCCATCGTGGCGGTGGCGGTGCTGCTGGCCTGGCGGCTGGCCAGCCTGGGGGTCGCCTGCTTCAGCGCCGTCGCCCTGGTCGCCATCGCCGCGCTGGGGGTCTGGTCGGAGGCGATGACCACCCTGTCGCTGATCACCACCGCCATCGTCATCTGCGCGGCCATCGGCATCCCGATCGGCATCGGCTGCGCCCGCAGCGACCGGATGTGGGGCGTGGTCCGCCCGATCCTCGACATCATGCAGACCACCCCGACCTTCGTGTATCTGGTGCCGGTGGTGATGCTGTTCGGCGTCGGCACGGTGCCGGGCGAGGTGGCGGTGGTGACGGCGGCGGCCCCGCCGCTGATCCGCTTCACCAACCTCGGCATCCGCATGGTCGAGACCGAGATGGTCGAGGCCGGCCTCGCCTTCGGCGCCACCAAGCGGCAGCTGCTGTGGGAGGTCCAGCTTCCGCTGGCCGTGCCGACCATCCTCGGCGGCCTGAACCAGACGGTGCTGACCGCGATGGTGATGTCGGTCGTCGTCGCCATGATCGGGGCGGAAGGTCTCGGGCTGGTGGTGCTCCAGGGCCTCGGGCGGCTCGACGTCGGCCGCGCCGCGGTGGGCGGCATCGCCATCGTCCTGCTGGCGATGATGCTCGACCGCATCACCCAGAAGCTGGCCCAGCCCGGCGGCCCCGGCGGTCGCCCGCTGCTCCGCAGCCTGCGCGCCCTCGTCCGCTCCGGCCGTCCGGCCGACGGCAAGGCCGCCGCCGGCCCGGCCACCTCCAAGCCGGCGATCTCCAGTCCGGACCAGTGATCCGGATCCCAGACCGCAAGCCCCGCTCCACCCCAATCCCGTCCCGACCCCGTTCGAGGAAACCGCCATGCCCTTCTTCACAAAGTCGGTCGCCAAGTCCCTCTCCGTCGCCACCTTCCTCGCCGCGGCCTGCGTCCAGCCGTCCCTGGCCGCCGACCAGCCCGGCAAGGGCAAGACCATCCGCTACGCCCAGTCGGACAGCCTCGGCGCCAACTACGTCACCGCCCAGATCGTCACCGCCGCCTTCAAGGAACTCGGCTATTCGGTCAAGCTCAGCACGCTGAGCACGACCCTGTTCTTCCAGGCGGCGGCGCAGGGCGACCTCGACATCGCCACCGACATCAACTTCCCGCAGCGCAAGCCCGCCTTCCGCAAGGTGGAGCAGCAGGCGACCATCGTCGGCGGCGGCCTGATCAAGGAGGGCGGGGTCAACGGCTATCTGATCGACAAGAAGACGGCCGACGCCCACCACATCACCTCGCTGGAGCAGATGAAGGATCCGAAGATCGCCGCGCTGTTCGGCAAGGGCGGCAAGGCGGATTCGGTCAACTGCGATCCCGGCTGGAGCTGCGGCGACGTGGTCGACTTCCAGCTCGACAAGTTCGGCCTGAAGGACACGGTGACCTCGGTGCGCGGCAAGTACGAGCCGCTGATGGTGGAGGCGGTCGCCCGCGTCCGCCGCGGCAAGCCCGCCTTCTTCTACGCCTGGAGCCCGTCCTGGGTCACCAACACGCTGGTCCCCGGCAAGGACGTGGTCTGGCTGCCCACCCCGTTCGACGCCCTGCCCCCGTCGGTGCCTAACAAGGGCACGGCCCTGGTCAGCGGCGTGTCGGGCTGCGCCGGCGGCGCCGATCCCTGCCGGATGGCCATGGCCTCCTGGAACTGGAACACCGTCGCCAACCGGGACTTCATCGCCGCCAACCCGGCGGTGAAGGCGCTCGTCGAGAACATCGGCTTCCCGCTGCAGATGTGGGCCGCCTGGGAGCGCAGCATCAGCGAGAAGGGCGCCAGCGAAAGCCATATCCGCGCACTCGCCCAGGAGTGGCTTGCCACCAACAAGCCGACCTTCGAGCAGTGGGTCGCCAGCGCCAGGGCGGCGAGCTGACCCGACATCCAACGCTCCCCAGTTTCCACCCCCCGAAGCCGCCGGCCGTCCCCGGTCCGGCCGGCTCCGGACCGGACATCAGAGAATCGGACAGGACATGATGGACATCGGACTGCGCAAGATCTCCACCTTCATCGAGGAGACCATCGTCGAAGGCGGCAAGCCGGCCGAACGGCCGATCACGTCGGTCGTCGTCGCCGCCGTGCTGCGCAACCCCTGGGCCGGCCAGGGCTTCGTCGAGAATTTGCGGCCGGAGATCCTGCGGGTGGCCCCGGTGCTGGGGGCCGAGATGACGCGGCGCCTGGTCGCCCTGATGCCGGCCGCGCGCATCGAGGCCTACGGCAAGGCCGCGTCGGTCGGCGTCAACGGCGAGATCGAGCACGCCTCCGCCCTGATCCACACGCTGCGCTTCGGCAACATGTTCCGCGAAGCGGCGCAGGGCACCACCTTCCTCAGCTTCACCAACACCCGCAACGCTCCCGGCGCCCTGCTCGCCCTGCCGATGATCCACAAGACGGAAACCGGCAAGCGAGCGCATTTCCTGACCGCCAATTTCCAGGTTCCCGACTCCCCCGGTCCCGACGAGCTGCTGGTCGCCATCGGCGCGTCGGACGGCAGCCGCGCCCATCCGCGCATCGGCGACCGCTTCCTCGACATGGAGGAGATGGACGCGGAAAAGGCCGTCGCCCGTTGAGGCTCCAGCGCGCCCGCTCCCGCCCACGACCGGCTTTTCGAATGGATCGAGGCTATACCGACATGCCGCTGCAACGCAGCCCGATGACGCTGCTGTTCTGCTCGGGCATCGACAATGCCGGCCTGTGGCGGGAGGCCCTGCACCGCCGCCTTCCCGAGGTGACGCTGCGGGTCTGGCCGGAGGTCGGCGACCCGGACGACATCGACATGGCGCTGGTGTGGCAGCCGCCGCCCGGCATCTTCGCCGGACTGGCCAAGCTGCGGCTGGTGATGTCGCTCGGCGCCGGGGTCGAGACGCTGCTGGCCGACCCATCGCTTCCCGACGTGCCGCTCGTCCGCATGGTGGCGGACAGCCTGAGCGACGACATGGCCGGCTTCGTCGCCCTGCAAGTGCTGCGCTGGCATCGTCATTCCGACGAGTTCGACGCCGCGCAGGCGGCGGGGGTCTGGCGGTGGCTGCCCTACCGGCCGGCCCGCGAGGTCACCATCGGGCTGCTCGGGCTGGGGGAGCTGGGACGGGCCGCCGCCGCCGTCCTGGGGGCGCTGGGATACCGCGTCCTCGGCTGGAGCCGGTCGCCGAAACGGCTGGACGGCGTGGAGTGCTTCGCCGGCCCCGACGGGCTGGAGGCGATGCTGCCGCAGTGCGACCAGCTGGTCTGCCTGTTGCCGCTGACCGCCGACACCCGCGGCATCCTGGACCGGCGCCTGTTCGCCCGCCTGCCGGCCGGTGCCGTGCTGGTCAATGCCGGGCGCGGCGACCATCTGGTCGAGGCCGACCTGCTCGACGCCCTCGATTGCGGCCGGCTGGGCGGCGCCAGCCTGGACGTGTTCAGCGAGGAGCCGCTGCCGGCCGGCCATCCCTTCTGGCGGCATCCGCGCATCCGCGTCTCCCCCCACAGCGCCGCCGCCACCCACCCGGCGCAGGCGGTGGAACAGGTGGCGGCGACCCTGGCGGCCTTCCGCGACGGACGGCCGCTGGCCAACCGGGTCGAGCGGGGGCGCGGCTATCGATGATGGCGCCGCTTCTGCCGGTGATGGCCGCCGCCGTCCTGATGCAGGCCGGCAACGGGCTGCTCCAGGCCCTGCTGCCGCTGCGCATGCAGGGCAGGGCCTGTCGGCGGCCGACATCGGCATGGTGGCGTCCGCCTATGGCGTCGGCTTCGCCACCGGCTGTCTGGCGGCGCCGAGGGTCGTCCGCAAGCTCGGCTTCGTCCGCGCCTATGCCGGGCTGGCGGCGCTGATGGCGATCCTCGCGCTCGCCCTGCCGCTGGCCGGCGGCAGCGTCGGCTGGGTCCTGCTGCGCGCGCTGACCGGCGTCGGCTTCGCCGGGCTGTTCACGGTGATCGAGGGGTGGATCGGCTCCGGAGCGCAGGACGGCAACCGCGGGCGCATCCTGGCGGTCTACATGGTCACCACCAAGCTGGCGCTGATGACCGGCCCCCTCCTGCTCGATCCCGGCGGCGACCAGCCCTTCCGGCTGCTGATCCTGCTGATCCTGCTGTCGGTCCTGCCGGTCGCCGTCACCCGGCCGGTCCGCCCGGCCCTGCCGACCGCCGTCTCGCTCGACCTGCGCGGACTGTTCAGGCTGGCGCCGTCGGCCCTGGTCGGCTGCTTCGCGGTCGGGGTGGTGACCGGCACGATGATCGCGTTCGCCCCGCTGTATGGCTTGCGCATCGACCTGTCCGAACCGGCCGCCGCCGCCCTGCTCGTCGCCCTCCAGGGCGGCAGCCTTCTCGCCCAATGGCCGCTCGGCGCGCTGTCGGACCGGCGGGACCGCCGCGTCGTGATCGCCACCGTGGCCGCGGCCGGCGCCGTCCTGTCCGCCGGGCTGGCGCTGCTGCCGGCCGGCAGCCCGGCCTGGCTGGTGTGGACGGGGTTCGCGCTGTGGGGCAGTCAGGTTTTGTGCATCTACGCCCTGTGCGTCGCCCATGCCTGCGACGTGGTGCCGCCAGGCCGCATTGTCCCCACGGTCAGCGGCCTGCTGGTGGTTTGGGCCGCCGGGGCGATGGTCGGTCCGGTGCCGGGCGCCCTGCTGATGGACAGGCTCGGCCCGTCGGGACTGTTCGTCTACGCCGCCGCCGGCTGCACCGCGCTGGCCGCCTTCGTCCTGATCCGCCGCGCCGTGCGGGAGCGGGATCGGGCGCCCGGCCCGCCGGCCTTCCGCCCGCTGCCGCCCGACAGCCTGACGGGAGCGGCGATCTCCGGCCCCAGAACGACCGTTGAGTCCTCCGGCACCCCGCCTGCCGATTTCGGGCCGCCGGGTGCCCCGCCGTCGGACGGGCGCTGACGTTCCGCTTTTTCCGAGTACCGTCATCGGGTTAGAGTTGGTCGAAACCGGGCCTGGGCCCATCCGTTCGCCGGAGGAACATGGTCGAGACGTCGCGCATCCAGTCGCTGCGCGTGGTGGCGAGCCTGATCAATTCGGGCGGGGATTTGGCGACGGTGCTCCAGCGCCTGGTCCTGGCCGCCTGCCGCCATGCCAACTGGTCGATGGGGTCGATCATGGCGGTCGATGTCGAGCATGGCTACGCCCTGGTCGTCGTCCGCCACGACCCGACGCTGATCCAGCGCCCGCTGCCCGACCGCTGGGAGCTGGCGACCAGCCCGTCCCTGGTCGCCCTGCGGCGGAACGAGCCGATCTTCATCCCCGACGCCCGCGTATCGGAGGAGTTCCCCGGCTATCGCCGGGAGGCCTTCGAGCGCGATTACCACAGCGTGCTGGTCGTGCCGATGAACTGCACCGACGACAGCGGCCGGCCGCTGGTGCTGAGCGTCGTGTCCCGCGGCATCGTCGAGGTGAGCGAGGAGGATTTGGCCTTCATCGGCATGATCGTCCAGCTAGGCGAGATCGCGGTGGAACGCCAGCACCGGCTGCGTGCCGAGACCCTGGCCGCCGAACGCCTGCAACGGGCGCTGGAAGTGAACACCTCGCTGCTGCGCCAGGCGCTGGAGGACGGGGCGATGGCCACCCTGCTGCCCCGCATCCGCGACCTGCTGCCCTACTCCATCGTCATCGTCGACTTCACCGCCAACCTCGTCACCGCCGACCGGGCGCCCTGCGGCAGCGACATCGGCGACGCCGACTGGCAGGCGGCGGTTGCGGCCGACCTCGGCCCCTCGATCATGAAGGCGGCGCGCGATGCCATCGACCATCCCGTTGCCACCGGGCCCACCGCCACCGGGGCGACCCTGTTCTGGGAGGTCAACGGCAAGCGCATCCGCACGGCGCCGCGCATCGACCCGCTGACCGCCGACGGCGAGGTGGTCGGCGTGCTGATGATCTTTCCGGGACCGCAGCCTTACGGCCAGGCCGATCAGCTCCTGCTCGACGGCATCAAGCACGCCCTCGGCATCCAGATGCTGCGCAACGTCATCCGCTTCCGCTACGAGAACCGGACAGTGACCGAGCTGTTCCTGGAGCTGGTGGAGCGGCGGTGGCGGGATCCGCTGGACATCGGGCAGCGCGCGCTGCGGCTCGGCCTCAACCTCGATCTGCCGGCCCAGATGATCCTGGTCGGACTGCCCGGCCGCAGTCCGCGGGCGGTGAGCGCGGCGGCCGACCTCCAGCTCCCGGTCCAGCGGCTTCTGTCGCTGCACGGGATCGCCGGCACGCTCGTCACCGTTCCGGCCGGGCTGGTCTGCCTCATTCCCGCCGTCGACGAGCGGAGCCACGGACCGGTCAAGCGGCTGATGGCGCAGATCGCGCGGTCCGTCGCCGACATCCTGCGTGCCGAGCCGTTCGTCGTGCTGACGAGCCGCTGCATGGCCCCGCCGGACTATGCGGAGGCGTGGGACCGGTCCTGGCGGATGATCCGGATCGCCGAAGAGTTCGGCCGCCCCGGCGTCCTCGATGCCCGGCAGTTCGGCCCATTGCCCATGCTGCTGGCCGCCGCCAACACCCACGAGGTGCGCGGCTATGTCGCCGACAGCATCGGCGCCCTCATCGAGTACGACCGCCAGCACGGGACGCCCTATCTGGAGACGCTGTCCGCCTATCTGAAGACGGGGTGCCGCACCAAGGCCTGCTCCGATCAGCTCGGCGTGCACGTCACCACCCTGCGCTATCGGCTGACACGCATCGAAGAGCTGTTCGGCATCGATGTCGAAAGCCCGGATCGCCGCTTCTCGGTCGAACTCGCCATTCACCTGAGCGGGGTCATCGACCGGTCGCCCTGATCCTGGAAGGGCTCCACCGGCACCTGCGGCGTTACGGCGGCGTCACCTCGATCCGGATGGAGCTGAAATAGGATGCGAGATCGTCGATGTCCGCCTCGCTCAACGACGGGGCGACCACCGACATCATCTCGTTCCTGCGGGCCCCCGTCTTGTAATCGCTGAGCGCCTTCCGGAGGTAGATTTCCGGTTGCCCGGCCAGATTGGGCGCTTCCGGAATCCTGGAGAGCCCGTCCAACCCGTGGCAGGTCTGGCACTGGATGGCCTTCTTTCTTCCCGCCCCAGGATCCCCGGCATGGGCGCCGGCCGCACAGACGGCCAGTCCCAGCAGGATCGGCACGCTCCACCGGTATCGCATCCTCATCCTCCCGCCCGACCGCATCGCCCCTCACTGTCCATAGGAGATCCGGTAGACGGCTCCTGCGAAATCGTCCGACACCAGCAGCAAGCCGTCGGCCAGCACCGCCACATCGACCGGCCGCCCGAGATATTCGCCGTCCGAGGTGAGCCAGCCTTCGGCGAAGACCTCGGTCTTGTCCGCGGTGCCGTCCGGCTTGAGCGAGGTGAACATGATCCGCGCCCCGATGGGCTTGGTGCGGTTCCACGACCCGTGCTCGGCGGCGAAGATGCCGCCGCGGTACTTCGCCGGGAACTGGCTGCCGCTGTAGAAGGTCATGCCGAGATCGGCCGCATGCGCGTCGTATTCGACCTGCGGCGACACCGCGTCTGCCGGTGCCTGCTGATCCTTGTATTCGACGGTGCGGATCTTGCCGCCGCCATAATAAGGGAAGCCGAAGTTGAGGCCCGACTTTTCCGCCCGGTTCAACTCGCCCGGCGGGACATCGTCGCCCATGCCGTCCACCTGGTTGTCCGTGAACCAGAGCGCCTTGTCCTTGGGGTTGAAGTCCATGCCGACGGAATTGCGCACCCCCCAGGCATAGACTTCGCGGTTCTTTCCGTCGCGGTCCATGCGGACGATGCCGCCGATCCCCCATTTTTTGTAGAGGTCGAGCTTGTCGGATGCCGGCACGTTGAAGGGCTGCCCGAGCGCGATGTAGAGCTTGTCGTCCGGACCCACCCGGCACACGCGGGCGGTGTGGTTGTAGCTTTCCTCCTCCTTCGGAATGAGTTCGCCACCCTTGGCCACCTGGAAGGCGGCGACGTCGGCGCCCTCATAGAAGAACTCGGCGGCGGGAAAGGTGAGCACCCGGTTCTGCTCCACGACGAACAGGAATCCGTCCTTCGAGAAGCAGACCCCGTTCGGCACCGAGAAATTGATCGTCGGCGCGAAGACCTTCACTTCGTCGGCGACGCGGTCCTTGTCCCGATCGGTGACCGCATAGACCTTGGTCTTGCGCGTCCCGACGAAGACAGCCACGCCCTGCGGCCCGACGGCCATGTGGCGGGCGTCGGGCACGATGGCATAGAGCGCGATCTTGAAGCCCTGCGGCAGCTTGATCCGCGACAGGGTCTTGGCGATCGCCGCCGCCTTCGGACCGGATTGCGGAACGACCGGAATTTCGGTCACGTCGCCGGTGGTCTTGAATTGCTGCAACTTCTCGAGGTTGCCGGGCGGCTGCGGATAGTCCTGGGCCCCGGCGGGCATCGTCAGGCATGCAACCGCCAGAAAAAGCGCGGTGTTCAGACCGGTCTTCATCATTCCTCCCATTGCATCGCTCTTTTGGTCGTCGCACGGGTTCTGGGCCCGTGTTCTTGGGGCGTCGACTGGAACAAGGCGCCATCGGCCGGATGGACAAGGAACAGGTTCGGATCCGGGGCAATCCGGCCGCAGGTGGGCGCCGGCATCGGTGCTTCTCCAGCGTAGTTGCGGGCGTGCCGGACAAACCACACCCTCGTGGAGGTAGGCCCGAGAAATTCGGGGTATCGCGAAACCCGCGCCGCCCGTGACAGCCTTGCGCCCTTGCCTCAATCGATCTTGTCCGCGCCGCCGCGCGAAAGGTGGAGCGCGAAGCCGGCAGTGCCCGGCTCCTCGAGACCCGGTCGGAGCTGCATGGCCGGGATCAGATAATCGCCACCGTTCTGACGCCGGAAGGGGAGTGGCGTCGTCGTCGCGAGCGTCCGCATCCGCCCGCGCAGCCGCTCCGCGACCAGTTCGAAGCCGGCCTCGTCCAGGCGGTCGGCACGGTAGACCACGAATGGCGGAAGCACCTCGTAGCCCGGATAGTGGAGGATGCCGTGGTTGATCGGGAACAGCAGATCGTCCATCGGCCCGTTGATCCCACGCGGCGCATAATGCTCCTCCCAACCGCCCGCGGTTACGATCAGCATGGCGCGCTTGCCGGCCAGGGCCCCTTCGCCATAGCGGTCGCCCCAGCGCCGGTCGCTGTGCTCGCCGACGCCATAGGCGAAGCCGTTGGCATAGACCCGGTCGACCCAGCCCTTGAGGATCGCCGGCATCGAGAACCACCAGAGCGGAAACTGAAGGATCAGCGTGTCCGCCCAGCGCAGCTTCCCGATCTCGGCCCCGACATCCGCGGTCAGCGCCGCGGCATCGAAGGCGCCGCGGGACGAGGCGGGTACCTTCAGCCGGTCCCCGGCCGGCAGCGTCGGGAAGTCGTCCCGGTCGATCTCCGATTTCCAACCCATGTCGTACAGGTTGGACAGCTGCACCTCATGGCCCTGTGCTTCCAGGTCCTGGATGGCGACGTCGCGCAGCGACGCACTGAGCGAACGCGGTTCGGGGTGGGCGAAGACAATGAGGATTTTCATGGCCGGCTCCGGCTGAGTGATGCAACCGGTGAGCAGGTATCATGGAGAGCGGCGATCCGGTATATGGTGGGAATGGATATGATTATGCCGGAAAACAGATAAATTGGACGTCACGCTCGAACGTATGCGCACCTTCGTCCGCGTGGCCGAACGGGGAAGCCTGTCGGCGGTCGCCCTTGAACTGGGCGTCGGCCAGTCGACGGTGACGCGCCATCTGCGGGAACTGGAGACGGCCGTCGGCGTGCCGCTGCTGAGCCGGACGACGCGGCGGGTGACGGTGACGGACGAGGGCGGCCGGTTCCACGCACAGTGCGTGCAGATCCTGCGGCTGGTCGATCTGGCGAGCGAGGAGGCGCGCAGCACCCGCGGCGCACCGGCCGGCACGATCCGCATCTCCTGTACGGCCGCGCTCGGTGTCCTGCATGTCAGCCGTCTGATCTTCGCGTTCCAGGATCTGTATCCGGACATCGCCATCGATCTCAGCCTCAGCGACGAGCGCATCGATCTCGTCCGCGACGGCATCGACATTGCGCTTCGTCTCGGACCGCTCACCGACAGCTCCTTGAAGCTGAAGCCGTTGGGCCAATCGAGGCGCCTGCTCGTGGCGGCGCCACAGTATCTCGCAAGGAGCGGGGTCCCGGCGCATCCGCGGGATTCGGGCACGCACGAAGGCATCCGGATGTCGAACATCGCCGGAAGCGACCTCCTCATCCTCGAAGGGCGGGGGGAGCGCCACGCACTGCCCTTCGGCGGACGGCTGCAGATGGATCATGGGCTTGCCGTGCGCGAGGCGCTCGCGGCCGGACGCGGCATCGCTCCCGCCCATCTCTGGCTGGTCGAGGACCTTCTCGCGGCCGGACGGCTTGCGCGGGTGCTACCGGATTATGAACCGCCCCCGGTGCCGCTCAGCATGCTGATCGTGCCGGAACGTGCGGGCATCGCGCGCGTCCGGCTGCTGGTCGATTTCCTTGCCGAGCGGATCGCGCAGATCCCCGGGATCGAACCGGGCACCGCCCGCGGCGGGAACCGCCTGGAACCGCAATAGAGCGCCTTGCACCGTCCAAAGGGGAAATCCAAAGCGGAAATGGCGCCGCAGCATGGGCCAGCCGCGCACGGTTCCATCGCAAAACTTCCGCCCGTTCCGGACAGCGCCTGCCCGGCGCGGATAGAGCAGGACGCCAGCCCCGCCTACCCTTGGAGAACACCGCCGCGAACACCGCCGGCGGACAGAAAAGCCAAGTCAACGGGAGGTCTAGGGATGAGCACTCTGCGCACGCTCACGTCGGCAATCGTACTTGCAACAGGACTGATGGCGTCGGTCGGCACCCATGCGGCCGAAACCGTGACGCTGAAGATCGCGCATTTCCTGCCCGGCGTGGCGCAGGTGCAAAGGCAGGTTCTCGAGCCGTGGTGCGACGATCTCGGCCGGGAGTTCGGCGGCCGCATCCGCTGCCAGTTCTATCCCGCGCTGCAACTGGGCGGCACGGCGGCCCAGCTGGTCGATCTGGCGCGCAACGGCGTGGCCGACATCGTGTGGACGGCCCCCGGCTATTCCACCGGCCGCTTCCCCAAGACCGAGGTGCTGGAGCTTCCGGGCATGCTGCCGGTCGGCGGCCTCGCGGGCGGGCGGGCGATCTGGACCTTCTATCAGGCGCATCTCCAGGACGAATACACCGCCTACAAGCTGCTCGCCCTGCATGGCGACGGCGGCATGACCATTCACACCGCGAACAAGCAGGTCGCCAAGGCGGCCGATTTCGCCGGGTTGAAGCTGCGCGCGCCGAACCGCACCATCGCCCGCACCCTGACGGAGCTTGGCGCCACCCCCGTCGCCATGCCGCCCGCCCAGATGACCGAGGCGATCTCCAAGGGTGTGGTCGACGGCGCGTCCGCGGTTTGGGAGGTCGTCGGCCCGACCAAGCTGGACGAGGTCACCCGCTTCCATCTGGAAACCTCGCCCGACGAGCCCGTCCTGGGCGCCACCGTCCTGGCCCTGCTGATGAACAGGAAGAGCTTCGACGCCATGCCCGCGGACCTCAAGGCGATCCTTGAGAAGAACAGCGGCATGGTCCTCGTCGAGCGTTTCGGGCGGGCCTGGGACGCCACCATCACCGCGACGCGCGACCGGGTGAAGGCACAGGGGCAGGCGGTCACCGTGCTGTCGGGCAGCGCCTATGACGAGGTGCTGAAGAAGCTGGAGCCGGTCACCGCCGAATGGATCGCCCAGGCGTCGGCCAAGGGCATCGACGCCGCCCCCCTCGCCGCCGCGGCCCGTCAGCTGGCCCCGCGGCCAAACTGACCATCCCACTGACGGCCCTGCCGATTTCGGCGCACCACCCATCAGGACCAGCGAGACCGGACATGAGCACAGCCCCCCGCTATTTCGAACAGCCCGCCCGTTTCAGCCCGGCCGAATGGCAGGCCCGCGTCAAGCTGGCCGCGGCCTACCGCATCTTCGACCATCTCGGCTGGTCGGAGCTGATCTACAACCACATCTCGCTCCGGGTTCCGGATGAGCCCGGCCATTTCCTCATCAACCCGTTCGGCCTGCATTATTCGGAGGTCCGCGCCTCCAACCTCGTGAAGGTCGATGTGGAGGGCAACATCGTCGGCCATTCGGACTGGCCGATCAATCCGGCCGGCTTCACCTTCCACGGCGCCATCCATGCGACCCTGCCGGACGCCCATTGCGTGATGCATGTCCACACCACCCAGACGCAGGCGGTCTGCTGCCTGGAGGACGGGCTGGCCTTCACCAACTTCTACGCCGCCCAGCTCTACGGCAAGATCGCCTACCATGATTTCGAGGGGATCACCGTCCATCTCGACGAAGGACGGCGCATCCTGGCCAGCGCCGGGGACAAGCCGGTCCTGCTGCTGCGCAACCATGGCCCGGTGGTGGTGGGATCCACGCTGGCCCAGGCCTTCTCGCTGATGTGGCTGGTCAACCGTGCCTGCGAGATCCAGTTGGCCACCCATTCGATGGGCCGGGCGCGGCAGATCCCGGTGGCGGTGCTGGAGAAATGCGTTGCCGACAGCCTGAATTTCAATCCGAAATACGGGGCCGGCGAGGACGCCTTCGCAGCGCTCACCCGCATCATCGACCGCATCGACCCGTCCTATCGGTCGTGACGGGACGACGTCAAAGGCCCCATTCCAAGATACTTGACTAATTAACATGTTAATCGCTTTATCGTTCGCGTACTCCACAAAGGGGCTTGCGAACAATGAACGGATGCGGTCTGGACGAAACGAGCCGGTCGGCCACCGATGCCCGGCTGCTGGGGCTGGAGGCGGAACGGGCCCTGGCCTCCCAGGCCGGCGACCAGACGGGGGACTGGGTCACCAGCGACCCCGACTGCGCCTCGGAGCGTCTGTTCCGCAACTACACCCCGCACCGGATGCGGGTGATCGGGCCGCCGCGCGATTTCCGCATGCGGCTGCGGGTCGGCTGGTCGGGGAGCATGGCCCTGCTGCGCTTCAACACCGGGGTGGAACTGTCGCAGGTGCCGACCGGCCGCTTCATCCTGGTGACGACGCAGGTCAGCGGCTGGTCCGAGATCGACACGCAGGGGCAGAGCTTCAGCGGCGGACCGGGATTGATGGTCGTCGATTCCGCGAGGTCGCCGGTGAGGAAGCGCTTCAGCGCCGACAGCGAGCGGCTGCATCTCCGCCTCGGGATCGCAGCGCTGGACGGGCTGTATGAGCGGCTGACCGGCAAGGCCCCCGCCCGCCCGCTGGAGTTCGCGCCCTGCATCCGGCCGGAAACCGCCATGCATGCCCGCTGGCAGTCGGTGATGCGGATGGTGCTGTCCTGCACCGCACCCTCCGCCGGCCCCGATACGGCTCTGGCCCCGGCCCTGCCCGACCTTCTGCGGAGACAGCTGGAGGAGACCGCGATGCTGATGCTGCTGACCGGGCATGAGCACAGCGGAGCGGAACAGATGGCGGGCACGCCGGCCACCCCCGCCCCGCGCCATGTCCGGGCGGCCGAGGAGTTCATGCGCGCCAATGCCGGGGAGCCGCTGACCCTGGCGGAGATCGCGGAGGCGGCCGGCGTCAGCATCCGGACCCTGACCGCCGGCTTCCGCAATTTCCGCGACCAATCCCCCATGCAGCAGTTGCGGGACATCCGCATGGCCGCCGCGCGGAACGATCTGCTGCAAGGAACCGGGACCGGAGGCGTGGCCGACATCGCCCTGCGCTGGGGCTTCGGCAATTTCGGACGCTTCGCCGGCGACTACCGCCGCCGCTATGGCGAGACGCCGTCGGAAACGCTGCGGCGGCGCTGATCATCCTTATAGACTGTGGAGACAGGACGTCGATGAAGACCTGCATCATCGGGGCCGGCGCCATCGGCGGCCTCATCGGCATCCGTCTGGCCCAGGCCGGCTGCGACGTGTCGGTCCTGGCACGCGGCGCCACCGCCGACGCGCTCCACGCCGGTCCCTGGAGGCTTGCCACCGCGGACGGGGAGGTCACGGGGTCCGTCCGGGTTTCCGATGACCTGACGGCGCTGGGGCCGCAGGAACTCGTCGTCATCGCCGTGAAAGGGCAGTCGCTGCCCGGCCTCGCCCCGTCGCTGACGCCCCTGATCGGGCCGCAGACCATGGTTCTGCCGGCGATGAACGGCGTGCCCTGGTGGTTCTTCCACCGCTTCGGCGGACCGCTCGCCGGGATGCCGCTGGACAGCGTCGATCCCGGCCGGCGGATCGCCGCCGCCATCCCGGATGAGGCGGTCATCGGCTGCGTCGTCCATGCCACCTGCTCGGTTGCCGAGCCGGGTCTGGTGCGCCACGGCTTCGGCAACCGGCTGATCGTCGGCGAACCGGACGGCAGCCTGTCGGCCCGCCTCGGCAGGCTGGCGGATTGCCTGACCGCGGCGGGGTTCGAGATCCTGTCCTCCCCGCGGATCCAGACCGAGATCTGGTACAAGCTGTGGGGCAACATGACGATGAATTCGGTGTCGGCGCTGACCGGCGCCACCTGCGACCGGATTCTCGACGATCCGCTGGTCGGCGGCTTCTGCCTGTCGGTGATGGCGGAGGCCGCCGAGCTGGGCCGCCTCATCGGTTGCCCCATCGAGCAGAGCGGCGAGGACCGCAACGCGGTGACCCGCCGGCTCGGCGCCTTCAAGACGTCGATGCTCCAAGATGCCGAAGCCGGCAAGCCGCTGGAGATCGACGCGCTGCTGGGGGCGGTGAAGGAGATCGCCGGGCGGCTGGGACAGCCGACCCCCAACCTCGACGCCCTTCTCGGCCTGACCCGGCTGATGGCGGGCACCCGCGGCCTTTACCCGGCAATGGACTGACCTTCCAAGACGGCGGCGCGCCCAAGCCACGCACAACGCGCTTGACTGTTTAACATGTTAATGTTTAACTCGTTAACAGCATCACACACCATCAATGAACAACGCGCCGACAAGAGGACGGGCGGACCCTTCGGTCCGCTCAGTCCCCCGCGCATCGGTGGAGGAAACCCCATGCTGAAAACGATCCGGCCGGCGGCACTCGCCCTGGCCACGCTGCTGCCGCTTGCCGTCTCCAACCCTGCCGCCGCCGCGGACGGCGTCTCGCTGAAGATCACGCATTTCCTGCCGCCGGGCGCCCCGGCGCAGAAGCAGGTGATGGAGCCCTGGTGCAAGACCCTGGGCGAACAGTCGGGCGGACGCATCACCTGCCAGTTCTATCCGGCGATGCAGCTCGGCGGCACGCCGGCGCAGCTGGTCGATCTGGCGAAGAACGGCGTCGCCGACATCGTCTGGACCGCCCCCGGCTATTCGGCCGGCCGCTTCCCGGTCATCGAGACGATGGAGCTGCCCTTCGTCGTGCGCGACGGGCTGTCGGGCAGCCGGGCGGCCTGGGACTTCTACCAGCGCCACGCGGTGGAGGAGTTCGCCGCCTACAAGGTGCTGGCCGTCCATGTCGATGGTGGCGTCGCCTTCCACACCGCCGGCAAGCCCATCGCCGCGGTGGACAGCCTGAAGGGGCAGAAGCTGCGCGCCTCCACCCGCATGGTCTCCAAGCTGCTGACCGCGCTGGGTGCCACCCCCGTCAACATGCCGCCGGCCCAGGTGACCGAAGCGATCTCCAAGGGGATCGTCGATGGCGCCATGGGCGCGTGGGAGGTGGTGACGCCGACCAAGCTGCAGGAAGTGACGAAGTTCCACACCCAGCCGCCGGCCGGCCAGCCCTACTACTCCACCACGGTCCTGACGCTGCTGATGAACAAGGAGCGCTACCAGTCGCTGCCGGCCGACCTGAAGGTGGCGATCGACCGCAACAGCGGCCCGGCGCTGGTCGAGAGCTTCGGGCAGGTCTGGGACCGTGTGACCGCCGACACCCGCACCCTGGTCGCCAAGGACGGCGGCACCATCCAGAACCAGGATCCCGCGGATTACGAGGCGATGCGCGCCGCCGCGGCGCCGGTCGAAGCCGAATGGCGCCAGGACATCGCCAAGCGCGGCATCGACGGCACCGCCCTGGTGGCCGACGCCCGCGCGCTCGCCGCCCGCTGATCCCCCTCGCGGAGACCCTTCATCATGCATGAACCCATCGGAAGCCCGGACTTCCGGCCAAGGAGCGCGGGCGAGCGTGCCCTGCTGCTTGCGGCGAAAGGCTTCGCCCTGGCCGGCGGCGGCATCTTCATGGCGCTGATCGGCATGTCGCTGCTGTCCATCTTCGGGCGCAAGCTGGCCAACCTGCCGATCACCGGCGACGTGGAGCTGATGCAGGTCGGCACCGCCGTGGCCGCCTGCGCCTTCCTGCCGCTCTGCACCATCCTGGGCGAGAATCTGCGCGTCGATTTCTTCACCGAAACCGCCCCGGCCTGGATGCGCCGTCTGCTCGACGCGGTGGCCGACCTGCTGCTCGGCGCGCTGGCCCTGCTGCTGGTCTGGCGCACCGGTCTCCAGGTGATCGACATCCGCGAGGCGGGAGAGGTGACGCCGCTTCTGGGCCTGCCGGTCTGGATGCCGATGCTCGCCATGCTGCCCAGCCTCGCCCTGACGGCGCTGTGTGCGCTGACCCGCGGCTGGCGCGACCTGACATCCAACGAACGACAGACGGCCGGCACGGCGGAGGTGGCACGATGAGCGGGACCGCGATCGGACTTGCCGGCTTCGCCGGGCTGATGGGCATGCTGGCGCTGCGCGTCCATATCGGCGTGGCGATGTTCATCGCCGGCGGCGCCATCTATCTGACCATCAACGACGGCCAGACCGCCGCCCTGCTGTTCACCCTCAACAACCTCGCCTTCGCCCGGCTGTCGAACTACGACCTGTCGGTCATCCCGCTGTTCCTGCTGATGGGCCAGTTCGCCACCCATGGCGGGCTGTCGAAGGCGCTGTTCCGCGCCGCCGGCGCCCTGATCGGCCATTGGCGCGGCGGTCTGGCGATGGCCTCCACCGCCGCCTGTGCCGCCTTCGGCGCCATCTGCGGATCGTCGCTGGCGACCGCGGCCACCATGGGCCAGGTGGCGCTGCCGGAATTGCAGGCGCGCGGCTATTCCGGGCGGCTGGCGACAGGAACTCTGGCGGCCAGCGGGACGCTGGGCATCCTGATCCCGCCGTCGGTGCCGCTGGTCGTCTATGCGGTGCTGACGCAGGAATCCATCGGCAAGCTGTTCGTCGCCGCGGTGATCCCCGGCGTCATCGCAGCCCTCGGCTATGTCGCGGTGATCGCGCTGATCGTGCGGCGCAACCCGGCCGCCGGCCCGGCCAGCGCCCCGTTGCCCTGGTCGGAGCGGCTGCGCGCCCAGCTCGGCGTGCTGCCGGTGCTGCTGGTCTTCCTAGTGGTGATCGTCGGCATCTATGACGGCTGGGCCAACCCGACGGAGGCCGCCTCCATCGGCGCCGCCGCCTGCGGCCTGATCGCCTTCGCCTCGGGCGGCATGCGCTGGCCGCAGCTGGTTGCCAGCATCTACGGCACCGCCCAGGCGACCGCCATGATCTTCGTCGTGCTGATCGGCGCCGACCTGCTGAACTCGGCGCTGGCGGTTTCGCAGATGCCGGTGGAGCTGGCCGCCTGGGTGCGCGACAGCGGCATGCCGCCGCTGCTGGTCCTGTTCAGCATCATCGGCATCTACATCCTGCTGGGATGCGTGATGGACTTGCTGGCGATGATCCTGCTGACCATCCCGATCTTCTACCCGGTGGTGATGGGCCTCGACTTCTTCGGCATGGACGCCACCGACAAGTCGGTCTGGTTCGGCATCCTGGCCCTGATGGTGGTGGAGATCGGCCTCGTCCATCCGCCGGTCGGCATGAACCTCTACGTCATCAACCGGCTGGCGCGCGGCGTGCCGATGCGCGAAACCGCCTGGGGCGTCATGCCCTTCCTGGCATCCGACCTGCTGCGCATCCTGCTGATCGTCTTCGTGCCGGGCATCTGCCTGTGGCTCGTCCATGCCTTCGGAGGCTGACACCATGCAAACCGTTTCCCCTCAGGGAATGGCCCAGGGAATGGTCTACGGCGTGATCCTGAACGACCGTCCCACCCTGGACCGCCTCGGCCCGGCCCTGTCGCAGCCGCCCTATGGCGCGCCGCCGAAGGCGCCGATCCTCTACATCAAGCCCTACAACACCCATGCCGGCACCGGCGCCTCGGTTCGGCTGCCGCGCGGGGCGGAGCGGGTGGAGCTGGTGGCGACGCTGGGCCTCGTCATCGGCCGCGACGCCACCGCCCTGGACGAGGCCACGGCGATGGACGCGGTCGCCGGGCTGCGCCCGATCCTCGACGTCAGCCTGCCCAACCCGTCGTTTTACCGGCCGCCGGTGCGCGAACGCTGCTTCGACGGCTCCTGCCCGATGGGCGAGACGCTGCCCTATGCGGCGGTGGCGGGGCTGGAGGCGCTGACCCTGCGCACGCTGGTCAACGGCACCGTGGTGGCGGAGCGCAGCCTGTCCGATCTGGTCCGCCCGCCGGCCCGGCTGCTGGCCGAGGTCACCGGCTTCATGACCCTGCGGGCCGGCGACATCCTGCATCTGGGCATCGCGCTGAGCGGGCCGCAGGCCGGGGCCGGCGACCGCGTCCGGTTGGAGATCGACGGCTTCGCCCCCCTGGACATCGTCATCGAAGACGCCGCGGCGGAAGGAGAAACGCCATGAAGCGCGCCCGCATCCTGCTGGACGGCACGGTCCATGCGGCCGTCGAGGAACAGGGACGGTTGCGGCTGTCCGACGGCCGATTAATTGCTCCCGAAGCGGTCGATTGGCTGCCGCCGGTGGAGCCGCGCACCGTCTTCGCCCTCGGCCTCAACTATGCCGACCACGCGAAGGAACTGGCCTTCAAGGCGCCGGAAACGCCTCTGGTCTTCCTGAAGGGGCCGAACACCATCGCCGGCCATCGCGCCAGCACCCGGCGCCCGGCCGACGCCACCTTCATGCATTACGAATGCGAACTGGCGGTGGTGATCGGCCGCACCGCCCGCGACGTGCCGCGCGACCGCGCCTATGAGGTGGTCGCCGGCTACAGCGTCGCCAACGACTATGCCATCCGCGACTATCTGGAAAACTACTACCGCCCGAACCTGCGGGTGAAGAACCGTGACGGCTGCACGCCGCTCGGCCCCTGGCTGGTGGACGCGGCGGACGTGCCCGATCCGATGAACCTCCCGCTGCGCACGCTGGTCAACGGCCGGGTGACGCAGGAGGGCAGCACGCGCGACATGATCTTCGACGTGACGCACCTGATCGCCTACCTGTCGTCGATCATGACCCTGTCGCCGGGCGATGTCATCCTGACCGGAACCCCGGAAGGACTGGCGGACGTGGTGCCGGGCGATACCGTCACCACCGAGATCGAGGGCATCGGCAGCCTCGTCAACCACATCGTCGCCGGTTGACGGTTTTTCAGACATCCATCGCCAAGCCGGGCCGAACCGGCCGCATTCCGGAGGAAAGCATGGGCAAACTCGCACTCGCCGCCAAGATCACCCACGTCCCGTCCATGTACCTGTCGGAGCTGGACGGCCCGCACAAGGGGTGCCGCGACGCCGCCATCGCCGGACACCG
Organism: Azospirillum sp. A26; assembly: GCF_042604635.1. Lineage (NCBI taxonomy): Bacteria > Pseudomonadati > Pseudomonadota > Alphaproteobacteria > Rhodospirillales > Azospirillaceae > Azospirillum > Azospirillum sp. A26. Next base: position 626,132 of record NZ_CP170476.1, on the reverse strand, counting down.
GGAGATCGGCCGGCGTTGCCGCGACCTCGGCGTCGACACCATCGTGGTGTTCGACACCCACTGGCTGGTCAATTCCGGCTACCACGTCAACTGCGCCGCCCATTTCGAGGGCGTCTACACCAGCAACGAGCTGCCGCACTTCATCAAGAACCTGCCCTACGCCTATGACGGCAATCCGGCGCTCGGCCACCTGCTCGCCAGCAAGGCGACGGCGGCCGGGGTGAACACGCGGGCGCATTCGGAAACCTCGCTGACGCTGGAATACGGCACGCTGGTGCCGATGCGCTACATGAACGAGGACCGCCGCTTCAAGGTGGTGTCGGTCTCCTCGCTCTGCACCGTCCACGACCTGAAGGACAGCGCCACGCTGGGCCGCGCCGTCCGCCGCGCCATCGAGGAGGAGTATGACGGCACCGTCGCCATCCTCGCCAGCGGCTTGCTGTCCCACCGCTTCGCCCAGAACGGCGTGTCGGAGCAGTATCTGCACAAGATGTGGGACCCCTTCCTGGAGCAGGTCGATTTGCGCGTGGTCGATCTGTGGCAGCGCGGCGAGTGGGCGACCTTCACCGCCATGCTGCCGATGTATGCCGAGAAATGCTGGGGCGAGGGCTACATGCACGACACCGCCATGCTGTTTGGCGCGCTGGGCTGGGACCGCTACGAGGGCAGCGTCGACATTGTCACGCCCTATTTCGCCTCCTCCGGCACCGGCCAGATCAACGCCGTCTTCTCGGTCTGAGGCGGGAGGGCCGACCATGCCGCATCTGACCGTCGAATATACCGGGAACCTCGGCGAACAAGCCGACATCCCGGCGCTGCTGCGCAAGGCCAATGCCGTGCTGATCGCCCAGGGCGGCGTCTTTCCGACCGGCGGCATCCGCTCCCGCGCCATCCGGCTGGAGGATTTCTGCGTGGCGGACGGCACGGCCGACGACGCCTTCGTCCACCTGACGCTGAAGATCGGCGCCGGCCGCAGCGCCGAGCAGAAGATGAAGACCGGCGACGCGCTGTTCGCCATGGTCAAGGACCATTTCGCGGCGCTCTTCGCCAGCCGCTTCCTCGCCCTGTCGCTGGAGATCCAGGAATTCAGCGAGGCCGGCACCTGGAAGCACAACAACATCCACGGCCGCTACAAGGCCGCTTGAGACGAGGCATTCCCCATGCTCAGTTCCGATGCCGTCCGGGCCGCCGCCGCGCGCCTGCACGAGGCGGAGAAGACCCGCGTCCAGACCCGCCAGATTTCCCTCGACCACCCCGACATCACCATCGAGGACGCCTATGCCATCCAGCGCTGCTGGGTGGAGGCGAAGATCGCCGGGGGGCGCAAGGTCATCGGCCACAAGATCGGCCTGACCAGCCGGGCGATGCAGCAATCCTCGCAGATCGACGAGCCGGATTACGGCACCCTGCTCGACGACATGCTGTTCCCCGACGGCGGCGACATCGCCATCGACCGCTTCATCGCCCCGATGGTGGAGGTCGAGCTGGCCTTCATCCTGAAATCGCGGCTGGAGGGTCCGAACGTCACCCTGTTCGACGTGATGTCGGCCACCGACTATGTCATTCCGGCGCTGGAGATCATCGACGCCCGCTGCCATCGCGTCGATCCCGACAGCAAGCGCCCGCGCAAGGTGATGGACACCATCTCCGACAATGCGGCGAATGCCGGCATCGTCATGGGCGGCCGGCCGATGCGGCCGCTGGACACCGACCTGCGCTGGGCCGCCGCCCTGCTCTACCGCAACGGCGTGATCGAGGAGACCGGCGTCGCGGCCGGCGTGCTGAACCACCCGGCCAACGGCATCTGCTGGCTCGCCCGCCGCTTCGCACCGCATGGCGTGGCGCTGGAGCCGGGGCAGGTCGTGCTCGCCGGTTCCTTCACCCGCCCGGTGCCGGTCAAGGCCGGCGACACGGTCCATGCCGATTACGGCCCCTTCGGCTCCATCGCGCTGCGCTTCGTGTAAAGATCCCAAGGAGTGCATCGATGAAGAACCCGGAAAACACCTTCAAGCGGGCGCTGGCGACGGGACAGCCGCAATTCGGCCTGTGGCTCGGGCTGGCCGACGCCTACTGCGCGGAGATCGCGGCCGGGGCCGGCTTCGACTGGCTGCTGATCGACGGCGAGCATGCCCCGAACGACCTGCGCGGCATCCTGGCCCAGCTCCAGGCCATCGCCGCCTATCCCAGCCATCCCATCGTCCGCCCGGTGGTCGGCGACGCGGCGATCGTCAAGCAGATGCTGGACCTCGGCGCCCAGACCCTGCTGGTGCCGATGGTGGAGACGGCGGAGCAGGCGGCGGCGCTGGTCGCCGCCACCCGCTATCCGCCCGGCGGCATCCGCGGGGTGGGCAGCGCGCTCGCCCGCGCCTCGCGCTGGAACCGCATCGGCGGCTATCTGGACGAGGCCGACGGCGAGATCTGCCTGCTGGTGCAGGTGGAATCCGCCCGCGGCCTGGACAATCTCGACGCCATCGCCGCGGTGGAGGGGGTGGACGGCGTCTTCTTCGGCCCGGCCGACCTGTCGGCATCGCTCGGCCTGCGCGGCCAGCCGGGACATCCGACCGTGCGCGCGGCCATCGAGAACGGCATCGCCCGCACCCGCAAGGCGGGCAAGGCCGCCGGCGTGCTGGCGACCGACGAGACGCTGGCCCGCGCCTATCTGGCGGCCGGCGCCCTGTTCGTCGGGGTCGGGGTGGACACCACCCTGTTCGCCCGCGCCGCCGCCGACCTGGCCGCCCGCTTCCGCCAGCCATCTGCCTCGCCGACGACCTCTCCGACGGCGGCCACTCCGGCGCCCGGCGGCTACTGACCGCCCCAGCCCCGCAGGATACAAATCCATGATCGATTTGACCGACAGCACCCTGCTGCGCGAGCGCTGCTTCGTGGCCGGCGCCTGGATCGACGCCGACGACGGCGGGCGCAGCCCCGTCACCGACCCGGCGACCGGCGCCACCATCGCCCATGTCCCGCGCTGCGGCACCGGGGAGACCGCGCGCGCCATCGCCGCCGCCGAGGCCGCCTTCCCCGCTTGGCGGGCGGAAACCGCCGGCCGCCGCGCCGCCCTGCTGCGCCGCTGGTTCGAGCTGATCCTGGAGAACCGCGAGGATCTCGCCCTGCTGATGACGCGGGAGCAGGGCAAGCCGCTGGCCGAGGCACGTGGCGAGATCGATTACGCCGCCTCCTACGTCGAATGGTTCGCCGAGGAGGCGAAGCGCCTCTATGGCGACGTCATCCCGTCCCCCCTGCCCGACCGCCGCATCGTCGTGGTGAAGGAGCCGGTCGGCGTTTGCGCCGCCATCACGCCGTGGAATTTCCCGGCGGCGATGATCACCCGCAAGGCGGCGCCGGCACTGGCGGCCGGCTGCACGATGATCGTCAAGCCAGCCGAACAGACGCCGCTGTCGGCGCTGGCGCTGGCGGCACTGGCCGAGCGCGCCGGCATCCCGCCCGGCGTCTTTTCGGTGGTGACCGGGCCGGCACGGCAGATCGGCGCGGTGCTGACCGCCAGCCCGGCGGTGCGCAAGCTGACCTTCACCGGCTCCACCGAGGTCGGCCGGCTGCTGATCGGGCAATGCGCCGGCACGGTCAAGCGGCTGTCGATGGAACTGGGCGGCAACGCCCCCTTCATCGTCTTCGACGACGCCGATCTCGACGCGGCGGTCGCCGGTGCCCTGGCCTCCAAATACCGGAACGCCGGCCAGACCTGCGTCTGTTCCAACCGCTTCCTGGTGCAGGACGGCATCTATGACCGCTTCGCCGCCCGGCTGTCGGAGGCGGTGGCCGCGATGACGGTCGGCAACGGGCTCGAGGACGGCGTGCAGCAGGGGCCGTTGATCGATGCCGCCGCCCTGGCGAAGGTGGAGGAGCTGGTGGCCGACGCCACCCGGTCCGGCGCCAGCGTGGCGGTGGGCGGCCGGCGCCATGCGCTGGGTGGCACATGGTTCGAGCCGACGGTGCTGACCGGCGTCACTGCGTCGATGCGGGTGGCGGTGGAGGAGATCTTCGGCCCGGTCGCTCCCCTGATCCGCTTCACCGATGAAGCCGAGGCCGTGCGCCTCGCCAACGACAGCGACTACGGCCTCGCCGCCTATCTGTTCACCCGCGACCACGCCCGCGTCTGGCGCGTCGGCGAAGCGCTGGAATACGGGATGGTCGGCATCAACACCGGCCTGATCTCCACCGCGGTGGCGCCGTTCGGCGGGGTGAAGCAATCCGGCTACGGCCGTGAAGGCTCCCGCTACGGCATCGAGGATTATGTGGAGATCAAATATCTGTGCATGGGGGGACTGTAGCCCCCCTACTCCTCCTCGCCGCCGCCGTCCGCACCGCCCAGGCAATCGGCGAGTTCGTCGAGCAGCCCGTACAGCGTCGCCAGCCGGTCGGCGCCGAAGGCCTCGGTGATTTCGGCATAGCGCCGTTCGCTGTGGGGGGCGATCAGCGCGATCATGTCGCGGCCGGACGGCGTGATCGAGATCTGGGCCGCCCGCAAATCCTTGTCCTCGATCCCGCGCTGGATCAGCCCGCGCTTTTCCAGCGTGCGCAGGATGCGTGACAGGCTGGGCATGCTGATGCTGCTGACCCGCGCCAACTCGCCGGCACGGAACTCGTCCGCCGTGGTCAGGGCGCGCAGCACCCGCCACTGCTGTTCGGTCAGGTCATGTTCGTGCAGCAGCGGACGGAAGCGCGCCATCACCGCCTCGCGCGCCTTAAGCAGCGCCATCGGCAGGGACCGGCGGAAGGCCCGCATCTCGCCAGCGGACTGCCCGGTTACTCCTGTGGGTTCTGCCGCCGCGGCTTTTCTGGAAGGTCTGCCCAAGGCTCCGGCCTCATCTGGAAAGAGTAGACGCATGTCTGGAGGTTTCCCGCACCATAACGCGGCGGCCCTGCGCAGGGAAAGCGCTTGACAGCACCGCAGCGCGATTTATATAACATGTTAAATATTAACAAATCAAGTTCTCCGCCGGGCGCGCCGCCCGCGGCACCCCCCGGCCCGCCATATCCCGGCCCCGCATAGCACCACCCAACAAGCGCCAACCAAAACCTGGAGTGAAACGCCATGGCATCCGCTTTCGAAACAAATCTCGCAACCGCGGAACGGCTCCTGACCCGGTTCCGGGATCGTCCGCTCGGCCATTTCATCGACGGGCGGGAGGTGCCCGGCCAGTCGGAGCGGCTGTTCGACAATCTGTCCCCCATCGACAGCGGGATCATCAACCGGGTCCATGCCGGCAACGCCGCCGACGTCGATGCCGCCGCGACCGCGGCGCAGCGCGCCTTCCCCGCCTGGGCCGCCCTGCCGGGCACCGAGCGCAAGCGCATCCTGCACCGGGTCGCCGACGGCATCCTGGCGCGGGCGGAGGAGATCGCCGTGCTGGAAAGCCTGGACAGCGGCCAGCCGATCCGTTTCATGAGCAAGGCCGCCGAACGCGCGGCGGAGAATTTCCGCTTCTTTGCCGACCGGGCGCCGGATGCCGCCAACGGCCTGTCGCTGCCGGCCAAGGACCATCTGAATTTCACCGTCCGGCAGGCGCTGGGACCGGTGGCGGTCATCACGCCCTGGAATACGCCCTTCATGCTGTCGACCTGGAAGATCGCCCCGGCGCTGGCCGCCGGCTGCACGGTGGTCCACAAGCCGGCGGAGTGGAGCCCGCTGACCGCCATGCTGCTGGCCGAGATCATGGCCGAAGCCGGCGTGCCGGCCGGCGTCGCCAATCTGGTCAACGGGCTGGGCGAGGAGGCCGGCAAGCTGCTGACCGAGCATCCGGCGATCAAGGCGGTGGCCTTCGTCGGTAAATCGACCACCGGAAGCCACATCATGGCCCAGGGCGCCCCGACGCTGAAGCGCGTCCATTTCGAGCTGGGCGGCAAGAACCCGGTCATCGTGTTCGACGACGCCGATCTGGACCGGGCGCTGGACGCCGTGGTGTTCATGATCTACAGCCTGAACGGCCAGCGCTGCACCTCGTCCTCGCGCCTGCTGGTGCAGAGCGGCATCCATGACGCCTTCGTCGACCGGCTGGCGGAGCGTGTCGCCCGCATCCGCGTCGGCCACCCGCTGGATCCCGCCACCGAGGTCGGCCCGCTGGTGCACGAGCGCCATCTGAACAAGGTTCTGAGCTATTGCACCATCGCGCAGGAGGACGGCGCGACGGTCAAGGTCGGCGGCGTCCGCGCCGGAAAGCCGGGCAGCGGCGGCAACTATGTCCGTCCGACGCTGTTCACCGGCGCGAACAACCGCATGCGCATCGCCCAGGAGGAAATCTTCGGGCCCGTCCTGACCGCCATTCCCTTCCAGGACGAGGCGGAAGCGGTCGCGGTGGCCAACGACGTCGCCTATGGGCTGGCCGGCTATGTCTGGACCCGCGACGTCAGCCGGGCCAACCGCGTGGCGCTGGAGCTCGATGCCGGCATGGTGTGGATCAATTCGGAGAACAACCGCCACCTCCCTACCCCCTTCGGCGGCATGAAGGCCAGCGGCATCGGCCGTGACGGCGGCGACTACAGCTTCGACTTCTATATGGAGACGAAGAACATCTGCGTGGCGCTCGACACCCACACGGTGCCGAAGCTCGGCGCCTAAGTCACAGCGTTCGTGCGTTGAAAGCCGGGGCGATGCGGCGGACGATCCGTCCGCTGCACCGCCCCCCGCGCGCTATCACATCTGGAACAGCGTCGTCAGCGGCATGTGGGCACGCACGATCGGCGACTTCAGCACGACATAGCTGAAATATTTGTCGATGCCGATGTCCATGTCGGTCAGCTTTTCCATGATCTCCTGATATTCGCCGATGCCGGAGGTGACGAACTTCAGCATGTAGTCGTAGCCGCCGGACACCAGATGGCATTCCAGCAGCTGTTCGATCTTCTTGACGGCGGCCAGGAAGCGGGCGAAATCGACCTGCCGGTGGTTCTTCAGCGTCACCTCGGTGAAGACGGTCAGGGTCTGCCCCAGTTTGCTAACATTGATCTGCGCCGTGTAGCCTTCGATGTAGCCTTCCGCCTGGAGCTTCTTGACCCGCATCAGGCAGGGGCTGGGCGACAGATTTACCAGTTCGGCCAACTCGACGTTGGTGATCCGGCCGTTCTTCTGGAGCTGATGCAAAATCTTGATGTCGATGCGGTCCAGCTTCATGGGGAACCCATCCGGTTCGAAGGCGGGGGGCGGAACGACGGCAGCAGATAATTCTGCCGGGCATGGCGGGGGAGCTTAACACGGACCGCCCGCCTGTCGACGGCCGAGTGGCTTTCTTTCGGCAGAACAAAGCACCGGGCTTTCCGTCATCGACAGAAGATAATGCCGTTCAGTCTGCCAAAGCAGCGCCCGCCGATCCGCGCCATGGCTGGGTGGTGCCATGCCGTAATCGGAGACCCGCGCCATGCCCGCCCCTTCGCAAACCATCCCGTCTCCCCCGAGCCTGTCCGAACAGGCGGAAACCGCAACCCGCCGTCCCTGTCAGGGCCTGCGAAAACGAACGCGGTGTTCTCTCCGCTTCACACGTGGTCAGGGCGACGTGCCATCGAGTGCGGCGAGCGTGCCGCGGATTGCGGCGATGCGGTCCTTCACGGTGGTTTGCGGCGGCCGTACCGCGACCTTGACGCCGTCATAGAGCAGGCCGCTGCCGGCGGCGTCGAGCGTCGCCACCACCGTGAAGCGGTCCATGACGAAATCGGGCATCTGCTCGCGGAGCGGCGGATGCACGTCGCTCCAGGCCATGCCGTAGGCGCCATCGCGATCCGTCGCGCCGGAAAACATCACGCCGCGCAGCAAGCCGGCGGAGCGCAGGCGCTGCACATGCCGTTCGGGCGCCGACGCGTCCCGCTCCTCTATGGCCGAGCGGCCCCAGTTCACCGCCATTCCCGTGGGCGTCGGCGACTTTGCCGCGGCAGCCGCAACGGCCTGGATCTCGATGCCGAGGGGAAGCAGGCCCTTCTGCCAAGGCAAGGTCGCGGTGCGGGCGTCGCAATGTTCGAGGACGACGGCGATGCCGTCCCAGTCCCACGCCAAAATCTCGCACAGCGACCGCTCCAGCGCCTCGCCGCCCAGCCCGGCATCGGCCGGCGCCAGCGTCGGAAACGACTGAAGCTCGACGGCGACGATGCGCTGCCCGCGCGCTAGGCAGTCCAGGGCGGCCTCGCGGGCCGACGCAACCAGTTGGACCGCCCGCTCGCGTCCATCGCGGTCGGGTGAGGCCAAGCCGACGGACGGAGCCTTGGCAGCCATCGTCGCCGCAGCCCCGATCAGGGTCAGCACATGCCCTCCCCGCCCCCCTCGATTGCCGAGCAGCTCGGCCAGAAGCGGGGCATCCTGCTCCCAGCCGGGCGCGCCCCAGGAAATCTCCAGGCCGTCGACACCGGGAAGAGAGAGAACCTCCTCCAGAAACGCCCTGCGCTCATGAGCCTCATCCGGCTGGGCGGCATAGGCGCCGACGACGCGGAGGGGCTTGTAACGATGCTCGGTGGTCATGGCTGTCAACTTTCTCTCTCGCGGGCAGTTTTTCACGGGTGCGGGGGGCGCAATCCCGGATCGCGCCCCCCGCACTGGCCGTCGCACGGGTCAGGTGCGGCCGGAAGACCGGGCTTCGCCCCATTCGGCATCCGTCGGCGTGTTCAGGTCGCGGTCGAGGGTTTCGGGCAGCGAGTAGGTGGCCAGGAACGACACCAGCATGGTGACGGCCATGTAGATCGCGACCGGAACCCAGGAATTGCCGTACCAGGCGAGCAGCGAGGCGCACAGCAGCGGGGCGATGCCGCCGCCGATGATCGACGAGAACTCCCGCCCCAGCGTCACGCCGGCATAGCGGTAGCGGCTGCCGAAGATCTCCGGGAAGAAGCTCATGTGCACGCCGGTCACGCCCTGGGCGGCGACCATGTAGCCGAACACGATGATGGCGGTGATCAGGACCGGCAAGCCGGTGTTGAGGCCGGGGAAGACCAGGAACGGCGTGACGACGAGGATCCCGGTCAGCACCAGCGTCATCCGCCGGCGTCCGAAACGGTCGGACAGGCTGCCGGTCAGGAAGGCGGCGAAGGAGGCGGCGATGGCGGCGGCAAGCTGGACCGGCGGAACGAAGTGCGTATCGACCCCCACCACATTGATCAGGTAGGAGATCATGAAGACCTGATAGGTGTAGGACTGGGTGGATACGCCCCAGTTCATCAGGATGACCTTGATGACGTTCTTCTTGCCATGCTTCGCGACGACGCGGAGCGGAGCCTGGTTCTTGACGTCCACCTTCTTCTTGAGTTCGAGGAAAACCGGGCTTTCGGACAGCTTCAGCCGGATGACGAAGGCGGCGATGGTGACGACGATGCTGCTCCAGAAGATCGCGCGCCAGCCCCAGCTCATCAGCGCTTCATTGGGAAGCTGCTGTGCGCCGATCCAGGCGACGGCGCCCAGCGCGGTGCCGAAGGCGGCGCCCACCATGATCAGCGACGACAGCCGGCCGCGCTGGCCCAGCGGAGCCGTTTCGGTCAGCAGCGTGGCGCCGCCCGACTGCTCGGCGCCCGCGCCGAAGCCCTGGAAGAAGCGGCAGAGCACCAGCAGCAGCGGCGCCCAGACGCCCGCCGTCTCGTAGGTCGGCAGGCAGCCGATGGCGAAGGTCGCCCCGCCCATCAGGAACAGGGTGGTGACCAGCACCCATTTGCGGCCGAACTTCTCGCCGTAATGCGAGAAGAAGAGGCCGCCGAGCGGCCGGGCGAGGAAACCGATGGCATAGGCGCCGAAGGCGGCGATGATGCCGGCCGCCGGGGAGATCGTCGGGAAGAACAGCTTGCTGAAGATCAGGGCCGACGCGGTGCCGTAGATCACGAAATCGTAATTCTCGAGCATCGTGCCGATAAGCCCCGCCAGCGCGGCGCGGCGCACATTCTTGGCGTCGGCAGGAGTGGCGGCAGGAGCGTCGGCAGGGGCATCTGCCCGGGCGATCCGTTCGGTTTCCGCGATGGAGCTGGATATCTGAGACATGTCCTGCTTCCTTCATCAACCACCGCAGCGGTGGAGCAATGAGCGTGCGCGGCCGGAACCGCGCGATGAGGGGCCGCGCGATGAGGGGCGCGATCGTGAGGGTGCCGGCGATGGACAAGCCGGCCGGTGCGGCGCCAGCGAATGGCCCAACGGTTGGACCCGTCCGGGCTTGCCGCCGGGCAGGCCCGCGACGGTGTCAGCCGGCGTTCAGCGGGGGCTGACCGGATTGCGCAGCGGCTCTCCCGCCGCCAGCCGGGCGATGTTCGCGGCGACGTCGCGCACGCGGCCCTGGAAGGTCTGGGTGGTGACGCCGGAGATGTGCGGCGTCATCAGAATGTTGTCGAGCGTGTCGAAGGGCAGCGCCGCCGGCTGGGCATGGGCGCCGCCGTTCGGGTACTGGTACCACACGTCGATGACGGCACCGCCGATGCGGCGCTCCTTCAGCGCGTCGTAAAGCGCCTCGGGATCGACCAGCGGACCGCGGCTGACATTGACCAGCAGGGCATCGGGCTTCATCGCCGCAAGCTGGGCCTTGCCGATGAGGTGGCGCGTCTCCGGCAGCAGCGGCAGGCACAGCACGACGATGTCGCTCTCGGCGAGCAGGCGGTCGAGACCGTCGGTGCCGGCGACCCAGTTCAACCCCTCCCCTTCGGCCCTGGCAGGCCGTGAGGTGACGGCGACGCCGGAGGCGCCGAACGCCCGCATCAGCTTCCAGACATGCGATCCGATATGGCCGTACCCGACGATGCCGACGGTGGCACCGGCCAGCGACCCCAATTGAGAGCGCTGCAATTCGTAGACGGAGGAATCCCAGTGCCCCCGGCGCAGTTCGCGGTCCTGCTGCAAAAGCTGGCGGCGCATGACGACGCTGGTCGCCGCGACATATTCGGCAATCGAGAATTCGTGACAGAAGGTGTTGGCGCACAGCACGCCAGCGGGCAGCGCCTTGCCGTCGATGCCGTCATAGCCGGCACCGCCGACATGGACCAGCCGCAGGCTGTCGGCGGCGGCCCCCATCGCGGCGGTGAAGCGCGGACCGACGAAGACGTCGGCGCCCGGCAGGTCGGCGGCGACCGCCGCCTCGTCGAAGGCGGGATGCCAGGACACGACGGTGCCCGCGGGAAGCTGCGCCTCCATCAAGGCGCGGTGGGGCAGGAAGTTGGCGTCGGCAATGACCACGCGGAGGGGGGACACGGGCGGCGCGGCGCCCCCGCCGGCCTGCGATTTCCCCTTGGGCATAGCACTCATGGTTCCCCCTCGATGGTTTTCCCGCCGGATTCCGCAGCGACGGAGCGCTGAGGCCAGCGGAATGGATTGATTGCCCGACCGGATCCGATGCCCTGCTCCGGTCCGCTCACGCTCCGGCCGGATGCTGCGTGCTTCTTATCGCGGGCGGCGGCGCAAGGCACCCCATGCCGCCCAAATCCCGAAGGCACCTGCCGGACCGGCCGCCGAAAATTGGGCAATTGGTACATTGGTCTTCTATTCCAGTGGATAGTGCACCGGACGAGGGCCTGTCAACTGCATAACGCTGGATGCACAAAATGTTTTGCCAACGTGCGACCGACGGTCGCAGGGCAACGCCTTGACTTCCCGCCCCTTTATGGACCGAGCCCCCGGCCCGACAGGGATCTCCGCCTGGACGCTCGCGCCCATCCCATTGATAGAACGCTAAATTTTTCCTGATACCCCCGGCACGCCGGCAATCGCCGCTGCCCCTTTCCGACGACGCCAGCCCCAAGTCCGAACACGCCGTGTTGACAAGTCCGCGCGACCAGCATAATCATCAAACCAGAAGACCAATTCGTATATTGGTCCATTTTACCGGATACGCGCCGCCACCGCTGCCGGGCGACCCGGCAAGGCACGGGGCGTCCGCGGGGCCGGACAATCGGACCGCATCCCACACGGGACACCACACGGACACGAGGCGCGACGGCGCGCCGTTACCTTTCAGGAGAGACCAGATGCGCGGCTGTGTTCTGCATGGACAAAAGGACCTTCGCCTTGAAACGCTCGACGAACCGGCGCTGAAGCCGGGAGAGGTCCGCGTCAGGATCGCCACCGGCGGCATCTGCGGCTCGGACCTCCATTATTTCTTCGAAGGCCGCGTCGGCGACTTCAACGTCCGGGAGCCGATGGTCCTGGGCCACGAGATCAGCGGCGATGTCGTCGAGGTCGGCGCCGACGTCACCCGGACCAGGATCGGCGACCGCGTCGCCGTCAACCCCGGCAAGCCGTGCCGGACCTGCCCGCACTGCCTGGGCGGCCGGGAAAATCTCTGCGCCAACATGATCTTCTTCGGCAGCGCCTCGCGCTTCCCCCATGTCCAGGGCGCCTTCCGTGAAACGCTGGTGGTGCGCGACTTCCAGTGCTTCCCGGTGCCGGCCGACACGAAGCACACCAATCTGGTCTTCGCCGAACCCTTCGCCGTCGCCCTCCATGCGGTGGCGCAGGCCGGCAGCCTGCTCGGCCGGCGGGTGCTGATCACCGGCGCCGGGCCGATCGGCTGCCTGATCGCCGTCGCCGCGCGCCGGGCGGGGGCGGAGCACATCACCATCACCGACCTGTCCGACAAGCCGCTGGAGATCGCCGCCCGGATCGGCGCCGATGAAACCGTCAACGTGCTGGCCGACAGCGAAACCCCCAACCGCTGGCAGGCCGACCGCGGCTGCTTCGACGTCTGCTTCGAAGCGTCGGGCAGCGCCAGGGCGGTGGAGACCTGCGTACTCAGCACCCGCCCCGGCGGCGCCGTCGTCCAGGTCGGCATGCTGGCGCCCGGCCTCACCCCGATCCCGCTGAACCGGCTGCTGGCAAAGGAAGTGACGTTCAAGACCTCGTTCCGCTTCCACGAGGAATTCGCCTGGGCGGTGTCCGCCCTGACCACCGGCGGCGTCGACCTGTCGCCGCTGGCCACGGCGCAGTTCCCGTTCGAGGCGGCGGCCGACGCGTTCGCCGCGGCGCGTGACCGCAACAGCAACATGAAGGTCCAGATCGTCTTCTGATCCGGTGGCGCCGTGCCGCGGCACGGCGCAAGCCCACCCCTCCCTTGCGAGCGCTCCATGAAAATCACGCAGCTGGAAACACTGAGGACGGACGAGTTCTCCAACGTCGTCTGGGTCCGCGTCCACACCGATGCCGGGATCATCGGCCTCGGCGAGACCTTCTACGGCGCCGGCGCGGTCGAGGCGCACATCCATGACGTGCTGGCCGGCCGCCTGCTCGGCAAGGACCCGCTGCGCATCGAGGCCCACGCCCGCGAACTGGTGAACCTGCCGATGGCGCAGTCCTCGACCGGCGCCGAATACCGCGCCGCGTCGGCCATCGACCTCGCGCTGTGGGACATTTTCGGCAAGGTCTGCGGCCAGCCGGTGCACCAGATGCTGGGCGGGCTCTGCCACGACCGGGTGCCGGTCTACAACACCTGCGCCGGCTACGGCTATGTGCGCTCCAACAAGATCAAGCCGGTCGACACTTGGAACCTGGGCTCCAGCGAGGGGCCGTACGAGGATCTGAACGGCTTCATGAGCGATGCCGGCCGGCTGGCGGAAAGCCTGCTGGAACAGGGCATCACCGGCATGAAAATCTGGCCGTTCGACCCTGCCGCCATCGCCAACGACGGCCGTTTCATCACCGCCGAGCAGATGAAGCGCGCCGTCGAACCGTTCGAGAAAATCCGCAAGGCGGTCGGCGACCGCATGCAGATCATGGTCGAATTCCACTGCCTGTGGAACCTGCCGACGATCAAGCGGATCGCCCGCGTCCTGGAGGACTACGATCCCACCTGGTATGAGGATCCGATCCGCATGAACTCGGTCAATGCGCTGACCGAGCTGGCCGCCTCGACCAGCGTGCCGATCTGCGCCTCGGAAACGCTGGGATCGCGTTTCCCCTACAAGGACATGCTGGAATCCGGCGCCATCGGCGTGGTGATGACCGATCTGGTGTGGACCGGCGGGCTGACCGAGGGCCGCAAGATCGCGGCGCTCGCCGACACCTACCACCGCCCCTACGCCCCGCACGACTGCACCGGCCCGGTCGCCTATGTCGCCGCGGTCCATTCCTCGCTGTCGAACCCGAACACGCTGATCCAGGAGTCGGTGCGGGCCTTCTACACCGGCTGGTACGCGGAACTCGTCACCGAGGTTCCCCGCATCGTCGACGGCCATGTCCTGCCAATGGAAGGGCCGGGGCTCGGCACCGAACTGCTGCCGGCCGTCTTCGAGCGTCCCGATCTGCGCGTCCGCCGCACAAGCCTCTAACCGGAAGACCCACCACCATGACGACCATGTTCGATCTGAGCGGGAAGACCGCCCTCGTCACCGGCTCGGCCCGCGGGCTGGGCAACGCCATCGCCGAAGGGCTGGCCGAGGCCGGTGCCGCGATCATCCTCAGCGACATCAACCCCGACACCCTCGCCGATGCCGCCGCCAGGGCGCGCGACAAGGGCTATACCGTCCATAAATCCGCCTTCGACGTGACGGACGAGGACGCCGTGGCGAAGGCCTTCGCCCAATTCGACGAGCAGGGCATCTCCGTCGATATCCTGGTCAACAACGCCGGCATCCGAATCCGCAGCCCGCTGGTCGATTTCCCGGTGGCGGACTTCCGCAAGGTCATCGACACCAACCTGACCAGCGCCTTCCTCGTCGGGCGCGAGGCGGGCCGCCGCATGGTCGCGCGGCGGGCGGGCAAGATCATCAACATCGGCTCGCTGACCAGCGAGCAGGCCCGCGTCACCGTGGCGCCCTATGCCGCCGCCAAGGGCGGCATCCGCCTGCTGACCAAATCGATGACCGCGGAATGGGCGGAGTTCAACGTCCAGATCGACGCCATCGGTCCGGGCTACATCGTCACCGAGATGAACAAGCCGCTGATCGAGAACGAGGAGTTCGACGGCTGGGTGAAAAAGCGCACGCCCGCCCGCCGCTGGGGCAACCCGGCGGACCTCGTCGGCACCGCGGTGTTCCTCGCCTCGCCGGCCTCCGATTTCGTCAATGGACAGCTGATCTTCGTCGATGGCGGTATCATGGCCGTCTATTGATCCGTCCGATCTCGCCCTCCCGCCGGGTGGAAATGCCCGGCGGGGCCTGCGATTACTCGGCCGTCAAGGATGCCTAAACAACTGGAGTGATCATAAACCAGAGAACCAGTTCGGTGATCGGAGAGCGGCATGGATGATCCTGATTTCGACGTCTCCCGCCACTTTCAGAAGATCAAATCCGGCGCCCGCCCGACATCATCATCGAGCAGATCAGCGACCTGATCGCCCGCCGGATCATCAAGGCCGGCCAGAAGCTGCCGGCCGAACGGGTGCTGGCGGAGCGCTTCGACGTCAGCCGCGGCACGGTCCGGGAGGCCTTGCGCCGCCTGGAGTTCTTCGGGATCGTCCGCACATCGCCGCAGAGCGGGACGGTGGTGGAAAATCTCAGCGAGCATGTGCTGATCGGCCTGATCAGCAACATCCTGAATGCCGGCGACACCAGCCCGGAAATGCTGATCGAGGTGCGCGGCGCGCTGGAGGCATTGTCCGCCCGGCTGGCGACCGAACGCGCCCATGGCGCCCAGATCGCCGAAATCCGCAAGGCGCAGCAGCGCATGCGCGAGCAGGCGGAGGCCAACGCCTACACGCTGGAAGAGGATCTGCTGTTCCATCTGAAGGTTGCCGAAGCGACCAACAACAACCTGCTCCGCTCATTGATCGCCCTGATGGGACCGGACGTGCTCCGCTTCTCGCACCAGCACGCCACCTACAAGGACGGCCGCATGCATGCCGCCGCCAACGAGCACGATGCGATCATCGCCACCATCGAGAGCGGCAAGCCCGACGAAGCCGAAAAGCTGATGAAGCAGCACATCGACAAGTCCTACGAGCATTACCGCCGCGACGGCAACACCGACGCCACGCTGGCCGACGGCGAGGCGAAGTCCGGAAAGCCGGTCCGCAAGCGGCGCCCCAAGGCCGCGGCCTTGTAAAGGCAGGCGTGAAGGCAGGCGGCCGGCCCCTTCCGCGCGCGGCATCGACGCCGTCAGAACAGCGGGAGCTGGACGCGGCCGCCGTCGTCCGCATGGGCTTTCGCGGCACGCAATGCGGCATCCTGGGCCCCGGCCATGGTGCGCGCGGTTCCGGAGCGGACCTGCTCGCCGGCGACGGTGACGACCCACGCCCACATCTCCGGCCCCCGCCAGATCACGGCAAGGTCGCACCCGTGAACCCGCGTCACCGCGTGCCGAATCGTCCAGTCCGTCAATGTTGGCATGCCGGCGTCCCCATCAGTTTCGGCATGCTGTAGCACAGGGTCGGGGGAGCCAGCCAGCACCGGCCGTCAGGCCGCCGATGACAACCGCATTGTCGCCGGTTTTCCCTCACTCCTCCACGATGCGTTCGATCCGCCGGTCCGGCACCAGCCACAGCAGGATCACCAGGATGTAGAGAGCGATGGACAGCCATTGCAGGACGAAGGCCAGCGGGATGGCCAGGGCATACAGCCCCAGGCTGATCTTGCCCTTCCGATCGGACCCGACCGCCCGCGCCACCACCAACTCGCGTCCGCCGCAGGCGATGATCGCGCGTTCGGTCAGGCTGTAGCCGATGGCCGCCATGCCGAGGACGACCCCGTAGGATGCCGTCGCCACCGGCGAGAAGTCGCTGGCATCGAGCCAGCGGATGACGAAGGGGACCAGCGACAGCCAGAACAGCAGGAACAGGTTGGCCCACAGCACCCGCCCGTCGATGCGCGTGGTGGCTTGCAGCAGATGGTGATGGTTGTTCCAGTAGAGCCCGACATTGATGAAGGACAGCACATAGGCCAGCAGGATGGGGACGCGCTCCGCCAGGGCGGCGAGGCTGCCATCCTCCGGCACTTTCAACTCCAGCACCATGATGGTGATGGCAATCGCCACCACGCCATCGGTGAACGCTTCCAGCCGGCCGGCCTTCATGCTCCGAACTCCTGTCTTTGCAGAGGACGCCGTGCCGGGGCGGCAAAGCCCCGGCACGGCATCGGTCTCGTCAGGCGGCATCCACCATGACGATTTCGCTGTCCTCCAGCGCCGTCACCGTCAGGGTGTCGAGATCGGCGATGGCCGCACCGTCGCGGGCATTCACCCGCACCCCGTCGATCTCGACGGCGCCGCTGGCCGGAACCAGATAGGCGCGGCGGTCCTTGCCGAGCGGGTAAGTCGCCGTCTCGCCGGCCTTCAGCGTCGCCCCCAGCACACGGGCGTCGGTGCGGATCGGCAGGGCGTCGCCGTCATCGGAATAGCCCGACGCCAGTGTGACGAAATGGCCGCTGCGGTCGCCCTTGGGGAAGGGCTTGCTGCCCCAGCCCGGCTTCTCGCCGCTGCGCGTCGGCATGATCCAGATCTGGAAGATGCGGGTGGTGACGTCCTCCAGATTGTATTCGGAATGTGCGATGCCGGTGCCGGCGGACATCACCTGGACGTCGCCCGCCTCGGTACGGCCCTTGTTGCCCAGATTGTCCTGGTGGGTGATGGCGCCCTCGCGGACATAGGTGATGATCTCCATGTCGCGGTGCGGGTGCGTCGGGAAACCGGTGTGGGGGGCGATGGTGTCGTCGTTCCAGACGCGCAGGTTGCCCCAGTTCATCCGCTTGCGGTCATAGTAGTTGGCGAAGGAGAAGTGGTGCTTGGCATCCAGCCAGCCATGGTTCTCGCCACCCAGGGTCTCGAAGGGACGCAGGTCGATCATGGTCCGTCTCCTGATTGTGCGACCGATGGGTCCTTGCCGCATCGGCCGCCGTGTTTCGCTTGAGAGGACAATAGCCTTGGTCTCCTTTCAGGTTTACCCCTATAAAACGCCGCAAGATGTTCAAGAAAGTTGAATGATGAGCAGCGTCGGGACCCCCAGCTTCGACCAACTCAGCATCTTCCTCGCCGTGGTGGATGCCGGCAGCTTCGCCGGGGCCGGACGGCGGCTCAACCGGGCGGTCTCCGTCGTCAGCTACGGCATCGCCAACCTCGAAGCCCAGCTCGGTCTGGCGCTGTTCGACCGCGAAGGGTCGCGCAAGCCGACGCTGACCGCCGCCGGGCGGGCGCTGCTGGCCGAAGCCCGGACGATTGCACAGGGGATGGACGGCTTGCGCGCAAAGGTGCGGGGCCTGCACGAGGGGCTGGAGGCGGAGGTCGATCTCGCCGTCGACGTGATGTTGCCGGCCGACCGTCTGGGCCGGGTGCTGCGGGACTTCGCACGCAGCCATCCGACGGTTTCGCTGCGCCTGCATGTCGAAACCCTGGGCGCGGTCGCCGCCCTGGTGCTCGACCGCCGGGCGGTGCTCGGCATTTCCGGCCCGGTGGCGGCCGGCATGGACGGGCTGGACCGCACGACCGCCGGATCGGTGCCGATGGTGCCGGTCGCCGCCCCCGACCATCCGCTGGGCCGCATGGCGCAGATCGCCCCCGGCGCCGGACGCGACCATGTGCAGCTGGTCCTCACCGACCGGTCGCGTGCCACCGAGGGGCAGGATTTCTCGGTGATGAATCCGCGCACATGGCGGCTCGCCGACCTGGGCGCCAAGCACGCGCTGCTGCGCGAAGGGATCGGCTGGGGCAACATGCCGCTGCCGATGGTCGAGCCCGACCTGGTCGCCGGCACCCTGGTGCGGCTCGCCATGCCCGACCATCCGGGCGGCACCTATCGCTTCTCCGGCGTCTGGCGGCGCGACACGCCACCCGGCCCGGCCGCCTCCTGGCTGCTCGCCCAGTTCGTGCAGTTGGGAGCCGGCGACCGTGAGGAGGACGGCTTCACCGACCTCTGACGGACGGTTCCCGGCATCGTCAATCCGGCATCAGGCCGCAACCGGCGCGGTCGAGGCCGGGTGAAGTGCGCAGAACGCGGTGCCGGCCAGCACCAGCGCGCCGACGACGACCAGGGGCAGCACCAGCCCGCTCTGCATGACCATGACGGCACCGAGCGCGGCACCGAGGAAAATCGCCGCCACGCTGGCCATCCGGCGTCGCGCATTGGTGTTCGGCCCGCCGGCAAGGCCGGAATCGGCGGCCAGTCCGGTCAGGGTCAGGGTGAGGACCGTCGTCGTCAGGTCGGGAACCTTCATCTGCCGGACCGTGGCGTTGCGGAATCCCATGGCGAAACCGGTCAGGACGATGATCGCATAGAGAGCGGCCGCCGGAGCCTGCGTCCCGACATCGAAGCCGGCGGCGACGGCGGCGGCGATCCAGAACAGGGCCGTTTCGAACAAAGCGGCGGTCAGCAGCCAATGCCGCATCGGCCGGCCGGCGAATGTCCTGCCGAGCCGGCCGGCGATCAGGGCGCCGCTCAGGAAGGACAGCAGCGCCGCCACCGCCGGCAGAACCCGGAAACCCGGCGTCCCGACGACGGCGAAGCCGAGGAAGACGATGTTGCCGGTCATGTTGGCAGTGAAGACCTTGCCCAGGCCGAGCACGCTGACGGCATCGACGAGCCCCGTCGTCACCGACAGCAGCAGCAGGAGGATGGGCAGTGGGGAGGTGCCGGATGCGGCCGGTGCGGACATGGCTGTCGTTTCCTGCGGTTTCTTCGGGCGAAGAGGGCAGTATCGGCGGCCGCAGCCGGCATGGTCTTGTCGCATCGGCACGACCTTGGACCATTCTGGACCTCCCGGCAGGCTTGGCGGCATCGGATCTGACCGCATGGCGAACAGCCTCGACAGGATGGACGGATGGGTTAGGCTGCCGGAACTCCCGGTCGTCACCAGCCGTCATCCCCATGAACAGCAGCGCCATCCGCTTTTCGGACTCACAGCTGGACGAGCGCCGCCCGGTCTGGGAAGCGTTGTCGGCGATGTATCTGGACACCGACGTTTCGCTGTCCCGCGCATGGCGGGTGCAGGTCCTTTCGGCCTCGCCCTACAGCTTGGAGGAGATGGACGCCATCCTTCGCGAGGAGATCCACCCCGTCTGCTTTTCGAACCTGTTCCAGCCTGCCGGCGAATGGGCCGGCTTCGATCCCGGCAGGCTCGAGCAGGCGATTTAAGGTCGCCGGACGCGCCGGCGCTCCAGGCTGCTGGCGAGGCTCAGCCTGGCCCTGCCGGGGTGCTTCCCGACGGAGGAATGGACGGTCACGCGCCAGGAGGTCGCCCGTCGGCGCAGCCAGCCCGGAGCATCGCAGACATGAGCGTTACCGTGCAGGGGCGCACGGGTGAGGCCGGGCACCCGCGTCTGAGACTTATTTTTGGAATTCGCGCCCACGCATGGGGGATCGGCCCCGGCGGTGGCATCGCCTTGCCGCCGGGACCGCACCCGTCACTCCGGCACGGAGCCTTTCACCACGACGCGCATCAGCACGCGGCGGTGCTTGCCCATCTCGTAATTGGCGGTGGCGCGGTGCAGCAGGCAGCGGTTGTCCCAGAAGACGAGGTCGCCGTGCCGCCAACGGTGGGTGTGGATGAAGCGGTCCTGCGTCGCATGCTCCAGCAGCTCCTCCAGCAGGGCGCGCCCCTCCTCCTCCGGCATGCCTTCGATGTGGGAGCTGTACATGCCGATGTAGAGGCTCTTGCGCCCGGTCTCGGGATGGGTGCGGACCAGCGGATGGGCGATGGGCGGAGCGGCGGCGATGTCGTCCTCGGTCGGCGGGGCACTGCTGGTGTAGCGGCGCATGAACTCCAGGCTCTGTACCGACTTCAGCCCGTCGATCCGCCGGCGCGTCGCCTCCGGCAGCGCCTCGTAGGCGGCGGTCATGTCGGCGAACTGGGTGTCGCCGCCGTCGGGCGGCAGTTCCACCGCCTGCAGCATCGTCAGCAGCGACGGCTTGCGCAGGAAGGACTTGTCGGTGTGCCAGAAATAGTTGGAGCTGATGAAGGGCTTGGCCACCGGGTTGCCGGCGGCGTCCAGGTTGGTGATGGTGTGGACCGCGTCCCACTTCGACCCGTCGGCCAGCCGGATCATGTGGCCCTCGATTGGGCCGAACAGTTCGGCGAAGCGGTACATGCGCTCCTTGTCCAGCGACTGGTTGCGGATCACCAGCAGATGATGGTCGCGGAAGGCCGTCCGCACCGCATCGACCGTTGCGTCGTCGAGCGGGCGGGACAGGTCGAGCCTGTCGGTTTCTGCCCCGATGATGCCGTCGAGCGGCGTGAACAGGGGGACGGTCGCGGCCGAGGAGGCGGAAGGAGCGGCGGAAGAGGCGGCTGGCGCATGGAGGCTGGTCATCGGGACGGTTCCTCGTGCAGGTCGGTTGGTTTTCAAAGCGGTCGGCGGCAGGCCCAGAGGGCGGCACGCGTCAGGATTTGGCGGTGGACCGGGTGTTCCAGGGACGCGTGGTCATGGCCCAGCGTGTCGGCCACCACCCGCCCCAGCCCGACGTCGCGCGCCCACAGGGCGGGCCAGGCGCGTCCCCCTTCCGGTGCCACGAGCGCCAGCGGCCGGACGTCGCCGGCCAGATCGAAGTCGCCGTAGGCTTCGTCGGTGACGGTGAAGGGCGGCAGGCCGGCGGTCAGCGGATGGGGAAGGTCGGTGGGAACCAGGGTGACCGGACCGCGCGGCGGATGGGCGGAGCGGCCCCACACCCAGGCGCCGCCCAGCAGATCCTTCCAGTCCGGCCAGTCGTCGAAGCAGATCAGCGCGGTGTGCAGGCCCAGCAGCCCCCCCCGCCGGTGACGAAGTTCCACAGCCTCCGCCGCCCGTCGGGCGACAGCGAGAAGGCCCAGCGCTCGCGGTGGGGGGCGTATTTCTCGCTGCCCAGCATCCGCCAGCGCAGCGCATAGACGGTGAGCAGGTCGAAGCCGCCCTGTTCCAACGCCGCCAGCCCGCCTTCGATGTCGTCGGTGACGGTCGAGACAACTCCGGCACCGGCCAGAATCCCCTCCAGCGCCGGAGCGGCGTCGGCGAAGGGGTGGCCGATGCCGCCGGTCAGGATCAGGTTGCGGACCGCCCCGCTCATCGGTCGCCCGCCAGGGGTTTCACCGCCGGCGCGCGGCGGGGCAGGTGCATCTTCAGGCTGAAGGACACGCCACCATCGACCATGAGATGCTGTCCGTGGATGTAGCGCGCCCGGTCCGAGGCCAGGAACAGCACCGCGTCGGCGATATCGTCGGCGGTGCCGAGCGACCGGGCGGGGACGGCGGCGCCGCGCACCGCGCGCACCTCGGCATCCGCATAGATCGGCGCCGACATGCCGGCGTCGATGAAGCCGGGGGCGACGGCGTTGACCCGGACGCCGCGCGGCGCCAGCGCCAGCGCCAGATGTTCGGTCAGCAGCGCGACCGCCGCTTGGTCGCCGGATAGGCCCCGGCGTCGGGACTGGGGGCGACGGCGTTCAGCGAGGTGATGTTGACGATGGCGCCCGACCCGCGTTCCGCCATCCGCCGCGCGACGGCGCGGGTGACGATGAAGGTGCCGGTCAGGTTCACGTCCACCACGCGGCGGAAATCGGCGACGCTGTGCTCCAGCAGGTCGCCGAAGCGGACGATGCCGGCATTGTTGACCAGCAGGTCGGGGCCGTCGCCGAACGCCTCGGTCATCGCGGCGACCACCGCGTCGATCTGCGCCTCGTCGGTCACGTCGGCGGTGAAGGCCAGGGCACCGGGAATGCGCGCGGCCTCGACCTCCAGCCCGGCGGCATCGAGGTCGAGCAGTGCCACGCGGTACCCTTCGCCGGCCAGACGGCGCGCGATGGCCGCGCCCAGTCCGCCGCCGGCTCCGGTCACCAGAGCGGTCTTGGTCATGCGATCCTCCCGGAAAAACGGGTTTCGAAGCTTGACGGGTCACTCATCACAGCGCGCTCCGCACTCATCACAGCGTGCTCTGCACGATGCCCTGGCTGTCGCCAAGCACCAGCGCGACCTTGCCCTTCAGTGCCATATCCATCGCTGTGGTCTTCCTTGTTCCGGATGCGGCGGCCCATCAGCCGCGCGGGCGCCTGCTGACAACGGTTCCAGCCTCGGGCTGGAAATAGCTGCGCTCGGGCTTGTAGGTTCCGCTCGCCACGGTGATGCCCCAGCTTCCCGGCGCCAGCGCCATGAAGCCGTGGATGTCGGCGGGCGGGGCGATCACCACGCTGTCGCCCGGCTCCAGCACGCGGTCCTCGACCATGGTCAGGTCGGCCTTGCCGGGAACCGAGCCGTCGTCGCGCCGCTCGTAGACGGTGTGCTTCACCCGCCCCCGGTAGATCGCCATGCTTTCCCAGTTGCCATGGTCGTGGACGGCGATGGGCTGGCCGTCGGGCAGCTCGAACAGCAGGATCGACAGGTCGCCGTCATAGTAGAGGTACTGGGAATTGGCGACGTGGTTGCCGATGCGCGGCACGCCGGCCGTGCACAGGTCGGGCCGGGCGGCGAGCGCGGCCAACGGTTCGCGCAGCGCCTCCGTCAGGCGGGCGGTGTCGTGTCCGTGCGTCTCGATCGCCCGGATGACCGCCTGGGCGCAGGCGCGGATGGCGGTGCCGGTCTCGGGGCTGGCGGCCATGATGGTTCCTCCTGGGTGGGCGGTGGTCAGAGCGACGCCAGCAGGCGGCGGGTGGCGGCGACCGCCCGCGCCACGCGGGCTGGCGCGTCCATCGTCCGCGCCAGGGCGGCGGTGGGGATTTCGAGGGCGAGCGGCAGGCCGGGCGGAAGCGCGCGCAGCAGCCCGGTCAGGTCGATGCCGCCGTCGCCGGGAAACAGCCGCTCCTTCACCGCGGTGTGCAGCAGGGAGTCGCGGTCGGTCCCATAATCGCGCGGGGCGTCGCAGAGATGCATGTAGGCGAACAGGCCGGGCGGGATCGCCGCCACCTCGGCCGGCGTGCCGCCGGAGCGGTCGTAATGCAAGGCGTCGAGCGCGATGCCGATGTTCAGGCGCCCCACCCGGCCGATCAGCCGGGCGGCGGCGGTGGCGTTCGGCACGCTCATCCAGGGCACGAACTCGAACTGCACGGTCAGGCCGAAGCCGGCGGCATCGTCGCACAGCCGCCCCAGCCTTGCCGCCAACCGCCCCTCGTCGGGGTCGTCGCCGGTCGCCAGAACATGGCGGGCGCCCAGCTCGGCCGCCGCCTCCAGGAAGGAGCGGAAGGCGTCGAGGTCGGTGTGGGGCAGGATGCGGGCGGTGTTGGCGTCGAGCGCCGTGACGCCGCGGTCGGCCATGCGCCGCTTCATTTCGCGCCTGAGGGCGGGGTCGGCCAGCAGCGGCATCGGATCGCCGTCGGGCTGGCCGCCCAGCAGGCGCAGGCCGACATGGGCGCAGCCCTGGTCCGCCGCCACCGTCACCATGTCGGTCGGCGACAGCTCCGGCACCGTGTAGTAGGAGAGCGACAGCGGGTTCATGCCGCGCCTCCCGCCGCCTGGAGGGGGAAGGGAGCCGGACGGACACCTCCATATTGCGCCCAGGTTCCGGCAACGTGCCATCCGGCATCCACCACCAGATTGACGCCGGTGATCGCCGACGCCCGGTCGGAGGCCAGGAACTCGATGCTCTCCGCCACCTCGCGCGGCTGCACGATCCGGCCGAGCGCGGTGAATTCGGCCGGATCGGCGGCGTAGCGGCCCGACCGGATCCGTTCGACCACCCGAGGGACCAGCGTCGAGCCGGGCGAGACGCAGTTGACCCGGACCCCGGCGCGGCCCCACTCCCCGGCGAGGTTCAGCGTCAGGCTGACCACCCCCGCCTTGCTCGACGCATAGGCATGGACCGGCACCGAGCCGATGGCGGCAATCGATGCGATGTTGACGATGCTGCCCCGCCCCTGCCGCGCCATGCGGGTGCCGAAGGCGCGGTTGGCGTAATAGGTGCCGGTCAGGTTGACGTGGATTGTGCGCTCCCACACCTCCAGCGGCAGCTCGGCCGGCGGCAGCACCGGCTGGAAGACGGCGGCGGCGACCACCAGCGCGCCGACCGGGCCATGCGCCGCCTCGATGGCCGCCGCCGCCCGCTCCACCGCGCCGGCATCGGCGATGTCGAGCGCCAGCGCGGCGCCGCCGAGGTCGCCGGCAACCCGTTCCGCGGCGTCCAAGTCGAGGTCGGCGACCGCCAGCCGCCAGCCGCGCGCCGCCATCAGCCGGGCGGTCTCCTCGCCGATGCCGTTGCCGCCGCCGATGACGACGGCCAGCGCGCCGTCCGCGGTCGAGGTCTGCTGCGTCATGGCGGGGGCCTCCGTCACTTGCGCAGGTCGGCGGCGAGGAAGGAGCTGTCCAGCACCTTCGACCAGTCGACCGGGCCGGACCATTCGCCCATGCGCTCCATGCCCTTGACCCAGATGTTCAGGGCGTCCATGTCGAAATCGCCCTGGCTCCAGTATTTGATCGCCGCCATGCGCTTCATCGAGGCGGTGGCGACATCGACCGGCAGCGTGTCGCCATAGCGCTTGGCGACCATCTTCGCGGCCTCCTCCGGGTTCTCGTAGATGAAGTTCACCGCCGAGCGCCAGGCGGCGAGCAGCCCGCGCAGCTGGTCCGGGCTCTTGCGCATGAAGTCGCCGGTGGCGACGCCGACGGTCGGCGTCATCGACGGCAGGTTCTCCAGCGAGAAGGCAACCTTGTAGCGGTCCTTGCGGGCGCTGTAGAGCGGCTCCAGGATCAGCGCCGCGTCCACCCCGCCCTGTTCCAGCGCCGACAGGCCCGAGCCGACCGATCCCAGCGCCACCATGTCGGCCTTGCCGGGATAGCCGGCCGCCTCGAAGGCCATGACGACCATCAGCTCGCTCGACGATTTCGGCGCGGTGATGCCGACCTTGCGGCCGACCAGATCCTTGACCGAGGACACGCCGCTGTCCGGCCGCGTCACCCACAGCAGGTCGTCCACCCGGCGGATCGCGGTATGGACGATGCGGATGTCCATGCCCTGCCTGATGCCGGCCAGCGCGGTGGAGGTGCTGACGATGCCGTAGCCGAGGCCGCCGCCCACCATGTTGCGGATGCCGGTGCCGCCGCCGACCGAACTCATCACGTCGGTGACGTCGACGCCGTTCTTCTTGTAGTCGCCGCGCTCCAGCGCCACCGCGATGGGGGCGGTGTTCAGCAGGGCGCCATAGTGGGACGCCATGATCTCCAGCGCATGGGCCTGCGGTGCGGAGGCCAGCAGGCCGCCGATCAGCGGCACCGCCGCCAGCGCGCGGGTCAGGAAACGGGTGATGGTCATGGCGTCCCTCCGTTGTCAGTTTTGTCTTTTCTCAGCAGGCGGCGGGCGTTGCCAGCCAGCGCGGGCGACACGGCGCCGTGATGCCCGTCCTCCGGCTGGTCCCAGCCGGCGAAATTGGTGCCGAAGACCAGCCGGTCCGGCCCCACCACCTGCGTCAGCAGCGCCAACGCCCGGTCGTCGTTCAGGTGCGTGTCGAACCACAGGCGCGACAGCATCTCCTCGAAGGCGCCGTCCTTCTTCATCGACTGGCTGGCCCAGGGCCGCTTCATGCCGGCCTGCGCCAGCCGCCCGGCGGTGAAGGCGGCCGCCCCGCCGCCATGGCTGATCCAGACGTCCAGCCGGGGATGACGCTCCAGCACGCCGCCGAAGATCAGGGTGGCGACGGCGATGGTCTCCTGCGCGGCGAAGCCGATGATGACGTCGAGGTCGAAGCGCTTCAGCGCCGGGTCGCCGGGCGGCCCGTCGATGCCGGCCGGGGCCGGATGCAGGAACAGCGGCACGTCCAGCCGGACGAACGCCTCGTAGAGCCTGTCGAACTCCGGGCTGTGCAGCGGCTCGCCCGCGAATTCGGTGCCGGTCGCCGCCCCCCACAGTCCCAGTTCGCCGACGGAGCGCTCCAGCTCCTCCGTCGCGGCGCGCGGGTCCTGCATCGGCAGGGCGGCCAGCCCGGCCAGCCTGTCGGGATAGCGCGCGACCAGCTCGGCCAGCGCGTCGTTGTGCCGGCGGCAGAAGGAGACGGCCGAGGGCACGTCGATGTGGTGGAAGTAGTTCAGCGGACTGGCCGACAGCACTTGGAAATCGATGCCGGCCTGGTCCATGCGGCGCAGCCGCAGCTCCGGATCGGTGAAGGGGCTGTTCAGGTGGCGGACGCCGCTCAGCCGGTAATTGCCGACGCGGTACCAGGGCTGGCCGGTCTCGTCGACGCCATGCTCCGGCCCGTGGATGCCGGCGGCACCGTTGGTCGCCTCCAGGCGGACATGGGCATGGACGTCGATCAGCGTCGCGGTTTCGATGGGCATGGGAAGGTCCTTTCCGCCGGGCGGGCCGGCGGCCGGGAAGGAGGTGAACGGAGGTGCCGGATGGCTCAGGCGGCCCGGTGCATCCGGTTGTCGAGCGCGAGCAGCGCGCTGTTGACCGCCAGGGCGAACAGGCCGATCAGCACGGTGACGCTCATCATCGTCGCGGTGTCGTTGACGCTGATGCCGTTCATGATCATGAAGCCCAGCCCGCGCTTGGACGCGAACATCTCGCCGACCATCACGCCCAGCAGGGTGATGGAGAAGCTGATGCGCAGGCCGGTCACGATCTCCGGCACCGTCGCCGGCACCAGGACTGCGATCAGCGTCTGCATCCGCGTCAGCCGCATGGCGCGGGCCGAGCGCCGCAGCACCGGGTTCATGGCGCGGATGGCGCCCATGGTCACCAGCATCATCGGGATGAAGCCGTGCAGCGTGCCGAAGGCGACCTTCGCCGGCATGCCGAGCCCGAACAGCAGCAGGATCACCGGATAGAGCGTGACCTTGGGAATGGCGTAGAGGGTGACGAACAGCGGCTCCAGCACGTCCGACAGCGCGCGGTTGGCACCGATCAGCACACCCGCCAGCCCACCGCCGATGCAGGAGATCAGCAGCGACAGCCCCAGCGCCTTGGCGGTCTCCGCCACGTTTTCCCAGAAGGACGGGTTGCCGAACAGGACGGTCATCCGGTTCAGGGTGACGGTGGGCGAAGCCAGCGCCTCGTCCCCGGCGAGCCCGTGGAACAGCTGCCAGCCGCCCAGGATCAGCAGGGCGATGACGGCGGCAGCCACCAGCTTCTCCCCCGCCCCGGCGGTGTCGCGGGCGGCGCCGACGCGGCCGGCGCCCGAGCGGTGGCGCACGCGCTGTTCCGCCCAGTGCAGCAGCACGGTCAGGCTGGACACGAAGACCACGACGAACAGCAGCAGCGCGTACATCGTCCGGTCCTGGAGATTGTTGTACGCGAAGGCGATGGAGTAGCCGAGCCCGCTGCCGGCCAGGATGAACTCCGCCCCGATTACGCCGGTCACCGAATAGCTCAACGCCAGCTTCACCCCGGTGAAGATGTGCGGCCCGGCCGCCGGAAGCTGGATCAGCAGCGCGTCCTGGACGCGGTCGAGGCGGTAGGTGCGGCCGACCTTGCGCAGCACCGGCGGGATGCGGTCCAGCCCGGACAGCGTCGCCGTCACCATCGCCATCACCGCATAAAGGAAGCCCATGGCGATGATCGGCAGCGCGTTCATGCCGAGCAGCACGATGAACAGCGGATACAGCACGAAGAACGGCAGGGCGTAGTAGCTGGCGATCAGCGGCTCGACCGCCCGGCGGACCCGCGGCAGGGCGTGGAGCGCGACGCCGCCGGCAAAACCTGCAACCATCGCGGCGACGGCGGCGGCGAGGATGTTGCGCAGGGTGAAGCCGATCTGCGACCAGAAGCCGTCGGTTCCCATCAGCCGGACCAGCTCGGCCAGCATCTCCGACGGCGGGATCATTGTGGCGCGCCCGACATAGCCCAGCCGGCAGGACGCCTCCAGCGCCAGGACGGCCGCGGCGGTGATCAGCAGGCGCTGGATGCCGGCCCGCGTCATCCCATGACCCTCCGCTGGCTGGCCATCGCCTTCAGCAATTCCTCGCGCAGCGTGTTCCACAGCCGGGTGGTGACCTCACCGAAGGCCGGTTGGGCGGCGATGGCGCTGGTGCGGTCGCGCGGCCAGCCGGTTTCGACGATCTCGATGAAGCGGCCGGGGCGTGACGACATCACGCCGATGCGGTCGGACAGCATCGCCGCCTCGTCCAGCGCGTGGGTGATCAGCAGGACGGTCGCCCCGCTGGCCCGCCACAGCCGCAGCAGCTCGTCCCCCATCAGCAGGCGGGTCTGCTGGTCGAGTGCGCCGAACGGCTCGTCGAGCAGCACGAGGCGCGGGCGCATCACCAGCGTCCGGGCGATGCAGACGCGCTGGCGCATGCCGCCGGACAGCTGGTTGGGATAGGCGTCGGCGAAATCGTTCAGCCCCATGAAATCGATGGCATGGCGGACGCGCTCTTCCGCCTCCGCACCGCGGAAGCCGGCGCGGCGCAGGCCGAAGGCGATGTTGTCGCGCACGGACAGCCAGGGGAACGAGGCATCCTCCTGGAAGACCACGCCGACCCCGTCGGGAACCGTGCCGCGCACGCGCTTGCCTTCGAAGGTGATGGTGCCGTCGGTTGGGCTGCTCAGCCCGGCCAGCACGTCGAGCAGGGTGGATTTGCCGCAGCCGGACGGCCCGACGATGGAGAAGAACTCTCCCCGGCGCAGTTCAAGATCGACCGGACCCAGCGCATGGACCGCCGATCCGAAGATGCGGGTGACGCCGGTCATCACCGCGTGGGCGCCGGCCGCGAGGCCGTTGGAACTCTGGGCACCGTTCGGACCCTGGGCGCGGCCGAAGGGAATGGGCTGCGCCGGATGGGACGCACCTGCCGGACCTTGGGAGAGATCCTTGGAAGGATCCTGGGGGATCGGTGCTCTTTCTGACGATAGGCCACGCATGGGCTGCATCTCCCTCCCGGTGTCGGGCATTCGGCGTTGCGCCTGAATTCTGTTTGTTTTGTAAGCATACAAATGCAGCCCGCCGGCCCTGTCTAGGACAGCTTTGGACCACCCCCATACAAAAATTGTTTGCCCTCCCCCGCCGCCGATGCGAGGCTTCTGTCCCTGCCGGTGGCGTGCCCCACGGCTGCCCCACTTGGGCCGCCCCACCTGGGCTGCCAGGATGGGCCGCAACGATGGATCCCGACCGATGCGCAGCCGCCAGTTGGAAAGCTTCATCCTCGTCTGCGAACTCGGCAGCATCAGCAAGGCGGCGCTGGCGCTGAACATCGCGCAGCCGGCGCTGGGGGTGCAGATCAAGGCGTTGGAGCGGGAGTTCGGCGTGCCGCTACTGGTCCGCACCGTCACCGGAACCCACCCCACCCCGGCCGGCCTGCTCTTTCTGGAAGAGGCGCGGCTGATGGTGCGGCGCCTGCAGGATTTGAAACGGTCGCTGCGCGAGGTCGCCGGGCAGGTCCCGAGAACGCTGGCCGTGGGACTGACCCCCAGCCTGTCCGGGCTGCTGGCCGGCAGGCTGATGGAACGGCTGCACGGCGCCCTGCCGGGGGTGGAACTGAAGCTGTTCGAAGAGCTGAGCCATGCCCTCATCGGCCATGTCTCATCGGGCAAGCTGGATCTGGCGCTGGCCTACACGGTGCCGCGCAGCCGCTTGCTGCACCGGGAACCGCGGCTGAACGAGGCGCTGTGCCTGATCACCCATCCGGGTTCGCGGTTCGACGGGAGCGGCCCGCTGTCACTGGCGGCCATCGCCGACGCCGAACTGGCGATGCCCAACGAGGGCGATCTGGTCAGGCGTCTGGTCACCGACGCGATGACGGCGCGCGGGCTGGTGCCAAACATCGCCTTCTCACTCGAATCGATGCAGGCGATCAAGGACATGGTCCGGCGCGGGCTGGCCTGCGCGATCCTGCCGCACAGCGCCGTCGCGGAAGACATCCAGTCCGGCGCCCTGGTGATCCGGCCGATCTGCGACCCGGCGCTGATGCGCACGCTGTTCCTCATCCATCCCGCCGGAACCGACGTGAATGCCGCCACGGCAGAGGCGCTGCGCATCATCGACGGCCTGCTGGACGAGCTGAGGCGGAGGGACCGGAACTTCACCGTCGCGACGGAAGAGGCGTGATGGTTTCCATATGGCCGTTACCGATTTCAATGGTGTTGTCGGTGGTGATCCCGGTTAAGGCTTCGGCCCAGGGCGCACCCCGATTGCGCACCAGCCCCTAAACAATCCTTGAACAGTCCCTGAACAGCCCTCGCCGCGAGAGGGCACAATCGAACGGAAAAGCCAATGAAGCCCGCCCCCATCACCGCGCCCCCCGCAGATGCCGCTGCACGCAAGGCGGTCAGGCCGGTCATCTGCTATCCGACGCAGAGCCTGCCGCGTGCCGATCTGGCGGCCTACCGCGCGGTGCGGGACGGGATGGAGCTGGTCGGGACGGCGGTGGTCCCGCCGCGCGATGCGGCCACCTGGACCGTGCCCGCCGGCCATTTCTGCCGCATCGTCTCGACCGAGGGCGCACAGGTTGGCGACCTCAACCTCTTCAACGCCAACGATTTGAAGGAGCGGCTCTATACCGGCAAGACCCGCGCGCTGAACGGCACCCATGTCGGGCTTGGCGATCAGCTGTTTTCCAACCTCCCCTATCTCCGCCCCATCGCCACCATCACGCACGACACGCTCGACTGGTACGGTTTCGACGAATTCGGCGGGTCGGTGCATGACGTCATCGGCACCCGCTGCGACCCCTACACGCACAATCTGCTCAGCGCCGGGGACCATTACCACCACTGCTGCCATTCGAATCTCACCCGCGCCCTGGCGAAAGCCACCGGCATGACCCTGCCCGAGGCCGAACCCCACATCCACGATGTGCTGAACGTCTTCATGTGCACGGGCTTCAGCCGGGACACCGGGCAGTATTTCATGAAGGCCAGCCCGGTGCGGCCGGGCGATTATCTCGAGTTTTTCGCCGAAGTCGACCTGCTCGGCTGCATGTCCGCCTGCCCCGGCGGCGATTGCTCGTCGGAGCATTCCTCGGACGCGGCCAGTTGCCATCCGCTCCTCGTCGAGATCTACAAGCCCGCCCGACTGCCGGAGGGATGGCGCGCACCGGCCATCAATGGCTACGACCGAAGCCACGGCTGCTGAACAGCTCCAGACATCGCAGATCGCACTTGCACCGCGGCCGATCCCGATGACTCAATGGAGCGGCTATCGAGCGGAGTGACGGACACATCATGCGCGAAATCTTGAAGATGGGCGATCCCCGCTTGCAGCGGGTGGCGAGGCCGGTCGAGGATATCCACGACCCGGCGGTGACGTCGCTGATCGCCGAGATGTTCGAAACCATGCATGCCGCCAGCGGCGCCGGGCTGGCCGCTCCGCAGATCGGCGTCGACCTGCGGGTGATCGTCTTCGGCTTCGACGCCAATCCGCGCTACCCGGACGTGCCTCCCGTCCCCGTCACCACGCTGATCAATCCCTGGTTCGAAAAACTCACCGAAGAGGTGGAGGAATCCTGGGAGGGCTGCCTGTCGGTTCCGGGTCTGCGCGGGATGGTTCCGCGCTGCACGCACATCCGTTATGGCGGCACCCTGGAGGACGGCACGACGCTCGTCCGCGAAGCGAAAGGCTTCCACGCGCGGGTCTTCCAGCACGAGTTCGACCACCTCGACGGCTTCCTCTATCCCCAGCGGATCGTGGACATGACCAAGTTCGGCTTCATCGACGTCCTGTTCCCGGAGTCCGGACTGGCCGATCTGGAAGCGCACTGACCCGATCCAGGCGGGAGATGTCCTCCGCCGAAAACCCCCACTCCTCCAGGACGCTCCGCGTGTGCTCTCCCGGCTCCGGCGGCGGCCCCTGGACCGCCGGCCGGCTGCGGCTGAAGCGCGGGGCCGGCGCCGGCTGAACCACGCCGTCCAGTTGGACGAAACTTCCACGCGCAGCCATGTGCGGGTGGTGCGGCGCCTCCGCCATCGACAGGACGGGGGCGAAGCAGACGTCGGTCCCCTCCAGCAGAGCGCACCACTCGTCGCGCGTCCGCGTCCGGAAGGCCTCGGCGAAGGCCTTGCGCAGACAGGGCCAATTGGCTTCGCTGCGGTCGCGCAAGGCCGCGTCGGTCAGCCCGAGGAGTTCCAGCAGTCTCTCGTAGAAGCGCGGCTCCAGCGGGCCGATGGCGACATGCCTGCCGTCGCTGGTCTCGTAGCTGTCGTACCAGGGAACGCCGCCGTCGAGCAGGTTCCCCGCCCGGCGGTCCCGCCACAGCCCGGCATCCAGCAGCCCGTAGAGCGCAGCGCCCAGCGAGGCCGCCCCGTCGACCATCGCCGCGTCGACCACCTGCCCGCGCCCCGACCGTTGGCGTTCGAGCAGGGCGCAGACGATGCCGAACGCCAGATACATGGCACCGCCGCCATAATCGCCGATCAGGTTCAGCGGCGGCAGCGGCCGGTCGGCCGGGCCGATGGCGTGCAGCATGCCGCTGAGCGCGATGTAGTTCAGGTCGTGCCCGGCGGCCTTCGCCAGCGGCCCCTCCTGACCCCAGCCGGTGATCCGGCCATAGACCAGCAGCGGGTTGACAGCCAGCAGCTCGTCGGGACCGAGGCCGAGCCGCTCCATCACGCCGGGCCGGAAGCCTTCGATCAGGGCGTCGGCCCGGACCGCCAGCCGCTTCAGCGCCGCCGCCCCTTCCGGACTTTTGAGATCGAGCACGACCGAGCGCCGGCCGCGGTTGGTGACGTTGCTGGGGACCGGAATGTCGATGCCCTGGTCGGGCGCCGAGGCGCGGTCGATGCGGATCACCTCCGCCCCCATGTCGGACAGCATCATGGCGCAGAACGGGCCGGGCCCGATACCGGCGATCTCGATGACGCGCAGGCCCGCCAGCGGCCCCGTCGGCTTCCCATTCTCCATCGCATCCCGCTCCACAAGGTTTCTGCTCATTCGCCGCAGCCCGCGCGCCGTTTTTCAGGGCGTGCGGCGTCCCGGTCAGCGCACGGTGTCGAAATCGAGCCGGATCACCGGCTTGCCGACGCTGCGCCGGTTCCGGAAATCGTCCAGCAGCCCGACCAGCGCGGACAGCGGATGAACGATGGGTCGTTCCGGCCGGAGAATACCGGCCTCGAACAGCGTGCGCAGGCGCGCCAGCAGCGCCCGGTTGGCCGCCGGCTCCTGCTGCATGAAGCCGCCCCAATCCACCCCGACGACGCTCGCCCGCTTCAGGAGCGGCAGGTTGAGCGGAAGGCGCGGGATCTCACCGGCGGCGAAGCCGACGACCAGATGGCGCCCGCCGGGGGCGAGGCTGCGGAAGGCCGGTTCGGACAGGGCGCCGCCCACCGGGTCCAGCACCAGATCGACCCCGCCGCCCAGCGTTTCCGTCATCGCGCGGCGCCAGTCCGCGGCGCCGTAATCGACCGCCAGATCGGCGCCGCGCGCCCGGCAGAAGGCCAGCTTCTCCGCCGAGGAGGCCGCCGCGACCACCCGGCCGCCAAGCCCGCGCGCGATGTCGATGGCAGCCGCTCCCACCGTCCCGGCACCGCCGAGCACCAGCACCGTCTCGCCGGCGCGCATCCGCCCGCAGGTCTCCAGCGCATAGAGGCTGGTCGCGTAAGCGCTGAGGACCGAGGCGGCGGTGGCGGCGTCCATGTCCGGCGGCGTCGCCATGCAATGGTCGCAGCGGGCCACCGCGCGTTCGGCCAGCGCACCGGTGAAGGCGATGGCGGCGACCCGGAGGCCGACCAGCGCCGGATCGCCGCCCTCCCCCACCGCCAGCACCCGCCCGGCCAGTTCGCGGCCCGGAACGAAGGGGGGGGCCGGGCGCTCCTGGTAGCGTCCGCCCAGCAGGACCGCGTCGAAGCCGCCGATGCCGACCGCCTCGACCGCGATCAGCGCCTCGCCGGGGCCGGGCTCCGGTCCGGCGGTCTCGGCGATGCGCAATTCGGGCGGATCGCCGTAGGACAGGCACTGCAACGCCTTCATCGGATGGCCCCCCCGCGCAGCCGGCTCAGGCCATTCTTGACCACGACGATTTCGTGCGCCTTGACCCGCGCCTGGAAGGACACGGCGTCGCCGTCCACCCACAGATCGACGGTGATCGTCTCCCCCGGAAAGACCGGGGCCGAGAAGCGCGCCTGATGGTGCAGCATGCGCTCCGGCTGGAAATCGCAGCAGGCCGCCAGCACGGCGCGGGCGGTGATCGCATAGGTGCAGAGCCCGTGCAGGATCGGGCGTGGAAAGCCGGCGGTGCGCGCCGCTTCCGGGTCGGCGTGCAGCGGGTTGAGGTCGCCGGACAGCCGGTAGAGCAGCGCCTGCGACGGCGTGGTCGGCATGTCCAGCGACAGGTCGGGTGCACGGCCGGGCACCGGATGCGGCGCCGGCTGTCCGTCGGCCGGCCCGCCGAAGCCGCCTTCCGCCCGGCCGAAGGCGGTGGTGACGACGGTCGCCAGCGGCTCGGGGTCGCCGTCGAGGCGCAGGATCTTCTCCTGGGCGAAGACCGCGCCCTTCCCTGCCCCCTTGTCCCAGGCGCCGACCATGCGGCCCTCGACGATGCCCCTGCCGCTCGGCGGAATCGGCCCGTGCAGGGTGATGGACTGCTCGCCATGCAGGAGGTAGCGGGTGTCGAGCCCGATCTGGAACAGCGGCCCCCCGGCGAAGGTCGGGACAATGGGGAAGGTCGGCAGCACCTTCAGGCCGCGTTCGTAGACGAAGGGCAATTCCTTCTCGTCCATGGAACTGGCCCCCGCCCCGACCCCCAGCGCGTAAAGCATCACGTCGCGCTCGGTCCAGGACACCGGATCCTGGGTCCTCAGCGCCATGATCGCCGCATGATCCAGCATGGTCCGCTCCCTTCCGCTTCAGTTCACCCCGCGCGTTCTGCCGCGCCAGTAGGGTTCGCGCAACGCCTTGCGGTCCACCTTGCCGAGGCCGGTCAGCGGCATGTCGGCGACGATGTCGATGGATTTCGGCGACCAGGGCGCGCCGCGCACTGCCTTCACATGCGCCTGGAGGTCCGCCGGTTCCACCGCGGCGCCGGGGCGCAGGGTGACGAATCCCTTCACCGCCTCGCCCCATTTGCTGTCCGGGATGCCGATCACCCCGGCCAGCGACACCGCCGGATGCGCCATCAGCGCATCCTCGACCTCGCGCGGATAGATGTTGAAGCCGCCGGAGATGATCATGTCCTTGGTGCGGTCCACGATGTGCAGAAACCCCTCGGCATCGCGCCGGGCGACGTCGCCGGTGTGCAGCCAGCCGCCGTGGAAGGCCTGCTCCGTCAGGTCCGGCTGACGCCAGTAGCCGGCCATCACCAGCGGTCCGCGCACGCACAGCTCGCCCGGCTCGCCGACCGCGACCTCGCGCATGTCGGCGTCGAACAGCTTCACGTCGCACAGCGCGGTCGGCCGCCCGCAGGAGCCGAGCCGCTCCGGCCTGCGCAGGTCATGGTCGACCCGGCGCAGCGTGGTGACGCATTGCGGCGCCTCCGACTGGCCGTAGAGCTGGAGGAAGACGGGGCCGAAGGCGTCGATGGCCCGGCGCAGCAGGTCCGGCGCCATCGGGGCCGCCCCGTAGACGATCAGACCGAGCGACGACAGGTCGTGCCGGGCCAGCAGGGCCGGATCCTCCACCAGCGTGTTGACGATGGTCGGCACCAGAAAGGCGGCGGTGATGCGCTCCTCCTCCACCGTGCGGCAGAACTCCGGGCCGTCGAAGCCGGGCAGCAGCCGGGCCGAGCCGCCCATCAGCATGATCGGGTACAGCATGATGCCGCCGGCATGGCTGATCGGCGTGACCGCGGCATAGCGCAGCTCGGCCGGCCATTCCCATTCGGCGGCGATGGTGGAGGCCATGGCGGCGATGGTCCGGTGCGGCAGCATGATGCCCTTGGACCGGCCGGTCGTGCCGCCGGTGTAGCAGAGCAGCGAGATGTCCTCCGCCTCCACCTGCGGGTCGAGCGGTGCCGGCTCCAGCCGCGGCAGTTCCTCCAGAAGATCCCGGACGCCGCCGTCCGGTCCGCCCAATGGACCGAGGGACAGCAGATGGTCCAGCGCCGGCACCCGCGCGCGCAGCGCCAGCGCGCGCGGCCCGAACCGTTCGGCATCGACGATCAGGGCGCGCGCCTCGCAGTCGGCCAGGATGAAAGCGTGGTCGTCCTCGCCGGACAGCGGATGCAGCGGCGTGTAGCGGATGCCGAGGATGTTGGCGGCGCAGATGGCGGCCCAGGGCTCCACCCGGTTGCCGGTCAGGATGGCGACGCCGTCGCCCTTGCCGAGACCGAGGGAGCGGAAACAGGTGACGAAGCGGCCGATCCAGCCGCCAAGCTCGGCATAGGTCCAGCGCGTCCGGCGGTCGGCCAGCGCCGGGCGGTCGGCGAAGCGGGCGACGGCGTCGGCGATCAGGCGCCCCGCCGTGCCGCCGGTGTGCAGGGATGGCATCGAACGGTCCCCTCACGGGCAATGATGGCGTGAAAGCCGAAACCGGCCCGGCGAATTGCGGTAAAAGGCCCCCTCCCCCGTTGGGAGAAGGGTGAGGGAGGGGGCGAGAGCCGTCATGCGCTCACTTCTTCACCAGCGGGCACTTGCTCTCCGACAGCGGCGCGAAAGCCTCCTCGCCGGGGATGGTCTTCAGCAGGGTGTAATAGTCCCAGGGCTGCTTGCTCTCCGACGGCGCCTTGACCTTGAACAGGTACATGTCGCGCAGCACGATGTTGTCGGCGCGCAGATGCGACGGCTTGGTCACCGCATCGCTGATCGTCGTCTCCTTCATCGCCTTCAGGACCGGAGCGGTGTCGGTGCTGTTCGCCGCCTTGACGGCCTTGAGGTAATGGTTCACCGCCGAATAGAGGCCGGCCTGCACCATGGTCGGCATCTTGCCGCGCTTGTCGAAGAAGCGCTTCGACCATGCCCGCGTCTGGTCGTTCAGGTCCCAATAGAAGGATTCGGTGACGTACATCCCCTTGGCCATCGGCAACCCCATGGCGTCGATGTCGGTGATCATCGGCAGGAGCGGCGTCAGGGCGACGCTGCCGTTCAGGCCGTACTCGTTGGCCTGCTTCACCGCGTTGATGGTGTCGGGACCGGAGTTGCCGAAGCCGATGGCCTTGGCGCCCGAGCTTTGCCCCATCAGGATCTGCGAGGAGAAGTCGTTGTTGTTGAAGGGATGCTTGACCGAGCCCAGCACCGTGCCGCCGGCCGCCAGCACGCCCTTGGTCGCATCCTCCTCCAGCGAACGGCCGCCGGCATAATCGGCGGTGACGAAATACCAGGTCTTGGCGCCGTCCATGGTGACCGCCTTCGCCGTCGTGGCGGCGACCGCGCGGGTGTTGTAGCTCCAGTGCAGGGTGGTCGGCTTGCAGTCCTCGCCGGACAGGCTGTTCTGGCCGGAGGCGGTGGCGAGCACCAGCGTGTTCTTCTCGGCGCCGATGTTCGACACCGCCAGCGTGACCGAGGCGCCGGCCACGTCGGTCAGCACGTTGACGCCCTGCTCGTCGATCCACTTCCGGGCGATGCTGGAGGCGACGTCGGCCTTGCTGGTGTGGTCGGCGGACACCAGCGAGATCTTGAAGCCCGGCTTCTCCGCCGCGGTGAAGTCGTCGATTGCCATCTGCGCCGCCAGCACCGAGCCGGGTCCGACCAGATCGGAATAGATGCTGCTCATGTCGGTGAGCACGCCGATCTTCACCTCCTTGACCGGGGTCTCGGCCCCGGCGGCGGTGGGCGCGGCGGCCGTCACCGCCGACAGGGCGGCGGCGATGGCCAGACAGGACACGGCACCACGAAGCGACTTGGCGAACAACATGGCTTTCCTCCCCGGAATTCGGATTTTTCGCTTTTGGATTCTGGCTGCCGGCTTTTCTCGCCGGTCCATGCCCGCCGGCCGGCGCGGCTCAGCGCAGAACATGCTCGATGCTGTAGACCCTGGCCGCGGTGCGGCTGAACAGTGCCGCCTTCTCGTCGGCCGACGCCCCGGCGGCAAGCCGCTTGAAGCCGTTCCAGAGGACCGCGTAGCTGCACGACAGCTGGTCCACCGGGAAGTTGCTTTCGAACATCGCGCGGTCGGGACCGAAGGCCTCGATGCAGGTCTCGATGTAGGGACGCCATGCCGCGGCCAAATCCTCGGAGGACGGCGGCACCGGCCGTTCGTGGAAGCCGAAACCGCCCAGCCGCATCGCCAGCCCGCCCAGCTTGACGGTCACGTTGGGACGGCGCGCCACCTCCAGGATGCCGGCCTTCCATTGCGCGAAGACCTCGTCGCGCCGGCCGGCGTAGGGACCGATGCCGACCGGGCCGCCGACATGGTCGAGGACGATGGACGTTTCCGGGAAGGCCGCCGCCAGATCGGCGACATCGGAAAGCTGGTGATGGTAGACCCAGGCATCGAAGGTCAGGCCCAGCGGCGCCAGACAGGCGAAGCCGCGGCGGAGCTGCCCGTCGCGCAGCAGCCCTTCCGGCGGGGTGCGCATGGTGGTGCGGATTTCCGGGTTCGGGTCCCAGGAGGTCGATTGGCGGATGCCCTTGAAGCGCCCCTTGCCGGCGGCGATGTGGGCCTCCAGCACGGCGCGCACACCCTCGCCCTCGCGCAGGTCGGCATAGCTGATGATGCCGGCGCACAGGCCGGCCGGCCGGTAGACCCCCGCCTCGCACCGGTCGGCGATGGCGGTGACGAATTCGGTCTCGCCGACCGGCCGCATGTTCTCCGGCCCGTCGGTGCGGTACCCCTCGGTGCAGTCGGCGAAGACGGTGGCGACGACGTTGTGGCCCGCCTGCGCGTCGCGCTGCAATTCCTCGGCGAGGTAGCGCGGCGACCGCGGAGA
This sequence comes from Azospirillum sp. A26, assembly GCF_042604635.1. NCBI lineage: Bacteria > Pseudomonadati > Pseudomonadota > Alphaproteobacteria > Rhodospirillales > Azospirillaceae > Azospirillum > Azospirillum sp. A26. Next base: position 586,694 of record NZ_CP170476.1, on the reverse strand, counting down.
GTCCCACAGATGGTGGTGCGGGTCGATGATCGGCAGATCCGGCTCCAGGATCGCCTCTTCCCGCAGGGCCAGCCAGTTCGGGTCCGCCGAAGGCAGGATCGCGCTCTGCGTGCCGCTCTTGGTCTCGGTCATTCGGTCCTCTCGTGAACGTCGGATGAGCGGCCGGGAAACGAACCGGCGCCGCCGATCCTTCCGCCGCCATCCCGGCGGGTGTCGGAGCCGGCGCGGCGAGGTCCGCGCTTCGCACACCGTTTATTGCTGGACAAGTCAATCATAAGCCTAACGAACATGGAACATAAAAAATCACGCAGGATTGATTTTTAGCGGTGCTTCATGTGCGCCCGGCTCCGCCGCCGCTCTCCACCCTTCGGCTGAGAGGTGTGTCGCCAAGCCGCCGGCGGGCCAGGAGCCGAGAAGCGGATTGACAGATAAAATAATTCGTGTGTGATTGTATTGAACCGACCAACAACCCCGGCCGGCGCATTGGCGCTTCCGGCCGGTGCCGGCAGCCCCCCGGTCCGTCGCGGCCCCGCGGTTTCAATGTCCCCCAACCGCCCGCCGCCGGCCGGCCCCGCCGTTTGGAGCCTTTCCGATGAACGAAAGCGGCATGATCGACAGCGGCGTCCCCGCCGGCAGCCCCGACAGCGATACAGCCCGGAGCGGCGCGTGCGCGCCGTCCCGGCTTTTCGAAATGCTGGACGGCGCGCCCGACGACGCAACCATGGTGGTGGGACAGCAAGGGCCCGTCACCTACGGCCGGATGCGCGCCGAGTCCGCCCGGCTCGCCGCGCGGCTGAAGGATCTCGGCCTGCGGCGCGGCGACCGGCTGGCGCTCTGGCTGCCCAACATCCCGGAATGGCTGACCACGGCGCTCGCCTGTTCGCGTCTCGGTGTCGCCGTGGTGCCGATGAATGTGCGGCTGGGCGCCCATGAGGTCGCCTTCCTGCTGTCGCGCGCCCGCTGCCGGGCGGTGGTGCTCGCCCCCGGCTACCGCAACGGCGCCTGCGCCGACGTTCTGCGCGCCGTCGATCCCGCCGAGCGCGCGGCCCTTGATCTGGTGGTGACGCTGGGCGAGGCCGAGGCGGCGCCGCTCGACGGCGTGCGCCAGACCCGGTTCGCCGACCTGATCGCGGAATCGCCGCTCCCCTTGCCGGAGGTCGCCGACGGTCGGCCGGAGGATGTCAGTCTGATCCTCGCCACCTCCGGCACCACCAGCGCGCCCAAGCTGGTTCAGCACACGCAGGAACGCAACACCCGCCATGCCGGGGACGCCGCCGCTGCGGTCGGGCTGACCGGGCCGGGGACCAGCCTGCTGCTCGGAATCCCGATGTGCGGCGCCTTCGGATACACGCTGGCGATCACCACCATCCGGGCGCAGCGCCCGCTGGTCCTGATGGAAGCCTTCGTGCCGGAGGATGCCGCCCGCCTGCTGGTGGAACATGGCATCACCCACATGCTCGGCACCGACGACATGCTCGACAAGATCCTGTCGGTGGTGCCGGAGGGCAAGCCCTTCCCGGATCTGCGCATGTTCGGCCATGCCAATTTCACGCCGGCCCTGACCGCCATCCTGCCGCCCAAGTCGGAGGCGCACGGCGTGCTGCTGCGCGGCTTCTTCGGCATGACGGAGACGCTGGCCATGTTCGCCGCCCAGCCCGCCGACGCCCCCCTGGAGCGCCGCGCCCAGGGCGGCGGCCGGCCGGTCTGCCCCACCGCCGACCTGCGGGTGCGCGACCCGGACAGCGGCGCCCTGCTGCCGGACGGCGAGATCGGCGAGGTGGAGGTGCGGACCCCCAACGCCATGATCGGCTATCTCGACAACCCGCAGGCGACGGCCGCGGTCTTTACAGAGGACGGCTATCTGCGGACCGGCGACTACGGGTACCGGCTGGCCGATGGCGGGATGATCTTCGTCTCGCGCATCAAGGACGTGCTGCGCATCGCAGGCTATCTGGTCAGCCCGACCGAGATCGAAGAGGTCATCCTGGCGCTGCCCGGCGTCACCGTCTGCCAGACCGTCGCCGCCAGCTGCCCGGCCGGCGTCCGTCCCATCGCCTTCGTCGTCATGGAGCCGGGCACGGCGCTCGACGAGGCGGCAGCGCTGGCCGCCTGCCGGGCTCAACTCGCCGTCTACAAGGTGCCGGCGCGCATCTTCGCGATAGAGGCCATGCCGGTCACCGACGGGCCGAACGGCGCCAAGGTCAAGAAGAACGTCCTGCGCGACATGGCGACGGCCTGGATGACCCCATCCGGCGAAACCGCCACAGCGTGAACCGCCCACGCCCCGCCACCGGACGAAACACCCACAATCGGGAGGAGAAGGCCTTGGGCCAGAGCGCGCTGTTCACGCCGTACACCATGCGCGGCGTCACGCTGAAGAACCGGATCGTGGTCGCCCCGATGTGGCAGTATTGCGGGGTGGACGGCTTTCCCACCGACTGGCACCTGATGAATCTCGGCCGCTTCGCCGCCGGCGGGGCCGGGCTGGTCTTTCAGGAGGGGACCACGGTGGAGCGGCGCGGCTGCGGCACCGTCGGCGATCTCGGCCTGTGGGACGACCGCTTCGTCGAGCCGCTGCGGCGCATCGTCGGCTTCGTCAAATCCTGCGGCGCCGTTCCCGGCATCCAGCTCATGCATGCCGGCCGCAAGGCGCGCCAGCGCTTTCCCTGGGACGGGCGCGGCGCCCTGCCGCGCGACCCGCAGATCGCCGACTGGGACGATTGGGACGTGGTGGCGCCCAGCGCCATTCCGCAGGACGAGGGTTATCCGATGCCGCGCGAGATGACGCGCCGGGACATCGACGACTGCGTCGAGGCGTGGGGCGCCGCCGCGGCACGGGCCGACCGCGCCGGCTATGAGGTGATGGAACTGCATGCCGCGCACGGCTATCTGATCCACGAGTTCCTGTCGCCCGCCTCCAACCGGCGGACGGACGGCTACGGCGGCTCCTTCGAAAACCGGATCCGCTTCGCGGTCGAGGTGGTGCAGCGGGTTCGCTCCTCCTGGCCGGAGCACAAGCCGCTGGTCCTGCGCGTCTCCACCGAGGATGACGGCGGCTGGGAGGTCGAGGACAGCGTGGCGCTCGCCCGCATCCTGAAGCCGCTGGGGGTGGATGCCTTCGACTGCTCGTCGGGTGGCATCTCCGGCGCCTCGCCCATCGAGACGCGGATTTCGCTCGCCTACGGCTATCAGGTCGGCTTCGCCGAGCGGGTGCGCCGCGAGGCCGGACTGCCGACCATGGCGGTCGGCCTGATCATCCATGCCGATCAGGCCGAGGCCATCGTCCGCGACGGCTGCGCCGATCTGGTCGCCGTCGCCCGCGAGCTGCTCTACAACCCGAACTGGCCGCTCGACGCCGCGCAGAAGCTTGGGGTCGACCCCGCCTTTACGCTGGCTCCGGTGCAGCACAGCCATTTCCTGCACCGCCGGTCGGTGTCCGGCTTCACCGGCTCGCTCTCCACCTGGGGGCCGGGGATGGGCGCCGGGGCCGCCGATACCCCATTGCCCGATCCTCCATTGTCCTGATCGAGGATCGGGCCTCCTTCCCGCAGAACCGGAAGGAGGCCCGGCTTCGTTCAGCTCTTCACGTGGCAGTCCGGGCTGATCGGCCCGAAGGCCTCCTCCGCCGGCACGATCTTCACCAGATCGACGACGTCGAGCGGACCCGTCATGGCGTCGCGCGCCTTCGCCCTCATCACATACATGTCGTACATGACCCGGCCGTCGGCGCGGATCCAACCCTTGCCGGTAACCGGATCCTCGACGGGGATCTTCTGCATCTCGGCGATGACCTTCGCCGAGCCGGTGGTCCCCGCCGCCTTCACCGCCTTCAGGTAATGCAGCACGCTGGAATAGGTCGCCGCCTGGCTCTGCGACGGCAGGACGCCGCGCTGGTCCATGAAGCGCTTGGCCCAGGCCGTCGCCTGGGCGTCGCGGTTCCAGTAGAAGCTGGAGGTGTAGACCAGTCCCTTGACCGCCGCATCCTCCAGCGCCTTGATCTGGGTGGTGTCGAAATAGAGCCCGACGATCTTCATGCCGCTTTCGCGGATGCCGAACTCGTTGGCCTGCTTCAGCGCGGTCAGCGTGTCGGCGCCGGTGTTCGACAGCGCCAGCACCTTGGCGCCGGAGCTTTGCGCCTGGAGCAGGAAGGACGAGAAATCGGCGGTGTTGAAGGGATGGCGGGCGACGCCGGCGATTGTGGCCCCCTTGGCCTTCAGCACCTCGACCGCCGCCGCCTCCAGCGACTTGCCGCCCGAATAGTCGACGGTCAGCATGAACCAGGATTTCTCGGTTTCCGACACCACGGACGCCGTGGTGCCGGCGATGGCATGCGCGGTCGCCGTCCACAGGATGCCGGTCGGCGAACAGTCGGCGCCGACCAGCGAATCCGCCGTGCCGCCGGCGATGACGTCGACCTTGCCGCGCTCGCGGGCGATGGCGCGAACCGCCAGCGCGACGGCGGAATTGGACATCCCGGTGATCATGTCCACCCCGCCGCGGTCGTACCATTCGCGCGCCTGGGTGCTGGCGATCTCCGGCTTGTTCTGGTGGTCGGAGGCGAGCAGCCTGACCGGCTTGCCGAGCACGCTGCCGCCGAAATCGTCGATGGCCATCTGGGCGGCGACCACCTTGCCCTTGCCCGACAGGTCGGCGGTCGGACCCGACAGATCGTCGAGCAGGCCGATGACGACCGCATCCTCGGCCGCCTCGGCGCTTCCGCTCCCAACCGCCAGCAGGCCGCAGACAGTGGCGGTGGCGGTAACGGCGGTAGCCTTGGCGAACAACGCTCGCTTGGTCATGTCCCTGTTTCCTCCCCTGGATCGTTTCCGGACGGGTGCCAGCCGGTGTGAAGCAGGATCTTGCCCCGGTGGCGGCCCTCATGCATGTAGCGGTGGGCGTCGGCGGCGGCCGACAGCGCGAAGCCGCGGTCGAGCACGGCACGCAGGCCGCCGTCGGCGACATGCGGCCACAGCGCGGCCCTGACCCCGGCGACGATGGCCGCCTTGTCGGCGGTGCTGCGTCCGCGCAGGGTCGAACCGGTGATGGTCAGCCGCTTGGTCATCACCGGACGCAAATCCGCGCAGATGCGCGACCCGGCGATGAAGGAGATGTGGACGAGGCGTCCGCCGACGGCCAGCGCCTCGATGTTGCGCTCCAGATAGTCGCCGCCGACCATGTCGAGGATCACGTCCACCCCGCGTCCGCCGGTGGCGTCCTTGACGGCGCGGACGAAATCCTCGTTGCGGTGGTCGATGGCGCGGTCGGCGCCGAGTTCGCTGCACAGGGCGAGCTTGTCGGGGCTGCCGGCGGTGGCGAACACCGAGGCGGCGCCCAGCAGGCGGGCGGCCTGGATGGCGATGCTGCCGATCCCGCTGGCCCCGCCATGGATCAGCACGCCGTCGCCGGAGCGCAGGGCTCCCCGCTCGACCAGATTGGTCCAGACCGTGCAGAGCGCCTCGGGCAGCGCCGCAGCCGTCGCCAATCCAGCCCGTCGGGAACCGGAAGGCATTGCGCCGCCGGGGCGGCGCAGAACCCGGCATAGCCACCGCCGGCCACCAGCGCGCAGACGCGGTCGCCCGGCACAAATCCCTCCACCCCGCCGCCGCAGGCCGCCACCAGCCCCGACACCTCCAGACCCGGCAGGTCGGAGGCACCGGGCGGCGGCGGATAGAGCCCCTGCCTTTGCAGCAGGTCGCCCCGGTTCAGTCCGGCGGCGACCACCCGGATCAGAACCTCGCCATCGGCCGGCACGGGGATCGGCCGTTCCGTCAGGCGCAGCACCTCCGGCCCGCCGGGCTGTTCGATCTCGACGGCCGCCATCCGGCCGCCCGGCGGATCGGCCGCGGAACCGCCAGAAGTGAAACCGGCAAATCCGGTCACCGGCCCGTCCCCGGGAAGGTCGCGGCGTGCCGGTGAATCACCGGCGGGCGGCCGTCAGGCTCCTTGAAGGCGATGGAGGTGCCGCCGCAGACGAACAGCACCTGTCCCGTCACGAAGCGCGCGGCGTCGCTGGTGAAGAAGGACACCGCATGGGCGATGTCGTCCGGCGTGCCGATGAAGCCGACCGGCACGCCGTGCATCAGCTTCTCGGTCATCGGATGGCCGGGCGGATTGGCGGCATCGAACAGCGACGTCCGCACCGGTCCGGGCGCCACCACATTGACGGTGATGCCGTCGCTTCCCAGTTCCAGCGCCCAGGTGCGGACCAGACCGGACAGCGCCGCCTTGCTGGCGGCATAGGCGGTGCGCCCCTCCTTGCCCAGCGCGGCACGGCTGCCGATGGCGACGATGCGCCCGACCCCCTGGCGGCGCATCGACGGCAGCAGCACCTGCGTCAGCGCGACGAACGCCCCGACATTGACGGCATAGACCCGCGCAAGTTCGGCGACCGACAGTTCGGCTCCCGGCGCCAGCGGGGCGATGGCCGCGTTATGGACGAAGCGCGTCACCGGCCGGTCGCCGACCGCTTCAGCCAGCGCCGCCGCCGAGGCGTCCGGGTCGGCAAGGTCCAGCGGCACATGGCCGGCATGGAAATCATGCTCCGGCGGGGTGCGCGACGCCACGATCACCTGAAAGCCGTCCTCGGTCAGCCGGCGGGCGATACCCGCGCCGATGTTCCGGTTGCCGCCGGTGACGACCGCCCATTCCGTCATGATCGATATCCCGTTGAAGAGGGTTTGAGATGGCCCGGCGTCACTTCGGCAGGCGGGCCAGCAGCTCGCCGATGATGCCGCGGCGGAAGACCAGCACGCAGACGACGAAGATGCAGCCGATCACCACCGGCACCGGCAGGCTGGTCGCGGCGAGGTAGCTTTCCAAGGTCACCACCAGCCCGGCCCCCACCACCGGACCGAACAAAGTGCCCATGCCGCCCAAGAGCGTCATCAGCACCACCGCGCCCGACATCTGCCACGTCACGTCGGTCAGGCTGGCGAGCTGGAACACCAAAGCCTTGGTCCCGCCGGCAAGCCCTGCCAGCGAGGCCGACAGCACGAAGGCCACCAGCTTGTAGCGGTCGGTGCGGTAGCCGAGCGACACCGCGCGCGGCTCGTTCTCGCGGATCGCCTTCAGCACCTGGCCGAAGGGCGAGTGCACGGTGCGCCAGATCAGGGCGAAGCCGGCGACGAAGATCGCCAGCACGGTGTAGTACATGGTCAGCGGCTGGTTGAGGTCGAACAGTCCGAACAGGGTGCCGCGCGGCACGCCCTGGATGCCGTCCTCGCCATGGGTGAAGGGCAGTTGCAACGCCAGGAAGAACACCATCTGGCTCAGCGCCAGCGTGATCATGGCGAAATAGATGCCCTGGCGGCGGATGGCGATCAGGCCGAAGACCAGACCCAGACCGGCCGCGACGAGCACGCCCGCCAGCATCGCCAGTTCCGGCGGCAACGCCCAGACCTTGGCGGCATGCGCCGTGACATAGGCCGCCGAGCCGAAGAAGGCGGCATGGCCGAAGCTCATCAGCCCGGCGAAGCCGATCAGCAGGTTGAAGGCGCAGGCGAACAGCGCGAAGCACAGCACCTTCATGAGAAACACGGGATACAGCAGGAAGGGTGCCGCCAGGGCCAGCAGCAGGCCGCCGCCGATCAGCAACGCCCGGCGCGACGCCGTCCCGATACCCGCCCGCGGCAGTGCCTGGGTTTGCATGGTCATGGCTTATCTCTCCCGTCCGAACAGACCGGCCGGCTTCACCATCAGCACCACGGCCATGATCACGAACACCACGATGTTGGAGGCCTCCGGGTAGAAGACCTTGGCCAGCCCCTCCAGCAGCCCCAGACCCAGCCCGGTGACGATGGCGCCGAGGATCGAGCCCATGCCGCCGATCACCACCACCGCGAACACCACGATGATCAGGTTCGACCCCATCAGCGGCGACACCTGATAGATCGGCGCCGCCAGCACGCCTGCCAGACCGGCCAGCGCCACGCCGAAACCGTAGGTCAGCGACACCATCACCGGAACGTTGATGCCGAAGGCCTGCACCAGCGTCGGGTTCTCCGTCGCCGCCCGCAGATAGGCGCCCAGCTTGGTCCGCTCGATGGCGAACCAGGTGCCCAGGCACACCAGCAGCGACGCCGCCACCACCCAGCCGCGGTAGGTCGGCAGATACATGAAGCCGAGGTTGGTGCCGCCCTTCAGCAGGTCGGGGATCGGGTAAGGCTGCCCCGACACGCCATACTGGTGGCGGAAGGCGCCCTCGAAGATCAGCGCCAGCCCGAAGGTCAGCAGCAGGCCATAGAGGTGGTCGACCTTGTAGAGCCGGCGCAGCATGGTGCGCTCCAGCACCAGCCCGACCGCCCCGACCGCCAGCGGCGCCAGCACCAGCGCCCCCCAATAGCCGATGCCGAGGTAGGTCAGCAGCAGCCACGCCACGAAGGCGCCGACCATGTACAAGGCGCCATGCGCCATGTTGACGACATTGAGCATCCCGAAGATCACCGCCAGCCCCAGGCTGAGCAGCGCATAGAAGGAGCCGTTGATCAGGCCGAGCAGAAGCTGGCCGAACAGGGCTTGCGGCGGAATGCCGAACAGGTGCGACATCGGACTGTCCTCTCCCGCTCACACGCCGAGATAGGTGTGCAGCTTGTCCATGTTGGCGTGGAGCTGGTCGTTGGGGATCATGTCGACCACATGGCCTTCCTCCATCACGTAATGGCGGTCGGCGATGGTGGTGGCGAAGCGGAAATTCTGCTCCACCAGCACGATGGTGAAGCCGCGCTGTTTCAGGGCGCGCACCGCGACGCCGATCTGCTCGATGATGACCGGAGCCAGCCCTTCGGTCGGCTCGTCCAGCAGGATCAACGTGGCACCGGTGCGCAGGATGCGGGCAATGGCCAGCATCTGCTGCTCGCCGCCCGACAGCCGCGTGCCCTGCGTCGAGCCGCGGCCCTTCAGGTTGGGGAACAGCTCATGGATTTGCGGGACCGTCATCCCGCCCTCCCTGACCACCGGCGGCAGCGTCAGGTTCTCGTCCACGCTGAGGCTTGAGAAGATGCCGCGCTCCTCCGGCACATAGCCGATGCCGAGGCGCGGGATTTTGTGCTGCGCCATGCCGATCAACTCGCTGCCCTGGAAGCGGATCGAGCCGGTGCGCTTGCCCATGATGCCCATGATGGCGCGCATGGTCGAGGTCTTGCCGGCGCCGTTGCGGCCCAGCAGCGTCACCACCTCGCCCTGCCGCACCTCCAGGCTGACGCCGTGCAGCACATGGCTTTCGCTGTAGAAGCCGTGCAGGTCGGCGATCTCCAGCATGGCCGTCTTGGTGTTCATCCCGTCAGGCATGTCCGGTCCCCATATATGCTTCCATCACCTGCGGGTTCTTCGAGACGACCTCGTACGGCCCCTCCGCCAGGATCTCGCCGCGGCGGAGCACGGTGATGGTGTCCGACAGGTGGGCGACGACCGACAGGTTGTGCTCCACCATCAGCACGGTACGGTCGGCGGCGACGCGCTTGATCAGGGCGGCGGTGCCCTCGATGTCCTCATGGCCCATGCCGGCCAGCGGTTCGTCGAGCAGCATCACCTCCGGGTCGAGCGCCAGGGTGGTGGCGATCTCCAGCGCGCGCTTGCGGCCATAGGGCAGCTCGGCCGCCAGATGGCCGGCCCAGGGGGTGAGGTTGACCGCCTCGATCAGCTCCAAAGCCCGGTCGTGCAGGTCGTGGAGCGACGATTCGGACTTCCAGAAATGGAAGCTGGTGCCGAGCGGCCGCTGGAGCGCGACGCGGACATTCTCCAGCACGCTGAGGTGCGGGAAGACGGCGGAGATCTGGAAGGAGCGGACCAGCCCCATCAGCGCGATGTCGGCCGGCTTGGTGCGGGTGATGTCGCGGCCCTTGTAGAGGATTCGGCCGCGGGTGGGGTGAGGAACTTGGTCAGCAGGTTGAACACTGTGCTCTTGCCGGCGCCGTTCGGGCCGATCAGCGCGTGGATGGTGCCGCGGCGAACCTGAAGGTTCACATCCCGAACCGCCACGAAGCCCTTGAACTCCTTCGTCAGACCACGCGCTTCCAGGATGATGTCGTCGTTCGGTGCGGCGTTCATCGGTCGCGAATTCTCCTCCCGTTCGTCCTTATGTCCCGGGCATATGCCCGGCGGCCGCCGTGCGGCGGGACGTTTCACCGATTGTTGTACGCACGAAGCATGCCACATGCGGGGTCGCTTCGGCCGGGCCGCCTGACCCATTGTTTCTCCGCGGGTTTCGCTGCGGCGTCCTCCCCCTGGCCGACACCCTTGCGTCGGAAAGTGTCGGATCCCTGGACACTCTGTCTACAAAACATGACAGCATCCAAAGTGTCTGCATGCAAGATCGTCCGTGTGGCAGACGCCTTATTGTGGGCTTGCCAAACGGGCGCGGCACTGCGATGGTGGCTGTCCAACGGTGCCCTGCCCGTCCTGACGGGCGGCGGGGATAATAGGGAATGCGGTGCGGAGCTTTCCGGGATCCCCGGAAGCGCCAATGCCGCGGCTGCCCCCGCAACTGTAAGCGGCGAGCATCCCGTCCATCATGCCACTGGCCCTCCGCGGCCGGGAAGGCGGACGGCGATGCAGCGACCCGCAAGCCAGGAAACCTGCCGGCGGACTTGACCGACCTTTTCCAACCCCGCCGGGTGTGGCGGGAGAACAAGGATGTTTTCTATGAATGCCCGTTCGATGAACGCCGCTGCCGCCAGTTCCGCGACCCGCAGCGCCGCCCAGACTGCGGTCGCCGCCTTTGCCGCGATCCTGCTCGGCAGCTTCCTGCTGTACGGCGTCGGCTTCGCCCAGCCGCAGCAAATCCACGATGCGGCGCACGACGCCCGTCATTCCTTCGCGTTCCCCTGCCACTAAGCAGCGGGTCATGGATTTGATCCGGCGGCTGTTCACAGCCGCTCTGGTCGCGGGCGTGCTCTCCGGCACGGCCGCTTCCGTCGTTCAGCAGGCGACGACCGTCCCGCTGATCCTCGAAGCCGAGAAATACGAGGTGGTGACCCCGCCTCCCGCAACCGCCGCGCCTACGACTGCCGCTCCGGCTGGGGCTCCGGCCGCCAGCCACGCCGAAGGCCACCAGCATGGCCCCGTGCGCGAGATCGGCGAAGGCGTGCCGGTCACCCTGGACGAGGCGATGCAGCGCATCGGCCTGACCATCGCCACCAACCTGATCGCCGGTGTCGCCTATGCGCTGCTGCTGGCGGCCGCGATCCTGCTGGCCGGCCGGCCGGTCGATGCCCGCCGCGGGCTGGTCTGGGGCATGGGCGGCTTCGTCGCCGTCTCGCTGGCCCCGTCCTTCGGTCTGGCCCCGGAGCTGCCGGGCATGGCCGGGGCCGAGCTGGAGCTGCGTCAGCTTTGGTGGCTGACCGCCGCGGCCGGTGCCGGCGTCGGCATCGCCACCCTCGCCTTCGCCCGCAACCGTCTGGTCATCGCCGTCGCCGTTCTGGCCGCAGCGCTGCCCCATCTGATCGGCGCCCCCCATCCGGAAAGCGCCGAGGGTGCCGTTCCGCCGGAACTGGCCGCCCGCTTCGTCACCGCCTCGCTCGGATCCGCCGCCCTGTTCTGGGCGATCCTCGGCTCCGTCTGCGGCTGGCTGATGAGCGGCGTGGTCGAACCGGCCGAACGGCAGCCGGCCCTGCGGGTTCAGCCCGGCGCGCGTTAAGGAGGCTCCATCCCATGTCCGCTCTTGCGAAAACGGCCGCCGGCAAGGTTCCGGCGACCGTCATCACCGGCTTCCTCGGCGCCGGAAAGACCACGCTGATCCGCGGCCTGCTGGAAAAGGCCGACGGCCGCCGGCTGGCGCTGATCATCAACGAGTTCGGCGATGTCGGCATCGACGGCGACATCCTGCGCGCCTGCGGCAACCCGACCTGCACCGAAGACGACGTGATCGAACTGGCGAACGGCTGCCTGTGCTGCACCGTCGCCGACGACTTCGTCCCGGCCATCGAGAAGCTGCTGGCCCGCCCGGACCCGCCCGAGCACATCGTGATCGAGACCAGCGGCCTCGCCTTGCCCAAGCCGCTGGTCCAGGCTTTCAACTGGCCGGCGATCAAGACGCGGGTCACGGTCGACGGCGTCATCGCCGTGGTGGACGCCTCGGCCGCCGCGGAGGGCCGCTTCGCCCCCGATCCGGCCGCGCTGGAGGCCCAGCGCGACGCCGCCGGCACCGTCGACCACGAAACGCCGATCGAGGAGGTGTTCGAGGACCAGCTGCTCTGCGCCGACCTGATCGTCGTCAACAAGACCGATCTGCTGGCCGACGGCGACCTCGCCCGTGTCGAGGAGCTGATCCGCGGCGCCCTCGCCCACACGGTCGGCCGCGACGCCAAGCTGGTCCGTGCCTCCCAGGGTGCGGTCGATCCGCTGGTTCTGCTCGGTGTCGGTGCGGCGGTGGAGGACGATCTTGCCAACCGTCCCAGCCATCATGACGGTGAAGAGGGCCACGACCACGACGACTTCACCAGCTTCGTGATGGAGTTGCCGGCGCAGCCCGATCCGGCCGCCCTGGCGATGACGCTGGAGAAGGTCGCCGGCCTGCATGGCGTTCTGCGCCTGAAGGGCTTCATCGACGTGCCCGGCAAGCCGATGCGCCTGCTGGTCCAGGGTGTCGGCACCCGCATCCAGACCCACTACGACCGGCTGTGGAAGGCGGGCGAGGAGCGCCGCAGCCGTCTGGTGGTGATCGGCGAGACCGGGCTGGACCGCGATGCGGTGACGCGGGCGGTCGTTGGGTAAAAGTTTCGGGTAAGAGTTAGAGTAGTGCGGCGACCGCCCCCTCCTTGACCTTCACCGTTTTTCGAGGGGGAGGGGGCGGTCGCCCCTGGACATCAGACCATGCACCTGCTTGCCGCCCGCCAGGACGAACTGGACGCCGGCCCCCAGGCGGAAGATTTGGGGCAGACGCCGGCCGACCTCGTCATGCTGTCCTTTTCCGACAGCGACCTGACCGCGCTCGCCGCCGCATGGCGGGCGGGCCGCGAGCGGCTGCCTGGTCTCCGCCTCGCCAACCTCAACCGGCTCGGCCATCCGCTGTCGGTCGATCTCTACGCCGACACTGTGGTCGCCAAGGCCAAGCTGGTGGTCCTGCGCCTGCTCGGCGGCAGCGGTTACTGGCGCTACGGCCTCGACCGCCTGTCCGCCCTCTGCCGCGAGCGCGGCATCCCGCTCGCCGTCCTGTCGGGAGAGGCGCAGCCCGACCCGAACCTGACCGCCTACGGCACCGTTCCGCCGGCCACCGCCGACCGGCTGTGGCGCTATTTCACCGAGGGCGGCCCGGCCAACATGGGCCATCTGCTGGCCTGCGCCACGACGCTGGCCGGAACGCCGCTGCCCCATGAGGACCCGGCCCCCGTCCCGCGCTTCGGCGCCTATGACGGCTGGACCGGCCCCGCAGCCGCCCGCGTAGCCGCCCCCATAGCCGCCGGGGCGCCGGTCGCGGCCATCGTGTTCTACCGCTCCCACCTGCTGGCCGGCGACCTCGCCCCGGTCCATGCCCTGTGCGACGCGCTGGCCGCCCGCGGCCTCGCCCCCCGGCCGCTGTTCGTCGCCAGCCTGAAGGAGCCGGACTGCGCCGCCTGGATGCGGGCCAGCCTGACCGCACAGAACGCCGCCATCGTCGTCAACACCACCGCCTTCTCGGCGGCGCGCGAGGACGGTTCGCCGCTGGAAGCCAACGGCAGCCCGGTTCTGCAAGCCATCCTCGCCACCACCCCCAAAGCCGGCTGGCAGGCGTCCTCGCGCGGGCTGGCGCCGTCCGACCTCGCGATGAATGTCGTGCTGCCGGAAATGGATGGCCGCATCATCGCCCGCGCCATCGCTTTCAAGACGGCGGGTGAGCCCGACCCCGACCTGCAATTCGCCGCCCCGGCCCTGCGCCCAATCCCCGACCGGGTGGCCTTCACCGCCGACCTCGCAGCAAGCTGGGTCCGCCTGTCCCGCACCCCACGGGCGGAGCGGCGGGTCGCGCTGGTGCTGTCCGACTATCCCGGCCCCGGCGGCGGCATCGGCCATGCCGTCGGCCTCGACAGCCCGGCCAGCACCGTGGCGATGCTCCACCGCCTGTCCGTCGAGGGCTACAGCCTGTCCGCCGTTCCGGACAGCGGCGCCCGACTGATGGAGTCCTTGACCGGCACGCCCACCGCGACTCTGCCGGTCGCCGACTATCTGCGCTTGGCCCCGCCGAGCTTGCGCGCCCGCATCGCCGGAACCTGGGGCGAGCCCGCCGCCGACCCGGCCTGCCGCGACGGCGCCTTCGCCTTCCGCACCCTGCCCTGCGGCAATGCCATCGTGGCGGTGCAGCCCAGCCGCGGTCACGGTCCCCTGACCACCGCCCAGCACCACGATCCCGACGCCCCGCCCAGCCACGGCTATCTCGCCTTCCACCTGTGGCTTCGCCATGCCGTCGGCATCCATGCCCTGGTGCAGATCGGCGCCCACGGCACGCTGGAATGGCTGCCCGGCAAGGCGGTCGCACTGTCGGCGGAGTGCTGGCCGGAGATCGTCGGCGGTGCCCTGCCGACCCTCTATCCCTTCATCGTCAACAACCCCGGCGAGGGTGTGCAGGCCCGCCGCCGGCTGGGCGCCGTGCTGATCGGCCATCTGACCCCGCCGCCGGTGGAGGCCGGTCTCCACGGCGACCTCGCTTCGCTGGAAACCGCCATCGACGAATATTCGCAGGCGACCGGGCTCGACCCGCGCCGGCTGGGCATACTGCGCGAAACCATCCTCGACCTCGCCTGGAAATCCGGCGTCGCCGCCGATTGCAATTTGCGGCCCGACGACGATCCCGACGCCATCCTGTCGCGGCTGGACGCCCATCTCTGCGACGTCAAGGAGATGCAGATCCGCGACGGCCTGCATGTCTTCGGCCACAGCCCGGCCGGCGAGCGCCGCGACCGGCTGACCGCCGCCGTTGCCCGCTCCGCCGATCCGGCCATGGTCGCCACGGCCGTCGATGCCTGCGGCGAGGCGGAGATGCGGGCGCTGCTCGACGGGCTGGACGGCCGCTTCGTCCGCCCTGGTCCCGGCGGATCGCCGGCGCGCGGCCGGGCCGACACGCTGCCGACCGGCCGCAACCTCTATGCACTCGACCCGCGCGGCGTGCCGACGCCGACCGCCTGGACTCTCGGCTGGCAGGCAGCCGACGCGCTGATCACCCGCTATCTCCAGGACCATGGCGACTGGCCGCGCCGGCTGGTGGTGGATTGCTGGGGCACCCCGACCATGCGCACCGGCGGCGACGAGCTGGCCCAGGCGCTGGCCCTGCTCGGCGTCCGCCCGATCTGGGAGAACGGCTCCGGCCGCGTCACCGGCTACGAGATCATGCCGGCCGGCGTGCTGGGCCGGCCGCGGGTCGATGTGACGCTGCGCATCTCCGGCCTGTTCCGTGACGTCTTCCCGCAGCAGATCGCCCTGTTCGATCAGGCGGTGTGCGCCGTCGCCGGGCTGGACGAGCCCGACGACACCAACCCGCTGGCCGCCACCGCACGGGCCGAGGAACAGCGCCTCGCCGCAGCCGGCACCGAGACGGCGGACGCCCGCCGCTGGGCCACCGCCCGCATCTTCGGCGCCGCCCCCGGCATCTACGGCACGGCGCTGTCCGGCATGATCGCGCGCGGCGACTGGACCGCGCGGGCCGATTTCGGTGCCGCCTATCTGGAGGGCGGCTGCCACGCCTATGGCGCCGGGCTTGAGGGGGTGCCGCTGCCGGCCCTGTTCCGCTGCCGGGTGGGGGGTGCCGACGCCCTTGTCCACCATCAGGACCAGCGCGAGCATGACGTGCTGTCCACCGACGGCTTCATGCAGTTCGAGGGCGGCTTCGCTGCGGCTGCCGCGCTGGAGGACTCCGAACCGGCGCTCTACCATCTCGACAGCGCCGATCCCGACAGGCTTGCCGTCCGCACCCTGGCGGAGGAGATCGCCCGCACCCTGCGCGGCCGGGCGGCCAACCCGCGCTGGATCCAGGGCATGATGCGCCACGGCTATCGCGGCGCTGCGGAACTGGCGGCAAGCGTCGACACGCTGTTCGCCTTCGCCGCCACCACCGATGCCGTACGTCCCACCCATTTCGACCAGCTGTTCGACGCGTACGTCGAGGATGCGGAGGTCTGGGACTTCCTGTCGCAGGACAACCCTGCCGCCGCCCGGCACATTCTGGCGCGCATGAGCGAGGCACTCGACCGCGGCCTGTGGCATCCCCGCCGCAACTCCACCGCGGAGGACCTGCGCCGGCTCCGGGAGAGCGCCGCATGACCATGTCCGTCGCCAACCAGCCGCGCCGCCGCGGCGCCTGCCCCGGCGTGCTGGCGCCGATGCAGGTCGGCGACGGCTTCCTGCTGCGCGTCCGCGTTCCGGCCGGCGTGCTGCCCGCCGACCACGCGCACGGTATCGCGGAGTTGGGGGATCGTTACGGCAACGGTCTGATCGACCTCAGCCAGCGCGGCACCCTGCAACTGCGCGGCATCGCCGCCGACGGGCTCGAGCCGGTGACCGAGGCCCTGCGCGGCATGGGCTACAACTTCGGCGATGCGGCGAGCGAGGCGGTGCGCAATGTCCTGCGCTCCCCCACCGCCGGGCTGGATGCGACGGCGGCGATGGACGTACGGGGGGTGGCGCGTACGCTGGATGCGCGGCTGGCGGAGGATGCGGAACTGCACCGCCTACCGCCGAAGTTCGGCTGGCTGGTCTGCGGCGGCGGCGTCGGCCATTTGGCGGACAGCAGCACGGACGTACGCTTCGACGCGGTGGATGGCGAACGGTTCCAGGTTTCCTTGGGCGGGACGCTGGCGAAGGCGGTGCCGCTGGGGCTTTGCCGGGTGGACGACGTGGCGGATGTGGCGTCGGCGCTGGGGCGGGCGTTTCTGGAGTTGCGCGCGTCGCTGCCGGAACCGCCGCGCCGCATGGCGGGGTTGGTCGCCGCGATTGAAGTCGAAGAGATAGGAACGCGCCTCGCCCCCTCGATTTCTCCTCTCCCCCCCGGGGAGAGGATCAAGGCGAGGGGGACGCACCTCATGGATGTCTTCGGCGATGCCGAACCCCCTCATCCTAACCTTCTCCCCGGGGGGAGAAGGAATCTCGCGTTGGGGGAGCGCCGGCCTTCCTCACCATCGCCTTCCCCTTCGGCCGCCTCACCGCGGCCACCCTTGCCGCCCTCACTTCCGCCTGCGCCGAGATCCGCATCACCCCCTGGCGCGCCCTCATCCTCGTCGCCCCCTCCGCCGACGCCGAACGCATCGCCGAAGCGCACGGCGCCATCCTGTCGCACACCGACCGCCGGCTGAAGCTGACCGCCTGCAGCGGGGCGGGCGGCTGCGATGTCGGCACCACCGACACCCATGCGACGGCGCTCGCCATCGCTGAGCGCGCAGGCCCCTTGCTGGACCCGGTGCGAATGGTGCATGTGTCGGGTTGCGCCAAGGGCTGCGCCCATCCCGCCATCGCCGATGTCACCCTGACCGCCCGCGACGGGGTGTATGACGTCGCCCTGAACGCAAAACCCGGTGACGCTTCCCCGTACACCGGCCTGTCCCCCGCCGACGCCGTGGCCCGCGTCGCGGATTCGTTGACCAAGGAGTCCACCGGTGCCTAAGCCGCTCTACGACTATATCCACGACGGAGCGGCCATCTACCGCCAGTCCTTCGCCACCATCCGGGCGGAGGCCGACCTGTCGTCCATTCCCGACGACCTGAAGCCGGTGGCCGTGCGCGTCATACACGCCTGCGGCATGGTCGATGCGGCCCAGGATTTGCTGTTCTCCACCGATGTCGGCAGCGCCGCCCGCGCCGCCCTGCGCGCCGGCGCTCCCATCCTGTGCGACAGCGAAATGGTCGCCCATGGCGTGACCCGCGCCCGCCTGCCGGCCGGCAACGCCGTGGTCTGCACGCTCCGCGACGCCGCCGTGCCCGATCTGGCGAAGACCATCGGCAACACCCGCTCGGCAGCGGCGCTCGACCTGTGGGGCGAGCGGCTCGGCGGCTCGGTGGTCGCCATCGGCAACGCGCCGACTGCCCTGTTCTACCTGCTGGAGATGCTGGCGGCCGGTGCGCCGAAACCGGCGGCGATCCTCGGCTTCCCCGTCGGCTTCGTCGGGGCGATGGAGAGCAAGGAGGCGCTGGCGGAAAACCCTTTCGGCGTGCCTTATCTGGCGATCCGCGGCCGGCGCGGCGGCAGCGCCATGGCCGCAGCCGCCGTCAACGCGCTGGCGAGCGACGTCGAATGAACGGCGGCGTCCTCCCCCCCGGCACCCTGTTCGGCGTCGGCGTCGGCCCCGGCGATCCGGAGCTGATGACCTTGAAGGCGGTGCGCACCATCGGCGCCTGCCCGGTCGTCGCCTATTTCTGCAAGCGCGGCACGCGGGGGCAGGCCCGCCGCATCGCCGATCAAGCGATCAGGCCCGATCAGATCGAGCTGCCGATGGTCTATCCGGTGACGGTGGAACTGCCGCCGACCCATCCGGACTATGGCCGCCAGATCGAGGCCTTCTTCGACGAGTTCGCCGGGCGCATCGCGGAGCATCTCGCCGCCGGCCGTTCGGTCGCGGCGCTGAACGAGGGGATCCGTTCTTCTACGGCTCCTTCATGCACCTGTTCCTGCGGCTGTCCGGCCGTTTCAAGGCGGAGGTCATTCCCGGCGTCACCAGCATGGTGTGCAGCGCCTCGCTGCTGCCGCGGCCGCTGATGCTGCGCGACGACGTGCTGTCGGTGATCCCCGGCACGCTGGACGAGGCGGCGCTGGTCCGCGCCCTGACCGCCGCCGATGCCTGCGTGGTGATGAAGCTGGGCCAGAACCTGCCCAAGGTCCGCCGCGCCATCGCCGCCGCCGGGCTGGCCGAGCGGGCGTGGTATGTCGAGCGCGCCAGCATGGACGAGCAGCGCTTCATGCCCTTCCTGGAGGCGCCGGACGTCGCCCCCTACTTCTCGCAGATCGTCATTCCGGGCGAGGGCAAGCGCGGATGAGCGGCCCCGAGAGCAATGGCTGGTTGAAAGTGGTGGGGTTAGGGCCGGGTCCCGAGGACTGGCTGACGCCGGAGGCCCGGCGCGATCTGGCCGAGGCGACCGACCTCGTCGGCTATTTCCCCTATGTCGAGCGCGTGCCGCCGGGCGATCAGGTGCGCCACGCCTCCGACAACCGGGTGGAGCTGGACCGCGCCCGCTTCGCGCTCGATCTGGCGGCGCAGGGCCGGCGGGTGGCGGTGGTGTCGGGCGGCGATCCCGGCATCTTCGCGATGGCCGCCGCCATCTTCGAGGCGCTGGACGATCCCGATGCGCCCGAGGCGTGGCGAGCGGTGCATCTCTCGGTCGATCCCGGCGTTTCCGCCATGCAGGTCGCCGCCGCGCGGGCCGGCGCGCCGCTGGGTCATGATTTCTGCGCCATCTCGCTGTCCGACAATCTGAAGCCGTGGGAGGTGGTGCTGCGGCGCCTGCGTCTGGCGGCGGAGGCGGATTTCGTCATCGCGCTGTACAACCCGATTTCCAAGGCCCGGCCCTGGCAGCTGGGCGCCGCCTTCGACGCCCTGCGCGACATTCGCGCGCCCGAGACCCCCATCGTACTGGGCCGCGCCGTCGGCCGCCCCGACGAGCAGTTGACGGTGACGACTTTGGGCGAGGTGCGGGCGGAGCAGGCCGACATGCGCACGCTGGTCATCATCGGCGCCTCGCACACCCGCTTCGTGGCGCGGGCGGACGGCGGGCGCTGGGTCTACACCCCCCGGCATTACCGGGGATGAGGATGGGTGTGACGGCAGAGTGGGCTGGGATGCCCGCGACCTACCCGCCGCGAGTAACCCTCTCCCCCCCGGGGAGAGGGCTGGGTGAGGGGGATGCGCGGCATGATTTCCCGAAAATCCTCGCCTCACATTCCCTCCAGCCACCCCACCGCGTCCTCCACGTCGTGCAGCTCCGCCACGCCGTTGCCGGCCGGCCGCTCGACCATCACCACCGGCAGGCCCAGCGCACGTGCCGCCTCCAGCTTGGCGTCGGTGGCGCGTCCGCCGCTGTTCTTGCTGACGACCACCTCCACGCCCTGCCCGCGCATCAGCGCCAGTTCGCCCTCGACGGTGAACGGCCCGCGGTCGAGGATCAGGCTCATGCGCGGCAGGGCCGGCATCGGCTCCGGCGGGTCGACGGCGCGGATCAGGTAGCGCTTGTCCGGCACCGCCTCGAAGGCCGCGACCTCCTGCCGGCCGATGGTCAGGAACACGGTGTCGCCCAGGCCGCGCAGCGCCAGCGCCGCAGCCGCCATGTCCGGCACGGCGATCCAGCAGTCGCGCGGCCCCGCCACCCAGGCCGGACGGGTCAGGAGACGCAGCGGCACGCCGGCCCGCGCACAGGCCGCGGCGGCATTGGCGGAGATCTGGTCGGCGAAGGGATGCGTGGCATCGATCACCGCCCCGATGCCCTCGTCACGCAGGTACTCGGCCAGCCCCGCCACCCCGCCGAAGCCGCCGATGCGGGTCGGCAGCGGCGGCAGCACCGGGTTCTTCGTACGGCCGGCCAGCGAGACACGGGCGTCGATGCGCGGATGGCCGGCCAGCCGCTTGGCCAGCGCCGTCGCCTCCGTCGTGCCGCCCAAAATCGGCGCCTTGACCAACTCCCCCTCCCCACCCGTCAGGATCGGCGCCATGGATAGCATGGGAACGGCCCGCTGGCTCAGCATCGTCGGCATCGGCGAGGATGGCTGGGACGGTTTGTCGCCTGCCGCCCGCGCGGCGGTGGAAAGCGCGGCCATCCTCCATGGCGGCAGCCGCCACCTTGATCTGGTACCGGTCGTTGCGGGACAGGAACGGCTGCCCTGGCCGTCGCCGATGACCGACGCCTTCCCCGGCCTGCTCGCCCGCCGCGGCCAGCGGGTCTGCGTGCTGGCGAGCGGCGATCCGTCCTGGTACGGGGTCGGCGCCACCCTGTCGCGACTCGTTCCGGCTGCGGAAATGACAGTGATCCCGGCGGCCTCCGCCTTCAGCCTCGCCGCATCCCGGCGAGGCTGGCCGTTGCAGGACTGCCGCTGCCTGACCGTTCACGGCCGCCCGCTGGAGCAGGTCGTTCCGCATCTGCAACCCAACGCCAAGCTGCTGCTTCTTTCCTGGGACGGAAAGACTCCGGCAAAGCTGGCCGCCCTGTTGCGCTCCCGCGGCTTCGGCGCCTCGCGCCTGACGGTGCTGGAAGCGATGGGCGGCCCGCGCGAGGCCCGGCTGGAGGCCACCGCCGACGGCTGGAAAACCGAGCGGGCCGCCGACCTCAACACCATCGCGCTCGACTGCGTCGCCGCCCCCGGCGCCCGCATCCTGCCGCTGGCGCCCGGCCTGCCCGACGACTGGTTCGAGCATGACGGCCAGATCACCAAGCGCGAGGTGCGCGCCGTCACCCTGTCCTTCCTGGCGCCGCGCCGGGGCGAACTGCTGTGGGATGTCGGCGCCGGTTCGGGCTCCATCGGCATCGAATGGATGCTGCGCGACCCGGCCAACCGCGCCATCGCCGTCGAGCATCATCCGGAGCGGATCGCCCGCATCCTGACCAATGCCGCCACCCTCGGCGTGCCCGGCCTGATGCTGGCGCGCGGCAAGGCACCGGCGGCGCTGGAGGGTCTGGAGCGGCCGGACGCCGTCTTCATCGGCGGCGGGCTGACCGCGGACGGCCTGCTGGCTGCCTGCTGGGACGCCCTGCCCCCCGGCGGCCGGATCGCCGCCAACGCGGTGACGCTGGAAAGCGAGGCCGTGCTGTTCGACGCGCACAAGCGGCTGGGCGGCGAACTGACCCAAATCTCGGTGGCCCGCGCCTCGGCGGTCGGCGGCTTCCGCGGCTGGCGCGCGTCGATGCCGGTCACGCTGTGGCGGGCCGAAAAGCCTTATGCGGAAAAGCCCTATGCGGAGGGCGCATGGACCGTCTGACCCCCGATGCCCTGTTGTTCGGCCCAGTCTTTGTCGGGCTGGGCTGCCGCCGCGGCTGCGGTTGGGAGGAGATCGCCAACTTGGTCGTCGTCGCCTTCGACGAAGCGGCCCTGCCCGATGCCGCGCGCCAGCTGGCGGCGCTGGCCGCCCCGGCGATGAAGGCCGACGAGGCGGGCTTGGCCGAAGCCGCCCGCGCGCTCGGCCTGCCGCTGCGCTTCATCGAGGAGGAGGCGATGCTGGCGGCGCAGGACCGCGTCCACACCCGCTCCGCCACCGTGCTGGCCGCGGTCGGGCTGGCCTCGGTGGCGGAGGCCGCGGCACTGGCCGCCGCCGGGCCGGGATCGCGCCTGCTGCTGCCGCGCCGCTCCACCCCCCGCGCCACCGTCGCGCTCGCCCTGCCTGCCGTTGCTTTGTCGGAGACCCGTTCATGACCGTCCATTTCATCGGTGCCGGACCGGGCGCTCCCGACCTGCTGACGCTCCGCGGCCGCGACCTGATCGCGCGCTGCCCGGTCTGCCTCTATGCCGGCTCGCTGGTACCGAAGGAGATCATCGCCCATGCGCCGGCCGGCGCGCGGATCGTCGACACCGCGCCGCTGACGCTGGAGGAGATCGTCGCCGAGTTCCAGTCCGCCCATGCCGCCGGCCAGGATGTCGCCCGGCTGCATTCCGGCGACCTGTCGGTCTATAGCGCGCTGGGCGAGCAGACCCGCGCGCTGCGGGAGCTGGGCATCCCCTACACCATCACCCCCGGCGTGCCGGCCTTCGCCGCCGCCTCGGCCGCGCTGGGACGGGAGCTGACGCTGCCGGAGGTCAGCCAGACGCTGATCCTGACCCGCACCGAGGGGCGTGCCTCGGCGATGCCGGCGAACGAGACGCTGGAGGTGCTGGGCGCGTCCGGGGCGACGCTGGCGGTCCACCTGTCGATCCACGTCATCGACCGGGTGGTGGAGCGGCTGACCCCGCTCTACGGCGCCGACTGCCCGGCGGCGGTGGTCTACCGCGCCACCTGGCCGGACGAGCGGGTGCTGCGCGGCACGCTGGCCGACATCGCGGCACAGGTCGCGGCCTCACCGATGGAGCGGACCGCGCTGATCCTGGTCGGCCCGGCGCTGGGCCATGAGGAGTTCCGCTGCAGCGCGCTCTATGACGGCAGCCATGTGCGGCGTTACCGGGGGTTGGGGGAGTGAGCCTCGCCGACGATGCGTCCCTGGCGGTCGGTGACCAGCACCTCGACCGCGACCGGCGCATCCTCCAGCACCTCCTGCGCGGCACGGCGGGCCAGCTCGGCCACATGGTCGGCCAGGGCCAAGCCGGCGGCGTCCGCCATGCCCAGCACCTGCGCCGCGGTGTTGGCGCCGCGCGCCTGAGCGACCAGTTCCGGCCCGGCGCCGAGATCGGCCAGCCGTTCCGCAAGCCAGTCGAAATCGACACTGTTGCGCTTGCTGTGCAAATCCATCAGCCCGCGCGCCAGCTTGCCGAACTTGGCGAAGCCGCCGCACAGGGTCAGGCGGGGCACCGGGTGTCGGCGCAGGTATTTCAGCGTGCCGCCGACGAAATCGCCCATGTCGAGCAGAGCCTGCTCCGACAGGCCATAGCGCGCCACCACCGCCTTTTCCGACAGATCGCCGGTGCAGGCGGCGACATGGGCCAGCCCGGCCGCCCGCGCCACATCGACCCCGCGCTGGATCGAGGCGATCCAGGCAGCGCAGGAATAGGGCACGACGATCCCCGTGGTTCCCAGGATCGACAGCCCGCCGAGGATGCCGAGCCGCCCGTTCATCGTGCGCTTGGCGAGCTGCTCGCCCTTTTCCACCCCGACCTCGACCACCAGATCCGCCGGTTGGCCGGCGGCGGCGGCTGCTTCCCCCACCGCCTGCGCGATCATGCGGCGTGGCACCGGGTTGATCGCCGGCTCGCCGACCGGCAGCGGCAGGCCGGGCAGGGTCACGGTGCCGACGCCGGGACCGGCGCGGAACGTCACGCCGCTGCCGGGCGCACCGCGCCACACCCGCGCCCGCACCAGCGCGCCATGGGTCACGTCGGGATCGTCGCCGGCATCCTTGATTATGCCGGCCATGGCCCAGGGTTTGCCGGGGGAGCCGTCCGCCCCCTCCCCCCGTTCGGTCACCGCCAGCGCGAAGGCCGGGGTCTGGCCGCCGGGCAGGGTCACCGTCACCGGGTCGGGGAACTCCCCGCCGAACAGGGCATCCGCCGCCGCCCGCGCCGCGGCGGTGGCGCAGGTTCCCGTCGTCCAGCCGCGGCGCAAGGGTGTAGCATCCTCCGCACCGCCTTCCGTCTTCTCCGAGCCAGAGTCCGCGTTCATGTCGTTTGAGTCGTCCATTCCCGAAAGCGTCCTGGTTCCCTTCGCCCCCGGCAGCGTCTGGCTGGCCGGGTCCGGCCCCGGCGACCCCGGCCTGCTCACCCTGCTGGCGCTGCAAGGTCTAAGGCAAGCCGACGTCATCGTCCATGACGCGCTCGTCAACGAACGGATCATGGCGCTCGCCAGCCCGTCGGCAAGGCTGGAGTTCGCCGGAAAGCGCGGCGGCCGCCCCTCCGCCCATCAGGACGACATCACCAGCCGCCTGATCGAACTGGCGAAGGAGGGGCACCGCGTCCTGCGCCTGAAGGGCGGCGACCCCTTCGTCTTCGGCCGCGGCGGCGAGGAGGCGCAGGCACTGGCGGCGGAGGGCATCCCCTTCCGCATCGTGCCCGGCATCACGTCGGGCATCGCCGGCCCGGCCTATGCCGGCATCCCGGCAACCCACCGCGACACCAACCAGGCGGTGATCCTGGCGACCGGCCATTCGCTGGGCGGCGGGCCGGACTGGCGGGCGCTGGCGGCCACCAGGGCGCCGCTGATCCTCTATATGGGATGGAAGGCGCTGCCGACCATCGCGGCGGAGCTGATGGCCGGCGGCCTGTCCGCCGACACCCCCGTCGGCGTGGTGACGGAGGCGACGACTGCCAACCAGAAGAGCCTCGTCACCAGCCTCGGCACCTGCGTCGCCGATCTGGCGGCGAGCGGGCTGGAGCCGCCGGCCATCATCGTGATCGGCGAGGTGGTGCGG
This sequence comes from Azospirillum sp. A26, assembly GCF_042604635.1. Lineage (NCBI taxonomy): Bacteria > Pseudomonadati > Pseudomonadota > Alphaproteobacteria > Rhodospirillales > Azospirillaceae > Azospirillum > Azospirillum sp. A26. The sequence continues at coordinate 561,770 of NZ_CP170476.1, read as the reverse complement.
CTGCGCCCGGCGCTGGACTGGCTGCCGGCCCAGACGGCGCTTCGACATGACTAATGGCCTCATCATCGCGGCGCCGGCGTCGGGCACCGGCAAGACGACGCTGACGCTCGGCCTGCTGGCGGCGCTCCGTGCCCGCGGCGTGGCGGTGGGGGCGGTGAAGTCGGGGCCTGACTACATCGACCCGGCCTTCCACCGCGCCGCCACCGGCCGGCCCAGCGTCAATCTCGACACCTGGGCGATGGGGCCGGATTTGCTGGACGGTCTGGCCGCCCGTGCCGCCGAGGGCGCCGATCTGCTGGTCTGCGAAGCGCTGATGGGCCTGTTCGACGGCGTTGCCGGCGTCGGCGCCACCGGCACCGGCTCGACGGCGGAGATCGCGGCCCGCACCGGCTGGCCGGTCGTGCTGGTGGTGAACGCCAAGGGCCAGTCGCAATCGGCCGCCGCCTTGGTGAAGGGCTTCGCCACCTACCGCGACGACGTGACCATCGGCGGGGTCGTACTGAACAATGTCGGCAGCCCGCGCCACACCGCGCTGGCCGGCAGCGCCATCGAGGCGCTGGGCATCCCGCTGCTGGGTGCCCTGCCACGCGCGCCGGATCTCAGCCTGCCCGAACGTCATCTCGGCCTCGTCCAGGCCGACGAGACGGAGGGGCTGTCCGACCGGCTGGCCGCCCTCGGCCGCTTCATCGCCGAGCATGTCGATCTCGACCGCATCGTTGCGCTCGCCAAGCCGTCACAGGCCGGGCAGGGCAGCGATGCCCCGGCCCTGCCGCCGCCGGGCCAGCGCATCGCCGTCGCACAGGATGCCGCCTTCACCTTCGTCTATCCGCACCTGACCGCCGGCTGGCAGGCGGCAGGCGCGGAGTTGCGCGTCTTCTCCCCGCTGGCCGACGAGGCGCCGCCGCCGGGCTCGGACGCCGTCTATCTGCCCGGCGGCTATCCGGAGCTGCATGCCGGCCGCCTCGCCGCCAACGCCACTTTCCGCGACGGGCTGCGCGCGGCGGCGGAGCGGGTGCCGGTCTATGGCGAGTGCGGCGGCTACATGGTGATGGGCGAAACGCTGGAGGATGCTGACGGCGTCACCCACCCGATGACCGGGCTGCTGGGGGTGCGCACCTCCTTCGCCAAGCGGCGGCTGCATCTGGGCTATCGCCGGGCGTCCCTGCTGGCCGACGGGCCGCTGGGAGCGGCAGGATCGCCGCTGATGGGGCATGAGTTCCATTACGCCTCCACCCTGTCCCGCGGCGACGACGTGCCGCTGCTGCAGGCGACCGCGGCGGACGGCAGCGACCTGGGCGCGCTCGGCAGCCGGCGCGGGCTGGCGCTCGGCTCCTTCGTCCATCTGATCGCGCGGGGGTGACGATGGAGGAGGATTTCACCGCGGCGGAGCGCGACGCGCTCTACAAGGCGATCTTCTCCCGCCGCGACGTGCGCGGGCAGTTCCGCCCCGATCCGGTCCCGGACGAGGTGCTGACCCGCATCCTGCTGGCCGCCCACCATGCGCCATCGGTCGGCTTCATGCAGCCCTGGAACTTCATCGTCGTCACCGATCCGCAGGTGAAGTCCCGCATCCACGCCGATTTCGCCCGCGCCAACGAGGAGGCGGAGGCGATGTTCGACGGCGAGCGGCGCAGCCTCTACAGCCGCCTGAAGCTGGAAGGCATCCGCGAGGCGCCGGTCAACCTGTGCATCACCTGCGACCGCGAGCGCTCCGGCTCTGTGGTGCTCGGCCGCACCCACATGCCGGCGATGGACCTCTACAGCTGCGTCTGCGCCGTGCAGAACCTGTGGCTGGCCGCCAGGGCGGAAGGGCTCGGGGTCGGCTGGGTCAGCATCCTGCACGAGGATGCGCTGAGGGAGGCGCTCGGCATCCCGGAGCGGATCGTGCCGATCGCCTATCTCTGCCTCGGCCACGTCACCCATTTCGAAGCGACGCCGGAGCTGGAAACCAAGGGCTGGCGCAAGCGCCTGCCGCTGGAGGATCTGGTGTTCAGGGACCGGTGGGAGAGAAGAGCGCCAGAGATCCCCTCTCCCCCCGGGGAGAGGGTTAGGGTGAGGGGGTCGCGCAGCAAAGATTTTCAAGCATCGCGCACTCCCCAACCCCACCGACTCCACGCGGTGCATCCCCCTCACCCCAGCCCTCTCCCCGGAGGGGAGAGGGGGATTGCTCCGCCCAGCGCCGGCCCCACCCAGCGCGCCAGGAACGCGTCCTCCGGCCCCGCCGTCATCGTCGGCCGCGCCGCCAGCAGCAGTTGCAGCAGTGCGGTGTGCAGGTCGGTGCAGGCCGACAGATCGACGCGCGGCGCCGCCGTCGCCTCCAGCCATTCGGCGAGCGGCAGGGCGTCCTCGACGGTGCAGGCAGCCTCGAAGCGGGCGAGGTCGGCGTCATAACGGATCGGCATCACAGCAGCTCCCGCAGATCGAGCACCAGAATGAGCCGGCCATCGCCCAGCACCGCCGTGCCGGCATAGCCACGCAGCCCCCGCAGAACCCCGGTCATCGGACGCAGAACCACGTCGGCGCGCTCGCCGACATCGTCCACCGCCACGGCGACCGGCCCGTCGCCCAGTTCGGCGAGCACGACGCAGTCGGCCTCGCCCCTGTGCCCGCCCCCATGCCCGCTTCTGTGCTCGCCCCCGTCGTCGGGGGGCTGGCCCAGCAGGCGGCGCAGGCGGACCAGCGGCACCACCCGGTCGCGCAGCACGATGCTTTCCGCCCGCTTTACCCCGCGGATCTCGGTCCGCGGCACCCGTTGGACGCCACCGACCACCGCCACCGGGATGCCGTAAAAGGATCCCGCCGCCTCCACCACCACGACCCGGGTGATGCTGAGCGTCAGCGGCAGCGACAGCCGCACCCGCGTGCCGCTGCCGGGGGTGGAGGCGATCTCCACCCGGCCGCCGGCCCGCTCCACCGCCGCGCGCACCGCATCCATGCCGACCCCGCGGCCGGACAGGTCGGACACGCTGCCGGCGGTGCTGAAGCCCGGAGCGAAGACAAGCCGCACGGCCTCGTCGTCGCCGAGCGCCGCGGCGGCATCCGGGGCGAGCAGCCCCTTGGCGACGGCGGCCTTGCGCATCGCCGCCGGGTCGATGCCGGCGCCGTCGTCCGACACCTCCACCACCACCCCGCCCTTGTCCTGGAAGCCACGGACCCGCAAGGTGCCGCCCGGCGGCTTGCCCAAGGCGGCCCGGCGCTCCGGCGCCTCGATGCCATGGTCCAGCGCGTTGCGCACCAGATGCAGCAGCGGCTCGCCCAGCACGTCGAGGATGTCCTTGTCGGCCTCCGTCTCCGCCCCGTCCAGCACCAGCTCGACCGTCTTGTCCAGCCGGCGGGCGGTGTCGCGCACCAGCCGGGGCAGCGGATCGAACACGCGGGCGAGCGGCAGCAGCCGCAGACGCAGCGCCGCATGGCGCAGGTCGTCGACCAGACTGTCCAGCCGGGCGGAGAACGCCTTCATGTCGCGCGTCAGCTCGCCGTCCCCGACACGGCGGACCAGCGGCCCCAACTGCCCCTTCACCACCGACAGCTCGCCGACCAGCGCCATCAGCGCGTCCATCCGCTCCGGCTCCACCCGCAGGGCGCGGCGCGGCGAGGCAGGCCGCGCCTCGGCCGCCGCCGGCTTTTCCGGAGGCCCGTTTTCCGGAGGGCCGTCAGCCAGGAAGCGCCGCAACGTCCCGGCATCGGCGCAGGCCGCCGCCACGACGGCCCGGTCGGCCGGTCGGCCCAGCGCCGTCAGGATCGCGACGACCGCACGCGCCACCGCGGCGCTGCGGGACTGGCACTCGGCGGCGTTGCCGGGCAGATCGAGAATGCGCGCCTGCTCCTCCAGCATCGCCACCGCCAGCGAGCCGGGCGGTGCCATGGTGATCGGCTTGGCGGAGAGCGCAGCAGGGACAACCGCGGGCGCCAGCGTGACGCTGCCGATCCGCACCTGATCGGGCACGCTGCGGAAGGCCGGCGTCACCGCCTCCACCGCCGCACCGCTCAGCGCGCGGAAGCGCAGCAGGCAGCGGTCGGGGTCCATCTGCGCCAGGGGCGGCAGCGGTTCCGCCGGTTCGATCCGGAGCCACCGCAGGTCGGGGACCCGCCGGAACAGGGCCAGCGGATCGTCGCCGGTAAAGAAGCAGTCCGGATCGGGCCTGTAGTCGATGGCGGTCAGCACGTCGCCGGCCATACCCGCCGCATCCCGGTCCTCGCCGGCCAGCGCCGCCACCCAGGGGAAGGCGTCCGCCTCCCCGGCGGCCTCGCCGCCACCGGCCGCCCCCTCCGCGGACACCCCGGACAGCCCACGGACCAGCGTGTCCGCCGCCTGCGCCGCGTCGGCGGGCAGCGCGCCGCTGTCCTCCAGCGCCGCCACCCAGCGGGCGCACTGGTCGAGCGCGCGGAACAGCCGGTCGGCCAGCTCCGGCGTCATGCTGCGCCGGCCGTCGCGCAGCAGCGACAGCGTGTCCTCCCCCGCATGGACCAGCCGGGTGAAGGCCGCCATATCGAACAGGCCGCTCGCCCCCTTCAGCGTGTGGAAGGCGCGGAACAGCTCGTCCACCGACGCGCGGTCGGCGGGATCGCGCTCCAGCGCCAGAAGCGCGCCGCCGGCCGTCTCCAGCAGCTCCTGCGCCTCGACGACGAACTGGTCGAACAGCTCGCTCATGGCGCGCCCTCCGTGGTGAGAGGTTGCCCGGTCAGCAGCCGCGCCGCCTCCACCAGCACCTCCGGCCGCGGCGGCTTGACGATGTACCAGTTGGCGCCGGCCAGCAGGGCCTGCTCGCGGTCGCTGTCCTTCAATTCGGTGCTGATCATGATGGCGGGCACGTCGCGCAGCGCCGGATCGCGGCGCAGGACGCGCAGCATGGTGTAGCCGTCCATCTTGCGCATGTTGACGTCGACGATCACCAGATCGGGCGGGACGGCCATGGCGCGCTCCAGCCCCTCGATGCCGTTCACCGCCTCGTCCACCACGAAGCCGGCACCCTCCAGCACGCGGCGGCTGAAGGCGCGGACGGTCACGGCGTCGTCCACCACCAGGACGCGGGGCACCAGGACGCGGGGCCCGCCGGTATCGTTTGCGCTCATGCGGCACCTCCGTCGACCGGCTTCTGGTAGAGAATGGCGTCGGGGAAGCGGCGCGGCACGAACAGCGAGGACATGCGGCTCATGCTTTCCGAATGGCCGAGACAGACGAAGCCGCCCGGCGCCAGCGCATCGTGGAACATGCTCGCCGTCTCCCGTCGGCCAAGGTCGTCGAAATAGATCAGCAGGTTGCGGCAAAAGATCACGTCGATCCCGCGGAAACCCCGCACCTGCTGCGGGTCGGTGAGGTTGACCAGCGAGAAATCGACCAAGTCGCGCAAATCCTCGACGATCTGCCAGCGCGGTCCCAACTCCGCGGCCGCCCTGCGCAGGGGCTGGAAATATTTGGCGCGCAGATGCGCCGGCAGCCCTTGCAGGGCGCGCTCGTCATAGATGCCCGCGCGCGCGCGCTCCAGCACCGCGCTGTCGATGTCCGAGGCCAGCAGCTCGATCTCGTAATCGTCCACCCGGCTCCAGTTCTCCAGCAGCATGATGGCGATGGAATAGGGCTCCTCCCCGGTGGCGCAGCCGGCCGACCAGATGCGCAGCCGCGAACCCTTCGGCCGCCCCCGCACCAGCTCGTCGAGGACGGAATTCACCAGACAGTCGAACTGGTACTTCTCGCGGAAGAAATAGGTCTCGTTCACCGTCATCAGGTTGACGAGCCGCTGAAGCTCCTCTCCCGACGCCTGGAAGCGCAGCAGGTTCATGTAGGCGCGCAGATCCGTCGCCCCGACCGCCTGCATGCGGGCGGCGACGCGGCGGTCGACGAAATAGCGCTTGGCCTCGGTGAAGGACAGGCCGGTGCGCTCCCGCAGGAAGCCGCACAGGGTGGCATAATCCTCCGGCGACAGGCCTTGCGGGTCGGTATCGCTCACTCCGTTCACCGTCCGCGGAAGCTGGAACGCGCGGCATCGACGGCGAAGGCGACGAAGGCGTCGTCGGGGAAGCGGCGGGCCAGAATTTACAGGCTGGACAGCGCTTCCGGACTGCCGGCCTCGGCCAGCGCCTCCACCGCGGCGAGGCCGACATTCACGTCGCAATCGCGCTCCATGACCCGCACCAGCCAGTCGGTGCGGTCCGGATGGGCGAGGATGCCCAGCCCCTGCACCGCGAAGATGCGCAGGTCGGCGTCGGCATGGTCCAGCAGCGGCAGCAGCGCCGGGGCGGCGACCTCCGCCGGCATCTGCTGCAGGCTTTCCAGCGCCGCGTTGCGCAAGGCCGCATCCTCGCGGTCGAGGAAGGGGACGATGGCCGCCGCCGCCGCGGGCGTGGCGATGCGGGCGAGCGCCGTCAGGATGGCCTCGCGCACGCCGGCGTCGCCGTCGGCCTGAAGCCGGCGGGCGAGCGCCGCTTCGGCACCCGGCGGCGGGCTGTGGCCCAGCCCGTGGGCGGCATCGCGGCGGACCGCGGCGTCGGCATCCTCCAGCGCGGCCAGCGGATCGCGCGCGACCTCCGCCGGGGGAGCCTCCGGAGCGGCCTTCTTCTTCACAAGTCCCATGGCGTCACTCCCTAATCCTTCCTGCCCGGCGCGGGTCCGGCCCGCCGCGCGGCGGGCGACAGCCAGCGGGTGAGCTGGCCGGCGATCCGGTCCGACGGCAGGACGACGCCGGCACCGCCCCGCCGGATCAGCTCCTGCGGCATGCCGAAGACCACGGCGCTGTCTTCCAATTCCGCGATGGTGCGGCCACCGCGGGCGTGCAGCTCGGCCATGGACGCCGCCCCGTCGTTGCCCATGCCGGTCAGCAGCACCCCGACCAGCCGGTCCGGCGGCAGCAGCCGCATGGCGCTGGTCACCAGCCGGTCGGCGTTGGGGTGCCAGGGCCGGTCGGGCGAGGACGGCACGCAGACCGCCTGCAACCGCCCGCCGCGCCGCGCCAGTTCCACGTCGGCGCCGCCGCGGGCGATGCAGATCGTGCCCGGCTCCAGCACCGCCGCCCGCTCCACCTCCACCACGCTCAGCGCGCACATCTCGTCCAGCCGCCGCGCCAGCGTCGCGGTGAAGGCGACCGGCATATGCTGCGCCACCACCACCGGCCAGGGGAAGCCGGCCGGCAGCAGCGGCAGGATGTCCTCCAGCGTGCTGGGCCCGCCGGTGGACACGCCGACCAGCACCACGCCCTCGACCTCCCCCTCCGCCGCCACCACCGCCACGGAGGGCGGCGGTGGCGGTGCGGGCGCCACGAAATCCTCACCCACGATGCGGGCGCGGGCCAGGCGCAGCCGTTCGCGCAGGCCGTGCACCCGACGCGGGCGGGAGGATGCGGCGGCGCGCACCGTCTCCACCAGCTCCTCGCCGATGCGGCCGATGGAGCCGGCGGCCGGTTTCTGCACCGCCTCCACCGCTCCCAGCCGCAGCGCCTCCAGCGTCTCGCCCGCCCCCGCCCCGGTGAGGGCGGAGACCATGACGACCGGCTTGGGATGCTCCACCATGATGCGGGCAAGACAGGTCAGCCCGTCCATGCCGGGCATGGTGATGTCCAGCGTCACCACATCCGGATCGACCTCCGGCAGGCGCGCCAGCGCCTCCTCCCCCGTCGCCGCGGTCTCCACCCGGAAACCGGCCTCGCCCAGCAAATCCGCGATGCGCCGGCGCATCAGCGCGGAATCGTCCACCACCAGAACCGTCAGCACGCCGCCCCCCATCCGTCCGTCACCGCGGGGTAACGGGCAGGTCCGCCAGTCGGTCCATGTCGAGCAGGCTGTCCGCATCCATCAGCAGGATCAGGCGGGCGGCGCCGGCCGCATCCCCGGCGACATCCCCAGCGACATCCAGCGTCGCCACCCGGCGGATCAGCCGGCGCTGCGCCGCCGACACCGCCGGGGCCGGACCGATCCGCTCCGCCGGGACGGTCAGCAGGCCGGACAGCCCGTCGACCAGCAGCCCGACCAGCAGCCCGTCGCGCCCGACCACCACCACCCGCCCGCGCTCCACCCCGGCAGGCCCGCTCTTGGAAAGTGCGGTAGCGGTGTCGGCGGCCGGCAGGTTCAGCAGCCGGCGCTGGTCGATCAGCGGCAGCACCTCGCCGCGCAGGGTCAGCACGCCGGCGACGAAGTCGGGCGCATTGGGCAACGGCGTGATGCTGTCGGGCCGGCGCAACACCTCGCGCACGGCGGAGACCGGCAGGCCATATTCCGCCCCGGCAAGGCGGAAAACGACGAAGCGTTCCCCCGCACCGCCGATCCCGTTGGAGCCATCCGCAGGCCGCGCCGGTTCCATCCCGTCCCTTTCCACAACCGCTTCCTCTGCGCCGGCCTCTGCGCCGATTGCGGCGCCATGGCGGAACAGCCGCTCCGCCGACAGCACCGACACCAGCCGCCGCCCGCCGCCGGCAGCGCCACCATCGGCTCTGGCGATGCCGTCCAAATCCTCGAATTCCGGCTCGCGGGCGAGCAGCGGCGGCACCGGGTCGATCAGCGCCGGGTCGAGCCGCAGGATCTCGCGCACCTCGTCCACCAGCACGCCGACCGGCGCCTGCCCACCGCCGGAGCGCACCACGACGACGCGGCGCCCGGCGGCCAATCCGCTGGATTCATGCCCTTCGCCAGCCTCCAGCCCGAACAGGGCGCGCAAGCCCACCAGCGGCAGCAGCCGGTCGCGCACCGCCATCACGCCCAGCAGATGCGCTCTGGAGCGCGCCATGCGGGTGACCTCGCGCGGGGCCGGCAGAACCTCGCGCACCCGGTCCACCGGCAGGGCGAATTCCTGTCCCGCGACCTCGAAGACCAGCAGGGCCTGCCGGTCGACAGTGCCCTTGACGCCACCCGCGGCGCCGGTTCCGCCGGCCGGCACGGGACCGAAGCCGGCCGACGCAGTTCCCCGGTCCGTCCGCTCCGTCTCCGCCGGATCGCCGAACTGGCGGTCGATCAGCGCATCCAGCTTCAGGATGGTGGCCGGGCCGTCGCGCAGCAGTCCGTCCAGCATGGCGGGGTCGAGCCCGCCCTCCTCCTGCGTCACCGGATCGATGCGGTCGGGCTCGCTGCGCAGGATGCCGGCCATCGCATCCACCCGCAGACCCACCGTCTGGCTGCCCGTCTGGCCGCGATGCCCGACCAGCACCACCCGCGTCTCCCGCGTCGGCTCCGCACCGCCCGGCCTGCCCAGCGCCCTGGCGAGGTCCAGCACCGGCACCGCGTCGCCATGCCAGTGCGCCAGCCCGTCCAGGCTGGGCGGCCCCAGCGGAATGCGCACCAGCTCCGGCAGCCGGATCACCGCGCGGACCGCCGGCAGCGGCAGGGCGAGGCGCAGGTCGGCGACCGTCACCGTGACGAAGTCGAGGGCGCCGTCCGTTTCCCTGTCCCCCTCCCGCTTTCCGGCCACGGCGGTCAAGCCGCGCCCAGCAGGCTGTCGGCCATCGCCGCGATCTCCTCGATCGCCGACGCCAGTTCCTCGGCCCCCTTCGCCTGCTCGCGCGCGGCCTTGGCCGCTTCGGTGCCGGCGAGGTTCGCCGCGGCGGCGGCGGTGGCCACCTGCTCCACGCCGACGCGGGTCTCGCGGAGCGCCATGGTCGTCTCGGTGGCGGCCTCCAGGATTTCACGGCTGCCGGCGGTGACCACCCGCAGCTCCTGCGCGCTGGCGGTCAGGGTGACGCCGAAGGCGCGGTGGCGCGCGATCTCCGTCACCGCGGTGGCCGACACCTCCTCCACGTCGCGGCGAACCCGCAGCATCTGGTCCTGGATGTCGCGGACGATGTCCTTCACCCGCTCCGCGCTGTCGGCGCTGTCGCCGGCCAGCTTGCGGATGTCGCCGCTGACCACGGTGAAGCCGCGGCCGAACTCGCCCGCCCGCGCCGCCTCGATGGAGCCGCTGACCGCCAGCATGCCGGTCTGGATGGCGACGGTGGCGATGGCGTCCACCACCTTGTCGATGCGCCGGCCGATCCGGTCCAGCGCGTCGAGCCGGTCCCCCGCCCGGCGGGAGGAGTCCACCGCCTCCAGCATGCCGTCGGCCAGCCGGCCGATGGTGTCCCGCGTCTCGCCCAGCAGCGCTTCCATCGAACCGCAGCGTTCCACCAAGTCTCCGGCCCGGCCGGCGGCCAGCGTCGCCGCCGCGTCGATTTCCGCGATGGCGGAGGCAAGCTGGTGGGTGGCCGCGCTCTGCGACTGCGCCCCGCCGGAGATCTGGCCGATGGCGGTCATGATCTGGGCCGCCCCGCGGTTGATCTCCTCGATGGCGGCCGACAGCTCCTCGGCGGCCGACGCCAGCTCGTCGGCGGTGGCGGCGAGGTCGGCGGTGCCCTCCAAATCCTCGGCCACTTCGGACAGCTGGCCGGCGGCGCGCTGGCTCTGGGCCAACGCCACGGCCTGCTCGCCCGCGGTCCGCAGCGCCTCCTCGGCGGCGGCGGATTGTTCCTCGGCGCTGGCGGCGATGGTCTCCGCCCCGCGCAGGGCCTCGCGCGCCGCCTGATCGGCCTCGACCGCGGCGCGGATCGTCTCCTGCGCGCCCTGGACCAGGGTCGTCATGTCCGACCGCACGCCCTCCAGCTGCTCGACGATCCTGCGACCGCGCTCCACCTCCGCCTTGGCCGCGTCCGACGAGGCGACGATGCCGGCGGCGATGGCGGCCACCGCGTCCTGGATTTCGCCGACCATCGCCTGGATGCCGTTGGCGCTGCGCTCCGATCGTTCGGCCAGCGCCTGCACCTCGTCGGCGACGACGGCGAAGCCCTTGCCGGCCTCCCCGGCGCGGGCCGCCTCGATGGCGGCGTTCAGCGCCAGCAGGTTGGTCTGGTCGGCGATGGCGGCGACGCTCTGCACGATGGTGCCGATCTCGCGGGCCTGGGCTTCCAGGTCGCGGACCAGACGCACCGAGGCTTCCTGCCGTTCGGCGGCGCGGACGATGCCCTCGATGGAGGACAGGATCTGGCCGCTGACGTCCTTCAGCGTCGCCTGCAACGCCTCGACCCGCAGCACCGCCTGCTCCGCCGTGCTGCGCGAGCGGATCAGCAGCTCCGAGGCGCGGCCGATCATGCGCTGCGACTGCTGGGTGGCGCCGGCCGACTGCTCGGCTCCGGCGGCGATCTGCTCCATCGCCCGGCGCAGTTCCTCCGCCGCCGACGCCGCCTGGGTGATGCCGCTGGCCAGCTCGGTCGAGGCGGCGGCGATGCCGGTGGCGGCCTGCCGGCGGCGCGAATCGGCGCGCGCCCGGCGGCGCTGCGGCGCGCCCGTGGCGGAATCGGGGGCGGCGGGCGGGGCGGCCGTTTGTGCGGAGACGGGAGCGGACCGGTCCGGACCCTCGTCGTCGGCGCCGGACCTGGTCCGGGCGGTGCGCGCCGTGTCGATCTTGGTCTTCTTGATGAGTGCCATGGTCCTTGCCCGTTTTCCTCAACCCGCCTGTCCGACCGGCCGGTTGTTCTTGTTGCCGTTACGCCACGAGCCGGCCGATATAGCGGCCGAGCGTCGCCTGGAGCGCGCCTGCCGAGCCGGCGTCGAGCAGCAGGACCACCCGCCCGCCGACCACGACGCCCTCGCCGCCCGGCAGGCTGGTGCGCAGATCGATGTGGAACAGCACCGCGGCCCCCTCCGCCGTCGGAGCCGTTCCCGAACAGCCCCGCAGCACCTCCGCCGCATCGCCGCGGAACACCGCCGGCAGGCCGGTGTCGACCGGTTCGCCCAGCAAATTGGCGACCAGGGCCAGCGCGCTGTTCAGAACGACGTTGCCAAGCTCCGCCAGCACCTCGTCCTCCAGCTCCGACACCTCCTCGGCGGGAACGTCGGGCGGCAGGGCGGCGCGCACCAGGGCCATGCTGCCGGCCTGGGGGAAGACCAGCAGGGCGCAGCCCGCGAACAGGCCGCCCAGCGTTTCGGAGATGCCGACCAGCGGCGGCGTCAGCGCCCGGTCCAGCAGCCCGGCCACCGTGTCCGGCGGCACCATGTCCACCGTCGGGACCGACAGGGTCACCAGCCCGCCCAGCATGCGGCCGAGCGCCGTCGATGCCCGGCCGATGCCGATGTTGCCCAGTTCGGCCAGGGCGTCGCGCTCCAGATCGCTCAGCATGGGGATCTGGTCACTCCTGCTGCGGCTGTGTGGGGCGGCGCGGCGGCAGGGCGGTGGAGTTCAGGAAGCGGACGACCTGCTCCTCCTCCAGCGGCTTGGGCATGAAGGCGGCGCCGACGCCGCGGATGCCGGACACCACCGCGTCCTGGGCGTTGGCGGTGATGATGGCGATGTGGATGCCCGGATGGCTCTGGCGCAGCTTGGCCGCGGTCTCCACGCCGTTGTCGCCGGGCATGTTGTAATCGATGATGGCAACATCGACCGGCGTGTTCTGCAACGTCTTGAAGAGTTCGTCGCCGTTCGCAGCCTCGACCACCGTCCAGTCCGGCTTGTTGCGCAAGACCATGGCCCGCACATGCATGCGCGAAAGCTTGCTGTCGTCGACAATGATTGCAGTCTTACTCAAGATATACGCCTTTTGGATGGAGATCAGTCGAGGAAGCCTGACCTGGACCGAATTGAGCGCAAGTATACAGAATGAAATGTGCCGCGCCAGTCCCCTTAAATGTTCTTGGGATTTTGCCTGCGCGCCATCCGGCCAACTCATGCTATCGAAACGACGCCTCTTTTCCGATCCGGCCGCCGCCCCATGCCGCCTTCCGCCGCCTCCAGACTCTCGGCCAGACTGGCCGCCCTCCTGCGCGAGGCGCTGGCCCACCACCGCGCCGGCGATCTGGACGGGGCGGAGCGCGCCTATCGCGCCATGCTGGCTGCCGATGGGCGGAACGCCGACGCGCTGCATCTGCTGGGCGTGCTGCACCACCAGCGCGGCCTGGATGCCGACGCCGTCCGCCTGATCGGGCAGGCCGTCGCGCGGCGCCCCGGCGTCGCCGAACAGCACGCCAACCTCGGCCTCGCCCTCCATGCGCTGGGCCGGCTGTCGGAGGCGGAGGCGGAATACCGCCGGGCGCTCGCGCTCCGCGACGCCTATGCCGAGGCGCACAACAGCCTGGGCAGCGCGCTCCAGGAGCAGGACCGGCTGGCGGAGGCCGGCGTGCATTACCGCCGCGCGCTCGACCTGAATGCCGGCTATGCCGAGGCCTGGGCCAATCTCGGCACGCTGCTGCGGGCGCAGGACGACTATGCCGAGGCGGAAACGGCGCTGCGCCATGCCCTGCGGCTCGACCCCGGCCATGCCACCGCCCTGACCAACCTCGGTGTCGTGCTGAAGGAGACCGGCCGCGCCGCCGAGGCCGAGGCGGCGCATCTGGACGCCCTGCGGCTCGCCCCCGGCGATGCCGAGACCATGGTGAACCTCGCCCTGCTGCGCGAGGCCCAGGGCCGCGGCGACGAGGCGGAGGCGCTCTACGCCCAGGCCATGATCCATGCCCCCGGCTTCGCCCTGGCCCGCTGGAACCTCGCCTTGCGGCTGCTCGGCCGCGGCCGGCTGGCCGACGGCTGGGAGGAGTACGAAGCGCGCTTCGCCTCCCGCCGCGTGTCGGCCGGACGCAGCTTTTCCCTGCCGGCCTGGGACGGAACTCCGGGGAAGCGCCTGCTGGTCTGGCGCGAGCAGGGGCTGGGCGACGAGCTGATGTTCGGCACCGCGCTGCCCGACCTTGCGCAGCGGTTCGAGCCGGAAACGCTGGTCGTCGAGGTCGATGCCCGCCTGACCGGTCTGGTCGGCCGCGCCCTGCCCGGCGTCACCGTGCGGGCGCAGACGGCGGCCCCGACAGACGCCGACGCCCATCTGCCGATGGGATCGCTGCCCCGGCTGCTGCGCCCCGGCCTCGCCGACTTTCCGGCCCGGCCCTCCTGGCTGACGCCCGATCCGCAGCGGCTGGCGGAGTGGCGCGACCGGCTGGCGGCGCTGGGGCCGGGCCTGCGCGTCGGCATCTGCTGGGGCAGCCAGAACATGCTGGGGGAGCGCAAGGCCTCCTACACCACGCTCGCCGACTGGGCACCGCTGCTGACCCTGCCCGGCCTGATCCCGGTCACCCTGCAATATGACGGGCGTGAGGCGGAGATCGCCGCCGTCGAGGCGCAGCTGGGCCTGCGCATCCACCGCTGGCCCGGCACCGACCTGAAGAACGATCTGGAAGGCGTGGCGGCGCTGATCGCCGGTCTCGACCTCGTGGTGACGGTGGCGAGTTCGGTCGGCGAGATGGCAGGTGCGCTTGGCGTGCCGGTGTGGCGCTTCGGTCCGGCCGGCGACTGGACCGCGCTGGGCACCGGGGTGCGCCCCTGGTTCCCGTCGATGCGGCTGTGGAGCACCCGCCCCGGCCAAGATCTGCCGGACGTGCTGGCGCGCATGGCGGCGGACCTGCGCCGGCTGATCCCTGCTCCGCCTATAGAGGAGTGGCTGGCCGAAGCGCGCGACCTGCATGGATCCGGCCGCTGGCCGGAGGCGGAGAAGGCCTATCAGCGTATCCTCGACCAGGGCGGCGAGGTGCCGGCGGCGCTGGAAGGCTACGCCATGCTCGGCCAGCAGGCCGGCCGGCCCGACATCGCCGACACCCTGCTGACCCGCGCCATCGCGGCGGAGCCGAGCGCCGACCGCCACAAGCGCCGCGCCCTGGCCCGGCAGGAGATGGGCGCGCTGGCCGACGCCGAGGCCGACTGGCAGGCCGCCGCCACGCTGGCACCCGAGGATGTCGAGGCGCTCGGCAATCTCGGCGCGCTGCGGCTGTCCCGCGGGGCGGCCGCCGACGCGGCTGAGGCGACCGACGCGGCACGGCGCCTTGCCCCCTTCCATGCCGGGCTGTGGATCAATGCCGGGCTGGCGCGGCAGGCGATGGGCGAAGCGGGGCAGCCCTTCCTCCTGCGCGCCCTCGCCCTCGACCCCGCGGTCGCGGAGGCCTGGACCGCCCTGTCGGCCGAGGCCCTGCGCAACCCCGACCATGCCGCCGAGGCGGAGCGCACCGCCGGCCGGGCCCTACGCCTGCGCCCCGGCGACCCGGCGGCGGTCAGCAACCTGGGGCTGGCGGCCCTGGCGCTCGACCGGCCGGCGGAGGCGGTCGCCCATCTGCGTCTGGCGCTCCAGGCCCGTCCCGGCGATCTCGCGACGCTGGGCAACCTCGCCCTGGCGCTGGAGCGGGCGGGCGACGGCGCCGCCGCCGGGCTGGCCTGGTGGCGGGTTATCCTGTTCGCGCCCGGAACCGGTGCCGGCTGGGCCGGGCTGGCCGATCTGCGGCAGCGGCAGGGCCGGCTCGACGCCGCGCTGAAGGGCTGGGGCCGCGCCCTGGCGCTGGAGCCCAAGCGGGCGGAGTGGCGCTACAACCAGGGCAACGCCCTGCATGCCGCCGGCCGGCCGGTCGAGGCCGATGCGGCCTACCGGCAGGCGGTGGAGGACGACCCGGCCCTGACGCTCGCCGCCTTCAACCGCGGCTACGCGGCGCTGGCGCAGGGCGACCTCGTCACCGGCTGGACCGCTCTGGAGGCGCGCTTCGCCGCCGGTCAGGCACTACCCGACCGCCGCTTCCGCCTGCCCGCCTGGGACGGCGGCGACCTGACGGGAAAGACGCTGCTGGTCTGGCGCGAACAGGGGGTGGGCGACGAGCTGATGCACAGCGCCTGCTACCCCGCCCTGATCGCACGCACTCTCTCAGCCGCAGGCCGGGTCATCGTGGAATGCAAGCCGCGGCTGGTGGCGCTGTTCGCGCGCTCCTTCCCACAGGCGACGGTGCGCGCAGCGACGGAGGATCCGGCGGATGCCGACTGTCACGTCCCGGCCGGGTCGCTGCCATTGCGGCTGGGCTGGGGGCTGGAGAGCTTTGCGACGCAGGGCGGATGGCTGCGCCCCGACGAGGCGGCGGTGGAGCGGTGGCGGGGCTGGTTGGGCGGCACCGGCTCCGCCCTGACCGTCGGCCTCTGCTGGCGCAGCGGCCTGCGCGGCGCGTTGCGCGACGCCAACTACGCCCCGCTGACCGACTGGGCGCCGATCCTGACCCTGCCCGGCCTGCGATTGATCAACCTGCAATATGACGAGTGCGAAGCCGAACTCGCCGACGCCGAACGGCGGTTCGGCATCGCGATCCACCGCCCGCCGCTCGATTTGAGGAACGACCTCGACGGTGCCGCCGCCCTGACCGCGGCGCTGGATCTGGTGATCTCCGCCGGAACCTCGGTGGCGGAGATGGCCGGCGCGCTGGGCGTGCCGGTCTGGCGGATCGGGCCGGCGGGGGACTGGACGGCGCTCGGCACCGGCTGCCGGCCCTGGTATCCGTCGATGCGGCTGGTCTGCCCGAAAGCGGGCGGGTCGCTCGGCGACGCGCTCAGCGCCGCCGGGCGTGCCCTCATCGGTCTCAGAACGCAGGAACCACGGCGTTCTTGAACTTGGTGAGGATGAACTCCTTCGCCTCGGGGCTGTTGTAGGCCTTCACCAGCTTCGCGACCCAGGGCTTGTCCTTGTCGGCCTTGCGGACGGCGATGACATTGGCATAGGGGCTGTCGGCCGCCTCGCGGGCGATGGCGTCCTTGACGGGGTCGATGCCGGCTTCCAGCGCGAAGTTGGTGTTGATGGCGGCGGCGGTCACGTCGTCCAGCGAGCGCGGCAGCTGGGCGGCGTCCAGCTCGACGATCTCCAGCTTCTTCGGGTTCTCGACGATGTCGATGGGCGAGGCCTTCAGGGTGCCGCCGTCCTTCAGCTTGATCAGGCCCTTGGCCTGGAGCAGCAGCAGGACGCGGCCGCCGTTGGTCGGGTCGTTCGGAATGGCGAACTTGGCACCGACCGGCAGCTCTTCCAGGCTCTTCACCTTCTTGGAATAGATGCCGATGGGATAGACCACCGTCTTGCCGACGCTGACCAGATCGAAGCCGCGGTCCTTCACCTGGTTGTCCAGATAGGGCTGGTGCTGGAAGCTGTTGGCGTCGAGGTCGCCGCCGGCCAGCGCCTGGTTCGGGATGACGTAGTCGGTGAATTCCAGGATCTGGATGTCCAGCCCGTCCTTGGCGGCGATGGGCTTCACCGCTTCCAGGATCTGGGCATGCGGACCGGCGGTGACGCCGACCTTGATCGTTTCGGCCGACACGCCGAAAGCAACGGCCATGGTGGCGGCACCGGCCAGCAGCGAAGCCAGCGAACGGAAGCGCAGCATCTCGAACACTCCTCGGTTTCTTGGGTCAGGTCTTTGGGGGGTCAGGACTTCAGATTGCGTTTGTTGACGCGACGGGCGATCAGGTCGCCCGTCGACTGGACGATCTGCACCAGCACGATCAGCACGATCACCACCGCCAGCATCACCTCCGGCAGGAAGCGCTGATAGCCGTAGCGGATGCCGAGGTCACCCAGGCCGCCGCCGCCGACGGCGCCGACCATGGCGGAATAGCCGACGAGGCTGACCGCCGACAGGGTCAGGCCGGCGACGATGCCCGGCAGGGCTTCCGGCAGCAGAACCTTGCGGATGATCTGGAACGGCGTGGCGCCCATCGCCTGCGCCGCCTCGACCAAGCCACGATCCACCTCGCGCACCGCATTCTCCACCACGCGGGCGATGAAGGGGGCGGCGGCGACGGTCAGCGGCACGATGGCGGCGTTGGTGCCGATGGAGGTGCCGGCGATCAGCCGGGTGAAGGGGATGATCGCCACCACCAGGATGATGAAGGGGGTGGAGCGGGTCATGTTGACCACCGCCCCCATCACCTTGTTGAAGGCGAAGTTCTGCAACAGCTCACCCCGGCCGGTGACGGCCAGCATCACACCGATGGGCAGGCCGATCAGCGTCCCGATGGCGCCCGACACCGCCACCATCTGCAGCGTGTCGATCAGCCCCTTGATCAGCAGGTCAATGATTTGCGGGGAGAGCATGGCCCAACACCTCGACACCCAGATTGTTCTCTTTGACCAGCGCGATGGCGGCATCGACCCTGGCCGTGTCGCCCAGCGCCTCCACCACCAGCGTGCCGAAGGGCGCGCCCTGGATCTCGTCGATCTGGCCGTGCCAGATGTTCAGGTCCAGGTTCAGCTGGCGGCTGATGGCGCTGATGACCGGGGTGGTCGCCTTCGCGCCGGTGAAGGTGATGCGCAGCACCGGGTTGCTGCCCGGCCCCGGCTGGGGCGACAGCCGGTCGCGCAGGCTGTCGGGGATGCCGCGGTTGATGACGGGATCGACGAAGCTGCGGGTGGTCGGGTGCTTCGGGTGGGCGAAGATGTCGAAGACCGGCCCCTGCTCGATCACCCGGCCGCCTTCCATCACCGCCACCTTGTGGCAAATCTCCTTGATCACCGCGATCTCGTGGGTGATCAGCACGATGGTCAGGCCGAGCCGCCGGTTGATGTCGCCCAGCAGATGCAGGATCTGCGTCGTCGTTTCCGGGTCGAGCGCGGAGGTCGCCTCGTCCGACAGCAGCACCTTCGGCTTGCTGGCGAGCGCGCGGGCGATGCCGACGCGCTGCTTCTGCCCGCCCGACAGCTCCGCCGGATAGCGGTCGCGCTTGTCGGCCAGCCCGACGAGGTCGAGCAGCGGCTCCACCGTCTTGCGGATCTCCGCTCTGCCCATGCCGGCCAGTTCCAGCGGCAGCGCCACATTGTCGAAGACGGTGCGCGAGGACAGCAGGTTGAAGTGCTGGAAGATCATGCCGATGGAATGGCGGGCCTTGCGCAGTTCCGCCGCCGACAGGGCGGTCATCTCCACCCCGTCCACTGTGACGCTGCCCGAACTCGGGCTTTCCAGCAGGTTGACCGTGCGCAGCAGCGTCGATTTGCCGGCGCCGGACCGGCCGATGATCCCGAAGACCTCGCCGCGTTCGATGGAAAGGTCGATGTCGGCCAGCGCATGGACCGGAGCCCCGCCGCCGCGTGCCGCGTAAGTCTTATGAATGTTTGTTAGCGTTATCATCATTTATTCGGCAAAAGGGGACGTCCAGCGTCCCCCAGCCTCCCTCACCACGTCGGAATGATGGAACCGTTGAAGCGCGTTTCGATAAACTGCCGCACTTCGGGCGAACGATACAGCGCAATGAAGCGCTTGATCGTCGGGTCTTCTATGCGATCCTTGCGGACCGCCCACACCAGGTTCCACTTGGACTGGTCATCCTCCAGCACCAGGGCCTTCTTCGGCTCCAGCCCGGCCAGCACGGCATAGTTGAGGGTGATGACCGACGCATCCACGTCGTCGAGCGAGCGCGGCAGCTGGGCGGCGTCCAGCTCCACCAGCTTGATGCCCTTCGGGTTCACCACGTCGGCGATGGTGGTGTTGAGGCCGGCGCCGTCCTTCAGCCCGATCACGCCGGCCTTGGCCAGCAGGAACAGGGCGCGGGCGCCGTTGGTGGGATCGTTGGGGATCGACACCGACGCGCCCGGCTTCAGATCGGCCAGCGCCTTCACCTTGCTGCTGTAGACGCCCATCGGCACCACGACGCTCTTGGCGACGGCGACGATGTCGTAACCGCGCTGCTTGACCTGATTGTCGAGGAAGGGCTGGTGCTGGAAGTTGTTGGCGTCGATGTCGCCGGCCTGGAGCGCCGCATTGGGCATGTTCCAGTCGGTGAACTCGATCACCTGCGCCTCGATGCCCTCCTTGGCGGCCAGCTTGGCGGTGAATTCCAGGATCTCGCCATAGGGGCCGGCCGACACGCCCAGCTTCAGCGGGGCGGCGAAGGCGGAGGTCGCGGCGGTCAGCAGGCCGGCGGCGACGGCCACCGACATCAGGATACGCTTCATCGGGTCTTTCCTCAGGATTTTCAGCAGCAGGCTTTTGGGGCGGGCTTCTTGGCAGCGGGCTTCTTGATGGAGCGTCAGCGGCGGCGGGTGTCCGGCAGCCGGCTGAAATGCTGGTGGGCGGCGCGCTGGGCCTGTCCGACATTGCGGAAGACGCGGCGGTCGAGATCGCGGAAAGCCCAATCGGACACGAAGAAGGTGAAGCCGCCGCGTTCGGCGACGACGATGCCGGCGGAGCGGCCCTGGACTTCGATGGCGTAGGCGTTGGCGTGGGACATGGCGGAATGCTCCCCTCGGCGCGGCAGACCCCTGGCGGATGCGGGGCGGCGGCGCGACTGCGTTCAGGACCTGATCGTCAGGATCGGCGGATGTGCGGGATGGGCGCTGTGTTTCTGGGCCGCGAGGTCAGCGGCAACACAGGCCCGAACGCATCATGCAGGCCGAAAAAGCGATCCGAAGCACGGATGGGGGAGCGGAAACTCGCGATGTCATTCCGGTCTCTCCTTCTTGAAGAGGTCCACGACCGGTATCGTGGCGCTTTAGCGTTTGGTGACGCGGCGCAAGCTGCAGAAGTCAAATTGCCGCGGGATGCCCGGCGGGGCGTCCATGGATTTTTATCTACCCTTTCGATGGGGTTTGGTCAAATCCATTTTTGCAGTTTGTGTGAAATTCCTCATTGAGCATATTTTCTCCGTTAAATCTTGCGGGCGCGACAGTGACAGGTGACGGGCGCCTGGAATGTGCTATCTATCGCGTCGATGGTTCATCCGGGGCCCCCACACCGCCCCGGCGAGCGATGCGAGGAGAGTGTTTTGTCCGCCGATACCAGCGCCCTGGGCTTGCCGGCCGCCGAGGTTCCTGTCGACGACCAGCTCGTGCTGGCCCTGCCCAAGGGCCGCATCCTGAAAGAGCTGCGCCCGCTGCTGTCCCATGCCGGCATCCATCCGGAGCCGGCCTTCGACGACGACAAGAGCCGGCTTCTTCGCTTCGCCACCAACGTGCCGAACCTCAGCATCATCCGCGTGCGCTCCTTCGACGTGGCGACCTTCGTCGCCTTCGGCGCCGCCCATCTCGGCGTGGCGGGCAACGACGTGCTGATGGAGTTCGACTATCCGGAGATCTACGCCCCGCTCGACCTCGGCATCGGCGCCTGCCGGCTGTCGGTCGCCGAACCGGCGGAGATGCTGGAGAGCGACGATCCGTCGCGCTGGAGCCATGTGCGCGTCGCCACCAAATATCCGGAGGTGACCAAGCGTCACTTCGCCGCGCGCGGCGTCCAGGCCGAATGCGTCAAGCTGAACGGCGCCATGGAGCTGGCGCCGACGCTGGGCCTGTGCCGCCGCATCGTCGATCTGGTCTCCACCGGCTCGACGCTGCAGGCCAACGGGCTGGTGGAGGTGGAGCATATCGCCGACGTCACCTCGCGCCTGATCGTCAACCGCGCCGCCTTCAAGACGCGGACGGCCGAGATTTCTCAGTGGATCGACAAGTTCCGGGAGGCGGTGAATGCCCGTCAGGCTTGATATTCGCGACGCGGAGTTCGCCGCCGGGTTCGAGGCGCTGCTGCACGCCAAGCGCGAGGCCAGCGAGGATGTCCAGACGCTGGTCGCCGGCGTCATCGATCAGGTCCGCAGCCGCGGCGACGCGGCGCTCATCGACTACACCGCCCGCTGGGACCGCCAGACCCTGACCGCCGACACCCTGCGGATCGGCCGGGACGAGATCGACGCGGCGACGGCCAAATGCTCGGCGGAAACGCTGGAGGCGCTCGACCTCGCCGCGGCGCGGATCGAGGCGTTCCACCGCCGCCAATCCCGGAGGTCACCGACTACCGCGACGCCGCCGGCGTGCGGCTGGGTGCGCGCTGGACGGCGGTCGGCGCCGTCGGCCTCTATGTGCCGGGCGGCACCGCCTCCTACCCGTCCTCGGTGCTGATGAACGCCCTGCCGGCCAAGGTGGCGGGCGTCGAGCGCGTCGTCATGGTGGTGCCGACGCCGGACGGGGCGATCAACCCGCTGGTGCTGGCCGCCGCCAAGCGCTGCGGCATCGACGAGATCTACCGCATCGGCGGTGCGCAGGCGGTCGCGGCGCTGGCCCACGGCACGGCGACGATCCGGCCGGTCGACAAGATCGTCGGCCCCGGCAACGCCTTCGTCGCCACCGCCAAGCGGCAGGTCTATGGCCTCGTCGGCATCGACAGCATCGCCGGCCCCTCGGAGATCCTGGTGGTCGCCGACGGCCATAACGATCCGGCCTGGATCGCCATGGACCTGCTGTCGCAGGCCGAGCACGACAGCTCGGCCCAGTCGATCCTGATCACCGACGATGCCGCCTTCGCCGATGCGGTCGCTACGGCGGTGGACAAGCATCTGGAGACGCTGCCGCGCACGGCAATCGCCGGCGAAAGCTGGCGCGAGCATGGCGCCATCGTGCTGGTCGGCGACCTGATGGCCGACGCTCCCGCCCTGGTCGACCGGCTGGCGCCGGAGCATCTGGAACTGGCGGTGGAGGATCCCGACGTGCTGGCGGCGAAGATCCGCAATGCCGGCGCCATCTTCCTCGGCCGCTACACGCCGGAGGCCATCGGCGATTACGTCGCCGGTCCCAACCATGTGCTGCCGACGGCACGCAGCGCCCGCTTCTCCTCCGGCCTCAACGTGCTGGACTTCATGAAGCGGACGACCTTCGTCGCCTGCGACGCCGACAGCCTGCGGGCCATCGGCCCGGCGGCGGTGACGCTGGCGATGGCCGAGGGGCTGGAGGCGCATGCGCGCTCCGTCGCCCAGCGGCTGCCGGGCTATAAAGACTGAAGAAAGAACGGGGAGGCGGGGCGTGACGACGGCGAAGAGCAAGCGGCGCATCACCCATGTGACGCTCGACGAGCGGAGTGTCGTCCGCCACAAGCCGGAGGTCGAGCATGAGCGCGCCGTCGCCATCTTCGACCTGCTGGAGGACAACGAGTTCTGTCCCTGCGATTTCACAGAGGACGGGCCGTACCACCTGCATCTGTCGATCGAGGACAACCGGCTGGTCTTCGACATCCGGCGCGAGGACAACAGCGAACTCGACCGGCTGATGCTGCCGATCACCGGCTTCCGCTCCATCGTCCGCGACTATTTCCTGATCTGCGAGAGCTATTACGCCGCCATCAAGCGGTCGACGCCGTCGCAGATCGAAGCCATCGACATGGGCCGCCGCGGCCTGCACAACGAGGGGTCCGAGATGCTGCGCGAACGGCTGGCCGGCAAGGTGGAGATGGACCTGCAGACCGCGCGCCGGCTGTTCACGCTGATCTGCGTCCTGCACATTCGCGGCTGACGGACCGGGCAAGGCCATGGCGGCGACCCCGGTCCTCACCCCTCTGCCGGTCACGAGCGTATTGTTCGCCTGTACCTACAACATGATCCGTTCGCCGATGGCGGCGGCGATGATGCGCCATTACCACGGCACCCGTGTCTATGTGGATTCCGTCGGCGTCCGCGAGGGCGACGAGGTCGATCCCTTCGCCGTCGCGGTGATGGAGGAGATCGGCATCGACCTGTCCAAGCACCGCTGCCGCACCTTCGAGGATTTGGAAGACACCAACTTCGACCTGATCGTCTCGCTGTCGCCGGAGGCGCAGCACCGCGCCATCGAGATGACGCGCACCATGGCCTGCGACGTGGAGTTCTGGAACACCTTCGACCCCACCCTGGTCGACGGCACCCGCGACGCCATGCTGGAAGCCTACCGCCAGGTCCGCGACGGCCTGATGGCCAAGATGAAGCAACGCTTCCCGCTGTCCCGCGGGCCGACGGTGTGACCGTCCGGCGGTCAGCCGGCCCGCGCCGGCCGCGTCCGCTTCTTCTGCCGCCAGCGCACCGTCCCGGTCGCCAGCAACACTGCCGGCAAAAGACCGGCCACTGCCACCAGGATGCGGCAGCACAGGCCGAAGCACTCGCCGTTGTGCAGCGGATGCTGCCAGCCGAAGAAGGCGTCGCCGAAGGTCCAGCGGGTGGGGTCGCGGACATCCATGACCGTGCCGTCGCCGCCATTCACCCACACGCTGGTCTTGGGAAAGCGCCAGCCGGGCTTGCCGGCCTGGAACAGGCGGATGTGGTAGGCGCCGCCGCCCTGCCCCGGCACCTCGACCCAGCGCGGTTCGGCCTGCGGGAAACGGGCGAGCGCCGCGGCAAGCGCGGCATCGGCCCCCACTGTGGCTCCCACTGCCTTACCATTCTGGGCGGATAGGAGAACGGGAGGTGCGGTCATCGGCGACAGCCACTCCACCACCGGCTTCACCCAGTCCGGCCGCTCCATGACGATCCCCGTCACGATCAGCGGCAACAGGACGACAAGGCCATAGACGCCCGCCAGTACATGGATGTCGAACACCTGCCGGACGAAGCCGGAGCGCAGGCGCGGTTGCAGGGCCCGACCCCATTTTCCCGCCGCCGGCCACCATAGATAGACCCCGCTGGCAAGGATCAGCAGGCTGCCGATCCCGCCCAGCGCCAGCACCAGCTGTCCGCTCTCGCCGGCCAGCAGCAGGTAATGCAGGTCGTAGACCCAGGTCATCGCCGTCCGGCCCCAGAAGCGGGAGGACAGCACCTCGCCGCTGTAAGGGTTCACCGCCACCATCAGCGGGGCGAAGGACTTGCCCGCGGTCTCCTCCGGCTTCATGTAGCGGGCCATGATCGGATGGTCCGGCCCGTCGGGAAGCTCCAGCCGCCAGCCGCCGCCACGGGCCGGATGGGCCTCGCGCAGGGCTTGCACCACCCGGTCAAGCGGAACCGAAGCATTCTGCCCGGTCTTCTGCCAGGCCGACAGCACCAGTTCCGGCGTCAGCATGCGGTCGATGTCGACATAGAAGACCAGCAGGCTGCCGGTCAGCGCGGTCAGCGCCAGCAGCGCCCCCACCGCCAGTCCCAGCGTCAGGTGCATCGTCAGCAGAAAGCGGCGCACCCGCTGTCGTGAAACGCCGGAAAAGATGCCGATCTCCCAGCCGGCCGGTGCGACGCTGCCCGGCCGTGCCGGCATGACCCTACGCTCGCTTTCCGTGTGCATGACGGACGTTCTCCTGCCCCCAGGTCGGCGCAATGCCGGAAACATCCCCGAAGCACACCCCAGCGGCCTTGACGGCCGTCAAATGCTCGCACAGGCTCGGCCCTGTCGGACCGCCCACCACACGGGATGGTCGGTAATAAATTTGGTATTCTGCAACTTTTTGCGCGGCTCCGTGTTCACTTCGCATCCCCGCCAGTGCTATTGAGCTGTGTCATCGCAACGCGCCGCGCGCCGCCTTAGGCTCGGGGGGCGTGAGCGAACATTCCCGCGGAAGCCGTCATCCATGCCCGCAGGTCCGATGCACCGCCTGCTCCGCGCCTTCAGCCCGCGCAGCCTGCGCGCCCGCCTGATGGGCGTGGTGCTGGCCTCGCTGGCGCTGCCGCTGGGGGGGACGCTCTATCTCGCCGACCAGCAGCTCGACGACCACATCGACGCGGCGCGCGAACTGGTGCAGCATCTGGCCGACGACGGGGTGGAGCGCCAGCACGACCTGATCGGCGAGGCGCGCAACCTGCTTGGCGTGCTGTCGCTGGTGCCGGCCATCCGCAACGCGACGATGGACCACACCGACGCCTGCGTCGCCACCCTGGCGCCGATGCCGCGCCAGCACCGCTGGACCACCGGCGTCTGGCTCACCGACGCCGACGGCAACATCATCTGCGACACCACCGGCCCCGGTGCCGGCATCACCCTGCGGGAACGCGAGTATTTCCAGCGCGTGCTGGACACCAGAAGCTGGGTGGTCAGCGATTTCATCATCGGCAAGCGCTCGCTGAAGCCGCTGATCATCGTCGCCAGCCCGATCATCGAGGATGGGCGGATCATCCGCGTCATGGGCGTGGCGGTGGACCTCACCTGGCTGACCGACCTGGTGAAGGTGCTGAAGCAGCCCGACGCCCGCGTCATGGTGCTGGACCGCCACGGCGTGATCGTGGCCCGCCAGCCCGACCCGGAAGGCTGGCTGAACCGCAACATCGGCAACATGCCGCATATCCGCCAGATGCTGACGGAGAAGGACGGCACGCTGGATGCGGAAAGCGCCGACGGCCGCGGCCGGCTGTGGGCCTTCCGCCATTCGGACGAGACCGACACCGTCTTCGCCGTCGGCATGCCGACCGGCCCGATCATGGCGGAGGCCCGGCGCGATCTGTGGCAGAGCCTGGGCCTGCTCGCCATCGCGGCGCTGGTCAGCGTCACCGCCCTGTGGGTGCTGCTGCGCGCCTCGGTCCTGCGCTGGGTGTGGGAACTCGGCACCGCGGCCACCCGCATCGGCGACGGCGGCGGCGGCACCGTGATCGAGGCGGACCGCGCGCCCCATGAATTCCGCGTCGTCTCCCATGCCTTCAACAACATGTCGCGCCGCCTGAAGCAGCGCGAGCAGGAGCTGCGCTCCGCCATGGAGGAGGCGCGGGCCGGCAGCCGTGCCAAGGAGGAATTCCTCGCCACCATGAGCCACGAGATCCGCACGCCGATGAACGGCGTGATCGGGTTCGCGGAAATGCTGCTGGAAACCCCGCTGACGGCGGAGCAGCGGCGCTACGCCTCGCAGGTGCGCGATGCCGGGCGGTCGCTGCTGACCGTCATCAACGACGTGCTCGACCTGTCGAAGCTGGAGGCGGGGCGGCTCGATCTGGTCAGCGTGCCCTTCCGGCTGGACGATCTGGCCGACCGCTGCGTCGCCATCGTCCGGCTGGCCGCGGAACAGAAGGGGCTGGAGCTGCAGACCAGCATCTCGGCGACCGCCCGCGGCTTCGTCATGGGCGACCCCGACCGGCTGCGCCAGCTCCTGCTGAACCTGCTGAGCAACGCGGTGAAGTTCACCGACCGCGGTTCGGTCCGCCTGACGGTGAAGGCGATCGAGGACAGCGGAAAAAGCGGAGGCCGCATCTGCACCTTCACCGTCACAGACAGCGGGATCGGCATCGCCCCCGAACGGCAGCGCGACCTGTTCCAGCGCTTCACCCAGCTGGAGCGCGGGCGCGGCGGCACCGGGCTGGGGCTGGCCATCTGCCGCCGGCTGGTGGAACTGATGGGTGGCGAGATCGGCATGGAAAGCCAGCTCGGCACCGGCAGCACCTTCTGGTTCTCGCTGCCTCTGCTGCCCGCCGGCAGCGCCGCGATCCAGCCCGACAGCGCCATCCTGTCCCCTCTGGAGTCCGGCGCCGCCAGCGCCCGCATCCTGCTGGCGGAGGATCTGGCGATGAACCGCGATCTGGCGGTGACCATGCTGACCAGGGCCGGCCATCGGGTCGATGCGGTGGACGACGGCGCCGCCGCGGTGGCCGCGGTGCAGGAACAGCCCTACGACCTCGTGCTGATGGATGTGCAGATGCCGGTGATGGACGGGCTGGAGGCCACCCGCCGCATCCGCGCCCTGCCCGGCCCGGTGAGCCGCATCCCGATCCTCGCTCTGACCGCTGGCGTGATGCAGATCGAGGTCGAACGCTGCCTGCAGGCCGGCATGAACGCCCATCTGGCCAAGCCGCTGGAAAAATCCAAGCTGCTGGCCGCCATCGGCCGTTGGGCCCGCGTCGCGTATCCCGACGATCCGCTGGCCGACGATCCATTGCACGGCGAGGGCGAGAACGGCGCCAAGGACGAGGCCCCGCGCCCACAGTTGATCGCACATCGCTGACGAGTCGGTGCTATAGTGCCTGCATCCGTCCGGCCATGCCCACGCTCGTGGGGCATCGGCGGGCGGGGCTTTCTCCCGGCAGGCCCGGCCGGTTCGTAGCGAAGTGTGTGCCATGAAGGTTGCGCAGCCCCCTCTCGCCCCCGTTCCGGAGCGCAAGCCCGACGCTTCCCCTGCGCTCACCGACGGCAGTGTCGGCGAGCCGTCCTTCCGCGACACGCTGGTCCAGACCAGCCGGACCGGCGCCGGGGCCGTGCCGGTCGGCCGGCCGGCGAACGGCCAGAAGACGCCGCCCTTACCGGCCGCCCCCCTGCCGACCTCAAAGCCGCCGGCCCCGATCCTGCTGGGCGACGGGACCCAGGTTCCCCTGCCCGCCGCCAAGCCGGTCACCCCCATCCGCCTCGCCGACGGCAGCACGGTGCCGGTTCCCGCCGCAAAGCCCGACGCGCCGGTCCTGCTGGCCTCCGACTCCGCGTCCGCGGAGACCGCCGCGCCGCGCGCGCCCCTGCCGGGACTGAAGCCGGCGGTCCCGGCCCCCCAAACACCGCCCCCAAGCTCCGCGAAGGTGGCGGAGGCGGTGAAGGCCGTGACTGCCGAGGATCCGACCGCCACGCGGGTGCTGGTCGCCTCGCAGCAGGTCGCCGGCCTGTCGGGCCACAGCTTCACCGCCATCCTGGCCCAGGCGACCCAGGAAAGCGGGCTGGACAGTGCCGCGAAGAACAGCCGCAGCTCCGCCGCCGGCCCGTTCCAGTTCCTCGA
This sequence comes from Azospirillum sp. A26, assembly GCF_042604635.1. Classification (NCBI taxonomy): domain Bacteria; kingdom Pseudomonadati; phylum Pseudomonadota; class Alphaproteobacteria; order Rhodospirillales; family Azospirillaceae; genus Azospirillum; species Azospirillum sp. A26. Next base: position 533,672 of record NZ_CP170476.1, on the reverse strand, counting down.
ATTGACCTGGCTCGACCTGTTCCGCCGCCATGGCGCCGCCTATGGCCAGGGCGATCTGGCCTCGCACATCCAGGTCCGCAACGGGGTGTCCAGCGTCAAGGACCCGGCGATCCGCCGCCAGATCCTGGAGTTGCGCCACGACGTCGACCTGTCGGCCGGCATGGCCGCCCGCTATCTGGCCGAAGGGCGCGAGGCGCTGGAGAAGCGGCTGGGCCGCCCGGCCAGCGAATTGGAAAGCCGCATGGCCTATGTTCTGGGCTCCGGCGGGGCGGCGAAGCTGATCCGCGCCGCCGAATCGACACCTGGCGCGGTCGCCGCCGACCTGTTGCCCAGTGCCGCGAAGGCCAATCACAACCTGTTCCACGACATATTGAGCGGCCGTGCGCTGAGTGCGGCGGAAACCGTCGGCCGCCTGACCCGCCGCATGGAGATCGACCAGCGCGAGATGTTCGCGGCGATTGGCAAGGCGATGGACCAGCCGCGCCGCCTGGAAGAAGGCGGTGCATCGCCACTCAACCCCTACCAGTCGGTCTGACGGGGCGCGGCTCAGGGGGCATTTCCGGCACGCAACGCGGGTCTGCCCCGCGCGAATGGCTGCGGCCGAACGCATCGGCGGTGGGAATCCCCCTTGACCCGGCGGCCTTGGAAGGTCAGTTATTGCCGCGAAACTATTAGGACGGACATAAGGGCCTATGGCAAAGGAAGATTTGATCGAGTTTTCCGGGACCGTCGTCGAATTGCTTCCGAACGCGATGTTCCGGGTGAAGCTCGACAACGATCACGAGGTTCTGGCGCACACCTCCGGCAAGATGCGTAAGAACCGGATTCGCGTCCTGGCGGGCGACCGCGTCAATGTGGAAATGACGCCGTACGACCTGACCAAGGGCCGCATCACCTTCCGGTTCAAGTAGCATCCTTGCTGCATCGCGGTTCCCCGTGACGATCCCGTCCAAGGCGCCCCGGCTGGTGCTGGCTTCGGCCTCGCCCCGCCGGCTCGACCTGCTGCGCCAGATCGGCATCGTGCCCGACGCGGTCGATCCCGCCGATCTCGATGAAACGCCGTTGCGCGACGAACTCCCGCCCCAGCACGCTCTGCGTCTGGCGGCGGAGAAGGCGTCGTGCGTCGCCGCGCGCCATCCCGATTTGTGGATTCTCGCCGCCGACACCGTGGTCGCCTGCGGCCGCCGCATCCTGCCCAAGGCCGAACGGGAGGAAGAGGCGCGACGCTGCCTGTCCCTGCTGTCCGGCCGGCGGCACCGGGTGATCGGCGGCATCGTGCTGCTGGTGCCCGACGGGGATGGTCCCCGCCGGATCGACCGGCTGGTCCGCACCGACGTCACCTTCAAGGTGCTCGACCGGTCGGAGACCGACGCCTACATCGCGTCCGGCGAATGGAAGGGCAAGGCCGGCGGCTATGCCATCCAGGGCCGGGCGGGGGCGCTGGTGCGCTGGATCGGCGGCTCCTACAGCAATGTCGTCGGGCTGTCGCTGCACGAGGTCGCCGGCATGCTGCACGGCGCCGGCTTCCCGCACCCTCCGATCCCCCATCCGAACGATGAGCAGGCTTGAGCTGCTGGTCGACCGCGACGGCCCGCTGACGCGGGCGGCGGTGCTGACCGATGGCCGCCTGACCGACCTGCACATCGACCATGCCGGCCGCCCGTCGCTGCTCGGCGCCATCATCCTCGGCCGGGTCGAGCGCATCGCCACCGGCCTGAACGGCGCCTTCGTCGACCTCGGGAACGGCTTATCCGGCCTGCTGCCGGCCGCCGACGTGCGCCGTCCCATCCTCGACGACGCCCCCCCTCACTCGCGTCCCCATCGGCCGGGCGCCAAGCAGGCCCCCATCGGCGCGCTGCTGCGCACCGGCCAGCCGGTGCTGGTGCAGGTGAAGGCCGATGCCGCCGGGGCCAAGGGTCCGTCGCTGACGATGGACATCACCCTGCCCGGCCGGTTCCTGGTGCATGCCCCGCTCGGCCGCGACATCGCGGTGTCGAAGCGCCTCGGCTCCGGTCCGGAGCGTGCCACGCTGGCCCGCCGCATCGAACAGCTCGCCACCGGCGCCGGCTGGATCGTGCGCGCCGGCGCCGCCCAGATATCCGACGATCTTCTGGCCGCCGAATCGGAGGCGCTGCACCTGCAATGGCGCGCCATCCGCGACGACGCCCGCGCCGGCTCCGCCCCGCGCCTGCTGCATCCCGGCCCCGACGCCCCCACCCGCGCCCTGATCGAACAGGGAGCCGCCGCGCCGGCCGCCATCCTGGTCGACGACCCGCCTCCCGCAGACGGGATCAGGATCGGCGACGGGCCGCTGCTGTCGGGCTTGCGCGACTGGTGCGGCAACCACGCCCCCGACCTGCTGCCGCGCCTCGGCGGCCATACGGACGCCCAGCGCCTGTTCGACCTGCGCGACCTCGACTCTGCGATTGCCGAGCTTCTCGACATCCGAGTGCCGCTGCCGCTCGGCGGTTCGCTGGTGATCGAGCGGACGGAGGCGCTGACGGTGGTCGACGTGAATGCCGGGGAGCGCGGCAACCCCTTGGACGTCAACCTCGACGCCGCGACGGAGATCGCCCGCCAACTTCGCCTGCGCAATGTCGGCGGCATCGTGGTGGTGGATTTCGTCAACATGCGCAGCCGCGGCGATGCCGAGCGTGTTCTGGCCGCCTTGTCGCAGGCGGTGGAAAGCGACCCGGTGCAGACCCAGGTTTATGGCATGTCCAAACTGGGCCTGGTCGAACTGACCCGGGCCCGCCGCGGCACGCCGCTGGCGGCCCTGCTGCGGCCCTGACTGCTTACAGTTCGTTACGGAGGCCTTCCCTTGACCGACTCCCGCTCCCCCGGCGCACCGCAGCGCTCCCAGCCCCATGCCCAGGCCGGCACCAAGGCGGGCAGCAACTGCCCGATCTGCGGCCGCCCGACCGAGCCGGCCACCCGCCCCTTCTGTTCCAAGCGCTGCGCCGACATCGACCTGTCGCGCTGGCTGGGCGGAGTCTACCGCATCGAAGGCCCGGAAACCGCCGATGTGCCGGGCGGATCCGACCCTGACGAGGGGCTGTGAGAGGGGTCGAAAATTTTTTGAATTTTCCTCTGGACAGCCCCTCCGAACCTCTCTAAAAAGCGCCCCACACGACGCGCCGCACCGACCGAAACGGTCACCCACCAAGCGGCGCCGAGATGCCCAGGTAGCTCAGTTGGTAGAGCAGGGGACTGAAAATCCCCGTGTCGGCGGTTCGACTCCGTCCCTGGGCACCATCCTCCCTTACACGTTCAAGGTATGGATGGTGTTCTCCGGTCAAGACAGGTGGCCGTACTCTTCCCCCTTCCCATCGAATTCTTCCGCTACTTTCAAAGCGGCTTCGACTCGAACCATCCCACCCGTCCGATTCCCGGCAGTTTCACCGCAAGGTCCAGCGGGTCGATGCCGATGGTCAGCCCCAGCACATTGACCTCCACCCCCTCCTCCACAGCCAGCAGCAGGCCGGCGACGCCGAACAGGCTGATCTGCCAGCCGGTGCCGCTCGGCGCCCGCGCGAACATGGCCCGGCCCAGGTAATCCTTGCCCAGCGCCGTCGATGGCAGGTCGAGACGCAGGTCCGGCACGGCGCGGGCGACCCAGGCGGCGAAGGTGTTGCTGTTGGGGCCGGGCCAGACGCGGTACTCGCCGGCATAGGGGTAGCCGGCGGCGGCCTTGGCATCTTGGGAATGGCGGCTTCGGCGGCGGGGCCGCGCAGTTCCGCCAGCAGGGCGGGCTGGGCGCCGAACCAGCGGCCGTCGGGGTCGCGGTTGCTGACGGACACCACCGACAGGCCGCGATAGGCGCGCCAGCCGATCACCTCGTAGACCGTATAGCTGCGGGCGCCGGCCGGCTTCACCGCGAACCAGGGATGCACACCGAAGGCGCCGCGCCAGGACAGCACGCGGGCGGCATAGACCTGGACCACCGCCTCCGGCGTCGTCGCCGCATCGGGGGCGAGGCCGACCGGGCTGCGGTCGATGCGGCTCCAGTCTACGGCGGTCGGCACCGCACCGGAGGCGAGCAGGAACACCGGCCCGGCCAGCAGCAGGACCAGCGTCAACAGAAATGCCAGCAACACCCTCACGGCCCTCGCGCCCTGCCCTCAGCTCCGGGCTTGCCGCCCGCCTTCCTCCATATAGGTACAGCGAAGCCGGATTTCCGGGGACAGCGCGCGGACGGGGTTGCTCAGATGCTGTAGTCGCCCTGTTGCAGGCTCTGGTCCATGGTGAGCGCCGGGGCCGGTTCGTCGCGGCACCAGCCGACCACCTTGGCCGGCACGCCGGCGACGGTGGCGCAGCCGGGAACGTCCTTCAGCACGACGCTGCCGGCGCCGACCTTGGCATGGGCACCGATGGTGATGTTGCCCAGCACCTTGGCCCCGGCCGACAGCAGCACACCGTCGCGTACCTTCGGGTGGCGGTCGCCATGCTCCTTGCCGGTGCCGCCCAGCGTGACGTTCTGCAGGATCGAGACATCGTTGCCGATCACCGCCGTCTCGCCGATCACCACGCCAGTGCCGTGGTCGATGAACACGCCGCGCCCGACCGGCACCGCCGGGTGGATGTCGACGGCGAAGGCCTCCGACACCCGGCTTTGCAGGAAATGGGCAAGGTCGTGCCGGCCGCCCCGCCACAGCCAGTGGGCGACGCGGTGCCATTGCAGGGCATGGTAGCCCTTGAAATAGAGGAAGGGAGTCAGGCAGCCGTCGGCGGCGGGGTCGCGCGCCAGGATGGCGGCAAGGTCGGCGGCGGCGGCCTTGACGATGGCCGGGTCGGCCTCCATCGCATCGCGCACCACGGCGGCCAGCCGGTCCTCCGGCATGGCGCGGTCGGCCAGCTTGCGCACCAGCAGGGCGGCCAGCGCCGGGCCGAAGCCGTCGCGCGCCAGCACCGCGTCATAGAGGAAGGGGGCCAGGCCGCTCTCCTCCTCCGCCACCCGGACGGCATCGGCGCGCAGGCGGCGCCACAGCGACTGTTCGACCGTTTCGGCCGGCTTGCGCATCGTGACGTCCAGGCTGTCCATCGCCACCACCCTCTCCGGCAAACCGGGCCCAAGCATTGAATCGGTCGGCATCCCCGCCATGGGACGCAAGGCTGTTACTGTGGTGAGACGCCCCCGGTCCGGTCAAGGCCGTTCCCGTCAAGGCTGCCTCCCGTTCCGCCCTCCGCATGCGCCCGGCGGAAGGCCTGCGGCGACCGCCCCTCGCGCTTGGTGAAGAAGCGGGAGAAATAGGCCGGATCCTCGAACCCCAGCGCATAGCCGATCTCCGCCATGCCATGGCCGGTGTAGATCAGCGAGCGCCGCGCCTCCAGCATCAGCCGGGCATGCACCAGCTGAAGGGTCGACAGGCCGGTGACCCGGCGGCAGGCGGCGTTCAGCCGGCCCGGCGTGACGCCCAGCGCCGCGGCATAGCGCTCCACCGGCCAATGCTGGCTGAACCGCTCGTCGACCATCGGCCGCAGCCGGGCGAGCAGCCTGAGGTCGGGCGACACCCCCTGCCCGTCGCGATCCGCGCTGTCCCGCCGCCGGTCGGCCGCCAGCCGCGCGGCGGCGACCAGCAGCAGCATCACCTGCGCCGCGATGGCGCTGGCCCGGCCGATGTGGTGGGCGCGGAACTCCCGCCTGATCTCGGCGAAGCAGCGGTCCAGCGCCGCCGCCTCGTCCGACCCGGCATCGAGGGTCCAGGCCTGCGGCAGGGCCACGGCGTCGCGCAGCTCCGCCTCCGGAGCCGCGGCCAGAACGCCGGCCAGGAACCCCTCCGACATGGTCAGCACATGCCCGTCGGTGCCGGGATCGAAGCGGAAACCGTGCACCACCTGCGCCGGCACGACGATCAGCGCCGGGGCGCGGAATGCCACCTCCACCCCGTCGGCGGTCAGCCGCCCGCCGCCCTTCCCGACCAGCAGGGCATGGCTCAGCCCATCATGGCGATGCGGACGGACCTCCCAATTGTACAAGCGCATCCGCTCCGGGATCGTCTCGATATGGACGAAGCGCAGCTCCGGCACCGCCGGCGGTTCGCCGTACAGCCAATAGCGGGGAATGGGTTCGGCACTGGGAGCGGGGTGGGCGGACATCGCACGGGGCTCCGTCGGGCAGGCGTTGAAAAGTACAAGCCTTTCGCCGGTTCGTCTATGTCCGGCCCTCCCGACCGGGAATAGCATGAACACCAATGATTGGTGTGAGCAACAATTTGCGGAACACACCTGCCCCTGGTCCCCAAGGAGGGCAAGAGATATGCACCCCACCAAACCGACCCGTACCCCAATCGCCCGTACCCAGGTCGCCATCGTCGGGGCCGGCCCGGCCGGCCTGTTCTTGTCCCATCTGCTCCACCGCCAGGGCATCGAATCGATCATCCTCGAACACCGCAGCCGCGAGGAGATCGAGGGCACCATCCGCGCCGGCGTGCTGGAGCAGTGGGTGGTCGACCTGATGAACGACATGGGGCTGGGCGACCGCATGATGCGGGAAGCCCATTTCCATTCCGGCATCACCCTGCGCTTCGACCGCCGCAGCCACCACATCGACATGGCGGAGCTGACCGGCGGCAAGCGCGTCACAGTCTATGCCCAGCACGAGGTGATCCGCGACCTCGTCTCATCCCGGCTGGAGGATGGCGGCACCATCCTGTTCGGCGTGTCCGACGTTCAGTTCATCGACCTCGACGGCAAAGCGCCGCGCGTGCGGTTTCGCCGCAGCGCCGACGGACCACTTGAGGAACTGCGCTGCGACTTCGTCGCCGGCTGCGACGGCTTCCACGGGCCGAGCCGGCAGGCGATCCCCGCCGCCACCCGCAGCGAATACCAGATGGTCTATCCCTTCGGCTGGCTCGGCATCCTGACCGAGGCGCCGCCGTCGCATCCCGAACTGATCTACGCCAACCACGAGCGCGGCTTCGCCCTGCTCAGCACCCGCTCGCCGGAGGTGCAGCGGCTCTACATCCAGGTCGATCCCAAGGACGACATCGCCAACTGGTCGGACGACCGCATCTGGTCCGAACTGCACCGCCGGCTGGAGGACGACAACGGCTGGACCCTGACCCAAGGGCCGATCTTCCAGAAGGGCATCATCGCCATGCGCAGCTTCGTCTGCGACCCGATGCAGCATGGCCGCCTGTTCATCGCCGGCGATGCCGCCCACATCGTGCCGCCGACCGGCGCCAAGGGACTGAACCTCGCGGTCGCCGACGTAGCAGTGCTGTCGTGCGCCCTGACCGCCTATTACAAATCCGGCACCACCGAGGGGCTGGACGGTTACAGCGCCACCTGCCTGCGCCGCATCTGGAAGGCGGAGCGCTTCTCCTGGTACATGACCACCATGCTGCACCGGAACGAGCGGGAATCGCCCTTCGAGCAGCGCGTGCATCTGGCCGAGCTGGACTATCTGGTGCAGTCCCGCGCCGCCATGACGGCGCTGGCGGAAAATTACGTCGGCCTGCCGATGGAGTGAGCGGCTGACGGCCGGCACCTTCCACCCCCCAAAAATCCGCCGCCGCTCCCTGGCCCTTACCGCAGTCCCGCGCCATCATCCCCGTCATCCGACACCGACAGGAAAGCCCGGCACGATGAAACAGGTGATGTTCGTGGAACTCGGCATGGGGGTGGATCTGCATGGCCAGGACGTGACCAAGGCCGCCGTCCGCGCCGTGCGCAACGCCATAGAGCGCAACTCGATGCCGGGCATGCGGGCGCTGGTGGACGGCGACACCAGCAGGATGCAGGTGCGCGTCCACCTCGCCGTGCCGGCCGACGCCGAGCAGCTGGACCACGAAGCGGTAAAGGCCGTCTTCCCCTGCGCGGTCAGCATCCACGTCACCGGCGGCGGCATGCTGGCGCCGAGCGGCATCTTCCTGGCCGACAAGAACGACCGCAACGAGCAGATCTATGTCGTCAATGCGGCGGTGGAGGTCGGCATCTGATCCTTCCGTGTCCCCTGCCCCGGCCTGTTCTGGCCGAGGAGTGATTTCCTGCAATACCGGGCGCCGCCCGCGATCCGCGACAGTGCGGGCGAACACCCGTCACCAGCGACGACGCCCGTTTTGATGACCTCCGGCTATCGCTGAGCCTTCTTGCCGGTATCTTGGGCGATGAAGGGCTTGTCCGAGCCCTTCTCCCAGTCTGGCAAATACTCTGCCTTCTTCATATCCACGCTTTGCATGTTTGCGCGCGCCCAATCATGCGAAGCGGGGGTATTCTCCACCCAGGTGCAAGCCTTCAAGTCGCTCTCCAGGTCAGCCGAGGAGGCGGGAACCGGCTCCAGAGAAAAGCGCGCTTTCCACATTCCGAAGCGGGGAGCAATGCGGGCGTAGTAAATTTGATCCGTCGCAAAATCCGCATCCATGAAATCGGCCGACTCACCGACCACCATCAGGCGACGCTTGCCGGCGGGCGTTCCGTAGGCAAGTTTCTTCCCAGCGGACACAATGCCGATGAATTCGGACTTGCCCGACGTTATGTCGTAGACCGACGATTGAATGGCGCCTCCGAACATCGATGGGCGCATCAGGACAAGCGTTGCTGCATTTTCAGCGGGTTTGACGGCCGCGACGGGCTCCGAAGCATCCCGCATATGCGGGCTGGCGCAGGCGCTGAGCAACAGCAGCGTGCCTATCGCCAAGAGCGACGCACGAAGTCTTTGCGATATCATTGTTTTTCCCCAGCATCATTTTTGCCGGATGATCGGTGCCGCATCGCCATGGCTGGCGGCAAAAGCCCCCTCACCCTTGTCGGTAATACCAAATAGCGTAATAATATGATAGAAGACACGCAATTATTGCGCGCCCGGCATTCATCGGTCCGGTGAACACAACCAGCCGGTGGCTGTCGCCGAACCGATGCCTCTATTTGGAACAGGCAATGGCCCGTTGGATGTGAGGGTCACTAGCCCCGCATCCTCGCCGGCGACATGCCGAACCAGCGGCGGAAGGCGCGGCTGAAGGCGCTGACCTCCGAATAGCCCAGCAGCGCGCCGATGTCGGCGACGGGAACATGGCGCTGGCGGATGTAGACCGCCGCCAGATCGCGCCGCACCCCCTCGACCAGATCGGAGAAGCTCAGCCCCTCGTCGGCCAGCCGGCGTTGCAGGGTCCAGCGGGCGATGCCCAGCCGGTCGGCGATGTCCTCGACGTAAGTCGGGCCTTCCGGCAGCCGCGCCCGCACCTCAGCCTTCACGCGGTCGAGCAGCGGCGGCGTGCCGGTGCCGCGGGCGATGTCGATCAGCGTGCCGCACAGCCCGGTCAGCCGCGCCATGTCGCCGCCGGGCATGCGGCGGTCGAGCTGGCGGTCGCGCAGCAGGATGGCGTTGGTGCGCTGGCCGAAATGGGCGGGGGCGTCGAACAGCGATTCATGCTGGCGCCAGCCTTCCGGCTTGGGATGCTCGAAATGCACCTCCTCCGGCATCCAGGCCGGGCCGAGGCAGGCGCGCACCACATTGGCGAACATGCCCATGGTCAGCTCGGCATCCTGCCGCCGCTCGACGATGCAGCCGTCGAGGATGCGGTATTCCAGCCGCAGCAGCTCGCCCTCGCGGACGAAGCGGGTCTCGGTCGCCTGCTGGTGGAAGGGGAACAGCCGGGCCAGATGATCGAGCGCCGACCCCAAGGTCGGGGCGGCCAGCGCGATGGAACCGATCAGCCCCAGCATCTCCGGCTGGAACTGGCGGCCGAACATCAGGCCGAAATTGTCGTTGCCGGTCTCCGCCGCCGCCACCTCCATCATCGCCACATAAGCGCGGAGATCGAGCGCCAGCGTCGGCTGGCCGAGCGCGCGCTCCTCCACGCCCGCCCGATGGAACACCTGATCGGGACAGCCGCCCTGTGCGGCGATGAAGTCCGAAACCCCACAGGCGGCGGCGGCCAGGATGTTGTGTTGCACAGTTCCTGTGCGGCCCCCGCCGGGCTGGCCGGCAGTTTGCCCAAGAGTCGGTCGGTGCGGCGTCATGACACAGCCCCTCGCAGCCGTTTTGCCGCAACGCAGCAAACATCGTGCCGGACTTCAGGCTGCCAGAGACCGTTCGTATGGGAAATTGTACGATGGAGCTATGAATTGGGAGTGGCGTTCCGCAACGCCCCGCTCAAGCCGCCGCCATCCCGCCACCGGAGGCGCCGTTCCCGCGATGGCAGTGCCGCAGCCGGAAGGCGGTCACCAGCGCCAGCACGCCGAAGGCGATCAGGTAGGCCGCGACACCCCAGGCGAGCGCCAGCAGGCCCAGCGCCGGCAGGATCCACATGCTGAGCCCGAACAGGATCGACAGCGCGCCGGCCACGCCCCAGGCCCATTTGCCGTGGGTGCGCTCCATCCGCCATGCCCCCATCACCTCGGCGAAGCCGGTGATGACCGACCAGGCGGCGATCAGGAACACCAGCGCGAACAGGCTGGCAGCCGGCCACAGCGCCGCGACGATGCCGGCGATCAGGCTGACCACCCCCTCCAGGATGAAGGGCAGCGAGCGTTCATGGTGGCGGGAGGCGCGGAGGCCGGCCAGGATGGCGAAGACGCCGTCGAGCAGCAGGTAAGCGGCGAAGGTCAGCGCCAGCGTCGCCACCGTCACCCCCGGCATCAGCAGGGCCAGCACCCCCAGCAGGATCGCCGCCGCCCCGCGCAGGGCCAGCGCCCACCAGTTGCGTGCCAGCACCCTGTTCATGCTGCGCAGGCGGCCCGCCGGTCCGGGCCGGCCAACCTGATCGTAAGCCATGAAAAGCCTCCCGCTGTCACCCTGTGCAATGACAACAGAAGGCGAAGGGTTTTGTTGCCCGCCTGCCGCCGGCCGCTCAGTTGTTGCGGCCGAAGTCCGACCCGCGCGCCGGCTCCTTGAAATAGAACATCTCGCGGTCGAAGGTGACGTCGGTCCGCGGGTTCAGCAGGGCCACCTCGGTGGTCAGTCCCTGGGCGTCCAGCACCCGCCACTTGCGCAGCTGGAAGGGGCGGTCCTCGAACACCAGGGTCAGGGTGCCCTTGCCGGCGTCCTTGGTCTCCAGCAGGCTGACCTCGATCACGCCGGGGGCCTGGAACACGTCGGTGACGGTGACGTCGCCCGACAGGCGGATGTTCTTGCGCAGGATGAAATCGGCCAGCGTCGAGCCGATGGGGGCGCTCGACTGCTGGCGCATCTCGCCGTCCCAATAGAAGACGAAGCTGCCGTCGGCGACGATGAAGTCCTTCAGCGGCCGGTCATATTCCAGCCGCATCTTGCCGGGCCGCCACAGGGAGAAGGTGCCGGTCGCCTGCCGTCCGTTCGGCGCCACCTGCAGGAACTTCGATTGCAAGGTGGTGATGCCGTTCAGATACTCCTCCACCTTGGCGACGACCGCCTGGTCCTGCGCCGTCAGCGAGACGGGCGTGGCCGGCGCGGCGAGGACGGGCGGGGCGAAGGCGGCCGGCAGCGGGGCCAGGAGAGCGCCATAAAGCAGGGGAGCGGACAGCAGGGCGGCGGAAAGGCGGCGAAGCACGGTCTTCATCCTCGGTCGTTCGGAGCCCGGCTCCTCAACCGGCCGGTATGGCGGACATAAGGCGTCCGCCCCCCGCTGCCAAGGATTACCGGTACCGGGTCAACGTGGCTGCTTAAAGTGGCGGCTCAAAGAGGCTGGCCCTTGATCATCCGCGGCAGGTCGCCGACCACGCCCATGGCGTGCTTCATGAAGAAGCGCTTGACCGGCGGCAGCCGGTTGATCACCGCCATGCCCAGGTCGCGCGCCAGCTTCACCGGCGGGATGCTGTTGGAGAACAGATGGACCAGCCCGTCGCACACCGCCGCCAGCAGCACGGTGTCGAACCGGCGCCAGCGCTGGAAACGGGCCAGCACCTCCGGCCCGCCGACATCCAGCCCCAGGCGATAGGCATCGACCACCACCTCGGCCAGGGCCGCGACGTCGCGCATGCCGAGATTGAGCCCCTGCCCGGCGATGGGGTGGATGGCGTGCGCCGCCTCCCCCACCAGGGCCAGCCGGTCGGCGATGAAGCGGTCGGCCAGCAGGACCGACAGCGGCCAGGCCTCGCGCTTGGTCAGCAGCGTGATCTCGCCGAGATAGCCGCCGGAGCGCCGTTGCAGCTCGTCGACGAACTGGTCGTCGGGCAGCTTCAGATAGGTGTCGACCAGCGAGGTCTTCTCGCTCCACACGATGGAGCAGCGGTTGTCCGTCATCGGCAGGACGGCGAAGGGGCCGTTGGGCAGGAAATGCTCGACCGCGACGCCCTTGTTCGGCTCGGTGTGGCGGATGGTGCAGATGATGGCGCTCTGGTCGTAGGACCAGCGCCGCACCCTGATCCCGGCGCTGTCGCGCGCCATCGACCGCCGCCCGTCGGCGCCGACCAGCAGCCGGCCGCGCACGGTCCGCCCGTCCGCCAGCCGGACCGAGACGCCGGACCGCGTCCGCTCCACCGTCACCGCCTTGGCCGGCGCCAGATGGACCAGCCCCGGCAACTCGGCCGCGCGGGTGAACAGGGCGTGGCGGATGTCCTTGTTGTCCAGGATCCAGCCGAAGGGCTGGTGCTTGCCCTCCACCGCCAGTTCGGTGTGGTCGTAATGGATGAACAGCGGCGAGAACTGGTCGGCGATGCGGATGTCCAGCATCGGGCCGGCCTTGTCGGCCATGTGGTGCCAGACGCCCGCCGCATCCAGCACCATCTTGGAGGCGTAGGAGATCGCCGTGGTGCGGATGTCGAAATCCCGTTCGCCCATGCGTTCGGGGCTGTCCTGGTCGATGCAGACCACCGGCACGCCGGCACCGGCCAGCGCCGCCGCCATGGTCAGCCCGGCCAGGCCGCCGCCCAGCACCACGACCTCCGTGGTGATGTCGCCGCCCTGCGGGGGGACGGTCGCGTTGCCCGATTCGGTGCCCGGTACGGCCATGATGCTCGCTGCCTTCTCGCCTTACAATGCCTGTGCCGGCCGCCGGCGGGAGCTTGAGCCTTCCTTGCCCCTGGACCCTGCCGGCAACGCCGCGATCAGACAATTGTCGCACTGCGGCGTCCTGTCCAGTGTCCAGTCCCCGCCCGGCACGGGCAGACCGCCGGACAGATTGTCGCTGAACGGATTTTGGGCAAATGCCGCCTTTTTGGGCGCCCAATCAACAGGCATATTCCCATCGTTGCAGCGCATTTCAACCGGCACGATTCTTGTAATCGTTGATTTTTGCGGTCGACGCGAACAGGCTTGGGCCAACGGCGGGGGAACGGTACGGTGTCGGGCCGGACTGGAACCGCAACGGGGCTGCCACAGCCTTGCACGCGGCCGGAACAACGCTTTAAGGGGAAGCCACATGAAACTGGTTATGGCCATCATCAAGCCGTTCAAGCTCGACGAAGTGCGCGAGGCGCTGACGTCGCTCGGGATCCAGGGCCTGACCGTCAGCGAGGTCAAGGGCTTCGGCCGCCAGAAGGGCCAGACGGAAATCTACCGCGGCGCCGAATATTCCGTGAGCTTCCTGCCCAAGGTGAAGGTCGAGGTCGCCGTGTCCGACGACCAGTACGAGCAGGTGGTGGAGGCGATCCAGAAGGCCGCCAACACCGGCCGCATCGGCGACGGCAAGATCTTCGTGCTGGAGATCGCCCAGGCCGTGCGCATCCGCACCGGCGAGACCAACGCCGAGGCGCTGTAAGGCTGCCGACCCTCGGGGTCCGCTCCTTCCGGCGGGAACGGACCCGGCGGGCGCGCTTCCTGCGCGCCTGTCCTCACATCTTCAGCCGGACTTTTATCTCAGTCGCCATCACTCTCAGTCGCCGAAGACATCCGCCGCCATCGCACCGGCATAGTCGCGCACGTCGGCCGGCCAGTCCGCCGTCAGCGCCTCGAACCGCGCGCTGTCCGCGGCATAGAGCGCCCGTACCGCCTCCTCATAGCCCGGCCGGTCGCCGGCCAGTTCCAGCATGACGCGGTAGGCGGTCTCCTGCGCCCGGCGCACCCGGTCCTTCGCCTCGCCGCCCTTGCGCGCCTCGTCCACCAGCTTGCGCAGCGCCACCGACGCGCCGCCTGGCTGGGCGTTCAGCCACTCCCAATGGCGCGGCAGCAGCGTCACCTCCCGTGCGACCACGCCCAGCTTCGGCCGCCCCGGCCCCCGTGGCGGTGGCGAGAGACGCCACGCAAGCTCCTCATCGCTTCCCCGCAGGTCGAGGTCGACCACCTTGCCGGTGGCATCGTCGAACACCAGCACCGGCGGCCCATCCGGCTCCGCCTCCAGTGCCGTCCGCACCGCCCGCGCGACGCTCAGCGCATCCCCGGCGGCAAGGCGGCGCTCGCCGCGGAAGGCGGTGCAGAGGGTTTCGGCGGTGACGGACATGGTCGGAACTCCTGTTGTAAGGGGCGCATTTTACCCGGATGAAAACCGGGCGTCAATATCACCCGGATGAAATAGGAGGGCGACCCGTAAGGACACTGTCTTCCGTCCGCTGTGACCGTTCGGCCACCCGCCGCGCCCAAAGGTTCTGGGCGCTTGTGCCCCCCGTGCCCCGCCGATAGGATCGGTCGCTCAATCGAAGACATGGCCGCCTCCCCGGGCCGGGGTGCGGCATCCGGGGTTGCGAAGAGGGTTGCGGTCGCCATGGTTTCTGCGGATTTCAGCGTCAACAGCGGTGCCGTCTTCACCGAGGCGATCGGCAACGACCGGCTCGACCTGCTGACCGATTATCCCTTCACCCGGCTGTCCAATCTGCTGGCGCCGATCACCCCGCGCGCCAATGTCGCTCCCGTCGTGCTGACGGTAGGCGAGCCCCAGCACACCCCGCCCGCCATCATCGAGGAGACTCTGCGCGCCAGCGCATCCGGCTGGAACAAGTATCCGCCGGTCGGCGGCACGCCGGAGTTCCGCGCCGCGACCGGCGACTGGCTGAACCGCCGCTACGATCTGCCGGCCGGGCTGTTGCAGGCCGACAGCTCCATCCTGCCGCTGTCCGGCACGCGCGAGGCGCTGTTCATGCTGGCCCTGCTGGCGGTGCCGACGCAGAAGGCCGGGCGCCAGCCGGCGGTTCTGATGCCCAACCCCTTCTACGCGCCCTATGAGGGGGCCGCCGTGATGGCCGGGGCGGAGCCGGTGTTCCTGTCGGCGACGCGCGAGACCGGCTTCCTGCCCGACCTCGACGCCCTGACGCCGGAGCTGCTGGAACGCACGGCGCTCTTCTACCTCTGCACCCCCGCCAACCCGCAGGGGGCGGCGGCGACGCCGGCCTATCTCGCCAAGGCCATCGGTCTGGCGCGGCAGTACGGCTTCGTGCTGGCGGTCGACGAATGCTATGCCGAGATCTGGCTGGACGCCCCGCCGGCCGGCGCGCTCCAGGTCGCGGCCGGCCTGCCTTATCAGGACGGCAAGCCCTGGTCCAACCTGCTGGTCTTCCATTCCCTATCCAAGCGGTCGAGCGCTGCCGGCCTGCGCTCCGGCTTCGTCGCCGGCGACCCGGCGCTGATCGGCCGCTTCTCCCGCCTGCGCAGCTACGGCTGTGCCGGCATGCCGCTGCCGATCCTGGCCGCCAGCACCGCGCTGTGGCGCGACGAGGCCCATGTGGAGGAGAACCGCGCCGCCTACCGCGCCAAGTTCGCGGCGGCGGAGGCGGAGCTGGGCGGCCGCTACGGCTATCGGCGCCCGGCCGGCGGCTTCTTCCTCTGGCTGGAGGTCGGCAACGGCGAGGAGGCCGCCAAGCGGCTGTGGGCGGAGGGCGCGGTCCGCGTCCTGCCCGGCGCCTATCTGTCGCGCAGCAACCCCGGCGAGCCGAACCCCGGCGAGGCCTTCATCCGCGTCGCCCTGGTGCAGGACACCGACACCGTCGCCCAGGCCTGCGCGTCCATCGTCCGCATTCTCGGCTGAGCGGTTCCGGCACCCGGTTCCGGTCAGCCCCTTTTTCGGTTTCTACAGCACGAGGTTTCCGTCCCATGGCCCGACCCGCCGGCCCCTCCTCCGCGCGCCCCCGGCCCAGCCTGGGACGGCCCGCCCCCAGCCCGCGCAAGGGAGCCCCCCGCGAGGCCGCGAAGGAGCCGGGGAAGGACCGCATCCGCTCCGGCCGCAACCGGCAGGAAAAGCCGCCCTTCTTCTCGCCGGCCATGCGCGCCTTCGTCGTCGCCCGCGCGCGCGAGGCGATGGGCTTCGTGCTGGGGCTGTTCGGCCTGCTGCTGATGGTGCTGCTGGGCAGCTACGACCCGCATGACGCCTCGCTGAACTCGGTCCCCGCCACGGCGGGAGGCACGCACAACCTGTTCGGCATCCCCGGCGCCTATGCCGCCGACCTGCTGATCCAGTCGCTGGGCTGGGCCGCCTTCGTCATCGCGCTGGTGCCGATGTTCTGGGGCTGGCGGCTGGGTGCCCAGCGCAAGCTCGGCAACCCGCTGTTCCGCACCGTCCTGGCGCTGTGGGGCGTGTTCCTGGTGGCGATGGCGCTGGCCGGCCTGACCGACGCCTCCACCGACCCGCTGGCTCCGCTTCCGGGCGGCAGCATCGGCCAGGTGCTGCTGCGCGGGGTCGGCAACCTGTTCGGGGCCGAGCCGATGGTGGCGACCGTCGCCGCGGTGGGCGGCGGGCTGGTGCTGTTCCTGGCGGCCGGCCTGTCGATCGGCGAATGGATCGCCAGCTTCCGCGCGCTCGGCCGCGGCATGGTCAACGGCGTCCGCCTGATCCGCCAGGGGACCCGCAACGGCGTGGACTCCCTGCGCCGCCACGGCCGCACGGCCGCACAGGCCGCCTCGGTCGCGGTTGATGCCTCGCTGCGCGGCGACAAACGCGACATCCCGCGTTTCGACGAAGCCGTTCAGGTGCCCCCGCGTCCCACCGCCGGCCTCGATGCCGGCCGGATTCCGCCGACGGCCGGACCGGCGGCAAGCCCGGCCACCGCCAGCACAAACGCCCCCAGCACAGCCGACAAGCCGGCCCGCACCGTCCCCATTGTCACCCCGCCCAAATCCCCCGCATCGGAGCGCGAGGCCGCGAAGAACGACCCGCGCCAGAGCCGCCTGCCACTGGGCGAGGAGGAGGGTCCACCGGGCTACGAGCTGCCGCCGCTCGACCTGCTGCAGGTGCCGCCCACCGGCATCCGCGGCGAACAGCTGGACGAGGCGGCGCTTCAGCGCAATGCCAGCCAGCTGGAAGGCGTGCTGGGCGATTTCGGCGTGCGCGGCGAGATCCAGAAGGTCCATCCCGGCCCGGTCGTCACCCTGTACGAGTTGGAACCGGCCCCCGGCACCAAATCCTCCCGCGTCATCGGCCTTGCCGACGACATCGCCCGCTCGATGAGCGCGGTGTCGGTCCGCGTCGCCGTGGTCCCCGGCCGCAACGTCATCGGCGTCGAGCTGCCGAACGCCAAGCGCGAGACCGTTCTGCTGCGCGAGCTGATGGCGGCCGAAGGCTTCGACAAGCATGGCGGCAAGCTGGCGCTGGCGCTGGGCAAGGACATCGGCGGCCAGCCGGTGGTCGCCGACCTCGCCCGCTTCCCCCACCTGCTGGTCGCCGGCACCACCGGCTCGGGCAAGTCGGTGGCGATCAACACCATGATCCTGTCGCTGCTCTACCGCCTGCCGCCGGAGCGCTGCCGCTTCATCATGATCGACCCCAAGATGCTGGAGCTGTCGGTCTATGAGGGCATCCCCCATCTGCTGACACCGGTCGTCACCGACCCCAAGAAGGCGGTGGTCGCGCTGAAATGGACGGTGCGGGAGATGGAGGACCGCTACCGCAACATGTCCAAGCTGGGCGTCCGCAACATCGAGGGCTACAACGCCCGCCTGCGCGAGGCACGCGAGGGCGGCGAGTCGCTGACCCGCCGGATCCAGACCGGCTTCGACCCCGACACCGGCAAGCCGCTGTTCGAGGAGCAGCCGCTCGACCTGACCGAGCTGCCCTACATCGTTGTGATCGTCGACGAGATGGCCGACTTGATGCTGGTCGCCGGCAAGGACATCGAGGCGGCGATCCAGCGCCTCGCCCAGATGGCGCGCGCCGCCGGCATCCACCTGATCATGGCGACGCAGCGCCCGTCGGTCGACGTCATCACCGGCACCATCAAGGCCAACTTCCCGACCCGCATCAGCTTCCAGGTCACCAGCAAGATCGACAGCCGCACCATCCTCGGCGAACAGGGCGCCGAACAGCTTCTGGGCCAGGGCGACATGCTCTACATGGCCGGCGGCGGCCGCATCACCCGCGTCCACGGTCCCTTCGTCTCCGACCACGAGGTCGAGCAGATCGTCCGGTTCCTCAAGGCGCAGGGCGAACCGAACTATGTCGACGCCATCCTGGAGGACGAGGAGGGCGAGGAGTCCTTCGACGACGGCGCCCTGCCCGGCACCGGCGGCGGATCGGGCGACGACCTCTACGACAAGGCGGTGGCGGTGGTCTGCCGCGAGCGCAAGGCCTCGACCAGCTTCATCCAGCGCCAACTCCGCATCGGCTACAACTCCGCCGCCCGCCTGATCGAGCGGATGGAGACCGAAGGGGTGGTCAGCAAGCCCAACCACTCCGGCAAGCGCGAAGTGCTGGCGCGCAACATCGACGAATGAGTGTTTTCGGACACCCCGTTGACAGCGGGCGGGTGCAACACCAATATCGGGGGTAGGCAGGCCGAGGACTGCTACTCCCCGGCCCGCCCGCCCGATCTTAGTGCGTCAGAAGGTCAAGCAGCCGCTTGACGATCTCCAGCACCAGGATCAGGAGAGTGAGGATCTTTTCCATCCTCCAGCCCTCCCTTGGTACGGCGGCGATGGCGGCCCTTCCGCCATCGCGTCCGCCGGCGGACTATGGGGCAGGCGAGCACGTCGGAAAACGGGAATTACATGCGGGTATAATATTTTTCTGATTGCACTCAGCGCCGCAACGGCACCAGCGATCCCAGCAGGAACAGCGCGGCGGCAGCCACCACCACGCTCGGCCCCCCCGGCAAATCCCAGTTCAGCGAAGCCAGGATCCCGGCGATCACCGCCAGGATGCCCAGGACCGAGGCCAGCGCCGCCATCCCTTCCGGCGTGCGGGCGAAGCGGCGGGCGGATGCCGCCGGGATGATCAGCAGCGACGTGATCAGCAGGATGCCGACGATCTTCATGGCGATGGCGATCACCAGCGCGATCAGCAGCATGAAGGCCAGCCGCAGGGCGTCGACCGGCATGCCCTCCACCCGCGCCAGATCCTCGTCCACCGTCACCGCCAGCAGGCGGCGCCACAGCAGCGCCAGACCGGTCAGCGCCACCGCGCCGCCGCCATAGATCGCCATCAGGTCGCCGTCGGTCACCGAAAGGATGTCGCCGAACAGATAGGCCATCAGATCGACGCGCAGCGTCTCCAGAAAGGCCAGCGCCACCAGCCCCAGCGACAGCGAACCGTGCGACAGGATGCCCAGCAGCGTGTCGGCCGCCAGATGGCGGCGGCGCTGCAACGCCACCAGCGCCAGCGCCAGCGACACGCAGACCACCATGACGCCGATCATCGGGTTGACGCCGAGCAGGAAGCCCAGCGTCACCCCCAGCAGGGCAGAATGGGACAGCGTGTCGCCGAAATAGGCCATGCGCCGCCACACCACGAAGGAGCCCAGCGGCCCGGCCAGCAGGGCGATGCCGCCGCCGGCCAGCAGGGCGCGGATCACGAACTCATCCATGGCAGCAGTCCCCGTCATGGTCGTGCACGACCTTGCCGTCCTCGGCATGGGCATGGTCGTGGTGATGGACATAGACGGCGAGGTCGCGGGCGTGGCCGCCGAACAGGGCATGATATTCCGGGTGCCGGCTGACATCCTCCGGCCGGCCGGAACAGCAGACATGGGCGTTCAGGCAGATCACCCGGTCGGTACGCGCCATCACCGTGTGCAGGTCGTGGCTGACCAGCAGCACGCCGCAGCCGCGCCGCTGCCGCACCTGGGCGATGCGGTTGAACAGCTCCGCCTGCCCATGCACGTCCACCGCCTGGTCGGGCTCGTCGAGCACCAGCAGGTCCGGCTCGCCCAGCAGGGCGCGGGCCAGCAGCACCCGCTGCATCTCGCCGCCGGAAATCGTCTGCACCGCCGAGTCGGCAAGCCGCGTCACCCCGGCCTCCTCCAGCGCCGCCGCCACCTGATCGGCGGTCACCGGCCGCCACAGCGCCAGGAACCGGCGCACGGTCAGCGGCAGCGTCTGGTCCACCGACAGCCGTTGCGGCATGTAGCCGACACGCAGGTTCGGGCGCCGCAGCACCCGCCCGCCATCGGGCGCCGTCAGCCCCAGCACGGCGCGCACCAGCGTCGTCTTGCCGGCACCGTTCGGGCCGATCAGCGTCACCACTTCGCCCGGCTGGACGGCGATGTTGACGCGGTCCAGCACTGTGCGGCTGCCGAAACGGACGGTCAGATCCTCGGTCCAGGCGAGCGGGCCGGCGAACAGCGCGGACGCATCCCGGGACCGGCCGTCGGAGAAGCTGGATGTTGACATGTTATGTTATAACGTGACACCAGTTGAGCGTGACTTCCCTATGCGCTGAAACCAGCGACCTGTCCAGCAAGTCGAGAGGATCCCTCCCATGCGTCGATTCGCGCTGCCCGGCTTCGTGGCCGGCACCCTGAGCGCTCTTGTCGCCACCGCCGGCGCCACTGCCGCCCTGCCGGCCTGGGCCGAGGCACCGAAGGTCGTGGTGTCGATCAAGCCGATCCATTCCCTGGTCGCCTCGGTCATGCATGGGGTGGGCGAGCCGGTCCTGCTGGTCCGCGGCGGCGCCTCGCCGCACAGCTACACGATGAAGCCGTCGGACGCGAAGGCGCTGTCGGCTGCCGATCTGGTGGTCTGGGTCGGTCCCGAGCTGGAAGGGTTCCTGGAAAAGCCGCTGAAGGCCAACGCGCCGAAGGCGACACGGCTGACCCTGATGGAGCAGAAGGGCATGACCCTGCTGCAAGCCCGCGAAGGCGGCGCCTGGGAGCCGCATGACCATGGCCACGAGGGCGGCCATGAGGGCGGCCATGACGGGCACGGCCACAAGGACCACGACCACAAGGATCATGATGACGACCATGACGAGCTGAACAGCCACATCTGGCTCGATCCCGCCAACGCCCGCGCCATTGTCACCGCGACGGCGGACGCGCTGGCCGCCAGGGATCCGGCCGATGCGGAGGCCTACCGCAGCAACGCCGACCGCACGCTCCAGGCGATCGACGCGCTGGACGCCGAACTGAAAGCCACGCTGGCGCCGTTGAAGGACAAGCCCTTCGTCGTCTTCCACGACGCCTACCAGTATTTCGAGGCGCGCTACGACCTCTCGGCGGTCGGTTCCATCACCGTCAGCCCCGACCGCCGCCCGTCGGCCAAGCGCCTGTCGGCGATCCGCGCCAAAATCGCCGGGCTGAACGCCGCCTGCGTCTTCGCCGAACCGCAGTTCGAGCCGACGCTGGTCCGCACGGTGGTGGAAGGCACCAATGCCAGAACCGGCGTGCTCGACCCCGAAGGCGCCGACCTGCCGGAAGGCGAGGCGCTGTATCCCACTCTGATGCGCAACCTCGCCGCATCGCTGCGCGGCTGCCTTGGCGCTTAAGCCACGGCCGGGCCTGTGCTAAACCGCAGGAGGGCGGGAAGGTGCGCCCGCAAGCGTTGAACGGAGGATGGGCGTCATGAAGATCGGTGTCGTCGGGTGCGCGGGGCGCATGGGCCAGATGCTGGTGCGCGAGATCGCGGCGACCGCGGGCTGCACGCTGGCCGGCGGGACCGAGCGGCTGGGCGGTCCGGCGCTGGGCAAGGATCTGGGCATCCTGGCCGGGATCGACCCGCTGGGCGTGACCGCCATCGACGACCCGGCAGCGCTCTTCGCCGAGGCCGACGCGGTGATCGACTTCACCAGCCCGGACTCGACGGAGCGGCACGCCGCGCTCGCCGCCCAGTCGGAAACCGTGCTGGTCGTCGGCACCACCGGCCTGAACCCGTCGCAGCAGGCGGCCATCGCCACCGCGGCCACCCACACCGCCATCGTCCAGTCGCCCAACATGTCGCTGGGCGTCAATTTGCTGCTGGCTCTGGTGGAGCAGGTCGCCCACGCGCTGGACGACGACTACGACATCGACATCCTTGAGATGCACCACCGCCGCAAGGTCGATGCGCCGTCGGGCACCGCGCTGGGTCTCGGCCGCGCCGCGGCGGCCGGGCGCGCGGTGGCGCTGGAGGATGTCTGGCAGAAGGTGCGCGACGGCCACACCGGCGCCCGCCCGCGCGGCGAGATCGGCTTCGCCACGCTACGCGGCGGCGACGTGATCGGCGACCACACCGTGATTTTCGCCAGCGAGGGCGAGCGGGTCGAGCTGACCCACAAGGCGTCGGGCCGCGGGATCTACGCCAAGGGTGCCGTCCGCGCCGCCCTGTGGGCGCAGGATAAGACGCCGGGCCTCTACAGCATGCGCGACGTGCTGGGCGTCTGAAAACCGGCTCCTGAAGGCGGGGCGGCGGGCGTTACGCCCCTGCCCCGTCGCGTTCCAGCACCGCCAGGAAAGCGTCGACCACCCGCGGGTCGAAATGGCTGCCGGCCTCCGCCCGCAGCAGGTCCAGCACTTCGGCGATGTCCCACGCCTTCTTGTAGGGGCGGCGGTGCAGCAGGGCGTCGAACACGTCGGCGACGGCGACGATGCGGCCGGCCAGCGGGATGGCGTCGCCGGCCAGACCCTTCGGATAGCCGCTGCCGTCGAACTTCTCGTGATGGCTCTCGGCGATCTCCGCGCCCATCGACAGGTAGCCGTGGCGGTCGCCGCCGCAGGCATCGCGCAGGATGCTGCCGCCGATGGCGGCATGCTCGCGCATCACCGCCATCTCCGCCTCGTCCAGCCGGCCCGGCTTGCGCAGGATGGCGTCGGGGATGCCGACCTTGCCGACATCGTGCAGCACGCTGGCCAGCCCGATGGTGTCGCAGAACCAGTCGTCCAGCTCGTGCGCGAAAGCGTTGCGGGCCTGGAGTTCGCGGGCGATGGCGGTGGCCCAGCGGCCCAGCCGCTTCACATGGTCGCCGGTGACCTCGTCCTTGTATTCGGCCAGCTTGCCCAGCGCATGGACGGTGGCGATCTGCGCCTGGTTCAACCGCTCGTAAAGCCGCAGATTGTCCAGCCCGACCGCCGCCTTGGTGCAGAGCAGTTCCACCAGCGGCCGGTCGCCAGCGGCGAAGGGGCCGCCCAGCAGGCAGAGCGCCAGCATCGGCGCATCGCGGCCGCGCAGCACGGCGACTCCGCAGCGCTCGCTCCAACGCGTGTGCCCGTCGGCCAGCGCCGCCATGATCGTGGCCGCGGCCTCCGCCGGCAGCTCGGCCGGCAAGCCAGCCTCCGCGACGATGGACGGCTGCCCGTCCTCCCCGGCGGCGCACAGCAGGGCGGAGTGGGCGCCGGTCGCCAGCGCCGCCGCCCGCCCGACCAGCCCGGCCAGGAATTGCGGGCGCGAGCGCAGTCCGGCCAGATGGTCGGCCGCCTCCATCACCCGCTCCAGCCCCTGGCGGCCATGCTCGATGGTGGCGATGTGCTGGTAGGAGCGCAATGCGGCGACGGCGGCGGTGTAGAGCTTCTGCGCCGTCAGTTCGCTCTTCGCCTTGTAATCGTTGATGTCGTAGGCGGCGATCACCTGCCGTTCGGGCGCCTGACCCGGCTGGCCGGTGCGCAGGATGATGCGGATCTGCCGGTTGCCCATCTCCTCGCGGATGTGGCGGACCAGCTTCAGCCCGGCATCGTCGGTCTCCATCACCACGTCCAGCAGGATGGCGGCGATGCCCGGATGCTCGGCCAGCAGCGACCGCGCCTGCCTTGCGGTGTAGGCGGACAGGAAGCGGACCGGCCGCTCCTCGAACATCATCTCGCCCAGCACGACGCGGGTGATGGCGTGGACCTCGTGGTCGTCGTCGACGATCAGGATCAGCCAGGGCGGATTGCGCCGCCCGCCGTCGGCGGATTCCTCCGCCTCGGCGGCGAATTCCAGGACATCCCCGGCGGAGTCCCGCCGGAGAATGTCCGCCATGCCGGCCCCTTTGCCCCCGTCGACCATCACCGCCCCCGCGGATCGATTCGCTTTCGCCGGCCCCAAGACGGTTACCGGCGCGTGCACCACCTCATTCGCAGACAATTTTCGGTGAAGTTATAATGATTTGTCAATGAACCGGCTCAGGCCGTCCGCTTCCAGGCCACGGTCAGCAGCCCGGCGCCCATCAGCAGCGAGCCGCCGACCCGGTTGACCGTCCGCTGCACCGACGGGGTCCTGACCGCGCGCCGCGCCGCCGAGGCCAGCAGGGCATAGCCGGCGGCGTTCAGCGTCGCCAGCACCAGGAAGGTCGCCTCCATCACCACCATCTGCCCGGCCAGCGGCCGGCCGGTGTCGAGGAACTGCGGCAGGAAGGCGACGAAGAAGACGATGCTCTTGGGGTTCAGCGCGGTGACGGCATAGGTGTGCAGCATCATGCGCCACGGCTTGACGTCCGAGTCGTCGGCCACCGCCTCGGCGTCCTTGACCGGCGCCCGCCACAGCTTGATGCCGAGATAGAGGAGATAGGCTGCGCCCGCCCATTTCAGCAGGGTGAACAGCGCCGCCGAGGTCGACAGCAGCACCCCAAGCCCCAGCATGGAGGCTGTCATCGCCGTGAAGTCGCCCAGCGCCACCCCGGCCACCGTCGCCATGGCCGATTTCCGCCCATGGCCCAAGGCATAGGACACGACGATCAGCACCGTCGGCCCCGGAATCATCAGCATGATGGCGGAGGCGGCGGCGAAGGCGAGCCAAAGGTCGGCGGACATGGTGCGGATCTCCGGTATTGATTGTGACCCACTCATCAATCCACAACCGGCAGGCCTACGCAATGGTGTTGGGAGCGGGACGGACTATGGCCCCCATAAGCAAAAGCCATCCCGGCGCAAGAGCGCAGTGGCGGCGGAGCCGGCCGAAATTTGCCGCGTCAGACCCGCGAAACGGTCACAGGCGGAATAATTCGCTGCGACCTATGTTGGTCCCGGTATCGGCCGGTCCGCGGCGGCATCGCCCAGGCGCTGGTTGTGGCTCCATCGTCGAATTGTCACAGCCGAACGTCATAGGCGCCATTGCGGAATCCGGAACGAAGGTCTAGTTTGTTTGTGCCCCCAACGATTTCCCGAGCATGGGAAGGTGCCATCCATGAACCTGCACAATCTGGCCAGCGATATGGTGCAAACCGCTCTGGCCTGTGAAAAGGCGCTCCCCGGACGGGCGAACGCCGACGAACATGATCTCGCCCGGCACATCCTGGTCGAACCCGACCACGCCTGGCACGTTTGCGAGACCTATGCCCGCGCGGTCAGCATTCCGGTGGAACAGCTCCCGGTCAGCCAGCTCCGCGGCCTCATCAGCGACATCGTCCTGTCGAAGCTTCCCCGTTACGACTGAGTTTCTCGATCCCAAGGGCCGGCGCCGTATCCGGCCGATGGCCGGAACGTTCCGGGTTTTCCAAACCCCGCACTCCAAGTTCCGTGGTGCCACCATGGCGATCGAGCTTCATTCCTTTACCGTAACGCTGGCCGTCGCGGATGCGACCGGATGTTCCAGCGCCGCCGAACACCGTGCCCGCATCTGGAAGGCCGTGTCCGACCTGTCGGCCGCCGTCCGCAGTGCCGGCATGGCGACCGAGGCCCGGCTCCGCGGCCAGGACCGTCAGGGCCATGTCCTGTTCGAGGCGACCGACACCGGCGCCGCCTTCCTCCGCGGCCTGCCCGCCATCGCCAGCGTCGATGACGCGCGCAGGAACGGCGGGCGCGTCCAGCTTCGTCACTGACGGGGCTGCTTGTCTCTCTAGGGGCGATTGTCGGCTGTCATCCCCGCGAAGGCGGGGATCCAGGCTTCCCGGTCAAGCGCTTGAAACGGCTGGATTCCCGCCTTCGCGGGAATGACGGCCGAGAAAAGAGCATGATCGGCGCCCACCGCAACTGCCGAAAAAGCAAAGGCCCGCCGCTCCGATCCGGAGCGGCGGGCCTTGCCCTGTCAGAGACAGGGTTCAGCGCGCGCGGTGGCGCAGCGGCCGGACGTTGCTTTCGGTCTCGACCTCTTCCTCGGTGGGGCGCACCTTCTTCAGCTGGACGATGAAACGCTCGGCGCCGTTCTCCATCACGGCGATGCCGGTCAGGCCATGCGCCCAGTCACAGGGAACGACGTGGATTTCCTTGATGGTGGCGGTGCCGGCCGCAAGCTCCGCACGGTCCAGGACCACGTCCCCGACCCGGAACCCCAAATAGGCGTCGATCAGCATTCTCTTGGGCGTCCGTCTTCCGTTTCAGGCCACGCACCGGGGCCGGCACCGACGGCCGGGCTCCCTTACGATGGACCATCTTGCCATAGATTGGGCCGTTCGCGACGCTTTCCCAGCGATGACGACGCAGTAAACCGACAGGGACCCCCGTTTGTCCCATTGCCGGCGGGGCCGGACGGCGGGCGCGGAAGCGGCCGTTCCCGTCCGAGGGAGGAGACGGAAACGGCCGATTCGGCGGTCCCCGGCCCCTTTGGCGGATGCCCGGGACCGGGGCGGGAACGCCAGCCGTCGCACCAGCGGCGACCGGGACGGCGGCGTCCGGCAGGCGCAGAATAGTTCGATAAACAAACCATTTGCGCCCCCTACCTTCGTTCAGCCCTGCACAGTTCTTGAGCAATTCCCAGCCCGCCCGTTGGCGGCGGCGGGAGCATTGCGATAGGGTCGTCGCACAGGTCCCCCGTCCCACCCCAAAGAGGTCCGTCGGTCGTGCAGAGTTGGCTGGTGCTGGCCGTTTCGGCGGCCTATCTGGGGGTTCTGTTCGCCATCGCTTGGTGGGGCGACCGGCGCACCGCCGGCGGCGCGCTGCTGTCGGCCTCGCCGCGGGCGACCGGCATCCTCTTTGCGCTGACGCTGTGCATCTACAACACCAGCTGGAGCTTCTACGGCTCGGTCGGCCGGGCCTCGGCCAGCGGGTTCGATTTCCTGCCGATCTATCTGGCGCCGATGATCCTGCTGCTGGCGGCCCGCCCGGTGCTGACCAAGACCATCGCCATCACCAAGGCGCAGAACGTCACCTCCATCGCCGACTTCATCGGCGCCCGCTACGGCAAGAGCCAGGCGGTGGCGGCGCTGGTGACGCTGACGGCGCTGGTCGGCGTGCTGCCCTACATCGCCTTGCAGCTGAAGGCGGTCGCCGCCAGCTTCGACGTGCTGACGGCCCCGTCGCTGGCGGCCCCGGCGGCGCTGCCGCCGCCGGTCTGGGGCGACACCGCCTTCGCCGTGGCGCTGTCGATGGCGGTCTTCACCATCCTGTTCGGCGTCCGCCACATCAACGCCAGCGAGCATCACCGCGGCCTGATGCTGGCCATTGCGTTCGAGAGCCTGGTGAAGCTGACCGTCTTTCTGGCGGTGGCCGCCTTCATCGTCTGGGGCATGTTCGACGGCTACACCGACCTGATCGCCCGGCCGCAGGCCGAACCGCTGCTGTCGCCCGACTTCACCGACCCGACCTGGTGGTCGAACACGGCGATCTCGATCATCGCCTTCCTCTGCCTGCCGCAGATGTACCATGTGATGACGGTGGAGAACGACAATCCCCGCCATCTGCGCGCCGCCGCCTGGATGTACCCCTCCTATCTGGTGGCGCTGAGCGCCCTGATGATCCCCATCGCGGTCGCCGGGCTGATCACCTTCGAAGACGGCATCAATCCCGACACCTTCATGATCACCCTGCCCATCGCGGCGGGGGCGAGCGGTTTCAGCCTGCTGTCCTTCATCGGCGGCCTGTCGGCGGCGACCGGCATGGTCATCGTCGCCGCGGTGTCGCTCAGCACCATGCTGTGCAACGACGTGGTGATGCCGCTGCTGCTCAGGCGCAAGCGCTTCGCCGCCCGCGTCGGCCGGCGCGACATGGTCGGCACGCTCCTGCTGGTGCGGCGGCTGTCGGTGGTGGGCATCCTGCTGCTGGCCTATGCCATGCACCGGCTGGTCGACCACGACTACCCGCTGACCGTCATCGGCCTCCTGTCCTTCGTCGCGGTGGCGCAGTTCGGGCCGGCCTTCTTCGGCGGGCTCTACTGGCGGCGGGCCAACCGGGTGGGGGCGCTGGCCGGGCTGGGCGCCGGCTTCCTGCTGTGGGTCTACACGCTGCTGGTGCCGTCGATGGCGCGCATCGTGCCGGTGCCGGACGCCTTCCTCGATCACGGCCCCTGGGGCATCGGCTGGCTGCGCCCGCAGGCCCTGTTCGGGATCGAGGGGCTGGACCCCATCTCCCACGCCAGCCTGTGGAGCCTGCTCGCCAACCTGATCGCCTTCGTCGCCGGCTCGCTGCTGGCGCGGCCCAGCGCGGTGGAGCGCACCCAGGCCGTCTTCTACACCAGCGCCAGCGCCGACCGGGACGAGGACGACACCCCCCAGGCGCTGGCCAAGCTGGCCGACCTGCGGGCGCTCGCCATCCGCTTCGTCGGGGCGGAGCGCGGCAACGCCGCCTTCGATGCGTACGCCGCCAGGGGCGGCCTGCTCCATCCGGCCGGCCGCAAGGGCGAGACCGGCCCCGCCGACCTCGACGCCGTCCGCTTCACCGAGACGCTGATCGCCGGCGCCATCGGCGCGGCGTCGGCGCGGGTGGTGATGGCCGCCTCGCTCCAGGGCCGCACGCTGTCGCGCGGCGACGCCATGGCGATGCTGGACGAGGCGTCGGAGGCGCTGCGCTTCAACCGCAAGCTTCTCCAGGCGACGCTGGAGAACATCGGCCAGGGCATCTGCGTGATCGACGCCGACCACCGCATCGCCGCCTGGAACCACCGCTATCTGGAACTGCTCGACCTGCCGGCCGACATGGTGCGGGTTGGCGTGCCCTTCGCCGATTTGATCCGTTTCAACGAGCGGCGCGGCGAATACAGCGCCCACGACATGACGGCGCTGCTGACCAACCGCGACACCGCCAACCAGCAATGGCCCTACCGCTACGAGCGGCGGCGCCCCGACGGCACGGTGCTGGAGATCGTCGCCAATCCGCTGCCGGAAGGCGGCTATGTCTCGACCTACACCGACGTGACCGAGCGCTACCGCGCCGCCGAGGCCCTGCGCGAGGCCAACGAGAGCCTGGAGCACCGCGTGCAGGAGCGCACCGACGCCCTGCAACAGGCGAAGGCGGAGGCCGAGGCGGCCAATGCCAGCAAGACCCGCTTCCTCGCCGCCGCCAGCCACGATCTGCTGCAACCGCTGAACGCCGCCCGCCTGTTCGTCTCGGCGTTGGAGGAGAGCATGCGGGGACCGCTGCCGACGCCCGGCCAGCGGGAGTCGGAATGCGGCATGATCGACAACGCCGCCGCCTCCCTGCGCTCGACCGAGATGCTGCTGGGCGGGCTGCTCGACATCTCCTCGCTCGACGCCGGCAATGTCCGCGTGACGCTGCGCAGCTTCGCCATCGACGAGCTGCTGGGCGGGCTGGGGGTGGAGTTCTCCGCCCTGGCGCAGGAACGCGGGCTGACCTTGAAGGTGGTGGGCTGCGGTGCGGTGGTGCGCTCCGACCCGCAGCTTCTGCGCCGGGTGTTGCAGAATTTCCTGTCCAACGCCATCCGCTACACGCCGAAGGGCCGCGTCCTGCTCGGCTGCCGGCGCCGCCGCGACCCTCTTCACGGCGACCGGCTGCGCATCGAGGTGTGGGACACCGGCCCCGGCATCCCCGAGGCCAAGCGCCACGAGGTGTTCGAGGAGTTCCGCCGGCTGGGCGGCGAAAACGGCGGCGGCAACCCCGCCGACAAGGGATTGGGCCTCGGCCTCGCCATCGTCGACCGCATCGCCCGGCTGCTCGACCACCCCGTCACCCTGCGCTCCACCGTCGGGCGCGGCACCGGCTTCGCGGTGGAGGTGCCGATGGAGCAGGCCCGCGCCACCCCGGTCACCCGCCCGGTCTCCACCCCCGCCGCCCTGTCGGCCGGGCTTCTGGTGCTGTGCATCGACAATGAGGAACCGATCCTCGCCGGCCTGCGCGCCCTTCTCGGCCAATGGGGCTGCCGGGTGGCGACGGCGTCGGACGTCGCCGGGGCGCTGGCGGCGCTCACCCCCTTCGACGGGGCGCTTCCCGATGTGGTCTGTGTCGATTATCACGTGGGGGACGGCCAGACGGGGCTTGCGGTTCTGGAGCGGTTGCGGGAATTGTGGGACCGCCCGGTCAAGGGGCTGCTGCTGACCGCCGACCGTTCCGAAGCGGTGCGGGCGGAAGCGGAGCGTTGCGGCTGCGGGGTGCTCTACAAACCGGTGAAGCCGGCGTCGCTGCGCCGCTTCCTGAACGGGGCGGCCTTGCAGACGGCGGCCGTGGCCGAGCGTTAAGGCTGGAACCGGACAAAAGCCGGGCGGCCGCAAATGGGGGGAGTGCGGAAGCCATGGGCGAGGACAGCGTAGCAGGCGCATCGGAAACGGCTGGGCAGACGGCGGCCGAAACGGCAGCCGGGCAAACGGTGGCCGGACAGACGACAATCGTCATCGGCGACGACCATCCGCTGGTGCAGGCGGCGCTGCGCGACGCGCTGGGCAGGGCGATGCCGGAGGTGCGGGTGATCGAATGCCCGGACCTCGAGTCGGTGATGACCGCGGTGGGGCAGCGGCCGGACGGGATCGACCTCGTCCTGCTCGACCTGAACATGCCCGGCACCCACGGCTTCGCCGGCCTGTTCCTGATGCTGGCCCATCACCCCACCGTGCCGGTCGCCATCCTGTCGGCCTTGCAGGATCCCGACACCATCCGCCGGGCGCTGGCCTATGGCGCCTCGGGCTACATCCCGAAATCGCTGTCGATGCCGGCGATGGCCGACGCCATCCGCGCCATCCTGTCCGGCGAGACCTGGGCGCCGCCGCTGTCGGCGGTGTCATCGGAAGCCGACGAGGCCGACGCTGCCCGCCGCTTCGCCTCGCTGTCGCCGCAGCAGCTGCGCATCCTGACGATGATCGTCGACGGCAAGCTGAACAAGCAGATCGCCGGAGATCTCAACGTGTCGGAGCAGACGGTGAAGGTCCACGTCTCCAGCATCCTGCGCAAACTGAACGTGGTCAGCCGCACCCAGGCCGCCGTCGTCGCCGGCCGTCTGGCGGTGGGTGGGGATGTGCTGAGATAGGCCCTACAGCCGCTGAACGGCGGCGAGCCGCACGCCGAAGCCGATCAGCAGGGCGGCGAAGCTCCAGCGCTGCACCGCCTCCACGACACGGTGACGGGCGACCAGCCCGGCAAGGGCCGCTCCGGCCAGGGCATAGAGGCTGTCGAAGGCCATCCCGACGCCGACGAGGATCGCACCCAGCATGGCGAATTGCCCGGACACGCCGCCGGCCTCGGTCTGGATGAACTGCGGCAGCAGGACCGAGCAGAACAGCAGCGCCTTGGGGTTCAGCAGGTTGGTCAGCAGGCCGCGCAGCATGTCCGCAAGGTAGGACGCAGCGCCCCTCCCCGCTTGCGGTCCCGCCGCACCGCCAGCGGCAGCGGGGCTGAGGGGTGGCATGCGCAGGACGCCGATGCCCAGCCATACCAGATAGGCGGCTCCGGCGATGCGGACGAGGTCGAAGACCGCGGGCGCGGTGCGCAGCAGCGCCGCCAGCCCCAGGGCGGCCAGCGCCACATGGGCCGCCCGCGCCATCGCCAGCCCCAGTGCCGTCGCCAACGCATGCCGCCGCCCCTGCCGTGCCCCCGTCTGCAACAGCAGGAGCATGTCGGCTCCCGGCACCAGATAGGCCACCGCCAGCGCGCCGATGAAGATCGAAAGTCCCGGCATTCCCGCCTCCCTCGCCCGAAATCGATGACCGAGTCTAGCTCCGGGAACGCTGGCAGGTCCTTGCGAGTTGCGCTGCTAGAGCGCAGCATTCTGGTGAATCATGCCAAGAAACTGGCGATCAACATGAAGGTCGTGCCAATCATGAAATTCGATGCCATCGACCGCCGCATCCTGGCGGCTTTGCAGCGTGACGCCCGGCTGACCAATGTCGAGCTGGCCGAGGAAGTCGGATTGTCGCCGTCCCCCTGTCTGCGCCGGGTCCGTCTGCTGGAGGAAGCCGGCGTCATCGCCGGTTACCAGGCCTCGCTCGACCGGAAGGCCGTCGGCCTTGGCCTGACGGTGTTCGTCGGCATCAAGGTGGAGCGCCACCACGACCGCGAGGCGACCGCCTTCCGCGAAGCGGTGAAGGCGTTGCCGGAGGTCGTTTCCTGCCATCTGGTCTCGGGGGAGTCCGACTTTCTGCTTCAGGTCGTCGTTCCCGAACTGGCCGGCTACGAGAAATTCTTGCTGGGAACCCTGCTGAAGCTGCCGGGCGTCGCCGACATCCGCAGCAACTTCGCGATCCAGACGGTCAAGGCCGGCGGTGCGTTGCCGCTTGACCATCTGCCGGCGTCCCACCCGCCGGCCGACGGCAAGCCCTGACCTGACACCGATTGTCAGTTCCGTTCACCATACGTACCCAAAGACTGGCCCCTACCGCCACGTCTTGCTACTCTCGGCCTTATCATACCGCCGGACCGAGAAGGCCACGGGTCAACCATCATGACCACCGCCCTGCACAGCGTCTGCCGCGACTGCGCCGCCGCCCTCCCCGGCGCAGGATCGGGTGAAATGACGCGCTGCCCGAAATGCGGCAGCCGGCGGCTGTTCCGCCATGCCGAGCTGCACAGCCTGCCCATCGGCCACATCGACTGCGACAGTTTCTACGCCACCGTTGAGAAGCGCGACCGGCCGGAGCTGGCCAGCCGTCCGGTGATCGTCGGCGGCGACGACCATCGCGGGGTGGTCGCCGCCTGCTGCTATGTCGCGCGGATATCGGGCGTGCGCTCGGCCATGACGATCCGCGAGGCGCTGGACCGCTGCCCCGACGCCACCATCATCCGCCCCAACATCGCCAAATACAAAGAGGTCGGCCATCGCGCCCGCGAGATCATGGAGGCCTTCACCCCCCTGGTCGAGCCGATCAGCATCGACGAGGCCTATCTCGACCTGACCGGCGTGGAAGACCGCCTCAGCATCAGCCCGGCCCAGGCGCTGGTGGAGATCGTCCGCCGCTTCGAGCGGGAACTGCGCATCACCGCCTCCATCGGCCTCAGCTACAACAAGCTGCTGGCGAAGATCGCGTCCGACCTCGACAAGCCGCGCGGCTTCTCCGCGCTGGGCCGGGCGGAGGCGGCGGCCTTCCTGGCGCCCAAGCGGGTCACCATCCTGTGGGGCGTCGGCCCGGCGCTGGAGCGCAAGCTGTTCGCCGACGGCATCACCCGTGTCGGCGACCTGCAGGACAGGGACGAGCATTGGCTGGTCAAGCGCTACGGCGCCATGGGCCGGGTGCTCTACAGCTACGCCCGCGGCGAGGATTCCCGCCGGGTCCATCCCGAGTCGCCGAGCAAGAGCATCTCGTCGGAGGAGACCTTCGACTGGGACGTGACCACCCTGCCCGCCCTGGCGCAGGAGCTGCGCCCGCTGGCCGACAAGGTCGCCCGCCGGCTGGAGCGCGAGGGGCTGCTCGGCCGCAGCGTGGTGCTGAAGCTGAAGACCAAGGATTTCCAGCAGCTGACCCGCTCCCGCCGGGTGGAGCCGACCCGCTCGGCCGAGGCGATCCTGGCGGCCGGCCTCGCGCTCCTGGAACGCGAGGTCGACGGCCGCGCCTTCCGCCTGATCGGCATCGGCTGCACCGACCTGACCCACCCGGAAACCGCCCCCGACCCGGAACTCGACCTGTTCGGGTGAGAGGGAACAGGAAAGATCGGCGGCCTTGGCGCAGGGCTGTATTTCCCATAGCCGCCCAGCCGACGAAGCGGTTGTGAAGCGTCTTGCGTGCAGTCGCTCTTCCGACCGCGGATCATGCGGCGACGGCGCGCCCGTCCGCAATGGGAGGCTCGACGGCCAAGACGGTAAGGGTCTTCGCCTCGCCCTCGCGCGTGTACCATGTGATCGACTGTCCTTCCGCGACGCCAATGAGGGCCGCGCCGATGGGGGTCAGCACCGACACCCGACCGGCCGCGAGGTCGGCATCGCCCGGATAAACCAGGGTGACGGTCCGCTCCTGCCCGGTCACCTCATCCCGGAACGCCACGCGCGCGCCCATCCTGACCACCGTCGTCACCAGTTCGCCGGCATCGACCACCGAAGCGCGCTCCAGTTCGACCGTGAGGTACGCGTATACATCGGGCAACCTCTCGGAAACCGCCTCTACCAGAGCCGAGAGGCGGTCATGGTCGGTGGCGGTCAGCACGATGGGCGGAAACTGGTCTGCGGGACGCATCGAGGTCTTCCTTCGCTTTTCTCGGCATGCGCACAACCGGCCGCCAGGCGACGCCCCCCCGGTGGGCGCCTCATCGGTCATGCGGCGGTTGCACGCGATAAACCCGCGACCGCATGGATGCGGTTCGAGCGGCTCTCTTGGATTTGGAGACGATGTCGGCCCCGGACGGTCCGGGAGCCTTGCCTCAGGCGACCAGATCCGGGGCGGGCGAGCCTGCGTGAACGCGGCCTGCACGCAGGAGGTTACGGATATGGCGGGGCGGCAGTGTCATGGTTCCCCGAACTTGGACAGGTTCGCTCCGGAATTCAAGGATTACACGATCACGGCGGTGGCACGGGCGGTGGCACGCGGCCCTTCCTGAGCGAACGTGCCTCCTTCGGCAAAAGGAAGACGTTCCCTCAACGGTCAGTCCGCCCGATCCTCCAGCGCCGGCAGGCTGCCGGGGCGCACGATGCTGCGGATGGCGAAGCTCGACTGGATGCGCACCACGCCGGGCAGGCGCGACAGCGAATCCTTGTAGATGCGGTCGTAATCGCCCGGATCCTGTGCCACCACCCGCAGCAGATAGTCGGAACTGCCGGACAACAGATAGCACTCCCGCACTTCCGGACAGCGGCGGACGGCGGCGTCGAAGCGGCGCAGATACTCGTCGGTCTGCCGTTCCAGCGTGATCTGGACGAGGACGGTCACCGACCGCTCCTCGTCCACCGTCTCGATGATGGCGGTATAGCCGCGGATGACGCCGGAATGCTCCAGCATGTGCAGGCGGCGCAGGCAGGCCGAGGGCGACAGCCCGACCTCCGCCGCCAGCTTGGCGTTGCTCATCCGGCCGTCCTTGCGGAGAAGGCGCAGGATCTTGTGGTCCAGAGCGTCCAGGGCGTGCATGCAACTTTATTCGAAGACGTGGTGGATCGTGCGAAAGCACCACCACACTATGGGGGATTCATGCAAGGCTTTGCAGAGATTCACCCGCTTCGCCGGCCGTATAGTGACATTGCTGAGACAATCCGCTCCACCGATGGTTTCCTTGGATACCAATGGTTCTGCTGGATTCGATTGGCCGGATTGACGGAAACGGGCGTTCGGATCGGGGAGATCTCGCATGGTCACGCGCATCGGCGTTCCCAAGGAAATCAAGAACCACGAATACCGCGTCGGGCTGACGCCGGCATCTGTCCGCGAACTCACGGCGGACGGCCATTCCCTGCTGGTGCAGAGCGGCGCCGGCGCCGAGATCGGCTTTTCCGACGAGGCCTACCGCGCGGCGGGGGCCGAGATCGCCGAAACCGCCGAGGAGGTCTTTGCAAAGGCCGAGCTTATCGTGAAGGTCAAGGAGCCGCAGCCGGCGGAATGTCGCAGGCTGCGGCCGGATCAGGTGCTCTTCACCTATCTGCACCTCGCCCCCGATCCCGAACAGGCCCGGCTGCTGATGGACAGCGGCTGCACCGCCATCGCCTATGAAACAGTCACCGACCGCGCCGGCCGCCTGCCTCTGCTGGCGCCGATGTCGGAAATCGCCGGCCGCATGGCGATCCAGGTCGGCGCCGTCGCCTTGCAGAAAAGCAACGGCGGCTCCGGCATCCTGCTGGGCGGCGTGCCCGGCGTGCTGCCCGGCAAGGTTCTGGTCATCGGCGGCGGCGTGGTCGGCGCCAACGCCGCCCGCATGGCGATGGGGCTGGGCGCCGACGTGACCATCGCCGACCGCTCCATGCCGCGGCTGGCCCAGCTGGACGATTTGTTCGGCCCGCGGCTGAAGACCGTCTATGCCTCCGCCGACACGCTCGACCGGCTGGTCGCCGATGCCGATCTGGTGATCGGCGCCGTGCTGGTGCCGGGCGCCGCGGCGCCGAAACTGGTGCGCCGCGACCAGCTGGCCGGCATGCGCCGCGGTTCGGTCCTGGTGGACGTCGCCATCGACCAGGGCGGCTGCTTCGAGACCAGCCACGCCACCACCCATTCCGACCCGACCTATGTGGTGGACGGCGTGGTGCATTACTGCGTCGCCAACATGCCGGGCGCGGTCGCCCGCACCAGCACCGAGGCGCTGAACCACGCCACCCTGCCCTTCGTCCAGGCGCTGGCCGGCAAGGGCTGGAAACGAGCGCTGGCCGAGGATCCGCACCTGCTGGCCGGGCTGAACGTCCAGGCCGGCCGGCTGACCTATCCGGCGGTCGCCGAAGCCCTGGGACAGCCCTTCACCGACCCGCGCGAACTGGTCGGCGGATAATGTGAACAGCTGTTGACAATAAACTGAACGATATTTCTCGGAACCGCCAAGGACAGAAATT
The DNA here is from genome assembly GCF_042604635.1 of Azospirillum sp. A26. Lineage (NCBI taxonomy): Bacteria > Pseudomonadati > Pseudomonadota > Alphaproteobacteria > Rhodospirillales > Azospirillaceae > Azospirillum > Azospirillum sp. A26. The sequence goes on along the minus strand of NZ_CP170476.1, from coordinate 497,248 downwards.
TTGAACGGAAAAGGCGCGACGCTTCGGAACGATTGTTGTTTTTTTCAACCCTTGGAAAGAGAGTGTTGCGCCTACGGATCAAGTTGCATTACCTGTCTGTCACAAGAAAAAGGGTAACATATGCAACCGGCGCTTAAGTGCCGGGGCCAAAGACCAAGAACAGTTTTGAACAGGGTAAGGCGCGGCGCCTTTCGCCGACTGGTGCTGTCCGGACGGTCATTCCGTCCGAACTGGCCCGCGATTCACAAGCAGGATGTCCGGCAGCGATGCCGGTGGGGACGCCACGGCTGCAAGCCCGTGCCGCGCAAGTGGGAGCTGTTGACCATGGTCGAACGACGGAATGCCGCTCGGGTGCATGACCGCACCCCCGCGACCTCGTCGCGTATCCGGAAGATGCATGCCTGGGCGCCCGTCCGGATGAAGGCCGGCCTTGTCCCGGCTCCCGGCATGCCGGCCCGCAGCGGTCCCCTGTAACGAATTCGCCCGAAGCCCCGCCGGATCCCGCATCCGGCGGGGCTTCGGCAAGAACCGGGTGCGGCGGCGGGGTTCCAAGCGTCCCCTGCCTCGGTCCTGGATGTTCTCCCCCGTTCATCCGGATCGGAACTCCGCTGCCGCACACGGCTTAAATCCAGTTTTTGCCCGGTTTTCGCGTGCCTGCCTATTCGTTGATCTGGGAGAGTGGGAGAAGCCTGCCTGATGGAATATTTTCTTCAGCAATTGATCAACGGCTTGTCGCTTGGAGCGATCTACGGCCTGATCGCGATCGGCTACACGATGGTGTACGGCATCATCGGGATGATCAACTTCGCCCATGGCGAGATTTACATGATCGGCTCCTTCGTGGCGCTGATTACCTTCCTGGCCATCGGCGCGCTCGGCATCACCTGGGTGCCGCTGGCGCTGCTGATCATGCTGCTCGCCTCCATGCTGTTCACCAGCGTCTATGGCTGGACGGTCGAGCGCATCGCCTACCGGCCGCTGCGCTCCTCGCCAAGGCTGGCGCCGCTGATCTCCGCCATCGGCATGTCGATCTTCCTGCAGAACTACATCCAGATCCTCCAGGGCGCCCGCTCCAAGCCGCTGCAGCCCATCCTGCCCGGCAACCTCACCCTGATGGACGGCGCCGTCTCGGTCAGCTACGTCCGCCTCGCCACCATCATCATCACCCTGGTCCTGATGGTCGGCTTCACCATGCTGATCAACCGCACCTCGCTGGGACGCGCCCAGCGCGCCTGCGAGCAGGACAAGAAGATGGCCGGCCTGCTCGGCGTCAACGTCGACCGCGTCATCTCGCTGACCTTCGTCATGGGTGCCGCGCTCGCCGCCGTCGCCGGCATGATGGTGCTGCTGATCTATGGCGTCATCGACTTCTACATCGGCTTCCTGGCCGGGGTGAAAAGCTTCACCGCCGCCGTGCTCGGCGGGGTCGGCTCGCTGCCCGGCGCCATGCTCGGCGGCGTGGTCATCGGCCTGATCGAGGCCTTCTGGTCCGGCTATGTCGGGTCCGAATGGAAGGACGTCGCAACCTTCTCCATCCTCGTCCTCGTCCTGATCTTCCGGCCCACCGGCCTGCTCGGCCGGCCCGAGATCGAGAAGGTGTAAGCGCCATGACCACCCATTCCAACACCCTCTCCGCCGGGCGCGGCGCCACGCGCGGCGTCGACTGGGCCGCCACGATCAAGGACGCCGGCCTCGCCGCCTTCGTGGCATTGCTGCTGACCGTGCCGCTGGTGGGACTGCGCACGGTGGACCGCCCCACCGGGCTGGGCATCGAAGCCCGGCCGGAGGAGGTCGTCGCCTCCATCCTGCTGGTCTTCCTCGGCCGGCTCGGGCTCGGGCTGATCCGCCAGGGCATGGCGCTGCCGGTGCTGATCCTGGCGGTCCTTTGCGCCGGCGTCGGGCTGGTGCTGCCGATGCCGACCCAGGTGCTGCGCCTGGTGCTGGTGCTGGGCGGCGGCGTCATCGCGCTGCGCGCCGCCATGACGGTCGCCACCGGCCGTTCCAAGCTGTCCCAGGCCGACCGCGACAAGCGCATGGACCGCGTCGCCGCCAAGGTGCAGCACGCCAGCAAATACATCGGCCCGGTCGCCGTGGTCTTCGCCGCCATCCTGCCGATGACGCCGCTGGCCGACCGCATGCTGCTGGACATCGGCATCCTGCTGCTGACCTACATCATGCTGGGCTGGGGCCTGAACATCGTGGTCGGCCTCGCCGGCCTGCTCGACCTCGGCTATGTCGCCTTCTACGCCGTCGGCGCCTACAGCTACGCGCTGCTGGCGCATTACTTCGGGCTCAGCTTCTGGCTCTGCCTGCCGCTGGCGGGCCTGCTCGCCGCCTGCTCGGGCGTGCTGCTCGGCTTCCCGGTCCTGCGGCTGCGCGGCGACTATTTCGCCATCGTGACCTTGGGCTTCGGCGAGATCATCCGCATCATCCTGGTCAACTGGTACCAGTTCACCGGCGGCCCGAACGGCATCTCCGGCATTCCGCGGCCGAGCTTCTTCGGCATCGCCGACTTCTCCCGCACGCCCTCCGACGGCATGGCCGCCTTCCACGAGCTGTTCGGGCTGGAGTTCTCGCCGCTCCACCGCATCGTCTTCCTCTATTACCTCATCCTGGCGCTGGCGCTGGTGGTGAACCTGTTCACGCTCAGGGTGCGCAAGCTGCCGCTGGGCCGGGCCTGGGAGGCGCTGCGCGAGGACGACATCGCCTGCGCGTCCTTGGGCATCAACCGCACCAACATGAAGCTGGCGGCCTTTGCGATTGCGGCGATGTTCGGCGGCTTCGCCGGCTCCTTCTTCGCCACGCGCCAGGGCTTCATCAGCCCGGAGAGCTTCACCTTCATCGAGTCGGCGATCATCCTGGCCATCGTGGTGCTGGGCGGCATGGGCAGCCAGATCGGCGTGGTGGTCGCCACCCTGCTGGTGATCGGCCTGCCGGAAGCGTTCCGCGAGCTGGCCGACTACCGCATGCTGGCGTTTGGTGCCGGCATGGTGGTGATCATGCTGTGGCGTCCGCGCGGCCTGCTGGCCCACCGCGACCCGACCATCCTCCTGCATGGGGGCAAGAAGCCGATCCCGGCGGGAGCCGCGAAATGAGCGCCGCGATGAATACCGATAAGCCCTTGCTGAGCGTCGAACACCTGACCATGCGTTTCGGCGGTCTGGTGGCGAACAACGACGTGTCGTTCGAGGCGCGGGCGGGCGAGATCACCGCGCTGATCGGCCCGAACGGCGCCGGCAAGACGACGCTGTTCAACTGCGTCACCGGCTTCTACACCCCGACCGTGGGGCGGCTGACGCTACGCCACCCGGCCGGCAAGGAGTTCCTGCTGGAGCGGATGCCGGGCTACCGCATCGCCCAGCTGGCGGGCGTGGCGCGCACCTTCCAGAACATCCGGCTGTTCAGCGGCATGAGCGTCCTGGAGAATTTGATCGTCGCCCAGCACAACAAGCTGATGCGGGCGTCGGGCTTCGCCATCGCCGGCCTGCTCGGCCTGCCCGGTTTCCGCAAGGCCGAGCATGAGGCGGTGGAGCTGGCGAAATACTGGCTGGACCGGGTCCGCCTGACCGAGTTCGCCGACTGGGAAGCCGGCAACCTGCCCTACGGCGCCCAGCGCCGGCTGGAGATCGCGCGGGCGATGTGCACCGAGCCGGTGCTGCTGTGCCTGGACGAGCCGGCGGCCGGCCTGAACCCGCGCGAGTCGGGGGAGCTGGCCGAGATCCTGACCTTCATCCGCGACGTGCAGACGCCGCAGGGCCACCGCACCGGCGTGTTGCTGATCGAGCATGACATGAGCGTGGTGATGCGCATTTCCGACCATGTGGTGGTGCTGGACTATGGCCGGAAGATTTCCGACGGCGATCCGGAGCATGTGAAGAACGACCCGGCGGTGATCCGCGCCTATCTGGGCGAGGACGAGGACGAAGCCCTGCCGCCGGAGATCGCCGCCGACCTGAACATCGCGCCCACCGCCGGCCAGAAGGGAGCCTGAGCCATGTTGAAGGTATCGGGCGTCCACACCTTCTACGGCGCCATCGAGGCGCTGAAGGGCATCGACATCGAGATCGGCGCCGGCGAGATCGTCTCGCTGATCGGCGCCAACGGGGCCGGCAAGTCGACGCTGCTGATGACGATCTGCGGCAGTCCGCGGGCGCGCCAGGGCCGGGTGTTCTTCGAGGGCGAGGACATCACCGACCTGCCCACCCACGAGATCGTGCGGCGCGGCATCGCCCAGTCTCCGGAAGGCCGTCGCATCTTCCCGCGCATGACGGTGCTGGAGAACCTGCAGATGGGCTCCATCGTCGCCCAGCCCGGCAGCTTCGAGCGCGAGCTTGAGCGGGTGCTGACGCTGTTCCCGCGGCTGAAGGAGCGCATCAACCAGCGCGCCGGGACGATGTCGGGCGGCGAGCAGCAGATGCTGGCGATCGGCCGGGCCTTGATGAGCCAGCCGCGTCTGCTGCTGCTGGACGAGCCGTCGCTGGGACTGGCGCCGCTGATCGTGAAGCAGATCTTCCAGGTGATCCAGGAGATCAACCGGGAACAGAAGATGACGGTGTTCATGGTCGAGCAGAACGCCTTCCATGCGCTGAAGCTGGCGCACCGGGCCTATGTGATGGTGACGGGCAAGATCACGATGACGGGGACGGGGGCGCAGCTTCTGGCCGACCCGGAGGTTCGCGCGGCCTATCTGGAAGGGGGACACTGAGATGGAAACGATCCTTGGCTCCTCCGTTCCGGTGTTCGTGTTCCTGACGCTTCTGGTGTTCGGCGGCTGCGGCGTGCTGACCGGGCAGACGCTGGCGGAGGGGTGGAAGCCGGTCTCCAGCGTGCTGGCCTACTCGCTGCTGCTGGGGGTGGGCGACCGCTTCCTCGCCTGGGGCCTGTTCGGCGAGCAGCTCCTATCGCTGTGGGGCTTTATCGTCCACACGGTGGTGATCGGGCTGATCACGCTGACCGCACACCGCATCGCCATCGCACGGCGCATGGTCAACCAGTATCCTTGGTTGTACGAGACTGCCGGCCCCTTCGGCTGGCGTGAGCGCACCCCGGCCCGCGGCTGAATCCGCTCCGGAAAAGCACAGATAAAAAGAACTGAAGCCGGATTTTTGAAATTTCCGGCATGAAAAGGCGCCGCTTCGTCCAAGCGACGGCGGCGCCTTCACTTTGTCCAGGCTGGACCAAGACTTTGGGATTGCCGCGACAACTGGCAATCTTCCGAAAGTCAGAGAAGAAGATCATGGTGCAGACCATGATATGCGGTTACAATATCATTTAAATTTTGCAATTCGTTGACGCTTTTGTGGCGGACGCCGGCCTTGCCGGCGGTGCTTCGCCGTGCCCTGCGTCGTGCCTCCATGGGTGCCTTTGCGGGTGCCTCCGTGGCAGGCGGCCGGGCGGGAAGCGGAGGCGGCACGGGAAGGGGCAAGAGCATGGCAGTGGACAAGGCGGCCGCATCCCGGCCGCGACGGTTCTGGAGCGTGGGGCGGAAGGTGACGGCGGCCTTCGTCGCCGCCATCGTCGGCGGCTTCATCGTCATCATGGGGCTTCAGGCCAAGATGCAGTATGACGACGCGGTGCGGCTCGCCACGCACGACGCCCGCGTCAAGACGGACATGCTGGCCAACGCCACCAAGACCAGCTTCGTCGCCGGAGACGGCGCCTCCATCGAGACGGAGTTCATGCCGCTGGCCGACAGCAGCGAGGTGCAACTCGCCTCGCTGCGGGCGGCGACATCCGGCGGCACGCTCGCCGACTTCTCCAACCAGCGCTTCGCCAAATACGACCTGAAGGCCGACCAGGACCTGATCGAGGCGGTGCTGGCCGGCAAGGGCGCGCAGACCCGCCCGGCCAACGGCCACATCGTGGTGACGGTGCCGGTGGTGACCGGCAAGAGCAACCGGCTGGTCGGCGCCCTCCAGATCGCCTGGAGCCTGGACCAGCAGATCGACGCCATCGCCACCCAGATGCGCAACCAGATCGCCATCTGCCTGATCGCGCTGGTGGTGCAGATCGCCCTGCTCAACGTCCTGCTCGGCCGCATCGTCATCCGCCCGCTGCGCGCCATGTCGGCGGCGATGGCGAAGCTGGCCGACGGCGACACGACGGTCGAGGTGCCCGGCAACGGCCGCTCCGACGAGATCGGCGCCATGGCCGGCTCGGTCACCGTCTTCCGCGACAACGCCCGCGCCATCGAGCGCATGCACGCGGCCCAGGCCGAAGCCGACGCCAAGGCGGAAGCCGCCAAGCGGGCCGCCTTGCTCGACCTCGCCGACCGGTTCCAGGGCACGGTGAAGCGTCTGGTCGAGGGCATCGCCGAGTCGTCCGCCGGCATGGCCGACAGCGCCGACCGCATGGCCGCGGTGGTGGGCGAGGCGACCAGCCAGACCCGCAACGTCGCCCGCGAATCCGACGACATCCAGTCCAACGTCCGCTCCGCCGCGGCGGCGGCGACCGAACTCGCCAGCTCCATTGGCGGCATTTCCGATCAGGTCGGCCATTCCGCCCGCATCGCCGGCGAGGCGGTGTCCCACACCGACCGCACCAACGCCACCGTCCAGGGGCTGATCGCCAACGCCGAGCGCATCGGTCAGGTGATCGGGCTGATCCACGCCATCGCCAAGCAGACCAACCTGCTGGCACTGAACGCCACCATCGAGGCGGCGCGGGCGGGCGAGGCCGGCAAGGGCTTTGCCGTGGTGGCGACCGAGGTGAAGGGTCTGGCCGACCAGACCGCCAAGGCCACCGACGAGATCGCCGCCCAGGTCAACGCTATGCAGTCGGTGACCCGCGAAGCCGCCGACGCCATCGGCGCCATCGGTTCGACCATCACCGAGATCGACGGCATTTCCGGCACCATCACCCAGTCGGTGCAGGAACAGAACGCCGCCACCCAGGAGATCGCGCGGGCGGTGGAGATGGCCGCACTCGGCACCCAGGACGTGTCGGCCACCATCGCAGCCCTGGCCCAGACGGCGGAGAGCGCCGGCAGCACCGCGCTCGGCGTCCAGGATGCCGCCCGCGGCCTGTCCGGCCAGACCCGCGCCCTGGCCGCCGAGGTGGAGCGCTTCCTGACCGAGGTGCGCCAGCAGGCGAACGGAGAGGTGAGAGCGGCGTAAAGACGCCCTCTCCCGCCCCGGGAGAAGGAGGGAAGACCCGACGCTGTCGGGCGGGAAAGGACAGGATCGCTCCGAGCGACCCGCAACCACACCGATCCTCGGAGCGTCCCTCACCCTCCCGCCGTTTCACGGCGGGTCCCTCCCTCTCCCGGGGCGGGGGAGGGGTTTTGCGACCTTACAGCCTTAGAAGAACGCCTGGAGGCCCGTCTGCGCCCGGCCCAGGATCAGGGCGTGGACGTCGTGGGTGCCTTCGTAGGTGTTCACCGTCTCCAGGTTCACCATGTGGCGGATGACTTGGAACTCTTCGGAGATGCCGTTGCCGCCGTGCATGTCGCGGGCGACGCGGGCGATGTCGAGCGCCTTGCCGCAGTTGTTGCGCTTGATCAGCGAGATCGCTTCCGGCGACCAGCTGCCGTCGTCCATCATGCGGCCGACGCGCAGGCAGGCCTGGAGGCCCAGCGTGATCTCCGTCATCATGTCGGCCAGCTTCTTCTGGACCAGCTGGGTCTGGGCCAGCGGACGGCCGAACTGCTTGCGGTCCAGCGTGTACTGGCGGGCGGCGTGCCAGCAGAACTCCGCGGCCCCCAGCACGCCCCAGGCGATGCCGTAGCGCGCCTTGTTCAGGCAGCCGAACGGACCGCCGAGGCCCGACACGTTGGGCAGCAGGTTCTCGTCGGGGACGAAGGCCTCGTCCAGCACGATCTCGCCGGTGACCGACGAGCGCAGCGACAGCTTGCCCTCGATCTTCGGCGTGGAGAAGCCCTTGGTCCCGCGCTCGACCACGAAGCCCTTGATCTTGTTGTCATGGGCGTCCGACTTCGCCCAGACGACGGCGAGGTCGGCGATGGGGGAGTTGGTGATCCACATCTTGGAGCCCGACAGCAGATAGCCGCCGTCGACCTTGGTGGCGCGGGTCTTCATGCCGCCGGGGTCGGAGCCGTGGTCCGGCTCGGTCAGGCCGAAGCAGCCGATCAGCTCGCCGGTGGCCAGACGCGGCAGCCACTTCTTCTTCTGCTCTTCGCTGCCGTACGAATAAATCGGGTGCATGACCAGCGAGGACTGCACCGACATGGCGGAGCGGTAGCCGCTGTCCACCCGCTCGACCTCGCGTGCAACCAGACCGTAGGCGACGTGGCTGACGCCCGGCCCGCCATACTCCTCCGGGATGGTCGGACCGAGCAGGCCCAGCTCGCCCATCTCGGTCATGATCTCGCGGTCGAACCGCTCCTCGCGGAAGGCGGAGATGACACGGGGCTGCAACCGGTCCTGGCAGTAGGCACGGGCGCTGTCGCGCACCAGCTTCTCATCCTCGGTCAGTTGGGCTTCAAGGAGGAAGGCGTCGTCCCACTGGATGCTCTGCACGGTGCGTCTCCTGGTCGTGTCACAGGGCGGTTGATCCGCCGGTCATCGATGGGCCACCGTCCAACCGGCTGGTCATCGGGCAGTCGGTCGGCCGGCCATCGATTGAAACGCACTCTGCCGCGCCGGCGCCATAGCTGCAAACACATATTTTCTATCATAGCCATAACTTTTCTATATGGCTCAAAAGAAACAGTCGCTATGTCGCACGGTTCCATAAAAGTTTTAACGTGAAGCTTACCATTTCCTATGCAATTTTGCCGACGGCACCGTAACCGCCCCCTACCCAACGGACAGACCGCACGTGTTTGCTGCATTGCAACCAATAACCGCTTTCGCCGGTTTTCCCCTGTTGCTGGGCCTTGCTTTGCTTACGCTTCTGCACGAAGACGTTGCAATTGCGGTTGGAGCGAGCCTCGTCAGCGTCGGCACCGTCAGCATCGGCGTGACCGCCATCACCCTGCTGTGTGGGATTGTTATCGGCGATTTGTTCATTTATGTCCTTGGACTATTGTCCCTGCGGATCAATTGGATCCGGCGGCGGACCGAAGGTCCTATGCTTGAACGCTGCCGCGGAGCCTTGCAGAGGAACCTGTTGCCGACCCTGGTGACTTGCCGGCTGGTTCCCGGCGTCTTGTTCCCGACCTACTTCGCCTGCGGGGTGATGCGGGTGCCGTTCCTGCGCTTCATCGCCATCACGCTGGCGACCGCCGGGGTGCATGTCGGGCTGCTGCTGACCCTGATGACCTCGTCGCTCGAAGCGGCGGCGATCCAGGTGCAGGTGATCGGCATCGGCTGCGCCGCGCTGCTGATGATCCTGCGCACCAAGCGGGCACAGTCCATCGTCCGCGCGCTGTTCGCCCGCATCCGGGCGGTGCTGGAACCGCTGCTGCCCGAGGCCCTGCGCGACGCGCTGCACGGCAGCCCGACCCCGCGCGCCATCGCCCTGCCCGGCCTGCCGGTGGTGCCGGCCGGCGCCCCGACCATCGGCTGGGCGGAGCGCATCCCGCCGCTGCTGTTCTACATCCCGCTGGTGGCACAGTGGCTGGCGCTCGGCGTCCGCTACCGCAGCCTGTCGCTGCCGACCGCCGCCAACCCGTCGATCGAGGCGGGCGGGCTGCTCGGCGAGTCGAAGATCGCCTGCATGGACCTGATCGGACCGCAAGCGCGCCAATGGGCGGCGAAATCCGTCGCCCTGGTCAACCGCCCGTCGCTGACCCCGGCGCAACTGGAGTCGCTGGCGTCGGGCGCCGGCCTGTCCTTCCCGCTGGTCGCCAAGCCGGACATCGGCTGGCGCGGCATCGGCGTGCGGCTGGTGCGCGACGCCGCCGATCTCCACACCTATCTCCGCGGCTTCCCGGCCGACGTTAAGCTGATCCTGCAGGAGCATGTGGCTTACGCCGGCGAGGCCGGCATCTTCTACGTCCGCAAGCCGGGGGAACGGCACGGGCGCATCTTCTCCATGACCTTCCGCTATTACCCGCATGTGGTGGGCGACGGCCGCTCCACCCTGCGCCAGCTGATCGCCGCCGATCCGCGCGCCTCCTGGAAATCCGAGCTGCACCACGAGGCGCTGGCCGACCGGCTGGACGAGGTACCGGAGGCCGGGCGCACGGTGCGGCTGTCGCTGGTCGGCAGCAGCCGTGTCGGCGGCCTCTACAAGGATGCCTGCGGCCATGTCACCGCGACCCTGACCGCGCGCTTCGACGAGATCGCCGACCAGATGCCGGGCTTCCATTTCGGCCGCTTCGACGTGCGCTTCGCCTCGGTGGAGCGGCTGGCGGTGGGCGAGGATTTCCGCATCATCGAGGTGAACGGCGCCGGGGCCGAGGCCATCCACATGTGGGACCCGGAGTTCAAGCTGGGCGACGCCTACGCCACCCTGTTCCACCAGCAGGCGCTGATGTTCGAGGTGGCCGATGCCTGCCGGGCGGCCGGGGCGCAGCCGCTGACCGCGCTGGAATTGGTACGCTATCAGCGCCGCCAGCAGACCTTGCTTCCGCTCTACCCCGCCTCCAACTGAACGGGCGTGCGCATCGCCGCACGCCATCGCTGGAGACCACATGCGCGGCAGCCTGACCCATCTGCGCAACCGCCCGTCGCTGAGCGGGGCGCTGGCCGTAGCACTGCTGGCCGGGGGCCTCGCCGCCGTCTGGCTGCGCCCCACCACCGCGGTGCTGACCGGCTGGGATTGCGGGATCGCCGCCTACATCCTGCTGGCCGGCATCCTGATGAGCCGGGCCACGGTGGCGTCGATGCGCCGGCGGGCCAGACTGCTCGATCCCGGCAAATGGGGGGTGCTGGCCGGGGCGGTGCTGGCCTCGCTCGCGGCGCTGGTCGCCATCGTGGCGGAACTGGTGTCGGCCAAGGGCTCCCCGCACGAAGGGATGGCGGCGGTGCTGTCGGGGGTGACGGTCCTGCTGTCCTGGGGCTTCCTGCATGTCTTCTTCGCCCAGCATTACGCCCATGATTATTGGCTGGGTGGGAAGTCGGTCGAGGAACGCAGCCTGGATTTTCCCGGCAACGACGCGCCGGATTACCTGGAGTTCCTCTATTTCAGCTTCACCGTCGGCATGACCGCGCAGGTGTCCGACGTGACCACCCGCGGCGCCGGCATGCGCCGTCTGGTGCTGATGCACGGCGCGCTCTCCTTCCTGTTCAACACCGCGGTGCTGGCGCTGGGCGTCAATCTGGCCGCCGGGCTGGTCAGCTGAGGCCACCCCGCCCTGTCGCAATTGCTGCGATGGAGCCTTCGGAGACCCTTCCCGGCAGCGCGATCTACGCTACTCTCATCGGATCGAACGCCACGCTTCGCGACGCAAGGCCATGCCGACCCCTCCGTTCCCCGCCCGCGCCTTTCCCTTGCGTCTCCGCTGGCCGGTACGGCTCCGGGCGGCGACGCTGATTATGCTGCTGGGGTTGCTGTCGCTCGGCTTGGCGTTCGCCGAGGCGTCGGCCCAGACCGCGGCGCCGCCTGCCACACCTGCGCCGGCGCCGGCCACGGCCCCCGCCACTACCGCCCCAGCCGCACCCGCCCCGCCCTCCGCAGCCGCCACTGCGGCCGACGGCATGATGATGCTGATGCTCAGCGAGGGGCGCGACCGCATGGCGGGGTTCCGCGGCAAGCTCGCCAAGCGGCTGCGCGCCACACCGGCGATCCCATCGGCCATCGTCGCCACCCTGAAAGCCCAGAGCCCGACCGGCGAGCCCGCCTATTTCCTCCAGGTCATCGCCTTGACCTTCGCCCTGATGGCGGCAGGCCACGGGGTGCAGCATCTGGTCTATCAGCGGCCGGTCGCCCGCCGCCTGCTGCCGCCCCCGGCCGAGCCGAGGCCGGGCGGCTCCATCCTGGCCGCCCGCTTTCCCCGTCTGGTGGCGCACGCGCTGCTGACGCTGGTCGGCATGCTGCTTGCCACGCTGATCGGGTTCGGGCTCGCCACCGCGCTGGTGCCGGAACCGACGCCGATGACCGAGAAGACGGTCATCCTCGCCGGGGCCGGCTATCTGCTGGTCTGGGCCATCGCCCTGTTCTGGCGGCTGGTGATGCCGCCCGGGGCGGCGGCGGATGCCGGCGTGGCCCCGGCGGTGCGCCGGCTGCGGCGCGATCTGACCGCCAGCGGCGCCGTGGGCGTCGCCCTGATGATCGGCACCATCTGGCTGGAGGCGCTGGGCATGCCCTACGACCCGCACGCGGTGCTGGTCGCGCTGTTCGGGCTGCTCACCGTGCTGGCGACGGTCGGCGCGCTCTATGCCAACCGCCAGACGGTGGAGCGCGCCTTCCTGGCCGGGCGGCCGGCGGCGACGGTGGCGCCGCTGGAGCGGCTGACCCTGCGCCTGTGGTTTCCGGCCGTCCTGGTCTATTTCGCCTATGCCCTGGCGACGCTGGTCAACCGCCTGATCCTGGGCTGGCCGACCGAGCTGCCGCTGCTGCTCGGCGCCTATGCCGTCGCCGCGGCGATCCTCGCCGTCTATGCCACCGTCACCTATGCCACCGAATGGCTGTTCCACCATCGCCGCACCCTGTGGCGGCCGCTGGAGGAAGGCCGCGAGGGCGCGCCGGACGGCGACGGCCAATTCCCCGACACTCCCCGGCCGGCGGCCATCGACAGCTACGAGGCGCTGGCCCGGCGGGTGGCGGGCATCCTCGCCGCCGCCGCCGGGGTGGCGGTGACCCTGTCGGTGTGGAACATCCCGCGCATGCACGGCGATGCGGCGGACAAGCTCATCAGCATCATGACGGTCTGCCTGATCGGCTATGTCGCCTATCACGGCGTCCGCATCTGGATCGACCGCCGGATCGCCGAGGAGGGGCCGACCCCCGGCGTCATTCCCGGCGACGAGGGCAGCGGCCACGGCTCGGCCAGCCGGCTGGCGACGCTGCTGCCGCTGGTGCGCAACTTCATCCTGCTGTCGATCCTCGGCGCGATCCTGCTCAGCGTCCTGATGGATCTCGGCGTCAACATCGCGCCGCTGTTCGCCGGGGCGGGCGTGGCCGGCATCGCCATCGGCTTCGGCGCGCAGACGCTGATCCGCGACATCTTCTCCGGCGCCTTCTTCCTGATCGATGACGCCTTCCGCAAGGGTGAATACATCGAGATCGGCGCCATCCGCGGCACGGTGGAGAAGATCTCGGTGCGTTCGATGCAGCTGCGCCACCATCGCGGCCCGCTGCACACCGTGCCCTTTGGCGAGATCCACCAGCTGACCAACTATTCGCGCGACTGGGTGATCATGAAGCTGCCGCTGCGCATCACCTACGACACCGATGTCGAGAAGGTGCGCAAGCACATCAAGCAGCTTGGCCAGATGCTGCTCGACGACCCCGATCTGGGCCCGAAATTCCTCCAGCCGCTGAAATCGCAGGGCGTCATCCAGATGGAGGATTCCGCGATGATCCTCCGCGTCAAGTTCATGACCCGGCCCGGCGACCAGTGGGAGATCCGCAAGCGGGTCTATCAGGAACTCAACGCCCTGTTCCGCCGCGAGGGCATCCGCTTCGCCAACCGCGAGGTGACGGTCCGCTTCGCCCGCGAGGCGACGGCGACCGGCGCCACCGGCGATCCCCCCACCGGCGACCCGGTGACGATGCAGATCGGCGAGGAGGAACGCACCCTGGCCGCCGGCGCCGTCCTGCACGCGCTGGGCGAGGACGTGCCGGACGCCAAGCCCGCAGCCGCACGGCGCCTGAAGAGCTAGACGCCCTCCCCGGTCCCGCTGCCGCGCAGGACCTCCAGGAAGCGGTCCAGCACCAGATTGGGCTGGGCCCCCTTCTTGGTCACCACCTGGAACTCCAGGGCATGGCGGTAGGTGCCGGGCAGCAGCGCCCGCATCATGCCGCGCTCGACCCATTGCCGCGCGTAATGGATGGGCAGGAAGCCGACATAGCATCCGGTCAGGATCAGGAACGCCACCCCCTCGCGGTCGGTGGCCGTCGCGGTGTTGTTCAGCTCGTGGGGAAGCTGCGCCTGGGTCGGCGCCACCGCGTCGGCCGCCTCGACATCCTCGCGCGTCACCGCGTCCTCGGGACGGTCGAACAGCGGATGGCCGTCACCGCAATAGAGCAGCGATTCCTCGCTGTAGAGCGGCAGGCCGGCCAGCCCCGGCAGCCCCCGGCGGACCGGGACGACGCCGACATGCAGCTGCCCGTCCAGCACGCCGCGCTCGATCTCGTTGGGCGGGATCATGCGGATGTTGACCCGGACCTCCGGCGCCAGCTGCTTCAGGCCGCGCAGCGCGTGGGTCACCCGCATCTGCGGCATGGTGACGAGGTTGTCGGTGATGCCGATGTTCAATTCGCCGCGCAGGCGGCGATGGACCGTGTTGATCTCGCTGCGGAAGCTCTCGGTGCTGGCAAGCAGGCGCAAGCTCGCCTCATAGGCCAGCCGCCCCTCCTCCGTCAGCCGGAAGCCAGCCCGCCCGCGCCAGCACAGCGTCAGCCCGAGCCGGCGCTCCAGATCGGCCATATGCTGGCTGATCGCGGCGCGGCTGATGTTCAGCTCCACCTCGGCGGCGGAGAAGCCGCCGCACTCCACCACCGTCCGGAACACGCGCAGCAGCCGGATGTCGGCATCGCTGATCGGGGCCATCGACCGGGCCGGCTTGCTCATGCTGTCGCCTAAGGAAAGTTAAGCGGATGGTTACGTGAAGTTCTTCCACTTTGGATTTGATGGCAACCGGGAACCGCTCACACTGGCTGCCGAACGCGCCCCTGACAATGCGCCCCCCCAATCGAACCGGGAGAACAGCGGATGGCCCCCCTCGACAACGACCAAGCCCATGCCCTCGGCACGGCTGCCGGACTGACGCGCGAGGAGCTTGACGCGCACTGGATGCCCTTCACCGCCAACCGCGAGTTCAAGAAGAACCCGCGCATCATGACGAAGGCGGAGGGCGCCTGGTACTGGGACGCGCAGGGCCGCAAGATCTATGACAGCCTGTCCGGCCTGTGGTGCAGCGGCGCCGGCCATTGCCGCCGCGAGATCGCCGACGCGGTGGCGCAGCAGATCGCCACGCTCGACTACAGCCCGGCCTTCCAGCACGGCCACACCGCCGCCTTCAAGCTGGCGCACAAGCTGGCCTCGATGACGCCGGCCGGGCTCGACCATGTCTTCTTCGTCAATTCCGGGTCGGAAGCCGCCGACACCTCGCTGAAGATGGCGCGGGCCTATTGGCGGATGAAGGGCCAGCCGGCCAAGACCAAGCTGATCGGCCGGGTGAAGGGCTATCACGGCGTCAATTTCGGCGGCACTAGCCTGGGCGGCATCGTCGGCAACCGCAAGCTGTTCGGCACCGGCGTCGATGCCGACCATCTGCCGCACACCCTGCTGCCGCAGAACCTGTTCACCAAGGGCATGCCGGACGAGGGTGCCCATCTGGCCGACGCGCTGGAAGATCTGGTGGCGCTGCACGACGCCTCCAACATCGCCGCGGTGGTGGTGGAGCCGATGGCCGGGTCGGCCGGCGTGCTGCCGCCGCCCAAGGGCTATCTCCAGCGCCTGCGCGAGATCTGCACCAAGCACGGCATCCTGCTGATCTTCGACGAGGTCATCACCGGCTTCGGCCGCATGGGCACCGCCTTCGGCGCCGATTACTTCGGCGTGGTCCCCGACATCATGAACGTCGCCAAGGGCCTGACCAACGGCGCCGTGCCGATGGGTGCGGTGGTCGCCAGCCACGAGATCTACCAGACCTTCATGGACAATGGCGGCCCTGAGTATCTGGTGGAGTTCCCGCACGGCTACACCTATTCCGCCCACCCGGTCGCCTGCGCCGCCGGCCTGGCCGCGCTGGAGCTGTTCGAGCGCGAGAAGCTGGCCGACAAGGCGGCGGCACTGATGCCGCATTTCGAAGGGCTGATCCACGGGCTGAAGGGGCTGAAGAACGTCGCCGACATCCGCAACTGCGGCCTTGCCGGCGCCGTCACCATCGCAGCCCTGCCGGGCGAGCCGGCGCGCCGGCCCTACGAGATCGCCATGAAGTGCTGGGACGCCGGCTATTACGTGCGCTACGGCGGCGACACCCTCCAGTTCGGCCCGCATTTCATCAGCGAGCGCGAGGATCTCGACCGGCTGTTCAACGTCGTCGCCGACGCGATCCAGGCGACGGCGTAACGGCGCGCCATCGGCGCGGCCCTTCCTCTCCCGCACGGCGGGGGACCGGAGAGGCCGCGCACTCCGCACATCGAACTCTCCCCAGGAAGCGCTCCATGCCCATCGTTCCGCACCTGATCGGCGGCAAGACCGACGCCCCGGCCGACAGCCGCACCGCCGACATCGTCAATCCCGCCACCGGCGAGATCGCCGGTCAGGTGGCGCTCGCCAGCCGCAAGACGGTCGAGGAGGCGATATCCGCCGCCGAGGCCGCCTTCCCGGCCTGGCGCGCGACGCCGCCGGCCAAGCGCGCCCGCGTCATGTTCCGCTTCAAGCAGCTGCTGGAGGAGAATGCGCAGCGCGTCTGCGCGCTCATCACCCAGGAACACGGCAAGGTGCTGGACGACGCCTTCGGCGAGCTGACCCGTGGCATCGAGAATGTCGAATATGCCTGCGGCGTGCCGGAGCTTCTGAAGGGCGAGTTCTCCAAGAATGTCGGCCCCAGCATCGACAGCTGGTCGGAATTCCAGCCGCTGGGCGTCGTCGCCGGCATCACGCCCTTCAATTTCCCGGCGATGGTCCCGCTGTGGATGTACCCGATCGCCATCGCCTGCGGGAACACCTTCGTCCTCAAGCCGTCGGAGCGCGACCCGAGCTCGGCCCTGCTGATCGCCCAGCTGGCGCTGGAGGCCGGGCTGCCGCCGGGCGTGCTGAACGTCGTCAACGGCGACAAGGAGGCGGTGGACATGCTGCTGACCGACCCGCGGGTGCAGGGCGTCAGCTTCGTCGGATCCACCCCCATCGCCGAATATGTCTATGCGACCGCCACCGCCCATGGAAAGCGGGTACAGGCGCTGGGCGGGGCCAAGAACCATGCCATCGTCATGCCGGACGCCGACCTCGACAACGCGGTCAGCGCGCTGATGGGGGCGGCCTACGGCTCCTGCGGCGAGCGCTGCATGGCGATCTCCGTCGTGGTGGCGGTGGGCGACGAGGTGGCCGACCGGCTCAAGGACAAGCTGTCGGTGGCGCTCCACGACCTCAAGGTCGGCGCCGGCACCTCGGCCGGCTGCGAGATGGGGCCGCTGGTCACCCGCGCCCATTACGAGAAGGTGAAGGCCTACGTCGACCAGGGCGTCGCCGAGGGCGCCGAGCTGGCGGTGGACGGCCGCGGGCTGGTGGTGCCCGGCCATGAGAACGGCAATTTCCTCGGCGGCTGCCTGTTCGACCGCGTCACCCCGGACATGACCATCTACCGCGAGGAGATCTTCGGCCCGGTGCTCTGCCTCGTCCGGGTCAAGACGATGCAGGAGGGCATGGACCTGATCGACGCCCACGAATACGGCAACGGCACCTGCCTGTTCACCCGTGACGGCGAGGCCGCCCGCTATTTCAGCGACATGATCAAGGTCGGCATGGTCGGCATCAACGTGCCGCTGCCGGTTCCGGTCGCCTATCACAGCTTCGGCGGCTGGAAGCGGTCGCTGTTCGGCGATCTGTCGGCCTACGGTCCGGACGGCGTGCGCTTCTACACCCGCCGCAAGACCGTGACCCAGCGCTGGCCGACCGGCGGCGTCCGCGAAGGCGCCCAGTTTGCCTTCCCGTCGATGAAGTGAAGATCGGTCAGTAAAATGGAGCGGCGGCGGGGACGGCAGGAAGCCGCCCCGCCGCCGCTCCACTTTTGACTTCACGGCACTACCGCGCGGGTTTCGCCCCTGCCAGGATCAGGTCAAGGCCGGCGAGGAACGCCTCCCGCTCGTCATGCGTCCGCACCTGCTCCGCCAGCAGGTGAACGAACGGGTATTCCCCAGGATCGCGCCGGGTCCAGCGCTCGACGATTGCAGCAAGGACGGCCGGCCGCTCCGACGCGCGGAATTTGTGGCGCGCCGCAGCCGCGGTCTGCGCGGCGCTGCCCAGCAGATACTGGACGAACGCCGACACGCAGTGGAAAAGCGACCCGCGCGGAACGCCCAGCAGATCGAACTGCGCGGCACTGCGCTCGAAAACCTCCACCATGGCCGGCTGCCACGGTTCTCGGGCGAGCTGGGTCCCCATCCATGGATGCGCCTCGATGGCGTCGAAGACGCTCAGAGCGATGGCGCGCAGGGCGTCCGCCGGATCGGACCCGCCCGCGGTTTCGGCCAGCGCACGCGACAGCACGGTCTCGGTTGCCGCGGAAAGCAGCGCGTCCTTGTCCGGGATATGCCAGTAGATCGCCCCGCTTCCGGTCGACAACCGGTTCGCCAGCGCGCGGAAGGTCAGGGCGCGCTCCCCCTCCTCATCGAGAAGCCCGATGGCGGACGCAACGATCCGCTCCTTGGAAAGCGCATCCTCCCGCCGCTCGGGAGTCTTGGGTCTTGGGTCCATGTCTCATCTTGACATGCCTGGAACAACGTTCCAATGAATAGTCATGGAACGTCGTTCCAGAGCAGGGAGAGAGCGCCATGGAGCAAGCCGTCGTCATCATCGGTGCTGGATTGGGTGGACTGACGCTGGCCCGCGTCCTCCATGTCCACGGCATCCCCTCAATCGTCTACGAGGCGGAGGCCGGGGCGGAAAGCCGGACCCAGGGCGGCCAGCTCGACATCCACGACCACAACGGCCAGCGTGCGCTCGCCGCCGCCGGCCTCACCGAGGCGTTCCGGTCGATCATCCATGAAGGCGCCGAGGCGACGCGCGTGCTGGACCGGACCGGCAGCGTGCTCATCGACATGCCCGACGACGGGCAGCACAGACGTCCCGAAGTCCTGCGCGGCGATCTGCGCAGGCTGCTCCTCGACTCCCTGCCGGAGGGCACGGTGCGGTGGGGCAGGAAACTCGCCGGCGTCTCGCCCCTCGGAGATGGGCGGCACGAGGTCCTGTTCGCGGATGGAAGCACCGCGACCGCCGGCCTTCTCGTCGGGGCGGACGGCGCATGGTCCAGGGTGCGGCCGCTGCTGTCCGATGCCACGCCCCGCTATGCCGGCGCGACCTTCATCGAGACCTACCTGCACGATGTGGACAGCCGGCATCCCCGGTCCGCGGCGGCGGTCGGCGCCGGAGCGATGTTCGCCCTCGCGCCGGGCAGAGCCATCTTCGCCCATCGGGAGGCCGGAGACGTGCTGCATGTCTATGTCGAGCTGAAGCGGCCGGCGGAGTGGTTCGCCGGGATCGATTTCGCCGCTCCGGCGGCGAAGAAGCTCATCGCGGCGGAGTTCGACGGCTGGGCGCCGGAACTGACCGCCCTCATCGCCGGGGGCGACACGCCGCCGGTTCCCCGCATGGTCCACACGCTTCCCATCGGACACCGCTGGCGGCGGGTTCCCGGCGTGACGCTGCTGGGAGATGCCGCGCACCTGATGCCGCCGTCCGGCGAAGGTGCCAATCTGGCGATGCTGGACGGCGCCGAACTGGCCGACGCCCTGGTTCGGCATCCCGGCGACGTCGAGGCGGCGCTTGCCGCCTATGAGGAGCCGATGTTCGCCCGCGCCGCCCTGGAAGCCGTGGACGCCCATCGGATGTTGGAGCTCTGCCTCGGCGACGACGCGCCGTCGGGCTTCATCGACATGATGAGGAGCCTGTCAGACCCGAATCGGCAGTCGTCATGATCCGGGCGTGATGGGGGCGTGATACAGTACAGCCTCTCAGAGCGGTTTCAGGACCACGAGAAGCACGATCACGACGACCGCGCCGACGATGACCGGCAGCGCGTGGCCCGATGCCGGCGAAGGCCGCCCATCGGGCCGGGCAAGTTTGCGGAGCGTGCCTGACAGAATCCCGTGCAGGCCGGACAGGGCGACGACGAACACCAGCTTCATCATCAGCCAGCGTGCGCCGAACCAGCCGCCTTCGGTCGCCACCGCCAGTCCAAAGAGCCAGGCCAGCAGCATCGCCGGCGAGGTCGCCCAATGGTCCAAACGCCGCACCGCCCCGATGATGTCAGGTTGGGCGATGCCGGCAGGCCCAGGCACGCCGGGCAGGCTCTTCGGGGCGGACAGGGCGGCCACGGCGATGGCCGCGACGAACATCCCGCCGATCCAGACCGTCACCGAGACGATGTGGAACGCCTTCAGCCACAGGTAGATCATGGCTGCGCCTCACGGGGTGGAGGCGAGCGCCGCCCGCCGGGTCAGGGTGCGTGCGCTGAAGAAGGCGCCGAAGGGCACCATGGCGGCAGCGAACAGCTTGATCGTCTCGCCCCGCGACCAGCCGCCGGACGACACCATCCGGGTCAGCATCCAGAAATAGGTCAGGAAGGCGAGGCCGTGGACTGGCCCCATCGCCTTCACCGCATCGGGAAAACCGGCGAGATGCTTCAACGGCACGGCCACGAAGAGCAGGAGGATCAGCGTGCCGCCTTCGACGAGGCAGGCCGTCCGCATCCGCAGCATCTGCCTGCGATCCTCCTTATCGGACTGCGGCTCCATCACCCGACGTCCTTCAGGACTTTTTCCACCCCGGCGAGCCGCCCCTCGATCTGCGTGACGCTGCCCCTGATCGAAACCAGGGCCGCGGTCAGTTCCTCCTGCGCCTTGAGCGTCTTCTCGGCAAGGTCGCGGTATGCCGCCTCGCCGGCGGTCTGTGCCCGGCCCCGACGGGCCGACGAAAAATACTTCATCGCGAAAATCAGGAGGATCGTCACCAGGACGAGGATCGTAACGAGAAGGAAATAGGATTCTCTGCCGGTCATCGGGCGCTCCTTCAGGAGTCGGAATGTCTGCTGGTTGCGGTCAGGGAAGGCGCGGCTTCGGCAATCGCCGTGGGTGTCAGCTCGATCGCGAACGGGGCGACTTCGAAGAAATTGAGGGCCTTTCCATCCGGAGAGACCTCGAGCCGGCTGGTGACGAGCCCCGCCTCCTCCAGCTTCCGCAGATGAAGGTGCAGAAGCGGACGGCTGATGCCGATCTCGCGCGCCAGCTGACTGACATAGGTCCGCCCCATGGTGCTCAGCGTCGCCACGATGCGCAGCCGGTGCGGGTTCGCCAGCGCCGACAGCATCTCGAGCAATTGGTCGCCGCTGCAGGTCATGTCCGCTCCGCCACCCACCAGTAAGGATTTACTTACAGGTGGGCCGACATACCGTCAAGAAAAACTGACAGGTGAAAATCTTTCCTTTCGCCCCTCTCCCTCACATGGCCGGCCCGCCCGGCCGCTGCCGCCACAGCTTGACGGCGCAGACGGCCAGCGGCACCGACAGGGTCGCCCAGCACAGCCAGTCCCAGATGCCGTCGCCCAGGATGGCGGCGGCCAATCCGAAAATGGACAGCACGGCCAGCGTGGCCGGAACGCGCCAAATCCCGCTCATGCCTTACTCCCCAGCTTGGCGCCCGATGCACTTCTGTCGGATGCCGACCGCGCCCGCGGCCGTTTCAGCCAGACGACGAAGCCGGTCACCGTGACCACGCCGGTGACGATGGTGAACAGCGCCCAGATGATCTGCAACGGCAGCCCGCCGTAATCGCCGAAATGGAACGGCCCCGACAGCATCAGCACCGTCATGTACCAGGGCGTTCCGGCCGCCTCGGCGACCACGCCGGTCTCGGCATCGACGAGCGCGACGCTGAGCAGCCGCTGCGTCAGTTCGGTGTGGCCGCGCACCAGCACGCTGAAATGGCGGCTGCCGGCATATTCGTTGCCGGGATAGGCGATGAAGGCCAGATCCTTGCCGGGGAAGGCGGCCAGCCCGGCCGCGGCCACTTGGTCGATGGGCACCGCCGGCCCGGTCATCGGTTCGGGATGGCGGGCGGTCATCGCCGCCAGCTCGGTCTTCTGCCAATAGCCGGTGATCAGCGGCGAGAAGGACAGGATGGCGCCGGTCAGCCCGACGACGAAGGCCCAGACCAGCGTCGCGACGCCGAACAGATTGTGCAGGTCGATGTTGCCGATCCGCGTTCCCCGGCGCCAGCGCAGGATGCCAAAGGCCAGCTTCTTCATGAAGGGGCCGTAGACCACCAGCCCGCTGACCGTGCTGACCACGAACAGCAGCCCCATCACCCCGACGAACATCTGCCCGGCGAAGCCGGTGAACAGGTCGACATGCAGCTTCAAAAGAAAGCCGACCAGCGTCTCCTCCGGCTGCTTCAGCATCTGGTTGGCCCCGGTGAAGCCGTTCAGCACCACCCAGCGTCCCAGGTCGAAACCGCGTTCCTCCGGCTTGCCCAGATAGATGTAATTGACCGCCTTGTCCTCCGGATCGAAGGACAGCAGCTTCGGCACCAGCGCCGGGTCGGCCTTCTGCGCGATGTCGACCAGCGTCTGGAGCGGCAGGCGGGCCTGCCCCTCGGTATAGCTGCTGTCGAGATCCTCCCCCATCAGATGCTGGATCTCGTGGTGGAACACCAGGATCAGCCCGGTCACGCAGAGGATCAGCAGGTTCGCCGAACAGATCAGGCTGGTCCAGCGGTGGACGAGGCGCCAGCCCCGCAGGCTCGCAGGCGTCATGACGGCTTCCTTGGCCAGTGGGGGAGGAGGGACGGCAACGGTGGCTTACCAGCGATAGCGCAGGCCGGCGGTCACCGTCCGCCGATAGCCGTAGGCGCACCACTCGCCATAGTAGCAGGAGGCGACATACTCCTTGTCGAACAGGTTCTTGCCGTTGACCGTGACCTCCGCCCCCTGGAGCTTCGGCGACAGCGCGCCCAGATCGTAGGACACGGTGGCGTCGACCAGGGTGAAGGACGGCACCTTGAAGGTGTTGGCCGTGTTGGCCGTGCTGCCGGTGTAGCGCAGGCCGGCGCCGACGCCGAGGCCGGTCAGCGCCGTTCCCTCCGGCATGTGGTACATCGCCCAGGCCGACGCCTGATGGCGCGGCACCGCGGCCAGGCGCTTGCCCTGCAGCCCGTCATTGTCCTTGGTGTATTTGGTGTCGAGGTAGGTGTAGGCACCGATCAGCTCCAGCTCCTTGGTGACGCCGACCTTGGCCTCCAGCTCGACGCCGCGCGACCGCGCCTCGCCGCTCTGGATGGAGAAGCCGGGGTGGACGGGGTCGCTGGTCAGCAGGTTGCTGCGGGTCAGGTCGAACACTGCCGCGGTGAACAGGCTGTTCAGGCCGGGCGGCTGGTACTTCACGCCGACCTCGTACTGGGTCCCCTCCTCCGGCTTGAAGGGCTTGCCGCCGAAATCGACGCCGCTGCTGGGCGTGAAGGATTCGGCATAGCTGACATAGGGGGCGATGCCGTTCTCGAAGACGTAGGTCAGGCCGGCGCGGCCGGTCCAGGCCTGATCGGACTGAGTGCTGCTGCCCGACGCGGTGGTCGAGGTGGTCTTCGCCCAGTCGCGGCGGCCGGCGACCGTCAGGACGAAGCCGCCCAGCTTCATCTGGTCCTGAAGGTAGACGCCGGTCTGGCGGCCGTCGATGTCGGTGCGGTAGACCGCCGGCGGGGTGACGGCGATGCCGTAGACCGGGTTGAACACGTCGATGGACGGCGCCATCCCGAAGCCGGCGGTGTAATGGCCGTCCAGCCGCTGGTGATCGACGCCGGCCAGCACGGTGTGGCCGACCGGACCGGTGGCGAAGCGCCCTTCGATCTGGTTGTCGAAGGCGTAGGCGTTCATCTCCTCCCGCGAGGTGGCGACACCGCGGAAGAGGCTGCGGTTGTCGGTGTCGAGGCCATTGGCGTACAGGCTGTCATAGGCGACCTTGGCGTTCAGCCAGCGCCCGTTCAGCCGGACGGTCCAGGCGTCGCCGATCTTCTTGTCGAAGGCGTAGCCGACCGAGGCCTGACGGCGGTCGAACTTCTCGTAATTCGGGTCGCCGTCATAGAAATCGACCGGGATTTTGCCCAGCGGGTTCGCCAGCACCGTGCCCTGCGGCGGGATGCCGCCATAGGAGTTGCCCTTCGGATCGTGCTGGTAGAAACCCAGCAGGGTCAGGCTGGTCTCGGCATCCGGCTTCCAGGTGAAGGACGGCGCGACGGCGATGCGCTCGTTCTCCGTCATCCGGATCTGGCCGTCCTCGCTGAGGCCGACGGCGGTCAGGCGGTAGAGGAACTTGCCGTCCTTGTCGATGGGGCCGGAGAAGTCGGCGGTGCCGCGCCAATGGTTGTCGGTGCCGTATTCGATCCCGACCTCGTTCAGCGCGGTGGCGGTCGGGCGCTTGGAAACCTGATTGATCAGGCCGCCGGGCTGCGCCTGCCCGTACAGCACGGAGGTCGGGCCCTTCAGCACCTCCGCCCGTTCCAGCAGATAGGGGTCGATCTGCGGTGCCGCGTAATAGAGCGACTGGAGCCTCAGCCCGTTCAGATAGGTGTCGGCATCGAAGCCGCGGATCTTCAGCTGGTCATAGCGGGTCGCCACCGCGCCGCGGGTCTCCGCCGTGACACCGGCGGTATAGCGCACCACCTGATTCAGCGTCTGGGCATTCTGGTCGCGGATCTGGTCGGCCGGGATGACGGAGATCGACTGCGGCGTCTCGATCAGCGGGGTGTCGGTCTTGGTGCCGGTCGCCTGCTGGTTGGCGACATAGCCGGTCACCGGCGTCAGCGCCGTTTCCCCCTGCCCGGTCACCGTCACCGCCGGCATCTGCACCGCGGCGCCACTGGTGGTGGCGCCGGTGCTTTGCGCCCCCGCTACCGCCGGCACCATCAGCCCACTCAACACCATGGCGCCGAACGCCGCCCCGCGCGACATCCGGCCGCCGTCCACTTGTCTCTTCACGTCGATTGCCCCCGGCACGAATAAGAATCATTCGCAGTTATTGGCCCTGATAATGCAAATGATTCTTATCTTCAATACCTATTCGCGTATGTGACGCGACAATGCTGTTCACCCCTCCCCTCATTCCGGAAAGGGCGGCAGGCCTCCCGAAAAAATCTTCGCCGCTCCCGACGAATCCGCCCCGCCGCCCCGTATCAGGGACGGACAGAAAGACCAGGGCGGCCAAAGACGCCGTCCGGTCGGATGTCGGGACAAGCGTCGGAACAGGTCATGACGATTCGTTGGAAGCCGGTGGTCACCGGCGTTGTTCTTGCCGGACTGGTCGGCGGCGTCGGCTACGCGGTTCAGCACAAGCTGTCCCCTCCGGCGGCGACACAGCCGGGCGGCCCTCCCGGCGGCGGTCCAAGCGGTGGTCCGGGCGGCCCGCGCAACAACGTGGTGGCGGTCCAGGCCGGCACCGTTGCGCGCGAGGACGTGCCGATCTGGTTCGACGGCATCGGCACGGTCCAGGCCTTCAACACGGTCACCGTGCGCGCCCGCGTCGATGGCGAGCTTCAGCGCGTCTCGCTTCAGGAAGGGCAGCTGGTCAAGGCCGGCGACCTGCTGGCGACCATCGATGCCCGCCCGCTCCAGGCCCAGCTTGCCCAGGCCCAGGCGAAGAAGGCGCAGGACGAGGCGCAACTCGCCAACGCGCGGCGCGACCTCGAGCGCAACATGAACCTGAAGGAGTTCGCCTCCCGCCAGACCGTCGACACCCAGCGCGCGCTGGTCGCCCAGTACGAGGCGCAGATCCGCGCCGACGAGGCGGCCATCGAGGCGGTGCAGGTCCAGCTGAACTACACCACCGTCACCGCCCCGCTCAGCGGCCGCATCGGCCTGCGCAACGTCGACCAGGGCAACGTGGTGCGGGCCAGCGACCAGAACGGCATCGCCACCATCACGCAAATCCAGCCCATCGCCGTCCTCTTCACCCTGCCAGAGAAACAGCTCCAGGCAGTGCTCGCCGCTCAGGCGCAGGGCCCCGTGACGGTGGAGGCGCAGGACCGTGAAGGCCGCCGCGTGCTCGACACCGGCAAGCTGTCGGTGGTGGACAATCTGATCGACAGCGGCACCGGCACCATCCGCCTGAAGGCCGAGATGCCGAACGACCCGCAGAAGCTGTGGCCCGGCCAGTTCGTCAATGTCCGCCTGCTCGCCACCATCCGCCGCGGCGCCACCACCGTGCCCGCGACCGTGGTGCAGCGCGGGCCGCAGGGCACCTACGCCTATGTCATCAAGGACGACATGACGGTGGAACAGCGCCCGATCAAGGTCGCCCGCCAGGAGGAGACCAAGGCGATCATCGAGGAGGGGCTGACCCCCGGCGAGCGGGTGGTGGTGGACGGCCAGTACCGTTTGCAGCCCGGATCCAAGATCCGCATCGTCGAGCCCATCGCCTCGGCGGCCCCCGCCGGTTCCACCCCCGCCGCAGCACCGGAGGCCGCCCCCGCCGACCGCCAGCCGCGTGACCCGGCCGCGCGCGAGGAACGGCGGCGCGAACGGCAGCAGCAGCGCGAGAACAACGGCGGCGCCCCTCCCGGCACCCCTCCCGGCCAGCCCGCCCCGCGTGAGGGGCGGCAGCCCTCATGAACATCTCCGCCCCCTTCATCCTGCGGCCGGTCGCCACCGGCCTGCTGATGCTGGCGGTGGTGCTGCTGGGCCTGCTGGGCTACAGCACCCTGCCGATCTCCTCGCTGCCGACGGTCGATTTCCCGACGGTGCGCGTCACCACCCAGTTGCCGGGCGCCGCCCCCGACGTGATGGCCTCCTCGGTCACGGCACCCCTGGAACGCCAGCTCGGCCAGATCGCCGGCATCTCCTCGATGGTGTCGACCAGCTCCTTCGGGCTGTCGGTCATCACCCTGCAATTCGACCTGACCCGCGACATCGACGCCGCTTCGCAGGACGTGCAGTCGGCGATCAGCGCCGCGTCGGGCACGCTGCCCAAGGGGCTGCCGAACCCGCCGGTCTACGACAAGGTCAACCCGGCCGACACGCCGGTGATGGTGCTGGCGCTGAGTTCGGACAGCCTGCGGCTGGAGACCGTCAGCGACGCCGCCGACACGCTGCTGGCGCAGAAGCTGTCCCAGGTCGACGGCGTCGGCTATGTCGGGATCGAGGGGGGCTTGCGCCCCGCCGTCCGCGTGCAGGTCAACCCGGCCGCCGTCGCCGGTCTCGGCCTGACGCTGGAGGATGTGCGGACCACCATCACCCAGGCCAACGTCAACGCGCCGAAGGGCAGCTTCGACGGCCCGCGCCAGTCCTGGTCCATCGGCGTCAACGACCAGATCGAGAATGCCGCCGCCTACCGCCCGATCATCGTCGCCTACAAGAATGGCGGCCCGGTGCGGCTGACCGACATCGGTACCGTGGTCGATTCGGTGGAGAACACCCGGCTGGCGGCATGGCATGACGGCAAGCCGGCGGTTCTGCTGAACGTGCTGCGCCAGCCCGGTGCCAACATCATCGACACGGTGGACCGCATCCACAAGCTGCTGCCCTCGCTCCAGGCCAGCCTGCCGCCGCAGATCCACATGGCGGTGCTGACCGACCGGACGGAGACCATCCGCGCCTCGGTGGTGGATGTGCAGAAGACTCTGGTGCTGACCGCCGGGCTGGTGGTGCTGGTGATCTTCCTGTTCCTGCGGAAGGCGTGGGCGACGGTGATCCCGGCGGCGGCGCTGCCGCTGTCGCTGATCGGCACCTTCGGCATCATGGCGCTGTGCGGTTTCAGCCTCGACAACCTGTCGCTGATGGCGCTGACCATCGCGTCCGGCTTCGTCGTCGACGACGCCATCGTGATGATCGAGAACATCGTCCGCTACATCGAGAAGGGCGAGAAGCCGTTGCAGGCGGCCCTCAAGGGCGCCCGTCAGATCGGCTTCACCGTCGTCTCGCTGACCCTGTCGCTGATCGCGGTGTTCATCCCGCTGCTGTTCATGGGCGGGGTGGTGGGCCGGCTGTTCCGCGAGTTCGCCATCACGCTGTCCATCGCCGTGCTGGTGTCCGCGGTGATCTCGCTGACGCTGACGCCGATGATGTGCGCCCGCCTGCTGAAGGCGGAGGCCGAAGCCAAGCCCAACGGCCTGTTCCGCTGGACCGAGCGCGGCTTCGACGCGCTGCTGAACGGCTATGCCGCCTCGCTGCGCTTCGTGTTGCGCCACCAGCCGGCGACGCTGGTCTTCACCATCGCCACGCTGGCCGCCACCCTCTACCTCTACGACGTGGTGCCCAAGGGCTTCCTGCCGCAGCAGGACACCGGCGTCATCATCGGCGTCACGGATGCCGCCCCCTCCATCTCGGTCAAGGCGATGGCGGAGCGCCAGCGCGAGGTCGCCGACATCGTCCGGCGCGACCCCGACGTGGCGGGGGTGGCGAGCTTCGTCGGCACCGGCACGGTGAACGCCACCACCAACACCGGCAACCTGACCATCGCGCTGAAGCCGCGCGACCAGCGGAGATCCTCGGCGGAGGAGATCATCGCCCGGCTGCGCGCCGCCACCGGCGACCTGAAGGGCGTCTCGCTGTTCATGCAGGCGGTGCAGGACGTCCAGATCGACAGCCGGGTCAGCCGCACCCAGTACCAGTACGTGTTGCAGGATGCCGACCCGCGCGAGCTGGAAAGCTGGACCCCGCGCCTGCTCGATGCCCTGCGCGCCCGGCCGGAACTGACCGACGTGGCGACCGACCAGCAGCCGGACGGCTTGCAGGTCTATCTCACCATCGACCGCGACGCCGCCAGCCGCCTGCATGTGCTGCCCCAGGCCATCGACGACACGCTCTACGACGCCTTCGGCCAGCGTCAGGTCTCGACCATCTACACCCAGACCAACCAGTACCGCGTGATCCTGGAGGTCGAGCCGTCCTTCCAGATGGACCCTGCGTCCCTGTCCAAGATCTATGTGAAGGCCAGCGGCGGCACGGTCGTTCCCCTGAACGCCATCGTGTCGGTGGAGCGCAAGACCGCACCCCTGGTCATCACCCACCAGGGCCAGTTCCCCTCGGTCACCCTGTCTTTCAACGTGGCGCACGGCGTCTCGCTGGGGGCGGCGGTGGCGGCGATCCAGCAGGCGCGCGACAGCATCGGCATGCCCGACACCGCGACCGCCCGCTTCGCCGGCACGGCGGCCGAGTTCCGCGCCTCGCTCGACACCCAGCCCTGGCTGATCCTGGCGGCGGTGGTCGCGGTCTACATCGTGCTGGGCGTGCTGTACGAGAGCACGATCCACCCGATCACCATCCTGTCGACCCTGCCGTCGGCCGGCATCGGCGCGCTGCTGGCGCTGATGGCGACCGGCCACGACCTGTCGCTGATCGCGCTGGTCGGCATCGTGCTGCTGATCGGCATCGTCAAGAAGAACGCCATCATGATGATCGACTTCGCCCTGGAGGCGGAGCGCAACCAGGGCATGGCGCCGGAACGCTCGATCTACGAGGCGTCGCTGCTGCGCTTCCGCCCGATCATGATGACCACCATGGCGGCCCTGCTCGGCGCCCTGCCGCTGGCGCTGGAGAACGGCACCGGCTCGGAGCTGCGCCGGCCGATGGGCATCGCCATCGTCGGCGGGCTGCTGTTCAGTCAGGTGCTGACGCTCTACACCACGCCGGTCGTCTATCTCTACATGGACCGTCTCGGCAGCCGGCTCGGCCGCTGGCTGCGGCCCTGGCGCCGGAAGGACGCGGCCGAACCGGGCAACGACACCTCCCCCGGCCGGGCGGCGGCGGAGTAGCCGGCCATGGCCTCCCTCAACATAAACCCCCTGGCTTCGGCCGCCTCGCTCTCCGCCCTGTTCATCCGGCGGCCGGTCGGCACGGCGCTGCTGATGGTCGGGCTGATGATCCTCGGTGCCGTGGCCTACCGCTTCCTGCCGGTGGCGCCGCTGCCTCAGGTCGAATTCCCCACCATCATCGTCACCGCCGCGCTGCCCGGCGCCAGCCCGGAGACGATGGCGGCCTCCGTCGCCACCCCGCTGGAGCGCCGGCTCTCCCGCATCGCCGGCGTGTCGGAGATGACCTCCAACAGCAAGCTCGGCAGCACCACCGTCGTCGTGCAGTTCGACCTGAACCGCAATGTCGAGGCGGCCTCACGCGACGTGCAGGCCGCCATCAACGCCGCCGGCGGCGACCTGCCGGCCGACCTGCCGAGCCCGCCCAAGATGCGGCGCATCAACCCGGCCGACGCGCCGGTGATGACGCTCGCCATGACCTCGACCACGCTGGCCCCGGCCGACCTCTACAATCTGGCCGACAGCATCATCGGCCAGCGGCTGAGCCAGATCGAGGGGGTGGCCCAGGTCTCCATCAACGGGGCGGAGAAGACGGCGGTGCGCGTGCGCGTCAACGCCGCCGCCGCGGCCAACATGGGCGTCAGCCTGGAATCGATCCGCACCGTCATCTCCCAGGCGAATGCCAACGGCGCCAAGGGCAGCTTCGACGGCACTCATGAATCCTGGTCCATCGGCGCCAGCGACCAGCTGTTCGGCGCCGATGCCTACCGCAAGCTGATCGTGACCGAGAAGAACGGCGCCACCATCCGGCTCGGCGACGTCGCCGACGTGATCGAGGCGCCGGAGAACAGCCGCACCGCGGCGTGGCAGGACGGCCACCGCGCCATCCTGATCAACATCCAGAAGCAGCCGGGATCCAACGTGGTCGATACGGTGGACCGCATCCGGGCGGAGCTGCCGACCTTGCGCGGCTGGATGCCGCCGGGGGTCAGCCTGTCGGTGCGCACCGACCGCACGCCGACCATCCGCGCCTCCATCGACGACGTGCAGAAGACGCTGGCGGTCACGGTGGCGCTGGTGGTGATGGTGATGGCGCTGTTCCTGCGCCGGCTGTGGGCGACGGTGATCCCGGCCGCCTCGGTGCCGCTGTCGCTGGCCGGCACCTGCGGCGTGATGTGGATCGTCGGCTACAGCCTGGACAATTTCTCGCTGATGGCGCTGACCATCTCGGTCGGCTTCGTGGTGGACGACGCCATCGTCGTCATCGAGAACATCGTCCGCCACATCGAAAAGGGCGCCAAGCCGTTCGAGGCGGCGGTGAAGGGTGCCCGGCAGGTCGCCTTCACCGTGGTGTCGATCAGCCTGTCGCTGATCGCCGTCTTCATCCCCATCCTGTTCATGGGCGGCATCCAGGGCCGGCTGTTCCGCGAGTTCGCCGTGGTGCTGTCGGTCGCCATCGCCGTGTCGGCGGTGGTGTCGCTGACCCTGACCCCGATGATGTGCGCCCACCTGCTGCAACCGGAGGCCGAGCGCAGGCCCCCCGGCCGGCTCGCCCGCGCGCTCGCCTGGATCGGCGACCGGCTGTTTGGTCTCTATGCCGGCGGGCTGGACTGGGTTCTCGCCCACCGCCGCACCATGCTGGTGGCGACCTTCGCCATCATCGGCGTCAGCGTCTGGCTCTACGGGCAGGTGCCGAAGGGCTTCGTGCCGCAGCAGGACACCGGCCTGCTGATCGGCTTCAGCGACCCGCCGCCCGACATCTCCTTCCGCGCCATGGTGACGCGCCAGCGCGCGCTTCAGGACGCGGTGGCCGGCGACCCGGCGGTGGAGAGCGTCGGCGGCACCGTCGGCGGCGGCGGTCCGGGCGGCACCTATTCCGGCCAGATCTTCATCGCCCTGAAACCGAAGGCGGAGCGCGACGACCTCGCCACCGTCACCCAGCGGCTGCGCCAGCGCGCCGGCCGGGTGCCGGGGGTGCAGCTCTACCTGACGCCGGTGCAGGACATCCGCGTCGGCGGCTTCCAGGGCCGCAGCCAGTACCGCTACAGCCTGCAGGATTCCGACATCGCCGCGCTGAACGAATGGGCGCCCAAGCTGGTCGACAAGATGCGCACCCTGCCGGAGCTGGTCGACGTCGCCAACGACCGCCAAAACGGCGGCATCCAGGCCAACGTCATCGTCGACCGCGACGCCGCCACCCGGCTCGGCGTGTCCTTGAGCGCCCTGGAATCGACGCTCTACGACGCCTTCGGCCAGCGGCAGGTCTCGACCATGTATCTGGCGCAGAACCAGCACAAGGTGGTGCTGGAGGTCGAGCCGTCGGAGGCGCTCGGCCCCGACGACCTCAAGCGCATCTATGTCGCGGGCCGCAGCGGCATGGTGCCGCTGTCGGCGGTGTCGCGCGTCGTTATCGGCAACCAGGCCGCCAGCATCCAGCACCAGAGCGGTTTCCCGGTCGCCAACCTGACCTTCGACCTCGCCCCCGGCGTCTCGCTGTCCCAGGCGACCGAGCTGATCCAGCGCGCCGCCGAGGACATCGGCATGCCGGCCAGCATCCGCGCCGGCTTCCAGGGCGACGCCCGCGCCTTCCAGCAATCCTCCTCCAGCCAGCCTTTGCTGATCCTGGCGGCGCTGATCACCATCTACATCGTGCTGGGCGTCCTCTACGAAAGCCTGATCCACCCGCTGACCATCCTGTCGACCCTGCCGTCGGCCGGGCTGGGAGCGCTGATCGCGCTGATCCTGACCGGCTACGACCTGTCGATCGTGGCCCTGATCGGCATCATCCTGCTGATCGGCATCGTCAAGAAGAACGCCATCATGATGATCGACTTCGCCCTGGAGGCGGAGCGCGAGCGCGGCCTGACGCCGCTGGAGGCGATCCGCGAGGCCGGGCTGGTCCGTTTCCGCCCGATCATGATGACGACGATGGCGGCGCTGCTGGGCGCGGTTCCGCTCGCCTTCGACTTCGGGACCGGCGGCGAGATCCGCCGCCCGCTCGGCATCGCCATCATCGGCGGTCTGCTGGTCAGCCAGATGCTGACGCTCTACACGACGCCGGTGGTCTATCTGACGCTGGAACGGCTGGCCCTGCGGCGCAACCGCCGCCACGCCATCGCCGCACCCGCGGAATAGGGGGGCGCAGGATGGGAGCCCTGACCCTACTCCACCCGCCAAGATCCCCTCTCCCCCCCGGGGAGAGGGTTAGGGTGAGGGGGAGCCGCTTCATGGATCTCTTCGGCTGGGCCGAACCCCCTCATCCCGACCTTCTCCCCAGGGGGGAGAAGGGGATACCGCCGGGTTGGGAGAAATCCCAACGCTGGCACCCCCTTGCCCTCTTGGGCATAGTTCTCGCCCACGGCATGAGCGGAGCCCCGGTGGTCGAGGCGAGCGACACGGACGACGAGTTGATGGGCCGCGTGGCCGGCGGCGACGCCGCCGCCTTCGACCGTCTGGCCGCCCGCCACATGCGCCGCGCCGTGGCGCTGGCCCAGCGGATGACCGGCAACCCGTCCGACGCCGACGAGATCGCGCAGGAAGCCTTCCTGCGGGTCTGGCAGCATGCCGGGCGCTGGGACGGGGGGCGCGCCGCCTTCACCACCTGGCTCTACCGCATCGTGATGAACCTCGCCATCGACCGTGGCCGCCGCCCCGGCTGGTCGCCGCTGGAGGATGCCGGCGACCTGCCCGACCAGACCCCCGACGCGCTGACCCGCATCGCCGAGCGCCAGACCGCCGAGCGGGTCAACCGGGCGCTGGCGGCCCTGCCCGACCGCCAGCGCGCCGCCGTCGTGCTGTTCCATCAGGAGGGGCTCAGCCTGCGTCAGGCCGCCGAGATCCTGACCATGGGCGAAAGCGCCTTCGCCTCGCTGCTGGCCCGCGCCCGCGCCGCGCTGAAGACGGCGCTCACCGCCTCCGAGATCCTGTGAGGGAGGATGCCATGACCGACGAAGACTTCCTCCGCCACCTCGACGATTACGGCGCCTCGCCGCAGCGCTGGCCGGCGGAGCTGCGCGCGGAGGCCGAAGCGGCGCTCGCCCGATCCCCCGCCCTGCGCGCCGCCCAGGCGGACGCCGCCGCCTTCGACCGGCTGCTGACGGTTCCCGCAGCGCCGGTAGAGGACGCCCGCGTCGCCCGCCTGCTGTCCGCCGTCGGCGCCGCGGCGCGGGCCGTGCCGCAGGAGGGCGTCGTCATGCTGCTGCTCGGCCGGATGCCGCGGCGGAGAGTGGCCGGCTTCTGCGTCGCCCTGCTGGCGCTGGGCTGGCTGACCGGGGGCTGGTTCGCCGGCCATCTCGCCAGCCCGCTCCCCTCAGCGCCGCGCAGCCAGGAGCTGGCCCTGCTGAACGACGAGGTCGTCACCCTGTTCGACGGAGAGCCCCGATGAGCGGCCTCATTGCCCCCCATCGCCCGCAGCCCTCCCTCCTGGCCCGCCTCCGGCAAGGGATGAGCCTGCGCCGGCTGGCGCTGCTGTCGCTGGCGCTGAACCTGTTCCTGGCCGCCATGCTGGTCGGCACCACCCGCAAGCCGGCGCCCCCGCCCTACCGGCCGATGCCCGACCGCTTCGTCGAGCATGTGGCCGCCGGCATGTCCGACGCCGACGCCGCCCGCCTGCGCGCCATTTTCGAGCCGCTGCGCCCGCGCTATGACGCGCTGACCGAGGATTATCGCGAGGAGGGGCAGCGGGTGCGCAGCCTGCTTCAGGCGGAGCCTGTGGATTTCGACTCCCTGAACGCCGCGATCGCCGCGGCCCGCGCCAAGCGCCGCCTGATCGGCGAATTGACGGAGCAGACCGTGCTGCTCGTGCTGCCCGACCTCTCGCCTGCCGGACGGCTGCGGATGGTCGGAGGATGGGGAACCGCCGGCACCCCCGATACGCCCAAAAAATAGGCAAACCCACTCATCCACAGGCCGGATGCGCCCGCCGGAAGGATGCGGAAGATTCTGTTCGGAGTTTGCGCACACATCTATCCACAGATTCTGTGGAGAAGAAAACCGGCAGAAATTTTATCCACACAAATTCACATTCTATCATCCCCAGGTTTTATCGCCCGTCTTCCCATGGATCCTTGTATCCACCACCGATCCGGCATATCCAAATAACGTGGATCAGCAAGATTGGTGGGGGATCGTCATGATCGGAGATCCGTTTCATCCAAAGAAGGCGACGATCTCTTTGCGGGTTGACCGCAGAGTCAAAGATGTCGCCAAGAATTACGCGCGCCAGCGGCAGACGCCTTTGGCCGAGGTCATGCGCGATCTCTTGGCCCGCTACGTCGCCGAATGCGCGCGGGAGAATGCCCTGGCGTCCCCGGACCTGTTGAAGGACCGGCCGGCGCAATATGTGGATTTCGCAAAGCTGGAAGGCCTGATGGGCCGGCAGGAGTAGGCGCGCCCGTCCACAGGCGGATCTTGAGCGGACGCAACGGCGCCCATACATCGACGGTGGAAACGCTGTCAGGGGAAGGAGCCCCGCCATGCCGTCCACCGCCCGAGAGTCAGGCCAGTCTTCCACAGGCGCCCAATCCGGCGCCGACAGCCTTCACGTCGCCTGCCCGCAGTGCGACACGCTGAACCGTGTGCCCCCGGCCCGGCTCGGCGGCGGCAAATGCGGCCGCTGCGGCCAAGCCCTGTTCGAAGGAAAGCCGGTGGCGCTCGACGCCCGCCGTTTCGCCGCCCATGCCGAGCGTGGCGACCTGCCCCTGCTGATCGATTTCTGGGCCGACTGGTGCGGCCCCTGCCGCGCGATGGCGCCCGCCTTCGCCCAGGCCGCGGCCCAGCTCGAACCGCAAATCCGCCTCGCCAAGATCGACACCGAGGCCTCGCCGGACCTCGCCGCCCGCTTCGGCATCCGCAGCATCCCGTCCCTGATCCTGGTCCATCACGGCCACGAGATCGCCCGCACCGCCGGCGCCATGCCCTTGCCGGCGCTGGTGGCGTGGGCGAGGCAGGCACTCGCCCGATAAGCCAAGCGCCCGGTGCGGGCGTTACGCCGCCCGCACCGTCGCGATGAAGGTGCCCACCTCCTTGCGCAGGCGCTCGGCCTCGACGGCCAGCTCCTGCGAGGTGCCGTGGACGCGGCCGGCGGCGTCGCCGGTCTCGTGCACCGCCGTGCTGACGCCGGCAATGTTGCTCGACACCTCTTCGGTGCCCTGGGCGGCCTGGGTCACGCTGGAGGCGATTTCGCGGGTGGCGGCGGCCTGCTCCTCGATGGCGGCGGCGATGGCGGTGGTGATCTCGCTCATGTGGCCGATGGTCTTGCCGATGCTGCCGATGGCCCTCTGGGCACCGCCGGTGGTCTGCTGGATTTCCTGCACCTTGGCCTGGATCTCGTCGGTGGCCTTGGCGGTCTGGTTGGCCAGCGCCTTCACCTCGCTCGCCACCACGGCGAAGCCCTTGCCGGCCTCGCCCGCCCGCGCCGCCTCGATGGTGGCGTTCAGCGCCAGAAGATTGGTTTGCGCTGCGATGCCGCTGATCAGCTCGACCACCGCGCCGATCTGCTCGGCGGCGCTGACCAGATCGCGCATGGTGCGGTCGGCGCCGGTGGCGTCGGCCACCGCCTGGGTGGCGATGCGGGTGGAGTTCTCCACCTGCTGGCCGATCTCTGAGATCGAGGCCGACAGCTCCTCCGTCGCGGTGGCGACGGTCTGCACGTTGGCCGAGGCCTGTTCGGAGGCCGAGGCGACGAGCAGCGAGCGCTCGCTCGCCTCATGCGCGGTGGCGGTCAGCTCCGTCGCGGCGTCGCGCATGCCGGTGGCGGCGGTGGCGACGGTGTCGACGATGCCCTTCACCGTCCGTTCGAAGGTGTCGGCCATCTGCATCATCGTCTGGCGGCGCTGGGCGGCGGCCTGCCGCTCGCTCTCCTCCTGCGCCCTGCGCATCCGCTCCATCTCCAGCGCGTTCGTCTTGAAGATCTGGAGCGCGCGGGCCAGCGCGCCGATCTCGTCGCGGCGGTCGTCGTCGGTGACGGTCACCGTCAGGTCGCCCTCGGCCAGCCGGCCCATTTCCCGCGTCGTGTTGCCGAGCGGCCGGGTGATCGCCCGCGAGATCGCCCAGGCCAGCAGCAGGCCGAGCAGAACGGCGACCACCGTCACGGCGGTGCCGCGCGCTTCCGCCGCCGACACCTCGGCGGCGGCGGTGACCTCCAGCTGCGCCAGGAAGCTGGTGGAATGGTCGCGGATCAGGCCGATCTTGTCGTTGATCTGCTTGCCGGCCTTGCCCAGGGTCTCGTTGTTCAGCGACTTCAGCTGGTCGCTCAGCACGGCGATGCGGTCGATGCCGGCGCCATAGGCCGGCAGCTTGGCCACCGCGTCCGACAGCTTGGCCTTGACCGGGCCGTCGGCGATGCCGTTGCGCAGCGCGTCCGCCTTCCCCGTCAGGTCGCCCAGATCCTTGCGGATGCGGACCAGATCCTCCGCCTTGGTTTCGGCGACGAAGCGGGCGACCAGCACGCGGACCAGCAGGAACTGTTCGCTGACGTCGGCGGCCCGCACCGTGCGGTCCAGATCGCCGCCGTCCTTCTCCGCCTTGACGGTCTCGCTCAGCGTGCGGCGGATGTCGGCGCCCAGCGTGTTCACCACCGACGCGACGATGGAGTCGCGCTCCGTCCGCGCGGCGACCAGCCGGTCGAAACCGGCGGTCAGCGTCTGGTGCAGGGTGGCGATCTCCTGCGCCGCCTGACGGTCGCCGGCATCGGTCATCCGCGCCGTGGCGTCGTCCAGCTTGCGGCGGAACTTGTCGATTTCGCCGCGGAAGCGGCCGGCCACATCGCCGGAGCCGCTGGAGACGAACTCCTCCGCCGCCCCCAGCGCATCGGCGATGTTGGTATCGGCCTCCGCCACCGCCATCGCGACGTGCGACTGCGCCGCATAGCGGCGGAGCGCATCGTCGCTGGACCGCAAGCCGCTCCACGATACCGCCCCCAGCCCGACCAGAAGCGCCAGCGTGACGCCGAAGCCGGTGTAGATCTTGGTCGCCGTGCGCAGGTTGGCGAAGGGACCGGCCTTGGTCGGCCGGGCTGCGGTCTGCGGGCCTGTGCTGGGGCTGGGAGCGTTCATGACTGGGGACCTCGTCTTCTGACCCGACTGCTGGCGGTGTCCCGATCTTTCGAGGGATCGGTTGTCAACGAGCTACCCTACAAGAACAATGCCAATGCACCCTTAACGCTGGGATGTTTTTTTATCCTGTGAAATCGATCCATTCTTGGAGTTGGGACACAATCAACCTTCGCAATTTGCCAAAATCATTGAGATCGCTTTGCATTTTGCCAAAGCTCGACCTTCGCAATTGCGAAAATTCTCCCATTAGTTATAGAACTGACCGCCATTCACCTCTATCGTCTGGCCGGTGATGTATCCAGCCAGCCGGTTTGACGCCAGGAACAGGTAGGCGCCGACGCAGTCCTCCGCCGTGCCCAGCCGTTTCAGCGGAATGCGCGCCGCGGTCTGCGCCAGCTTGTCGGCGGTCGAATAGCGCTGGTGGAAGTCGGTGTCGATGGTGCCGGGCGACACCGCGTTGACGCGGATGCCGTGCGGCGCCAGCTCCGTCGCCAGCGAGCGGGCGAGGCTGGCCTGGAAGGCCTTGGCGGCGCTGTAGAGCGACGAGCCGGCGCTGCCCCCGGTGCGGCCGGAGATCGAGCCGGTGTTGACGATGGCCCCCCTGGACGCGATCAGCGCCGGCAGGGCGCTGCGGCTGGCGACGACCGCCGAGGCGG
The DNA here is from genome assembly GCF_042604635.1 of Azospirillum sp. A26. Taxonomy (NCBI): domain Bacteria; kingdom Pseudomonadati; phylum Pseudomonadota; class Alphaproteobacteria; order Rhodospirillales; family Azospirillaceae; genus Azospirillum; species Azospirillum sp. A26. Next base: position 459,075 of record NZ_CP170476.1, on the reverse strand, counting down.
CGTTCAGGTCGAACTGCTCCTGCAGGAAGCCGTCGTCGATGTCGGCCAGCGCCACCCGGCCCAGCATGGTGCCGGCATTGTTGACCAGCACGTCCAGCCCGCCCAGCCGGTCGATTGCCTGCTCCACCACCGCGCGGGTCTGCCCCTTGTCAGCGAAGTCGCCGGCCAGCCCGATCACGCCGTCTCCCATCGCCGCCGCCACCGCTTCCACCGCCGCCCGGTCGCGGCCATGGATGGCGACATGGGCGCCGAGCTGGGCGAAGGCCGCCGCCACCGCCGCGCCGATGCCGCGGCTGCTGCCGGTGACCAGCACCCGTTTGCCGCGGAACTCCTGCGCCAGCAGGTCGGCGGGCCAGTTGGCGGACAAGTGGCTGGTGTCGGTGGCGGTCATGGTGTGCGTTCTCCCTGCCATCCGGCCCGGTCCATGTTCGGAATCGCAAGCCGGCTTGATTGTTCGTGTTCCAATCCGATCATAGGGACCGGCAGTCCGGCGTCAACAGCTGGCCGTTCCGCGAGAATCCTGTCGATGGAACCCGGCCCTTCGGGCTATGTAGGCGCATGAACACCGACCCGACCAGTCCCGCCCAGCCTTTCGAGATTTTCCTGGTGGCCGCCCCCGGCCTGGAACCCGTGCTGTGCGCGGAGGCCAGCGACCGCGGCTTCACCAACCCCACCATGGTGAAGGGCGGGGTGACGGTCACCGGCGGCTGGCCGGAGGTCTGGCGCGCCAATCTGGAACTGCGCGGCGCCACCCGCGTTCTGGCGCGCATCGCCAGCTTCCGCGCCCTGCATCTCGCCCAGTTGGACAAGCGCGCCCGCCGCGTTCCCTGGGCCGAGATCCTGCGCGCCGACGTGCCGGTGCGGGTCGAGGCCTCCTGCAAGGCCTCGCGCATCTACCATGCCGGCGCCGCCGCCCAGCGCATCGAGCGCGCCATCGCCGAGGAACTCGGCGCCCCCATCGTCAAGGCCGCCCCCAAGAAGACCGGGAAATCCGCCGACAGGGATGCGCCGGAAGACGACACCCGGGCCGTCCAGATCAAGGCGCGGATCGACGACGACCTCTGCACCATCAGCGTCGACAGCTCCGGCGAGTCGCTGCACAAGCGCGGCCACAAGGAGGCGGTCAACAAGGCGCCGATGCGCGAGACGCTGGCGGCCCTGTTCCTGCGCCAGTGCGGCTATGACGGGCGCGAGCCGGTCCCCGTGGTGGATCCGATGTGCGGCTCCGGCACCTTCGTCATCGAGGCCGCCGAGATCGCCGCCGGCCTGAAGCCCGGCCGCTCCCGCTCCTTCGCCTTCGAGCAGCTCGCCACGTTCGACCCCGCCCGCTGGCAGAGCCTGCGCGGCAGCACCGGCACGGCGACGCCGCCCGCGGTGCGCTTCTACGGCAGCGACCGCGACGCCGGCGCCGTCGCGATGAGCCGCGCCAATGCGGAGCGGGCCGGCGTCGGCGCCTGGACCGACTTCGCCCATCACGCCATCAGCGACCTGACCCCGCCGGAGGGTCCCCCCGGCCTCGTCATCGTCAACCCGCCCTACGGCGCCCGCATAGGCGAGGGCAAGTCCCTGATCCCGCTCTACCACGCCATGGGCCAGACGCTGAAAACCCGCTTCGCCGGCTGGCGCGTGGGCATCATCACCAACGAAGCCGCCCTGGCGAAGGCGACCGAACTGCCGTTCCAGGAGGGCGGGGTGTCGGTGTCGAACGGGGGGATCCGGGTGACGCTGTATCAGACGGGGGTGTTGGGGTGAAAACCATCCATTATATTCTAAAAACAAACCTGTCGGGAATTCTATAAATTTTACATTATAGAAACAGGGAAGATATAGAGAATGAGCACGAGCTTTAGCAGGGAATGCTTAAATTTATATCTTGCCCCAGGCATTGCAGATTTTACTGAATTCGATGCACCCGACATTTCTGGACAATATCCGCAATCAACTCACTGGATTGCAAACCACTTCCTTAATTCGATATTGCGTGGAAGCTATTCCGGAAAATTTAAACAATACGCAATCAATCATTTATACCGCGCGCAGGTCGCGTTCTCCGATTACCATGAAGCAAGAGCATTAACGAGAGAATTTATAGAAGCAGGAAAACCTAGCGCTCCGCATGTGCGCGTTTATTTCCGTGCACTATCGCGTTGGGAGTCCTGCTTGTTGAACACTCAGATATTTATCGACACTCTTAACAAGATTAACTTAGAATTTGACGGAGAAAAGGTCTTTTGCGAAGGAGACAATTCAAAAGAGGCAAGAGCTTATTCAATCGCTAACAAGATAAAGCACTATGGGGGAGAAATAAGGAATGGCTCTTGTGCGGAAACGGAGACAGTACCAATGTGGCTTACAAATTCCGGAATTTCTACAAGAAACCATGAAATTTCATATGAAGAGCTGTCGATAATAGTCTCATCAATTGCAAGCCTTGCAGACGAAATCCAGGATCCCATCTCATTCCGGGAGCAAAATCATACGTGATGCAGAATGAAAGCTATGGATTAGGAAGAAGTGGCGTCCCCGACGGGAGTCGAACCCGTGTCGCCGCCGTGAAAGGGCGGTGTCCTAGGCCTCTAGACGACGGGGACGTTGTACCTTCAACCTGCGCTCAACAAACGCATCCGACTGCTTGGATGGCAGCGCGTGGATGGCGTCCCCAAGGGGAGTCGAACCCCTGTTACCGCCGTGAGAGGGCGGTGTCCTAGGCCTCTAGACGATGGGGACGTCTGGTCCCGATGCATGGCATGCGGCGGTGGAGGCTGCCACCGGCCGCGCGACCCAACCCTGGAAGGTTGGCGTCCCCAAGGGGAGTCGAACCCCTGTTACCGCCGTGAGAGGGCGGTGTCCTAGGCCTCTAGACGATGGGGACGTCATCGGCGTGGGCGGGTTTCTAACCAAGCCAGCCCCGCCGATCAAGCCTTTTCTTAGAGTCGGCGCAAAATACCCAGCAACCCGTCCACCACGGCCGCCGGCGTGTCGAAGGCCGTGACGAAGCGCGCCGTGCCATCATCCCAGCGGTAGAAGCCGTAGCCGGCCGCCTCCAGCGCCTCCGCATAGGCCGCCGGCAGGCGGACGAACAGCTCGTTGGCCTCCACCGGGTGGGCCAGTTCGACGCCGGGCAGCGCCACCAGCCCTTCGGCCAGACGGTCGGCCATGGCGTTGGCGTGGGCGGCCAGACGCAGCCACAGCCCGTCATCCAGCCAGGCGTCGAGCTGCGCCGTCAGGAAGCGCATCTTCGACACCAGATGGCCGCCGCGCTTGCGGCCGAAGCCGAAATCCTCGGCCATCGCCGGGTTGAAGAACACCACCGCCTCGGCGGCGAGGCAGCCGCCCTTGGTGCCGCCCAGCGTCAGCACGTCGACCCCGGCGCGCCACGTCACCTCGGCCGGCTTGCAGCCCAGTCGGGCGATGGCGTTGGCGAAGCGGGCGCCGTCCATATGCACGGCCATGCCGTTGGCATGGGCGACCTCGACCAGCGCCTCGACCTCCGCCGGGGTATAGACGGTGCCGGCCTCCGTCGCCTGGGTCAGGCTGAGGGCGGCGGGCTGGACGCGGTGGACGACGCCGACGCCGGCCTTGGCGATGTGGTGCTGCACCGCGTCGGGCGTCAGCTTGCCATGAGCGCCGGCCAGCGGGACCAGCTTGGCGCCGCCGGTGAAGAACTCCGGCGCGCCGCACTCGTCGATGGTGATGTGCGCCTCGTCATGGCACAGCACCGCGCCATAGGGCGGCACCAGCGCCGACAGCGCCAGCGAGTTGGCCGCCGTGCCGGTGGCGACCGGGAAGACGGCGACCTCGGTCTCGAAGATCGCGCACAGCCGCTCGGTCACCCGCGCGGTCCAGGGATCGTTGCCATAGGGGGACGCGGTGCCGGAGGACGCGGCGGCCAGCGCCGTCATCACCTGCGGGGCGGCACCGGCGACGTTGTCGCTGCGGAAATCATGCATCATCTGTGTCCGGATAGGGGAAAACGCTCACTTGCCGGCGGTCACCGTCGCGGTGACGGCGCCGTTGCGCGGGTCGATCAGATACAGGCGGTCCGGCCCCTGCGGCAGGGTCACCTTGAACAGGACGCGGTTGCCGGCCACCAGCATCTCGCCGATGCGGGCGCCGGCCGGAACGTCCAGCGTCACCTCGGCCGGGCGCTCGGCCGGAACGGGCGCCGGGGCGGTGGCGGTCAGCGAGGCGCGGTTGGGGTCCGACATCCGCTTGTACAGCTCCACCCCCAGAAAGGTGAAGCCGGCGAGGATGAGAACGCCCATGATGACGATGAGTGCCTTGAGGATCTGCACGGTTTGGGGTCCACTCCCGGACGATTGAAACAGGACGCGATGCGCGAAGCCGATGCCAGCCGATATGCCAGATGACCTGTCCGACGATTTCCTCGATGCGGACGACGACGCCGGCACCCCCGCCTACGCCGCTCCCCAGCTGCTCGCCCACACCATCCCCGACGAGGCGGCGGGCCAGCGGCTGGACAAGGCGTTGGCAGCGGGCCTGCCGGACCTGTCGCGGTCGCGCGTGCAGGCCCTGCTGGAACAGGGCTGCGTGCGCGGCGACGGCCGGACGATAACGGACGCGTCCCTGAGGGTCAAACCCGGCCAGACCTTCGAGGTGCAGGTTCCCGGCGCGGAGGCCGCCGAACCGCTGGCGCAGGACATCCCGCTCGACGTGGTCTACGAGGACGCCGACGTGCTGGTGATCGACAAGCCGGCCGGGCTGGTGGTGCATCCGGCCGCCGGCAACCCGGACGGCACGCTGGTCAACGCCCTGCTCGCCCATTGCGGCGACAGCCTGTCCGGCATCGGCGGGGTGCGGCGGCCCGGCATCGTCCACCGGCTGGACAAGGACACCAGCGGCCTGATGGTGGTCGCCAAGAACGACCGCGCCCACCATGGCCTGTCGGACCAGTTCGCCGACCGCACGCTCAGCCGCACCTATCTGGCGCTGGTCTGGGGCGTGCCCAACCCGACCCAGGGCCGGATCGAGGGCAACATCGGCCGCAGCAGCGCCGACCGCAAGAAGATGGCGGTGGTCACCGGCGGCGGGAAACCGGCCGGCACCAAATACCGCGTGGTCAAGAGCTTCGGCATGGCCGCCTCGCTGGTCGAATGCGTGCTGGAGACCGGGCGCACCCACCAGATCCGCGTCCACCTGACCCACATCGGCCATCCGCTGGTCGGCGATCCGCTCTATGGCCGCGGGCGGTCGGGGCGGCCGGGCGGCAAATTCGCCTCGCTGCTGCCGGAACCGGCGCGGTCCAGCCTTGTTGGGTTTCCGCGTCAGGCGCTGCATGCCGCGGCCCTGACCTTCCGGCATCCGATTAGTGGCGAAATTGTGGCATTCCGCTCCTCAATTCCGGCGGACATTCATGAACTAATTGTCACCCTGGAGTCGGTTTAAAACGGTACACCGGGAAATGTTTCTTGGTTAGACTCGGCGTCAATGGCGAGGTTCCTTCGCCCGCTCATTGCGAGGGGCCTATGGAACCCGCGCTGAAGAGCGGCGGCGGCCCCTGAAATCCTTCGGATGGGAACGCCGGCTGTCAGGAGAGGGGTTTTACCATGGCGACGGCATCCAACCTTCCGGCGATCGGGTCCGAGAGCAATCTGTCCCGCTATCTCCAGGAGATCCGCAAGTTCCCGATGCTGGAGCCGCAGCAGGAATACATGCTCGCCAAGAGCTGGCAGCAGCATGAGGATTCCGGCGCCGCCCACCAGCTCGTCACCAGCCATCTGCGGCTGGTGGCAAAGATCGCCATGGGCTACCGCGGCTACGGCCTGCCGTTGTCGGAGCTGATCTCCGAAGGCAATGTCGGCATGATGCAGGCGGTGAAGCGTTTCGACCCCGACCGCGGCTTCCGGCTGGCGACCTACGCCATGTGGTGGATTCGCGCGGCGATCCAGGAATACATCCTGCACAGCTGGTCGCTGGTGAAGATGGGCACCACCGCCGCGCAGAAGAAGCTGTTCTTCAACCTGCGCCGGCTGAAGGGCCAGATGCAGGCCATCGAGGAGGGCGACCTGTCGCCCGAGCAGGTCCACGCCATCGCCACCAAGCTGGACGTGCCGGAGCAGGACGTCGTCAACATGAACCGGCGGCTGGCCAGCCCCGACCATTCGCTGAACGCGCCGCTCCGAGCGGAGAGCGAGGGCGAATGGCAGGATTTCCTGGTCGACGAGACCGCCAGCCAGGAAATCACGCTGGCCGACCGCGAGGAGCTGGGCAAGCGCCGCAAGCTGCTGGCGAACGCCATGACCGCGCTGAACGACCGCGAACGCGACATCCTGACCGAACGCCGCCTGCGCGAGGCGCCGACGACGCTGGAGGACCTGTCGCAGAAATACGGCATCAGCCGCGAGCGCGTCCGCCAGATCGAGGTCCGTGCCTTCGAAAAGCTGCAAAAGGCGATCAAGGCCGCCGCGGTGGAGCAGAAGATGGAGAGCGAGGCGTAAGGCGGGGACCGGACCGCTGACGGCTCGAGCGCACGAAGATGCAGGATACCCAAGTCGCAGAGGACACACAGGTCACGCTCGCGGCCGTCGAGCCGGGCGATCTGCCGGCCTTCAAGGCCGATATGGAGGCGTCCTTCGCGGTCGCCGTCATCGAGGCGTTCGGGTGCCTTCCCGACGATTCGATCCCACGCGGCAGCGATCTCGACGAGTCGATGGGCGCGCCGGGCACCGAGCTTCTGCACATCCTGTGCGGAAATGAACGGGTCGGCGGCGCCGTCGTCGTGATCGACGAGGCGACGCAGCGCAATTCGCTGGACCTCTTCTTCCTCTCCCCGGCGCAACATGGCCGGGGATTGGGCTTCAAGGCCTGGAAAGCCATCGAGCAACGCTATCCCGAGACCCAGGTCTGGCAGACGCACACGCCCTATTTCGAGAAGCGCAACATCCACTTCTACGTCAACAAGTGCGGCTTCAGGATCGTCGAGTTCTTCGGCGCCCACCACCCCGACCCGCATTGGCCCGGACCCTCCGGTTTGCCCGGCGGCGGCGAAATGTTCCGCTTCGAAAAGATCATGTGAGACCGGCCTGACGCCTTTACAGCCGCTGCCTGCCCAGACATAGTTGCATGATACAACTATGTCTGGAACCACCATGGCTTCCCAGCCCTCCATCTCAGCCCCCCTCGCCCACAGGGACGCCATCCTGCCGATCCGCGACGCGTCGCGCCGGATCGTGCGCGAACTCGGCTTCATGAGGCCGACCCTTGCGGGAACGGAGCTGCCGGCCTCGGCAGTGCATGCGCTGATCGAGATCGGCAACCGGGGCGGCCTGACCGCGACGGAGCTGTGCGACCGGCTGAATCTGGAGAAATCGAGCGTCAGCCGGATGCTGCGCAAGCTCATCGACGGTGGGGATCTGGCCGAGGTGAGCAGCGATACGGACGGACGGTCGAAGCGCCTTACCCTGACCGGGCAGGGAAAGCGGACGCTGGCCGCCATCGACGCCTTCGCCCATGAACAGGTCGGCGGCGCCCTGGCCTGCCTGCCTGCCGCCGACCGTGCCATGGTGGTGGCGGGGCTGCGGCTGTACGCGGATGCCCTGCAAGCCCGCCGGGCCACACCGGGCACCGAATCGAAGGCGGGGGCTCCCCCGGCCTTGCGCATCGAACCTGGCTACCGGCCCGGACTGATTGGCCGGGCCGTGGACATGCATGCGCAGTTCTACGCCCGTGCCCATGGCTTCGGCGCCGTCTTCGAAAGCAGGGTCGCCGCCGGGCTGGCGGAATTCCTGCCGCGGCTCGACCGTCCCTGCAACGCCGTCTGGACGGCGCTGGACGGCGACCGCATCGTCGGCACCATCGCCATCGACGGCGAGGACCTGTCCGGCGCCGGCTCCGCTCCCCGCATTGCCCATCTGCGCTGGTTCATCGTCGAGGATGGGCGGCGCGGCGGCGGGCTGGGCCGGCGGCTGCTCGATGAAGCGGTGGCCTTCGCCGACCGCACCGGCGTCGCCGAAACCCGGCTCTGGACCTTTCGCGGGTTGGATGCCGCCCGGCGCCTCTATGAAGCCGCCGGCTTCGTCCTTGCCGCCGAATCGCCGGGCAGCCAGTGGGGCACCGAGGTGACCGAGCAATCCTTCGTCAGGCCCCGCCAGACCTGACGCCCCATCACGCCTTCACATAGACCCAGGCATCCGCCCCCGACCGCAGCCGGACCATGACGCGCCTGTAATCCGCGACCTCGTAGGAATCGGCGGCGGCCAGTTCTTGCTTGGTAATCTCGAACAGGGTCCCGGCGACCGCGTCGGCTGGATCGCCGCTTTCGCTGACCACGGGATGGAAGCGCTTGCCGCTGGTGCGGATCACCTCGGGATCGGTGATCTCCAGCATGTCGCAGCGATAGCCCGGCATGGCGTCCGCCCGCCCGGCGAGCAGCCGGCCGAAGGACGCCAGCTGCACATTCTCCTGCTGCAAGGTGCCGTAGGAGAACAGAAGGACCCTATCCTCAGCCATCGACACCCTTCCCCGCTTCCGAACCGACCCGCAGCAGGTTGCCGTCGGGATCGATGTGGGCGAACTCGCGCAACCCATAAGGCGTGTCGGACACCGCCGTCAGCCGGCCGCCGGCGTCTGCCGCCTTCCACGCCGCGTGCAGGGCGTCGGCGTCGCTGACATAGAGATAGCAGGCGACAACCGAGCGTTCGGGATCGAGGTCCGGAACGCGGGTCAGATGCAGGCCGACCCCGCCCCAATCGAGGAACCCATAGACAGGATCCGCGGCGGCCTCGTCATAGGCGGTCACCGTGAAGCCGAGGCTCCAGTAATGGGCGAGGGCCGCGCGCACGTCGCGCACCGGCAGGATCGGCGCCACCCGGTTGAACTGGACAGTCATTGCAGCCTCACAGCAGGATCGTGCCTTCGAGATACAGCACCGCCTGCCCGCCGATCTTCACCCGGTCGCCGGCCAGTTCGCACAGCAGCTCGCCGCCGCGGGCCGAGACCTGACGCGCCGTCAGCACGGTCTTGCCCAGCCGCTCCGCCCAATAGGGGGTCAGCATGCAGTGGGTGGAGCCGGTGACCGGATCCTCCGGGATGCCCTGGGCCGGGGCGAACAGCCGCGACACGAAATCGACCCCGTCGTCACCCGGCGCCGTAACGCAGACCGCCCACTTGTCCAGCGTCGACAGCAGCGCCATGTCCGGCGTCAGCGCCCGCACCGCGTCGGCCGACTCGTACACCACCAGATAGTCTCGCCCGCTCAGGATCGCGACCGGCGCCGGCCCGCCCAGTGCCGCCAACAGCTTGGGGTCGGGGCTCTCCGCCGGCTGGGGCGGGCGGTTGGGGAAGTCCAGCGTGTAGCGGTCGCCGTCGCGGGTGACCGTCAGCGTGCCGGCCTGCCGGGTGGCGAAGTCCATGCGCGCGCGGCCCGGCTCCAGGATGGTGGAGATGACGAAGGCGGTCGCCAGCGTGGCATGGCCGCACAGCTCGACCTCCACCGCCGGGGTGAACCAGCGCAGTTCGAAGTCCGTGCCGCTGCGGATGAAGAAGGCGGTCTCCGCCAGATTGTTCTCCGCCGCGATGGCCTGGAGCTGCGCGTCGGGCAGCCAGGACTCCAGCGGCACCACCGCCGCCGGGTTGCCGGCGAAGACGCGGTCGGTGAAGGCATCGACCTGATAAATGGGCAGGCGCATGGCTTTCCCGGTCATGAATGGGGATCCTTACGTCTTGGGGGAACTCGGTTCCCGGAAAGAAGAGAAAACTCAGCCCGCCTGGACCAGCGCGGCGAAGCGGGCGAGGTCGACGTTGCCGCCGGTGACGACGATGCCGACGCGCTTGCCGCGCACATCGAATTTGCCGGACATCACCGCGGCGGCGGCGAGGCAGCCGGTCGGCTCCACCATCATCTTCATCCGGCTGGCGAAGAAGCGCATGGACTCGACCAGCTGGTCGTCGGTGACGGTCACGATGTCGTCGACCAGCCGCTGGATCACCGGGAAGGTCAGCTGGCCGACCGCGCGGCTCTGGGCGCCGTCGGCGATGGTCTTGGGCGCGTCGATGCGGACGATGGCGCCGCTGCGCAGGCTCTGCTGGGCGTCGTTGCCGGCTTCCGGCTCGACCCCGACGACGCGGCAGCCGGGGTTCAGCGTCTTGGCGGCGATGACGCAGCCGGACAGCAGCCCGCCGCCGCCGGTCGGCACCACCAGCAGGTCGAGCGGCCCGCCGGCCTCCTCGATCAGCTCCTTGGCGACGGTGCCCTGGCCGGCCATCACATGCGGATGGTCGAAGGGCGGGATCAGCACGCCGCCCCGCTCCTCCAGCACGCGGGCGACGGCGGCGTCCGGCGGCTCGGCATAACGGTCGTACAGCACCACGTCGGCGCCATAGCCGCGCGTCGCCGCCAGCTTGGCCGCCGGGGCGTCCTGCGGCATGACGATGGTGGACTTCACCTTCAGCATCGACGCCGCCAGCGCCAGCGCCTGGGCATGGTTGCCCGACGAATAGGCCACGACGCCCAGCGCGCGCTGAACCGGGGTGAAGCGCGACACCGCGTTGTAGGCGCCGCGGATCTTGAAGGCGCCGGTGCGCTGGAAATTCTCGCACTTGAACAGCAGCTCGCCGCCGGTCAGCGTGTCGGCGGTGCGGCTGGTCAGCACCGGTGTGCGGTGGGCGACGCCGGCGATCCGCTCCGCCGCCCCCGCCACGTCGGCATAGGAGATGGCGAGGCCGGCAGTGTCGATGGTGCTGTCGGCCCCACCACTGGCCGCGGCGCTGTTGCTCATGATGTCGGGCATGGCGGCGGTGCTCCCCCTCCCCCCGGTGTCTTGGCTCCGGGGTCTATTCCAGATCGGTGAACAGGAAGGCCTGCTCGTGCCGCTTCAGCCCGGCCTGCTCGTAGAAGCTGATGGCCTTGGGCGCGGACAGCAGCAGGCACATGGTGCCCGGCCCCATCGCGTCGCGGGTGCGGCGCATCAGTTCCTTGCCGATGCCGTGCCCCTGAAGGGCACGGTCGACGGCGAGATCGGACAGGTAGCAGCAATAGACGAAGTCGGTGATCGAGCGGGCGACGCCGACCAGCCGGCCTTCGTGCCTTGCGGTGATGATCAGGCCGGCGTTGCGCAGCATCGCCTCCACCCGGGGACGGTCGCCCACGGGCCGGCGTTCCGCCAGCCCGGAGCGTTCCAGAACGTCGATGAACGCGTCCGCGCTCAACTCCGGTTCGACCGCATAGTCGATTTGAACACTGTCGCCCTGAATGGATTTGCCGGCCATCGTGTCATCCCCGCCAGAACGGCTTCGACACCTCCTGCTCCGCCTCGGACCGGCTGATTCCGATGTCCTTCAGCAGATAGTCGTCGAGCCCCATGAGTGCATGACGTTGTTTGCGCCGTTCCATTGCGGAAAACAACAGGTCGAGCAACCGCCAGAGGGGACGGCGGGAGACACGGGTGACGCGGTTGGCGGCCGGAACGGCGCTCTGGGCTGCCGTGTAAAGGCCGGAACTGCGGGTCACATCGGTCTGGCGCATCGGATCCTCCATAATCTGGCGCACAACGCTCGAACAATCGAGACAATCAGGATTATGGAGACGAAATCGGCGGGGTCAAACGGAACATTGTCACCATCACATTTCCGATGTCGGATGTATCTTTTCGGCCACAGGCCGGCATGGCCCGGGTGACAGGGACAATGCGACAAGGCACGGGACAGTCGGACAATGCGGCAGAACCGAGGAAACGCCTGAATTTTGGGCGCCTCCACCGGTGTCGGGCGGACGGCTGGACAGGGCGGCGGAGCGTTCACCGGCACAAGGGGTACAATCGGCCGCCTGAAATTGAGTTGTCACTCCGAACAGTCAGCCCCGCCCAAACAGCTAGCAGCCGGTTGTTTCCGGCGATCCCTCGACGGGCGGAGCGGGCGCGCAGGATTTCGCCGCCCCTTGCCCGATGCCGCCCTCCGCGGCCGGTGCGGGGCGGTCGCCCACGCCGCTCCTGTCGTACCCGGTCCAGGCGAGATGGCCCGGCGACATCAGCAGCGGCGCCCAGATCACGGCCGACAGGACGTTGAACGCCTGAAACTTCCGGTGGGGCATCGCCATCATGCCGGCCGTCGTCGGCACCACCGCACGCAGCGGGCCGATGAAGCGCGCCAGGAACACGCTCTTGCTGCCATGCCGGAGAAAGAAGGCTTCGCCACGGCCGCGCAGTTCGGGATGCCTGCTGAGGGGCCACAGCCGGAACATGCGCTCGCCATAGTGCCGGCCCAGCCAGTAGGAGGTGGCGTCCCCCAGGATGGCCCCGCCCGCAATCGCCAGATAGACCGACCAGAAGTCGAGAACGCCCGCGGCGACAAGCGCGCCGCTCGCGGTCAGCATGACGACGCCGGGGATGAGAAGCCCGACGAGCGTCAGCCCCTCCGCGAAGGCCATCAGGAAGATGATGATCTCCGCCCAGTCCGCGTGCGTTTCGATGAAGCCCGCGAGCGCGGCCCCATAGGCCGTGAAATCCGGAAGCCCCGTCAGCACGGCGTCCGCGCCCGCGTCGTCTCGCGCGTCGAAGGGGGCTGGCAGCAGGTGCAGGGCGGGGGCGGATCGATCATGACGAGGGCCTTTTCGCGGTTCAGGCCCTTCACAGCTGGGCCCGTCGCCATGGCCGTGCAAGACCGCGCCGTTCGGTTTGTGACGCGGGGTCGGATAGAACAGCGGGCCGCGACCGGTCGGCGGTCAATGCCAAAGCCCGGTCGCATGCCAGCGCGGTCGATAGGCAGGGTCAAGAACAGCAGAACGATGGCGCTTCTGCCCGCAGCCTACGGCGAAGGCATTCGGCACCGAGGTTGGCAGGTAATGGGCAAGCGGCGACCGCGCCCGGCACGGCCGCCGCCGACCGGTCACGCCGCCTTGAAGGCGCGCTGATTGACCTCGCCCTCGGCAAGCTGGGTCAGCTTCTCGTCGGTTGCCTTTTCCTCGCTGAGCGTCTCATCGAGCAGCTTGGCGACGTCCGTCAGTCCGCACGTCTCCGCCAGCGTCCTGAGGGAGCCGTAGCTGGCAATCTCGTAATGCTCGACCTTCTGGGCGGCCATGATCAGGGCGACATCGAGAACCTCCGGCGAGAGCCCCTCTTCCATGATCTCCTCGGCTTCCTCGATCAGCCCCTGGGTGGCTTCGCAGGTGTTGCCGGTGGGGTCGGCCTGGAGGATCTGGAAGATCTGCTCCAGACGCTTTACCTGCCCATCCGTCTCCTTGAGGTGGGTCTGGAATGCCTGCTTCAGCTGAGGAGATGACGCCGCGTCCGCCATCGCGGGCAGCGCCTCGAGGATTTGGGTCTCGGAACTGTATGCATCCTGAAGCTCCTCGATGAGGAGATCCTTGAGTGCTTCCTTGGACATGTGGGTGCTCCTGACGGCTGTTTCCGGTGAAGGCGGTTGGCGAGTGCGCGCCAACCTCAACAGGGATGCAGCACATTCCTTGCGGGCAGATCTTCGGATTGGCCGTCCGTACAGCACGCACCGGTTGACTGCCATGACTGGACAGCGGGCTTCGGTGACCACCGGAGCGCTGCTGTTGGCGGCCGGACATCCTCTGCACTGGACGCGCATCGCCGGGCTTGTGCTTGTCGGCACCGTTCCGACGGAAGACGCCGCCAGAAGCATCCCAAGACCTCAAACGGGCATCGGATTGAGCCGGGCGAAGCCCTCCTGCGTGCGGTACGGGTAATAGGGATAGGCGGGCATCACGTCGCTGGCCGCGTCGAGACGCGCGATCTGGCCGGGTTCGAGCGTCCAGCCGACGGCCCCCAGATTGTCCCGCAGCTGCGCCTCGTTGCGGGCGCCGACGATCACCGAGGAGACGGTCGGCCGCGCCAGCAGCCAGGCGATGGCGACCTGGGGAACGCTGCGCCCGGTCTCGGCCGCTACGACGTCGAGCGCGTCGACGATGCGGTAGAGGCGCTCCTCATCGACGGGCGGCCCCCACTGGGCGGTGTCGTGGAGGCGGCTGCCCTCGGGGATCGGCTGGCCACGGCGGATTTTGCCGGTCAGCCTGCCCCAGCCGAGCGGGCTCCAGACCAGCGCGCCGACCTTCTGGTCGAGGCCAAGCGGCATCAGCTCCCACTCATAGTCGCGCCCGGTCAGCGAATAATAGACCTGATGCACGACATGGCGCGGCCAGCCATGGCGGTCGGCGACGGCGAGCGCCTTCATCAGCTGCCAGCCCGCGAAGTTCGAGGCGCCGATGTAACGCACCTTCCCGGCACGGACGAGCGTGTCCAGCGTGTGCAGCACCTCCTCCACCGGCGTGAAGGCGTCGAAGGCATGCAGTTGGAGCAGGTCGATGTAATCCGTCCCGAGCCGGCGGAGCGCCGCCTCCACCGCACCGATCAGCCGGTGACGGGAAAGACCCGCGTCGTTCGGCCCGTTTCCCATCGGCAAGCCGGTCTTGGTCGAGATCAGTAGCGTGTCGCGCCGCCCGCGGATGGCGGCGCCGAGCACCTCCTCGGAACCTCCGTCCGAATAGACGTCGGCGGTGTCGAAGAGCGTGACGCCGGCGTCGAGGCAGATGTCGATCAGCCGACGGGCATCCCCGACGTCGCTGTTCCCCCAAGCCGAGAACAGCGGCCCCTTGCCGCCGAAGGTGCCGGTCCCAAAGCTGAGCGCGGGCACCTTGAGGCCCGATGCGCCGAGTGTCCGGTACTCCATGTCCTGTCCTTCCCTGATCGGGGCTGTCGCGGCCGCGCCGATGGCGACGGTCGATTGCCAAGGATATAGCCGACGGAGCAGCTGTGAATTAGGCTGCCTCCAGTCTCAGGACTTGTGACGTGGGGGCATCATTGTGACGCGGATGGAGGTCAACCGGGCGGCCGAGATGGAGGTGTTCGCGCGGGTCGTCGATCTCGGCGGATTCACCGCGGCGGCCCGTGCCTGCGGCCTCACGCCATCGGGCGTCAGCAAGCTCATCACGCGGCTGGAGACACGGCTGGGCACGCGGCTGCTCCACCGGTCGACGCGGCGCCTCAGCCTGACGCCGGAAGGTCAGGCCTTCCACGCCCGCGCGCTGCGGATCCTGGGAGAAATGGAGGAGGCCGAGCGGGAGGCCTCGGCCGGTGCGGAGCCGCGCGGACACCTGCGCGTCAACAGCAACGTCCCCTTCGGCATGCGCCACCTGATCCCGCTGGTGCCCGAGTTCCTGGCCGCCCATCCCGGCGTCACCATCGACCTCGTGCTGTCGGATGCGGTGGTCGACCTGATGGAGGAGCGGGCCGATGTCGCGATCCGGACCGGCCCGCTGCGCGATTCCAGCCTGATGATCCGCAAGCTGGGCAGCACGCGCATGGTCGTGGTCGCCTCTCCCGCCTATCTGGCGCGGCATGGGACGCCGGAACATCCGGAGGACCTTGCCCGGCACAGGGGAATCGGCTGGACCTTCCCGCGGGCCATCGGCGGCTGGCCTTTCAGGACCGAAAGCGGAAGCGCAGAACAGATCGAGCAACGGATCGAGGAGCATGTGCCGCCCATCGCCGCACGGGCGAGCGACGGGGACGCCGCGCGCCTGCTTGCCCTGGGCGGCGTCGGGCTGGCGCGTCTGGCCCGCTTCCAGGTCGAGACCGACATCGCCGCCGGTGCGCTTGTGCCGGTGCTGGACCGACTGAACCCCGGCGGCGGCGAGGACATCCACGCCGTCTATCTCGGAGGTCCGGGCCCCCTGCCCGCCCGCGTCCGCGCCTTTGTGGACTTCATGGCAAGCCGCTGCCAACTGACCGATAAGCGATGACCGATAAGCGATGACAGGGGCGCAATCGCGCTGCGCCAGGCCCAACCTTCACCGCCGCCCCGCCGTCCGGACGGCGAGGACGAGCGCCACGGCGATCAGCCCGGCCGCGACGGCGAAGGTCGTCCGGGTGCCCGCCGCGACGGCCTCCGGCGCCGCGACGGCGACCTCCGTCCCCACCCCCAGCGTGAAGAGTGTCCCCATCACCGAGGCGCCGGTGATCAGCCCCAGATTGCGCGACAGGTTCAGCACCCCCGACACCACGCCGCGGCGGTCCTTCTCCACATCCGCCATCACCGCCGTGTTGTTGGCGGTCTGGAACAGCGCATAGCCGGCGGTGACGACGACGAGCGGCCCGACATAGCCGGCCACGCCCAACGTCGCCGGCAGCAGCGCCAGCAGCACGCAGCCGCCCGTCGTGGCACCCAGCCCCAGGATGGTCATGCGCGCCGCGCCGAAGCGGTCGACGACCCGTCCGGCCGGCACGCCGGTCAGCGCCGACACCAGCGGACCGGCCGACATGGCGAGACCGACCATACCGGTCTCCAGCCCCAGGGCACGGGCGAGATGGAACGGTCCCACCACCAGGGTCGCCATCAGCACCGTCGCCACCAGCATGCTCATCGTCAGGCGCCCGCGCAGCGTCCGGTCGCGCAGCATCTCCAGCCGCAGCAGCGGCGACGCCGTCCGCGACTCCACCGCCAGGAACAGCCCGGCCCCGCCGGCCGCCGCCAGCACAAGCGTCAGGTCGGACCAGCCGAAGCCGCCCCGACCGCCGGTCATCGCCAGCGCATAAGTCCCCAGCGTCAGGGCCAGGATCAGCGTGCCGGGAAAATCGAAGCTCCCCCGCCCTGCTCCGCCTGCAGTCTCCACCCCCCGGTCGGCCGGCAGGCAGCGCCGCACCAGCAGGAAGGCCGCGACGCCCGGCGGCACGGTGACCAGGAAGATCGCCGGCCAGCCGAAGGCCGCGATCAGCAGGCCGCCCAGCGTCGGGCCGAGCGCGGTGCCGACCGCCGATGTCGTTCCCATCAGCCCCATCGCCCGGCCGATCCGCTCCTTCGGCACGGCATCGCCGACGAAGGCGGTGGCGAGCGCCATCATCGCGGCGGCCCCCAGCCCCTGCACCGCCCGCGCGGCCACCAGCATCCACAGGCCGGACGCGGCGGCGGAGGCGGCGGAGCCCGCCGTGAACAGGGCGATCCCGGCCAGCAGCAGGCGCCGCCGCCCGACGATGTCGCCCAGCCGCCCGACCCCGACGATCAGCGTGGTGATCGCCAGCAGATAGGCCAGCACCACCCACTGCACCTCGCGGAACGGCACGTCGAACGCCAGCGCCAGTGCCGGCAATCCGACATTGGCGATGCTGATGCCGAGCGAGGACAGCAGCATCGCCAGCGCCAGTCCCGCCAATCCCCCCTGCGCGACCAGCCCTCGCGCCGTCCCGCCCGCCGCCTGCTCCGCAACCGCTTCCCTCATGACGCCTCTCCTTCCCGAATGACAGGCATCCAGGCTAGGGCGCGGGGTGACAGGGCGGAACGCGCAGCATCCGCACTGTATTCGTGCATTGGGCGCCATGTCCCGGCAGCGGCGGCGGCCGGCCCGTGCTATAGCGTCGTGCGTTTGCTGTGAAACGCACGACGCTATAGCTTTATGTTTGGCGATCGGATTTACGCTTCAAATCGAGTCCGATTTTACGCGATCCGATCTAGGCTCCGCTGCATGACCGCACCCGACCTCAACATGCTCGTCACCCTGGACGCCCTGCTGGCGGAGGGCAGCGTCGCCGGTGCGGCGCGCCGGCTGCGGCTCAGCCCGTCGGCGATGAGCCGGGCGCTGGCGCGGCTGCGCGAGGCGACCGGCGACCCGCTGCTGGTCCGGGCCGGGCGCGGCCTCGTCCCCACGCCGCGCGCGCTCGACCTGCGCGACCGCGTCCGCCTGCTGGTGCAGGAGGCGGAGGCCGCCCTGCGCCCGGCCGAAAATCTCGACATCGCCCGGCTGGCCCGCACCTTCACCCTGCGGACCAGCGATGGCTTCGTCGAAAGCTATGGCGCGGCCCTGCTCACCCTGGTCGCCGCCGAGGCGCCCGGCGTCCGCATCCGCTTTCTGCCCAAGCCGGACAAGGACAGCGGCCCGCTCCGCGACGGCTCGGTCGATCTGGAGACCGGCGTGGTCTCCGCCGGCAGCGGGCCGGAACTGCGCACCCAGGCGCTGTTCCACGACCGCTTCATCGGCGTCGTCCGCCCCGGTCATCCGCTGGCCGCGGGCGAAATCACCGCCGCCCGTTATGCCGCCGGCCGCCATGTGCTGGTGTCGCGGCGCGGCGATGACCGCGGGTTGGTGGACGAGGCGCTGGAGCGGCTCGGGCTTCGGCGCGACGTGGTCGCCACGGTCGGCGGCTTCGCCGCGGCGCTGACGCTGGTGCGCGGCACCGACCTGATCGTCAGCGTCCCCGAACGGCACACCGAGGGGCTGCGCGCCGGCCTCCACGGCTTCGCCCTGCCCTTCCCCGCCCCGGAGGTGACGGTTTCCCTGATCTGGCACCCCCGCCTCGACGCCGACCCGGCCCACCGCTGGCTGCGCGGCTGCGTGCGCAAGGTCTGCGCCTCGCCATCCGGGCCGGAAAGCCGTGAGTGATATGACCGGCGGCGCCATTGCGCACCGGCGCACCGCCGCCCTATGCTGATATATCACTAAAAATCACATCGGGAGTTCGCCATGCAGCCGCCCTACCTCGCCGCCGACCAGCGCTATGGCAGCATGAGCTACCGCCGCACCGGCCGCAGCGGACTCGACCTGCCGGCCATTTCGCTGGGGCTCTGGCAGAATTTCGGCGGCACCGACGTGTTCGCCACCGGGCGCGCCGTGCTGCGCCGGGCCTTCGACCGCGGCGTCACCCATTTCGACCTCGCCAACAATTACGGCCCGCCGCCGGGCTCGGCGGAGGAGAATTTCGGCCGCATCCTCGCCACCGATTTCCGCCCCTACCGCGACGAGATGGTCATCTCGACCAAGGCCGGCTACGAGATGTGGCCCGGCCCCTACGGCAATTGGGGCTCCCGCAAATATCTGGTCTCCAGCCTGGACCAGAGCCTGACGCGGATGGGCCTGGACTACGTCGACATATTCTATTCGCACCGCGTCGATCCGCGCACCCCGCTGGAGGAGACGATGGGGGCGCTCGACCACATCGTCCGCCAGGGCAAGGCGCTCTATGTCGGCATCTCCTCCTACTCGCCGGAGATGACGCGGCGGGCGGTGGGCATCCTGAAGCAGCTGGGCACCCCCTGCCTGATCCACCAGCCCTCCTACTCGATGCTGAACCGCTGGGTGGAGGGCGGCCTGCTCGACACGCTGGAGGATCTCGGCATGGGCTGCATCGCCTTCTCGCCGATGGCCCAGGGCATGCTGACCAACAAGTACCTCGGCGGGAATACTCAGAACGGGCTGCCCACCGACGCCCGCGCCGCCAAGGGCGGCAGCCTGCGCGCCAATTTCCTGTCGCCGGAGAATCTGGAGCGCATCCGCGCGCTCGACGCCATCGCCAAGCGGCGCGGCCAGACGCTGGCGCAGATGGCCATCGCCTGGGTCCTGCGCGACCCGCGCGTCACCTCCGCCCTGATCGGCGCGCGCAACGTCGACCAGCTCGACAACTCGCTCGACGCGCTGAACAGCCTGTCCTTCAGCCCGGAGGAGCTGGCGGAGATCGACACCCACGCCGTCGCCGACGCTGGCATCAACCTGTGGAGCGCCTCCTCCGCAGCCGAAGCGGGCTGAGCGCACGGGGAGCGGCCGGGAGAAAGCGGCCTGCGGGGAAACCCTCGGGCCGCCACCCCTTTTGCCTCCCCTTTTAGTCCTTCCGGGGCGGTGGTCGGTTCGCCGAAGCGTAACAGAGATCTGAGAGTCTTTTTCCGACCGCCCCGTCTTCGCCGGCCGATGGTTCACGGCGAAGCGGCGGTACAGGTTGCTCAAGATCGAGGACGCCCCATGAACACGCTCTTCCCGGCCCTGGCCGCCGCCGGCATCGTCCTGTCCACCGCCGCCGCGGCCCAGCCGGCCGCCACCGACCTTGCCCAACGCTTTCCCCTGCTGCTCAACGAGGCCCGGAGCAAGGTTCCTTCGACGTCGGAGGTCGGCACCATCAGCACCACCCTGTCCGCCGCCGAATGGTACTGGAGCCGGGGTGATCGGGCGCAGGCCGTCAGTTATTTGAATTTCGCCCGCGGCCGGTTGGGCCTGAGCCTTGTTCCGCCGGCCGCCCCGGCCGGCCCCGCGACGCCCTGAGGCCAGCGGGGAGACCGGCGGGACGCGCGCCGGCCAGGGTTCAGAACAGGTGCCGCAGCAGGTAGTACAGCAGGCCGGCCAGCGTGATGGCGGCCGGCAGGGTCAGCACCCAGGCCATCGCCATGTTGCGCACCGTGCTCCATTGCAGGCCGGAGCCGTTCGCCGCCATGGTGCCGGCGACGCCGCTCGACAGGATGTGGGTGGTCGACACCGGCAGGCCGTAGATCTCCGCCAGCCCGATGGTGCCGGCGGCGACGATCTCCGCCGAAGCGCCCTGGGCATAGGCCAGATGCTGCTTGCCGATCCGCTCGCCGACGGTGACGACGATGCGGCGCCAGCCGACCATGGTGCCGAGCCCGAGCGCCACCGCGACCGAGAACTTCACCCAGTCGGGAATGAAGCGGGTGCCGGCGTTCAGCGCCTCCTGATAGGATTTCAGCGTCTTGGCCTCTTCGTCGGGCAGGCTGGCGCCGGCCTTCGGCAGCAGGCGGACGGCATCGGCGGCCAGATACATGTCGTTGCGCATGTTGGACGTCGCCTCGGCCGGCACATGCTTGATGGCGCCGTAGCTTTGCACGCCCTGGGCGATGTCGGCGGACAGCACGGCGAGCGCGCCATAGACCTCCGGCCGGTTCAGCTCCTTGGTCCGCAGGGCGTCGCCGACCATCCGCCTCGCCTCCTCCGCCGATGCCGGCTGGCGTCCGTCCGCGTGCGAGCGCAGGATCGCTTCGGCGCGGTGGGTGGTCTCGATGAAGGCGGGGGTGGTGCTGTCGGGCATGGTGCGGTTCAGCGCATAGGCGGTGGGCACCGCGCCGATCAGGATCAGCATGATCAGCCCCATGCCCTTCTGGCCGTCGTTGCCGCCATGGGCGAAGGACACGGCGGTGCAGGTCAGGATCAGCAGCCCGCGGATCCACAGCGGCGGCGGGCGGCTGGGATCGGCCGGTTCGAACAGGCGCCGGTTCCTCACCGCGCGCTTCAGGACCAGCAGCAGTATCGCGGCCAGCACGAAGCCCATCACCGGGCTGAACAGCAGGGCCTGGAGAACACCGAAGGCCTGTCCCCACTCCACGCCGGAGGTCGCCTG
The DNA here is from genome assembly GCF_042604635.1 of Azospirillum sp. A26. Lineage (NCBI taxonomy): Bacteria > Pseudomonadati > Pseudomonadota > Alphaproteobacteria > Rhodospirillales > Azospirillaceae > Azospirillum > Azospirillum sp. A26. The sequence goes on along the minus strand of NZ_CP170476.1, from coordinate 437,992 downwards.
GCCCTCCGGCGCCATCAGCTGGTTGGCGAGGCCGACCCCAATGACCGAGCCGATCAGGGCATGGGACGAGCTGTTGGGCAGCCCGAGCGCCCAGGTTCCCAGGTTCCAGATGATGGCGGCGATCAGCAGGGCGAAGATCATGGCATAGCCGGCGCTGCTGCCGACCTGAAGGATCAGTTCCACCGGCAGCAGGGTGATGACGCTGTAGGCCACCGCCCCCGATGACAGCAGCACGCCCAGGAAGTTGAAGGCGCCGGACCATAGCACCGCCAGCACCGGCGGCATGCTGTGGGTGTAGATGACGGTGGCCACCGCATTGGCGGTGTCGTGGAAGCCGTTGACGAACTCGAAGCCCAGCGCGATCAGCAGCGCCAGACCGAGAAGCAGGAAAGCTCCCGTCGCCAGCGGCGGCTGGTCGACCCGCTGCAGGTCGGTGACGAAGCCATGGACCGCATAGCCGAGACCGGCGGCCAACACGACGAGGAACGCCACCGGCAGGGCGGAGTGCGGCTTCTGGTGAAGATTGGGACCGCGAACCGGCGGCGAAGCGCCAGACGGCAGTGTGGTGTCCGACATGGTCGTGCTCGCTGTTCGAGAGGGTCAGATCGCGGCACCGGAACCGCCCGGATGCGGTCCGCGGCACGGCCATCGCTTAACCCGCCGAACACGGGACGGTTGCCGCCGTCACCAAATCTTCACCGAACATTCACCGAGCATCGCATGTGGCGATAATCGCCCTCTCCCGGGACGGGAGAGGGCTCCTGTGCGTTCACACCGCGAAGTCGCTCGGCCTCAGTCCGCCGTGACGGTGTCGGTGGCGCGATAGCGCTCCAGCCAGTGGGCGTAGGGCGCCGGCAGCACCCAGGACGGACGCTCGACGCCCAGCTCCTTGGCGGCGCGGTAGGGATAATGCGGGTTGGCGAGATGGGCGCGGCCGACCATCACCAGATCGAGCTGCCCGTCGGCGACGGTGCGGTCGGCGATCTTCGGCGCGTCGATGCCCCAGGCCGCCGCCACCGGCAACTCCGCCTCGCGCCGCACCCGCTCCGCCACCGGCGCCAGGAAGGCCGGCCCCCACGGCACCTGCGCGTCGGGGGTGGAGAAGCTGACGCTGACGCTCAGCAGGTCGAGCCCGCCGGCGCGGAAGTTGCGGGCGAGTTCGATCGACTCGGCCAGCGTCTGCTCATCGCGCCCGTCATACTCGATCACGCCGAAGCGGGCGGTCAGCGGCAGGTTTTCCGGCCACACCTCGCGCACCGCCGCCAGCGTCTCCAGCAGGAAGCGGCTGCGCCCGACAAGGTCGCCGCCATACTGGTCGGTGCGCGTGTTGGCATGGACCGAGAAGAAGCTCTGCCCCAGATAGCCATGGGCGAAATGCAGCTCCAGCCACTTGAAGCCGGCATCGCGGGCGCGGACGGCGGCGGCCACGAAATCGGCGCGGACGCGGGCGATGTCGTCCAGCGTCATCGCCTTCGGCACCTTGGGCAGGTGATGGCCGAAGGGCACCGCCGACGGTGAAATCGTGTCCCAGCCGCGCGGATCGCCCTCGGCGATGTGGTCGTCGCCTTCCCACGGGCGGTTGGCGCTGGCCTTGCGGCCGGCATGGCCGATCTGGATGCCGGGGACGGCACCGGCGGCGGCGATGGAGGCGGCGATGCGCGCCATCCCTTCCGCCTGGGCGTCGGTCCACAGCCCGGTGCAGCCCGGCGTGATGCGGCCTTCCGGCGACACCGCCGTCGCCTCGACGATCACCAGACCGGCGCCGCCGCGGGCAAGGCCGGGATAATGGGCGAGATGCCAGTCGTTGACGACGCCGTCGACGGCGCTGTACTGGCACATTGGCGGAACCGCGATGCGGTTGCGCAGGGTGACGTCCTTCAGCGTGAAGGGCGTGAACAGAGCGGACATGCGAATTCCCGTCTCGATCTAATCGGTGGCGGCGGGAGCCAAGGGAGAAGGAAGACCAGGCGTCTGCCCTGCCCCGCCGCGGATCGGCGAGATGTATGTCACGCCCCGCTCCAGACCAACCCGTCCGGCCGCCAAACGCCCTCCGGTCGCCGCATGGCTGCGCATAGCGCTGCGCAGGCGCCCAACAGGCGCTTAGCCGGCGGTCTGGCGGGAAAAGCGCCTCAGCCCCCCAGCCCAAGCAGCCTGCCCAGGATCGGCTGCCCGATGGCCGCCCCCAGCGCGAAGCCGCCGATCAGCCCGATCGCCAGCCCGACGATGCCGGCCCCCATCCCGCCGCGGCCGGAGGACTGCGCCCGCTCCGCCTGCCGCCCGCCATTGCCAGCACTGCCGCCGGGCTCGTCGCCCTCGTCGATGGAGGACGCACGCCGCGCGCTGTAGGAGGTGTCGGTCGCCTCGTGCCAGGAGTGGATGCGCTCCAGCGCCGGCTTCAGCTGGGATTCGTCGGGAGCGGCGCCACGGCCATGGACGATCTCCCAGGCCAGCGCCGCGAAGCGGCTGGTCGTCCGCCCTTCCGGCGTGAAGATCGCCGCCGGCATACGGCGGTATGTCGCCTTCACCACATCCACGTCATAGGGGAAAGCGGTGCGGAACATCTGTTCGGGGAACTCGTTGCGCAGCTGCGTCAGCGATTCGCGCCCGACCTCGTCGTTGGTGATCGACAGCATCAGGATGCCGGCCAGCGTCAGGCTGGGGTTCAGCCCGTTCTGGATATGCTCCACCACCTGCAAGGTGCGCCGCAGCCCGTCCAGCGCATAGCGGCCGGGGAAGACCGGCACGATCAGCCGGTCCGACGCCGCCAGCGCGCCGGCCGCCAGATGGCCCAGCGCCGGCGGGCAGTCGATGACGACATAGTCCGGCGGGTTGCGCGAGAAATGCAGCGCCTTGCGCAGGCCCCGCTGCGAGCCGCCGCGGCTGTCCAGCGCATGCTCCAGCGAGTAGAGCTTGCGCGCGCCGACGATCATCGACAGCCCGTCGAAGGCGGTCGGGGTGATGGCGTCCTCGACGAAGGTTTCCTTGCGCAGCAGGTCGTTGATGCCGACCTTGGCCTTGTCGCGCAGCAGGAAGTTGCTGGTGGCGCTGCTCTGCGGGTCGAAATCGATCAGCACGACGCTCTTGCCCAGCGCCGCCAGCGCGAGCGCGAGGTTCACCGAGGTGGTCGTTTTGCCGACGCCGCCCTTCTGATTGTAGACCGACAGGATGGTCGGCTGCCGTGTCTCCGGCGTGTCGAAGACGTCTTCGTGGCTGGTCATGTCCATTCCGCTTCGCCGTTTCTGCGGCAATCCCCGCACGGCCCGGATCGGATTCCGGTCCGGACTGCGCGGGCGCACTATAAGCGGTGGGGTTTCAACTCTCCACACACCTTTGGGGACAGGTCGGACGGACGTGGAAACGGCGCTCCCGGCCATCCTGCACACCCCTTGCCGCATTCCTGCACAACCGATGCGCAAAGTTTCGGGTCGATCCGCATGGCCGCTCAGGTCCACATGGTGACAAACAATCCTGAGGGAGGACAATAGGATGATCACCGAACTTCAGCACCTGATCGGCGGCAAGCTGGTTTCCGGCACGTCGGGGCGGTTCGCCGACGTCTACTCCCCGATGACCGGCGAGGTGCGCGCCCGCGTGCCGCTGGCGAGCGTCGAGGAGATGCGCGCCGCGGTCGAGAACGCCAAGCAGGCGCAGCGCGGCTGGGCCGCCACCAACCCGCAACGCCGCGCCCGCGTGCTGATGCGCTTCCTCGACCTCGTCCAGCGCGATTACGACGAGCTGGCGCTGCTGCTGTCGCTGGAGCATGGCAAGACCATCGTCGACGCCAAGGGCGACATCCAGCGCGGTCTGGAGGTGGTGGAGTTCGCCTGCGGCATCCCGCACCTGCTGAAGGGTGAGTTCACCGACGGCGCCGGCCCCGGCATCGACATCTATTCGATGCGCCAGCCGCTGGGCGTCGTCGCCGGCATCACGCCGTTCAACTTCCCGGCCATGATCCCGATGTGGAAGTTCGCCCCGGCCATCGCCTGCGGCAACGCCTTCATCCTGAAGCCGTCGGAGCGCACGCCGGGCGTGCCGGTCAAGCTGGCTGAGCTCATGTTGGAAGCCGGCCTGCCGGCGGGCATCCTGAATGTCGTCCATGGCGACAAGGTGGCGGTGGACGCCATCCTCGACGACCGCGACATCAAGGCGGTGGGCTTCGTCGGCTCCACCCCGATCGCCGAATACATCTACAACCGCGGCTGTGCGGCCGGTAAGCGCGTGCAGTGCTTCGGCGGCGCCAAGAACCACGCGCTGGTGATGCCGGACGCCGACCTCGACCAGGCGACCGACGCGCTGATCGGCGCCGGCTTCGGTGCGGCGGGCGAGCGCTGCATGGCGATCTCCGTCGTCGTGCCCGTTGGCAAGAAGACCGCCGACGCCCTGATGGACCGCCTGATCCCGCGGGTGGAAAGCCTGAAGGTCGGCCCCTCGACCGACAGCAGCGCCGATTTCGGCCCGCTGGTGACCGCCGAGCATCTGGAGCGGGTGAAGTCCTACGTCGATCTCGGCGTCAAGGAAGGCGCCAAGCTGGCGGTCGATGGCCGCGAGTTCAAGATGCAGGGCTACGAGAACGGCTTCTACATGGGCGGCTGCCTGTTCGACGAGGTGAAGCCGGACATGCGCATCTACAAGGAGGAGATCTTCGGCCCGGTCCTCTCCGTCGTCCGCGCCGACTCTTACGAAGAAGCGCTGTCGCTGCCGAACGACCACGAGTACGGCAACGGCGTCGCCATCTTCACCCGCGACGGCGACGCCGCCCGCGACTTCGCCAGCCGTGTCGATGTCGGCATGGTCGGCATCAACGTTCCGATCCCGGTTCCGCTCGCCTACTACACCTTCGGCGGCTGGAAGCGGTCGGGCTTCGGCGATCTGAACCAGCACGGCCCCGACGCGGTGCGCTTCTACACCAAGACCAAGACCGTCACCTCCCGCTGGCCCTCGGGCGTCAAGGAAGGCGCCAGCTTCGTCATCCCGACCATGGAGTGATGGGTTAAGCATATTATCCCCTCTCCCCCCCGGGGAGAGGGTTAGGGTGAGGGGGACGCGCGGCGAGGATTCTCGGAAAATCCATCCTGTGCATCCCCCTCACCCCGACCCTCTCCCCGGGGGGGAGAGGGAGATTTGGAGGGAGGTGACGCATGTCCTTTGAACTGACCGAAGACCAGGTCGCCATCCGTGACATGGCGCTGTCCTTCGCCCGCGAGGAGCTGGCGCCGAACGCCGTCGAATGGGACCAGAAGAAGCATTTCCCCGTCGACACCCTGCGCGCCGCCGGCGAACTCGGCATGGGCGGCATCTATGTGTCGGAGGACCATGGCGGCTCGGCGCTCAGCCGCTTCGACGCCGTGGTGATCTTCGAGGCGCTGAGCCAGGGCTGCCCGACCATCGCTTCCTACATCTCCATCCACAACATGGTGGCGGGGATGGTGGACAATTTCGGCAGCGACGAGCAGAAGGCCCATTGGCTGCCCAAGCTCTCCCGCATGGAATGGCTCGCCAGCTATTGCCTGACCGAGGCCAACGCCGGTTCCGACGCCGCGGCCTTGCGGACCAAAGCCGTGCGCGACGGCGACAGTTACGTCCTGAACGGCGCCAAGCAGTTCATTTCCGGCGCCGGCAGCTCCGATCTCTACCTCGTCATGGCCCGCACCGGCGAGGACGGCCCTGGCGGCATCAGTGCCTTCCTGGTGCCCAGGGACACCCCTGGCCTGTCCTTTGGCGCCAACGAGCACAAGATGGGCTGGAACGCCCAGCCGACCCGCGCCGTCATCCTGGAGGACGCCCGCATCCCGGCATCCGCCTTGCTGGGGCAGGAGGGGATGGGCTTCAAGTTCGCCATGAAGGGTCTGGACGGCGGCCGGATCAACATCGCCGCCTGCTCCATCGGCGGCGCCCAGGCGGCGCTGGACAAGGCGCTGACCTACATGAGCGAGCGCAAGGCCTTCGGCCAGACGCTCGACCGCTTCCAGGCGCTGCAGTTCCGCATCGCCGACATGGCGACGGAGCTTGAGGCCGCCCGCACCTTCGTCCACCGCGCCGCCTCGGCGCTGGATGCGAAGAGCCAGGACGCCACACGCCTGTGTGCGATGGCGAAGCGTTTCGCCACCGACACCGGCTTCGAGGTGGCGAACAACGCGCTCCAGCTGTTCGGCGGCTACGGCTATCTGGCCGATTACGGCGTGGAGAAGATCGTCCGCGACCTGCGGGTCCACCAGATCCTGGAAGGCACCAACGAGATCATGCGCCTGATCGTCTCGCGCAGCGAAATCGGGCGGATGGCCTGACCGACACGACCCTTAGTCCCCTCTCCCCCCCGGGGAGAGGGTTAGGGTGAGGGGGTCGCGCGGCGAGGATCTTCAAGAAGCGCGCACCTTCACACCCTGATAAATCCAGCATGTGCATCCCCCTCACCCCGACCCTCTCCCCGGGGGGGAGAGGGGGAAGCACCATAAAAACCAAACCAACGGGAGACGCGACGATGGCGGTGATCGGTTTCATCGGATTGGGCAACATGGGCGGCCCGATGGCCGCGAACCTCGTGAAGGCGGGGCATCAGGTGGTGGGCTACGACCTCGTGCCCGCCGCCATCGAGGCGGCCAAGGCAGCCGGCGTCACCATCGGCCAGTCGCCCGCCGCCATCGCCGCGGCGGCCGAAGTGGTCATCACCATGCTGCCGGGCGGCCGCCACGTGCTGGGCGTCTATGGCGACATCGCGCCGCTGGCCCGGCCGGGCGCGCTGCTGATCGACTGCTCCACCATCGACGTGGACTCCGCCCGAAAGGCGCATGCGCTTGCCGCCGACAAAGGCGCCGCCTCGCTCGACGCGCCGGTGTCGGGCGGCGTCGGCGGTGCCGCCGCCGGCACCCTGACCTTCATGGCCGGCGGCGAGGCGGACGCCTTCGAGCGCGCCCGTCCGATCCTGGAGGCCATGGGCAAGAAGATCGTCCATTGCGGCGGCGCCGGTGCCGGCCAAGCGGCGAAGATCTGCAACAACATGATCCTCGGCATCTCGATGATCGGCGTCTGCGAGGCCTTCGTGCTGGCGGAGAAGCTCGGCCTGTCGCATCAGGCGCTGTTCGACGTGTCCTCGACCTCGTCGGGCCAGTGCTGGTCACTGACCAGCTACTGCCCGGTCCCCGGTCCGGTCCCCGCCAGCCCGGCCAACCGCGATTACCAGCCCGGCTTCGCGGCGGCCCTGATGCTGAAGGACCTGAAGCTGGCCCAGGAAGCGGCGCAAAGTGCCGGTGCTCCCACCCCGCTGGGCGCCGCGGCGGCGCAGCTCTACGCCATGATGAACGCGCAAGGCGAGGGCGGCGCCGACTTCTCCGGCATCATCCGCATGCTGCGCGGCGAAGGCTGACCCACGCGGTAAATCAGGATGCGGTAAATCAACTGGCCGGCGGGGGCAGGAACAGCGCCTGCTCCCGCCGCACCAGATCGGCGATGTAGTCGGCGGTCATCGAAATCCGCGCCAGCGAGCGCAGATCCTCGTGCACGATCAGCCAGAAGGACCGGGTGATCGTCAGCTCGTCGGGCAGCACCGGCACCAGATCCGGCTCGCCGGCCGCGATGAAGGCGGGCAGCATGCACAGGCCGGCCCCGGCCAGCGTCGCCTTCAGCTGGGCGACGAGGCTGCTGCTCTTGATCCGCGGCGCCACCTCGCCGATGGTCTCGACATAGTCCAGTTCCGGCGCGAAGATCAAATCGTCGATATAGCCGATGAAGGAATGGCCGCGCAGGTCGCCGCGGCTGCGGATCGTCGGTCTTGCCTCCAGATAGGCGGCGGTCCCGTACAGCCCCAGCCGGTAATCGGTCAGCTTCCGCGCGAACAGCCGCCCTTCCTGCGGGCGCGACAGGCTGATGGCGATGTCGGCCTCGCGCTTGGACAGGCTGAAGACGCGCGGCATGGCGACCAGCTGCACCTCCAGTTCCGGATGGCGTTCGCACAAGGCGCCGATGCGCGGCGCCAGGAAACAGCTGCCGAAGCCGTCCGGCGCCCCGATCCGCACCGCACCGGCGAGCGCCAGATCGCCGTCGGCCACCATGCCCTGGGCCAGCAGGGCGGCACTCTCCATCACCTCCGCCGTCTGCTTCAACCGCTCGCCCTGCGGCGTCAGGGTAAAGCCGCTGGGCCGCCGTTCGAACAGGGTGACGCGCAACGCGTCCTCCAGCGCGGTGATGCGGCGGCTGACCGTGGTGTGGTCGGCGCGCAGCCGCTGAGCCGCCGTGGTCAGCGTGCCGGCCCGGGCCACCGCCAGGAAAAAGCGCAGGTCGTTCCAGTTGAAATCGGCCATGTCCGCCGGCGCGCCGTCCGTTCTTGCAGGGTGAATGAGCGGCCGGACTCTCCCATCAAGCCGCCCGCCTGACAAGAGCGCCAACCCGCCCCTGCGACAACGCCGCGCACGGGGGCCATCCCCTGAGTCGCACGCCAATGGGAGATGTACGGCCGAAAGAGCCTGATCCGAAGGGGTACCGCATCTTCCGGGGCAGCGCCCCCATTTCGTGCGGACGAACAGGCGCTCTCTTGCGTTTATCTGTTAAGCGACGCGGATGCGACGGCCGAGAGGATGCAGGATGCCGGGCGAAGGCCGGACGGTAAGAGGCAGCGGAGCGGTGATGGCGGCGGCACTTGCGGCCCTGCTCGCCATGCCTGCGGCAGTCCCAGCCGCGGCGGAACCGCTGCTGTCGGCACCGGAGGTCCAGGAGGTCCACCAGCAGTCCGCCGCCCCCCTGCCCTCCCCCGCCCCGTCGAAGCCGCAGACGGACGCCTTCGACTGCTGGCTGCTCGATCCGGGCCGCCTGGAGCAGGCCTCCGACCGCGGACTGTGCGGCGATGCCTTCGCCCGCGCGCCCGAAACCGCGGCGCTGCCGGAGGCCCCTCCCCCGCCGCTGGTCACGCCGTCACGCAAGCCGAAAGCCCCGGACCGCCGCGCCCGCAGCAGCGGCCGCAGCTTTGGCGGCCCGGAAAGCCACAGCATGGCCGGTTCGTCCGCGCGGGCGTCGCGCGGCGGCGACGGCGACTTCTTCAGCAATTTCCAGCGGGATTTCCGGTCCCTGACCAACCTGCTGGGCAGCGGCAGCCCGCCGTCGCGCCGCAGCGACGACAGCCCCGCCTCCCACACCTCGCACAACCACTGAAAACCGGATTTACGGGCTGATCAGCCCGCTTTACCGCCGGTCGTCCTCGGCTTCCGCCCCGATATCCTCCGCCTCCACATCGATGGTGACGCCGGCCCGGCCGGAGCGGACATGATCGTCATGCTCCGGGTCGATGCCATGGTCGCGCCGCAGCTCGTCGCGGATTTCCGCCATGCGGACGCGCAGCCGGGCATAGTCCGCCAGCAGCTGCCGGCGCCGGTCGTTCGGCGTCACGTCCTTCGGCGGGCGCAGCGAGCGCTTGAAGTCGATCAACTGGCGGCGGGTCACGTCGGGACGGATCAGCCCCTGCGCCTTGGCGCGTTCCAGCTCGTCCGGCGTCATGGTGACGATCTGGTAGGCGACGCTTTCCGCCCCCGGCAGAACGTCCAGCGACAGCCGGCCGGTGTCCACCGCCTCCGCCACCGCGCGGAAGCGGAAGGCGGTCTCGACCGAGAACGGCATGTCGCTCTCGATCATCGCCTCGAAGTCGCCGTGCGGCAGGATTTCCTTGGCGCGGTTCAGGTACCGGCCGATCGACAGGAACTCCTTGCGGCTGCGGTTCCAGTGATAGCGGATTTCCTGGGCGAATTCCTGCCGGGTGTGGCAGGGCACGATAGCATCGCTGATGTCCGACGCCCGGCGGTCCGCCTTCGACGGCGCCACGGCGGCCCCCGACCGCCCCCCACCATGCACTGGGGTAGACGCTACCTCGGTCTTGGCATCCGGCGGCGGGGCGGCCTTGCCCTGCTCCGCCACCTTCTTCATGAAGGACTTCACGTTGGCCATGTTCAAATCCCCCCTGGGGTTCAGATCCCCAGCTCGTGCCGGATGAAGTACCAGGCGCCCAGGCATTCGTCGGCGCCATTCACCGCGCCGACATCGACGATGGAGCAGCCGACATCGTCGACCCGGTGCATGTCCTCGATGTCCGGCACCTCGTGCGGCACCAGCCGGCCAACCCGGCCCAGCTCCAGCTTCGCCTCGCGCAGGCTGACCGACCGGCGCTTGACCCGGTTCAGCAGGAAGGCGGCGGGGCGGCCATAGTCGCGCAGGAACTCCATCCAGGGGATGACGCTCATCTTGTCGAAGCGGCCGACCCCGGTCGGCACCAGCACCAGATCGGCGCGGCGCAGCAGGATCTTGGTCGCCTCCGGATACAGCTCCACCGACGGCGGCGTGTCGACGAAGACCACGTCGTAGCGGCTGGGATCGATCTGGGCGAGCGCCGCCTCGATGTCGTCCAGCGTCCCTTCGTAATGGTCGATGGACGCGACATCGTGCGGACGGCGCAGCTCGTGCCACTGGCCCAGCGTGCGCTGCGGATCGAAATCCAGCGTCGCCACCCGCATGCCGTCCTTGGCCGCGGCCACGGCGGTGTTCTTGCAGCTGGTGGTCTTGCCGGTCCCGCCCTTCGGCGCACTGTACACCACCCAGCGCGCGGGCAGCGGCGCAGCCTTGTTTACCGTACCGTCAGCGCCCTGGGTTGCCGACCTGCCGGTTGATTTACCTGTGGATTTGCCCGCGGATTTCCTTGTGGCGACGGCGGTCGGATCGGCCATCTGTTCCCCCTGCATCGCGTGCCAGTCGTCTGATGGCCTTCTTCTTAGCGGATCGTCCCGGTCCCCGAAAGGGCAAAGGCGGCACCTGCGCCATGGAAATAGGCGATCTCTGTACCACCAAAGCCGTTACCGGTAACGCCTCGCCCTCATTTCCGTTACCGGTAACGCTTCCCCCTGCCCCGGTCCAACCGCCTCTGTTGCCGGCACGAAACAATCTGTCACCACTTTCGGGATTTCCGTACCTGCCCTCCGTCGCTAAAATGTTTCGCATTCCAGGGTTTTGAACAGCGTATTGCCTTCCCGCAAGAGTCGGGGGCGGCATTGGGGGTTGGGTCGGTGATGCGGGGATCGGGGCGGGAGTTGGATGTGCACGGCAGGACGGCGGTCCGCCGGGACGGTGCACGGCGGCGGGCGGCATTGTGTCACAGCACGGCTCTGGCCGGGGCGGCGCGCCTGGCGATCCTGACCGCCTTCCTCGCCCTGCCCCTCCCCGCACGCGCCAACCCGGAAGGCGGCGTGGTCACCGACGGTGCGGCCACCATCCACGCGACCGCTCCCGGCCGGCTCGACATCATCCAGTCGACGCCGAAGGCGGTGATCGACTGGCAGCGCTTCGGCATCGCCGAGGGCGAGCACACCAACTTCCAGCAGCCCGACGCCGGCGCCATCACCCTCAACCGCGTCACCGGCTCCGATCCGTCGGCGGTCCTGGGGCGGCTGACGGCGAATGGGCAGGTCTGGCTGGTCAACCCCAACGGCATCCTGTTCGGCCCGAACGCCCGGGTCGATGTCGGCGGGCTGGTCGCCACCACCCACGACATCCGCAACGCCGACTTCATGGCCGGCCGTTACAACTTCGAGGGCCACGCCGGCTCCACCGCGACGGTGGAGAACGAGGGCACGATCACGGTGGCCCAGGCCGGTCTGGCGGCGCTGGTCGCCCCCGGCGTCGCCAACCGCGGCACCATCCAGGCCCGCATGGGCGAGGTGACGCTGGCCTCGGGCCGCCGCTTCGTCGTCGACCTGTTCGGCGACCAGAAGATCAACATCGCGATGGACGCCAAAACCGACGCCCGTCCGGTCGGCGCCGACGGCAAGCCGGTGGACGCGCTGGTCAGCAACAGCGGCAGGATCTTCGCCGACGGCGGCCGGGTGCAGATGACGGCGAGCGCCGCCAAGGGGCTGATGGACCGCGTCGTCAACATGTCCGGCACCGTCCAGGCCCGCCGGGTGGAGCTGCAGGGCGGCGACATCGTCCTGCTCGGCGACGGCGGCGATGTGGAGGTGTCGGGCAGCCTCGACGCCAGCGGCAGCGGCGCCGGCCAGAACGGCAAGGGGCAAACCGGCGGCTCCGTCACCGTGTCGGGCAACCGCACGGCGCTGACCGCCACCGCCCGCGTCACCGCTTCCGGTCCCGCCGGGGGCGGGGAGGTGCTGATCGGCGGCGACGTGCAGGGCGGCAGGGCGGCGGCCGCCGCGCTGGCCGGCTACACCATCCGCCCGGCGCGCAAGCCGGTGCCGCCGTCCATCGAGACGGTGGTGGCGCAGGGCGCGACCATCGCCGCCGACGCCACCGACAACGGCAAGGGCGGCAAGGTGGTGGTGTGGGCCGAGGGCAGCACCCGTTTCGACGGCGCCGTGTCCGCCCGCGGCGGTGCGGCCGGCGGCAACGGCGGCTTCGTCGAGACGTCGGGCAAGCTGTCGCTGCATGTGCGCGGCAGCGTCGATGCCGGGGCGCGGGCAGGGCAGGGGATAGTGGCTGGCGGCTTCTGGCTGCTCGACCCGACCGACATCACGGTATCGGCGACCGGCGGCACCATCACCGCCGACACCATCCAGACCGCGCTGAACGGCGGAACCAGCGTCACGCTGCAAACCGAATCGACGGGGATCGATGCCGGCGACATCACGGTCGATCAGGCGATCACGAAGTCAGCGGGCGGGGACGCGTCGCTGACGCTGAAGGCCCACCGCAACATCGTCGTCAACCAGAGCATTGTGTCCACCGCAGGTGCCCTGAACCTCACCCTGAACGCCGCGACCGGCACCGGCAACGGCATCGTCCGGATGGCGGGGACCTCCGGCACGTCGCCCATCGCCATCACCACCAATGGCGGCGCCTTCATCGTCGGCGGCGGTTCCAACCCGGCGATGAAGCCCGCCACCGGCATGTCCGGCGGCTTTTCGCCCAGCTCCGACCGGGTCGGCGTGGAGTTCCACGACACAATCGTCTCGACCGGCGCCGGCTCCATCCTGATCAACGGCAACGGCGGCGAGAACAACGGTGACGGCAACCACGGCATCGCGCTGTACGACAGCCAGCTGACCACCGGGAGCGGCTTGATCACGCTGAACGGCGAGGGCGGCAACGGCATGTATTACGGCGACAATGTCGGCGTGCTGCTGTCCGCCTCCACGCTCCAGACCGGGGGGGGCGCCGTTTCCATCACCGGCACCGAGGGGCATGGCGAGAGTTCCCAAGGCAACGATGCGATCCGCGTCACCGACGACTCCTCCATCACGGTGCAGGGCAACGGAGCCATCGCCATCAGGGCGGGCGCCAACTCCAGCCGCGACATCCAGCTGAGCGGCGCCGTGATCCGCAACGGCAACGCCCCGATCACGGTGGAGTCGGGCGGCAACCTCGTGCTGGATTACGACAGCAGCCTGACCTCCGACGGCGCCGTGACGCTCAGGGCGGGGTCCGGCATCTCCCTGATGGACAGCCACATCGTCGCCGCCGACCGGCCGGTCACGCTGAACAGCAACCGCAGCGGCTATGGCGGCGCCATCAGCCTGGGCAGCAGCAGCATCGCGACCGCCGGCGGCGACATCGTCCTGGGCGGCGGCAGCGATCCGGCGGGCATGGCGGCCAAGGCCGACTATGGCGACTGGGCCGGCGTGTCGATCGCCAACAGCTCGCTCTACACCGGGCGCGGCTCCATCTCGATCCGCGGCGAGGGCGAGGGGTACAGCAACGGCACCCACGGCGTCCTGATCAACGGCGGTTCGACCATCGGCGCCGCCACCGGCAAGATCGCCATCCATGGCAAGACGACCTCCCAGTCCGACACGCGCAACGCCGGCGTGCTGATCGAAAGCAACGACCAGGGCGGGCCGACCGTCACGGCGGGCTCCACCGCCCCCGACGCCATCCTGATCGACGGCGACGCCAGCGAAGCGGACTCCATCGAGTCCTGGGGCGTCATGCTCCAGGGCAGGGTGGGGCTGCTGTCGTCCGGCGGCGTCTCCATCGCCGGCAAGGGCGGCGCGTCCTGGGCCGATTTCGAGGTCGCCGGCATCGGGCTGGACGCCGAGAACAACGGCAACATCCAGATCGTCGCCGCCGCCGGAGAGGTGACCCTGCAAGGCACCGCCGGAACCGCCGGCCCCCACGGCACCGCCTCGGCCCTGTACAGGAACGGCGCCGTGACGATCAGCAGCACGCCGGCGCCGCCCCCGCCCCCGCCCCCGCCGCCGCCACCGCCACCTCCTCCGCCTCCTCCGCCCCCACCACCGCCTCCGCCGCCGGTGACGCCGCCGGTGACGGACCCGACGCCGACAACGCCGACGACGCCCACCAGTCCGGGCACCGACACCGGCAGCGGTGGCGGAACCGATACGCCGTCCACCAGCACGCCGACGACGCCGACCACCACCACCCCGTCAACGGGGACCGGGACGGACACGTCCGGGACCGGCACCACGGGTACGGGACCGACAGGCACGGGAACGACGGACGCTGCGCCCCCGGGGACAGAAACCACCACCACGACCACCGCGACGGCCGGCAGCCAGTCCGCCGCGTCCGCCTCCAGCCCCGTGCAGGCGGCGCTGCAAACGGTGGCCCAGATCGCCACGAACCCGGCAACGACCGGCACCGGCGCGACTGGCACCACGGCCACCGGAGCCAAAGCGGGCGCGGCCACGCCGCAGACCCTGCTGGCGACGCTGGAACAGGGCACGGCCAGCCAGGGCACGGCCAGCCAAACCGCGTCCCAGACCGCGGAAGGGCAGGGCACCCAGTCCCCTGGCGGCAGTTCCGCCTCCAACAACACCCCGTCCAACGGCGCCCCGGCCTCGCCGCCGCCGCCGCCGGGCCCGGCGACGGTGGTGCTCGCCTCCGGCCGTTCGGTCTCCTTCACGGCGGACGCGGCGGCGGCCTACTCCTCCGGCGCCACCCTGTCGCAGCCGGGGCCGCAGCTTCTGGCCTCCCCGCAGGTGCAAGCGGCGGCCGTCTCCCTCATCCAGGCGGCCGGCAACGGCGGCATGGTCCAGGCGGTGTCGGCGCTGGCGAGCGGCGGCCTGTCGCTGGCCGAGCAGCGCGCGGTGCTGGCCAGCGTGCCGGTGGCCACCCTGATCGGCGGGCTGACCGCCAGCAGCGATCCGGTGGCGGCGCGCGTCGGCGGCATCCTGCAGAACAGCGCGTCGGGCCAGCCCGGCGGCTACGCCCAGGTGCGCGCCGCGGCGGCGCAGGCCAGCCTGCCGCCCCAGGTCGCCCGCACCTACCTCGCCATGGTGCAGCGGGTGGAGCGCGAACAGCGCACCCAGGCCTTCTCCGGCGCGCTGCGCCAGCTGGTGGCGAACCCGGCGGCGGCGGACATGCTCGGCCGCGCGTCCGCCGCCTCGGCACTGCCCAGCCTGCGGCAGGCGCAGGGCGGCCGAACCCGCGGCGGCACCATGACGCTCCGCGGCGTCGTCGCCGACAGCGCCAATCTGGCCGAAGCACGGGTGAACGGCCGCTGGGTCTTCATCGACGAACAGGGCCAGTTCCGCACCAGCATCCCGGTGGAGCCGGGGGCGAAGGAAGCCACCCTGACCATGACCGACGAGGACGGCAAGACGACGGAGCAGCGCATCGCCATCGACAGCGCCACTGCCGCTCCCGACCCGGCCGCCCCGCCGAAGCCGCGCAAGATCGCCCTGATGATCGCCGTCGACAGCTACCGCGACGGCGCCATCCCGGCGCTCGCCACGCCCGGCGCCGACATCAAGGCGGTGGGCAAGGCGCTGAACGACCATCTCGGCTACGAGACGCGGGTGCTGCGCAACCCGACCAAGGCGCAGATCGGCGAGGCGCTGCGCAAGCTCGGCCGCGAGGTCGGCGAGCAGGATCAGGTGATGGTCTATTACGCCGGCCACGGCTATGAGCTGGCGGAGACCGGCACCGGCTACTGGCTGCCGGCCGATGCGGAGACGACCAGCGCCCGCAACTGGGTGTCGAACAACGACATCGGCCGCTTCCTCAGCCGCATGCCGGCCAAGCATGTGATGGTGGTGTCCGACAGCTGCTATTCCGGCGCCTTCACCAAGGAGCAGAAGGTCGATGCCAGCCGCCTCGCCAGCGAGACGGAGATCCGGCAGCGCCGCTCGGTCATGGCCCTGTCGTCGGGCGGCGACGAGCCGGTCGCCGACGGCGAGGTGAATTCCCCCTTCGCGGTGGCGCTGAAGACGCGGGTGCTCGGCCTGCCGAAGGACAGCAGTGGCTACGCCCTCTATCAGGAGGTCCGCCAGGACGTGACCAGCGAGGCGCCGCAGACTCCGCAATACGGCGTGATCCGCACCGCCGGCTACGACGAAGGCGGCGACTTCCTGCTGGACCTGCCCGACCGCCCGATGAACTGAGGGGAGGGGGCGTCCGCAGCGGCACCCCCCATTTTCCCCTGGCGCATAGTTTCAAAAGAAACTATATCAGCGGCAAATGGTCGCGCCCGGCGCCTGTCGCCGGCGCTCCTCGCAGAAGGGAGCAGCCCGCATGACGTCCTCCGCATTCACCTACCGGTCCGGCTTCGGCAACGAATTCGCGACCGAGGCGTTGCCCGGCGCCTTGCCCGTCGGCCGCAACTCGCCGCAGCGCCCGCCCTACGGCCTCTATGCCGAACAGATCAGCGGCACCGCCTTCACCGCGCCGCGCGCCCACAACCGGCGCTCCTGGCTCTACCGCATCCGCCCGGCGGTGGTGCACGAACCCTTCCGCCCGCTGGAGTCCGGCCGCCTGACCAGCCGCTTCGACGAGGTGCCGGCGCCGCCGACCCAGCTGCGCTGGAACCCGCCGCCGATGCCGGACGCCCCCACCGACTTCGTCGCCGGCCTCGTCACCATGGGCGGCAACGGCGGGCCGCAGGCGCAGACCGGCTGCGGCATCCATCTCTACACCGCCAACCGGTCGATGGAGGGCCGCTTCTTCTACGATGCCGACGGCGAGCTGCTGATCGTGCCGCAGCAGGGCCGCCTGCGCCTGTTCACCGAGCTTGGCGTGCTGGAGGTCGAGCCGCAGGAGATCGCGCTGATCCCCCGCGGCATCCGGTTCCGCGTCGAACTGCTGGACGGCGAGGGCCGCGGCTATGTCTGCGAGAATTTCGGCGCGCCGTTCCGCCTGCCGGATCTCGGCCCCATCGGCTCCAACGGCCTTGCCAACCCGCGCGACTTCCTGACGCCCGACGCCTGGTACGAGGATGTCGACGGCGACTTCGAACTGGTGGCGAAGTTCGACGGCGCTCTGTGGACCGCCCGCATCGACCATTCGCCGCTGGACGTGGTGGCGTGGCACGGCAACCACGCGCCCTGCAAATACGATCTGCGCCGCTTCAACACCATCGGCTCGATCGGCTTCGACCATCCCGACCCGTCGATCTTCCTGGTGCTGCACTCGCCCAGCGACACCCCCGGCGTCGACAGCATCGACTTCGTCATCTTCCCGCCGCGCTGGCTGGTGCAGGAGGACACCTTCCGTCCGCCCTGGTTCCACCGCAACGTCGCCAGCGAGTTCATGGGCCTGATCCATGGCGTCTACGACGCGAAGGAGGAGGGCTTCCTGCCCGGCGGTGCGTCCTTGCACAACTGCATGAGCGGCCACGGCCCCGATGCCGAGACCTTCGCCAAGGCGACATCCGCCGACACCAGCCGGCCGCAGCGGGTCGCCGACACCATGGCCTTCATGGTCGAAACCCGTGCGGTGATCCGTCCGACGCGGCACGCACTGGAAACCGCGGAGTTGCAGCACGATTATTACCGCTGCTGGCAGGGGCTGGCGAAGCGCTTCGACCCCAACCGTCCCTGAAAGGGCCGTCCCTGAAGCAGGGCAGGGCGACAGGACCGCCGCCGGCTCCCGATCACGCGACAATTTGTCTCGACGGCGCGCGCGCGGACTTCCACACTGCACCCGTGCCATTCGGGCGCTTGGCAAGGGGAGTGGGGCCGATGGCGGCCGGTGTTGGCAATGGCGATGTTGGCAATGGTGGGGAAAGCCGGTCGCTGCTCGACCGGATGATCGACCGCATGACGGTGCAGCGCGACGCGCTGGCCTGGGCGGAGCGTGCCGTCGCCGGCCGCGACGGTCTGGTGCTGGAAGTCGGCCTGGGCAAGGGCCGCACCTTCGACCATCTGCGCCACCTGTTCCCGCCGCGCGACATCCTGGTCTTCGACATGTGGGTCCGCGTGCCGCCGGAACTGACGCCCGACGAGGACCGCCTGTTCGTCGGCGATTTCAAGGAAACCATGCCGGCGGCGGCGGAGCGGTTCGGCCGCTGCGCCCGGCTGGCCCATGCCGATTTCGGCAGCACCGACCGCAACCATGACGCCGCGCAGGCGGCGTGGCTGGCGCCGCTGATCGATGCGCTGGTGCTGCCCGGCGGCGTCGTGCTGTCCGACCGGCCGCTGGACCGGCCCAACTGGACCCGGCTCGACCTGCCGCCCGACGAGCGCTGGACCTACCATGCCTGGAGGGTGGAAAGCTGAGCGAAGCGGGGAGGATGGCAAAAGCGCCGTTGGAAAACGGACCGGGCCACGCCAATTTATTTCCCCTCATCCTCCGCAGCATGACAGGGGCGGCCGGCGACGGCTGCGACGCTGAAGGCCGCGACGCTGAAGGCCATTGATGAACCGCAACATTTTTCAGTTCATTTGGAAGCACAGCGGGCGGCAGCAGATCCTGCTCGCCCTGTTGACGGTCGCCTCCTTCCCGGTGCTCTACGCCTCGCTGGAACTGCCGAAGATCATCATCAACCGGGCCCTGTCGGACCCCCAGCCGGAACGCGAGATCCTCGGCGTCGCCATGGGGCCGGTGACCTACCTCCTGGTGCTGTGCTTCACCTTCCTGGCGCTGGTGCTCGCCAACGGCGCCTTCAAGATGCGGATCAACACCTTCAAGGGCGTGGTCGGCGAACGGCAGGTGCGGCGCCTGCGCTTCATCCTGCTCGACCGCATGCTGCGCTTCCCGCTGCCGCATTTCTCCAAGGTCAGCCAGGGAGAGCTGATCTCCACCGTCGCGTCGGAGACCGAACCGCTGGCCGGCTTCATCGGCGACTCCTTCGCCCAGCCGCTCTACCAGGGCGGCACGATGCTCACCATCCTGCTGTTCCTGTTCATCCAGCAGCCGACCATCGGTCTGGTGTCGGTCGCCCTCATCCCGGTGCAGGCCTACATCATCCCGAAGCTCCAGCTGAAGGTGAAGCTGCTGGGCAAGGAGCGGGTGCGCAAGGTCCGCCAGCTGTCCGAACGCATCGGCGAAAGCGTCGAGAACATCCGCGAGGTCCGCGTCAACGGCACCGTCCGCTACGTGCTGGCCGAATTCTCGCAGTTCCTCGGCAGCATCTACTGGATCAGGCTTGAGATCTACAAGCGCAAGTATTTCGTCAAGTTTCTGAACAACTTCATCAATCAGAT
This sequence comes from Azospirillum sp. A26, assembly GCF_042604635.1. Taxonomy (NCBI): domain Bacteria; kingdom Pseudomonadati; phylum Pseudomonadota; class Alphaproteobacteria; order Rhodospirillales; family Azospirillaceae; genus Azospirillum; species Azospirillum sp. A26. The sequence continues at coordinate 418,631 of NZ_CP170476.1, read as the reverse complement.
CACGCCCTTCTTCCTGTTCTCCATCGGCGGCTATCTGGTCCTGCAAGGCAACATGACCATCGGTGCCCTGGTGGCCGCACTCTCCGCCTTCAAGGACCTGACGGCGCCCTGGAAGGAGCTGCTCGACTATTACCAGAACATGATCGACGCCCAGATCAAGTACGAGCAGATCGCCGAGCAGTTCTCTCCCCCCTTCCTGTTCGACTGGGCCACGCCGACGCCCGCCACCCCGACCGACCTGAAGGCCCCGCTGCGGCTGGAGGCGGTGACCTGGGCCAACGAATACGGCGACCGCATGCTGCAACGCCTGTCGCTGGAGGTGCCGCCGGGCGCCATCGTCGGCATCGCCGGCACGAACGCGCTGGCGCTGCGCCGCCTGGCCGAGGTGCTGGTGCGGCTGTCGCCGCCGACCTCCGGCCGGATCGCCATCGGCGACCGCACGCTGGACGAGCTGCCGCTGGATCTGCTGGGCCGCCGCATGGCCTATGCCAGCCCGGAGCCGCGCATGTTCACCGGCAGCATGATGCAGAACATCACCTACGGCCTGCGCCACCGCCCGCCGGCCGACGACCCGGACAGCATGACCCCGGCCCGCCGCCGCGAGATCGTCGAGGCCGAGGCGTCGGGCAATTCCACCGACAGCATGGATGGGATCTGGACCGATTTCGCCATGATCGGCGCCACCGACTGGACCAGCCTGCGCCCCTGGTTCATGCAGTGCCTGGCCGCCACCGGCGGCGAGGGCGCGGTCTACCAGCGCGGCCTGCGCGAGGTGTTCGACCCCGACGATTACCCCTTCGTCGCCCAGCCGCTGCTGCGCGCCCGCCACTGGCTGCGCGACGCCATCAGCGAACGCGGGATGGACACGCTGCTGGCCCGCTTCGAGCGCGACCGCTTCAACCCCTATGCCAGCCTCGCCGAGAACATGCTGTTCGGCCTGCCCGACGGCAAGCGGCTGACGGTCGCCCGCATGGTCTGCAACCCCACCGTCCGCGGCCTGATGGAGGAGCACGGGCTGTGGGACGCCGCGGTGCGCACCGGCCGCCGCTTCGCCATGCGGGTGGTCGGCGTCTATCGCGACAGCGACGACGGCGACGTCATGATCATGCGCTATCCGCACATCGACGACGCCCTGTTCGAGGAGCTGGTGGAGGCGGTCACCCGGCTGAAGCGCCGGTCCGAACGGCCGCAGCGCCGCCATCAGGAGGCCGACACGCTGCTGTTCGCCACGATGTTCCTGATGATCGTGCCCAAGCGCGACGGCATGGATTACATCCCGCCGCAGGAGCGCGAGGCGATCATGGCGGTCCGCCGCCGCCTGCTGGACGACATGCCGCACGAGCTGCGCGACAAGGTCGCCGTCTTCGATCCCGACCTTTACCACCCGCGCCTGAACGTGATGGACAACCTTCTGTTCGGCCGCATCACCACCGAGGATCCGCGCGCCATCACCAAGCTGCGGGCATTGGTGGACGAGGCGCTGGAACGGACCGACGCGCGGGCCTTCGTGCTGATCCTGGTGGCGCTGGGCGAGGTCGGCATCGGCGGCTCGCTGCTGCCGATCAGCGTGCGCCAGCGCGTGCAGCTGATCCGCGGCCTGATGAAGAAACCCGACATCTTCGTCATCTATCAGGCTCTGAACAGCTACGATCCGGAAGAGCGGCTGCGCATCTTCCAGGCCATGAAGAAACTGCTGCCGACCATGACGCTGATCGTGCTGGAGGAGCGGATTTCCGACGACCCCGCCTTCGACGCGCTCTACGACCTGGAGGATGGCCGGCTGGTCCGGCGCGGCCAGAACGGCGCCGACCAGGACGAGGACACCGCGCCGGGAGACGGGGAGGGCACCGACGAGCCGGCGCTGCGCCTGCTGTCGCGCTCTCCCGTCTTCTCCGACCTGCCGGAAACGGTGCTGCGCCGGCTGCTGGCGGCGTCGGAATGGCGCACGGTCGCGGCCGGCGACTTCATCTACCGCAGCGGCGAACAGTCGGAATTCGCCTTCGTCCTGGCGGAAGGCGAGGCGGAGCTGGTGCGGCTGATGCCGGATGGCCAGCCGCCGCTGCACATCGCCTACATCAAGCCGCCGGAGGTGATCGGCGAGCTGGAGCTTCTGGCCGGCGTCCGGCGCTTCTCCACCATCCGCGCCCGCACCGACCTGCGGCTGCTGCGGCTGGACGGGCCGACCATGCTGCGCCTGCTGTCGTCGGTGCCGGACCTGCCGATGCGGGTGATCCAGCAGATCGGCAAGCGCCTGACCAGCGAAGCCCCGGCCGTCCCGCCTCCGGCTCTCCAAATCCCTCTCCCGCCCCGGGAGAGGGAAGGGGCCCAGGCGGAGCCTGGGAAGGGTGAGGGGTGAGGCAAGGATCGATGAGCCTGGAGACGCGCCGATGCTGAAGGTTGAGGGCCTGACGATCCGCTTCCGCAACGCCCCCCATCCGGTGGTCGACGGCGTCGGCTTCTCCATCGGCGCCGGGCAGAGCGTGGCGCTGGTCGGCGAGTCCGGATCGGGCAAGACGCTGACCTGCCGCAGCATCCTCGGCATCCTGCCGCGCGGGGCGACGGTCATCGGCGGCTCGATCCTGTTCGGCCCAGGGGCCGAGGCGGGAGACGAGGCGGTCGACCTGCTGCGCCTGTCGCCGGCCCGCCTGCGCGACATCCGCGGCAGCCGCATCTCGATGATCTTCCAGGAACCGATGAGCGCGCTGTCGCCGCTGCACACCATCGGCGACCAGACGATGGAGGTGCTGCGGCTGCACGGCAACTGCAACCGGGCCGGTGCCCGCGAGCGCTGCCTCGCCATGTTCGAGCGGGTGGGCTTTCCCGATCCGGTCCGCGCCTTCCGCTCCTATCCGTTCCAGCTGTCGGGCGGCCTGCGCCAGCGCGCGATGATCGCCATGGCGATGGTCGCCCGCCCGCAGCTGCTGATCGCCGACGAGCCGACCACCGCGCTCGACGTCACGCTCCAGGCCCAGGTGCTGGCCCTGATCAAGGAGTTGCAGGGCGAGACCGGCATGGCGGTGCTGCTGGTCACCCACGATCTGGGCGTCGTCGCCAACATGGCCGACGCGGTGGTGGTGATGCGCGCCGGCCGGGTGATGGAATCGGGGGCCTGCGCCGACGTTCTCGGCCGGCCGCTGCACGGCTACACCCGCAAGCTGATGGCCGCCGCCCCCTCCATCCCGGAGACGGTCTGCGCGCAAGGCAACGGCGCCGTGCACGACCCCATCCTGGAATTCCACGGCGTCGCCAAGACCTACGAGCGCGGCAACGTCCGCATCCGCGCGCTGGCCGGCGTCGACCTGTCGGTCGGCCGCGGCGAGACGCTGGCCATCGTCGGCGAGTCAGGATCGGGCAAGACGACGCTGGCGCGGCTGGCCATGCTGGCGGAGCGGCCGGATCCCGGTGGCCGCCTGCTGTTCCGGGCATCCGCCGGCGAACCGCCGCTCGACCTCCTTTCCGCCGCCGGGCCGGAGCTGACCGCCTACCGCCGCCGGGCCCAGATGGTGTTCCAGGACCCCTACGCCTCGCTCAGCCCCCGCATGAGCGTCGGCGAGATCATCGCCGAGCCGCTGGCGATCCACGGCGTCTGCGGCCGCGGCGAGGGCCGCGAGCGGGTGCGGGCGCTGATGGCGCAGGTCGGGCTCGACCCCGCCTGGGCCAACCGCTATCCGCACGCCTTCTCCGGCGGCCAGCGCCAGCGCATCGGCATCGCCCGCGCCCTGGCGCTCGACCCGCAGCTGCTGATCTGCGACGAGCCGACCTCAGCGCTCGACGTGTCGGTCCAGGCGCAGGTGCTCGACCTTCTGGAATCGATCAAGCAGCGTCTTGGCCTCAGCCTGATGTTCATCTCGCACGATCTGGCGGTGGTGGCGCGGCTGGCCGACCGTGTCGCGGTGATGCGCGCCGGCCGGGTGATGGAGGAGGCGCCGCCCGCCATCCTGTTCTCCGCCCCGCTGCACCCCTACACCCGCGCGCTGATCGCCGCCTCGCCGGAGCCGGACGTGAACCGTCCCATCGACGTCGCCACCGTAGCCTTGGGCGCCGGCCGCCCCGACCTGTGGCCCGAACCCTTCCGCCCCACCCCCGACGGCGCCCCGCCCCCCCTGGTGGAAGCGGCCCCCGGCCATTTCGTGAGGCGGGCGGCATGAGGACGCTCTTTCAACCCACCGAGAAAAATCATCCTCTCCCCCCCGGGGAGAGGGGGGGGCCCCGCCGCAAAGCGGCGGGGTGGGTGAGGGGGACGCGCGGCGGCCCTTTCACAAAGCTCCTGCAATGCATCCCCCTCACCCTGACCCTCTCCCCGGGGGGGAGAGGGGAAAAGCCCGGATTGATCGCACTCCTCACCCTCGTCACCCTCCTCCTCCTCCTCGCCACCCCCGCCGCCGCCTTCACGCCGCAGGATCCGCCGATGCTGCGCGATCAGGTGCGCTACGGCCTCATCCCCCCCGTCCGCCAGCGCATGCCGGACGAGCCGCTGATCGTCGATGTGGAGGGCAAGGGCCGCGACCTCGGCCTGTCCGGCGGCTGGATCCGCACCTTCATCACCCAGCGGCGCAACAGCCGCATCGCCGTGCTCTACGGCTATGCCCGGCTGGTCGGCTACACCGCCAAGCGCGAGATCGTGCCCGACATCCTGAAGGACGTGCAGGTCGTCGACGGCCGCGACTTCACCCTGACCCTGCGAGCCGGCCACCGCTGGTCCGACGGCGCCCCCTTCACCAGCGACGACATCCGCTACTGGTGGGAGGACATCGCCAACAACCCGATGCTGTCGCCGTCCGGCCCGCCGCGCTTCATGCTGGTGGACGGCAAGCCGCCGCAGGTCAGCTTCCCCGACGCCGTCACCGCCCGCTTCCACTGGGACGAGCCGAACCCCTATTTCCTGCCGACCCTGGCCGCCGCCCGGCCGCCCTTCATCTACCGGCCGGCCCATTACCTGAAACGTTACCACGCCCGCTACACCAGCGAGGCGGAGCTGGCGCCGCTGCTCGCCAAATACAAGGTCCGCAACTGGGCGGCCCTGCACAACGCGCTGGACGACATGTTCCGGATGGAGAACCCGGACCAGCCGACGCTCCAGCCCTGGATGGCGATCTCGAAGGGCACCGGCAACCACCTGCTGTTCCAGCGCAACCCCTATTACCACCGCTTCGACCGGCGCGGCGTACAGCTTCCCTATGCCGACGGGCTGGACGTGACGGTGATGGGCGGCGGGCTGATCCCGGCCCAGGTCGCCACCGGCAAGGCCGACCTCCAGGCCGAGGGGCTGACCTTCTCGCAGGTGCCGGTGCTGGTGTCGGGGGAGAGGCAGGCCGACTACCGCACCCTGCTGTGGCCGGAGGGCAAGGCGGCGGAAATCGCCCTCTACCCCAACCTGAACTACAACGACCCGGTCTGGCGCACCCTGCTGCGTGACGTGCGCTTCCGCCGCGCCCTGTCGATGGCGATCGACCGCCGCATCGTCAACCGCTCGCTCTTCTTCGGGCTGGCGCAGGAAAGCGGCGTCGACGTGCTGCCGGGCAGCCCGCTGTTCAAGCCGGAACGCAAGGGGGTGTGGACCGGCTACGACCCGAAACAGGCGTCGGCCCTGCTGGACGAGATCGGGCTGAAGCGCAAACGCGGCGAGCTGTACCGCGAGCTGCCGGACGGCCGCCCGCTGGAGGTGATCGTCGAGACGTCGGGCGAGAAGCCGGAGATCTCCGACGCGATGCAGATCATCGCGGAGACCTGGCGCGACATCGGCGTGCGGCTGCTGATGCGCACGGTCGACCGCGACGTGCTGCGCAACCGGGTCTATGCCGGCCAGACGATGATGGCGGTGTGGGGCGGCTGGGACAACGGCATCCCCGACCCCGACAGCAGTCCGGAGGAGCTGGCCCCGATGACGCAGGAGAATTTCAGCTGGCCGAAATGGGGGCAGTATTACCAGACCTCCGGCAGCGCCGGCGAACCCATCGACATGCCGATCCCGCAGGAGCTGATGGACATCGCCCGGCGCTGGCGCCACACCACCGACGAGACCGAGCGCCGCGCCCTGTGGTCGGCCCTGCTCGACATCCATGCCGACCAGATCTACGCCATCGGCGTGGTGTCGAAGACGCCGCAGCCCATCGCGGTATCGAACCGCCTGCGCAACGTCCCCGACAAGGGGCTGTGGCTGTGGGATCCCGGCGCCTATCTCGGCGTCTACCGGCCCGACGAGTTCTATTTCACCGACGCCCGCCCGGCCGATCCCGAGCCGGTCGGCATCCACCGCGGGGAGGATTGACGGCCATGCTGCGCTTCATCCTGCACCGGTTGCTGGTGATGGTGCCGACGCTGTTCGTGGTGTCGATGCTGATCTTCACCGTCATCAACCTGCCGCCCGGCGATTACCTGTCCAACCAGATCGCCGAGCTGCGCGCCACCGGCCAGGAGGCCGGGCTGGCGAAGGCGGAGTTCCTGCGCCACGAATATGCGCTCGACCGCCCGCTGGCCGAACAGTACCTGATCTGGATCGGCGTCTGGCCGGGGCCGAACGGCTTCCACGGCCTGCTCCAGGGCGATCTCGGCTGGTCCTTCGAGTTCAACAAGCCGGTGGCCGCGGTGGTGGGGGAGACGCTGTGGTTCACCGTCATCCTCAACCTCGCCGCCGTGCTGTTCGTCTATCTGGTGTCCTTCCCGCTGGGGGCGCTGGCGGCGATCCGCGCCAACAGCTGGGTCGATTACCTCGCCGCCGCCGTCGGCTATATCGGGCTGGCGACGCCCAACTTCCTGCTGGCGCTGATCCTGCTCTATTACGGCCAGAAATGGCTGGGCCTGCCCATCGGCGGGCTGGTGGATGCCCAGTACGAGGACCAGCCGCTCAGTTGGGCCAAGGCCGGCTCGGTGCTGGAACACCTGATCATCCCGACCATCGTCATCGGCCTGTCCGGCACCGCCGCCATGGTGCGGCGCCTGCGCGCCAACCTGCTGGACGAGCTGGGCAAGCCCTATGTCGTCACCGCCAAGGCCAAGGGCGTGCCGCCGCTGCGCCGGCTGACCCGCTATCCGCTGCGCATGGCGCTGAACCCCTTCGTCTCCGACATCGGCTCGCTTCTGCCCTCGCTGGTGTCGGGATCGGTGCTGATCTCCGTCGTGCTCAGCCTGCCGACCATCGGCCCGGCCCTGCTGGAGGCGCTGCGGGCGCAGGACATCTTCCTGTCCGGCTTCATCCTGATGTTCATCTCGCTCTTGGTGCTGGTCGGCATGCTGGTCTCCGACATCGCGCTCGCCCTGCTCGACCCCCGCATCCGCCTGGGCAAGGCGAGGAAGGCCCAATCATGAAAGAAAGGGGCATGAAGGAAGGGGGCATGAACGGCGAGGGCAGGAAGGCTCCGGTCACGGGCGGCGGCACGGGCGGCGGCACGGGCGGCGGCACGGGCGGCAGTTGGAAGCATTACGTCGACGACCGGCCCTATCCCGATCCGGCCGCGGCCGACGCGCCGGCCACCCGCTTCGACGCCAACGCCTCGACCGGGCGGCTGATGCTGCGCCGTTTTTTGCGCCACCGGCTGGCGGTGCTGGGGGCGCTGTTCCTGGGCCTGTCCTATCTCAGCCTGCCCTTCGTCGATTTCCTGGTGCCCTACAGCGCCAACGAGCGCGACGTGGAGCATCTCTACGCCCCGCCCCAGGGCGTCCACCTGTTCCACGAGGGCCAGTTCATCGGCCCCTTCGTCTATCCGACCACCGGGCGGCCCGACCTGAAGGACTATCGCTGGCGCTACGAGACCGACGTGAACCGGCCGATGCCGCTGCAATTCCTCTGCCCCGGCGCGCCCTACCGCTTCCTCGGTCTGGTCGAATCGCGGGTCCGGCTGGTCTGCCCGCCGCTGGGGGCCTCGCTGCATCTCTTGGGCACCGACCGGCTGGGCCGCGACATGCTCTCGCGCCTCGCCATCGGGGCGCAGCTGTCGCTGACCGTCGGGCTGCTCGGCATCGCGGTGTCCTTCGCCATCGGCATCACGCTGGGCGGCATGGCCGGCTATTTCGGCGGCTGGATCGACGCCGGGGTGCAGCGCCTGTCGGAAATCCTGAAATCCCTGCCGGAGCTGCCGCTGTGGCTGGCGCTGTCCGCCGCGGTGCCGGCGCAATGGTCTCCGGTGACGGTGTTCCTCTGCATCTCCGTCATCCTCGGCCTGCTCGACTGGCCCTCGCTGGCCCGCGCCGTGCGCTCCCGCTTCCTGGCTCTGCGCGAGGAGGATTTCGTCATGGCGGCGGAGCTGATGGGGGCCAGCCCGGCGCGCATCATCCGCCGCCACCTGCTGCCCAACTTCGCCAGCCACCTGCTCGCCAGCGCCACCCTGTCGATCCCGGCGATGATCCTCGGCGAAACGGCGCTGTCCTTCCTGGGGCTGGGCCTGCGCCCGCCGGCCACCAGCTGGGGGGTGATGCTGAACGACGCCCAGAACCTTATGGCGGTGGAAACCTATCCTTGGGTGTCATTGCCGATGCTGCCGGTGATCCTGGTAGTCTTGTCCTTCAACTTCTTCGGCGACGGCCTGCGCGACGCCCTGGATCCCTATCATGGCGACTGACCCGTCATCGCCGCTGGACGCCGGCTGGCGGCCTGTCCGGCGCTCATATATATCACAGCGCATAGATGCGTTGCTCTTACCCGGTCGGAAGTCATATTGATGCGCGGCAAAATCCATGTGAGGGGTTCTCTCCAGGCTGGAGCTTCGCCGCCGGTGCCTGGACGACCCCGCAACCACCGGCGCCGAACCGGTTCCAAAGACAAGCACAGCGATCTGTTCCGCGACGGATTGTCGGTTCCGAAGCATTGCTGAAGCGGAGTGTCCGAGCATGCACCAGCCACAGCCGCCCCTTCGGTCCCTCCATCCCGACCGGACGCCGCCGCGCATCCTGCTCTACAGCCATGACACCTTCGGGCTCGGCCATCTGCGGCGGTCGCGGACGATTGCCCAGGCCCTGGTGTCGGCCTTTCCCGACGCTTCCGCGCTGATCCTCACCGGCTCGCCGGTCGCCGGCCGCTTCGACTTTCCGGAGCGGGTCGACCATGTGCGGCTGCCCGGCGTGGTGAAGCAGCCCGACGGCGGCTACACCGCCCGCAACCTCGGCCTGCCCATCGAGGAGACCACCGCGATCCGGGCGGAGATCATCCGGGCCACCGCCCGCGCCTTCCGCCCGACGCTGGCCATCGTCGACAAGGAGCCGACCGGCCTGCACGGCGAATTCCTGCCGGCGCTGGACGAGATGCGGGCCAGCGGCAACACCCGCATCGTGCTGGGCCTGCGCGACGTGCTGGACGCGCCCGAGGCTCTCCAGCCGGAGTGGGAGCGCAAGGAGGCGGTCGCCGCCATCGAACGCTATTACGACCAGCTCTGGATCTACGGCCTGCCGGAGGTCTACCGCCCGCTCGACGGTCTCGACTTGCCGGCGGAGATCGCGGCGCGGCTGCGCTACACCGGCTATCTGAAGCGCGAGCCGACGGAGGGCGGCGGCGCCGTCCAGGCCGCGGACAGCCCGATGACGGGCCCCTACGTGCTGGTGACGCCGGGCGGCGGCGGCGACGGGGCGGCCCTGGTCGACTGGACCATCGCCGCCTACGAGAGCGATCCGGACCTCTCCCCCCGCGCCCTGATCGTCTACGGCCCCTTCCTGGAGGATGCCCGCCGCCAGGAATTCGCCGCCCGCATCCGCCAGCTGAAGGGCAGGGTGGAGACCATCAACTTCCATTCCCGCATGGAGGATCTTTATGCCGGCGCGGTCGGCGTGGTGGCGATGGGCGGCTACAACACCTTCTGCGAGATCCTGTCCTTCGACAAGCCGTCGGTGCTGGCCCCGCGCACCCGCCCCCGGCTGGAACAGCGCATCCGCGCCGAGGCGGCGGAGGCCCTGGGCCTGCTGCGCACGCTGGACAGCGACCGCGACGGCGCCGACCCGCGGGCGATGGCCGACGCCATCCGCGCCCTGCCGGGCCAGCCGCCGCCCTCGGCCAGCCCGCTTCCCGGCCTGCTCGGCGGGTTGGAGCGCATCGTCGATCTGACGCGCGAGGTGCTGGCGGCCGACTCGGTGCTCCCGCGCACCACCCCCGTCACCCCGATCCGCCGGGCGGCGGAACGGCTGTCCCGCGCCATGGCAGGCAAGCGCGCATGACCGACAAGGGAACGGACGGCCGGACGTCGTCCTCCATGGTTTCGAAAGCCGTGCCGCTGAAAATCGCCGTGGTGGTGAAGGGCTATCCCCGCCTGTCGGAGACCTTCATCGCGCAGGAGCTTCTGGCCCTCCAGCAGCGCGGCATCGATCTGGCGATCTGGTCGCTGCGCCACCCCACCGACAGCCGCCGCCACGCCCTGCACGACCGCATCACCGCCCCGGTCCATTACCTGCCGGAATATCTGCGCGACGAGCCGGCCCGCGTGCTGCGCGCGCTCGGCTGCCTGATCCTGCGCCACCCGGCCGGCCTGCTGCGCACCGCGGCGGGGTGGCTGCGCGACCTCAGGCGCGACCGCACCGCCAACCGCGGACGCCGCTTCGGGCAGGCGCTGGTGCTGGCAGCGGAACTGCCGGCCGACGTGCCCTTCCTCTACACCCATTTCCTGCACACGCCGGCCTCGGTCGGGCGCTATGCCGCCGCGATCCGCGGCATCGGCTGGGGCTTTTCCGCCCATGCCAAGGACATCTGGACGACACCGGAGTGGGAGAAGCGCGAGAAGCTGGCCGACGCCCGCTTCGGCGCCACCTGCACCGCCGTCGGCGCCGCACATCTGCGTGGGCTGGCCGCCGACCCGTCCCGCATCGACCTCGTCTATCACGGCCTCGACCTCTCGCGCTTCCCCGCCCCGCCGGACCGCGGCGACGCCCCCGCCCGAGACGGTTCCAGCGCCGACCGCGCGGTGGAGATCCTGTCGGTCGGCCGGCTGGTGGAGAAGAAGGGCTATGACCGGCTGCTCGACGCGCTGGCGACGCTGCCGGACGGGCTGCACTGGCGGCTGGTCCATATCGGCTCCGGCGACCTCAAGCAGGCCCTGCGCGCCCAGGCCGAGCGGCTGGGGGTGTCGGACCGCATCGAGTGGCGCGGCGCCCAGGACCAGGCGACGGTGATCCAGGCGCTGCGCCATGCCGACCTGTTCGTGCTGACCAGCGTGGTGGCCGGCGACGGCGACCGCGACGGCCTGCCCAACGTGCTAATGGAGGCGGCGAGCCAGCGCCTCGCCATCCTCTCCACCGCCGTTTCCGCCATCCCGGAATTCATCGCCGACGGCACCCACGGCCTGCTGACCGACGGCACCCCGCCCGCCATCGCCGCCGCGCTGGAACGGCTCGCCAGCGACCCGGCGCTGCGGCTGCGGCTGGCCGACGCCGCCTATGGCCGGCTCCGCGCCGAGTTCGGCATGACCGCCGGCATCGACCGCCTCGTCCGCCGGTTGGAGGAGGCCGCGGCGTGACCGCCCCTCAAAGCACCCTCTCGCGCATCGCCTTCCCCCGGATCGCCTTCTACGCCCCGCTGAAGCCGGTGGACCACCCCATCCCCTCCGGCGACCGCCAGATGGCGCGGCTGATCCTGCGGGCGCTGGAGGCAACCGGCCCGGTGGAGGTGGCGAGCGGGCTGCGCATCTATGACGGTGCCGGCGACCCTGCCGCGCAGTCCCACCTGACCGCCGCCGCCGCCGCCGAACGCGACCGGCTGCTGTCGCTCTACGCCGCCGAGCCGGAGCGGCGTCCGGCGCTGTGGCTCAGCTACCATGTCTATTACAAGGCGCCCGACCTGATCGGCCCGGCGATCGCCCGCCGCCTCGGTATTCCCTATGTCGTGGTGGAGGCGACCCGCGCCCGCAAGCGCCTGACCGGCCCCTGGTCCGCCTTCGCCGCCGCCGCCGAGGCCGCCATCGAGGCCGCCGCCCTCGTCCTCTGCGTCAGCGCCCGCGACCGTCAGGCGGTGGAGGCCTATGGCCCGCCCGGCCAGCGGGTGGCGATGCTGCCCCCCTTCCTCGACCTGCCGCCGGCCCCGGAGGCCCGAGAGCCGGGATCGCCGCCCCGCCTGCTCACCGTCGCCATGATGCGGCCGGGCGACAAGCTGGCCTCCTACCGCCTGCTGGCCGACGCCCTCCACCTCGTGGCGGCCCGGCCCTGGACGCTCGACATCGTCGGCGCCGGCCCGGCGGCGGCGGAGGTCGCAGCGCTCTTCGCCCCCTTCGGCCCGCGGGTGACGCTGCACGGCGCCTGCCCGCCGGACAGCCTCGCCGGCCATTACCGCACCGCCGACCTGCTGGTCTGGCCCGGCCTGAACGAGGCGTTCGGCATGGTCTATCTCGAGGCGCAGGCCCAGGGCGTGCCGGTGCTCGCCATCGACAATGCCGGCACCGGCACCGTCATCAGCGACGGCGTCGGCGGCCGGCTGACCGGCCCGGCCCCGGAGGATTTCGCCGCCGCCCTGTCCGCCCTGCTGGCCGACCCGGCCGCCCTGCGCACCCTCGGCCGCAGCGCCCGCGCCAATGTCGAGGCCCACCACGCCCTGACCGCCGCCGCCGAACGCCTGCGCGGTCTGCTGACCGGTCTTCTGCCATGATCCGCCTCGCTTTCCTGCGCCACGGCATCACCGCCTGGAACCGCGAGGGCCGCATCCAGGGCCGCACCGACATCCCGCTGGCCCCGGAAAGCCGCGAACAGCTTGCCACCCTGACCCTGCCGCCGGACTGGCGCGACGCCACCCTGCACGCCAGCCCGCTGTCGCGCGCGGTGGAGACCGCCGCCCTCCTCGGCCCCAACCTCCCCGGCAAGAGCCGCCCCGTCCACACTGACCCGCGCCTGATCGAGATGGACTGGGGCGCCTGGGAGGGCCTGCATGGCCGCGACCTCCGCGCCGACCCCGCCAGCGGCTACCGCGACCTGGAGCATTGGGGGTGGGACTTCCGCCCCCCCAACGGCGAAAGCCCCGCCGACGTGCGGGAGCGGTTGATGGGGTGGTTGATGGATTTGCCCCTCCAATCCCTGGGCCAATCCCCTCTCCCCCCCGGGGAGAGGGTTAGGGTGAGGGGGACGCACGGCGAGGATCTCTTCGGCGTTGCCGAACCCCCTCATCCCAACCTTCTCCCCGGGGGGGAGAAGGAGATTCAGCGTCCCCACCTCGTCGTCACCCACATCGGCGTGATGCGCGTCGCGCTGGCGCTCGCCTGGGGCTGGGACTTCCGCGGTCCGCCGCCGGTGCCGGTCAAGCGCAACCGCCTCTACGTCCTGACGCTCGCCGCCGACGGCACGCTCCGCCCAACCGGTCCAAAAGAAGGCCTGCGCCTGTCATGAGGCTGCTGATCGCCGTCACCCATCTGCTCGGTACCGGCCATCTCAGCCGCGCGCTGGCCCTGGCCGAGGCCTTCACCGCCCGCGGCTGGCGCGTCGATGTCGCCAGCGGCGGCCGTCCCGCCCCCCATCTCGAAACCGGCACCGCCACCCTGCACCAGTTGCCGGCGTTGGCGAGCGACGGCGCCGACTTCGCCACCCTGCTGGGCGCCGACGGCACCCCCGCCGACGCCGGCCTGTTCGCCGCCCGGCGGGCGATGCTGACCGGCCTGCTCGACAGCCTCCGCCCCGACGTGCTGATCACCGAACTCTTCCCCTTCGGCCGCCGCGCGCTGGCCGCCGAGTTCGACGCCCTGCTGGAGCGCGCCCGCGCCCTACAGCAGCCGCCGCTGACGCTGGCCTCCGTCCGCGACATCCTGGCCCCGCCCTCCAAGCCCAAGCGGGTGGCCGAGACTGAAGACCGCCTGCTGCGCCTCTATGACGGCGTGCTGGTCCATTCCGACCCTGCCCTGATCCCGCTGGAGGACAGCTGGCCGCTGACGCGAGCGATGAAGCCGCTGCTGCACTACACCGGCTTCGTCGTGCCGCCGCCGCCCGTCCCCGACGACGGCACGGACGGGCAGGGGGAGATCCTGGTCACCGCCGGCGGCGGCCCGGTCGGCCGCCCGGTCTTCGAGGCCGCAGCCCGATGTGCCGCCCTGGGCGCCGCCTCCGGCGCCCTGCCGCAGCGCTGGCGCCTGCTGGTGGCGAAGGGCGACGCGGCGCTGGCCGACCGGCTGCGCGCCCTGGCCCCGCCCGAGCGCCTGCTGGTGGAGCCGGTGCGCCCCGACTTCCGCGCCCTGCTGGGCCGGGCCTCCGCCAGCGTCGGCCGCTGCGGCTACAACACCGCGCTCGACTGCCTGACCGCCGGCGTGCCCAGCGTCTTCTGCCCCTTCGAGGACGGCAAGGAGGTCGAGCAGACCATCCGCGCCGCCATCCTGGCCCGCCAGCCCGGCATCGCCACCCTGCGCGAGGCCGACCTCACCCCCGACAGCCTCGCCCGAGCCTTGCAGTCCGTGCTGGGCGTCCGCATCCCGCCGCTCAGCCCCGCTTCGCTGGCCGGGGCGGCGCGCAGCGTCGAGATCGTCGAAGCCCTGCTGGCGGAGAAGACATCATGACGAGCTGGACCGCCCAAAGCTGGACCGCCGTAGAAGAGGAACTCGCCCGCTGGACCGGCCTCGGCCGCCGCTGCCCGCTGTGGCTGCGCGACGACGACGCGGTTGCCGCCGGCCCGCAGCTCGACGGATTGCTGACCCGCTGCGCCCAGGCCGGCATCCCCCTCGGCCTCGCCGTCATCCCGGCCGACGCCGAACCATCGCTCGCCGAGGCCCTCGCCGGTCACGCGCACGTCACCCCGCTGGTCCATGGCTGGTCCCACGTCGACCATGCCGCCCCCGGCCGGAAGAAGTGCGAGTTCGGCCCGGAGCGCCCGCCAGAGGTCCGGCAGGCCGAAGCCGGGCGCGGCCTGTCCACCCTGCGCGGCCTGTTCGGCGACCGCCTGCTGCCGCTGTTCGTCCCGCCCTGGAACCGCATGGCCGCCGACATGCCGGCCCGCCTGTCGGCCTCCGGCTACCGCGCCGTCTCGGCCTTCGGCCCGTCGCCGCAGCCCCGTGACGGCATCGCCTGGATCAACACCCACCTCGACCTGATCGACTGGCGCGGCAGCCGCTCCGCCGTGCCGCTCGACGCCCTGCTCGACCTGCTGTGCCGCGAACTGCGAGACCGCCGGGAAGGGCGCCGCATTCCCGCCGAGCCCATCGGCCTGCTGACCCACCACCGCGTCCACGACGCGGCGATCTGGGAGCTGCTCGACCGCCTGCTCGACCGGCTGGCCGGGCATCCGGCGGTGGAATGGCCGGGCGTCGGCCGTTTGGTGTGACGACACCGCAGTATTCTGTCGCAGGTGGAGAATGGATGTTCCGGTCTCTTTCGTAATGCCCGGTCGGCAAAGGCATGACCACCACCAGAACGTGCCAAACACCCCGATACGCCCCAAGGTAAGTCCGATACGCTTTTGAAAAGAATGCAACCGCAGTCGATCCTCAAGCTCCGGTAGTCGGGCACAGCGTCGCGCTGCCTCGGCCATGACGATGCCGTCGAAGCCCATAATAAGAGGAAACGAAATGATCATCAATAATCTGAAGGCCGGCCTTCCCTATATCGTTGGCTCCGAAGAGGGCGATTATATATCCGGGCGCAATGGATTCGCCACCTACTATCAGGTCAACGACATCATCATCGGCGGGCGCGGCAACGACTACATGGTCGGCAATGGCGGAAACGATATCTTCGTGTTCCGACCGGGCGACGGTTGGGACGTCATTGCGGATTTCGACGGGAACATGCGCGGCGAGAAGGACACGCTCGATCTCACCGCCTATTCCGACATCAAGACCAGCGCGGATGTCCTTGCCCGCGCCACCGCCGACGGCGGCGACACGATCATCACGCTGGCCCCGGACTCCTCCATCCGCCTGGAGGGGGTGAGCCTGTCCCAGTTCAAGACCGGCGTGGATTCCGGCTGGTACGGCCTGCTGCTCGATCCGCCGGAACACGACGCCCCGTCGGGCAACGCCATCTACCTCAACGAGACGGCGATGACCGTCGTCGAGGGCAGCGGCGGCGGCACCACCATGGTCGAGGTGCCGGTCACCCGCACCGGCGATCTGTCGGGCAGCGCGACCGTAGAGTGGTCCGTCGGCTTCGCCGGAGGCCCCAGCGATCTGCGCCAGCGGGCGGATGCCGGTGATTTCGTCGGCGGGCAGAGCGCCCTCGCCGGTTCGGTGACCTTCGAGGCCGGCCAGAGCAAGGCCGTCATCCGGCTGCCTTTGTGGGCCGACGACAATGGCGAATACTCCAAGGAGCATTTCCAGGTTTCGCTGAAGAATCCGTCCGACGGCTACACCGTCAACCCGTCGGAGACGACCGACGTCGCCATCAGCAACGACGATGCCCCCGCACAGGTTGTCGGCACAAACCAGAACAATTTCCTCGCCGGAGGTATCGGGGACGAGCTGATCATCGGCTATGGCGGCAACGACTACATGCTGGGCGGCGGCGGCACCGACACCTTCATCTTCGGCCATGGCGACGGCTGGGACGTCATCGGCGACTTCCAGGCCGGTGCCGGCGGCGACCGGCTCGCCATAGGGCAGTTCGGCGACCTGCACTCGATGGCCGATTTGACGATGGTCGCGGAGGGCAACGACCTTACAATCGTGCTTTCGGCATCGGATACAGTGAAGCTGCAGAATGTCCAGGCAAGCCAGTTGACCGCCGACAACTTCCTGTTCGCCGCCTGAGGACGGGGCGGAAGGAGCGGGCGGGGCAGGGACGGGCGGTGCCTGCGGTCCGATGCCGGAGCGCCGCCTTACCCTGTACCGAATCCGTGCCGCCGCTTCAGAGGAAAACCCGTGATGACCGACCGCCAGCAGGCCCGCACCGCCTTCGCCGACCTCCACAAGGACGGCTGCTTCGTCATCCCCAACCCGTGGGATGTCGGCAGCGCCCTGATGCTGGAGCATCTCGGCTTCCCTGCGCTGGCGACCACCTCGGCGGGGTTCGCTTTCTCCTGCGGGCTTCCCGACACCGATTGGGCGGTGCCCTGCGCGGACATGCTGTCCCACATCGCCGGCATCGTCGGCGCGACCGGACTGCCGGTGAATGCCGATTTCGAATCCGGCTATGCCCATGACCTCGATGGGCTGGCCCGCAACCTGCGGCTCTGCGCCGACACCGGCGTCGCCGGCCTGTCGGTGGAGGACGCCACCGGCGACCCGGCCCGGCCGCTCTACGAGTTCGATCTGGCCGTCGAGCGCGTCGCCGCGGCGGCGGAGGCCCTGCGCGGAACCGGCGTGCTGCTGACCGCCCGCTGCGAGGCCGTGCTGGTCGACCATCCGGCCGCCATCGAGGAGGCGATGCGCCGGCTGCCGGCCTATGCGGCGGCGGGGGCCGACGTCCTCTATGCGCCGGGCCTGCGCACGCCGGAAACCATCCGGGCGGCGGTCGAGGCGGTGGGACCGAAGCCGCTCAACCTGCTGGTCTCGGCGCCGATCGGCCTGACGGTGGCGGAGATCGCCGATCTCGGCGTGCGGCGGATCAGCCTGGGCAGCGCGCTCAGCCGCGCCGCCTGGGGCGGCTTCCTGCGGGCGGCGCGGATGCTGGCCGACGAGGGCCGGTTCGACGCGCTGGCCGAGGCCGAGCCGTTCGACGCCCTGAACGGCTTCTTCCGGACACGGGGCCGGGACGGCCGGCAGAGCTGACAAACAAAAAAAGCCGGCCCGCGTCAGTGACGACGCGGACCGGCCCGGTAGTGCGGTAGAGAAGCTGCGCCTTACGCCGCGTGGTCGGTGATGAAGCCGGTGGCGGTGCCCAGGTTGGCGTTGTCGTGGGTCAGGTGCAGCAGGAAGTTCTCCGTGCCGTCGTTGGTGTTGGTGCCGTTGATGTGGACGGAGACCGTCTTGGTGGTCTCGCCCGGCTGGAAGGTCAGGCTGCCATGGGCGGCGGTGTAGTCGGTGCCGGCCTTGGCGGTGCCGTCCTCGGTCGCATACTCGATGGTGGTGGCGGTGGTGACCGCCTTGGCCAGCTGCACGGTGAAGACCGCCTCGTCGCTGCCGGCGACGGTGCCGGAGTTGCCGGAGTTGGCGGCGAGGCCCGCCTTGATGATGTTCATCTTGGTCGGATCGACGGTCTTGTAGTCGTTCTCCAGCAGGCCGCCGACGTCGCCCGATTCCGGCGTCCAGGCCCAGTAGGTCCAGTTCATGCCCTGCTGGCCGGCGGCCAGATCGCTCTTGCCGTCCAGGTTCCAGTCGCCGTTCATGTACTTGATCAGCGTGCTGGCCCAGGTCTGCTCGGCGGCGCTGGTCATCTGGCCGCCGAACTCGCCGACCAGGATCGGGGCGATGTTGTTCTTGTAGATGTAGCCCCACATGCTGTCGTACTGGGCCGGCAGGTTGTCCGGATAGCTCGGGTCCGACAGCCAGCTGAACTGCCCGACGCTCTGGCCGTAGGCGTGCGGCGAATAGACCAGCTTGTTGGGGGTGTCGAACTCGATGGGATGAGTCTTCACGCCGGCCAGCGTGCTGCTCCACTCCGTGCCCTCGACCAGCAGCAGCCAGTCCTTGTTGACGGTCTGGATCGAGTTGCCGATGCGCTCGGCCGCCGCGGCCCAGTCGGTGGCCTGGTTGCCGTCACCCCAGGTGGCGGACACGCTCGGCTCGTTGTGCAGGTCGGCGCCGATCACCGCCTTGTTGCCGGCATAATGCTCGGCCAGCATCTTCCAGTCTTCGATGACCTTCGATTCCGGGTTCTTGTCGGTGTACCACAGCCCGTGCTCGTTGGTGCCGGCGCCGCCGTCGTTGCGGTGGTGGTCGAGGATCACCTTGATGCCGCTCTTGCCGGCATAGTCGATGACCTTGTCATAGACCTCCAGCCGGGTCAGGCCCTTCAGGTCCGGGTTCTTCGAATAGTCGATGCCGTTGGTGACCGCGGTGCTGTCGAACATGTCGTCGGCCCAGGTCAGGCGGATGACGTTGAAGCCCAGGTCCTTCATGCTGTCGATGTGGTGCTGGTAGCTGTCGGCCCACAGACCCGACGGCACGTAGTTGTAGCCCTCGCCGCCGAACCAGTTAACGCCGGTCAGCCGGACGTTGTTGCCGCTCTCGTCGACGATCTGGTTGCCGTCGGTGTGCAGGAAGCCGTTGATCGAGCTGCTGCTCTGCACCATGCCCGGATCGGACACCGTGACGTTGCCGACCTTCAGCGACAGCGAGCTGTCGCCGCCCGTCGCACCGCCGGTGGACCCGCCGGTCGCGCCGCCCGTGGCGGTGCCGCCCTTGCCGGCATCGGTGGAACCGCCCGTGGAGCCGCCCGTCGAGCTGGTGGAGGCGGTGAAGTGGCTGGCATCCAGCTTGGCGGTCAGCGTGGCGTTCCAATAGAGGTCGGTGGTCGCCCCCAGCTCGGCACCATCGGCGGTGCGCTGGACCGACATGGCGGCATCGGTGGCCGCCACGGTCTTGCCGTCAACGCTGACGCTGTGGACGAACAGGTTGCGGTCGGCGCCGTCGACGATGCCGTCGTTGTCGTACTTCACCTCGACCGCGTGGGCGGCGCCCTGCGTCAGGTCGGCGGTGAACTTGTAATCCTTGGCGTCGGCGCCGGTCGCCGTGCCTTCGCCGATCGCCTTGCCGTCGACCAGCACGGTGAAGTGCGCGCCGATGCCGCCCGCCTCGCTGCCGGCGGCGTTCACGGTGATGACGTTCTGCGCGGTGCCGGCGGCCGGAGCGGCAGGGATGGCGGGAGCGGCCGGGGCGGCGGTCTGGGCACCGCCATAGTAGTTGGCGGGGGTGCTGAAGGTCAGCGCGCCGTCCCACCACATGGCTTCCTGGCCGGCCTGCGTCGGCGCCGGGGCGGCATCGTCATAGCGTTCGTAGATGGCGTCGGTCGGCTTCAGCGTGTGGCCGTTGACCTCGATCGACTGGACGTAAAGGTCGCGATAGGCGTCGGTCGCGGTGTCGTTGTCGTAGACGACCTGAATCTTGTGCGCCGTGTTCGCGGCAAGGTCGGCGGTGAAGCTGTATGCCTTCGACGAGGCGTCGGCCGCATTGGCCGAACCGACCTCCTGACCATCCACCAGCAGCTTGAAATGCGGCGTGACGCCATCCAGGGACTGGCCGTAGGCGTTGACGACAATCTTGCTCGGCGAGGTGGTCGTGCTCATGACTTCGATCCTATGTCCGTTTCGTTGAAGCCATGCTGGGGCTCCAATGGTTAACGAAACCTTTCCAAATCCGGTTAACTTTTCTCGAACCTTGTGGCAAATTTGGCCCAGATCGTCACAAGCCCGTTCAAGGCCCCCGCAACAGGTCGGCGAACTATATCCCATCATGGTCACAGGATTTGCGATCCTGCGCACAGTCTTCTTTTGAAAGAGCCAATATCCACTGTGAATCACGCCATATTGGAAAGTCGATCTCGAAAGACATAGACGAATTCACTCGGGGACATGACCATGCTCACGCATTATTCTTTCAAAAACCCCGCGGGATGATGCCAGATATAAGCCGCATATACTGATCCATCCGGGGACTGGATTGATAGAAACCTAGCACGCAGAATTACAGCCGTGGGGGTAAGACAAATTCGCAAACGACCTTTTTCACCCGCAAAAAAGTTAATGCCCGTGAGGCCACAGGGGCCTGCGGGCAAAGTGTTAAGAGATTTTTTATAAGTTTATATTCCTTTTGGACAGCGGCAGGCGACCGTGAGCCGTCACAGCCATGGCCCAGCCCAGGTCCTGTTTGAAAAGTCCTGCCTGGAACATCCGACGCTTTTCCATCGTCATCCCCGCGAAGGCGGGGATCCAGGAAACTCCGCGTCCGGGCGGCTGGAACGGCTGGATTCCCGCCTTCGCGGGAATGACGGATCGTAAAAGGGTCTGCCCATGCTGGACGTTTCCAAACAGGCACCAAGAGCACGCCGTCCGGAAACGCCGAACGCCGGGCGGCCGGACCGCAGCAGCGGCCGGACCCCGGCGTCGGGAAAAACGGAGAGAGGAGGGAAGGGGGGCGGCGCGCCGCTCAGCGCGCCTCGACCATGCCGATGAACTGCGCCAGTTCCGGCGTGGACGGCCGGTCGAACAGCTCGGCCGGCGGACCCTGTTCGGCGATGCGGCCGCCATGCATGAAGACCAGCCGGTCGCAGACCTCGCGGGCGAAGCGCATCTCGTGCGTCACCAGGATCAGCGTCATGCCCTCCTCGGCCAGCTTGCGCACCACCCCCAGCACCTCGGCCACCAGCTCGGGGTCGAGCGCCGAGGTGATCTCGTCGCACAGCAGAACCTTGGGCGCCATCGCCAGCGAGCGGGCGATGGCGACGCGCTGCTGCTGGCCGCCCGACAGCTGCGACGGATAGGCGTCGAACTTGTGGCCCAGCCCGACCTTCGCCAGCGCCGATTCCGCGGCGGCGCGGGTGGCGGCCTTGTCCTGCTTCTTCACCACCTTCAGCGCCAGCATCACATTCTCGCCGGCGCTCAGATGGGGGAACAGGTTGAACTGCTGGAACACCATGCCGACCTTCTGGCGCAGCGCCCGCAGGTCGATCTGGCCGGGATCGACGCATTCGCCGTCGACCTCGATCACGCCGCCGTCGATGCGCTCCAACCCGTTGATGCTGCGCAGAAGCGTGCTCTTGCCCGATCCGCTGCGGCCGATCATGGCGACGACCTGCCCCTCCTCCACCGCCATGTCGACGCCCTTCAGCACCTCCACCGGGCCGAAGGATTTGCGGATGGCCGACAGCTTCACCAGGGGCCGGCCGGTGGGGGACGTCTTAACGGGCGACATTGAGCTTCCTTTCCAGCGCCTTGGCCGACAGCGACAGCGGGTAGCACAGGGCGAAATAGATCAGCCCGACCAGCCCATAGACCAGGAAGGGCTGGAAGGTGGCGTTGGTGATCATGGTCCCGGCCTTCGTCACCTCGACGAAGCCGATGATGGAGGTCACCGCCGTGCCCTTCACCACCTGCACCGAGAAGCCGACGGTCGGCGGCACGGCGATGCGCAGGGCCTGCGGCAGGATGACGTGGCGCATCTGCTCGCCGAAATTGAGCGCGAGGCTGGCCGAGGCCTCCCACTGGCCCTTCGGCACCGCCTCGACGCAGCCGCGCCAGATCTCGGCGAGATAGGCGGCGGTGAACAGCGTCAGCGCGACGGCGGCCGAGGTCCAGGCGGTCGTCTCGATGCCGATCAGCGGCAGAGCGAAGAAGACGATGAACAGCTGCATCAGCAGCGGCGTGCCCTGGAACACCTCGATGAACAGCTTTGCCGCGACGCGCAGCGGCGGCGCCGGCGACACGCGGGCGACCAGCAGCAGCAGCCCGGCGATCCCGCCGGAGACGAAGGCGATCAGCGACAGCAGCACCGTCCAGCGCGCCGCCAGCAGCAGGTTGGACAGGATGTCCCACAGGGTGAACTCAAGCACGCGACACCCCCTTGGCGAACATCCGCTGCCCCATCAGGCTGAAGATCCAGCGCAGGGCCACCGCCAGCGCCAGATACAGCGCGGTCGCCAGGAAATAGACCTCGAAGGGCCGGAAATTGCGGGACTGGATGAAGTTGGCGGCGAAGCTCAGCTCCTCCGCCGCGATCTGCGAACAGACCGACGAGCCCAGCATGACGATGACGATCTGGCTGGTCAGCGCCGGCCAGATCTTCGCCATCGCGGGCCCCAGCACGACATAGCGGAAGATCTGCGGCCCGGTCATGCCCAGGCTGGCCCCGGCCTCGATCTGGCCCTTCGGCGTCGCCTCGATGCCGGCGCGGATGATCTCGGTCGAATAGGCGCCGAGATTGATCACCATCGCCAGCACCGCCGCCTGCCATTCCGCCAGCCTTATGCCCAGCGACGGCAGGCCGAAGAAGATGAAGAACAGCTGGACCAGGAAGGGCGTGTTGCGGATCAGCTCGACATAGGCGCCGACGACGACCGCCAGCGGCTTCACCGTCGAGGTCCGCGCCGCCGCCCCGCCGATGCCGAGCGCCACCCCCAGCACCGTGCTGACCGCGGTCAGCGCCACGGTGGTCGCCACCCCGTCCACCAGCACGGGCGTATAGTCCAGCAGGGACGAGAAATCGAAACTGTAGGCCATGTGAAGATGTCCCGTGCCGGATTGATGATGCCGGAATCTCGCGAAGCTGAAAGGATCCCCTCTCCCCCCCGGGGAGAGGGTTAGGGTGAGGGGGTCGCGCGGCGAGGATCTTCAAGAAGCGCGCGCTTGCTGTTCCCCACCGAATCCACCCCATGCCTCCCCCCTCACCCCGACCCTCTCCCCGGGGGGGAGAGGGGGGAGAGGGCAGCCTTACCTCACAGATCCTTCGGCAGCGGCGCGTGCAGCCATTTCTTGGCGATGTCGTTCAGCGAACCGTCGTCCTTCGCCTTGGCGATGATGGCGTTGACCTTCTCCAAGAGCGGACCCTCGTTCTTGTTCAGCCCGACGAAGCAGGGGGAGTTCTTGACCAGGAACTTCAGGATCGGCTGGCGCGGCGGGTTGCGCTCGAAGATGGCGGCGGCGACCACGTTGCCGGTGGCGACCAGCTGCACCTGACCCGACAGGAAGGCGGAGATGGTGCCGTTGTTGTCCTCGTAGCGGCGGACGGTGACCTTGTCCGACACGATCTTCGACAGCTCGATGTCCTCGACCGAGCCGCGGGTGACGCCGACGGTCTTGCCGTCCAGATCCTCGACCTTCTCCGCCTTGATGTCGTCAGGGCCGAAAACGCCGTTGAAGAAGGGGGCGTAGGCGGTGGAGAAGTCGATGACCTTCTCGCGCTCCGCATTCTTGCCTAGGCTGGAGATCACCAGATCGACCTTGCCGGTGGTCAGGTAGGGGATGCGGTTGGTGCTGGTCACCGGCACCAGCTCCACCTTGGCGCCCATCTCCTTGGCGATCAGGGTGGCGGCGTCGATGTCGTAGCCGACCGGCTTCAGGTCGGTGCCGACCGAGCCGAAGGGCGGGAAGTCCTGCGGGACGGCGACGCGCAGCACCTTCTCCTTGGCGATGCGCTCAAGCGCGTCGGCTTTTGCATATGTCGGGGCGGTGGCGGTGAGACCGCCGGCCAGAACCGCCGTGGCAAGGCCGAGAGCACCCAGAATCTTCGCGAACCGCATGGCACCTGATCTCCGAACCGAAAGACGATGGACCCTCCTTTTCAAACCATGTGCCACTTTCGTCCTACGAATTCAGGTGTGCCGCAAAGGCGCGGGAATGTTACGCTTATCCCGCCAGCGCAAGGAGCCGTTACAGATGTAACATCGCTTTGGTTGCAGCCCCGGAATCCATTTTTTGTGCAAAAGCCGAAGCCGAGAGGCGATCAGCCCATGAAACAGGCAATTCACGCCGCACAGGCCCCGGATGGACCGGAGGCAGGCGAACCGTCGCTGACCGCCCGCATCCGCGACCGCTACGGCGACCTCAGCCCTATGGAGCGACAGCTCGCCGACGTGATCCTCGCCTGTCCGGGCGAGCTGTCGGG
Source organism: Azospirillum sp. A26 (assembly GCF_042604635.1). Classification (NCBI taxonomy): domain Bacteria; kingdom Pseudomonadati; phylum Pseudomonadota; class Alphaproteobacteria; order Rhodospirillales; family Azospirillaceae; genus Azospirillum; species Azospirillum sp. A26. The sequence continues at coordinate 394,284 of NZ_CP170476.1, read as the reverse complement.
CTATTCGGCGACCGAGCTGGCCGGCCGGGCCGGCGTGTCGAAGATGACGGTGTCGCGTCTGGTCCGCCGGCTCGGCTATGCCGGCTTCGAGGCGGCGCGTCTGGCCGCCCGGCGCGGCGGCGACTGGGGCTCGCCGCTGTTCCTGCTGCCGCCCGGCGGCCCGGCCCCCACATCCGCCACCGCATCGTCAGAGGTTGCCGACGGCGACCCGGCGCCGCTCGACGCGCATTTCCGGCGCAGTGCGGAGGCGCTCGCCGCCACCGCCCGCCAGACCGACCCGGCGATGCTGGCGCGGGCGGCCCGCGCGCTCGCCGACGCCCGGCGCATCTGGGTCTGCGGCGCCCGCAACAGCGCCTTCCTGGCCGGCTATGCCCGCTGGCAGTTCATCCAGGTCCGCGGCGAGGTCCACCAGCTGGCGGCCTCCGGCGAGACGATGGCGGAGACGCTGGCCGATCTCGCTGCCGGCAATCTGGGTTCGGGCAATCTGGCTTCGGGCGACCTGCTGTTCCTGGTCGGCATCCGCCGCCGCCCGCCGGCCATCGTCCGCCTGTTGCGCATCGCGGGGGAGCGCGGCATCCCCACCATCCTGATCGCCGACAGCCATTCCGTTCTAGAGGCCCCGCCGCCGCCGCTGACCTTCCGCTGCGAGACGCGCAGCCTCGCAGCACTCGACACCCATGTCGCCGCCCTGGCGGTGATCCACGCGCTCGCCGCCGAACTGATCCCGCTGACCGGCGAGGCCGGCCGCGCCCGCATCCGCGCCATCGAGGATCTGCATGACCGGCTCGGCGAATTGTGAGCCTATTGCCCCGGATGCGGTCGGATGGCATCCACCGGAGGCGCGATTTACGGTCGGGAGCGGGGCGATGGCTTGGTTGCGGTGGGACCGCGGCCGCCAGGAGAATGGCGGCAGGGACTATTTCAAGATGCTGCTGGCCCGCTCGGCCCGGCTGCGCTTCGACTGCTATCTGCTGCGTTATCCGACGACCAGCGGGCTGGACGAGCATGTCGACCCGGCGCCGGACGGCTTCGAACACCACCGCGTCAACATCATCCTGCGCCAGCCGGCGTCGGGTGGCCTGTTCCTGTGCGACGAGGCGATCATCGACAGGCCCCGCATCAAGTATTTCCGCCCGGACCTCCATCCCCACCGCGTGACCGAAGGGATCGGCGAACGGCTGGTCCTGTCCTTCGGCTGGCTGCGCAAGGCACCCGGCACAGGAAAGAATGCGGAAACATAATTTCCATCAAAAGAATGATCGTTATTCGCTGCGTTTCACCACTGTACTCCCAAAGGAATTCCGGTTTCTCGTCGCATTCCCAGACACCCGGAACCTGCTGTTCCCGTGAGGAACCTTTGCCGCCGGCATGATGTTCAAGGCGTGAAGAGTGTTCGATATCCACAGTCCAGGATCGGTCATTTGCGACCCTGGAAATCGGAGACTCCAGTCTTTTGCGTCCCCTCCAGGCTTAAGGACCTTGAGCATGATCACACAGCACGGTTCCTACTCATCGCCCGACCAGGGACCACGCCGCACAGTCCTGGCCGCCACGGATGTGGAGGTGAGGCCGGGAGTCCATCGCCGCGTCTCCTGGGCGGGCGTCTTTGCCGGCGTTGTCCTTGCCCTGGCGATCCAGCTGCTGCTCAGCATGCTCGGGCTGGGCATCGGCATGACGGCCATCGATCCCGGCGCCGGGCGCGATTCCCTGCCGCAGGCGAGTTCCTTCGGAATCAGCGCCGGGCTGTGGTGGACGGTCAGCTACATGGCGGCGCTCGGCGTCGGCGGCTATGTCGCCGCCCGGCTCGCCGGGGTGCCGACCCGCGGCGACGGCCTGATCCACGGTCTTCTGACCTGGGCCTTCGCGCTGCTGATCAGCGCCTATCTCGTCACCACCACGCTGGGCAGCATCACCGGCGGCGCGTTCAACGCGCTGGGCAGCGCCACCTCGGGCGTCGCCCAGACGGTGAAGCAGGCGGTTCCGGAGGTCGCCCGCGCGTCCGGCGTGTCGGCCGAGGACCTGCGCCGGCAGGCCGAGGATCTGCTGCGCCCGGCCGACCAGCAGCGCAGCGGCGAGGACGCCCGCACGCAACTGCTCAGCGCCCTGACCAAGATGGCAGCCGGCGGTCCCGAGGCCGACCAGGCGCGCCAGCAGGCGGTCTCCATCGTCGCCCAGCAGGCCGGCATCCCCGAGGATCAGGCCCGCCAGCGGCTCCAGCAGCTCGAACAGCAGGTCGGGTCGGCCAAGCAGCAGGCGGCCGAGACGGCGACCAACGCCGCCAAGGCGACCAGCAACACCCTGTCCGCCGCCGGCATCTGGGGCACCGTCGCCCTGCTGCTCGGCGCCTTGGCCGCCGCGATCGGCGGCCGCATCGGCACCCAGCGGCGCGACCGCCTCGTCGTCGCCGACTGACGCCCGGCATCAGCCGGCAAATCCGCTGTTAGAGCCTCTTTAACCACAGGGGTGACATGACTTCTCCGACTGGAGGCCTCATGTCGTTCCTGTGGTTTTGCACCTGCGCCTATCTGCTCGTCGGCATCGTCGGCCTGCTGGAGGCGGACATCCGGGTCAGGCCCGGCGCTTCGCCGTCGGCGGCACGGATCGTCCGCTCGGCGCTCCTCTTCACCCTGACCCATCCGACCGATTCGGCCCTGCGCTGGCTGCTGACCAGGGCGCGCGGCTAACCGCGCTGCGGTGCCGCAGGGCGGCCGCCGCCCGCCGTTTCATCCCCCATCCCCTGCCTGCCGCCTTGCTTTCCGGCGGCAATGGCGACACCTTGGTATGGCACGCGAGCGGTAGACGGGCTGCCCCGAACGGTTGCCCGCCGCCGCCGTTCGCGCCGCTGACCAGTCACCACGCCGTCCTCCCATGGTGGCCGCCCCGGCGGCGCACCGGACGGCCCAGCCAACAGAGGACGGCCCCCGCGGCCGGAACCACATGCGCCGTCATCGCCGCGCCAAGATCGTCGCCACCGTCGGACCGGCCAGCAACTCGCCCGAGATGCTGAAGACCCTGTTCCTGGCCGGTGTCGACACCTTCCGGCTGAACTTCAGCCATGGCACCCACGACGACCACGCCAAGGTCCACCGCGCCATCCGCGAGCTGGAGGCCGAGGTCGGCCGCCCCATCGGCATCCTTCAGGATCTCCAGGGTCCGAAGATCCGCGTCGGCACCATCCGTGACGGCAAGATCGCGGTATCCACCGGCGAGCAGATCCGCTTCGTGCTCCAGGGGACCGACGGCGACAAGCGGTCCATCCCGCTGCCGCACCCGGAAATCTTCGCCGCCATCATGCCGGGCCACCATCTGCTGATCGACGACGGCCGCGTCCGCGTCGAGGTGACCGAGCTGGGCGACGACTGGATCGAGGCGAAGGTCGTCGTCGGCGGCATCATCTCCAACCGCAAGGGCGTCAACCTGCCGGGCACCGTGCTCGACCTGTCGCCGCTCACCGCCAAGGACCGCGCCGACCTCGCCTTCGGGCTGGAGCTGGGCGTCGACTGGGTCGCCATGTCCTTCGTGCAGAAGCCGGGCGACATCCTGGAAGGCCGCGGCCTGATCGGTGACCGCGCCGGCATCATGGCGAAGATCGAGAAGCCGCAGGCGCTGGAGAAGATCGACGACATCATCCGCCTGTCCGACGCGGTGATGGTGGCGCGCGGCGACCTCGGCGTCGAAATCCCGCACGAGGACGTGCCCGGCCGCCAGAAGGAGCTGGTGCGCGCCTGCCGTCTGGCGGTGAAGCCGGTGATCGTCGCCACCCAGATGCTCGATTCGATGGTCTCCGCCCCGACCCCGACGCGGGCCGAGGCGTCGGACGTGGCGACCGCCATCTATGACGGCGCCGACGCGGTGATGCTGTCGGCCGAATCGGCGTCGGGCCAGTATCCGGTCGAGGCGGTCACCATGATGGACCGCATCATCCGCTCCACCGAGCAGCACAAGCTCTACCGCTCGCTGATCCAGGCGACCCATCCGGGCGAGGAGCACACGCCGCCCCACGCGGTGGCCGCCGCCGCCGCCGATCTGGCCGACACCCTGCATTCCTCGGCCATCGTCGCCTTCACCTCCAGCGGCACCACCGCGGCGCGCATCGCCCGCAAGCGGCCGGAGGTGCCGATCCTGGCGATCACCCCCGACACGGCGGTGTCGCGCCGGCTCTGCCTGCTGTGGGGCGCCCACAGCGTGCTGTCCGACGACATCCGCACCTACGAGGAGATGGTCGACCGCGCTATCGCCATCGGCCGGACGGAGGAGCTGGCCGGCAAGACCGGCACCCTGGTGGTCGTCGCCGGCATCCCCTTCGCCCAGGCCGGCACCACCAACAACCTGCGCGTCATCCACATGGACGGCAAGGCGTAAGGATGCTGCGGAGCGGCGGCACCCCCGCCGCTCCGCTGGCTTTTACCGTTCCATCTTCGTCGACAGCACGATGGACGACATCGTCCGCTCCACCCCCGGCAGGCGGCCGATGGCGTCCAGTGCGGCGTCCATCGCGTCATGGGTTTCGGTGCCGACGGTGGCGCACAGATCGTACTGCCCGCTGATGCTGTGCAGCCGGAGGACCTCCGGCATCTTGCGCAGGGCATGGACGGCGCGGTCGGCCAGCCGGGCGTTCACGCTGATCATCACCAGCGCCGACACGCCGCGCCGCGGCGCCGGATCGCCCAGCTTCACGGTATAGCCGGAAATCACGCCCTGCCGCTCCAGCCGGGCGATGCGGTCCTGCACGGTCGAGCGCGACAGCCCCAGCGCCCGGCCGAGCGCCGCCGTGCTGGTGCGGGCATTCACCGTCAACAGATCGATCAGCCGCTGGTCGAAATCGTCCATGATGGTCCGTCACGGGGGAAGAGCACGCATAATCCCCTCTCCCCCCCGGGGAGAGGGTTAGGGTGAGGGGGTCGCGTAGCAGAATTTTCCGGGAAAGGCACGCAGTGCATCCCCCTCACCCCGGCCCTCTCCCCAGGGGGGAGAGGGGGAATAGGCCCAGCCCCCCTTACCCCTCGCAGCCCGCCTGATAGCGCTTCATGGCCTCGCGGATGTCGTCCGGGATCGGCACCGCGGCGAAATCGTCCAGCGAGGTGGTGACCACGGTCAGGCTGCCCGACAGCCGGACCTGCCCCTCATGCTCGCCGTTGATGCGCAGCTGGAGCGAGCTGCGGCCCAGCCGCTCCAGGAGGACGCCCAGCGTCAGCGTGTCGCCCATGCGGCTGGGAATGACGAAGTCGCATTCGGCATGCACGATGGGCAGGCCCAGGCGGCGCTGCAGGATCATCGTCGCATAGTCGATGTCCAGCCCCTGGGTGAACCAGTCCTCCACCGCCCCGTTGAACATGTCGAAATAGACCGGGAAATAGACGATGCCGGCCGGGTCGCAGTGGGAAAAGCGAATGAGCCGCTGCATCCGGAAACAGCCCGCCGGCAGGGGCCGGTGGCCGGGGTGATCGTCGGCGCGGCGCGTCCGCTCGCTGTACTCGTGCATCTCTCGGTCAATCCTTGTTCCGCTGCGGTCGCCTGACATATGGGGGTGCCTGCTGCCTCGCGGTCGCCGCGCCTCGTTCCGGCGGCAAATAGTTGTAGTCACCCCAAACAATCCGGGAAAAGCACCTTTCGTTCAACGGCTTCCTTCATCAATAGGGGAAATCCGCAAGTTTCGTAGCCTACGCTGTTGCGGAAATGCTGCACTGCAATCACGACAACGGCCGCAACAGGCCCCCGGCCCGGATGTCCGCAATTTGTCGCGGATTCCGCTCTTTTTAGGGCAAACATCACACAAAGATCCCGCAGCTCCCCGCCATCCTGCGTCCCGCATCCGGGTTCAGGCCCAAAACGGACATCAGGCCCCGAAAGCCGGCCCCCAAGCAACGGCCAAGGCAGACGGGCACATCAGGCGAGGACACCGAACCGATGGCCACTTCCGCTACCAAGATCGTCGTGAACGCGCTCGGCAAGGCCGCAGGCGGCGTGAATGCCCATTTCACCCTGCTGGTCGACGGCCAGAAGGTGGGTGAGGGCACCGCCGGCACGACGGCGAAGGATTTCGTCTTCACGCCCGTGCTGACCAGCGACGTCGCGCACAAGGTGCAGATCAAGTACGACAACGACGCCGTCATCAACGGCCAGGACCGCAGCCTGACCGTCAACAGCATCTCGATCGGCGGCAAGACGATCGCGCCGACCGCCGGCATCGTCAGCTACGACAAGGGCGCGCTGGACGGCAAGGACGTCGTCGCCGGCCAATCGAACCTGTGGTGGAACGGCACGCTGGTCGTCAACGCCGACAAGAGCTATTTCCCCACCGCCGTCACCGCGACCCCGGCGTCGGCCAAGGACACCATCGTGGTGAACGCCTCCGGCACCCCGGCGGGCGGCGTCAACGCCCACTTCAAGGTGCTGGTCGACGGCAAGCAGATCGGCGAGGGCACCGCCGGCACCGCCGCCAAGGATTTCAGCTTCACCGCCGACGTCGCCGACCGTGTCGCGCACAAGGTGCAGATCCAGTACGACAACGATGCGGTGATCAACGGCCAGGACCGCAGCCTGACCGTCAACAGCATCTCGATCAACGGCCACAAATACGCCGCGACCGACAGCGCCGTCAGCTATGACAAGGGCGCGCTCGACGGCAAGGACGTGGTGGCCGGCCAGAAGGGCATGTGGTGGAATGGCACGCTGGTGGTGAACGCCCCGGCCTCCGATTTCCCGGCCGGCACCACGACGACCCCGACCACGCCCACCACGCCGACGACTCCCACCACGCCGACCAATCCGACCCCGACCGGCCCGGCCTTCTACGTCGCCACCAACGGCAAGGACAGCTGGTCGGGCAAGCTGGCGGCGCCGAATGCCGACGGCACCGACGGTCCCTTCGCCTCGCTGCAGAAGGCCCAGTTGGCGATGCGCGCCGACCCGAACATCGACACCACCTACATCCGCGGCGGCGACTACCGCCAGAACGGGCTGTGGCTGGACAGCCAGGACAGCGGCGTGCATTTCGTCGGCTACGGCAGCGAAAAGGCGGTGATCCACGGCGGCTCCAACGCCACGGTGTCCTTCGGCCTCGGCGGCGCCAAGAACGTCACCATCGAGGGGCTCAACTTCGCCGACGGCGTCGTCGGCGGCCACTATGTCTACGCCGACAACGCGGCCGGCCTGACCTTCGCCAACAATGTGGTCAAGGGCGGCGGCTACGGCATCACGGTGCAGAACAGCGCCAACAGCAAGGTCACCGGCAACCAGTTCGACAACACCGGCGCCGAGTCGATCTTCGTCAAGGCCGGTTCCAACGCCACGCTGGTCTCCGATAACCTGATCCGCCATCCGAACGCCGCCGACCGCGGCGACGCCGGCATCTGGATCAACGGCAGCTCCGACGTCAAGGTCACCCACAACCAGATCGAGAACTCGCCGGAGAAGGCCATCGCCGTCGGCTCGGTCCAGACGGACGGCAGCGACGCCGCCTACCGCGTGACCATCTCCTACAACAAGGTGATCAACGCCAACCTCGAATCCAACGACGGCGGCGGCATCTACCTGATCAACCGCCAGCAGGATCTGGCCAACCACACCGTCATCAACAACGACGTGTCCGGCACCACCGCGACCAACCCGTCGAGCCAGGTGGCGAGCTGGGGCATCTATCTCGACGACTGGACCAGCGGCACCACGGTGAAGGGCAACGTCGTCCACGACAACATCGGCGGCGTCTTCCTGCATGGCGGCTGGAACAACACGGTCACCGAGAACGTCATCGCCGGCAACAGCGGCGCCCAGATCGGCCTCCAGCAGGATGTCGCCTGGAGCGGCTGGAAGGGCCACACGATGACCAGCAACGACATCTCGGGCAACGTCATCGACGTGCGCGAGGGCACGGCCGTCCACATCTACGGCCCGGCCAATGTCGGCAACCTGCACAACAACTTCTACAGCAGCCTGAACACCGCCGAGAAGGAATTCGACGCCTGGCCGCAGGTGATGTCGAGCGGCGCCTGGGGCACGCTGTCGAACTGGCAGGCCGCCGGCTACGACAAGGGCTCGGTGATCCTGAACCCGGCCTTCGTCAATCCGGGTGCGGACGATTTCAGCCTGGCGTCGAACTCGCCGGTCTACGGCCTGGGCTTCGACCACATCGCCTTCAGCGACATCGGCCTGCTGCACGCCTGATCCTGCCGTCCCGCGATGGGGGCCCCTCTCCCACGACGGGGACATATCCCCTCTCCCCCCCGGGGAGAGGGTTAGGGTGAGGGGGGCGCGCGGCTGAGGATCCTCAAGAACCGCGCAGTCCCCATTCCCCACCGGCTCCTCCCTCTGCATCCCCCTCACCCCGCCCCTCTCCCCGCTTTCGGCGGACCGAAGGTCCGCCTGTCGCGTCAGCGCAAACGAAGTTTGCGCGTGAGCGGGGGAGAGGGGGATCCCCCAGACCTATCACCTGCGGCCGATAAGCCTCCGGCTGGAACCTTGGCTCTGACAGGGCGTTATGGCTTTCGAAAAGTGGCCCGATCCGACACCGGGCGTATCTTGAAGTGAAGACTCAGCGCCCCAACCTGTCAGTCGTCATGCCGCTCCCGCCTTCCAAAAGGAACGCGGGCGTCATCCCGATAAAAACGCCGGATGACCCGCCCGCGATGCAGATCTCTGCAAGGGCGGCACGCTGCAGATCTGTCCGGCATCCGGCCGGCGGCCAGCCAATATAAGAGGAAACCATGGATCGTCGCGAAATCTGGATGAACGACCCGGAGCTGAAGGCCGCCTACGAGGCTCTCGGCCCCAATTTCCGCCGCGAGGTCGAGCAGGCGCAGAAGCGCCGCAGCCAGCAGACCCTGCAAGGCGCCGCCATCGCCTCGCGCAGCAACCGTTCCGCTTCGAGGTCCCAGCCGGTCACCGTCGTCCGCCGCTGATGCCCGATTTTCACGCGTGAGAGGGCCTGCCCCCGGACCCGTGTGACCCCAGATCTGCATGACTGCCGCTGGTTCTGCGGAGAAAGACGGACCTAAATTCGGCCTCCCGCCGTTTCACCCGTCTGTTCCCCCCGCGTCCGGCCCGTCCAATGCCTTCCAACCGCCTGCACCACCCGCTGCCTCCCCGGCTAACCCAGGGGCTGCGCCGCCCCCGCCATGTCTGGATGTCGCCCAGGAACTGGCGTCGGCGCCTGCTGTTCTGGTCCGGTGCCGGCGTGGTCGGTCTGGTCGCCGTGCTGTTCGCCCGCGCCGCCGATTACGCCCAGCAGCTGTTCCGGCTGGCGGAGGCGGCATCGCCCTGGCTGCCCTTCCTGCTGACCCCGCTGGGGCTGGCCCTCTCGGCCTGGGTGGCGCTGCGGGTGGTGCCGGGATCGCAGGGCAGCGGCATCCCCCAGGCCATCGCCGCCCGCCATGTCCAAGATCCGGTGGCCAAGCGCCGGCTGCTGTCGCCGCGCATCGCCGTGGGGAAGATCCTGCTGACCCTGGTCGGGCTGGCCTGCGGCGCCTCCATCGGGCGCGAGGGGCCGACGGTGCAGGTCGGCGCTTCGATCATGCTGATGGCCGGCTCCCTCGCCGGGCTGGGGCGCGAGCCCGGATTGATCCTTGCCGGCGGGGCGGCCGGCGTCGCCGCCGCCTTCAACACGCCGCTGGCCGGCATCGTCTTCGCAATCGAGGAGATGGCCCGCAGCTTCGAGAAGCGGACCAGCGGCCTCGTGCTGGTCGCGGTGGTGGCGGCCGGTCTGGTCGCCGTGGCCCTGCTCGGCAACTACGCCTATTTCGGCCACACCGCCGCCTCGGCCAGCTGGCAGGACTGGAAGGCGGTGCTGGCGACCGGCCTCGTCGGCGGGCTGGCCGGCGGCGGCTTCAGCAGCCTGCTGCTGTGGCTGTCGCGCTGGATCCGCTGCGGCCTGGGCGGGCGGATCGGCCGCCATCCGGTGTTCGTCGCGCTCGGCTGCGGCCTCGCGCTGGCCGTCATCGGCACCGCCACCGGCGGCCTGACCTTCGGCACCGGCTACGAGCAGGCCCGCGCCGTGCTGGACGGGGTGGAGACGCTGCCCTGGTACTACGCCCCGGCCAAGCTGCTGGCGACCGCCCTGTCGGGCATCTGCGGCATCCCCGGCGGCATCTTCTCCCCCTCGCTGTCGGTGGGGGCGGGCATCGGCTCGATCATCGGCGGGCTGTTGCCGGGCACCTCGCTGGAGGCGGTGGTGCTGCTGTCGATGGTCTCCTATTTCGCCGGCGTGGTGCAGGCGCCGCTGACCGCCGTCGTCATCGTCACGGAGATGAGCGCCTCGCCCGACATGCTGCTGCCGCTGATGCTGAGCGCCGCCCTTGCCACCACGCTCTCGCGTCTGGTCTGCCCGCACTCGGTCTACCACGCCATGGCCGACGCCTTCCTGGCGGTTCTGCGGACCGACGAGGCCGGCAAGCCGGCCCCGCCCAAGGCGGCGGCGATCCCCTCGCCGTGATCTGACGCCTCGGTAAGCACCCTCAGTAAGCGCTCGCCCGGTCCAGCTGCGCGATGTCGTCAGCATCGAGCCTCAGCCGGGCGGCGGCGATCAGGTCGCCCATTTGCTCCGGCTTCGACGCGCTGGCGATGGGGGCGGTCAGGCCCGGCCGCGCGATCAGCCAAGCAATCGCCACCTGTCCCGGCGTCGCCCCATGCCGGCCGGAAACTTCGTCCAGCGCCGCCAGGATCGCCCGGCCGCGCTCGTTCAGGTATTTCGACACCACCCCGTTGCCGCGCGCGCTCTTGCCCACATCGTCCGCCGAACGGTACTTGCCGGTCAGGAAGCCGGCGGCCAGCGAATAGTAGGTGATGACGCCCAGTCCATTCTCCCGGCAAATCCCCTCCAGCTCCGCCTCGTAGCCTTCGCGGCTGTAGAGGTTGTATTCCGGCTGGAGGGTCTCGTAACGGGGCAGGCCGGTGCGGGCGCTGACCTCCAGCGCCTCGCGCAGCCGGGGCGCGGTCAGGTTGGAGGCGCCGATGGCCCGGACCTTGCCCTGGTCGATCAGCTCCTTGTAGGTGCCGAGCGTGTCCTCGAACGGGGTTTCGGGATCGTCCCAGTGCGACTGGTAGAGGTCGATCCGGTCGGTCTGGAGTCGGCGCAGCGAGTCCTCCACCGCCGTCCGGATCCAGGCGGGCGACAGCCCCTTCTTCCCCGGCCCCATCTCCGACCCGACTTTGGTCGCCAGCACGATGCGGTCGCGGTTGCCGCGGCTCTTCATCCATTTGCCGATGATGGTCTCGGACTCGCCGCCCGTGTTGCCGGGCGCCCAGGCCGAATAGACGTCGGCGGTGTCGACGAAGTTGAAGCCGGCATCGACGAAGGCGTCGAGCAGCCGGAAGGAGGTGGCCTCGTCGGCGGTCCAGCCGAACACGTTGCCGCCGAAGCAGAGCGGGGACACCGTCAGGCCGCTATGGCCAAGCGGGCGTTGATCCATTGCATCGTCTCCTTTGAAGATTACCGGTCAGGCGGCGGGCCGCCCGCGGAATTCGGTCAGGTAGAACAGCAGGCCGATGGCGGGAAAGGCGAAGCCGATCCAGGTCACCGGCGTCCAGCCGCCGACGGCGAAGGCATAGCCGGCGAGCGCCGAGCCGGCGGCACCGCCCAGGAAGAAGATCGCCATATAGATGGCGTTCATCCGGCTGCGAGTCTCCGCCCCCAGCGAATAGATGGCGCGCTGCCCCAGCACCATGTTCATCTGCACGCCCATGTCGAGCAGCAGCCCGGCCAGCACCAAGAGCGCGATGGAGCCCTCTCCCGCCCGCGCGACGAAGAAGGACAGCGCCGCCATCGCCAGCGCGAAGCCGGTGGCCGGCCGGGTCCAGCCGCGGTCGGCGATCCGCCCGGCAATGGGTGCCACCAGCGCGCCCGCCGCCCCCGACAGGGCGAACAGCGCGATGCCGCGCTGGCTGAGATGGAAGGGCGCCCCCGCCAGCAGCAGCGGGACGGAGGTCCAGTAGAGGCTGAAGGCGGCGAACATCATGGTCTGGTAGACGGTGCGCCGTTGCAGCACCGGCGTCCGCACCAGCAGCCGCCCCAGCGAGCCGAGCAGCGCGCCGTAGCTCGACCGGCCCGTCGGCCGCCGCTGCGGCAGCACCCGCCGCATCAGCAGGGCGAAGCCGACCATCACCACCGCCGACAGGCCGAACACCGCCCGCCAGCCCAGACTGTCGGCGATCAGGCTCGACACCGGGCGGGCCAGCAGGATGCCGAGCAGAAGCCCGCTCATCACATTGCCGACCACCTGCCCGCGTGAGGCCTCCGGCGCCATGTGGGCGGCCAGCGGCACCAGCATCTGCACGGCGACCGAGGTGACGCCGATCAGGAAGGACGCCGCCAGGAACAGGGACGCGGTGGGGGCGACCGCCGCCACCAGCAGGGCCGCGACCGTGCTGCACAGGGTGACCACCACCAGCCGGCGGTTCTCCAGCAGATCGCCCAGCGGCACCAGCAGGATCAGCCCAGCGCCATAGCCGACCTGGGTCAGGGTGACGACGAGGCTGGCGGTCTCCGGCGACAGCCCGACCGCCGGGCCGATCAGCCCGACCAGCGGCTGGGCGTAATAGATGTTGGCGACCACCACGCCGCAGGCCAGCGCCATCAGCAGGACGAGCGAGCGGGAGAGGGCAGGGTGGGCGGCGTCTTCGGTAGAGAGAGGGGCAGCGGTGGGCGGCATCGCGCGGTCCTGTGCGGTCATGACGGGTCGAAGCTGTGACAGAACAGCGCACAGCCTATGTCGGCACCCGCGGCCGGCGCATCGGTCAATTGCGCCGCCCGGCCATGCGCCGCCTCATGCGATCTCGGCGCGCAGCCGGTAGAGCCAGTCGCGGAAGGCGCCGAAGCCGCCATCCTCCCGGCGCGAGGCGCGATAGACCAGATACCAGGAATGGACCATCGGCACCGCCAGCGCGAAGGGCGCGGCGAGGCGCCCGGCGGCGATGTCGTCCGCACTGTAGAGCCGCGGCGCCAGCGCCACCCCGACACCGTCGATGGCCGCCTGCAAGGTCATGGCATAGCTGCCGAAGGACAGCCCCCGCGTTCCCGAGGCCAGCATCGGGTCCGCCACCCCGGCGGCATCGAGCCAGCGCGGCCAGTCCTCCCCCCAATGGGAGACGTGCAGCAGCGTGGCGCCGGCCAGATCCGCCGGCTTGCACAAGGCCGCCGCCAGCCGCGGCGCGCAGACCGGCTCCAGGCTGGAGGAGAACAGCCGCTCCGCCTCATAGCCGGGCCACTGGCCATCGCCGAGCAGGACGGCGCAGGTCCAGTCGTCGTTCATCGGTGCCCCCGCCCCGCCGGTGGCGATCCGCACCTCGATCTCCGGATGGTCGAGGTGGAAGCCCGACAGGCGCGGGATCAGCCAGCGCACCGCCACCGTCGCCCCCATGCCGACCGTCAGCACCGGCCCGGCCCGCATCGCCGACACCTGTTCGACCCGCCGGGCGATGCCGTCGAACGCCTCGGTCAGCGCCGGCTGGAGCGCCCGTCCGCGCTCGGTCAGCTCCAGCGCGTTGGCCCGCCGGTCGAACAGGGCGAAGCCCAGCCGGTCCTCCAGCAGCTTCACCATCCGGCTGACCGCCGCCTGCGAGACATGCAGCTCCGCCGCCGCCGCGGTGAAGCTGCGATGGCGGGCCGCCGCCTCGAAGGCGCGCAGCCCGTTCAGCGAGGGCAGGCGGCGCATGCGTCCATCCCCAAGGTCATTCCGATCCCACCCCAACTTTTCCTGGGGCTGAGCATCGAACAATGCCGTTTGCGGCGCAACCGTGCGCGTGAGAGTTTCCGGGCATCCTCTCTGGCATTCCCTCTCTTGCATTCAGGCGATTCATGCTGACGCTTCCGCTGATGGTGGGGCTTGGCCTCACCGTTCTCGTGACCTCGTTTCTGTCGGGCCTGTTCGGCATGGCCGGCGGCATGGTGCTGATGGGCCTGCTGCTGATCCTGCTGCCGGTGCCGTCGGCGATGCTTCTGCATGGCGTGACGCAGTTCGCCTCCAACGGCTGGCGGGCATGGCTGTGGCGGAACCATGTCGTCTGGCCGGTCATCCTGCGTTTCGCGCTGGGCGGTTCGGTCGCCGGCCTGCTGTTCGCCCTGGCCGGCGCCGTGCCGGACCGCGCGGTGTCGCTGTTGATCCTCGGGCTGACGCCCTTCCTGGCGCTGGCCATCCCCGCCCGCTGGGCGCTGAACGCGCAGAAGCCGCTGCATGGCGTGCTGGGCGGCTTCCTGTGCATGGGCATCCAGCTGCTGGCGGGCATCTCCGGTCCCTTGCTCGACACCTTCTTCATCCGCAGCGCCATGACCCGGCAGAGCGTGGTCGCCACCAAGGCCGCCATCCAGTCGGTCGGCCATCTGGTCAAGATCGTCTATTTCGCCCCGCTGGTGGCCGGCAGCGGCGACGAGACGGTGGAATCGACGGTGATCCTGATGTCGATCGCCATGGCGCTGATCGGCACGAATCTCTCCCGCCGCGTTCTTGACCGCATGAGCGACGCCCAGTTCCGCCTGTGGAGCCGCTATCTGGTGATGGGAACCGCCAGCGTCTATCTCGGCCAGGGGCTTCTCCTGCTGGCGGCCCATTAAGAAAAAACATTATATAACAAAGTCTTATTCCATTCCCTCTTCCCTATCCTTACTCCCTGGGGGCCACATTCCGCCCCGATACGAACCACAGGCCCGCTCCCCGATCCTTACGGCTTGGGGGCGGGCTTCCTTACATCCTGGGGGCGTTTAAGCCCGTGTGACTCCTCGCACTGTCCAGAATCGGACGACACACTCCCTTGAATGCCCCGATCCTTACCTCCTGGGGGCCTGGATCCGGCTCCAAGCGCCCCCAAGCCGTAAGGATTGAGCTTGCCCACAGAGCCCCGGACAGCAAAAATGGCGTCGTTCCCCCACGGAGTAAGGATGGAGCGCATCCCCCCGGAGGCGTCTTTGGCGAATCGAGTCGGTCCGATTCGGGGTCTGTAAGGATGCGGAGGGACAGCTTCAGGCGAGATTCGCACTTATGAGGCCTTGGGGAAGCCCTTGCGGATCCGGCACTTGGCAAGCGCTTGCGACTCCCTTTCCCTTTTAAGAGGATTCGTCGGCGCGAATCTCCAGGGGAGTCCGCGAGTCGCTGCGAATCTTCCTTACAGCCTGGGGGAAACAGCCTTACGGGGTGGGGGCGATTCGCACACCCCCCGGGGCGTAAGGGTTCTGCCCCCAGGGCGTAAGGATGAAAAGGATTCTGCGGCGCGACCCTTTCCTTACTTGTTTTTCTGGTAAGGATTGATTTAGCCTCCCCCGATTCTGGCGGAGGACGGCTATGGCGGGGACGGGGCGCAGGAAGGCGCGCAGCACGGTGGCGGAGGAGTCCGTCCCGTCGGACGCGGCTGCGCCCATGGCGGCCCCGATGGCCTCAATCACAGCTGAATCGGCGAAGGGCGGACCGGGACTGGTGGTTCTGGGCCCGCAGGATCTGGCCGGCGGCGCGGTGATCGACGGCGACGGCGGTGCGGCGACGTTGCCGGCCGTCAGTGCCGACTCTGCGGCGCCGGTCGCCGGCCTGACCGCCCGCGTCGCCAGCGCCACCTTCGAGCGCGACGGCTACAAGCATCTGATCAAGGCGGCGGAGGCGGTTTACAGCTATCCCGCCAACGGCACGCGCCTGTCGCTGCCGGCGCAGAAGATGCTGAATTTCATGATCCATCTCGCCGGCAGCCAGAATTTCGCCAACAAGCTCTACCGGATGCCCAAGCGCGTGGTGCGCGGCAACCACAAGGGCAACGAGCGCATCTTCGACGCGCTGAAGGAAATCTTCGATTCCAGTCTCGTGGTAATCGGCCCCTTCCGTGGCCGGCGGTCGCGCGCCGAACTGCGCATCCTCTCCAGCTATGTCCGGCCGGAGGAGGAGGAGGACAGCGACGCCGCCGACATCCATTTCCAGTTCACCGATGCCTTCCTGGAAATCCAGCGCTCGTCGCAGCTCTGGGCCAAGCTGTCCGGGCCGGCGATGGTCAAGGTCACCAGCACCTACGCGCTGAAGCTGTACGAGATCGGCATGCAGCGCTACCAGATGGACTATCCGTCGCTGGAACTGGACATCGACACGCTGCGCAAGCTGATGAACGTGCCGGAGGGCGCCTACAAGGATTTCGGCATCCTGCGCACCCGCACCATCGACCGCGCGATTGCCGAGGTGAACCAGCTCGCCCCCTTCCGCGTCAGCATGCCGGAAGACAAGATGAAGCGGAAAGGCCGCAAGATTGAGGCGGTGACCCTCGAATTCCTCGCCAAGGACGAGGAGGAGGCGGCAGAAACCTATCTGGAGCGCGAACGCCACAGCGCCGGCCGCCGGGCGCGCCGCATCGGCAAGGTCGACACCGTGGCCCCCGCCGATCCGGTGGAGGCCGGCCTCGCCGATCTTGGCCCGCTGCCCGATGCCGACGACGTGACCGCCCTGTGGGCCGCCGTCCTGCATGCTTTGAAGGGCAAGGTGCCCGCCCCGCTGCTGGCCGAGCTAGAGCCGGACCGGGTGGAGGAAGCCCCCCAGGGCGGCCGCCGCCTCGTCCTGATGGCCAGGAACGCCGCCGTCGCCGACACCGCCCGCATGAACCACTGGCCGAGCCTGAAGTCGGCCCTGTCCTCGCTGACCGGCGGGCTGATCGAGGACGTCGCGTTCGAAGTGGCGGCGCGCAAGGCGAAGACGGCGAAGGCAGCCTCCCCCGAGGCGTAAGGATCGGGAGCCCGCGCTTCACACCACGCGTCACCGCACGGCTTCGCTGTCATCGTACCAGGGTCACCGCACCAGGACGTGCGCCGCCTCCTTGGTCCGTTCGACCGCGCCGGACACCTGACTGACCGCGCTGGAGATGGCGGCGACGTTGGAGGTGACGGTCGCCACGGCGGCGGATGCGCTCTGCATGTTGGACGACATGGCCTGGGTGACGGCGCTCTGTTCCTCCACCGCCGACGCCGTGCCGGTCACATGCTCCCGCACCACCGCGACGGCCTCGCGGATGGCGCTCAGCGCGTTGGCGACCTCGGTCGAAGTCGACTGGATGCCTTCGATCTCGGTGGAAATCTGCTCGGTCGCCTTGCCGGCTTGGTTGGCAAGGTTCTTCACCTCGGACGCGACGACGGCGAAGCCCTTGCCCGCCTCACCGGCGCGGGCCGCTTCGATGGTGGCGTTCAGCGCCAGCAGGTTGATTTGGCCGGCGATGCTGTTGATCATCCCGACGATGCCGTTCATCGCCTGGGCCGCCGCCGCCAGCCGGTCGGTGCTTTCCGCCACCGTCACCGTGCGGTCGAAGGCGCCATCGGTCGCCGCGCGGGCACGGGTCATGCTCTGGGAAATTTCGCCGATGGAGGCGACCAGCTCCTCCGCACTCGCGGCCACCGCCTGGACGCTGGCCGAGGTGGAGCCGGCGGCGTTGTTGGCGGACTCCGCCTCCCCCATCGACAGGCGGAGCGCCTGATCGACCTCGCCGAAATTCTTGTCGATCATGATCTTCAGGTTGTTCAGCAGCATGACCTGGGCGGTCACGTCGACCGCGAACTTGACCACTTTGACCACCCGGCCCTTCTCGTCGAGAATCGGGTTGTAGGCGCCTTCGATCCACACCGGCTTGCCGGACTTGGCGATCCGCTTGTACTGCGCCGCCTGGAATTCGCCCCGCCGCAGCGTCTCCCAGAAACGGGCATAGTCCGGGCTATCGCGATAGGCGGCCTCGACGAACATGCTGTGGTTCTTGCCGACGACCTCGTCCAGGCGATAGCCCATCACCGTCAGGAAATTGTCGTTGGCCCTGGTGATGACGCCCTCGGTGGTGAACTCGATCACCGCCTGCGAGCGGCTGATCGCCGTCATCTGCGTGGCATAGTCGAGGTTTTCCAGCCGCTCCTTGGCGTCGGCCCATTCGGCGACGAACCCGATGCGCTGGCCGTCTTCGGTCAGCGGTGTGACCAGCAGGTCGAACTGATGCCCGCCGACCTTGATGGTGGCGCTGTGCGGCTTGGTCAGCGCCGCCAGCATGCTGCGTTGATGGCCGGGGTTCTTGTGGAAGACGTCGATGTTGCTGCCGACCAGACGATTGACGTCCAGGCGCGGCAACTCCTTGCGCAGATCGCCCTCCGCCTCGCGCAGCAGCGCGACCACGGCGGGGTTGACATGGACGATGGTCAGATCGGCATCCGCCACCATCACCTTGGCGCGCAGCGCATCGAGCGCCGCCATCCTGCGCTTGAGTGCCAGAGTGTGCTTTCCCCGTCCGAACATCGGTCCTTCTCCACATGAATGCGCCGGTATGTTCTGGATCGTATTGAAAGCGGAAAATCTGTCTATCAGGGTGAATCCGAGATTATGCAAAATTTTACTTACTGAATTGAAACATGAATTTTTGATTCAATCTTATCGAATGCCTATTCGTGTATTGGTCCTCACATATTATCGGGCGAAAATGCCGGTTTCCTGCTTTTCAATATATGAAATAAAGATGATTGTTATCGTTCAGAAAGTGCCGATTCGCATTTGGTTAAACAGCATGAAGTGCGGAAGATAGTTTTATTCTGCGAGACAGGGATTTCCGATGAATGAAATCATCGGAGGTTCCATTTCTGTCGACGCCAAGCGCGCCCCCGTAAGCGGTCCGCGCTCCCGTTTTGCATAAAATCCACCAAGCAAGGATCAAAATCCTATAACCTCTCCGCAAACCTTTCACCAGCTTGTGGAGCGACGCCATGGCCCTCGACAGCCGTACCTTCCAGAACGACAATTTCCCCGTCTGGGCCGAAGAGCCGCCGGTGCCGTCGGACGGCTCGCTGGTCCCCGGTTCGCAGTTCCATGAGGAACAATGGATCATGGCCGCCGGCATGCTGGCGCGCGGCAGCAGCTTCCTTTATGTCGCCCGTGCCATGGGATGCAGCCGCACCACCCTCTGGCGCGCTTACTACGGCTCCAAGGATTTCCGTCACAGGGTGTGGTGGGAGCGGCAGGCGTTGCGCCGCGAGGCCGACCTGCGCCTCTCGTCGCTGCGCAGTCTGGTGGTCGAGCAGATCGAACGGCTGGTCTCCTCCGGCGATCCGTCCACCGTGCGCTGGCTGGCCGACCGGCTCGGTATCCTCGACGGGCTCGCCGCCCAGCCGGCGCATCAGCCGCAGCCCCCGCAGCCGTCGGAAGACCTGTCTGCCACCGACCCTGCGGCTGACCCTGCCGCAGACCTCATTGCCGACCTCGACGACGACAGCATCCCCGGTGCCTTCCGCGAACGCACCCCGCCCGATCCGCGCGCCGTCGCCGCCATCCTCGCCCGCCCGGAAGCGGTGGGACCCAAGGGCGTCTATCCCTATACCCTCAACCCCGACGATCCCTATCCCACCCTCGGCTCGGCGCTGGAGCGCAAGGGCGGCAAGGCCGCCTTCGAC
Organism: Azospirillum sp. A26; assembly: GCF_042604635.1. Classification (NCBI taxonomy): domain Bacteria; kingdom Pseudomonadati; phylum Pseudomonadota; class Alphaproteobacteria; order Rhodospirillales; family Azospirillaceae; genus Azospirillum; species Azospirillum sp. A26. The sequence goes on along the minus strand of NZ_CP170476.1, from coordinate 374,924 downwards.
CGTCTGTAAGGCGACCGTCTGTGAGGCGGGCGGGGCGGGGACGATGGAACAGCAGCCGGAAACCGTTCCACGCTGTTTCATCCCCAGGAAGGCCCCCAGGAAGTAAGGATCGGCGGAGTCTTCCCCCGCCGATCCCCCGAATCCTCAGCCCTGCTTGGCCTTCAGCGCCGCCAGACGATCGGACAGGCTGGTCGGGGCGGTCTTGCCCGACGCGGCGGCCAGCGCGGCGGCGATGTTGGGGTCTTCCTTTTCCGGGGTCGACGGGCGCAGCAGCTTGGCCTTGGCGTTGGCGGCCTCCGCCGCGGCCAGATCCTTGGCCGCCGTGTCCTGCATCGCCTTCAGCGCGACGGTCAGCCCGCTGGTGGCGCCGGCGAGGCCGGCGGCCTGACGGGCGGCTTCGGCCTGACGCTCGGCCATGGCGCGCTGCTGGTCGGCGCGGCCCATGTCGCGCTGGGCACGGGTCAGGTCGGCGCGGGCGGCCTTCAGCTTGGCGCCGGCCTCGGCGTAGTTCTTCTCCAGCATCTCCAGGAACTCGCGCGCCTCGACCGCGTCGCGGACCTCGCGCTCGATGTCGGGGGCCATCTCCTCCAGCATGGCGACGACGGTCTCCAGGCTCTTCTCCAGCCCGGCCTTGCGCGACGGGTCGGTCTCGCCGTCGATCTGGCGCTGGAGATGCTCGGCCGCGGCCATGCGCTGGGCGGAGAGGGCCTTGATCTCGTCGGCCTCGCGCTGCTCGCGGTCATGGATGGCGCGGGCTTCCGCCACCTGCCGGCCCAGCCCGTCGAGATGCTGCTCCATGGTCCGCAGTTCCGCCTCGGTCGCGGACTTCGGATCCCAGCGGACCAGCGCCTCCATGGCGCCCTGGACGGCCTGGTCGGTCTTGACACCCATAAGGTTGCGGATGAAGGCAAGCATGGCTGATTCCTGTCGAAGGAGGGTTGTTGGAGGCGCCCCCGGACCAAGACCGCGGACGCTTCGCCTGCACAGATGGGGTGGGGGCGATCCGGGAACCAGACCCCCATCCTTACCTCTCGGGGGAGATTTATCCGGCCATGGCGGCGGCGTTGATCACCGCCACCCCGAGCTGGACGCCGACCAGCGTCGCCGCCGACGCGACGTTGCCGGATTCGATCTGGCCGCGCAGGTCGCGGATCAGCAGGGTCGCCACGGCGAAGGCGACCAGCTGGAGGATCACCGCCACTACGCCCCACAGCAGGATGTCGAGCAGGAAGCTGCTGGTCGCCAGCGTCGCCGCCAGCGGAATGGCGATCGCCACGATGGACCCCGCCAGCGTCAGGCCGCCGGCGGCATTGCCTTCCGCCACCAGCCGGCGCTCGTCGAAGGGGGTGATGCGGGTATAGACGGCGACGCCGACCGCCAGCAGCGCCAGCGTGACGGCGAGCTGGACCAGCAGCACCGGAAGGCCGGTGCCGAGCGCGGTCAGGATGGAACCGAAGGTGCTTTCCATGGGGCCGGCACTCTTGTCGTGTGGGGGGTTAGGACAGGGAGAGGGAGGCGGGGTTCACGTCGATGCCGGCGGCGATCTCGACCGACGCGCGGCCGGCGCGCTCCACCGCCTCCACCAGGATGTACTCGGTGGCCGGCGCCGGATCCCCGGCGTTCGTCGGGGCGCCGTACAGCATCGACTGGCTGGTCACCGTCTCGGTCCCGCGCAGGGTCTGGCGCGCCTCGCTGAGGGTGAAGGGCTGGATGCGGCTGGCGCCCGGCTGCCAGATGCGTGGATAGAGCTTGCCGTCCTTGGTCTGGAACTCCGGCCAGCCGATCATCCCCTCCGCATCGTCCAGCCAGAAGCCCCACTCGCCCTCGTCGGACGGGGTGACGCTGTCGATGGGGGTGAAATAGCGGCACTCGTCCGGCTGCCCGTCGGGACCGAGATGGATCTGGAAGAAGCCTCCTCCCGGCAGATGCAGGCGGTAGACGGTGGCCGGGCCGGAGGTGACGGTTCCCACCGCCTCGATCGACACCAGCCGGTCGGTGCCGGTGTCCGGCGCCTTGACCTTGGTGGCGCTCTCCGCCAGCAGGAAGGGGGTGGGGTCGATGGTGACCGTCATGCCCAGCCGGAACAGCGACGGGCTGTAGGTCTTGCCGCCGAGCTTCTGGTTCACGTAGTTGCCGAGCGTTCCGAACAGGGGCACGTCAGATCCTCCCTTGGCGCCGGAGCCCTTGGAAACAGGGCTGTCGGCGACTGCATTTGGTTTGGATGGCGCATCCATCCGCCGCCGCGCCCGCCACAGCAGGAACAGCACCGCCGCTCCCAGCAGCAGCAGGCCCCACCACCAGAAGCCGTGCCCGGAGCTGCGCGACGCCTGCGCGGCGCTGGCGCTGTCCACCGAACTGGCCGAGCTGGCCGAATCGGCGCGGGCCAGATCCGCCGGCACGTCGGGCGGCAGCTGCCCGGCCTGACGCGGGGTGCCGGCCTGGGCAGCCACCGACTGGTCGAGCTGGTCCAGCTTGCCGCGCAGCTCCGCATTGTCGCGGGCCAGCCGGTCGGCCTCCTGGCGCCATTCGCGATAGCCGGGGTCGTCGGCGTTGTTGTGGAAGAAGGCGGCATGGCCCGGCCGGGTCAGCGTATCGAGCATGAACCACAGGAACAGCCCGTCCCAGACGCCGAAGCGGCGCGGGGCGCTGACGGTGTAGGGCGGCGGGCTCCAGCCATAGCCGCCATAGGGGTTGGCCGGCGCCGGGCGCGTCGATGGCGTGCGGTAGGAGGACCCGCCCCAGCCCCAGCCCCAGCTGGACCCGCCGGAGCTGCTCGACCCGCCGGTCCGCCCCTGGGTGGAGGCGGCGGGCGGCGGCGCGCCCGGCTGGGCCGGCGGGGTGCGGTCGGCCTCCTGCTTGGTGCGGTAGCGGTTCAGCGCATCGGCCGAGCCCTGCTGGCTGAAGGTCCGGTCGCCCGCCGAGGTCGGTGGGGCGGCGACCGACGGGGCGCTGTTGCCCGGCCGGGCATAGCCGCCGCTGGAATTGGAGGACCCGCCGGAGAACCAGCCGCCGCCGCTTCCGGTGGACGGCGTGCGCGAGGTGGAAGGGCGGGAGTATCCGCCGCTGCCGCCGCTGCTGCCGATGGAGGGGGTACGCGACGGGCGCGAATAGCCGCCCGACGACCGGCTGCTGGACCCGGCGCGGGCCTCGGCCTCGGCCGGCGTCAGTGTGACGGCTGCTGCGGTGACAGCGGCGATGACGGTTGCGGCAAGCGGGGCGGGGGCCGCGGGGGCGGTCAGGACGGTGGCGACGGGAGCCGCCAGCGGCTGCACCATCATCAGCAGGGCGACGGCGGCTGCGCGCCATCGCTCCGTCCAACGGTCCCGATACCGGGTGGGGCACTGGCTGGGCCTGGGGGGCTTCGCGGTCTGCGTCATCCATCCTCTCGCGCGTCATCCGGAGCCGGTTCAACCGGCCCTCCCGGCGATTCGTTGCGCGAGGGTAGGCAGATACGCAGCGGCGCTCAAGGAATTAACCGTCGCCACCGGCCCCTATGCCTTCCGTCAGGAGACGGCGGTCGCCGTCCGCTTGCTCTGTGCCGGTTCCGGCGGCGGCGGGCGCAGGGTGGGCGGACCGCCGGCTGCGGTGACGAGGCGGTCGCTTGCGGCCTCCAGCCGCTCCTCCAGGTCGCGCATCGCTTCGGCGCGCGGCTGTCCGGGCATGATCGGCGGCAGGAACTCCACCACCACCGTGCCGGGGTACTTCAGGAAGCTGTGGCGCGGCCAATAGAGGCCGGCATTCAGCGCCATCGGCACGATGGGAATGCCGAGGCTGTCATAGAGCATGCCGACGCCGATGCGGTAGGGCCGGTAGGTGCCCGGCGCCACGCGGGTGCCCTGGGGGAAGATCACGATGGGGCGGCCCTCGTCCCGCACCGGGCGGGAGTTGCGGATCAGCGACTTGATCGCCGCCCCGCCGGCGCCGCGGTCGACCGGGATCATCTTCGCCTTGGCGGCGTACCAGCCCCAGATCGGGATCCACATCAGCTCGCGCTTCAGGATGATCGCGGGATCCTTCACCAGCAGGTGAAGCTTCATGGTTTCCCATGCCGACTGGTGCTTGGCCGCCAGCAGGAAGGGGCCGTCGGGCAGGTTCTCCCGCCCGCGCACCTCGTAGCGGATGCCGACGAGCGTGCGCTCCAGCCAGCCGACGGTGCTGAGATACCATTTCACCACCGCGACCATCTGCGGACGCGGCAGCAGCAGCATCCACAGCAGGGCGAAGCACATCAGCGCGGTCCAGAGGTGGAACGCGATGTTGAAGGCGAGGGACCGGATCCAGATCATGGCCGGCAACTTGTCAGGTCTTCATCGACTTCTCAAGTATTCCGCGCGGTGCGGGAGAGGACGGCCGGCGGATGGCGGCCGTTTGCCGGGCAGGGTGGACTCCGCTCCCCACCGGGTGCATTGTCCCCGGCATGGAGGGGTGGGGCGCGAAAGGGCGGCGAGCTGTGGTGGAACCGTGATCCGTTTCGAGAATGTCGGCCTGCGCTACGGCACCGAGGCGGAGGTGCTGCGGGACATCAGCTTCACCCTTCAGCCGGGCTCGTTCCATTTCCTGACCGGTACCAGCGGGGCGGGCAAATCGTCGCTGCTGAAGCTGATGTATCTGGCCCACCGGCCGTCGCGCGGGCTGGTCACCCTGTTCGGCCGCGACATGGCGATGGTGACCCGCCGCGACCTGCCGGAACTGCGCCGCCAGATCGGCGTGGTGTTCCAGGATTTCGCATTGCTCGACCATTTGTCGGCGCTCGACAATGTGGCGCTGCCGCTGCGCATGGCCGGCACGCCGGAGGCCGATGTGGTCGCCCATTGCAGCGAGATCCTGCGCTGGGTCGGGCTGGGCAACCATCTGCACGCCACGCCCTCCACCCTGTCGGGCGGGCAGAAGCAGCGGGTCGCCATCGCACGGTCGGTGATCAACCGGCCGCGGCTGCTTCTGGCCGACGAGCCGACCGGTAACGTCGACGACGGCATCGGCATGCGGCTGCTCTATCTGTTCGAGGAACTCTACAAGCTGGGGACCACCGTGGTGATCGCCACCCACAACGAAGCGCTGATCCGCCGTTTCGACCACCCGCGCCTTCATCTCGACAACGGCCGGCTGATGGTGCTGCCGGCGCGCGGTCGCGTCGAGGCCCGCGCGAAGGACGCGCGGGCCAGCGATCCGGGCCCCATCGATTCGAGGTGGGAGTAGCGGCATGGCGCTTCGTCCGGTGCGGCCCCGTTCCGACCTGCCGCTGGCGGTCGATCCCTCCTCGCGCTTTCTCGGCTGGATCACCGCGCTGATGGTGTTCCTGGCGGCGCTGGCGCTGGCCGGCGCCATGCTGGTGACGGACATGGCCCAGCGCTGGGACAGCGGGCTGGCCGGCGGCCTGACCGTGCAGGTGGCGCCGATGCCGGGCGCTCCCGTCGCCCCGCTGGACGAGCGGGCGGAGGCGGCGCTGACCGTCCTGCGCTCCGTCCCCGGCATCCGCTCGGCGACCCTGCTGGGCGGGGGGGAGATCGCCCGGCTGCTGGAGCCCTGGCTGGGGGCGGGGGCGGCGGACCCGCTGCTGCCGATGCCGCGGCTGATCGACGTCGTCGCCGACGGGCCGGTCGATGTCGGGGCGCTCCGCCTGCGCCTGACCTCCGCCGCGCCGGGGGCGACGCTGGACGACCATGCGGTGTGGCTGGCCGATCTGCGCTCCTTCGCCGGGGCGATCCGGCTGGCGGCGCTGGGCGTGGTGGTGCTGATCGGGGCGGCGGCGGTGATGACCGTGGTCTTCGCCGTGCGCACCGGCCTCGCCATCCACCGGCCGGTGGTGGAACTGCTGCATCTGATGGGCGCCACCGACCGCTATGTCTCGCGCCAGTTCGAACGGCATGTGGTGGGCCGCAGCCTGCGCGGCGGCGGGATCGGGCTGCTGCTGGCCGGCGGCACGATGTATGGGTTGCACCGCGCCTCCCAGGGGCTGCGGGCCAGCCTGCTGCCCGACCTGGCGTTGCAGCCCTGGCAATGGGGGGCTCTGCTGCTGGTGCCGGCCGGGCTTGCCCTTCTGGCGCTGGTCACCGCGCGCTGGACCGTGCTGCGCACGCTGGAGTCCATGCCGTGAGTGGAGCCATGAGTGGGATTGGGGGTTGGGCGGCACCATGATGAGCCACGGTCACCGGCGGCGCGGCGGCGGAATGATGGCGCGGGCGATTGCGCATGTGATCGCCGGCATGCTGGTGCTGGCGGCCGTCTGGCTGGGCGGGCTGTTCTGGTATGCGGCCGACGTGCCGCGCTCGTCCCCCAGCGGCGCCGAGGCCGACCGTCCGACCGACGCCATCGTCGTGCTGACCGGTGGCAGCCACCGGCTGGGCACCGGGCTCGAACTGCTCGCCGCCGGCCGCGCGAAGAAGCTGTTCGTCTCCGGCGTCTATGACGGGGTGGATGTGCAGGAACTGCTGAAGCTGTCCCGCCATTCCCCGACCGAAATGGAGTGCTGCATCACGCTGGGCTATTCCGCCGACAGCACCATCGGCAACGCCTATGAGACGGCCGACTGGATGCGCGACCAGGGATTCCGGTCGCTGCGGCTGGTGACGGCCAACTACCACATGCGCCGCAGCCTGCTGGAACTGTCGATGGCAATGCCGGATGTGGAACTGGTTCCCCATCCCGTCGTCGCCCCCACCGTCCATCTCGACGACTGGTGGATGTGGCCCGGCACCGCCAACCTGCTGGTCAACGAATACAACAAGCTGCTGGTGGTGGGGCTGCGCTGGGCGGTCCGCCGCGCGGTTCGGGACTGATCCTGAAAAAAGGCCCCGGCCTCCAAAAGCGAATGAGAATGACTTGCAATTGGTCGTGGGCAGGGTTAGGGTCCTGTTCAGGGTTCACGCCCGGACATCGCCAACCGCAACGTCCGTCCAGCAAGAAAGACTCGCCATGCACGACAGCGCCGTCTCCGTTCCCGCTTCCTTCGCCGCATCCCTGCCGGTGGTCGAATCCGGCCGCCTGATGTCGGGCAGCCGCGAGATCGTGATCCAGCACGCCGGGCAGAGCTACCGCCTGCGTGTGACCCGCGCCAACAAGCTGATCCTGACCAAATAAAACGACCTTCAAAGAACCTTCCGGGAAAAACGTCACCGAGAATGGGCGCCGGCCACAATGGCCCGGCGCCCATTTTCTTTTTTATGATGACCTTTCACGCCCGGCCTTGTACCTCATAGCCGGCATCTTCGATGGCTTGGCGGATGGCGGATTCGTCAGCGCTGCCTTCGATCGCGACTTCGCCGGCCTTCAGGTCGACCAGGGCGCGTTCCACGGTGGGGAGGGCCTCTACGGCCTTGGTCACGGTCTGGGCGCAATGGCCACAGGTCATTCCGGAAACCTTCAACGTCAGCATGGATCTTCTCCCTTAGGGGTTGAGGAGCACAGGTGCTTTGGAAAGGCTGCACCTTCCAGCAACGGGAAGGTCAAGCGGCATTCCGCAGGTCCGCTCAACCACCTGCCGCCCTGATCGTCACACCTCGAAGCGTCATCTCGAAAAAAAGACTAAATCTTGAAAACGAGACAATTCGTCGGCCGATAATCTCGAAAAAGAGAAGTTTCGGTCCATGGCGATTTTAGTGTGCACTGCAAAAAGTCCGATATTCCAAAGGTTTCGCCTGCGACAACCTGTCAAGTCCGTCCTGGCATAGCCCTTGCTGATACGGATGCATGCGCCCCATCCCGGGATTTTCCAGGCCCGGGACTTTTAGGAAAGAGCGCCGCGATGCCGCTTGTCACCGCCACAACCCTTCTGCCTGTCCCGGCGCGCCACGTGTGGCCGCTGGTGCGGTGGGATGGCGCTGTCGGTGAATGGTATCCCGGTGCGGTTTCCATGACCGTGGACGGGACGGAAAAGGGCGCGCTCAGGCGCCTGCGGCTTTACGACGGCTCGCCGGTCGTCCACCGGCTGGAACATGTCAGCCGGGTCGACGACGCCTATACCTATGCGGTGATCGAGGGGCCGTATCCGGTCGCCGACCTGCTGGCGCAAATCCGCCTGCGGGCCGATGGGGAGGGGCAGGCCGTGCTTCACTGGACCGCCACCTTCCATCCCTATGCCTCCCGCCCGCAGGAGGGGACGGAGGCGGATGCCGAACGGTTCGTCCGCGACCTCTACGACGCCGGCATGGCCCGGCTCCGCACTCTGCTTCATCCGTGAATCGCGAAAACGACACTCCAGACGCCAAGCGTCGGAAAAGAATAACCGAGGGAGCATCGTCCAAATGAGTTTCCTGATCTGCCTGGGAGCGCTCGCGTTCCTCATGCTGGTCGCCTATCGGGGCTTCAGCGTCATCCTCTTCGCGCCGGTGGCGGCGCTGGGGGCCGTGCTGCTGACCGACCCGTCCGCGGTGCCGCCGATCTTCACCGGCCTGTTCATGGACAAGATGGTCGGCTTCGTGAAGCTGTACTTCCCGGTCTTCCTGCTGGGCGCGGTGTTCGGCAAGGTGATCGAGCTGTCCGGCTTCTCCAAGTCGATCGTCTCGGCCGTCATCAAGCTGGTCGGGCGCGAGCGTGCGGTGACCTCCATCGTCCTGGTCTGCCTTCTGCTGACCTACGGCGGCGTGTCGCTGTTCGTCGTGGTCTTCGCCGTCTATCCCTTCGCGGCCGAGATGTTCCGGCAGGGCGACATCCCCAAGCGCCTGATCCCCGGCGTGATCGCGCTCGGCGCCTTCACCGTCACCATGGATGCGCTGCCGGGCACGCCGCAGATCCAGAACATCATCCCCACCACCTTCTTCAAGACCGACGCCTATGCCGCTCCCTGGCTGGGCCTGATCGGTTCGGTCTTCATCCTGACGCTGGGCCTGCTGTATCTGGAATGGCGCGTCCGTTCGGCCATCGCGCGCGGCGAGGGCTATGGCAGCGGCCACACCAACGAGCCGGAAGCCGTGGCGTCCGAGGCGCTGCCGAACCCGATCCTGGCGCTGTCGCCGCTGGTTGCCGTCGGCGTGCTGAACAAGCTGTTCACCATGGCGATTCCCAGCGTCTACGGCGCCACGAATGAGGTGGCCCTGACCCCCGGCGCCAAGCCGCTGGTGACGCAGGTCTCCGCCGTCGCCGGCATCTGGGCGGTGGAAGGGGCGCTGCTCTGCGGCATCCTGCTGGTGCTGGCCTTCGCCTGGAAGCCGGTGTCCCAGCGCTTTGCGGAAGGCACCAAGGCCGCCATCGGCGGTTCGCTGCTGGCCTCGATGAATACGGCGTCGGAATACGGCTTCGGTGCGGTGATCGCGGCGCTGCCGGGCTTCCTGGTGATCCGTGACGCGCTGGCCGCCATTCCCAACCCGCTGGTGAACGAGGCGGTGACCGTCACCGCGCTGGCCGGCATCACCGGATCGGCGTCGGGCGGCATGAGCATCGCGCTGGCAGCGATGGCCGACCAGTTCATCACCGCCGCCAATGCCGCCGGTATCCCGATGGAGGTCCTGCACCGCGTCGCCTCGATGGCCAGCGGCGGCATGGACACCTTGCCGCACAATGGCGCCGTCATCACCCTGCTGGGCGTCACCGGCTTGACGCACCGGCAATCCTACGGCGACATCTTCGCCGTCACCTGCATCAAGACGCTGGCGGTCTTCTTCGTGATCGCCGTCTACTACCTGACCGGGATCGTCTGATCATGAAGAACAAGCTCATTTCCCTGGAGGACGCCGTCGCGCGCATTCCCGATGGGGCGTCCCTGCTGATCGGCGGCTTCATGGCCGTCGGCGGCCCCAACCGGCTGGTGGACGAGTTGATCCGCCAGGGCAAGCGCGACCTGACCATCATCGCCAACGACACCGCCCGGCCCAACAATGGCCTGGGCAAGCTGGTGGTGGAGAAGCTGGTCCGTCGCGTCGTCACCAGCCACATCGGCCTGAACTCTGAAACGCAGAAGCAGATGATCGCCGGCGCCATCGAGGTGGAGCTGGTGCCGCAGGGCACGCTGGCCGAGCGCATCCGCGCCGGCGGCGTCGGGCTGGGCGGCGTTCTGACCGCCACCGGCGTCGGCACCATTGTGGAGGAGGGCAAGCGCACGGTCGAGATCGACGGCGTCACCTACCTGCTGGAAATGCCGATCAAGGCCGATTTCGCGCTGGTCGCCGCCAAGCAGGCCGACCTGTACGGCAACCTGACCTACGCGCTGACCGCCCGCAACTTCAACCCGCTGATGGCGATGGCCGGCGCCACCGTGATCGCCGAGGCCGAGGACATCCTGCCGGTCGGCTGCATCCCGCCCGACGCGGTGATGACGCCGTCGGTGCTGGTCGATTACATCGTCGCCGCAACGCCGCGCTGATCGGGGAGTAGAGAGCCATGGATGAAAAGACCCTGATCGCCAAGCGCGTCGCGCTGGAGCTGATGGACGGCGACCTCGTCAACCTGGGCATCGGCCTGCCGACCCTGGTCGCCCGCTATGTCCCCCCCGGCCGCCATGTGTTCTTCCAGTCGGAGAACGGCATCGTCGGCATGTCCGGCCCGATCACCGGGGCGGAAAACCACGACCTGACCGACGCCGGCGGCTCGCCCATCTCGGCCCTGCCGGGGGCGGCGTCCTTCGACAGCGCCTTCTCCTTCGGGCTGATCCGCGGCGGCCATCTGGACGTCACCGTGCTGGGCGGCCTGCAGGTGGACCGCGAAGGGCGGCTGGCCAACTGGATGGTGCCGGGCAAGATGGTGCCGGGCATGGGCGGTGCGATGGACCTCGTCACCGGCGCCCGCCGGGTGATCGTCGCCATGCAGCACAGCGCCAAGGGCGAGGCGAAGATCGTCGAACGCTGCGCCCTGCCGCTGACCTCGGTCCGCCGGGTCGATCTGGTGGTGACCGACCTCGCCGTCATCGAGCCGACCGACGCCGGCCTCGTCTTGAAGGAAACCGCCCCCGGTGTCACGGTGGAGCAGGTGATCGCCAACACCGGGTGCGAACTGATCGTCGCCCCGGACCTCCGTTCCATGCCGATCGAAGGATAAAGAAGAATGACCAATCTGAAGGGGAAGGCTGCGCTCGTCACTGGGTCCACCAGCGGGATCGGCCTCGGGATCGCACGGCAACTGGCGGGCCAGGGTGCCGACCTGATGCTGAACGGCTTCGGCGATGCCGGCTACATCGCCGAGCTGTGCCAGTCGCTGTCCAAGGAGTTCGGCGTGCGCGTCGCCCACAACGGCGCCGACATGTCGAAGCCCGAGGAGATCGAGGCGATGGTCGCCGCCACCGAAGCGGCCTATGGCCGGCTGGACGTGCTGGTCAACAATGCCGGCATCCAGCATGTGTCGCCTGTCGATGCCTTCCCGGTGGAGCGCTGGGACGCGGTGATCGCCATCAACCTGTCGGCCGTCTTCCACGGCACCCGCGCCGCTCTGCCGGGCATGAAGGCGCGCGGCTGGGGCCGGGTCATCAACATCGCCTCGGTCCATGGGCTTGTGGCTTCGGTCAACAAGTCGGCCTATGTCGCCGCCAAGCATGGCGTGATCGGCCTGACCAAGGTGACGGCGCTGGAGCTGGCGGAGACCAACATCACCTGCAATGCCATATGCCCGGGCTGGGTGCTGACGCCGCTGGTGCAGAAGCAGATCGACGCGCTGGCCGCCACGCGGGGCCTGTCGGTGGAGGAGGCCGGACGTGAACTGCTCAGCGAGAAGCAGCCGTCCAAATCCTTCGTCACGCCGGAGCAACTCGGCGAGCTGGCGGTGTTCCTGTGTTCCGAGGCTGCCGGCAACATGCGCGGCGCGGCTCTGACCATGGATGGCGGCTGGACCGCCCAGTAAATGAACCGTCGGCCCAAGCGGTATTGAAGCCGCTTGGGCTGGACGGGCACCGAAGCGTCCCGGGAACAGATCGAAAGGTCCGTTTCCGGGGCTGCTTCTGTCCGGTATCAGGTGTCGCTGGTGGCCGGAACCGTGTCGAAGGGCGTCGCGATGAAGGGGCGGCCCTGTCCGTGGCCGGCGCGGGCATGACCGCGTTCGGTCGCCGCCTGCCGGAAATAGCCGACAACGAACACGCGCAGGGCATTCGCAAGGGAAACGCCCGACCGGGATGAATGGCGGGCCTGCCGTTCCATGCGGTCACGCACGTCGTCGCACAACTCGTCCACCGTCATAACTTCCCGCCGGCAGATCTCCTCCAGCCCCTCCCAGTAGGAAGGCTCAAGCCGGATCGAAACGTCACGTCCAGACAATTTCAGCGTGCGAGAGGCCAGAGAAGCGGCACCTATGGATTGATCGACGTGAGATTTGCTGTCCCCAACGCTCGACATGTTCGTATGCCCTCGTGCTACCCGTGCGATTGCCCCCAACGCATGAACACTATAACGCGACCACAACCGGTTTTGGGAACAAAACTTTAGGCATGTAAGGATTCCCCCTAGGGGATGCGTTCCGGATCCCCGGCCATGTCCTTGAGCAAAGCCAGATCGTTGATCACGATAAAACCTTTGGCATATGTCACCGTTCCAGTCCTGCGCAGGGCGCCGAGACACTTGTTCACCATTTCACGGGTGACGCCCAGCATGTTTGCCAATGCTTCCTGGGACAGGGGCAAAGTCAGCCGCAGACCGGCAGGGGTCGGCTGCCCGTAACTGTCCGACAGCAGCAGCAGCCGGCGCGCGAGCCTGCGTGGAACATCGTGGAACACGGCGTCCTCGATGTTCTCCGACACCCAGCGCAGCCGGTCGCAAAGAACGATCATCATGCGGGTGCAGAGGCGCGGGTGGCGCTCCAGAAAGGGGATGAAGTCGGCGCGGTCGATTCGGAACAGCTCGACCGGCCGCAGGGCGACCGCGGCGGCGGTCCGCTCTCGGCCGTCGATCAGCCCGATCTCGCCCAGCACATCGCCGGCTTCCAGGATGTTCAGCAGCATGGTCTTGCCATCCGCCGAGGAGGTGCGGATGGCGATCTGGCCCTTCAGCACGGCGAACAGGCTGTCGCCGGGGTCGCCCTTGTCGAAGATGATCTGGTCGGCATCGAAGCGTGCCATGCGGCCCAGAGTCACCATCTCGGCCATCTGCTCGGGATCGAGTTCCCCGAGCAGCCGGTTGCGCCTCAGAACCGATGCGACATCCACAGGCGCGTTCATCCGTCCGCCCAGACACAGTTTCGCGCCGGGCTGGCGGTCATCGCCACCCCGGCGCGATCAGTCTAGCCAAAACGCGCTTACATCGCGAGCGGTGCCGCATCGCGCAGAGCGCGCTCCCACAGGACGGTGTGTTCGAAATGGAAACGGGCTTCGGTCGTCGCGTCGTCGCTCGTCGCGCGGCCCAGCCGGCGTGCCATGGTGCGCAGCATCGCCTTGGCGTCCTCACGCTTCTGGTCGAAACGACCCTGCGGCAGCCAGCCGCGAAAAGCCGCGAGCTCGGAAGGCGGCAGGGCGATGTCGCTGCCCAGCCGCAGCATCCGGCCATAGCCGCGCTCGCGATAGGGTAGCTCCTTGGCGATGGACTCCAGACGCAGGGCCGTCCCGGCGGTCAGCACCCGGTCGGCGACCGCGTCGGAGAGGGTGCGGCGGATGTTGACCATCGCCTCCGACAGGGAAGTGTAGCCCAGCTCGGCCGGGCCGTGGATCACCGCCACCTCGTCATCGTCCTCCAGCCGGCCGTCGCGGAAGGCCTCGAAGATGGCGCCGACGCCGATCATGCCGAAGGGATACAGTTCCGCCGCACGCAGGGCGCCCATGCTGGAGGCGCCGAACACCGGGATGCCGGCGTGGATGGCGTAGAGGATTTCTTTGTGCCAGACCGACGGCACGCTTTCGAAAAAGCCGTCGATGATGCCGATGGCCGCCGGCTTTTCGGCGCACAGCCGCAGAACGTCGCCCTGGGCGACCGGTGGCAGATAGGTGGCGTCCAACTCCAGCGCCGCATCCTCGCGCGGCAGGGTGGGGCCTAGAAAGACATAGACGCCGCTCATGCCGCCTTCTCCATGGCTTGGCTGCCGAGAGCGCGCAGGCCGCGTTCGCCCAGCAGGTAATCGGGGGATTCGTTGGCACCCTCCAGTCCGGGCACGACGACACGCACGACCGGAATGCCGAATTCCGGCTTGGTCAGGTCCACCGCCACCACCTCCTCGATGCCGACGGCGCGCAGCCTGTCGAGCTGATGGGCGAGATCGGCCTCGATGGTGGGCGCGGCGCCGGTCGGGCAGTGGTGGAAGGACCGCCTGCCGGCGCCCTCCACGATCATCGCCTTCCAGCGGGCATGGTGGGCGGGGTCGAGGTGGCGCTCATACTCGGCACGGGGCATGTCGTCGCGGGCGCCGGCGATGAAGGTCAGGCGGCTCTGCGCCGCCTCGGTCAGGGCGCGGGATAGGGCGATCTCGCGCGCCACGTGGCAGCCCATGCCGGTGGCCGGGCGGATGGAATGCTGGGGCAGCTCCTCCCGCTCGACGATGCGGCAGAGGAAGGCGGGCAAGCCGACGTCGCTTGTGGTTTCCCACACGCCGACGGCGACGCCGGCCGCCTCGAAGCGGTCGATCAGCGAGCGGCAGACCGGATCGTCGATGCTGTCCAGGTCGATGCGGGTCGCCGCTTGGGCAGCGGGCTCCTGCAGGTGCCACAGGGTGGTCGCGTCGCGCTCCACCAGTTCAGTGACCGCGTGGCTGATCGCCTCGACCTTGTGGTTACCGGATGCCAGACCGTTGGAGCCGGCCAGGAAGGCGCCGTGGCCGGGGGCCATCGGCACGGTGAAATTCAGGTGGACCATTTCGAACGGCACCCATTTCGGGCCGCCGTTCAGCAAGTCCTGACCCTCGATCCACAGGATGGGGCTGTGGGGATTGAAGCTTCCGGTCGACAGCCGGGGCAGGCGGTCGACATCCACCACCGGATGGGTCCAGCGCAGTTCTTCGAAGCTGGCGAACTTCAGCGGCAGGGTGATGCGTTCGGCGTGATAGCTCTCGATCGATTCCATGACCCCCGACGCCTTGGCGGCGGCGAGCGTCACTCCCTTGCCCTGCGACACCGAGATGGAGCGCGAATTCGGCCGCGTCACCATCACCACCGGAATGCCGACGGCATCCAGTCCGGTGACGTTTGCGACCCGGGTGATCCCCATGATCGGCAGGAACGGGGCGACCCGCGCCAGGGTCTGTTCGGGTGCCACGACCCGGTGGGTGCCGACCGTATGGGCCTTCACCGCATCCGAAACGGAGGCTTTGATATCGAGCAGATCGAAGGGCATCGCAACTGATCCGGGGCGGAGGAAAATCGAAGAGGCGTCCTGTTTCCGGGTCCGTGGCCGGTCAGCACCTCATCGGTGCTGGTGGCCACGGTCCAAAAACCGGTACCGGGATTCCGATCAGGCGCCCGGGGTGATGCTGAAGCGGCCGGCCTCGTGATCGGCGGCATCGAAGGTGCTGCGGTCACCCGAGCGGACCAGATTCCGGACGGTGGAGGCCTGGATCTCGGCGATTTCCGTGACGCCCTGAGCGGACACGGCATACAGGCGACCGTCGGCGCCGCGGATCATCGACGACTGGGAGATGGAGAGCGACATCTTGGATGAACTCCTATCTGGCTTGGTGATGTCGGCAATTCTTAGGATTCGAACGGGTTCGGTCTGTGAAGTTTTTCACTTCGTGACTTGGGGGCGGCGGGTATCAGGTGTGCTGAGCGGTTGCGCATCTCATGGGCTTGTCAGGGTGCCATGGGGTCGCGAGCGGTGATGGATTGAGCGGAGAAACGAACATGCTGCGAGCCACCAACAAGAAACGGGGCAGTATCGCATCCGGTCACGGCTCCGCCGACCTCGAAGACCTGATGGTTTGGCCACAGCTCTCCGACCGTGTCGTTTTTATGAACGGCGCAAGATCCAGGTTGCGCCTTGAAAAGGCGGTATGGGAAGGGTTGGATGCCATTGCAAAAATTGAAGGAAAGCCGACGCAGCAGTTATGTGCTGAGTTGGAGGAAAAGCGCCTGAAGACCACGGCGCTCAGCTCCACAATTCGCACTTTTGTACTGGAATATTTTCGGGGATTCGAAGTCGCTTAAGTAGATTTCAAAGAGAAATATTCTCACTGGTTCGGGGAGCCTTCTGTCTGCCATTCAGGCGAGACAACAGTGCCCTTGCACGCGCTTGGCTTGAGATCTGGGTCGTCAGCAGCGCGGTTTCCAAGGCAGCATCCGCCATTTTGAGCGCTTCCACGCGCTTTCCCACAGATTCCAGGGCGTCCGCATACCAGATCTGGACATGAGGCAACCATCCCAACGGATGCGGCTTGCCCCTAATCGCTCCCTGCTGGTGGAAAAGCGCGAAGCTGCGATCAAACATCGCGAAACCGGCGTCCCGGTCTCCCGTCAGGACCGACGCATACCCGATGCCGCCCATGACCAGCGGCAGCAGCAACGGAGCATGGATTGCGTGTCCGATGGACAATGCGGTTTCAAATGCTGGGACGCTGTCTTTCAAATGCCCGCAGATGATCTGCGTCCATCCCAGATGCGTCAGGGCAAACAATCTCGAGAAAAGGTGATTGCTTTCCTCGGCGATCTCGACCGACCGGCGACCGGCCTCCACCGCCTCTTCGGCACGTCCCAGTTGGGCAAGACAGCGTGCCGCGATGCTTCCCATATGCACCTGTGCGACGGTTGCCAGTCCGTAGCGGTCGTGCGGGCGGGACGTGGTGAGCATGGCGGCGCCAAGCTCGAACGTTTCCAGGGCGTCGACGAAAAGTCCCTTGTCCGTTTGCAGGCCGCCCAGCCGGAACAGAAGCTGGACGCGGGTGCGGCGGTCGTCCCGCTCGTCCAGTGCGGACAAGCCGTCCCGGCAAAGTGCCAGCCCCTGATCCAGATCGCCGAAAGTCCACAGGAACGACGCCAGCATCGAGCAGGCGCGGGCATAGCGGACGCGGTCGCCCGACTCCCGCGCCATGGCGATGGCCCGTTGCAGATGGTCGTCAACACCCATCGACCCACGTGGCAGGAGCGACCGCGGAAGTGCGATCAGCAGATCGATCTGGCGCGCCGTGTTCCTTGGATGATCCGGCAGATGCCGCACCGCGGCCAGGGCGTTGCCGTAGTGCCGGCTGGAGTCCTCCAGTTTGGAGCGGCCCTCGGCCCGTTCGCCCGCCCGCCGGCCAAACAGGTGTGCGGCCGGCCAATTCTCCGCCATGAAGGCATGGTGGGCCAGCAGGTCCAGGCGGTTCGGCAGGTCGTGGTCGCGGCGGTGGCGCAACGCTTCCAGCACGCGGGCATGCAGCGCCCGGCGGTCGGACTTGGTCAGGGTGGCGTAGGCGACTTCCTGGATCAGTGCATGCTTGAAGGAATATTCCAGGTTGGGCAGCAGACGGGTGCGCAGCACAAAGCCGGCGCGCTCCAGATAGGCCAGCGAGTCGGACAGGACCAGCGTGGACAGTCCGGTCAGCGCCTGGAGCAGCCCGACGTCGAAGGTGGTGCCGATCACGGCGGCATTCATCAGCAGCCGGCGCCGCTCCAGCGTCATCATGTCCATACGCTCGGCCAGCAGGGCGTGAAGCGTGCGCGGCAGCTTGTGGACAACCAGCGGATCGATCAGCCGGTAGGCGCCCGGTGTGCCCTCGATGGCGTTCGACGCCTCAAGCGTGCGCAGAACCTCCTCCAGATAGAGCGGAACGCCCTGGCAGCGGCTGGCGACCTGAGCCTTCAGTTCCACCAGCGACCAGTCGGGGCCGAGCCAGTGGGCCAGGAAACTCTGCACCTGATCCGGTGACAGCATACCCAGATCGATGCGGCGCCCGCCCGGACGGCCGCTCCAGCCCCGCTCTTCCGACTCCGGTCCCAGCGGGGGTGGCCGTCGGGTGGCGAGCAGCAACAGCCGGGCCCTCGACCCCGGCAGCGCTTGGGCCAGCCGGTCCAGCAGCCGCACCATCACCGGTCGGGCCCAATGGGCATCCTCCACCAGCACCAGCAGTGGTCGGCCCACTGCCCCGCTCGCCGTCCCATCCCCCGAGTCGTTTCCACCGCCGGCTCCGGGCGGTGCCGCCAGTTCCAGCGTCGCCCCTACCAGACCTTCGATGCCCAAGGACAGGCGCTGCGCCGCGTCCAGGCCGCTCCACAGCGGATCCAGCCCGGGCCGGCCGAACAGCGCGCGCACGGCATCGCCCGCCAGCGAACCGGACCGGCGGCGTGCCGCCTCGCAGACCCAGCCGATGCCTTCCTCGCTGGCGCAGCCGGCCACCTGTTCGGCCAGGCTCAGCGCCACCGCCTCGAGGTCGTCGGGATCGGCCAGCCGGCGGATCGGCATCTGCGGCCATTGCAGCAGGGTCCAGCGCCGGCTGCGCGGGTCGCGCAGGAACTCGCCGACGAGGCGGGATTTGCCGATTCCGGCCTCTCCCTGCAGCAGAAGCTGAGCGGGTGCCCCGGCTTCCACCGAATCGGCGATGGCGAACAGGGTTGCCACCTCCTCTTCCCGGCCGACATGCGGGGCGTCGGTGGCGGACAGCAGATCGGTGGCGGTGCGGCGGATGGCACGCGCCCCGTCGAGCAGGAAGGCCGGCATCGGCTCCACCTCGTCGGACAGGCGCAGGCTTCCCATCGGGCGCACCGCCACCCCGACCGGGATCAGGTCAAGCGTGTCCCGGCTGAGCTGCGCGGTGTCGGAAGCCGCGCGCTGCTGCAGCTTGGCGGCCATATGTACGCACTCGCCGACCGCGCGATAGTCGGTCCACAGACCATTGGTCACCACATGGGCGACGACGTCACCCGAACTGATGCCGATGCGGATGTGGAAGAGAGGCCGCCCCTGTTCGTCGCGGGTGGCGCTGAGGATGTCCTGGGCGGCAAGGCAGGCGCGCAGCGCATGGTCCTCCTTGGCGCCGGGGGCGCCGAAGGTCGCCAGGAAGCCGTCACCCAGCATCTGGGTCACCGTGCCTTCGAAGCGCGGTACGGCCTCCGTCACACGGTTCAGGATCGAAAGGAGCAGATCGTCCGCATCCTCGGGATCGCGGCCTGCCACCATGGCGGAGGAACGGACGATGTCGACGAACATCGCCGTGACGACCTTGCGTTCGCGCGGCTTATCGCCCGGCAGGCGAGATGCCTCCTGCCAGGGACGGCCTTCGTCCGTCGCTGCGCCCAACATGGTGTCCGCCACGTCCGCCCCCCTCGCGGAATTCGCGTTGGCATATTAGAGCATGCATTTCGAATTTTGCGAACATCCGAGCGATGCGACACCCGAAGATTTTCCCGCCAACGGAAAGTAACATATCTGTGTATGTAATTCCTGGCAAAAAGAAAGCGCCGCGACTTGCGCGGCGCTTTGATTGTTACTTGTGATGAATGTCCGTTGTGCCTGATTGCGGCGCTGTCGGCGCCCGTCGCCTAAGCCATGTCAGCGGCGGACGGCGATGTTCTCCACCTGGGTCACGTCACGCACGGCGCCGCGGTCGGCGCTGGTGGTCAGGGCGGCATAGGCGCGCAGTGCCGGGGAAACCAGACGGTCGCGGTTGACCGGCTTCCAGGCATCCATGCCCTTGGCGTTCATCGCGTCGCGGCGGCGCTGCATCTCCTGGTCGTCGACGGCGAGACGGATGATGCGGTTGGGAATGTCGATCTCGATGCGGTCGCCATCCTGCACCAGCCCGATGGCGCCACCCTGGGCTGCTTCCGGAGAGACGTGGCCGATCGACAGGCCGGACGTGCCGCCGGAGAAACGGCCGTCGGTCACCAGCGCGCAGGCCTTGCCCAGCCCCTTCGACTTCAGATAGCTGGTCGGGTACAGCATTTCCTGCATGCCGGGACCGCCGCGCGGGCCCTCGTAGCGGATGACCACCACCTCGCCAGCCTTGACCACGTCGCCTAGGATGCCGGCGACGGCATCGTCCTGGCTTTCGAAGACGCGGGCCGGGCCGGCGAAGACGAGGTTGGAGGCGTCGACGCCCGCCGTCTTCACGATGCAGCCATTCTCCGCGATGTTGCCGTACAGCACGGCGAGGCCGCCGTCCTGGCTGAAGGCGTTCTCGGCCTTGCGGATCACGCCCTTCTCACGGTCGAGGTCCAACTCAGGCCAGCGGCGTTCCTGGCTGAAGGGCACGACGGTCGGGATGCCGCCGGGGGCGGCCCGATACAAGGTGTGGACGGACTGGTCCTCGGTGCGCATCACATCCCAGCGGTCCAGCGCTTCGCCCAGCGTCGGGGCATGGACGGTCGGGGCCTCGCGGTTCAGCAGGCCGGCGCGGTCCAGCTCGCCAAGGATGCCGAAGATGCCGCCGGCGCGGTGGACGTCCTCGATATGCACGTCGGACACGGCGGGAGCGACCTTGCAGACGTTGGGGACGCGGCGCGACAGCCTGTCGATGTCCTCCATGGTGAAATCGATGCCGCCCTCCTGCGCCGCCGCCAGGATGTGCAGGACTGTGTTGGTCGAGCCGCCCATGGCGATGTCGAGCGTCATCGCGTTCTCGAACGCTTCTTTGGTGGCGATGCCGCGCGGCAGGGCGGTGGCGTCCTCCTCCTGGTACCAGCGGCGGCAGAGATCGACCGCCATGCGGCCGGCGGCGAGGAACAGCTCCTTGCGGTCGGCGTGGGTCGCCAGGATGGTGCCGTTGCCGGGCAGCGACAGGCCCAGCGCCTCGGTCAGGCAGTTCATCGAGTTGGCGGTGAACATGCCGGAGCAGGAGCCGCAGGTCGGGCAGGAGCCGCGCTCCATCTCCGCCGCCTCTTCATCCGAGACGGTCGGATCGGCGGCGGCGACCATGGCGTCGATCAGGTCGACCGACTTGATCTTGCCGCGCCACTTGACCTTGCCGGCCTCCATCGGGCCGCCGGACACGAAGACCGCCGGGATGTTCAGGCGCATCGCGGCCATCAGCATGCCGGGCGTGATCTTGTCGCAGTTGGAGATGCAGACCAGCGCGTCGGCGCAATGGGCATTGGCCATGTATTCCACCGCGTCGGCAATCAGCTCGCGCGAGGGCAGACTGTACAGCATGCCGCCATGGCCCATGGCGATACCGTCGTCCACGGCGATGGTGTTGAACTCCTTCGCCACACCGCCGGCCTTCTCGATCTCGCGCGCCACCAGCTGGCCCAGATCTTTCAGATGGACGTGGCCGGGGACGAACTGGGTGAAGGAGTTGGCGATGGCGATGATCGGCTTGCCGAAATCGCCGTCCTTCATGCCGGTTGCCCGCCACAGGCCGCGCGCGCCCGCCATGTTGCGGCCGTGGGTGGAGGTGCGGGAACGGTAGTGCGGCATGGATCGGTCCTCAGCTGGTCGATTTTGGCGAATTGGCGAAAGGAATGGAACGAAACGGGTGGGCACCTTAGCAATCTCCTGTCGCGCGCGCCAGAGGCGCGATCCCGTCCAGGGCACCGGAGGCGCGACGCGGGCGTGGCCCTGCCATGCACGCCGCGAGGATTGCCGATGATAAGCATGCTTATTAGTTTTGAGGAACCGATAAGCAAGCTTACGATCCGCCGATGTCCTCCCCTGCCGATCCCCGCTCCGTAAATGCCCATTCGACGAGTCTGGGCGCCGTTTTGACCGACACGGCGCGCCTTATGCGCGTCCGCTTCGACCAGCGCGCCCGCCATCTCGGACTGACCCGCGCACAATGGTCGGTGATCGCCACGCTGGCGCGGAACGAGGGGATCAAGCAGGCGGCGCTGGCCGACCTGTTGGAGATCGAGCCGATCACGCTCTGCCGGCAGATCGACCGCATGGAGGAAGGCGGCTGGATCGAACGCCGCACCGACCCGACCGACCGGCGCGCCCGGCTGCCGCACCTGACGCCGAAGGCGCATGCGGTGCTGGAGCAGGGCCGGACGCTCGCCACCGGGCTCTATGCGGAGGCGCTCGCCGGCTTGCCGCCCGATGCCGAAGCCATGCTGGTCGAGATGCTGGCCCACATGCGCGCCAACCTTTCCGACCGCCGGGCCGAGCCGCCCGCGAAGACCGCATCTCAAAAGATCGCCGCCAAAGCCTGACGACCCCGCCTTTTTCTTCGGGACCCGACCGCCATGACCGCCGTGACCGACCGCGATACCGATACCCGCCCGGATGCCCAGAATCCGGCAGCCAAGCCCGTCCGAAGGGCGCGCTGGCGCCGCTGGCTGCTGATGGCCGCCCTGCCGCTGCTGGTGGCGGTCGGCGGCGGCTATGAGTATGTCGTGGGCGGACGCTATGTCTCGACCGACAATGCCTATGTCCAGCAGGACAAGGTGACGATCAGCCCGGATATCTCCGGCCGCATCGTCGAGGTGGCGGTGCATGAGAACCAGCCGGTCCATCGCGGCGACCTGCTGTTCCGCATCGATGACGAGCCCTACCGGCTGGCCTTGCAGCAGGCCGATGCGGCACTCGCCTCTGCCCGGCTGAAGGTGGAACAGCTGCGCGCCGACCTGGGCGAGGCGCAGGCCAAGCAGGCAGCGGCGGAGGAGAAGGTCTCCTTCGAGCAGCGCGAGTTCCAGCGCCAGCAGGATCTGCTGAAGACCGGCGTCGCCGCGAGGGCCACCTATGATTCGGTGCGCCACGACCTGATGGCGGCGCAGCAGGATCTGAACACGGAAAAGCAGGCGGTGATCAGCGCCCGCGCTGCCCTTGGCGGCGATCCCGATATCCCCACCGACCGCCATCCGACGGTGCTGGAGGCGCTGGCGAAGAAGGCATCGGCGCAGCGCGACCTCGATCACACGGTGGTGGTGGCGCCGGCCGACGGCGTGGTCAGCCAGACCGACCGGCTTCTGGTCGGGCAATACGCCTCGGTCGGGCTGTCGGCGGTCAGCTTGGTGATGAGCGGGTCGAGCTGGGTCGAGGCCAATTTCAAGGAAACCGACCTGACCCACATGGCGGTCGGCCAGACCGCGACGGTGGTGCTGGACGCCTATTCGGGCCGCGCCCTGACCGCCCATGTCGAGAGCATCGGCGCCGGCACCGGATCGGAATTCTCGGTCCTGCCCGCCCAGAACGCCACCGGCAACTGGGTGAAGGTGGTGCAGCGGGTGCCGGTCCGCCTCCGCATCGACCGGACGGAGGGCGAGGCCGTGCCGCTGCGTACCGGCCTCAGCGCCGAGGTGGAGGTCGACACCCACTACAGCCGGCCCTTGCCGGGCGCCATCGGCAACGCGGTCGCGGCGATCCGGTAAGGCAATCACGCCCCTCTCATCCGCAGGCATTCCATGGCCGTCCCCCAATCCCCGGCAGCCCCGCATGAGGTGAAGCATCGCGGCATGATCACCGTGTCGATCATGCTCGCCACCATCATGCAGGTGCTGGACACCACCATCGCCAACGTCGCGCTTCCCAGCATGCAGGGCAGCCTGGGGGCGGCGCAGGACACCATCACCTGGGTGCTGACCTCCTACATCGTCGCGGCGGCCATCGCGACGCCGGCCACCGGCTGGATGGCGGATCGGTTCGGGCGCAAGCGGCTGTTCCTGATCGCGGTGGCCGGCTTCACCGCGGCGTCGGTGCTGTGCGGGCTGGCCGGCAGTCTGACGCAGATGGTGGCCTTCCGGCTGGTGCAGGGAATCTTCGGCGCGGCGCTGGTGCCGCTGTCGCAGTCGGTGTTGCTCGACATCAACCCGAAGGAGCGGCATGGGCAGGCGATGGCGCTGTGGGGGGCCGGCATCATGGTCGGCCCGATTGCCGGGCCGACGCTGGGCGGCTGGCTGACCGACAGCTTCAGCTGGCGCTGGGTCTTCTACATCAACCTGCCGGTCGGGCTGCTGGCCTTCGCCGGCATGGCGGTCTTCCTGCACGAGACCAAGGGCCGCATCCGCAGCTTCGATTTCTTCGGCTTCGCCATGCTGGGTCTGGCGGTCGGCGCCTTCCAGATGCTGCTGGACCGTGGCGAGCAGCTGGACTGGTTCGGCGCGACCGAGATCTGGATCGAGACGGCGCTGGCCGCCTGCGCCTTCTGGGTCTTCGCCATCCACATCGCCACCGCCCATGGCAACACGAAGACCGAGCCCTTCATCGACACGGCCCTGCTGCGCGACCGCAATTTCGTCACCGGGCTGGTCCTGATCTTCGTGATCGGCGTGATCCTGCTGGCGACCATGGCGCTGCTGCCGCCGATGCTGCAGAACCTGCTGGGCTACCCGACGGTCACCACCGGGCTGGTGCTGGCACCGCGCGGCGTCGGCACGATGATCTCGATGCTGATGGTGGGACGGCTGGTGCGCAGGGTGGACGCACGGCTGCTGATCCTGGCCGGCGTGCTGCTGACCAGCTGGTCGCTTTGGTACATGACCGGCTTCACCATCGTGATGGACCGCGAGCCGATCATCATCAGCGGCGTGGTGCAGGGGCTGGGCCTAGGGCTGGTGTTCGTGCCGCTCAGCACCATCGCCTTCGCCACGCTGGAGCCGCGGCTGCGCACCGACGCCGCCAGCCTGTTCAGCCTGGTCCGCAACCTGGGCAGCAGCGTCGGCATCTCGGTGGTGATGACCCTGCTGTCGCAGAACACCCAGATCAACCACGCCAGCCTCGCCGCGCACCTGACGCCCTTCTCGCCGATGATGACGGAGCAGGTGACCGCCACGCCCGAGGCGCTGGCGATGCTGAACGCCCAGGTCACGCAGCAGGCGGCGATGATCGCCTACATCGACGACTTCAAGCTGATGATGTATGTCGCCCTGCTGGTCATCCCGATGCTGCTGCTGCTCCGGCGGCCGAAGGCGGGAGCCCCGGCCCCGGAGGAAGCAGCGGTGATGGAGTAGGGGCGCTGCTCCTGTCAGGCGGCCATGCTCGACATCGCCCGGCAGCTTTCGGCGCAGCGGCGGCACATCTCGGCGCAGCGCTTCATCATGGCGTCGTCGGCCATGCGGTCGCACTGGCCGGCGCAGGCCGCACAGATCTCGGCACAGGCACCGCAGGTCAGATGGTGGAAGCGGGAGCCGCGGATCATGAAATCCGCGCTGGTGCGGCAGATGTCGACGCAGTCCAGCATCAGGCGAACATGCCCGGCCTCCGCATGCGCACCGCCCTTGGTCAGGCAGTGCGATACGGTTTCAAGGCAGATCGTGTGGCAATCGGTGCAGTTGCGGATGCAGTCGTCCATCGACGGCGTGCCGGCCATGACGGTTCCTCCGGAGAAGAGTGCAGGGATGACCTGACAACCGGCTCCGGGGCCGCTGGGTTCCGGCAAGGGAGGCTGGGGTCAGCCGGCCGTGGCGCTCTTGCCGCCGTCCTTCTTCGAGCTGCGCGGGGGCTTCGCGGCCGGAGTCTTGGCGGCTGTGGATTTGGTGGGCGGCGCCTTGGCGGTGGTTTTCGCCGGAGCCTTGACGGAGGTGGCCTGTTCGGCCGGAGCGGCATCGGCCTTCGGCTTGGAGGCAGTCGCCTTGGAGGCGGCCGGCTTGGCCTTCGCAGGCTTGGCCGCTTCGGATTTGGCGCTCTCCGCCGGGGCGCTCGCGACCTCCGACAGAGATTCGGCGGCGGCACGGGTGCTCTTGCCGGCGGTCTTGGCGGTGGCCTTGGACATGGGGGGCTTCTTGCGCGAGCCGGCGACCTTGCCGGTCGGCTCCAGCGCCCCGGCGCCGCGGACTTCCGCCTCGGCCTGGGTCCAATGGTCGGAGTCGCGGCCGTGCGGACGGCCTTCGCTCTCCCACAACTCGTGGGCGCGGCGTCGGATACGCTCCTGGATATCGTCGGTATCGGCCATCGAGTTCCCCATGTGTCTGTGCGGCAATTGTCTGCCCGGCGGGTCTGCCATACCGTATTTTGTGGCAGCGCCCCGCCAACGTTGCAAAGCCACTCGTGGGAGGCACCACGAAAGAGACGGAGACTCCCGACTCCGCCGTTCCATGAGGGCAACACCGGAGCAGGCGTCTGGTTCCCGAAGGGAATGGGAGATGAGTCTCGAGGGAAACGGGAGATGGTTCCCAACCGGCCTGTTCCGTGCCACAAGGCGGCCGACCCGACCCTTGAGCCGTGCCAATCATGATGCCTGCACCCTCCGCCGCCCGTCCCTCCCTGCTCGACCGCGTCGCGGCGGCGCCCTGGTGGCTGCTGTGCGCCGGGCTGGCGGCGGCGATGGCGCTGTCGGTCCTGCTGGTCGGGTTCCGGCTGCCCTACTGGGTGCATTCCGATCAGGATCTGGTGCTGGCCTATCACGGGCTGCTGTTTGGCGACGGGCTGCCGCAGGAGTATTTCGACCATCCCGGCTACGGCTATTTCCTGGTGATCGACCTCTGGTACCGGCTGCTGCATGCGGTTGGGCTGCTGCCGGTCGCCAGCCTGTCGGCCCTGCCGCCGGGCAGCGACGTCGCCGCGACCGAAGCGGTGTGGCAGTCGCTGGTCCAGGCCGGACGGGCGCTGTCGATCCTGCTGACCGCCGCCTTCGCCGTCAGCTATGCCACGCTGCTGCGCGGGCTGGTGGAGGACCGGCGGGTGGCGCTGCTGGCCGGCATCCTGCTGGCCTTCGGCGTCGGGCTGACGGCGCAGGGGCGGCAGATGCGCACCGACCTGCTGTCGGCCGGCTTCGTCGTGCTGGGGCTGCTGCTGGTCCTGCGGGCGGTGCGGCCGGCGGACGGCAGGCCGTGCGGCGGCGCATCGCTGCTGCAACTGGCGCTGGGCGGCCTGCTGGTCGGGCTGGCGATGGTGACCAAGGTGCAGGCGGTCTTCCTGGCGATGGGGCTGCCGGTGGCGGCGATCCTGTTCGGGCGGCGGGCGGAGGCTGCACCTGATGAAAAGGGCTGGGGCGTTGCCGCGCTGGTCGGGCTGCTGGCGGTGGCCGCCGCGGTGCCGGCCTTCGGGCTGATCCAGGCCGGGCTGGCCGGCTGGGGGCGGGCGGTCTATCCCTACACGCCGGTTGGCGGCGGGCTGTCGGGCGGCGGCTATCAGAACATCGTTGCCGGCTGGGTGCTGGCCGGCATCCTGGTCCATGCGGCGGTCCACCGGGTGCCGGCCGCCCGTGCGGTCGCCGGAGCCGCGGCGGTGCTGCTGGGGCTGGCGGTCGGGCTGCTGGCGCTCGACATCCGCTGGAACGAGCAGAACGCCATCGCCGTGGCGAACTTCGTCGAGCACATGTTCGTCTTCTCCTCCTGGCGGCATGGGGCGGAATTGCAGGGCCAGGGGAATGTGGTCGGGCAGGGGACGCTCGGGCTGCTGCTGGCCGGCATCGGCCGGACGCTGGCGATCCGCACCATCGTCCTGCACCCCGACAACATCCCGCAGACCATCGTCGTGGAGTGGTTCGCGCTGGCCGGTGCCGTGGTGCTGTGGCGGCGGGGGGAGAGGCTGGCGGCGGTGCAGGCCTTGTTCCTGCTGCTGGTCGCCTGGGGGCTGGAGTCGCTGTTCTCGCTGCGCGGATTTCAGCGCGCCTATGCCGCCTACACCGACCCGCTGGCGATCCTGTCGGCGGCCTGGGTGCTGGCGCGGATGCCGGGTCTGCTCGACCGGACCGGGCCGCGGCGCTGGATCCTGGCGGGCGTGGCGCTGGTCGTCGTCGCCGCCCATGCCTGGCCGGTCATCGAAACCCGCAAGCTGCCCAACCCGGCGACGCATTGCGAGTGGATCCCGATCTACATGCCCAAGGTGGCGCCGTTCCCCTTCTGCCGTTAGCCGCCTCCCATTTCCCGCGCGCGGTCCAGCGCCTCGACCACGCCGGCGCTGTCGATGTCGTTGAAGTCGGGGCGGTGGTGGATCAGCACGCGCGGGCCGGTGCTGTGGATCGGGTTGGAGGCGTCGGAGAACACCACGACGGTGGGGCAGCCGACGGCTGCGATCAGGTGGGTCGGGCCGGTGTCGTTGCCGACGGCGCCCCAGGCCCGGCGCGCCAGCCCGCCCAGCTCCGGCACGCTGGTGCGGTCGGTGAGGTCGACCGCCTGCGGGCAGGTTTGGGCGATCACGCGGGCGAGGTCGCGCTCAATGCCGGTGCCGATCACCGCCGGCACGATGCCGCGCTCCGCCAGCGCCGCCGCCACCTCGGCATAGCGGCGGGCCGGCCAGCGCTTGTCCGGCCGTCCGGGGGAGGAGCCGGGGACCAGCAGGGCGAAGCGCTCCGGCAGACCGAATTTGGCGATGTCGGCGTCGAGCCAGGACAGGTCCGGCGTCTCGTCCGGGACGATGCCGAAGGGGGCAAGTTGGCGGATATAGCGGTCGCGCACCGGCACCTTGCGCCGGCCTTCGTAGCGGTCTGGATGCGAGGCGCCGCGGGCGGTGCCCGACCATTCCGGCCAGGGGCCGGGGAACAGCAGACGGTGATAGAGGTCGGTGCGCGTCTGCGCCTGGAGATCGTAGACGCGGTCGAAGCGGTGGGCGCGCAAGGCCCGGCGGATCGCCAGATAGGCCGACAGCGAGCGGTC
Source organism: Azospirillum sp. A26 (assembly GCF_042604635.1). Lineage (NCBI taxonomy): Bacteria > Pseudomonadati > Pseudomonadota > Alphaproteobacteria > Rhodospirillales > Azospirillaceae > Azospirillum > Azospirillum sp. A26. The sequence continues at coordinate 346,717 of NZ_CP170476.1, read as the reverse complement.
GCGCGGATCCTCCAGCACCTCGTCGAACAGGCCGCTCATCCGGGCGAGCGGGGCGAGCGAGGGCAGGGTCAGCAGGGTCAGCCGGTCGCCGGCATGATGGCGGCGGATGGCGGCGAAGGCGGTCTGGGCCAGGAAGAAGTCGCCGAAGGCGCCCAGCTTGATGACCAGGATGCGGAGCGGACGCTTGCTCATCGTGTCTTGTTCCCGATAGGGGCCCCGATGCGGGTTGCCAGCCGCAGCATCAGCGCGGCGGACAGGAAGCCCGCCATCCACCAGGGCTGCCAGATGCCGTAGGCGGTGCTGCCCATCGCCATCGCCGTGGCGAACAGGGCGAGCGCGAAGGGCTGGTCGCGGCGCTCCAGCCGGGCGGTGGCGGCCAGCAGCAGCAGCATCGCCGCCAGGGCCAGCGCCGCCCCGACCGCCCCGGTCTCCAGCCAGAGCTGGAGGAAGGCGTTGTGCGGATGCAGCGGCAGCAGGCTGTCGCCGATCGGCGAAAACTCCGACACCGCGCCTTCCGGCGGCAGGGAGCGCGAGGCGTCGATGCCCTGGCCGAACACCGGCGTGCGCAGCGCGCGGTCCGCCGCATGGCCCCAGATCTCCACCCGGTGCTGGGCGGAGCGGAAAAGCAGGCCGGAATGGTCGAGGTCGAGCGGGCCGGAGAACAGCAGGGCGGCGGGCAGCACCAGCAGGAAGGCGGCGGTCACCGCGGCGCTGAACAGCCGGCGGGTCCAGGTGGCGGACGCGCGGGCGGCGGCCAGCGTGACCAGCCCGGCGGCGATGCCCAGCATGGCCGACCGGCTGGTCAGCGGCAGGCAGGCCAGCGCGTAGCCGACCGGCACCAGCAGGGCCAGCGCCTTGCGCCCGAAGCGGTCCACCGCCAGGGCGGCGGGCCAGACCAGCAGGCAGAGCAGCGCCGCCGTCCGTTTCGGCACATTGCCGTTCAGCAGGTTGGGCAGCTGGTCGTCGGGCACGCCGTTCCACCAGCGGTTCAGCGGGAAGTCCAGCGCCGCCTCCACCGCGAACAGCAGCCCGCCGGCCAGCCCGCCGGCCAGGAACAGCTTGGCCAGCCGGCGCGCCTCGGCCGCCGGCAGCCCGGCGATCCAGCCGCCGCCGGCCAGCGCGCCGAGCGCGATGTAGCCAATCTCCAGCACCGTCGCGAGAGCGCGGTCGGACGGGCTCCACAGGGTGGAGGCCAGGGCCAGCAGAAGGAAGGCGCCGACGGCGGCGACCGGCGGTGTGAGGCGCAGGATGCGCCCGAAGGCCCCACGCCGGGCCAAACCAGCGAGCGACAGCACCAGCACGAGGATGGCCAAGACCGGGAGCCCGCGCGGGGCGAGCGCCGCCAGCGGTCCCAGCACCAGGGCCGCGGCCCCGGCCACGCCGTGCAACACGGCATCGACCCCGCGGCCGGCGGGAGACGGGCGGGGGGCTGGGGGAGCGGGGCGCGACGCGGTGGCGTCCAGGGACTCGACGGGCATGACCTTGACGCGGATCAGCGGAAACCGGCGGCGACTTAACCGCACTCCCGCCACGAAAGCAACGACGCGCGGTCGGCGGAGGCCGGGCGCCGTCCGGGAGGCTTGAAACAGCGTGGAACGGGTTTGCGGAGGTTGTTCCAGTGTTTCATGGGCGCCGGGACGGTGCCGGGGGGCGCGGGGCAAACTGACGGTTTGAAACAGCGTGGAACAGAAATCCGGAAGTGTTCCACTGTCTCATCTGGAGTTAAGCCGTTGGTGGGAAACGCAGATCGGGTGAGCGGCAACCGGTGGGTCATGGCGGGTCCTGACCGGCAGTGGCAAGGATGATAGTCCTATCATGGTTGTCGCGGCTTGGGGAAAGGGTGGATGAAAATTGCGGGTGGGACTGCTTCTCTCTGCTTACTCGGTCGGCCGAAAGCAAGGAGCGGCGGGTACGCGATGCTTGAGGATCCTCGCCATGCATCCCCCTCACCCTGACCCTCTCCCCGGGGGGAGAGGGGACTTTGGTCGTGTCGCTGGATGGCTCCCAGCGCGCCGTGGATTGCGTTACGCTCTGTTTCATGTGTTCGAAGGGGGCGGAGATGGAACGCAGCGAGGGGCAGGGGACCGGCAGTTACAGCGTGCGTGTGATGAGCCGGGGCGAGCTGGATCTGGCCGTCGAGTGGGCGCGGCTGGAGGGGTGGAACCCCGGCCTGCACGATGCCGGCGCCTTCCATGCCGTCGATCCGGCCGGCTTCCTGGTCGGGCTGCTGGACGGACAGCCGGTCGCCTCGCTGTCGGTTGTCCGCTACCCGGGGAATTTCGGCTTCCTCGGCTTCTACATCGTGCGGCCGGAGGCGCGTGGGCGCGGCTATGGCTGGACGCTGTGGCAGGCGGGGCTGCGCCATCTGGAGGGCTGCACCGTCGGGCTCGACGGCGTGGTCGCGCAGCAGGACAATTACCGCAAATCCGGCTTCGCCCTGTCCCACCGCAACATCCGCTTCGGCGGCAGCCTGCCGGAGGGTGGGGCCGGCGCGACGAGGCTGGTGGACGCCCGCACCGTGCCCTTCGACCGGCTGACGGCCTTGGACGCCGCGCTGTTCCCGGCGTCCCGCCCCGGTTTCCTCGCTAACTGGATCTCCCTTCCCGGTGCGACGGCGCTGGCGGCGGTGGGGGACGGCGATGTGAGGGGCTTCGGGGTGATCCGGCCCTGCCACGACGGCTGGAAGATCGGCCCGCTCTATGCCGCCGACGCGGCGGTCGCGCGGGATCTGGTGCTGGCGCTGGGCCGGACGGCCGGGGCCAAGGGTGGAGTCGGGCCGGTGTTCCTCGACGTGCCGGAGCCGAACGCGGCAGGGGTGCGGCTGGCGGAGGAGGTGGGGCTGTCGCCGCAGTTCGAGACGGCGCGGATGTATCTGGGGCCGGCTCCGGCAACCGGGCTGGGGCGGGTGTTCGGGATCACGAGCTTCGAACTGGGGTGAGGGGACGCGGCCGGCGCGGGGCATCTAAGCAGGTTTTCCGAACTCCGCCCACAGATGGGCGGGCTCGGAAAACCTGCTTAAATGCCCATGAATTTCACCATCAGACGTTCGTCGATGTAGCTCCCGTCCACCTTCAGCGCCCGCGGTTCCGTGCCGTATACTTCGAAGCCCAGCCGTTCGTACAGGCCGATGGCCTGCCGGTTGGTCGCGGCGACGGAGAGATGGATTTGCTCGACATGCTCCGCGGCATGGGCGAGCAGGGCGGTCATGACCGCATCTGCCAGACCGCTGCCCCGCCTGTTCCCGCGAACATAGACCCCCCAAAGCATGCCCTTGTGCCGCGATTTCGCCTGGGTGGGAATCAGCAGCCCGGCTGTGGCATCAAGTATCCCGTTGACGAAGCCGCCGACGATGTAACCGCCCGCGATTCTGTCTGCGAAGCTGGAAAGGGGACGGCTGCTTTCCTCGGCATGGCTCGATCCGAACGCCTCCGGATGGCGGTGCAGGGCTTCGAGGCGGAGCGAGCGGTACTCCTCCGCATCGTCGGGCAACAGCCTTTTCACCACTGTCATGTGCATTCCCTTGTCCTGACTGAGTTCGTGTGTCGCCGTTGCCCAGAAACGTGGGAGCCCCTCACCCCGCCGCCGTCCTGTCCGCCGTTCTCTCGGCCGTCCTTTCGAGCGAGCGGACGATGTGCTCGGCAAGCAGATCCACCGCCTTGGGCAGCGGGCCGGGCTGGCGGTAGAGGGCGGTTTCGATGTCGGGCAGGTCGGGCAGGCCGTGTTCGGCGTTCACGATGTGGAAGCCGGGGGCCAGCATGTCCTTCGGCAGGATGGTGACGCCGAGCCCGGCCGTCACCGCGGCCTTGATGCCGGCGAGGCTGGGGCTGGTGTAGGCCATGCGCCAGGGGCGGCCATGGGCGTCCAGCGCGTCGATGGCGCGCTTGCGGTGGATGTCCGGCGCCGGGGCGAGGACCAGCGGGACCGGGGCGCCCGCGTCGAGGATCAGCCGGTCCGACGCCACCCAGAACAGCGGCTCGCGCCAGACCCGGACGCCGCCGGCCGGACCCTGCGGCTCCCGCTTGCACAGCACGAGGTCGTATTCGCCGCGGGCGAAACGGTCGAGCAGGTTGACGGTGAAGTCGCACTGCACCTCCAGCGCCACCTGGGGATGGGCGCGGGAGAAGCGCCACAGCACGTCGGGCAGATGGGCGGTGGCGAAATCCTCCGGCGTGCCGAGCCGCACCACGCCGCCCACCTCCGGCTCCATCAGCAGGGCGCAGGCCTCGCCCGCCATGCCCAGCAGGCGGCGGGCGTAGGTCAGCAGGATCTCGCCGTCGGGGGTCAGGTCGAGGCCGCGGCCCTCGCGCAGGAACAGGCGCTTGCCCAGCCCGTCCTCCAGCCGCTTGATCTGCAGGCTGATGGTGGACTGGGTGCGGCCCAGCCGCTCCGCCGCCCGCGTGAAGCCGCCGCTGTCCACGATGGTCACGAAGCTGCGCAGCAGGTCGAGGTCGAAGGGCGGCAGCGGAGCGGGCATGGCGGCGGTTCCGGTTCGGCCGGTCAGGTCAGCACCGCCCGGCTCACTGCGAGATAGAGTGGAATACCGACGAGGATGTTGAAAGGAAATGTGATGCCCAGCGACAGCGGAAGCGACAGGCCGGGCTCCGCCGCCGGCAGGGCGTGGCGCAGCGCCGCCGGCACCGCGATGTAGGAGGCGCTGGCGCACAGCGTCACCAAGAGGGCGGCGTCGCCGAGACCGAGCCCCAGCGAAGCGGCGGCGGCAAGGCCGATGACCGCGCCGGCCAGCGGCATGACGATGCCGAAGGCGATCAGCCGCGGGCTGAGCGACACCGCTTCCCGCAGACGGGAGGTGGCGAGATAGCCCATCTCCAGCAGGAACAGGCAGAGCACGCCGTCCCACGGCGCGATGAACAGGCCGTGCAGGCTTTGCAGGCCGGGCTTGCCGATGACCAGCCCGACCAGCAGCGACCCGGCCAGCAGCAGGACCGAGCCGTTGAAGGCGGCCTCGCGGATGGCGCCCTTGATCGAGCCGCCGGTCCCGGTGGCGGAAACGCCGAGAGGGACCGACAGGCTGCCTCCGCCGCCGCCCGCCGCCACGCCGGACACCATGCCGGCGGCGCCCGCCAGCAGCAGGCCGCTGACGATGGCCGGGCCTTCCATGATCGCCAGCGCCGCGACCATGTGGCCGCCGACGGTGACGCCCTGGCTTTCCAGCAGCTTGGTGGCGGTGACGAAGGTGACGAGGCTGACCGAGCCGTAATGGGCGGCGATGGCAGCCGCATTGACCTGATCCAGCCCGACCGCCGAGCGCAGCAGCCCGAAGCCGAGGACCGGCATCAGCAGGCTGAGCAGCCCGGCGGTCAGCAGCAGCGGCAGCACGGTGCCGACATCGGCGCCGGCCAGCGCCACGCCGCCCTTCAGGCCGATGGCGACCAGCAGGTAGGCGGCCAGCGCCTTGCCGAAGCCCTCCGGGAACGGAATGCGCGCCCCGGTAAGCGCGATGACGGCACCGAGGCCGAAGAACAGAATCGGTGCCGACAGCAGCGTGTCCATGATGAATCGTCCCTCGTTTCGATCGTCTGCACGGGTCTTGCCGCAGTGCGGAAACCCATGGGGCGGACGCTAACGGGGTATCTTTCTCATGGGAAATTGATAGTTTTCAGCGCTTCCATTGATTTTATCAATGGAGGGCGGCGGGCCTCAGGCCAGCAGATCGTCCTGGCGGTTGCGCCGCATCCACAGGGCGGCGTAGCTGCACAGCGGGACGATCTTCAACCCCTCGGTGCGGGCGGTCGCCACCACGCCTTCCATCAGGCGGCCGGCGGCGCCGGTGCCGCGCAGCGAGGGCGGGGCCTCGACATAGGAAATCACCAGGGTCTGGCCGTTGCGGCGGTAGTTGGCGAACACCGTCTGGGTGCCGACCGCCAGTTCGAACCGGTTCATCGCGCGGTTGTCTGTGACCGCCTGTGCCATGCCTTGCTCTCCATCGGTTGTGGGGCCCATCTATCTTGGGGTTCTCCCGTCAACAGATGGGGGACGGCGAAGAGGCCGGCAGCCCCCATTTTTTTTTACTCTCCCTGCCAGCCGCAGGCGGACAGCGCGTCCCGCATATGCTCCGGGGCCGGGGCGACGGCGCTGACGGGGGCGTATTCGAAGGCCATGCGGAAGGCGACGGAGCGGGCCAGCAGGTGCAGGTTGCCGGGCGGCCGGCGCTCCGGACCGTAGAAGGGCTCGCCCAGCAGCGGGCAGCCGATGGCGGCGCAATGGACGCGGATCTGGTGGGTGCGGCCGGTGCGCGGGCGAAGCTCCAGCCAGGAGCGGCCGTTGCCGGTGCCGAGAACCCGGTAGTCGGTGACCGCCGGCTGGCCGGCCGGGTCGGGCAGGATGGTCCAGGAGGAGCGGCCGGCCCCTGCGACGGACTTGGGTTCGATCCGCTTCAGCAGCGGCAGGTCGATCACGCCGGTCTCGGTCTCCGGGATGCCCTCGGCCACCGCCCAATAGGTCTTCTCGACATGACCGGCGGCGAACATCTGGCCCAGCCGCTTCAGCGCCCAAAGCGTGCGGCCCAGGATCAGGCAGCCGGCGGTGTCGCGGTCGAGCCGGTGGGCCAGCTTCGGCGGCTCTTCGTCCGGCTCCGCCAGATGGGGCAGGTACAGTTCCAGATGGTCGGTGATGCGCCCTGCCTTGTGGACGGCCAGACCGGCCGGCTTGTCGATGACCAGGCACAGCTCGTCCCGGTGCAGCACGCGGGCGCGCAGTTGGTCCGCGGTGAGCGAGCCGGACGCCGGCAGCGCCTGAGTCGGGGGAGTCGGGGTAAGCGAGTCGGGGATCATGGCCGGCACCATGACCGCGGACGCACCCTTCGTGCAAGTATTCGCAATAAAACGTCATACGGAAAGTTCGTTTGTAAAGCCATGACGCCGTACAGGCAGCGGCACGGTGTCGCGCCGCTGGAATCCACCGCTTTTTCAAGCGGTCCAGCCTATGAGAAAGGTTTGGTGCCGGCCTGGACGTAATGGATAAAGATCGGCTTGATTGAGGAGTTTCAGCCGGTTTTCATTTGATTTCGGCCTCTAGGACTAGCCTTTTGCCCGGTCTCGGAAGGTTTGTTGCGCAGTGACGGAAGGCGTGGCAGAAAGCCGGAACCACGGTCGTGCTTCCGCAGGCTTCGCTTGCGGTCGGGTGCCGCCGTGGAACCATGGATTTGACTTCGCCTCAACCACAAGAGACGTCCAATGCGGAAACCCGTGCGCAAGGTGGTGTTCCCGGTCGCCGGTCTCGGCACGCGCTTCCTGCCGGCCACCAAGGCCATCCCGAAAGAGATGCTGCCGCTGGTCGACCGCCCCCTGCTGCAGCACGCCGTCGAAGAGGCGCGCGCCGCCGGCATCGAGGACTTCGTTTTCGTCACCGGCCGCTCCAAGCGCGCCATCGAAGACCATTTCGACGCCGACACCGAACTGAACCGCACGCTTGAAGAGCGCGGCAAGATGGACGCGCTGGAAGAGGTCCGCCACAGCGAGATCGCTCCCGGCCGCTGCTTCTACACCCGCCAGCAGGTTCCGCTGGGCCTCGGCCATGCCGTGTGGTGCGCCCGCGCCCTGATCGGCAACGACCCGTTCGCCATCGTGCTGCCCGACGACTTCGTCCAGGGCAAGACCCCCTGCCTGAAGCAGATGGTCGAGGCGTACGAGGAGGTCGGCGGCAACATCGTCGCCGTCGTCGACGTGCCGCGCGAAAAGACCAGCAGCTACGGCATCCTCGACGTCGAGAAGGACGACGGCCGTCTGGCCACCGTCCGCGGCCTCGTCGAGAAGCCGAAGCCGGAAGACGCGCCGTCGACCCTGTCGATCATCGGCCGCTACATCCTGCAGCCGGAAATCTTCGACCATCTGGAAAAGCAGCAGCGCGGCGCCGGCAACGAAATCCAGCTGACCGACGCCATGGCCAACCTGATCGGCAACCAGCCGTTCCACGGCCTGCGCTTCGAAGGCACCCGCTACGACTGCGGCGACAAGGTCGGCTTCATCGAGGCGACGCTCGCCCACGCGCTGAACCGGCCGGACATGGCCGACAAGGTGCGTGCCATGCTGCGTAAATATTGCTGACCGACGGGCAGCACGCCTGACGCGGTGCCCGCCCCCGTCCCCTGATCCGGATGGGGGCGGGCGCACGCGTTTGCACTGCATTTCAAAAAGAGCCGGCCAGAGTCGAAAAGGCCGGCCGTGAGGAACGCCTCGCGGCGAAGACCCGCCAGGGCATCCCGAGAACATACAGGTTTTCCTTTTTTCAAGGACATGAGGGGGACGCGATGCGCATTGCGATGATCGGCACGGGCTATGTCGGCCTGGTCTCCGGCGCCTGCTTTTCCGAATTCGGCGTGCACGTCACCTGCGTCGACAAGGACGCCGGCAAGATCGAGCGGCTGAAGAACGGCGAGATTCCGATCTACGAGCCCGGCCTGGACGACCTCGTCGCCCGCAACGTCGCCGCCGGCCGCCTGTCCTTCACCCTGGATTTGAAGGAGGCGATGCAGGGCGTCGACGCCGTGTTCATCGCGGTCGGCACCCCGTCGCGCCGCGGCGACGGCCATGCCGACCTCTCCTACGTCTATGGCGCCGCCGAGGAGATCGCCCAGCATCTCGACCACTACACGGTGGTGGTGACCAAATCGACGGTCCCGGTCGGCACCGGCCGCGAGGTCGAGGCGATCATCCGCCGCGTCCGCCCCGAGGCCGAGTTCGACGTCGCCTCCAACCCGGAATTCCTGCGCGAAGGCTCCGCCATCGGCGACTTCATGCGGCCCGACCGCGTCGTCATCGGCGCCACGTCCGACCGCGCCGGCGAGGTGATGCGCCGGCTCTACCGGCCGCTCTACCTGATCGAGACGCCGATCGTGGTGACCTCGCTGGAGACGGCGGAGCTGACCAAATACGCCGCCAACACCTTCCTGGCCGCCAAGATCACCTTCATCAACGAGATTGCCGATCTGTGCGAGAAGGTCGGCGCCAACGTGCATGACGTGGCGCGCGGCATCGGGCTGGACGGCCGCATCGGCAAGAAGTTCCTGCACCCCGGTCCGGGTTACGGCGGCTCCTGCTTCCCGAAGGACACGCTGGCGCTGGTCCGCACCGCCCAGCAGGTCGGCAGCCCGCTGCGCATCATCGAGACGGTGGTGGACATCAACGACAAGCGCAAGAAGCAGATGGCCGAGCGCATCGTCGCCGCCTGCGGCGGGTCGGTGGACGGCAAGACCGTCGCGGTGCTGGGCGTCGCCTTCAAGCCAAACACCGACGACATGCGCGACAGCCCGTCGCTCGACATCGTCCCGGCGCTCCAGGCGGCCGGCGCGCACGTGCGCGCCTTCGATCCGGCGGCGATGCACGAGGCCGAAAAGCTGCTTCCCGGCGTGGAATGGGCGAAGGACGCCTACGGCACCTTGGAAGGGGCCGATTGCGTCGCTATTCTCACGGAGTGGAACGAATTCCGTGCGCTCGACCTGCGTCGGGTCAAGTCGATGCTGAAGCGGCCGGTGATGATCGACCTGCGCAACATCTACAACCCCGAGGACATGGCGAAGGCCGGCTTCACCTATAGCTCCATCGGCCGGCCATCGCCGGCCGGCGGGATGGACCGTGGCTAACGGTCCAAAGACGGCGTCCAACAGAGGACTAACGAGACGATGAGCGAAGCCCATACCTTCCACCCCACGGTGCTGCGCGAGTACGACATCCGCGGCATCGTCGGCAAGACGCTGACCCCGGCGGACGCCCGCGCGGTCGGCCGCTCCTTCGGCACCGTTGTGGTGCGCAAGGGCGGCAAGACGGTCTGCGTCGGCTACGACGGCCGTCTGTCCTCGCCGGAGCTGGAGGAAGCGCTGGTCGAGGGGCTGGTTTCCACCGGCCTGCACGTCCTGCGCATCGGGCTCGGCCCCACGCCGATGCTGTATTTCGCCACCCGCGACCGCGAGGCGGCGGCCGGCATCATGATCACCGGCTCGCACAACCCGCCGGACTACAACGGCATCAAGATGATGCTGGGCAAGGGGCCGGTCTATGGACAGCAGATCCTGGAACTCGGCACCATGGCGGCCAAGTCCGACTGGGAGCAGGGCCAGGGCTCGTCGGAGAAGATCGACGTCCAGGACGAGTATGTCGCCCGCCTGCTGAAGGACTATGACGGCACGCGCGACCTGAAGATCGCCTGGGACGCCGGCAACGGCGCGTCGGGCGAGATCCTGCGCCGCCTGACCGCCAAGCTGCCGGGCAAGCATGTCCTGCTGTTCGACGACATCGACGGCAACTTCCCCAACCACCACCCGGACCCGACGGTCGAGGCCAATCTGGTCGACCTGAAGAAGGCGGTGGCGGAGCATGGCTGCGACATCGGCATCGGCTTCGACGGCGACGGCGACCGCATCGGCGCCATCGACCACAAGGGCCGCGTGGTGTGGGGCGACCAGCTGGTCGCGCTCTATGCCGCCGACGTGCTGAAGAGCCATCCGGGCGCCACCATCATCGCCGACGTCAAGGCCAGCCAGGCCCTGTTCGACGAGATCGCCAAGCATGGCGGCACCCCGCTGATGTGGAAGACCGGCCACTCGCTGCTGAAGGCCAAGATGGCCGAGACCGGCTCGCCGCTGGCCGGCGAGATGTCGGGCCACATCTTCTTCGCCGACAAGTGGTACGGCTTCGACGACGCGCTCTATTGCGGCGTGCGCCTCGCCGGGCTGGTCAGCAAGCTGGGCACCACGCTGGCGGACCTGCGCGACGGCCTGCCGGACATGGTCAACACGCCGGAGACCCGCTTCCAGATCGACGAGGAACGCAAGTTCGCCGTGGTCGAGGAGGTCAAGGGCCGCGTCAAGGCGTCGGGCGCCAAGGTCAACGACATCGACGGCGTCCGCGTGACGACCGACGACGGCTGGTGGCTGCTGCGCGCGTCCAACACCCAGGACGTGCTGGTGGCCCGCGCCGAGTCCTACAGCCAGGACGGGCTGGAGCGGCTGAAGGGCGCGCTGATCGAGCAGCTGGTGGCGTCGGGGCTGAGCGCACCGTCCTTCGAGGGCGGCGGCTCGCACTGAGGTAGAGTGACGGTGAGGGGGGCGTTCCCCCTCACCGGAAACTCGTCAGATGCCGCCGGAACCGGGCAAGGCTCCAGGCGAAGAACAGAGCGCCGATCCCGGCCGTCGCGGCGAAGCGCGGCCACACCACGTCGAACCCCGCCCCGCGGAACAGGATCGCCTGGGCGAAGGCGACGAAATGGGTCGAGGGTGACAGCTGCATCGCCCATTGCAGCCACTCCGGTTCGCTTTCCAGCGGGGTGAAGCCGCCGGACAGCATGTTCATCGGCAGCACGATCAGGATGAACAGCAGCCCCAGCTGCGGCATCGAGCGCGCCACCGTGCCGAGGAAGATGCCGAGCGCCGTCGCGAAGAACAGGTAGAGCGCCGTCCCGGCCAAAAACAGCGGGACCGATCCGGCCAGCGGCACCGACAGCAGGCCGCGCAGCACGGCATAGAGCGCCACCAGCGTCAGACCCAGGATCACCGCACCGTTCGCCAGCACCTTGGCGGCCATGATCTCGGCCGGGCGGACCGGCATCACCAGCAGATGCTCCAGCGTGCCGTGTTCGCGCTCGCGGATCAGGGCGGCGCCGGCCAGCAGAACCGCCAGCATGGTGACGTTGCTGACCACCGACATGGTGCCGGTAAACCATTTCGTATCCAGCGCCTCGTTGTAGGCGACGCGGAGTTGCAGGCTGACCGGGGCGGCGCTGCCGTCGGCCTCGCGGCGGACGAAGCGGCCGACCTCGTCGTCGACGATGCCCTGGATGGTGCCGGCGCCGATGCCGGCCTGCATCATCGCGGTGGCGTCGATCAGCAGCTGGATCGCCGGGCTCCGGCCGGCCAGCACGTCGGCCTGGAAGTTCGGCGGGATGTCGAGGACGAAGGTGTAGCGGGCGGAATCCATCGCCGGATCGACCTCGGCATGGCCGATCATCGCCGGGGTCTGGAATTCCGGCCCGTGGAAGCTGGAGGCCAGACGCTGCGACAGGGTCGAGCGGTCCTCGTCGACGATGGCGATGGCGGCGTTGCGCAGCTCGTGCGAGATGCCGGTGGCCTGACTGTAGACGGAAAAGGTGAAGGAATAGACGACGAAGCCCAGCATGAAGACGTCGCGCAGCAGGCTGATCCATTCCTTGCGCGCCAGTGTCAGGCTGTTGCGGAGGAAGCGCGTCATCGTTCAGCGTTCCTGTTTCGGCAGGAAGGCGACGCCGAGCGCCAGGAAGACCGGGATGAAGGCGACGGTCGCCAGGATGAAGGGGATGAGTTCGGGCAGGGCGAGGCCCTTGGTGAAGGCGCCGACCGACAGTTTCAGGAAATGGGTGGTGGGGAACAGCGTGCCGAACAGCCACGCCCCGCCTTCCAGCGTCGCCACCGGTTGCAGCATGCCGGAGAACTGGGTGGCCGGCAGCATGGTGACGATGGCGGTGCCGAACACCGCCGCCGTCTGGGTCGCGGTGAAGACCGAGATCAGCAGCCCCAAGGCCGTCGTCGCCACCACATAGACCAGCCCGCCGAGCAGCAGCCCGATCAGGCTGCCCTTCACCGGCACGCCGAACAGGGTGACGGCCATCGCCACCATCAGCAGCAGGTTGAAGGCGGCGAGCCCGATGTAGGGCAACTGCTTGCCCAGCAGGAATTCCAGCCGCGTCACCGGGGTGACGTAGAGGTTGGTGATGGAGCCCAGTTCCTTCTCCCGCACCACGCCCAGCGCGGCAAGGATGGCGGGGATGAAGACCAGCAGCAGGCCGATGGTGGCGGGCACCATGGCGTCGAGGCTGCGGAAGGCCTGGTTGTACCGGTAACGCATCTCAAGAGTGGCGGCCGGGGCGGGCAGGGCGATGCCGGACGCGGTGGCGGCGTCCTGGATGAAGCGCTGGTGCAGGCCGGAAACGTAGCCCTGGATGGTCTCGGCGCGGAAGGGCATGGCGCCGTCGATGCGCACCGCCACCTCGGGGATGCGACCGCGGCGGAGGTCGCGGCCGAAGCCTTCGGGGATCTCGATGGTCAGCGACGCCTCGCCCCGTTGCAGGCGGAGCGCGAGGTCACGGGCATCGATGGCCGGCGGGGTGGGGCGGAAGCTGCGGGAGCCGTCGAACTGCTCGATGTAGGCGCGGCTTTCGGGGGAGCGGTCGTGGTCGAGGACGGCGAAGGTCAGGTTCTCCACATCCATGGTGATGCCGAAGCCGAAGACCAGCATCAGCAGCACGGTGCCGAGCAGGGCGACGGTCAGGCGGACGGGATCGCGGCGCAGTTCGAGCGTCTCGCGCCACGCGTAGGCGAGCAGGCGGCGGCGGGAGAGGGGGGGATTTACGGTGCGGGATCCCCTCTCCCCCCCGGGGAGAGGGTTAGGGTGAGGGGGTGGTGTGGCGGGGATTCCTAGGGAAGGCACGCGGTGCGTCCCCCTCACCCCGACCCTCTCCCCGGGGGGGAGAGGGGGATTTGGTGGGGTGTCGGCTTGAGCATCACCCATAAACCCGATGAAGGCGTCGTCCAGCGTTTCGGCCTGCTGCTGGCGGCGCAGCTCGTCGGGGGGACCGGCGGCGATGACGCGGCCGGCGTTCATGAAGGCCACCCGGTCGCAGCGCGCCGCCTCGTTCATGAAATGGGTGGAGACGAAGATCGTCACCCGCTGGTCGCGCGACAGCGCGATCAGGTCGCGCCAGAACTGGTCGCGCGCCACCGGATCGACCCCGGAGGTCGGCTCGTCGAGGATCAGCAGTTCCGGTTCGTGCAGGATGGCGACGGCCAGCGACAGCCGCTGGCGCACGCCCAAGGGCAGCCGGTCGGCCACCGCGTCGATGTAGGGCGACAGGCCGAACCGCTCGACCAGCGCCGCCAGCCGGGTGTCGGCGTCGGGCAGGTCGAACAGCCGGGCGTGCAGGTCGAGGTTCTGGCGCACCGTCAGCTCGCCATAGAGCGAGAAAGCCTGCGCCATGTAGCCGACGCGGCGGCGGCTCTCCAGATCGGTGGCGTCCACCGGCCGGCCGAACAGCCGCGCCTCCCCGGCGCTGGCGGGCAAGAGGCCGGTCAGCATCTTCATCGTGGTGGTCTTGCCGCAGCCGTTGGATCCGAGGAAGCCGAAGATCTCGCCGCGGCCGATGCGGAAGCTGATGTCCGACACCGCGGTGAAGTCGCCGAAGCGGCGGGTCAGGCCGATGGCCTCGATGGCGGGTTCGGCGCCGGCCGGCTCGGGCGGGCGGGGCGGCACGGTCAGGCGCCGATGACCGCGTTTGGCATCGTCCGGCAGCAGGGCGACGAAGGCCTCCTCCAGATCGGCGGCGCCGGTGCGCGCCTTCACCGCCGCCGGGGTGTCGTGGGCGAGCAGGCGGCCGGCGTTCATCATGACGACTTGGTCGAAGCGCTCCGCCTCGTCCATGTAGGAGGTGGCGACCAGCACGGTCATGCCGGGTCGGCCGGCGCGGATGCGGGCGATCAGGTCCCAGAACTGCCGGCGGGACAGCGGATCGACGCCGGTCGTCGGCTCGTCGAGGATCAGCAGGTCGGGGTCGTGCAGCAGGGCGCAGCAGAGGCCGAGCTTCTGCTTCATGCCGCCCGACAGCTTGCCGGCCGGGCGGTCGGGGAAGGGGGCGAGGCCGGTGGACTCCAAGAGGTCGGCGATGCGGCGCCGGCGCTCGGCGGCGTCGAGGCCGAAGAGGCGGCCGAAGAACTGGAGATTCTCGGCGACGCTGAGATCGGCGTAGAGGTTGCGGCCGAGCCCTTGCGGCATGTAGGCGATGCGCGGCTGGAGAGCGGCGCGGCCGTGGCGGTCGGCAACGTCGGTGCCGAGGACGCGGACGCTGCCCTGCTGGATCTTCTTCGCCGTGGAGATCAGGCCGAGCAGGGTCGACTTGCCGACGCCGTCGGGGCCGATGACGGCGACGCTGGTGCCGGGAGCGATGTCGAGCGAGGCGTCCGCCAGCGCCACCGTCCCGCCATAGCGGTGCCGCACGCCCGACAGCGAGACGGCTGGGGCGGGAGTCATGATCTTTCGCCCGCGGAGGTGTTCCCTCTCCCCCCCGGGGAGAGGGTTAGGGTGAGGGGGATCCGTGGGGTGGATTGGGGGGCGGTTGAAGCGTGTTCTAAAGGTGATGATTTCTGTGCAAAGTCACGCGCTGCGTCCCCCTCACCCCGACCCTCTCCCCGGGGGGGAGAGGGGGGCATCAGGGGTGAAGAGGTCGCCTCCCGCGTCAGGTTCGATTCCAGCCAGTCGGGCCAGACCGCCTTGTCGTCCAGCTTCACATAGGCCATGCCGGTCAGGCCGGTCTTCACCCGCTCGATGTAGCGGGTCACCAGCGCTTCCGGAACGCGGGCCTTGACGCGGAACATCATGCGGTCGCGTTCGGACTTGGTCTCCACCTGCTTGGGCGTGAACTGGGCGCGCGGGGCGACGAAGGTGACGGCGGCGGGGATCGCGGTGTCGGGAACGGCGTCCAGCAGGAGGCGGGCCTCGGCACCGAGCGCGAGGTTCCCCGCCGTGTCGGTCGGCAGGAAGAAGGTCATGTACACGTTCGACAGGTCGAGCAGAGTCGCCGCCTTGCCGCCGGCCGCCAGCACCTCGCCGGGTTCGGACAGGCGGTAGAGCACGCGCGACTTGCGCGGCGCCTTCAGCACGCCGTCGGCGACCAGATCGGCCAGACGGTCGACGTCGCCGGCCGCGGCGGCGATGGCCTCCTCGGCGCTGGCGAGGTGGCTCTTGGCGGCCTCCAGCGCGGCGTCGGCGGTGCGGCGGCTGTTGCGGGCCTGATCGACGCGCTGTTCGGCGACATGGCCCTTGCCGAACAGGATCAGCGCCCGCTCCATCTCCTTGGCGGCGAAATCGGCCTCGCTGACGCGCTGGGCGACCAGGGCGGCGGCTTCCTCCCGCGCTCGCCGGGTCTGGCGCAGCTGGGCCTCGGCGGAGCGGAGCTGCGCTTCGAGGTCGCGGGTGTCGAGCGTGGCGATGACGGCGCCGGCCTCCACCAGATCGCCTTCCTCGACCGGGATGGTCAGGACGCGGGCGGCGTATTTGGTGGCGACGTCGATCTCGTTCGCCTCGATCCGGCCGTTGCCGGAGGCGAAGCCGGCGGGCAGGCGGTTGCCCTGCATCGCCCGCCAGCCATAGGCGGCCCCGGCGCCGAGGATCGCCAGCAGGGCGACGGCGACGAGAAGGCGCTTGATGCTCATGGCTGGGTTCCTTTCCCGGCGTCTTTCCCGGTGTCGAGGGCGCCCATCACGCCGGCCAGGATGCGCTCGCGCGCCGCGTCGTCGGGGGCGGCGTCCAGCGTGCGGCGGAGCGCCAGCAGCGCCTCGGCATAGTGGTTGTGCCAGTCGAGGCCGGCGAGGCCGGCCGGGGCGAGGCGGGGGTGGCGGTCGGCCGGGGCGAGCGGGCGCGGGGCGGCGAGATCGACACGGTCGTCCAGCGCCGGCTGGGCGATGCGCTCCGCCGGCCAGCCCTTGTCGAGCAGGGCCTGACGGATGGAGGCGCGGGCGGCGTCCTCGCCATGGACCAGGAACAGGCCGTGGCCGACGCCGTGGCGGGCATTCACCCAGTCCAGCAGGGCGGTGCGGTCGGCATGGCCAGAATAGACGTCGATGGAGCGGACCGTTGCCTTCACCGCGATCTCCTCGCCATGGATGCGGACGCGGGGCGTGCCCTCCTGCAACAGGCGGCCCAGCGTGCCGGGGGCCTGATAGCCGACCAGCAGCACGGTGTCCTGCGGGCGCCACAGGCGGTTCTTCAGATGGTGGCGGATGCGGCCGGCGTCGCACATGCCGCTGGCCGCCATGACGATGGCGCCGCCGGCGATGCTGTTCAGCCGCTGGCTTTCCGGCACGCTGCGGACATGGTGGAAATTGGCGCGGGTGAAGGGGTCGCCGTCGGTCTCCAGATCGTCGAGATGGCGGCGGAAGACGCCGGTCACCGCGTCGGCCAGGGGGGAGTCGAGGAAGACGTCCACCGCCGGCAGCTGGCCGCCGTCGAACAGGCAGTCGAGGTCGTAGAGCAGCTCCTGCGTCCGCTCCACCGCGAAGACCGGGATCAGCAGGACGCCGCCGGCCGCCAGGGCGGTGGATACCTCGGCGCGCAGAACCGCCTGCCGTCCGGCCTCGTCGAGGTCGGTGCGCTCGCGGTCGCCGTAAGTGGTCTCCAGCACCATCCAGTCCGGCCGCTCCGGCGCCTCGGCGTCGGCGTGGAAGCTCTTGCCGCCGGGGCCGAGGTCGCCGGAGAACAGGATGCGGGTGGGGTCGCCGGCGCCGTTTCCAAGGCCATCGGTGACTTCGACCTCGATGGAGGCGGAGCCCAGGATGTGGCCGGCCTGCCAGAAGCGGGCGCGCAGGCCCGGTAGGATCTCGGTCCAGCGGTCGTACTCGACGCGGCGGAGCCGGCGCAGGCTGCGGATGGCGTCGTCCTGGGTGTAGATCGCCTGGACCGGCGGGCGGCCGCGCTGGCGGTTGCGGCGGTTGAGGCGCTCGACCTCGCCCTCCTGGATGTAACCGCTGTCGGGCAGCATGTATTCCAGCAGGTCGACCGTTCCGCCGGTGGCGTAAATCCGGCCGCGGAAGCCCAGCTTCGTCAGCTTGGGCAGCAGGCCGGAATGGTCGATGTGGGCGTGGGTCAGCAGGACGGCGCGGATCGAGGACGGATCGAAGGGGAAGGGGCGGTAGTTCAGTTCCCGGATCGTCTTGGTGCCCTGGAACATGCCGCAATCGATCAGCACGTCGCCCGCAGGCGTGGACAGGCGGAAGCAGGAGCCGGTCACCGTGCCGGCGGCGCCATGGAAGGTCAGCGACAGGGACATGGGGTCGGCTCCTTCGGTTAGGTTCTTACGCCACCATCACCCCGCTGTTCTCCGCCGCGAAGGCCTGGGCGAAGGTGAAGTCGGCGTTGGTGCTGGCGTGGATGCGGTATAGCGGCTCGCCCCGGCGTACCGGCTCACCGACCTTGCGCAGCAGGTCGATGCCGGCACCCTTGTCGGTCGGCGCGCCGGCCAGCCGGGCGATGCGGGCGAGGCGGTAGCAGTCGAGCGACGACACGATGCCGTCGGCGGGCGAAGCCACCTCCGCCACCAGCGAGCCCAGCGTCGCGACGGCGGGCGGCGGGCCTTGCAGGGCGATGATGCGCTCCATGGCGGCGAGCGCGGCACCCGACTCCAACAGGTCGCGCGCCCGGCGGTTGCCGCTGCCGCCGCGGACGGCGGGGTCGAATTCCAGGATGCGGCCGGCCAGCAGCAGGGCGCGCTCCCTCAGGTCGGCGGGACATGCCGGGTCGTTGCGCAGCACGGCCATCACGTCGCGCGCCTCCAGCACCGGGCCGATGCCGCGCCCGACCGGCTGCGAACCGTCGGTGATCGCCACCTCCAGCGTCAGGCCAAGACGGTCGCCGACATGCTCGAACAGCTTGCGCAGGCGCACCGCCTCGCCGGCCGTGCGGATCTTGGCGCTCGGGCCGACGGGGATGTCGATCAGCAGATGCGAGGAGCCGGCCGCCACCTTCTTCGACAGGATGGAGGCGACCAGTTGCTCGCGGGTGTCGATGGCGAGGGGGCGCTCGACCGAGATCAGGATGTCGTCGGCCGGCGACAGCCGGACATGGCCGCCCCAGACCAGACAGCCCTTGGCCTCGCGCACCAGGGCCTGCATGCGCTCCATCGGCACATCGACGTTGGCCAGAACCTCCATGGTGTCGGCGGTGCCGGCGGGCGACGTGATGGCGCGCGACGAGGTCTTGGGGATCGGCAGGCCGTGGGCGGCGACGATGGGCACGACGATCATCGAGGTGCGGTTGCCGGGAATGCCGCCGATGCAGTGCTTGTCGGCGATGGTTCCCAAATCCTGCCAGTGCAGCCGGGTGCCGGCGGCGATCATGGCGCGGGTCAGGCCCAGCACCTCCGCCGTCGTCATGAAGCTGGCGCAGGCGATCAGGAAGGCGGCGATCTCGATCTTGGAGTAACGCTGCTCGGTGATGTCGCGGATGATCGCGGCGAGCTGCTCGTCGGTCAGGGCGGCACCGCCGACCTTGGCGCGCACCAGTTCGAAACTCTCCGGCGGGGTCGGGGGCACGAGATGGACGGCGGTGCCCGCCGCCAGCCCGAGCTGGCCGAAGGCGGGGTCGGACAGGCCGATCTCATCGGGGGCGACGATGGCGGGGTCGTCGACGACGTTCAGCACCGCCAGCAGGGACCGGCCGTCGTTCCGCACCTCCACCCGGCCCAACCCGAGGAAATCCTCGACATGGTAGCGGGTGCAGCGGCGGTTGAGGAAGGCGACGTTCTCCCGGACGGTGTCTATCGCCAGATGTCGAAGCGTCAGCATGCGCACAGTCTACGCCTGCTCGGGCGTGTCAGTGTCGCCGAGCCTGCGCGTCAGCCATGCCGGGCCTTACGCGCTGCGGTTGATCCGGATCATTGGCGGGGCGGAGGGGGTATGCTCTGTCATGTGCTTTCCCGCGCGATGAAGGTCAGGCCGAGGTCGAGCCGCCGCTGCGGCGGTTCCTTGCCGTCCATCAAATCGAGCAGCATGGCGGCGGCATGGCGGCCGATGGCGTAGCGCGGCGTGGCGACGGTGGTCAGGGTCGGGGTGGTCCAGGCCGAGGCCGGCAGATCGTTGAAGCCGGCGACGGCAAGCTGGTCGGGCACGCGGATGCCGCGGCGCTGGCACTGGAACAGGGCGCCCTGCGCCAGATCGTCGTTGCAGAAGAAGACGGCGTCGCAGTCGGTGTTCTCCGCCATCAGCCGGTCGATCATCGCCGCGCCGAGATGGATGGAGGACGGGTCGGGCAGCCGCCAGACGCGCGCCTCGTCATACAGCCCGGCTTCCTCCAGCGCGTGGCGGTAGCCGTCGAGGCGGGCCAGCGTGCGCGGGTCGAGCTGCACGGCGACGAAGCCGATGCGGCGGTAGCCGCGTTCCAGCAGGTGGGTGGTCATCAGCCGGCCGCCCTCCTCCTGCGAACAGCCGACGCTGAGGCTGTCGGGGTCGTCCAGCAGCTCCATCATGTGGACGGTCGGGCTGGCGAGCGCCGACAGGTAGGTGCGGGCGACCGCGGTGTGGTCGGTGCCGGTCAGCAGGATGCCGTCGGGCTGGAACTGGAGATAGGTGCGGATCAGCCGCTCCTCCTCCTCCGGCGAATAGTGGGTGACGCCGATCAGGGCGCGGTAGCCGCGCGGCAGCAGCATGTCGTGGATGCCGGCCAGCGTCTCGACGAAGACCATGTTGGTCATCGACGGGATCAGCACCGCCACCGTCATCGACCGCGCCGAAGCCAGCGCGCTGGCGGCCTGATTGGGCACGTAGCCCATCGACTGCGCGGTGTCGAGGATGCGTTGGCGCAGCTCCGGCATCACCAGCTCGGGACGCTTGAAGGCACGCGACACGGTGATGGCGCTGATGCCCACCCGCTCCGCCACGTCCGCCATCGTCGCGCGGCCGGTGCGCGAGGAGCGCGGCTTGCGCGTCTTGACCGCCGGGGTTGCCGTCCCATCGCCGCCACGGGTCGTCACAGGGCTTCGTCCTTCCGTTTCCGGCCGGCGCGACGGAAGGTCGCGCGGGCTCGCTGGTCACCGGTGTGTATCATACTCGGCAACGGCCGCGGTCCATGCACGGGCATCCCATCCGGAGCCCCCATAGGGAGCCGGGATCCGCAACCCGCGGCCATCCCCGATCAGTTTGTCCGCAACTCAAACAAAACTCTTTACGGCCGTCAAGGTTAGCGCTAACAGTATCGCCACCTCATCCCGGCGTCATCCGCGATTTCCGGCCAGCAGGCTGCCAGCGTCGTTTTGACCCGGTGATGATAGCGCTAACATAATTATGTCGGTGCGAGGCCCGCCGCGACTCCGGTTGAGGGCGGCGGTGCCGCACCGGTCTTCGGGAACACGAGCCTCATGAATGGTCCCCCCATCGCGCCGTCCCCCGGCATGAACACCATTCCCCCTGAGCTGTCGGGCGGCGCGCCGCTGATCGTCGTGGTGATGGGCGTCGCCGGCTGCGGCAAGTCCAGCGTCGGCCAGAGCCTTGCCGCGACGCTGGGCGACGAGTTCATCGAGGGCGACGCCCACCATCCGCCCGCCAACATCGAGAAGATGTCGGCCGGCATCCCGCTGACCGACGCCGACCGCGACGGCTGGCTGGCGACGCTGGCCGGCTTCATCGCCGAGGCGCATCGGGCGGAGCGCGGGCTGGTCGTCGCCTGTTCGGCGCTGAAGCGGCGCTACCGCGACCGGCTGCGCGGCGACTGCGAGCGGGTGGTCTTCCTGCACCTGCATGGCGACAAGGCGCTGATTTCGTCCCGCATGGGGGCGCGCACCGCCCATTTCATGCCCACCGCCCTGGTCGACAGCCAGTTCGCCGACCTGGAGATGCCGATGGCCGACGAAGTCGTGCTGTCCTACGAGGTGACGCTGCCGGCCGAGGCCATCGTCGCCGATGCCTGTGCCCGCCTGACTGGCGACCGGAAGATCGCCGACCGGAAGACCGGGGAAAAATCTGGGAGGAACGCATGAAGAGCGTTGCGGATCTGCTGGAGCGGATCACCGAATGGATCATGGCGGCGATGCTGGCGGTCATGGTCGGTCTCGTCTTCGGCAATGTCGTCCTGCGCTACATCTTCAACAGCGGCCTCGTCGCGGCGGAGGAGATCGCGCGGCTGATGTTCGTCTGGCTGGTGTTCCTGGGCGCCACCGTGGCGCTGCGCCACCAGCGGCATCTCGGGCTGGAGATCCTGCAGGCCCGCCTGCCCTTCAAGGTGCGGCGCGCCTGCGCGGTGATCGCGCACCTGATGATGCTGTACGCGCTCTATCTGTTCGTGCAGGGCAGCTGGATCCAGCTGCTGATCGGCATGGAGACCTTCTCCACCGTCCTGCGCTTCCCCATGGCCTTCTACGCCGCGGCCGGCTTCTTCCCGGCCATCGCCATGGCGCTGATCGTGCTGGCGAACCTGTGGCGGATCGTCACCGGCCAGCCCGGCGCCCGCATCCCCGGCGATCCCGACACCATGTTGGACCATCCGGAGTCGCACGGCCCCGCCGTGGCGCCGCCGGCACCCGGCAGCCATCCCGGCGCTGCCCCCGGCCCGGCCGTCGCCAAGCGCTGAAGCCCAGCCCAGAAGACCTTTTGCGGACGGAGACGCCGCCATGACGCTCACCATTTTCCTGGGCTCGCTGTTCGGCTTCATGCTGCTCGGCATGCCCATCGCCTTCGCGCTGATGCTGACCGGCGTCGCGCTGATGGTCCACCTCGACTTCTTCGACGCCCAGCTGGTCGCCCAGAACATGCTGAGCGGCGCCGACAACTACCCGCTGATGGCGGTGCCCTTCTTCATCCTGGCCGGCGAGCTGATGAATGCCGGCGGCATCTCCCAGCGCATCATCAACCTGGCGGTCAGCCTGGTCGGCCACATCAAGGGCGGCCTGGGCTTCGTGACCATCGGCGCCTCGGTGATGCTGGCCAGCCTGTCGGGCTCGGCCATCGCCGACACCGCGGCGCTCGCCACGCTGCTGATCCCGATGATGCGCGACCACGGCTATCCGGTGCCGCGCTCCGCCGGCCTGATCGCGTCGGGCGGCATCATCGCCCCGATCATTCCGCCCAGCATGCCCTTCATCATCTTCGGCGTGACCACCAACACCTCGATCAGCTCGCTGTTCATGGCCGGCATCGTTCCCGGCCTGCTGATGGGGCTGGGGCTGATCGGCGCCTGGATGTTCGTGGTGCGCGACATGACGGTGAAGCTGCAGCCGAAGGCCAGCGGGCGCGAGCGGCTGAAGGCGCTGGGCGACGGCGTCTGGGCGCTGGCCCTGCCGGTCATCATCATCGGCGGCCTGCGCGGCGGCATCTTCACGCCGACCGAGGCCGCGGTGGTCGCCGCCGTCTATTCGCTGTTCGTGGCGCTGTTCATCTACCGGCAGGTGACGCTGCCGCAGCTGGTGCCGCTGCTGGTCCAGGCGGCGCGCACCACCAGCACCGTCATGTTCCTGTGCGCCGCCGCCCTGGTGTCGTCCTACATGGTGACGCTGGCCGACCTGCCGCAGCAGATGACCGAGCTGCTGGCCCCGCTGATGGGCCATCCCAAGATGCTGATGCTGGCCATCGCCGTCCTGCTGCTGGCCGTCGGCACGGTGATGGACCTGACCCCGACCATCCTGGTGCTGGGTCCGGTGCTGACCCCGCTGGCGATCAAGGCCGGCATCGACCCGACCTATTTCGGCGTGATGTTCGTCCTGATCGGCACGCTGGGCCTGATCCATCCGCCGGTCTGCACGGTGCTGAACGTGGTGTGCGGCGTCGCCCGCATCTCGCTGGAAAGCGCCACCAAGGGCATCTGGCCCTTCCTGCTGACCTACATCGTGCTGGTGGGCCTGCTGATCGCCGTGCCGGAGATCGTCACCGCCCCGCTGCACCTGTTCCACTGACGCGTACCCAAAACCAAAAGCCCAAAACCAACCAAACACCAGACGCCAATCACCAAATGGCAAGGGAGATCGACCCCATGTTCCGCAAACTGCTGCTCGCCACCGGCATCGCCGCCGCCCTGCTCGCCCCGGTCGCCGCTTCGGCGCAGGACGTGAAGACCCGCATCATCCGCTTCGGCTACGGCCTGTCGGAAAGCAGCAACCAGGGCCGCGCGGTGAAGTATTTCGCCGAGGAGCTGTCCAAGCGCAGCGGCGGCAAGCTGAAGGTCAAGGGCTTCGGCGACGCCAGCCTGGGCAGCGACATTCAGATGCAGAACGCCCTGATCGGCGGCGCGCAGGAGATGATGGTCGGCTCCACCGCCACCCTCGTCGGCATCGTCAAGGATTTCGGCGTCTACGACCTGCCCTTCCTGTTCAACAACGAGAAGGAGGCCGACGCCGTCCTCGACGGTCCGTTCGGCGAGAAGCTGCTGAAGTCGCTGAACGACAAGGGGCTGGTCGGGCTGGTCTATTGGGAGAACGGCTTCCGCAACCTGACAAACAGCAAGCGGCCGATCACCAAGCTGGAGGACATGGGCGGCATCAAGCTGCGCGTGATGCAGAACCCGGTCTACATCGACATGTTCAACCGCTTCGGCGCCAACGCGGTGCCGCTGGCCTTCTCCGAGCTGTTCACGGCGATGGAGACCGGCACGGTCGACGGCCAGGAGAACCCGGTCACCACCATCCAGTCGTCCAAGTTCTATGAAGTGCAGAAGTACCTGACGATCTCCCGCCACGTCTACAGCCCGTGGATCATGCTGGCGAGCAAGCGCTGGTACGACGGCCTGTCGGCCGACGAGAAGAAGATGCTGAACGAGGCCGCCGTCGCCTCGCGCGATTTCGAGCGCAAGGACAGCCGCGAGGCCTCGGCCCAGAGCATCGCTTATCTGAAGGAAAAGGGCATGCAGATCAACGAGCTGAGCCCGGCCGAGCTGGAGCGCATGCGCGAGATGGTCAAGCCGGCCTTCGACAAGTACGCCGCCGACGGCGGTGCCGAGGTGCTGAAGGACCTGCAGGGCGCCATCGCCGCCTCGCGCAAGTAAGCGCAGCGACCCCGATTGCGGGGATGACGGGGGCGGACCGGATCGACCGGTCCGCCCCCTTTGTCATGCGGGTACAAAGTTCGGGTTGCAGAGATTGGAACGATTCTCAGATTGGTCCTTACGGACGGTTTGCCGATGCCGGTCCGAGTTCTTCGCGGTTTTTGAGAACAACTCTCAGGAACTGTAGGTCTGACGGATTGATTGGTGAATAATTTACTCGAATTTAACAGAACTGCGAGACAGTTGCTCCGGGGTGTCCGTGCCCTTGTCCGGGTGTGTCGTGGGGACTGTCGATGTTCAAGAAGCTGCCTTTGGTGACCAAGCTGGTTCTCGCGATCGGACTGGTCATGACGATCGGGCTGGGGGCCGGGTCGGTGGTGATCTCCGTCAAGAGCGGGGCCGACACCGACGCGCTGTCCTTCCAGGTGGGCGAGGAACTGGGCAAGTACCATGCGGCGACGGTCGAGCGCCGGCTGAACGATGCGCTGGACATCAGCCGCAACATGGGCACGACGCTGCTCAGCCTGAAGCGGAGCGGCGTGACCGACCGCGGCGCGCTGAACGACTGGCTGAAAAGCCTGCTGGAGGCCAACACCGGCCTGATCGGCGTCTGGGTCGGCATGGAGCCGAACGCGCTGGACGGCAAGGACGCCGCCTTCGCCAACAGCCCCGGCACCGATGCCAGCGGCCGCTTCATCCCCTATTGGAACCGCGGCAGCGGCAAGGCCCAGCTGGAATCGCTGGTCGGCTATGACGATCCCGGCCCGGACGGCCTCTATTACCAGCAGGCCAAGCGCACCGGCAAAGAGGTGATCGTCGAACCCTACAGCTATGTCGTCGCCGGCAAGACCGTGCTGATGGTATCGCTGGCGGTGCCGATCCTCGACAACGGCAAGTTCATCGGCGTCGCCGGCGTCGACATCGCCACCGACGCCATCTGGGACGAGCTGAAGACGGCGAAGCCGTTCGAGACCGGGTCGGTCTTCCTGATCTCCAACGCCGGCGCCTGGGCGGCCTACAGCAACCCCGACCATCTGGGCAAGCCGATCCTGGAGACCAACGCCCGGCTGAAGGACGCGATGCCCGCCGTCCGCGAAGGCCGGTCCTTCGCCCATTTCTCGGTGTCCGCCAGCCTGGGCACCGACGTGAAGCAGCTGTTCCGCCCGGTCGTCATCGGCAACACCGGCACGCCCTGGTCGATCCTGGTCAACCTGCCGCTCAACAAGGTCGAGGTGCCGAAGCAGGAGCTGCGGACCTTCATCGCGGTGGGAGCGGTGCTGCTGACCGCCGCGCTTCTGGTTGCGCTATGGCTGACCAGCCGGGTCGTGGTCGGCCAGCCGCTGCGCCGGATCATCGCCACCATCCAGGCGCTGACCGCCGGCCGGCGCGACGTGGAGGTCGCCGACCGCGACCGTGCCGATGAGATCGGCTCCATCAACACGGCGCTCCAGCTGTTCAAGGAGAATGCCGGCCGCGTCGCCGAGATGGAGGAGCAGCGCCGCCTGGACGAGCAGCGCGCCGCCGAGCAGCGCAAGCAGGATCTGGCCGGGCTGGCCCAGCGCTTCGAGGGGTCGGTCGGCGACGTGGTCGCCAGCGTCGCCCGGCAGGCCGAGGCGATCCGCACCGATTCCGAAGGGCTGTCGGCCATCGCCGAGCAGACCAACGCCCAGGCTTTGGCCGTCGCCAGCGCCGCCGACGTCGCCAGCGGCAACGTGCAGACGGTGGCCGCCGCAGCGGAAGAGCTGGCGCACTCCATCGAGGAGATCAACCAGCGCATCGCCGCCTCGTCGCGCATGGCGAACGACGCGGTGGGCGAGGTCGAGAAGACCAACGGCACGGTGGCCGGTCTGGCCCAGGCCGCGCAGAAGATCGGCGACGTGGTGAGTTTGATCCAGTCCATCGCCGGCCAGACCAACCTGCTGGCACTGAACGCCACCATCGAGGCGGCGCGGGCGGGCGAGGCCGGCAAGGGCTTCGCCGTCGTGGCGCAGGAGGTCAAGAACCTCGCCAGCCAGACCGCCAAGGCGACGGAGGAGATCGCAGCACAGATCGCCGAGATCCAGTCGGTCAGCGGCAGCGCCGTCGGCGCCATCCAGGCCATCGGCCGCACCATCCTGGGCATCAGCGAGACGGTCACCGCCGTCGCCGCCGCCGCCGAGGAGCAGGGGGCGGCGACGCGCGAGATCAGCCGCAACGTCCAGCAGGCCGCCAGCGGCACCCGCGAGGTGTCGACCAACATCGAGGGCGTGACCCGTGCCGCCAGCGAAACCGGCAGCATGGCCGCCCAGGCCCGTGCTGCGGCCGACACGCTGTCGCACCAGTCGGCGCAGCTGCGCGGCGAGGTGCAGCGCTTCGTGGCGACGATCCGCGAGGCGTGACGGTGGGGGAGCCGCCGGTCGGCGGCTCCCTCCTTGTCAGCAGTCGCCTCTCAGCAGTCGAAGAAGACCGTTTCCCCGTCGCCCTGGATGCGGATGTCGAAGCGGTAGACCACCCCGCCGGGCGTCTCGGCGCGGGTCGCGATCAGCGTGTCGCGGCGGTCGGCCGGGACGCCCGCCAGCACCGGGTCGGCCTCGTTCGCCGCCGTCTCGTCGGAGAAGTGCAGGCGGGTGAAGGCATGACTCAGCATGCCGCGGGCGAACACCGTCACCGCGATGTGCGGGGCGTGGCCCTCGTCGCAGGCGCCGGGCTTCACCGTGTCGAAGAAGTAGTGGCCGGCGTCGTCGGTGCCGCAGCGGCCGAAGCCGGCGGCGCCGGGGGCGTGTTTGCCGTCAGCGCCGGCCTGCCAGATCTCCACCACGCAGTCGCGGATCGGCG
The DNA here is from genome assembly GCF_042604635.1 of Azospirillum sp. A26. NCBI lineage: Bacteria > Pseudomonadati > Pseudomonadota > Alphaproteobacteria > Rhodospirillales > Azospirillaceae > Azospirillum > Azospirillum sp. A26. Next base: position 319,412 of record NZ_CP170476.1, on the reverse strand, counting down.
CACCCGCACCGTCATAGACTACGCCCTCGATGCGGATGTGCTCTCCGGCCATGTCGGGGGTGGCCAGCCGGTTGGTCGCCAGCGGGCGGCGGCCGTAGAGTTCCGGCGTCCAGGCATAGGCGAAATAGGGGCCGACGGTCTGGGACGGGGTCTGTTTCAAGGTCTGGCTCATGGCGGTCAGCCCTCCATCGGCGTGGCGTGGCGTCCGCGCAGGACGATGTCGAACTCGTAGCCGAGCGCCCACACCGGCTCGGTCACGTCGATGGAGAAGCGCGAGACCAGCAGCTCGCGCGCACCCTCCGGCACCCCGTTGTAGATGGGGTCGAGCGGCAGCAGCGGGTCGCCCGGGAAATACATCTGGGTGACCAGACGGGTCAGGAAGGACGGCCCGAACAGCGAGAAATGGATGTGCGCCGGCCGCCACGCATTGTGGTGGTTGCCCCAGGGATAGGCGCCGGGCTTGATCGTGGTGAAGCGGTAGCGGCCGTCGGCGTCGGTGAGGCAGCGGCCGGCGCCGAAGAAGTTGGGGTCGAGCGGCGCGTCATGCTGGTCCCAGCGGTGGACGTAGCGGCCGCAGGCGTTGGCCTGCCAGATCTCCAGCAGCGTGTGCGGCACCGGCCGGCCGCTCTCGTCCAGCACGCGGCCGGTGACGATCATCCGCTCGCCGATCGGCTCGCCGTTGACGCGGCCGTTCTTCGTCAGGTCGTGGTCGAGCGGATCGAGGCTGTCATGGCCGAACACCGGGCCGGTGCGGACCGACAGCCCCTGCTTCATCGGGATCAGCGGCTTGGACGGCGAACGCAGCACCGTCGATTTGTAGAGCGGCGACAGGTAGGGCGGGTGTTGCGCCCAGTCGCGGGGGGTGAAATCGCCTTCAGCCTCGTGAACGGCGGTGTCCATCGCGGGTGTCCCTCCTTGGGAGCGGTCAGCTTTGCCGACCTTGTGTGTTCTTATGGCCGGGTGTGGTCTTGTGCTCGGCGAGCACGCGGTCGATGAAGTGGGAGGCGGCGCCGGTGTAGCGCAGCGGGTCGAACAGCCGGTCGAGGCCGTCCGCGCCCAGCGCCTGCACCACCTCCCCATCCTCGGCCAGCACGTCGCGCAGCGGGCGGGCGTCGGCGGCGGCGCGGCGGCTGGCCTCGGCCACGCGGGAATGGGCGGCCATGCGGCCCATGCGGTCGCCCAGCGCCATCGTCACCGCCTCCGCCAGGATCAGGCCGCGGGTCAGGTCGAGGTTGGCGCGCATGCGCTCCGCATCGACGGTCAGGCCGGCGATGGTCTCGCGCGCATGGCGGGCGGCGCCGGCGACGAGGCGGCAGAGGTCGGGCAGCGCCTGCCACTCGGCATGCCAGCCGCCGAGACCGCGCTCATGCTCCTGCACCTGCGCCGCCAGCAGCCCGCCGACCAGCGCCGGGGCGCGGATGGCGGTGGAGAGCAGGACGGCGCAGGACACCGGGTTACGCTTGTGCGGCATGGTGGAGGAGCCGCCGCGGCCGGGGGCGCTGGGCTCGAACGTCTCGCCCACCTCCATCTGCATCATCAGCGAGATGTCGCGGCCGAGCGTGCCCAGCGTGCCGGCGAGGATGCCGAGCGCGGAGGCCAGTTCGGCGATGCGGTCGCGGCTGGCGTGCCAGGGCAGGGCGGGCAGGGGGAGGTCCAGCTCCTTCGCCAGGGCCTCCGCCACCGCCGGGCCGGCGTCGCCGAGCGCCGCCAGCGTACCGGCGGCGCCGCCGAATTGCAGGGCGAGGCGCGAACGGGCGGCGGCGATGCGCTGGCGGTCGCGGCCGAGCGCGTCGAGCCATCCGGCGGCCTTCAGCCCGAAAGTGGTGGGCAGGGCGTGCTGGAGCCAGGTGCGGGCGACCATCGGCGTGGCGCGGTGGTGCTCGGCGAGGTCGGCCAAACCGTCGGCGAGGGCGGCCAGATCGGTGTCGAGCCCGTCGAGGAAGCGGCGCAGCTGAAGCATCAGGCCGCTGTCCATCGCGTCCTGGCTGGTGGCGCCCCAATGGACGTAACGCGAGGCCTCCTCGTCGGCGGCCTTCACGGCGGCGGTCAGATGCTTGACCAGGGGAATGGCGGTGTTGCCGGCCAGCGCCGCCTCCGCCCCCAATGCGGTCAGGTCGTAGAGGCCGACCTTGCACGCCGCCTCGATGGCCGGGACGGCGCGGGACGGGATGACGCCGACCGCCGCCTCCGCCCGCGCCAGCGCCGCCTCGAAATCCAGCATGCCTTGCAGCCTTGCCGAGGGGGAGAAGGCGTCGGCCGCCGCGTCGCTGGTGAAGAGCGGGTCGAGGAGGGGGTCGGCGTGGATGGTCGTCATGCTGCTCACCCCTTCTTCGCGTCTTCCTCGTCCATCTCGGCATAGACGGCGCGGGCGAGCGCAATCGCGTGGTTGGCGGCGGGGACGCCGGCATAGATGCCGGCCTGCATCAGGATTTCCTTCACCTCGTCGCGGGTGACGCCGGTGTTGCGGGTGGCGCGGATGTGCAGCTTCAACTCGCCATCCTTGCCCAGCGCCGCCAGCATGCCGATGGTCAGCATGCTGCGCGTCCGGATGTCCAGCCCCGGCCGGGTCCAGATCTGGCCCCAGGCGGTCTTGGTGATGAACTCCTGGAAATCGGCGTCGAACCCGGTGGCGCGCTCCAGCGAGCGGTCGACATGGGCGTCGCCGAGGACCGCGCGGCGCACCGCCATGCCGCGGTCGTACAGATCCTTGTCCTTCATCTCTGGGGCGTCCATCACAGGTCCCTCAGGAAGCCGTCGATCAGGGCGGCCAGTTCCGCCGGCTTCTCGACGCCGGGGATGTGGGCGGCGCCGGGCAGCAGTTCGAAGCGTGCGCCGGGGATGCCGGCCGCCAGCTCGCGGGCGGCGTCGGGCGGGGTCGCCACATCCTCCGCGCCGCAGATCACCAGGGTCGGCGCCGTGATGGCGGCGTTGGCGGCACGCAGGTCGGCGTCGCGGATCGCCATGGCGCAGCCGACATAGCCGTCCTCGGGAATGCGGGCGACCATGGCGGTGTAGCCGCGGATCTGGTCGGGACGGCCGTCGCGGAAGCCTTGCGTGAACCAGCGGGCCATCACCCCGTCGGCAATCGCCGCCATGCCGCGGGCGCGGATGGCGGCGATGCGGTCGGTCCAGACCGACGCCGGCCCGATGACGCCGGCGGTGTCGCACAGGATCAGGCCATGCACCCGGTCCGGTGCCTTGACGGCGAGGCGCTGCGCCATCATGCCGCCGATGGACAGGCCGCAGACATGGGCGCGCTTGACGCCGAGCGCGTCGAGCAGGCCGGCGGCGTCGTCGGCGAGCATGTCCATGCTGTAGCCGGCATCTTCCGTGACCGGCGTCACCTGGGTCAGGCCATGGCCGCGCATGTCGTAGCGCAGGATGCGGTAGCGCTGCGACAGGTGCGGCACCACCGCGTCCCAGATGTGGAAGCTGGTGCCGATGGAGTTGGCGAACAGCAGCACCGGCGCGTCGGCCGGGCCGGTCAGGTCGTAATGCTGAGTGATGCCGGCTGCTTCGATGAAGGGCATGAGGGCTGCCTTCGCTTGTTGTGGGGCGGTCGCGACTGGGTTCGACGCTACACCCGCTCGATCATCACCGCGATCCCCTGGCCGACGCCGATGCACATGGTGCAGAGCGCCGTCCGGCCGCCGGAGCGTTCGAGCTGGTGGAGCGCCGTGGTCGCCAGACGGGCGCCGCTCATGCCCAGCGGATGGCCGAGCGCGATGCCGCCGCCGTTCGGGTTCACATGGGCGGCATCGTCCGGCAGGCCGAGCTCGCGCAGGACGGCCAGCGCCTGGGCGGCGAAGGCCTCGTTCAGCTCGATCAGGTCGATGCCGCCGATGGTCCGGCCGAGCCGCTCCAGCAACTTGCGGATGGCCGGGACCGGGCCGATGCCCATGACCCGCGGCGGCACGCCGGCGGTGGCGCCGCCGAGGATGCGGGCGCGCGGGGTCAGGCCATGGCGCTTCACCGCCGCTTCGGAGGCCACCAGCAGGGCGGCGGCGCCGTCATTGACGCCGGACGCGTTGCCGGCGGTGATGGTGCCGCCTGGGCGGACGATGGGCTTCAGCGCCGACAGCGCCTCGATGGTGGTGGCGCGGGGATGCTCGTCGGTCGTCACCACCGTCTCGCCCTTGCGGGTCTTGATGGTGACGGGGACGATCTCGCGGGCCATGCTGCCGTCGGCGATGGCGCGGGCGGCGCGTTCCTGGCTGCGCAGCGCGAAGGCGTCCTGGTCGGCGCGGGCGATCCTCCAGTCGTCGGCGACGTTCTCCGCCGTCTCCGGCATCGAATCGGTGCCATAGGCCGCCTTCATCGCCGGGTTGACGAAGCGCCAGCCGATGGTGGTGTCAAAGATCTCCGCCTGCCGCGAGAAGGGGGCGTCGGCCTTGCCCATGACGAAGGGGGCGCGGCTCATGCTCTCGACGCCGCCGGCGATCATCAGCTCGGCCTCGCCCGCCCGGATGGCGCAGGCGGCGGTGGCGAGCGCGTCGAGGCCGGAGCCGCAGAGCCGGTTCATCGTCGTGCCCGGCACCGCGTCGGGCAATCCCGCCAGCAGCGCCGACATGCGGGCGACGTTGCGGTTGTCCTCGCCGGCCTGATTGGCGCAGCCATAAATCACGTCGTCCACCGCCGCCCAGTCGACCGAGGGGTTGCGCTGCATCAAGGCGCGGATCGGCACGGCGCCCAGGTCGTCGGCGCGCACCGACGACAGGGCTCCGGCATAGCGGCCGATGGGGGTGCGGATGGCGTCGCAGATGTAGGCGTCACGCATGATGTCATCCTTCTCCGCCGACCTGACCATGAGCGGCGGCGGTGCGGGCGTGCAGGTCGCGCAGCGCCGCCAGGGTTCCGGCGTCCGGGATGTCGGTGGTCTTCAGGTCGGGCGAGATCTTCAGGTCCCAGCCGGTGGCCGCCTTCACCTGCTCGACCGTCACGCCGGGGTGGATGCCGGTCAGGGTCAGCTCCTTGGTCACCGGATCGGGGGTGAGGATACCGAGGTCGGTGATGACCGCGGTCGGCCCGGCGCCGGGGATGCCAGCCCTGGCCCGCGCGTCGCCGCCGTCGAGATAGCCGGCCGAGGTGACGAAGGGCAGCGTGGCGACGAAGGCCTTCGGGCTCTGCTTGAGGACGATGAACACCTCCTTGGCCTGAGAGGCGATCTCCGGCGCACCGCCGGCACCGGGCAGCCGCACCTTGGGTGAGTCGTAGGCGCCGATGACGGTGGTGTTGATGTTGGCGAAGCGGTCGACCTGGGCGGCGCCGAGGAAGCCGACGTCGATCCGCCCGCCCTGTAGCCAGTAGCGGAAGATCTCCGGCGTGCCGACCACGGTGTCGGCGGTCAGCGCGAGGTCGCCGTCGCCGATCGACAGCGGCAGCACCGTCGGCTTGGCGCCGATGGGCCCCGATTCATAGATCAGCACGACGTCCGGCGCATGGGTCAGCCGGGCGAGGTTGGCGGCGGTCGAGGGCAGGCCGATGCCGACGAAGCAGACGGTGCCGTCCTTCAGCAGGCGGCTGGCCGCCACCGTCATGATCTCGGTCGCGGTGAAGTCTTCGGAACCCATCACGCACCCTCCTTCATGCTCTCGGCCATGCTTTCGGCCAGCACCCGGCGGAAGCCGGCGAAATCGTCGGTGTCCAGCACATGGCGCTGCATCCAGGCCTGGAAGCCGTCGCGCGAGCGGGCGATGGGGTCCCAGGCCTTGTAGAAGCGGTTGTCGCGCTCCGAATAGCCCTGCGCGTAGGACGGATAGGCACCGCCGGGGACAGGGCAGACGGCCGACAGCGCCCAGTGGGGCAGCACGCAGGCGTTGGGCGGGGCGTCCAGCTCGTCGACGATCTCCTCCACCGTGACGATGGAGCGTTTGGCGGCCAGCACGGCCTCCTTCTGGACGCCGAGGATGCCCCAGATCAGCACATTGCCGCGGCGGTCGGCCTTCTGGGCGTGGATCACCGTCACGTCGGGGCGGACCGACGGGATTGCGGCCAGCTTTTCGCCGGTGAAGGGGCACTCGATGAAGCGGATGTTCGGGTTGACCTTCGGCAGGTCGGAGCCGGTGTAGCCGCGCAGCAGGGCGAAGGGCAGGTTGGAGGCGCCGGCGACATAGGCGTTCGCCATGCCGGCGTGGCTGTGCTCCTCGATCTCCAGCCGGCGCGGCCAGCCCTGCTCGACCGCATCGCGGAAGCGGTGGAGGGAGCCGACGCCGGGGTTGCCGCCCCAGGAGAAGATCAGCGTCGCGGCACAGCCCATGCCGATCATCTGGTCGTAGATCAGGTCCGGCGTCATGCGCACCAGCGTCAGGTCGCGCCGGCCCTGCCGGATGATCTCATGCCCGGCGGCATGGGGGATCAGGTGGGTGAATCCTTCCAGGGCGACCGTGTCGCCGTCGTGCACGAGGCTCGCCACCGCCTCGCGCAGGGGCGTGATCTTCGCCATATGACCTCCCGGATGTGCGAAAATCGCACGAACATTCGTCGTTACGCACAGAGTGGCGAGCGGTGCGCCGCGGTGTCAAGGGCGAAAAAAGCATTATGCGTGCGATGATCGCCCATATTGCGGCGCAACATGAGGAGCGTGTGGTCCCTGGCGTGAGTTTCTTGATAAAAATTGATGTTTATCAATTATTTGACTTGAGAGTCAATTTTGTGCGATTATAGAACACAATATCAAATATCGCACTTGACGGTTCGGTCCTCCCTCAGTACGGTGGACGGAACAGTCAATGACCGGAATAGCGAAGTCCGGCGCCGGCATATGGTCACATGTGGGAGGGACAATGACGAGGACTCTGCGCAACGCGCTGTTGGGCAACGCGCTGCTGGGTGCGGCGTTCGGTCTGGCGCTGGCGGCCGGTCCGGCCGGTGCCGCCACCATCAAGGTCGGTGTCGTGGCGCCCTTCTCCGGGCCGTTCGGCGTGGTGGGCAAGAGCTTCAAGGAAGCCATCGAAGTCTATCAGGCCGAGCATGGCAAGACCGTCGGCAACGACACGGTGGAGTTCATCTACAAGGACCTCGACCAGGCGAACCCGGCGCAGAGCAAGGCGCTGTCGCAAGAGCTGATCGTCAAGGAGAAGGTGTCCTTCCTCGCCGGCTATTTCTTCACGCCGGATGCGCTGGCCGTCGCCCCGCTGATCGACGAGGCGAACATCCCCTGCGTGATCTTCAACGCCGCGACCTCCGCCATCACGGAGAAGTCGCCGCGCTATGTCCGCACCTCCTTCACGCTGTGGCAGAACACGGTGCCGCTGGCCGAACACATGGCCAAGCAGGGCATCAAGAAGGCGATCTCGGCGGTCAGCGACTATGGTCCCGGCATCGACGGCGAGGCCGCCTTCAAATCGACCTTCGAGAAGAACGGCGGCACGGTGGTCGACACCATCCGCATGCCGCTGAAGTCCACCGACTTCGCCCCCTTCATGCAGAGGATCAAGGATTCGGGCGCCGAGGCGGTCTATGCCTTCCTGCCCGCCGGCCCGACGACGCTGGCCTTCGCCAAGGCCTTCAACGACACCGGGCTGAAGGCGGCGGGCATCAAGTTCTTCGGCCCCGGCGACATCACCCAAGAACCGGACCTGCCGGCGCTGGGCGAGGCGGCGATGGGCATCACCACCAGCTTCAACTACAGCCGCGCCCACGATTCGGCGATGAACAAGGCCTTCGTCGCCAAGCACAAGGAGATGTTCGGCTCCTACGACAGCGTCACCTTCACCTCGGTCGGCGCCTATGACGGCACGCACGTCATCTATCAGATGATCAAGAACAGCGGTGGCAAGATCGACGGCGCCAAGGCGGTGGAGTCGGTGAAGGGCATGAGCTGGGAAAGCCCGCGCGGCCCCCTGACCATCGATCCCGACAGCCGCCACGTCACCCAGACGATCTATCTGCGCACCGTCGAGATGGTCGACGGCAAATTGGAGAATGTCGAGAAGCAGTCGTTCCCGAAGCAGCCGGACTATGGGTACAAGCTGGCGAAGTGAGGGGGGCACACGGCAGGATTTTAGGGTGAGGCACGCGGTGCTTCCCCCTCACCCCGACCCTCTCCCCGGGGGGAGAGGGGGATGGGCGGGTGGAGAGACATCATGGAAACCATGTTCGGGATCGCCGTCGACGGGGTCGCCTACGGCATGATCCTCTTCATCATCTCCGTCGGGCTGTCGGTGACGCTGGGGCTGATGCGGGTGGTCAATCTGGCGCATGGCGCCTTCGCCATGGTCGGCGGCTATGTCGCCTCCTATGCCGCACAGAGCGCCGGGCTGCCCTATGGGCTGGCGCTGGTGGTGGCGGTGGCGCTGACCGTGCTGGCGACGCTGCCGCTGGAACGGCTGCTGTACCGCCGCATCTACGGCTCGGCCAACGAACTGGCGCAGGTGCTGCTGACCATCGGGCTGACCTTCGTCATCGTCGCCGGCATCAATTACCTGTTCGGCCCGACGCTGAAGCGCATTCCGCTGCCGGACCTGCTGACCGGCACGGTGCAGCTGGGGCCGAAGTCGATCCCGACCCACCGCGCCTTCGTCATCGGCGCCGGGGCGGCCACCCTGCTGGGGCTGTGGTGGCTCTTGGAGCGCACCGATTTCGGCATCCGGCTGCGGGCGGCGGTCGATGACCCGGCCATGGCGGCGGCGCTGGGCATCCGCACCGAACGGCTCTATCTGGCGACCTTCGCGCTCGGCACCGGGCTGGCGGCGCTGGGGGGCGTGCTGGGGGCGGAGCTGCTGCCGCTGGAGCCCTATTACGCCATCCGCTACATCGTGCTGTTCCTGGCGGTGGTGGCGGTCGGCGGGGCGGGGAGCATCTTCGGCTCGGCGGCGGCGGCGCTGGCGCTGGGCATCGTCGACACCGCCGGCAAATACCTGATCCCGAATTTCGGCGAGTTCTTCTTCTACGCCGCCCTGATCCTGATCCTGTTCCGCTGGCCCCACGGCTTCTTCAAAGGGAGGACGGCATGACGAGCGTCGCCGAGCGCGACGGAAAGGCCGGCGCGGTGACCCGACCCGCTCCGCTCGGGCGCCGCCGCGATCTCGGCTGGATCGGCATTCCGCTAATTGCCGCGGTCGGGCTGGCCGCCTTCTGGCTGCTGCCGGACGATCTGGCGCTGCTGACCCGCATCGCCGCCTCGGCCCTGTTCGTGCTGTCGCTCGACCTCGTGCTCGGCTATGGCGGGATCGCCACGCTGGGGCAGGCGGCGATGTTCGGCACCGGCGCCTATGCCGCCGGCATCGTCGCGGTCAACTGGAACAACGACCCCTTCGTCATGCTGGCGGTCGGCGGGCTGGCCGGCGGGCTGGTCGCGCTGGCGACCGGCGCGCTGATCCTGCATGCGCGCGGGCTGACCCTGCTGATGCTGACCATCGCGGTCGGGCAGATCGTGCAGGAGGTCGCCAACAAGGCGCGCGACTGGACCGGCGGCAGCGACGGGCTGTCGGGCATCGACCCGGCGCCGGTGCTGGGGCTGTTCCGCTTCGACATGTTCGGCCGCACCTCCTACCTGTTCGCGCTGGCGGTCCTGGTGGTCGGGCTGGTGGTGGCGCGGCGGATCGTGCGCTCGCCCTTCGGGCTGGCCTGCCGCGGCGTGAAGGAGGACCCCTTGCGGATCTCCGCCATCGGCGGGTCGCCGAAATCCTATCTGGTGGCGCTCTATGGCGTGGCCGGGGTGTTCGCCGGGGTGGCCGGAGCGCTGACCGCGGTGACCAGCGGCATCGTCGGGCTGGACAGCGCCGGCTTCCCCTGGTCGGCGGAGGCGCTGGTGATGCTGGTGCTGGGCGGCACCGGGCGGCTCTATGGCGCGGTGATCGGCACGGCGGCCTTCATGGGCATCCACCACATCCTGGCCGCCAGCGATCCCTTCCACTGGATGGGCTTCATCGGCCTGTTCCTGATCGGCATCGTCCTGTTCCTGCCCGGCGGCATCGCCTCAGGTTTGGAACGGCTGGGCGGGCTGTTTCGGAGGAAGGAGGGCGGGGCATGACGAAGCTGTTGGAAGTCGAGGGGCTGAGCAAGAATTTCGGCGGCCTCCAGGTGTCGTCCGACATCACCATGACGCTGACTGCCGGCGACCGTTGCGCCCTGATCGGGCCGAACGGGGCGGGCAAGACGACCTTCGTCAACCTCGTCACCGGGGTGATCCCGCCCAGCGCCGGCACCATCCGGCTGGACGGCCGCGACATCACGAAGCTGTCGGCGGCGGAGCGCGTGCGGCTGGGGCTGATCCGCAGTTTCCAGGTGGCGCGGCTGTTCAAGTCGATGACGGTGCGCGAGCATCTGGAGCTGGCCGTCCTCCAGCGCGACCGCCGCACCTTCCGCCTGTTCGCCAGCGTCGCCAAGGTGGCCGGGCTGGCCGACGAGGTGGCGGGGCTGCTCGACACCATGGGGCTGACCCAGGCGGCGCACACGGCGGTCGGCTCGCTGGCCTATGGGCAGCAGCGGCTGCTGGAGATCGCGCTGGCGCTCGCCATGAAGCCGAAGGTGCTGATCCTCGACGAGCCGGCGGCCGGCGTGCCCCATTCGGAAAGCCAGCGCATCCTCGACGCCATCGACCGGCTGCCCAAGGATCTGGCGGTGCTGATGATCGAGCACGACATGGATCTGGTGTTCCGCTTCGCCAGGACCATCGTCGTGCTGGCGCAGGGGCGGCTGCTGTGCAGCGGCACCGCCAAGGAGATCGTAGCCGACCCGCGCGTGCGCGAGGTCTATCTGGGGAGCCGTGCCCATGCCCACTGAACCGCGTGGCGCTTTCGAGGTCGCGGATCTGCGCGCCGGCTACGGCAAGACGCTGATCCTCGACGGCGTGTCGCTGGCCGTGCCGGCGGGCGGGCGGCTGGCCCTGCTCGGTCGCAACGGGGTGGGCAAGACGACGACGCTGGCGACGCTGGTCGGCCAGACCACCCGCCATGGTGGCAGCATCCGGCTGGACGGGGTCGAACTCGGCGGGATGAGCAGTTCGGCGCGGGCGGCGGCGGGGCTCGGCTATGTGCCGCAGACGCGCGACATCTTCAAATCGCTGACGGTGGAGGAGAACCTCGTCACCGGGCTGAAGGGGCGGCCGCGCTCGGCGCTGGAGGAGGCGTACGAGCTGTTCCCCCGGCTGGGCGAGCGGCGGCGCAACGGCGGCGGCGAGCTGTCGGGCGGCGAGCAGCAGATGCTGTCGGTCGCCCGCGCGCTTCTCGGCAAGCCGACGGTGCTGCTGCTGGACGAGCCGCTGGAGGGGCTGGCCCCGGTGATCTGCGACATGCTGATGGCGGCGCTGTCGAGGCTCGACATGACCATCCTGCTGGTGGAGCAGCAGGTCGACCGCGCGCTGGACTTCGCCGACCGCGTGGTCTTCCTCGACCGCGGCCGGGTGGTTCATGCCGGACCGGCGGCGCAGGCGAAGGCCGATCCGGCGCTGCTGGAGCGGCATCTGGGCGTGGCGCTGGCGGCGTAGGGGGACTGTCCCCGCCGTGCGTTACCTGAACGGCGGCGCGTAGAGCAGGCCGCCCTGGGTCCAGGGCTTGTTCATGCCGCGGTCCATGCTGTAGGGGGTGCCGAGGTTGCGGTCGAAGATCTCGCCATAGTTCCCGACCTGCGCCAGCACCTGCAAGGCCCAGTCGTCGGGCAGGCCGAGCGTACGGGAGACGCTGCCGGCGTGGCCAAGCATCCGGTGCAGCTCGGGATCGTCGGGGATGCGGCCGGCCTGAACGTCGGCCGAGGTGACGCCCTTGGCGTCGGCCAGCACGATGGCGTGGAGCACCCAGCGGGTGATGTCGTACCAGTTGCGGTCGCCGCGCGCGATGTAGGGCGTCAGCGGCTCGCGCGAGATCACGTCGGGGTAGATGTGGATGCCCATCCCCGCCTGCCGGTAGCCGGCCAGCGAGGTCACCAGCACGGTGCGGTCGGTGGTCAGCAGGTCGCATTCATGGGCGAGGAAGGCCTGCAACGCCTCGTCCAGCGTCTGGAAGGTGCGGATCGTCCAGGGCAGGTCCGACTTGCGGATATGGTCCTCCAGATTGCGGACCGTGGTGGTGGCGGTCTTGACGCAGACGGTGCGGACGCCCAGCCGGTCGAGCGGCGGCGGCGTGCCGTCGCCGAGGATGGCGAAGCCCTGGCCGTCATGCAGCAGCGGCATCAGGAATTCGATGTCGTGCGACAGCTCGCGGCTGAAGGTCCAGGTCGTGGTGGTCAGCGCCACATCGACCTCGTGCTTCTCCACCGCCTGGAATTCCTGCGGCTTTTCCGGCAGGCGGACGACGCGGATCGCCTGGGCGTTGCCGAGCGTCGCCGCGGCGAAGACCCGGCAGACATCGACCAGGAAGCCGTCGAGATGCCCCTGCGGGTCGGAGAAGGAGATGCCGCTGACGCCGCTGCGCAGGCCGCAGATCAGGAAGCCGCGGCCATGGATGCGCTCCAGCGTGTCGCCGTCCTCGGCATAAGCCGGTGATGTGAGCGCCGGTATGGCCGACACCATCGCCAGCAGCACAAGCAACACCAGCCGCATCCCGACACCCATCCCCTGACCAGCCTCAGCAGCCGCACCTCCGCGGCGGGCGGGATCAGGCCGCCTGCCCGGCGCGCAGCGTGCCGAGCAGACTATGCAGCGAAGCGGCTTCCTCGGCCAGCGTGTTCGCCGTCTCGGTCAGCGAGGCGGCGATGTCGCCGGTGCGGGCGGCCTGGGCGCTGACGCCGTCGATCAGGCTCGCCACCTCGCCGGTGTTGCCGGCGATCACGCCGACGCGGTTGCGGATGTCGGTGGAGGAGTCGGTCTGGCGCGCCACCGCGCCGCCGATCAGCTCCTGCACTTCGCTGATGCGCTCGACCGAGCCGGAGATGCGGGCGAAGGTGCCGACGGTGTTCTGGATGCTGCCGTTGATGGCGCTGACCGAACTGGCGATCTGCACGGTGGCGTTGGCGGTCTCCTCCGCCAGCTTCTTCACCTCCGCCGCCACCACGGCAAAGCCGCGGCCCGCCTCGCCGGCGACCGCCGCCTCGATGGTGGCGTTCAGCGCCAAGAGCTTGGTCTGGTGGGCGATGCTGGTGATGACGTCGACGATGCGGCGGATCTGCTCGGTGTTCTCGCCCAGCTGGCCGACCACCTCGCGGGCGGCGGTCAGCTCGCCCAGCGTGTCGCCGACCACGCCTGCCGCCTCGCTCGTCAGGCTGGAGACGGTGCCGATGGTGTCCATCAGCACCCCGGCGCTGTCGTTGCAGGTGTTGGCGTTGCGGTTGCTCTCGGCGACGAAGCTGCCGGCGCTGACGGTGCTGTCGATTGTGCCGGACGATTCGCGGCGCAGCGCGTCGGCCAGCTCACGCAGCTGGCCCGACTGGGTGGCGACGCCCGACGCCACCTGATGCACGTCCTCCATCAGCTGGCGGGCGAGCGCGGCGGAGCGCATCTGCTCGGTCACGTCGGTCCAGGACAGGGTCTTGCCCAGCACGTTGCCCTGGTCGTCGAAGACGGTGTCGACATGGGCCTCCACCGTCGTTTCGTCCACGGTCAGGGTGCGGCGCGGGATCGGCGGGCGGGCGGGGTCGGTGCAGGCGGCGGTGAAGTCCGGCCCCTGGGCCAGCAGGTCGGGGCCGGCCGGGTCGATGCCGTGCGCCTCGCAGAAGCTCCGGGCGGCGGGATTGACGAACCCTACCTGACCATCTGTGCGCAGCAGGGCGGTCGGCACCGGGCTGCTGTCGACCATCCGCTTCATCAGCAGCACCTGCTCGACGCTGCCGCGCAGGCGGCGGAGCGCGGCGGCCATCACCGCCAGCTCGTCGCGGCCGGTGCGGGGAACCTCGATGGACAGGTCGCCGGCGGCGATCTGCTCCATGGCGCGGGCGAACTTGCGCAGGTTGGCGATGACGGCGACGCGCAGCAGCAGGGCGGCGGCGATGGCGACGGCCAGCGCGAAGGCGGCGACCATCTTGAGGGCGTCGTTGCGCAGGGCCTCGGTCGCGTCGACGAAGTCCGACACGTCGCGCGAGATCTCCGCCGTCGCCCAGGGCAGCCCGCCGTCGCCGCCGAGCGACACGGTGGTGGTGGAGAGCTGCGCATGGGCCGACGGCTCGCCGCCCTTGGCCTCGAACAGCACGCCGCCCTTGGCGTCGGTGATGCGGATGTCGGCGTCCAGCACCGCGCCGAGGTTGGACAGGGCGGGCAGGGGATCGGTCACCACCTCCAGGAAGCCCAGGACGCGGAAGCCGCCGATGGGGACGATCATGCTGAACAGCGGCCGGCCCTGGCCGTCGCGCCACAGCAGGCTGGCCGGTCGGCGCTTGTCGGCGATGTCGCGGGTCTTCAGCGCCTCGAACAGCGGGGCGACGGTGGCGACGCTGTCCTGCTCCCCGCCGGTGGCGGCGATGCGGGCCATGTCGGCGTCATAGACGGCGACCGAGACCAGCCGCACCTCGCGGTCGACCACCACGGGCCGCGCGTTGATGTTCTTCAGCGCCAGCATCGTCTTGGCCGGGTCCTTCTGGTTGATGCTGTCGACCAGAAAGGCGTCGCGGCTCCATTCGTTGGCATGGCCCTGGAGCCAGTCCGTGTAGTTCTTGCGGATGCGGTCGTTGGCGAGAACCCGCAGGGTGGCCGCCGCGCTGCTGTTGAAGGTGGTCAGCGCGAAGTCGGTGTAACGCTGCGACACCCAGGCCTGGCTGGCGATCAGCACCGCCACCAGCACGCCCACCACCGACACCATGGCGCGGCGCAGGGTCCAGAAGCGGTGGCGCGCACCGCCATCGTCCAGGGTGCCGCCCGCATTCGTCGAGATCGCCGTCATGCCCAAACCCCCGCCGCCAGTGAACGGTTTCAACGGATTGCTACACGCACATCGTCGCAGGGCCCTTTGAACGGTTTAGCGTTCATTTGTGAACAGTTCGTGTCTTTTCGTTTGCATTTGAGGCAAGCGGCGATGAACGGTGCAAGAAAACAGGCGGAATTTTGGGCGGATGGACCGCCTATGACTTTCCCTGGGAGGAATTCGGCAAGATGAAAAGCAACCGGATGTGGTGAATTGACTTCGGAGTAGGCTGGTTGCCCGCGTCGATGCATAAAAAATGGGCCACGGAAGCGCGCGAAAAAATTTCGCGATTTCCGTGGCCCAGGCTGCCGAGCGCGTGGCCGCCGCGAGACTGAAGCGACGGGGGAGTTTGCTCGGGGTTGGGTGTGTCGCCCTCTCCCCCCCGCTCACGCGCAAACTTCGTTTGCGCTGACGCGACAGGCGGACCAAAGGTCCGCCGAAAGCGGGGAGAGGGCCGGGGTGAGGGGGATGCGGGGGGGATTTGGTGGCGAATGAGGCTGCGCGGTTCTTGGGAATCCTCGCCGCGCGACCCCCTCACCCTAACCCTCTCCCCGGGGGGGAGAGGGGACCCGAAGGGCGGGAGAGGGCGTGTTCATCCATCCTGCGTGACGTCGCCGGCGAACAGGTAGCCCGTGCCGTGGACGGTGACGATCAACCTCGGGTCCGCCGGATCGGTCTCGATCAGGCGGCGCAGGCGGCGGACCAGGCTGTCGATGGTGCGGTCGGTGGCGTCCGTCTTGCGCCGCGTCGTCGCCGTCAGCAGGTAGTCGCGGTTCATCACCCGGCCGGGGTTGCAGACGAAGGTCGACAGCAGCTCGAACTCCGCGCCGGTTAGCCGCACCGGGTTGCCCTGCGGGTCGGTCAGGCGCATGCGGTCGAGCCACAGCGTCCAGCCGGAGAAGCAGCGCCGGCGGTCGTCGCGCTGGTCGCCCGGCGCCTTCAGCCGGCGCAGCAGGTTCCGCACCCGGGCCAGGATCTCGCGCGGCTCGAAGGGCTTCGCGATGTAGTCGTCGGCCCCCATCTCCAGCCCGATGATGCGGTCCAGCTTCTCCGCCCGGCTGCTGACCAGGATGATGCCGATCTCCGACACCGCGCGAAGCTCGCGGGTCAGGGTCAGCCCATCCTGGCGCGGCAGCCGGATGTCGAGCAGCACCACGTCCACCGACGCCGCCGCCAGCAGATCCTTCAGCTCCTCCGCACTTCGGGCCAGCAGGACGTCGAAGCCCTCATCCGTCAGATAGGACTTCAGCGTCTCGCGCGTCACCGCGTCGTCGTCGGTGATGGCAATGGTCGCCGCCATGACCCTCTTGTCCGCCTCTCAGCGCGCCGTAAGCCTCAATGCTCCAGGATCTGGCCCAGGAACTGGCGGGTGCGCTCGCTTTTCGGGTTTTCGAAGAATTC
The DNA here is from genome assembly GCF_042604635.1 of Azospirillum sp. A26. Taxonomy (NCBI): domain Bacteria; kingdom Pseudomonadati; phylum Pseudomonadota; class Alphaproteobacteria; order Rhodospirillales; family Azospirillaceae; genus Azospirillum; species Azospirillum sp. A26. The sequence continues at coordinate 303,243 of NZ_CP170476.1, read as the reverse complement.
GGCCGGCGACCCGCTCTCGATGATCGAGCCTTCGGCCATGAAGACAATAGAGTCGGCGACCTGCCGGGCGAAGCCCATTTCGTGGGTGACGCAGACCATGGTCATGCCCTCGCCGGCCAGCTCGGTCATGACGTCCAGCACCTCCTTGACCATTTCGGGGTCAAGGGCCGAGGTCGGCTCGTCGAACAGCATGATCTCCGGGCGCATGCACAGGGCGCGGGCGATGGCGACGCGCTGCTGCTGGCCGCCGGACAGCTGGCCGGGGAACTTGTGCGCCTGGTCGGGGATGCGCACCCGCTTCAGGTACATCATGGCGATTTCCTCGATCTCGGACTTCGCCATGCCGCGGACCCAGATCGGGGCCAGCGTCAGGTTCTGGAGCACCGTCAGGTGCGGGAACAGGTTGAAATTCTGGAACACCATGCCGACTTTGCGGCGGATCTTCTCCACCGCCTTGACGTCGTCGGTCAGCTCGATGCCGTCGACGATGATGTGGCCGGTCTGGTGCGCTTCGAGCCGGTTGATGCAGCGGATCATCGTCGACTTGCCCGAGCCGGAGGGTCCGCAGACGACGACCTTCTCACCCTTGCCGATGCTGATGCTGACGTCGCGCAGCGCGTGGTAGCTGGCGTACCACTTGCCGACCTTGCGGAGTTCGATGATGGCGTTGGCGGTCATTTTTCGGTCTCCAGAGCCGGTCAGCGGCGGGTGTAGCGGTTGGCCAGACGCTCCAGCCACTGGCTGTAGCGCGACATGCTGAAGCAGAAGATCCAGAACATCAGCCCGGCGAAGACATAGACCTCGGCGAAGTAGGGGCGCCATTCGGGGTCGGTCGTCGCCACGGTGGCGGCGGTCAGCAGGTCGTACAGGCCGACGATGGTGACCAGCGAGGTGTCCTTGAAGGCGCTGATGAACTGGTTGACGATGGGCGGGATGACGATGCGCAGGGCCTGCGGCAGGACGATCAGCATCGTCTTCTGCCAGTAGCTGAGGCCGAGGGCGTCGGCGGCCTCGTACTGGCCCTTGGGGATCGCCTGGAGGCCGCCGCGCACGGCCTCGGCCAGATAGGCGGCGGTGAACAGCGTCATGCCGGCGAGAGCGCGCAGCAGCTTGTCGACCGTGACGCCTTCCGGCAGGAACAGCGGGAACATCACCGAGGCCATGAACAGCACGCTGACCAGCGGCACGCCGCGCATCGTCTCGATGAAGCCGACGCAGAAGGTGCGGATGGCCGGCAGCGAGGACTGGCGGCCCAGCGCCAGCAGGATCGACAGCGGGAAGGCGAGAGCGATGGAGAAGACCGACAGCATCAGCGTGATCGGCAGCCCGCCCCAACGGTCGTTCGGCACATAGGTGAGGCCGGCGACGCCGCCCCACATCAGCACGCCCATGCCGACCAGCGTCAGCGCCCAGGCGACGGCCAGCCAGGGCCGCCAGAAGGCGCGCACGCCGCTGGCCCCCAGCATCGCCACGAACAGGGCGCAGGCCAGGAAGGGGCGCCACTGCTCGTCATAGGGGTAGGTGCCGAAGAAGATCAGCCGGTGCTTGACCACGATCACCGACCAGCAGGCGCCGGCCGCCTCGCGGCAGGCCTCCGACGAGCCGGACCAGCTGGCGTTCAGCAGCAGCCAGTTCGCCATCGGCGGCACCACCAGCCACAGCAGGAACAGGCAGGCCAGCGTCAGCGCCGTGTTCAGCGGCGTGTTGAAGAGGTTGTCCTTGGCCCAGCCGAAGGGCTTCAGCGCCGTCATGCCGTTGGCCTGCGGCGGGGCGGAGGCCTGGGTCGGCTCCTCTTCATAAGAGGCGGCCCAGCGGGCGGGGGAGACGGGACCGGTGGGGATCGGGGCCTGATCGGCCGGGGAGTGCTTGCTCATCGGGTCACCAGAGCCACGCGGCGGTTGTACCAGTTCATGAAGCCGGAAATCGCGAGGCTGATGATGAGATAGACGAGCATCATCATCGCCACCGCCTCCACCACCTGACCGGTCTGGTTGGCCGAGGTGTTGGAGACGCTGACCAGATCCGGATAGCCGATGGCGACGGCCAGCGAGCTGTTCTTGGTCAGGTTCAGATACTGGCTGGTCAGCGGCGGCACGATGACGCGCAGCGCCTGCGGCAGGATGACGAGGCGCAGGATCTTGCCCGGCGACAGGCCCAGCGCCAGCCCGGCCTCGGTCTGGCCGTGCGGCACGGCGAGGATGCCGGAGCGCACGATCTCGGCGATGAAGCCGGCGGTGTAGACCGACAGGCCGATCAGCAGCGCGGTGAATTCCGGGGTGACCGAGCCGCCGCCCTCGAAGTTGAAACCGGCCAATGCCGGCACGTCGAAGGCCAGCGGGGCGCCGGTGACGATGAAGGCCAGGGCCGGCGGCAGCAGCAGGGCGGCGATGGCGGCCGGCAGGGTCGGGAAGGGCTTGCCGGTGGTCTCGCGGCGGCGGCGGGCGTAGCGGACGACGGCGATGGCGGCGGCGATGCCGGCGACCAGCGCCAGCAGGATCCAGCCATGGCCGGCATGCTCCACCAGGACCGGGAACTTCATGCCGCGGTTGCTGAGGAAGATGCCCGGCAACACCTCCAGCGCCTCGCGCGGGCTGGGGAGCCGGTTCAGGATCGTGTACCAGACCACCAGCTGCAAGAGCAGCGGCACGTTGCGGACCGTCTCGACATACAGGGTGGCGAAGCGGTTCACCATCCAATTGGACGACAGCCGCCCGATGCCGATCAGCACGCCCAGCACGCTCGCCAGCACGACACCGGCGGCCGACACCGCCAGCGTGTTCAAGAGGCCGACCACCAGGGCCGTCAGATAGGTGTCGGAGGCGGAATAGGGCAGGAGGCTCTCGCCGATCTCGAAGCCGGCCTCGCGGTGCAGGAAGCCGAAACCGGTGGCGACGCCGCGGGTGGCGAGGTTGGTCAGGGTGTTGGAGACGAGATACCAGGCGACGGCGAGGGCGCAGGCCAGGAACAGAGCCTGATACAGCCACCCCCGCACGCGCGCGGAATTCAGCGCCTGGACCGGGTTTGTCATGGTGTTGCTCCGTGCGGGGGTGAAAGGCCCTCTCTTCCCCCGGAAGGGGAAGAGAGGGAGGGCGCCCTTACTTCATCGGCGGGGCGTACATCAGGCCGCCTTCGGTGTAGAGGGCGTTCTGGCCGCGCGGCATCTTCAGCTTGGAGCCCGAGCCGACGTTGCGCTCATAGCTCTGGGCGTAGTTGCCGACCTGCTTGATGATGGCGTAGGCCCAGTTCTCCTCGACGCCCAGCGCCTTGCCGTTGCCGGCGGTGACGCCCAGCAGGCGCTTCACGTCCGGATCGGGCGAGGTCATGGCGGCGTCGACGGTCTCCGACGTCAGGCCCTTCTCCTCGGCCTGGACCATGGCGTAGAAGGCCCAGGTGACCAGGTTCATCCATTCCTCGTCGCCCTGGCGCACGGCCGGGGACAGCGGCTCCTTCGAGATCAGCTCGGGCAGGATGACGTAGTCGTTGGGGTTCTGCACCTCGGCGGCGCGGATGGCGGCCAGCTGGGAGGCGTCGGAGGTCAGGGCGTCGCAGCGGCCGGCGAAGAAGGCCTTGTTCAGCTCCTCGTTCTTCTCGATGACGACCGGCTTGAAGGTCATCTTGTTGGCGCGGAAGTAATCCGACACGTTCTGCTCGGTCGTGGTGCCGGGCAGGACGCAGACGGTGGCGCCGTTCAGCTGCTTGGCGCTCTTCAGCCCGAGCTTGGCCGACACCATGAAGCCCTGGCCGTCGAAATAGTTGGTCGGCGCGAAGTTCAGGCCGTTGGCGGTGTCGCGGGTCAGGGTGCGGGTGGTGTTGCGGGCCAGCAGGTCGATCTCGCCGGACTGGAGCGCCGGCAGGCGCTGCTGCGCCGACAGCGGGGTGTACTTCACCTTTTCGGCATCGCCGAACATGGCGGCGGCGACGGCGCGGCACATGTCGACGTCGAGGCCCGACCACTTGCCCTTGTCATCCGGGGCGGAGAAGCCGTACAGGCCCAGGTTGACGCCGCACTGGACGTAGCCCTTCTGCTTCACGCCGTCGAAGGTGGCGCCGGCCTGGGCGGTGCCGGAAATGGCGAGGGCGGAAACGGACAGGGTGGCCGCGATGGCGAGCGCGCTCAGAGGGGACTTCACGGGGCGGGGCTCCTTCAGCCTTGGTGGTTCGTTGGGCGCCGGGGCAGGGGGCTCCGGCCGCCGCATGCCGCCACAATCGCTCCGTGGATTGAACAAAGTGCCCGCCCGTCATGAACGGATGTGGCGAAGATGTGAACAGCTTTGGACAGATGGACTGCGCACGCGGCGAAGGCGATGGCCGGGCTTCGCCCGCCGATGGTCACGGAAGCCTACTGATATTTCACGTGCACGGGCTTCCCCATGCCCTTACAAGCGATGGGTGCCGGTCATATGTGTGCGCCGGGAGTTCTGGGAGTCATGGAGGCAATGGGGTCCGATCGGCCGGTCTGGCAGTGGGTCGCGCGCTTTTCGCTGCTGCGGCACGGTCCGCTGCCGCGCTACGGCGCAGCGCTGCTGATCTTCGTTGCAGCCCTGCTGGTGCGGCAGGCCGCCGACAGCACCCTGCCCACCGGCTTTCCCTATCTCACCTTCTTCCCGGCGGTGATCGTGACCACCTTCATGGCTGGTCGGGGGCCGGGGGTGGCGACGGCGGTGCTGTCCGGACTGGCGGCCTGGTATTTCTTCATTCCGCCCTACCATTCCTTCGCCCTCGATGCCTCGGTCGGGGTGGCGCTGGGCTTCTATGCGGTGGTGGTCGCGGTGGACATCGCGCTGATCCACGGCATGCAGGTGACGCTGGCCCGGTTGCAGGAGGAGCGGGGCCGCACCGCCTCCCTGCTGGAGGCGCAGACCACCATGTTCCACGAGCTGCAACACCGCGTCGCCAACAACATGCAGTTCGTCTCCGCCCTGCTCTCCCTGCAACGGCGGTCCATCGACCGGTCGCCGGACGCCGCGATGGCGGCGCTGGAGGAGGCGGAGCGGCGGCTCGACACCATGGCGCGGGTGCACCGGCGCCTGCACGACCCGCGATCCGGCGACGATTTCGGCAGCCACATCGACGGGCTGTGCCGGGACATGCTGGCGGCGGCCGGCATGTCCGGCGTCACCTGCCGCGTGACCGTGCAGGCGGCACCGCAGTCGCCCGAGCGGCTGCTGGCGCTGGCCATGCTGATCGTGGAGGCGCTGACCAACAGCTTGAAGCACGCCTTCGCCGGCCGCGACGGCGGCACCGTCACCATCGAACTGACCGAGCTGCCGGACCAGCCCGGCCAGCTGCGTCTGCTGGTGGTGGACGATGGAGTCGGCCTGCCGGACGGCTTCGACGTGCAGCGGTTGCCCAGCCTGGGCTGGAAGATCATCCAGAGTCTGGCCGCCCAGCTGTCCGGCCGGCTGAGCCATGGCCCCGCAAATGGCCTTGCCGGCGGCACCGGCACGCGGATCGAATTGCATTTTCCCGCCTGATGCGGCATCTGCACCGACTGAGATCGCGGCTTTTCCGTCGCCATCGGAAGAACTATCTGTGATCTTGCCGGTTGCTGCGGGGACGGGCAGGGGAAAGCAGGGGAGGGATTATGGCGACGCTGAAGGAATTCGAGGACGCATTGAAGGCGTCGGGCAACACGGCCGCGCTGGAGATCCTGGAGTCCCTGCGGGCGCGCGACCGCTCCCAGCGTTCCGTCCGGCCGGCGCGCCGCCTGACCGGGCGCAAGATGACTCCGGAGCTGGCGACCGAGATCCTGCACCTGCACGAGACCACCAACATGACCCAGCAGGAGATCGCCTTCCAGCTGGGGGTGAACCAGGGCCGGGTGAACGAGGTCATCAAACGCCGCAAATGGCTGAGCGAAGACCCTGCCGCCCCGGAGGCGCAGGCCCGCGACCAGGCCAAGCAGCGCGCCAAGGAAGGCGTCGGCATCCCGCCGCGCCGGCCGTCCCGGAAGAAGACGGCGAAGCCCGAGGCCGAGGCGGCACCGGACGTGGCTCCCGCTTTGCCGCCCGAGGTGGTGGCGCCGGTGGAGCCGCAAGTCGAGCCGGCCGTGCAGCCGCCCGTGCCGTCGGCGGAGCCGGAAGTCGTCGTCGCGCCGGAGCCCGCGCCGCCGGTTCCCGTGGAACCGGTCGCCAAACCGCGCGCTGCCAAACCCCGCGCCGCTAAGCCGTCCACTGCCAAGCCGCCCGCTGTCGAACCGCCCGCTGCCGAACCGCCGATGCCGATGGCAGCGCCGGAGTTGCCGCTGGAGCAGCCGGAAGCGGCCAAGCCGAAGAAGGCGCGCAAGCGGGACAAGGCGGCGGAGATGCCGCTGTTCAAGGACCTGCTGTAACGGTGCGTGAAGGCCCTCTCTCCCCGGGGGAGAGAGGGCATAAGCCATGCCCGCCGGTCATTTCGCACCTGCGGAATTAACGGCCTGCGGCGGATTGCCTCAGTGGGGGGTAGGCAAATATCCTGACCCTGACCCTGACCCTGACCCTGACCCTGACCCTGACCCTGACCCTGCCCCGGTTGCTTTCGATTCCCCTGCCGCCGGGCTTTGCATTCCTTGACCCAGCGCGACAGCGGAGAAACGACAATGGCGTCTGCCGGCCATCACGGCGACCTGCGTGCCGAGGCACAGCTGGCCTCGGCCCATCCCGGTCTGGTGCTGCTGGCGCTCGCCATGGGTGGATTCGCCATCGGGACGACCGAATTCGCGACCATGAGCCTGCTGCCCTACTTCGCCAGCGGGTTGGGCATCGACGAGCCGACCGCCGGCCATGTCATCAGCGCCTATGCGCTGGGCGTGGTGGTGGGCGCGCCGGTGATCGCGGTGCTGGCGGCGCGGGTGGCGCGGCGGACCCTGCTGATCGGGCTGATGGCGGTCTTCGCCGCCGCAAATGTTGCCAGCGCCTTTTCGCCCTCCTATGGCTGGATGCTGGCCTTCCGCTTCATGAGCGGGCTGCCGCACGGCGCCTATTTCGGCGTCGCGGCCCTGGTCGCCGCCTCGCTGGTGCCGCCGCAGCGCCGGGCGCAGGCGGTGGCGCGGACCATGCTGGGGCTGACGGTGGCGACCGTCATCGGCGTGCCGATGGCGAACTGGATCGGGCAGGTGCTGGGCTGGCGCTGGGGCTTCGGCGTGGTCGGGCTGCTGGCCCTGCTGACCGTCGTGCTGGTCTGGTTCCTCGCCCCCAACGACCGGCCGCACCCGGATGCCAGCCCGCTGCGCGAACTGGGCGCGCTCAAGCGGCGTCAGGTCTGGCTGACGCTGGGCATCGGTGCCATCGGCTTCGGCGGCATGTTCGCGGTCTACACCTATGTCGCCTCCACCCTGATGGAGGTGACGCAGGTGTCGCCGGCGATGGTGCCGGTCGTGCTGGCGGTGTTCGGGTCCGGCATGACCGTCGGCACGCTGGTCAGCGCCTGGGCCGCCGACCGCGCCCTGATGCCGACCGTCGCCTTCACCCTGCTGTGGAGCGCCGGGTCGCTGGCGCTCTATCCCTTCGCCGCCGGCAATGTGTGGCTGGTGTCCATCGTCGTCTTCATGATCGGCTGCGGCGGCGGTCTCGGCACGCCCCTGCAGGCCCGGCTGATGGATGTGGCGGAGGATGCGCAGACGCTGGCCGCCGCGCTGAACCACAGCGCCTTCAACGCCGCCAACGCGCTCGGCCCCTGGCTGGGCGGCATGGCGATCGCCGCCGGCTGGGGCTGGACCTCCACCGGCTGGGTCGGTGCGGCGCTGGCGCTGGGCGGTCTGGCGGTGTGGGCGGTGGCGCTGCTGGACGACCGGGCGACGGCCAAGCGGGCCGCCAGCCGCGCGGCTGACTCGCTGAAGTCCGAGTCGCTGAAGTCCGAGTCCCGGCTGGCCGAGGCCTGCGCCGGGGACTGACCCCCCGGTATCGTCAGGAAGTCAGCGCCCCCCGGCCACGCTCCAGGCGATGCGTGCCGGATGTTCGCCGAGGTCGAGGGAGCCGATGACGATCTCGCCCCGGCCGGACAGCGGCGCCACGTCGCCCATCTTCAGCAGGCGCTGCTCGCCGGCCTGCGGCACCAGACGGGTGCCGTTGCGGCTCAGATCCTCCAGCGTGAAGACCCCGTCGCGCAGCCGGATCATGGCATGCCGGCGCGAGGCGGAGGCGTGGTCCAGCATGATGCCGCAATCCGCCCCGCGTCCGATCACCAGATCGCCGCCGGCATCGGGCACCGCCACCGTCCGGCCCTGGTAGCTGAGCGTCAGGCGCAGCGCCGGGGCAGGCGGGGCCTGCATGTCGACCGTCATGTCCGTCGGCCGGGCATGCAGTGCGGCTCCGGTCCGCATGCCGGTCACCACGCCGATGCCGGTCATCGACACGCGCTGGTCGTCGGGGATGGCGGCGATCTTGGCGATCAGCCCGTCGGCCAGCGCCCGCGGGATGCCGGCGGCGCGCAGGCGGCGGCCCAGCCCCTCGCGCACCTCTTGGAGCGAGGCGCCGGGAGCGGCCAGCTCCGCCGCGGACTTCACCCGGTTGAATTCGTCGGCGACGCGCTGGATGACGGTGCTGATCTTCTTGTGGCCATAGGCGCTGGCGCCGAGGTCGAGCAGATAGCCGAGCCGCCCCGCCGCCGTGTTGAAACGGCCGGCCAGCCGCGCCATCGTCTCCTCGAAGGGCAGGTCGGTGCCGCCGGTGGCCCACACGGTCTTGCCGCGGCGGGTCAGCGACTCGGCCATGGCCGGACCGCCCATATAGCCGTCGAAGGCGATCATGCCGTCGACGATGGCGGCAAAGGCGCGGGCATCGCTGGCCGCCCCGCTGCGGGTCAGCGGGGTCAGACCGTCCAGCCCGCCGCGGATGCGGTGCAGCAGCGCCTCGCGCGTGCGGGCGAAGCCGAAGCCGGTTCCGTCCGACGCCAGCGCGTTCGACAGCGCCAGCAGCGGTTCGGTGTGGGGCAACCGGTCGTCCAGATCGCCGCGCAGCGCCGCCAGCAAGGCCAGCAGGGCGGAGGCGAGATCGGGCGCATAGCCGATCAGGGCGCGGATCGGCTCCCGCCCGTCGACGATCTCCGCGGAGAATTCATCCACCAGCCGGGTGTTCTCGCCATCGTCCTCCCGGTGGAGGCGGAGGACGGCGGTCAGCTTGGCCCCCCATTCCCGGTGCGGCTCCAGCAGGGTGGCGAAGGCGTGGGTGACGATGCGGTCGCGCTCCTCCACCGGGCGGTCGACGGCGGCCAGCAGCAGGCCGGAAATCCCGCCGCGCATCAGCGCCTGGTCGAAGGGGGCGAGCGTGTCGGATTTCTGGGCGAGATCCTTCAGCGCGGTGAACAGGCGGATGATCTGGTCGTAGCGCTCGTGCGGTTTCACCCCCAGCATCGGCGCCTGGAGGGTGGCGAGCCGGCTGACCGCCGGGTTGAACAGCAGAGCCTCGCGTTCGAAGTAGCGCAACGGATAGTAGCGGTGGAGCTGCTCCGACGGAATGACGCCCTGGTCGTCCCAGTAACCGCGCAGCAGCCGCAGCAGGGTCATCCGGCTGTCGAAGGAGAAAACCTGCAACACGTCGGTGCACAGCGTGGCCGTCTCGATGGGCGAGATGGTCGTCAGCTTGGCGCCGCCGGAGGACGTCTTCTGGAAGATGGTTTCTTCCCGCCCGGTGCCGGTGACCTTCACCACGCGCACCACCGGGAACTTGGCAAGGCGCAGCAGGAAGTTGGCGCGTTCCGTCGCCGACTTCTCGTCTTCGAAGACGCCGTCGATGTTGGGCTTGCCGCCCTGCTCGACCACCACCTCGAAGCGCGCTTCGCGCCGCTTGGACATCGCCATACCGTCCCCCTTTGGCCTGCCGCCCCGGCCTGCCCGTGTCGGACCGCTCTTTTCCGACCGCCGCCCGGCTACGTCCCTGTTCGCGATTCCCGGCGATTTTTTCCCAAAATACTTTATGAAAGCTTCCATCAGAAGCGGAAAGACCCGAACCGTGACCGCAATCCGTCGCTCCGGTAGCCGACCCGATAACCGGCCCGATAACCGCCCTGGAAACCGTCCGATGCTGGGCCGCCGCCCCTTCCTCGGCCTGCTGGGATCGCTGGGCCTGACGGCGGCGTTGGACCCGCTGCCGGTCCTGGCGGCCACCACCAATGGTTTAGAAAGTTCCGCGGTCGGTTATATCCTGTTCGAGCCGGGCAGCGGCACCGTGCTGGAGTCGCGGGCGGCGGACACCCCCTTCATCCCGGCGTCGGTGGCGAAGCTGCCGACGGTGGCGGCGGCGCTGGCCCTGCTGGGGCCGGACCATCGCTTCACCACCCGGCTGCTGGCGACGGGACCGCTGACCGGCGGGGTGCTGCGCGGCGATCTGATCTTGCAAGGCGGCGGCGACCCGGCGCTGGCGACGGAAGGGCTGGTGCAGCTGCTGGGCGGGCTGGCCGCCGCCGGGCTGCGCCGGGTGGAAGGACGGTTCCTGTACGACACGGCGCTGCTGCCCGATCTGGCGGAGATCGACGCCGGGCAGCCCTGGGCCGCACCCTACAACACCGGGGTCGGAGCGCTGTCGCTGAACTACAACCGCGCCCTGCTGAACTGGAAGCGCGGCGGCGCCGGGCCGGAGGTGCTGACGGTCGCCGATGCCGGGCGCCTGCCGCTGGACAGCGTCGCCGCGCGGCCGATGGCCGGGACCGGGGGCTTTCCGCTGCTGCCGGACGGCGCCGACCGCTGGCTGATGGCGCCGCCGGCCGCCGGGGAGGCGGCAGGGGCCTGGGTGCCGGTGGCGCGGCCGGGGCTGGCCGCCGCCACGCTGTTCCGCCGGCTGACCGGCGATGCCGGCATCGCCCTGCCGCTGCCCGAGGTCGGGCGGGCGCCGGCCGGGGCAGCAATACTGGCGGTGCTGGACAGCCTGCCGCTGTCGGAGTTGGCGCGCGGGCTGCTGCGCCATTCCAACAATTTGTCGGCGGAGGTGATCGGGCTGGCGGCCTCGAAGCGGCTGGACCCGTCGGTCGCGACGCTGGAGCGTTCGGCGGCGCTGTTGCAGGGCTGGCTGACGCGGCAGCCGATGGAGACGGGTGGGCAGGCGGCAGGGCAGGTGGCGGCTGGCTGGCGCGGGCTGCGGCTTGCCAACCATTCGGGGCTGGGCACCGGGTCGCGCGCCACGCCGCGGCAGATGGCGGCGCTGCTGCGGGCCGGCGGACCCGCCTTGTGGGAGCTTCTGCCGGGGGAGGAGGATGGCAAGGCGCTGCCCTCCGGCGTCCATGCCAAGACGGGCACGCTGGCCTATGTAAAGGGGCTGGCGGGACTGTTGACGACGGCCAGCGGCCGGCGGCTCGGCTTCGTCCTGTTCATCGCCGATCCGGCACGCCGGGCGGCGCTGGACGCCGCGCTCGACCGCCGTGTGACCGCCATTCCGGCGGAGGCGCGCGGCTGGGCCGCCGCCGCCCGCAAGGTGCAGGACGAGACGCTGGGACGCTGGGTTCTCACCTATTGACTGAGATAGGTCATAGGACAGAAGATAGCCCGACCGGTAAAATGCAGATCAAAGTCGATTCGATGAGAAATCGATTTGAGAAAAGCCGTGCCTGCGTCGATTGATCGCGGGCCTATCCGGACCATATGCGTCGGCAACCAGCAGCGAGAGCCCCCGACCCGATGATGACAGACCGTTCCGCCACCTCACCCGCGCGCAACGTCCTGCGCCGCCGGCTGGAACGTCAGGATGTGGCCGCCAACCGCTATCACGACCGCCGGCTGGGGGCGGAGGTGGTCAACATCGTCGTCGGCGGCTGCGTCGTCACCGACGACCCGAACGTCGTTATCACCACCACGCTGGGCTCCTGCGTCGCCGCCTGCCTGTACGATCCGATGGCGGAGATCGGCGGGATGAACCATTTCCTGCTGCCCGACGCCGGAAGTGACACGCTGTCGCTGTCGTCGCGCTATGGCGCCACGGCGATGGAGCATCTGATCAACCGGCTGCTGGCCGTCACCGGCCGGCGCGACCGGCTGCGCGCCAAGCTGTTCGGCGGCGCCAACGTCAACCTGAACACGCTGCGCACCGCCAACATCGGCCAGCGCAACGTCGAGTTCGTCATGGAGTATCTGGCGACGGAGGGCATCCCCACCGTCAGCTGGGACGTCGGCGGCGCCACCCCGCGCGCCGTCCGCTTCTTCCCCACCACCGGCCGCAGCCAGCGCCGGCTGATCGGCGGCGAGACGCTGCACGAGATCGCCCGCAACGAGTCGTCCTACATGGAGCATCTCGGCCGGACGCGGATCGAAGGCGACGTCGAGCTGTTCTGATAGGCTCGACCGGGGGTGCGCCCGCTCGCCGCGCGCTCCCACCCCGCCGTCCTTCCGCGGAGCCCTTCATGGCCGACACGCTGTTCCGGATCGCCACCTTCAACCTGGAAAACCTGGACGACGATGCCGACGAGCCGCCCTTCGAGGCGCGGATCGCCACGCTGCGCCCGCAGCTGGAACGGCTGGAGGCCGACATCCTCTGCCTTCAGGAGGTCGACGCCCAGCATCCGGTGAAGAGCGAGCCGCGCATCCTGCGTGCGCTGACCCGGCTGCTGGAGGACACGCGCTATGCCGGCTACCACGTCACCGCGGGCGACGCCGCGTCGCCGGCCGACCGCCACAATCCGGTGATCGTCAGCCGCTGGCCGATCCGGGTGGCGAGGCTGCTGCGCCATCATCTGGTGCCGCCGGCCCGCGTGCGGCTCGCCACCGCCGATCCGGCGGCGGAGGGGGAGACGGAGGTCGGCTGGGACCGGCCGGTGCTGCATGCCGAAATCGAGATGCCGGACGGCCGCATCCTGCATGTGTTCGACCTGCATCTGCGGGCCCCCATCGCCGCGCCGGTGCCGGGGCAGAAGGCCGGCGCCCAGATCTGGAAGACGGCGGCCGGCTGGGCCGAGGGCTTCTATCTCGCTTCGATCAAGCGGGCGGGGCAGGCGCTGGAGACGCGGATGGCGGTGGACCGGCTGTTCGACGCCGATCCCGACGCGCTGATCCTGGTGGCCGGCGACTGCAACGCCGATCTGGAGCAGACCGCCGTCCGCATCATCCGCGCCGGGCCCGACTTCACCGGCAATGCCGAGCTTGCCAACCGCGTGCTGGAGCCGCTGGAGCAGGCGATCCCGGAGGAGCGGCGCTACACCGTGCTGCATGGCGGCACGCCGGTGCTGCTCGACCATCTGCTGGCCTCGCCGCGGCTGACGGAGTTGCTGCACGACGTGGCGATCCACAACGAGGAGCTGACCGACGAGGTCGAGCACGCCGACGAGCCGTCGCCGGTCAGCTACCATGCGCCGGTGGTGGCGGGTTTCGTGCTGTAGGGCACAAACGGCTGGAGCACACGGGGCTCACACGGTGGGAACCGTGCCGCCATCGATGACGTATTCCGTGCCGGTGATCGTTCCGGCACGGTCGGACGCGAGGAAGGCGATCAGGTTCGCGACGTCTTCCGGTTTGGATGGCCTGCCGATCGGAATGCCGCCGAGCGAGTCCATGATGATCCGCTTGCCGCCTTCGTAATCGGTGCCGGCCTCCTTCGCGAGCCGCTCGGCCAGCCCTACCGACGCCTCGGTCTCGATCCAGCCGGGGGACACGCGTACCACGCGCACGCCCTTGGGTGAGATCTCCTTGGAAAGGCTCTTGCTGTAGGTCGAGAGCGCGGCCTTCGCGGCGGCATAGGCCGTCGTCGCCTCCGGCAGCGGCAACTGGCGCTGGATGGAGGTGACGTGGATGACCGCGCCGTGGCCCTGCGCCACCATCGCCGGCACGAGTTCGCGGTCGATCCTGACGGCGGGCATCAGGTTGAGATCGAGTTCCCTGGCCCACTCCGCGTCGCCCAACGCCGCGAAGCCGCCCGCCGGAGATGACGAGCCGCCCAGCATGTGGACGATGACGTCGACCCCGCCCAGCCGCTCGCGCACCGCGGCGGCGAGCGTGGCGCAGCCCTCCGCGGTGGTGAGGTCGGCCCCGACAAACATCTCCTCGCCGAGCGTGTCCGGCCGGGACCGGGCGCTGGTCAGCACGCGGGCGCCGAGCTCGCGGAACAGGGCGACGGTGGCCGCACCGGCTCCCCGCGTGCCGGAGGTGATGAGCGCTCTTTTGCCTTCAAGACTGATGAACCCGGTCATGGGGCGATCTCCAGCCCGGCAATCCGCCCGCTCTCGATCCGGAACGCGAAGACCAGCGTGGCGGGACTGCCGGGGAATTGCCCGGACACCTTTGCACGGACCTTGGCGACCCCGTCCGTCTCGGACAGTTCAAGCGGTTCGATCACATGGGCGTACTTGGCCTTCGCCGCATGCCACCACGCATCGATGGCGTCGTGGCCGGAATGGGACCCCCCTTCATCCCTGACGACCGCGTCGGGCGCGAAGGCGGCGAGCAGTGCCGCGCCGTCGCACCTGCGGTCGGCATCGATGTAGGCCAGGATCGGTGCAGGGAGTGTCATCGTGCTGTCTCCTGATCGGGATGTCTTCTGTCCTTTCAAGATGAGCGTGGACATCGGTTTCGATAATCAGGATAAAATGGGATGTCGAATTTCGTTTTGCGGGACAATGACGCGGGCTGACCTGAACGATCTCGACGCCGTTTTCGCCATTGCGCGCAGGGGCTCGTTCCGTGCCGCGGCACTCGATCTCGGCATGTCCACGACCGCACTCAGCAACGCCGTCAGGAAGCTCGAGGCGGAACTGGGCGTCCGTCTGTTCAATCGGACGACGCGGAGCGTCTCGCTCACCGATGCCGGACGGCTGTTCGTCGAGCAGGTCGGTCCGGCGTTGCAGGATGTCCACGGCGCCCTGGAAGCCGTGCGGTCGCAGCAGACGACGCCGTCGGGCACGCTTCGCATCAATGCGTTCGCGATGGCGGCCCGTGAAATCCTCTCGCCGCTCGTTCTCGAGTTCCTCCGCCGGAATCCGCAGGTGCATGTCGATCTCGTCACCGAGGGGCGGCTGGTCGACATCGTCGCCGAAGGATTCGATCTGGGTGTCCGGGTGGCCGACCTCGTGCCCAGCGACATGATCGCGGTTTCCCTGGGCCGCCCGCAGCGATATGCCGTCGTCGGCTCGCCGTCCTATTTCGAGGGCCATGAGAAGCCCCGTGTCCCGCCCGACCTGCTCAACCACCCCTGCATCCGTGTCCGCCTGCCGAACGGGGCCCTGTATCGCTGGCAGTTCGAGAAGGACGGGCAGGCGACGCAGATCGACGTGCGCGGACCGATCACCCTGGACGAGGCCAGTCTCGCACGGACCGCCGTCCTGGAAGGCATCGGCCTCGGCTTCTTCATGGAGCAGGACGTGCGTGGCGACATCGAGGCGGGCCGCCTCGTCCGTGTGCTCGACGGCTGGACCCCGGTGCGTGCCGGGCTCTGCCTCTACTATCCCGGACGGCGCAATCCCTCGGCTGCCCTCAGGGCGTTCATCGGCCTCGCCCGTGAACTCGGCGCGAAGCCGGGTGCTTCGCCTTGAACCCATCGCCGCGTTCGGCCACTTGGCCGGACATGGTGCTGGATTCGGGGGCGCAACTGGTGGACAACAGCGTCTTCGGGATTTTTGCGGCGCTGCGCTCCGGTTGAGAGGGCCAACGCCATTCAGCAGGTGTGATTTGGGAGACAGCATGTTCACTGCCGCCAGCTTCCGCGTCGGCGACCGCGTGACCATCCGCAGCGGCCAGTCCATTCCGCAATCCATCGCCACGGTGGAGCGCTACACCGAAGGAGGGCGCTGCATGGTGCTGTCCGACGGCAGCGAGTGGCGCGCCGACGGCCGCCGGCAGTGGAGCTTCCGCGGCGGCTATTACAAGGGTCCGGTAGTCGAGCCGTTCGAGCAGGGCGACGACGAGTTCGTCGCGCGCCGCCGCGTTATCGGCGCGCTGCGCAAGTTCGGGGACAGCCTGACGATGGACTCGGCCCTGAGCACCGAGGCCTTGCAGCGGATCCTGGATGCGGCGGAGAAGGAAAAGGCGGCGGTGAAGAAGTAGGCTCTTCACCGAATCGAACAGCAAAAAAGCCGGCGGCCCCTTGCGGGATCGCCGGCTTTTTTCATCTCGAACCGGTCACTCAGCCGCGATGGACTCGCGGGCGGGTTCCTCGGCCGGCACGGTGCGGATCAGGTGGTCGAAGGCGGCGAGCCCAGCCTTGGCACCCTCGCCCATGGCGATGACGATCTGCTTGAACGGCACCGTCGTCGCGTCGCCGGCGGCGAACACGCCGGGCAGCGAGGTCTGGCCGCGGTTGTCCACCTCGATCTCGCCGCGCGGGGTCAGGGCCAGCGTGCCCTTCAGCCACTCGGTGTTCGGCACCAGGCCGATCTGCACGAAGATGCCTTCCAGATCGACCCGCTTCAGCTCGCCGCTATTGCGCTCCTTGTAGGACAGGCCGACCACCTTGTTGCCGTCGCCATGCACCTCGGTGGTCTGGGCCGACAGCAGAACGGTGACGTTGGGCAGGCTGTGCAGCTTGCGCTGCAACACCGCGTCGGCACGCAGCTGGCTGTCGAACTCGATCAGCGTGACGTGCGAGACGATGCCGGCGAGGTCGATGGCCGCCTCCACACCGGAGTTGCCGCCGCCGATCACCGCCACGCGCTTGCCCTTGAACAGCGGTCCATCGCAGTGCGGGCAGTAGGCGACGCCCTTGTTGCGGTATTCCGCCTCGCCCGGCACATTCATCGAGCGCCAGCGGGCGCCGGTCGACAGCACTACGGTGCGGGACTTCAGCGAGGCGCCGCTCGCCAGCTTCACCTCGATCAGGCCGCCTTCCTGCGTGGCCGGCACCAGGGCGGTGGCGGTCTGCAGGTTCATCACGTCGACCTCATAGTCCTTGACGTGCTGTTCCAGCGCCGCGGCCAGCTTCGGCCCCTCGGTATGCGAGACCGAGATGAAGTTCTCGATCGCCATGGTGTCGAGCACCTGACCGCCGAACCGCTCGGCCGCCACGCCGGTGCGGATGCCCTTGCGGGCGGCGTAGATGGCAGCCGCGGCGCCGGCGGGGCCGCCGCCGATCACCAGCACCTCGAAGGGCGCCTTGGCCTTGATCTTCTCGGCGGCGCGGGCGACGGCGCCGGTGTCCAGCTTGGCGACGATCTGCGCCACGTCCATCCGGCCCTGGGCGAAGGGCTCGCCGTTCAGGAAGACGGTGGGGACGGCCATCACCTGACGCTGCTCGACCTCCTGCTGGAACAGCGCGCCGTCGATGGCGACATGCTTGATCCGCGGGTTCAGCGCGCTCATCAGGTTCAGGGCCTGGACCACGTCCGGGCAGTTCTGGCAGGACAGCGAGAAATAGGTCTCGAAGCGGAAATCGCCGTCGAGGGTGCGGATCTGCTCCAGCAGCTCCTCCGACTCCTTCGACGGATGGCCGCCGACCTGGAGCAGGGCCAGGACCAGCGAGTTGAACTCGTGCCCCATCGGCAGGCCGGCGAAGGCGACGCCGATGTCGCTGCCGTCGCGCTTGATGGCGAAGGAGGGCCGGCGGGCGTCGGCGCCGTTGCGGTCCAGCGTGATCTTGCCGGACAGCGAGGCGATGTCCTCCAGCAGGCCCAGCATCTCCTGCGACTTCGCACCGTCGTCCAGCGACGCCACCAGGGTGATCGGGTGGGTGATGCGCTCCAGATAGGCCTTCAACTGCGTCTTCAGATTGGCGTCCAGCATGGCTTTCGTTCCCAACGTCTCGTGTCCGGGGCGGATCGCCTGCGTGGTGTCGCGGCGGTCCGGGCGGAGCAAATTGTGGCCCGAGCAGGAAGAGCCGGTCGGGCGGGCGGTCTGGTTTTGAAACAGCGGAGGGTTCGGAACGTCATCGTCCTCCCCGCGCAGGCGGGGATCCAGATTTTGAAAGGTCTGCGACAAAACGCGCCTGGATGCCCGCCTTCGCGGGGATGGGGAAACCGATGACGGAACCCGAACCGGGGGGCTTCTGAAAGCCGGCCCGTAACAACCTGCCTTGCGGCCGGCCCCCTTGCTTCATGGGGACCGATCAAGGGTACTCGTTTTCAAAACCCGCGGGAGCGGGGGTGGGGACCGGCCGGAGCCGGCCCCCGATCCGTGGTTTCCCTGTTAAGGGAAAGCCTTAGATCTTGCCGACGAGGTCGAGCGACGGGGCGAGGGTCTTCTCGCCTTCCTGCCACTTGGCCGGGCAGACCTCGCCCGGATGGGCGGCGACGTACTGCACGGCCTTGATCTTGCGCAGCAGTTCCTTGGCGTCGCGGCCGACGCCGCCGGCGGTGATCTCGACGATCTGGATCTTGCCGTCCGGATCGACGACGAAGGTGCCGCGGTCGGCCAGACCGACTTCCTCGATCAGGACCTCGAAGTTGCGGCTGATCGCCAGCGTCGGGTCGCCGATCATGGTGTAGCCGATCTTGCCGATGGCCGGCGAGGTGTCGTGCCAGGCCTTGTGGCAGAAGTGGGTGTCGGTCGAGACGCTGTAGACCTCGACGCCCAGCTTCTGGAATTCGGCGTAGTTGTCGGCCAGATCTTCCAGCTCCGTCGGGCAGACGAAGGTGAAGTCGGCCGGGTAGAAGAACACGACCGACCACTTGCCCTTCAGGTCGGCGTCGGTAACGTCGATGAACTTGCCGTTCTTGTACGCGGTCGCCTTGAAGGGCTTAATCTCGCTGTTGATCAAGGACATTTGTGTTCTCCGATGGATGCGATGATTGGTTGTCGCCCCAATCCCTGGCCGTTGGCCCCGGCCGGTGGCCGTGACATGCCCGACTTAGTGCGGCGCACCGGGTCGAACAAGAGGGCCTGCCGTGTGGCCAGTGTGCGGGGCGATGTTCCCTGTGTCCCGTTGACCCGTGGAGGAATACGGGAAATCTGTGATCAAGAGAAGTAGAAAATACCAATTGAACTGATCGATAAATCCGATTACATAACCGGGCATGAAACCGCTCCCCACCCTGCGCCAGCTCCGCTATCTCGTCGCCGTCGTCGACCGCTGCCATTTCGGGCAGGCGGCCGAGGCCTGTCTCGTCAGCCAGTCGACGCTGAGCGCCGGCTTGCAGGAGCTGGAGGATCTGCTGGGCGCCACGCTGGTGGAGCGCACGCGCCGTTCCGTGCTGCCGACGCCGCTCGGCCGCGAGATCGCGGAGAGGGCGCGCCAGCTTCTGAAGGGGGCGGAGGAGCTGGTGGACATCACCCGCTCCGCCGCCGACCCGATGTCGGGCGCGCTCCATCTCGGGGTGATCCCGACCATCGGCCCCTTCCTGATCCCCCGCGTGATGCCGGCCCTGCGCGAGAGCTTCCCGCGGCTGCGGCTCTATCTGCGCGAAGACCAGACGGCGCGGCTGCTGGAGCAGCTGAACGCCGGCAAGCTGGACGCGGCGCTGCTGGCCTTGCCCTACCCGATGGGCGATCTGGAGACGGAGGACATCGCCGAGGACCGCTTCTCCTTCGTCTGCCCCACCGGGCACCGGCTGGGCGTCGGCGATCCGGCGCAGCCGGTGACGGTGCCGTCGGAGGATCTGCTGCTGCTGGAGGACGGGCACTGCCTGCGCGACCACGCCATGGCGGCCTGCGCGCTGGACGCCACGCCGCACAACACCGCCTTCCAGGGCACCAGCCTGCACACGCTGGTGCAGATGGTGGCGAACGGGCTGGGGGTGACGCTGCTGCCGCAGATGGCGGTCGATTCCGGCATCCTGCGCGGGCTGGATCTGGCGGTACGCCCGCTGGCCGGCGACCGGCCGGGACGGCGGATCGCGCTGGCCTGGAGGAAAACCTCGGGGCGGAAGGAAACCTTCCAGCGGCTGGCCGAAGCGCTCAGGACGGAGATGACGGCGAAGGACGGCTGACGGAGCGGTGGCGAAAGATTCGCTTGGTCCCGCGGGTGCGAGGTGGTTTAAACGGGACGGTTTTTCGCCCGTTCACTCCGCTTTCGGGACACCCAGCGTCATGTCCACCACCGCCACCAATACCGCACCCCTGTTCGACCGCGTCGCCATCGTCGGCATCGGTCTGATCGGCTCGTCCCTGGCGCGGGCGCTGGCGGAGTATGGGATCGCGCGGCAGGTGGTCTGCACCGACCGCAGCGCCGTGGCTTGCGCCAAGGCGCTGGAACTGGGCATCGTGGCGGAGGCCTCCACCGATCCGGCCGCCGCACTGGCCGGCGCCGATCTGGTGGTGCTGTCGACCCCGGTCGGCAGCTATGCCGCGGTGGCCGAGGCCATCGGGCCGCTTTTGCGCCCTGGGACCATCGTCACCGATGTCGGCTCGGTCAAGCAGGCGACCCTGCGCGACGTCGGGCCGCATCTGCCCGACGGCGTCCATCTGATCCCCGGCCATCCGGTGGCGGGCACCGAGCATTCGGGGCCGGAGGCCGGCTTCGCCACGCTGTTCCAGGGCCGCTGGTGCATCCTGACCCCGCCGCCCGGCGCCGACCGCCACGCGCTGGAGCAGGTGACCGAGCTGTGGCGCCGCGTCGGCTCCACCGTCGAGATCATGGAGGCCAGCCACCACGACCGCGTGCTGGCCATCACCTCGCACCTGCCGCACCTGATCGCCTACACCATCGTCGGCACCGCGTCGGACCTGGAGGAGGACACCAAGTCCGAGGTCATCAAATTCTCGGCTGGTGGCTTCCGCGACTTCACCCGCATCGCCGCCAGCGATCCGGTGATGTGGCGCGACGTGTTCCTGAACAACCGCGAGGCGGTGCTGGAAATCCTCCAGCGCTTCACCGAGGACCTGACGGCCTTGCAGCGCGCCATCCGCTGGGGCGAGGGGGAGCAGTTGCAGGACCATTTCACCAAGACCCGCGCCGTGCGCCGGGGAATCATCGACGCCAAGCAGGCTTAAAACGCCTTCTCCCCGAAGGGGAGAGGGAAACGCACACCGGCGGTTTCATTCCTGCCTGTTAAGACGCCCGCAACGCTCCCAGGAAGCCGTCGACCTCCTGGCGCATCCGGCCGGCGTCGTCCTGCACCGTGTCCACTGAGCGCACCATCACGCCGCTGGCCCGTTCGGCGGACGCGGCGGCGGAGGTGACGGCGGCGATGTTGTCGGAGACGGTGCGGGTGCCGTCGGCGGCGTCCTGGATGTTGGCGGCGATCTCGCCCACCGCGGCGGTCTGCTGTTCGACCGCGGCGGCGACCTCGCTGGAGATCTCGTTCAGGCGGGCGATGGTGCGGGTCACGGCACCGATGGTGTCGACCGCGGTGCCCGACGCGCTCTGAATCTCGGCGATGCGCGCCTGGATTTCGGCGGTCGCCTTCGCCGTCTGGCCGGCGAGCTGCTTCACCTCGCTCGCCACGACGGCGAAGCCCTTGCCGGCCTCCCCGGCGCGGGCCGCTTCGATGGTGGCGTTCAGCGCCAGCAGGTTGGTCTGGCCGGCGATGCCGGAAATCATCTCCACCACCTTGCCGATCTCCTCCGCCGCCTCGGCGAGGCTGCCCATCACCGTGGTGCTGCGTTCGGCGTCGCGGGTGGCATCGGCGGCGATGCCGGCGGAATCGGCGACCAGACGGGCGATGCCGGTGAAGCTGGCCGACAGTTCGGCGGTGGCGGCGGCGACGCTGTCGACATTGGCCGAGGCGCGGCCGGCGGCCGACGACACCGCGTCGGAATGGCGCGCCGTCTCGGCGGCGCCCTCGGCCATCGCGGAGGATGCGGCGGCCATCTCGGCGGTCGAATTCGACAGTGCCTCGACCAGCCGCTTCACCGTCGCCTCGAAGCCGTCGGCGAGCGTGCGCAGTTCGCGCCGGCGCTCCTCGGCGGCGGCGGTCTTCAGCCGTTCCTGCTCCTGCTGGAGGCGTTCGGTGTCGAGCATGGTGTCGCGGAAGACGCGGGCGGCGGTCGCCATGCGGCCGATCTCGTCGCGGCGGCCTTCTTCGAAGGTGGCGGTGAAGTCGCGGGCGGCCAGCCGCTCCAGCGAACCGGCGACATCGAGGATCGGGCGGGAAATGCCGCGCACCAGCACGGCGCCGAAGCCCAGCGCCAGCAGGGTGCACAGCGTCACCCCGCCCAGCACCATGCCGTGGGCGCTGCTGTAGACCGCCGCCCCCTGGTCGGCGACGGCGCCGGCATCGGCCATCGTGCTGTCCACCAGCGCGTCGAGCGCCTCCTGCACGCGGGCGAAGGCGACGGCGCTGGGACGCTTGAAGACACTGACGGCGGACTGGGCGTTGCCGTCGCGGGCCTGGCCGCGCACGCGGTCGGCCGCGGTGGCATAGGCGGTCCAGGCCTCGTCGAAGGCGGCCAGCCTTGCGGCGCCGTCGCCGCCGGTGAAGCGGGTACCGGCTGCCTGACGGCGCGTTGCAACCTCGGTCACCGCATCGGTCCAGCCCTTTTCCGCCTGGTTCACCTGCATCTCGTTGGTGGCGAGCGCATAGGCGGCTTCGGCGATGCGGTGGCTCTGGGCGGCGGAGGTCAGTTGACCGGCCAGCTGGGTCGCCGGCAGCGAACGGCTGCGCATGGTTTCGGCAGCATTGTTTAGGATTTCAAGCCGGCTGAGCGTGAAAATTCCGAAGGCGCCGGCCATCACCACAGTGCCCAGCACCGCGACGATGATCTTGGCACGGATGGTCAACTGTCCGAATGCTCGAATTTTAGCCATTTTGCCCGCATCCCCGCCAAACCCTCGGCAAGAACCTTGTCCACCCGAAGGTATTATTCGACCCTCAACCTTACTAATCCGAATGTTTAAAATTATCAACGCGGAAGGTGAGTGAATTCGTCGGAAATCCAGGGTGTCGGGCAATGGTCACAGGCTGCCAGTCGAATGGGGCGTGAAGGAAGCCCGAAAACGAAACGGCCGTCGCACCCGGTTGGTGCGGTGGCCGTTTCGGGATCGTCCGAGGATGCAGATCAGGCGGCCTTGCGAACGGAACCCAGCTCGGTGAACAGCGTCACCACGGCTTCGACGAACTCGTTCAGCTGGTCCTGGCCCAGCGCCTAGACGGTGATGTCGTCGACGACCAGAGCCTCGTCGCTGATGCCGTGCCAGCCGTTGACCAGCCCCGTCTCGGTCGAGATGGTACGCAGCATGGTGCCGGTCTTGATCAGGGCGCGTTGCGGCTCGGTCATCTCCGCTTCTTCGAAGCCGTTGGAGACGATTAGCGATAAGAATGCAATAACGGCACAATGTCGACATGTATCACGCTGTCCACTCTCTCGAACGTTAATTGATGGAACACCTCTCCTTGGATTTCAGCCCATCGGAGTGGATATTTTGATATCGTTCCATCACTAAATTGCATTCCCAAGACATCCTGTGGGTGTTTTGAAGGGTTTTCTTTAAGTAAATCCATTTTCTCGTCAAGAGCGTTATTCACTCTTTTGAACCATTCCGTTGTAAAACTGCTTCTTTTCTTGAACAGGAAAGCTGCATTCCCGATCAATTTCTTATATGCTGCCCTCAGCGCGGGGCCATCGGATGAGGGATGAACGGCAACGCATCCTGGACCAAGCTCAGTGTATCCAGCTCCATCTGCGTCACTGTTCTCCAGTGCAGAAAATGCAGGAAGCCAGTTGTAGCCAGTCAACTTTATATCTGAATAACCACCTCCGAAATGATGCATTAGATAACACCTGAGATAGTCACTCCTATGAGTCTCGCTTAGGTATTCGTAAGCGGGATGCAATGGAGAGTCCGGCAATATCCAATTGGAAAGTGTGCTGCTCTTTAAAAGTATTACTGGGCAGCAAGGGTTCTGCATGAGAGAAAATAGACAGTTAAGTCTTTGTTGGCTAAGCGGGTTTTTTCCAGTCCATGCGCAAAATATCGTTCTGCTGGACAAGCCATTGAATCCAGACATATCTACGCTCATCTTTCAATATACTCCACTATTGATGGATCATACATTGTCACAAGAGCGCACTGCAGGGCAATCGGGTAAGTTGGGACGCGACACCGCGTAAGACCCCATTTCGACGGTCCCCGTTTCGACAGACTGTGGAGCGGTTGGATGTCGTCGGTTGGGATAGCCGAGCCGGTGGATCATCATGCGGATGGCGGCGACGGTGACCAGGTTCTGGCGCTCAAGGCCAACCAGCGCGGGGAGGCTGAAAACGAAACGGCCGCCGCACCCGGGTGGTGCGGCGGCCGTTTCGGGACCGTCTGAGGATGGAGATCAGGCGGCCTTGCGAACGGAACCCAGCTCGGTGAACAGCTTCACCACGGCTTCGACGAACTCGTTCAGCTGGTCCTGGCCCAGCGCCGAGACCGTGATGTCGTCGACGACCAGGGCCTCGTCGCTGATCTTGCCGCCGGCGGCGGTCAGGTCGGCGCGGTAGGCCTCCGGGGCGGCCAGCAGGCGGCCGCGCAGCTTGCCGGGGATCGCCAGCAGCTGGATGCCCTGGTCGATGGCGGCGATCGGCTTGCCGGCATCCAGGAAGTGGCCGACGATGCGGCGGGTGTGGGCCGACTGCTGCAGCTTCGCCACGCTGCGCTCACCGCCCGGCAGCAGCAGCATGTCGAAGTCGGCGCCGAGCGCCTCGCTCAGATGCTTGTCCACCGGGAAGTAATGGCCCCAGGACTTGCCGTGCCAGCCGTTGACCAGACCCGTCTCGGTCGAGATGGTACGCAGCGTGGCGCCGGTCTTGATCAGGGCGCGTTGCGGCTCGGTCATCTCCGCTTCTTCGAAGCCGTTGGAGACGAGGATGGCGATGGACTTTCCTGCGAGCGATTGATCCATACTGTCTTGTCCTTTCATCGTTTCACCAATAGAACGCCGGAGCATCTCCGATGGCATGTCGGCCAGGGGAGAACCCGCCGGGGGCCCGCCGAAGCAGGGGAGGCGGTCGGGAAACGGTCATCGCCGCGCATGGGGATGCGCGGCGGCCAGTTCCGCCCGCCGGGACCCCGAAGTCGGGTGCCGGCGTGTGGGACCTTTACGTCCCGGATCGGTTTGTTTTCAGCATGGGGACTTAATTGGTCCCGATGAGGCCCCAAGTCAACAAGGGATTCCGCGGCGCACCCAAGGATGCTGCGTGCCGGATTCCGCCGGAACCGGTGGATTCGACTGCATTTACCAGCCCAGTTCAAGACTTTCGGGCCAACCGCCCCATACCACCGGTTGATGCGGCGCAGGTCAGCCATACCACAGGGGCGTGGCTTCGCCGAAGGATTATTCCGAATGAACCGTGTGGCGGCGGAGACGAGGCCAAAAAAAAGCGGCCGGGGGGAAGGCCCCCGGCCGTCGGCAAGTCAAAGCATCAGCCGTTCGAAAAGATCCAGCTCGCACACTGGATCACGGACCAATCCCGTTGATCGGAACCTGCGATCAATGGAACTGGTCAGCCTCGGTGGAGTCCTTGTACGCGGTGGTCGAGGAGGTGCCGCCGGAGATCGCCGTGGCGACCGCGTCGAAGTAGCCGGTGCCGACTTCGCGCTGGTGCTTGGTGGCGGTGTAGCCGTCCTTCTCGGCCGCGAACTCGGCCTGCTGCAGTTCGGAGTAGGCGGCCATGCCGCGCTCGGCGTAACCCTTGGCGAGCGTGAAGGCCGAGTAGTTCAGGCTGTGGAAGCCGGCCAGCGTGACGAACTGGAACTTGTAGCCCATGGCGCCCAGCTCGCGCTGGTACTTGGCGATGGTGGCGTCGTCCAGGTTGGCCTTCCAGTTGAAGGAGGGCGAGCAATTGTAGGCCAGCATCTTGCCCGGGAACTGCTTGTGCACAGCCTCGGCGAAGCGGCGGGCTTCGTCCAGGTTCGGCTTGGAGGTCTCCCACCACATCAGGTCCGAATACGGCGCGTAGGACAGGCCGCGGGCGATGCAGTGATCGACGCCCATGCCCTTCTTCAGGCGGAAGAAGCCCTCGGTGGTGCGGCCGCTGTCGAAGTCGATGAAGGGATGGTCACGCTCGTCGATGTCCGAGGTGATGAGCTGCGCCGACTCGGCGTCGGTGCGGGCGATCACCAGGGTCGAGGTGCCGCAGGTGTCGGCGGCCAGACGGGCGGCGTTCAGCGTGCGGATGTGCTGCTGCGTCGGGATCAGAACCTTGCCGCCGAGGTGGCCGCACTTCTTTTCCGAAGCCAGCTGGTCTTCCCAGTGCACGCCGGCGGCGCCGGCCTTGATCATCGCCTTCATCAGCTCGAAGGCGTTCAGCGGGCCGCCGAAGCCGGCCTCGGCGTCGGCAATGATCGGCGCGAACCAGTAGGTGTCGCCCTTGCCCTCGGAGGTCTGGATCTCGTCGGCGCGCTTGAAGGTGTTGTTGATGCGCTCGACGACCGCCGGGACCGAGTTCACCGGATACAGGCTCTGGTCCGGGTACATCTGGCCGGCCGTGTTGGCGTCACCGGCGACCTGCCAGCCCGACAGGTAGATGGCCTTCAGGCCGGCCTTGACCGCCTGCATCGCCTGGTTGCCGGTCAGGGCGCCCAGGGTGTTGATGTAGGGCTCGGTGTTCAGCAGCTCCCACAGGCGGCGCGCACCCAGCTCGGCCAGCGTGTACTCGATCTTGACCGAGCCGCTCAGACGCTTGACGTCGTCCATGGTGTAGTCGCGGCGGATGCCCTCGTAACGGGCGGCGTGGATGGCGGTCTTGGTCTTTTCATCGAGCGACATGGGTCAGGTTCCTTTTGTCCGGTGCGCCCGGTCGATCGGGGCGGAACTGGGGTCTCGGGGCGGGCCTTTTGTCGGTCCCGGAACCGGTTGTAGGCAGTGGCGTTTCCTCCCGCCCTTGCTCTGCCGTCCGGTGTCTTCGGGGCCGCTTGCGCTTTACAGCGCGGCCGTGAACCAAGACTTAAACCCCGCCCGAGTGCGTTGCAATAAGCCCTTGTTTGTAAAAAGGTCCGTTTGTAAACTGCTGTATTCACAATCCTGTAAATCCGTAAATCTTGTAAATTTTGCGATCCGTCGAGGGGGCTGGTTTTGGCGACCATGGAAAAGAAGGCGATGCTGGGTCCGAAGGTGCGCCGCCTGCGCCGCGACCAGGGCCTGACCCAGGCGCAGATGGCCGACCAGCTCGGCATCTCGCCCAGCTATCTGAACCTGATCGAGCACAACCAGCGACCCGTCACGGTGCCGCTGCTGCTGAAGCTGGGCCAGCAGTTCGGCGTCGATCTCCAGGCCTTCGCCGAGGACGAGGAGAGCCGGCTGGTGGCCGGCCTGCGCGAGGTGTTCGCCGACCAGCTGTTCGACGGCTCCGACATCAAGAACCAGGATTTCCGCGAGCTGGCGGCGGTGGCGCCGACGCTGGGGCAGGCGGTGGTGGCGCTCTATCGCGGCTTCCGCGGCGCGCGCGACGACCTCCAGGCCCTGGCGGAGCGGGTGGCCGACCGCGAGAAGCTGCATCTGGTGCAGGCCACCGGCTTCCCGCAGGACGAGGTGCGCGACCTGTTCCAGACCCACTCCAACCATTTCCCGGAGCTGGAGGCGGCGGCGGAAAGCCTGTGGCAGGATGGCAAGCTGGAGCGCGGCGACCTCTATCGCGGGCTGGTCGACTGGCTCAACACCCAGCACAGCGTGCGCGTCCGCCTGCTGCCGTCGGAGGTGATGGGTTATGCGGTGCGCCGCTTCGACCGCCACAGCCGGCGCATCCTGCTGTCGGAGATGCTGGCGCCGTCGGGCCGCACCTTCCAACTGGCCTGCCAGATCGCGCTGCTGCGCCACCGCGATCTGCTGAACGGCATCGTCGATGCCGCCAACCTGTCGGACGACGAGGCGCGGCGGCTGACCCGCATCGGGCTGGCGAATTACTTCGCGGCGGCGGTGCTGATGCCCTATGCCCGCTTCCACGAGGCGGCGACCCAGCTGCGCTACGACATCGAGATTTTGCGGCGGCGCTTCGACGCCTCCTTCGAGCAGGTCTGCCACCGGCTGACCACCCTGCACCGGTCGGGGGCCAAGGGCGTGCCCTTCTTCTTCATGCGGGTGGACAGCGCCGGCAACGTGTCGAAGCGCTTCTCCGGTGCCGGCTTCCATTTCGCCCGCTTCGGCGGCGGCTGCCCGCGCTGGATCGTCTACGAGGCCTTCCGCACGCCGGGCAAGATCCACAGCCAGATGGCGGAGATGCCGGACGGCACCGCGTACTTCTCCATCGCCCGCACGGTGGTGAAGGCCGGCGGCGGCCACCGCAGCCCGCCGCAGCAATTCGCCGTGGCGCTGGGCTGCGACGTCCAGCATGCGGCTCAGGTCACCTATGCGGACGGGTTCGACCTGTCCAACACCGATGCGGCGACGCCGATCGGGGTGAATTGCCGGCTCTGCCCGCGGCTGGACTGCTCGCAGCGGGCATTTCCGCCGCTGAATCATCGGCTTATCGTCGATGAGAATCTGCGCGGCCTGTCGCCCTACCTGTTCGCGCCGCCCAGCGCGGAATAGGGATTCAATTGACCAAGATCAATGTTGTACGGAAAAATTCGTGTTGTTTGCCGGAAAGCCCGTCATTTGACTGGTATAAATCCGTGGCCTTCGACCGGGTTTGTTGATAGGTTTCGGCCGTTGCGTCGCGGCAGCTCCGCTCGTGTCATCGCGCCGGCCACCTGAACGCAGCGTCCCGGACTTCTGTATTGAACATTGCCAACAGAGCTTGGCCTCGACAGGTTTTGGAACGCCCCCATGAGCAACTTGATCAAAGAGCGCGTGCTGACCGTTCACCACTGGACCGACACGCTGTTCAGCTTCACCACCACGCGCGATCCGTCCTTCCGCTTCCTGCCGGGGCAGTTCACCATGATCGGGCTGGAGGTCGAAGGCCGGCCCCTGCTGCGCGCCTACAGCCTCGTCAGCGCGCATTACGAGGAGACGCTGGAGTTCTTCAGCATCAAGGTGCAGGACGGCCCGCTGACCTCGCGGCTCCAGCATCTGAAGGAAGGCGACACGCTGCTGGTGAACCGCAAGGCAACCGGCACGCTGATCACCGACAACCTGCTTCCCGGACGGAACCTGTATCTGCTGAGCACCGGCACCGGCCTGGCGCCGTTCCTCAGCATCATCAAGGACCCGGAGATGTACGAGAAGTTCGACCGGGTGATCCTGACCCACGGCACCCGCACCGTGGCGGAATTGGCCTATGACGACCTGATCCACCACAATTTGCCGGAAAACGAGTTCTTCGGCGAGCAGGTGAAGGAAAAGCTGCTCTATTACCCGACGGTGACGCGCGAGCCCTTCCGCAACCAGGGCCGCCTGACCACGCTGATGGAAACCGGCAAGATTTACGAGGACCTTGGCCTGCCGGAACTGGATGCCGAGAAGGACCGCGTGATGATCTGCGGCAGCCCGGCGATGTTGGCCGAGACCACTGCGATGATGGAAAAGCGCGGCTTCGTCATGGGCACCAACGGCGAACCGGGCGGCTTCGTCATCGAAAAGGCGTTCGTCGAACGGTGAGGGTGTCGGCTTTCGGGCCGCGCCAGAGTTTCATGCGTTCCACCGGAGTCCATCAGGCGTTCACGGAAGTGCCTGATGGACTCAAGGCTTCCGGTTTTCCCAGAGTCCGTTCGCTCTTCCCAGGTTGCTTGGATTTGATGACCGGGAGGCCTGGTTGCAGCCCGGACGCGTCGTTATGGTGGTGCGATGACAGACGCGGCCGATCAGATCATCGAGATTTACCGAAAGCATGGCCTTGTATGGGAGGCCAGTCGCAGCCGCAGCCTTTTCGAGAAGGTCTGGCTTGATCGTTTCCAGGGGCTTCTGCCGTCTGGGGGCGCTGTTCTGGATCTGGGCTGTGGGAGCGCCGATCCGGTGGCGCGCTATTTCATCGAGCGTGGGTTCGCGGTGACGGGGATCGATACGTCTCCGCCTCTTCTCGGACTGGCCCAGGAGCGGTTTCCCGAGCATCGCTGGCTCCTGTCGGACATGCGCGGACTGTCCTTGCCCAGGCGTTTTGACGGCATCCTGGCCTGGAACAGCTTCTTTCATCTGCGCTGGGATGACCAACGGCGGATGTTCGAGGTTTTTCAGCGCCATGCGGCGCCGGCCGCCGCTCTCATGTTCACCAGTGGCCCCGCGCATGGAGAGGCGATCGGTGCTCTTCAAGGCGAACCCCTTTTCCATGCCAGCCTGAACGGGGATGAATACCGTGGGCTGCTGGATGCGCACGGGTTCGACGTCGTGGCGCATGTACGAGAGGATCCTGACTGCAACAGTCACACGGTTTGGCTGGCGCGTGCCCGGTCGGGCCGATGAGGCCGGTTACGGCTTCGTGTGTCTCATATCGAACCCACGAAGGCCATTGACCTGCACAAAATGGCGCCCCGGCGGAATAAACGCCCCCGTCCGCCGGTTTACCAATCCGTGACGAAGGCACGTCACTCAATCCTTGACCGACTGGGCGCGCCTCCTTTGGGGGGCGCGCCCATTTTCTGTCCGTGTCCGTGAATAAAATCGCCGTCCGGCCTGTTGGTGCGACGGTCGCCGTTCAAACCGTCAAGCCTTTGGTGTAGACATCCCGCCCATGCGCCTGATCCTCATCCTCGCCGCGCTGCTCGTCGCCGGCCTCGCCAACCTCGCCGTCTGGTCCCTGCCGAACCTGCCGGTGCCGCTCGACCCGCCGCCCGGCGGCAAGCTGCGCAGCGTGTCCTTCGCGCCCTTCCGCGACGGGCAGAGTCCGCTGACCGGCGTGCTGCCCTCCACCGCCCAGATCGAGGAGGACATCGTCGCGCTGGCGCCGCAGGTGGCCGGCATCCGCACCTACACCTCGCTGGAAGGCTTGCAGGTGGTGCCTGAACTGGCCCGCAAGCACGGCATGCAGGTCACCATGGGGGCGTGGCTGTCCTCGCGGATCGACAAGAACGAGGCGGAGATCGCCTCGCTGATCGACCTCGCCAACCGCTATCCCGATGTCATCACCCGCGTCATCGTCGGCAACGAGGTGCTGCTGCGCCGCGAGCTGACGCC
The DNA here is from genome assembly GCF_042604635.1 of Azospirillum sp. A26. Classification (NCBI taxonomy): domain Bacteria; kingdom Pseudomonadati; phylum Pseudomonadota; class Alphaproteobacteria; order Rhodospirillales; family Azospirillaceae; genus Azospirillum; species Azospirillum sp. A26. The sequence continues at coordinate 272,517 of NZ_CP170476.1, read as the reverse complement.
GGAGCAGGTCGCCGGCTACATCGACCGCGTCAAGGCGGCGGTGAAGCAGCCGGTGTCCTACGCCGACGTCTGGGAATGGTGGCTGAAATACCCGCAGATCGCGGACCATGTCGATTACCTGACCATCCATCTGCTGCCCTATTGGGAGGACGTGCCGGCCGGCGTCGAGGCGGCGACCGAGCGCATCCGCCAGAGCTACCGCACCATCGCCCACCGCTTCCCGGGCAAGCCGATCCTGGTCGGCGAGACCGGCTGGCCGACGCAGGGCCGCTCGCGCGGCGCCGCCGTGCCGGGGCTGGTCAACAAGGCGAAGTTCGTCAACGCCTTCGTCCGCATGGCCGAGCAGGAGGGCTTCGACTACAACGTGATCGAGGCCTTCGACCAGGAGTGGAAGGCCAAGCTGGAGGGCACGGTCGGCGGCCATTGGGGCCTGTACAACGCCGACCGCACGCCGAAATTCTCGCTGGCCGGGCCGGTCGTCGGCAATGTCGCGTGGCCCTGGCTGTTCGCGGCGTCGAGCGGGCTGGCGCTGGTGCTGCTGTGCGGGCTGGCGCTGCTGCGCCGCCATCTGCCGGGCACCGGCTGGGCGGTGCTGATCCTGCTGGCGCAGGTATTGTCCACCCTCTATGTCCGCGCCGCCTTCCTGGCGGAGCATGGCAAGCATTACTGGCAGGACACCACGCTGGCGGTGGCGATGCTGGCGCTGACCGCGGCGCTGTCGCTGGCGGTGCTGCTGACCGCCCACCGCACGCTGGCCAGCGGCGGTCTGGCGAGCGAGCCGCTGGTCGGCCTGCGCCACGCCCGCCCGGCCCTGACCCGCACCGAGCGGGTCGGGCGGTGGAGTGCCGTGGCGCTGGGCGTCGCGGCGCTGGTCTGGTCGCTGCTGATCGTCTTCGACGGCCGCTACCGCGACTTCCCCAACCCGTATCTGCTGATCCCGGCGGTGGCGCTGCCGGTGCTGGGCCTGATCCGCGCCGCCCGCCGGCCGGTGGGGACGGAGACGCGTGGCGCTCTCGGCATCGCCAGCCTGTTCCGTCCGGCGATTCCCTTCGCGGACGGTGCGCCGCGCGGCCTGTGCGGCGCCGTCCGCCGCCTGCCGGTCGAGTCGGTCCTGGGCTTCGGGCTTCTGCTGGCGGCGCTGCTGACCGTGGTGGCCGAGGGCTTCGTGCCGCTCGAATCGCTGATCTACGGCCAGCTGCCCTTCACGGAGGCGCTGCACGAGGTCGAGTGGACCCGGCCGAACTGGGAAGCGCTGGGTTGGGCAGCCTTGCAGATCCTGCTGGCGCTGCCCTTCCTGGCCGGGGTGTGGAGCGCCCGGCGTCCGCTGCGGCGGATCTGATCCGGATCAGGTCTTGATCAGCCCGTCCTGCTTCGGCGTCTCCGGAGCGGGGCCGGGCGCCGGAGCGGCGGGCGGCGTCAGCTGCCAGTTGTCCAGGGCCCGTTTCAGCGCGTCGAGCCCGGCGCCGGCCGAGTTTTTCGCCTCGTCCGCCGCGCGGGTGATGGCGGCGCAGAGGTCGGCGCGGCGCTTGGGATCGTTGCGGCTTTCCTCCAGCGCGCGGCCGACATCGTCGGTCGTGCCGCCGCCCTTGGCGTCGGGCGGCACCGCCTTCGGGTCGATCCCCAGCAGCGGCAGCAGATACTCCCGTCCCTTCTCGCGCGCCACCGCCGCGGCCTTGTCGCCGAAACGCTCCGCCGCCGCGACTCCGGTGTCCCAGGTGCTGAGCGCGGCCGAGACGGTCGGGCTGCACCGGCCGGCCGGGTCGTCGGGCGGAACCGTCTGGGCATGCAGCGGGGCGGCGCTCAGAAGCAGGGCGGCAAGCGCCGGCATGGCAAGGCGGGAAACGGGGGATGGGCACGTCATGGGCGGAACCCTGCGGTCGGGGAAGGGGCTTCGGGTGAGATTTGGGAAGGCGGCCGGCGGCTTTCCATGGGGTCGGCTGACGGTGCCGGCCCAACTGGTTTGCCGGATCGGTTGGAGGGGTGAAACGCGGCGATGTGCCGCGACCTGTGGCGATTTTGCTACCAAATGACTGTTTCATGACCTTTACATGACATGCCGCCGCTGCACCGCACCGCGAAGCGTGCTAAGAGCAGCGCCAAACCATTCAGTCTATGCGAGTCACCGTCCCATGCTGCTGCGCGCATTCCGTTCGCTGATGCCGAAGGAGGAACGCTTCGTCGACCAGTTCGTCGAGCAGGCCCGCCATATCGTGGCAGCATCCATTGCGCTGGAAGCGGTGATGGATTCCGGACCGGACGACCGCGCGCAGAAGGTCGCCGCGCTGAAGCGGGTGGAGAAGGACGCCGACCGCATCACCAAGGATGCCGGGCGCGACCTGCACCGCGCCTTCATCACCCCATTCGACCGCTCGGACATCCTGTCGCTGATCAACGCGCTGGACGACGCCATCGACCTGATGGACGAGGTGCCACGTCATGCCGGCCTCTATGGCATCGAGGCGTTCGACGAACCGATGCGCCGCTTCGTCGCTTTGATCCGCCAGCAGGCCGACGTGCTGGTCGAGCTGATGCCGCTCCTGGGCTCCATCGCCCGCAACGCCGAGCGGATCGACCATCTCTGCGGCCGGCTGTCCGACATCGAGGACGAGGCCGACGACATCCTGCGCAGCGCGCTCCAGTCGCTGATCGCGGAGAAGCCGGACATGATCGCCTTCCTCGGCCGGCGCGAGCTGTACGAGATGCTGGAGGCGGTGACCGACCGGTGCGACGACGTCGGCGACCTGGTCGCGGGCATCACGCTCGATCAGGTCTGAGGCGGTCCCGGTCATGGAGGCCCTGCAACTCGGCCTGCCGGCGATCGCCGTCATCGTTCTGGTGGCGCTCGCCTTCGACTTCATCAACGGCCTGCACGACGCGGCGAACTCCATCGCCACCGTGGTGTCGACCCGCGTGCTGTCGCCCAAGCTGGCCGTCCTTTGGGCGGCCTTCTTCAATTTCATCGCCTTCCTGTTCTTCGGCCTGCATGTCGCCACCACCATCGGCACCGGGCTGGTCGATCCGCTGGTGATGGACCCGGCGGTGATCCTGGCGGCGCTGATCGGCGCCATCGGCTGGAACCTGATCACCTGGTATCTCGGGCTGCCGTCCTCCTCCTCGCACGCGCTGGTCGGCGGCATCGCCGGGGCGGGCATCGCCAAAGCCGGCTTCGGCGCCATCATCGGCAGCGGCTTCACCAAGACGGCGGTCGCCATCGTGCTGTCGCCCGGCATCGGCCTCCTGCTGGCGCTGTTCCTGATGCTGGTGCTGTCCTGGGCGCTGCGCCGGGCCGCCCCCTTCACGGTCGACCGCCAGTTCCGGCACTGGCAGCTCTTCTCGGCGGCGCTCTACAGCCTGGGCCATGGCGGCAACGACGCGCAGAAGACGATGGGCATCATCGCCGTCCTGCTGTTCAGCCAGGGCATGCTGGGCGATACCTTCCACGTTCCCTTCTGGGTCATCATCGCCTGCCAGCTGGCGATGGGGCTGGGCACCATGATGGGCGGCTGGCGCATCGTCCGCACCATGGGGTCGCGCATCACCGACCTGAAGCCCTACCAGGGCTTCTGCGCCGAGACGGCGGGCGCCATCACGCTGTTCGGCGCGACGTGGCTGGGCATCCCGGTTTCGACCACCCACACCATCACCGGCGCCATCGTCGGCGTCGGCTCCGCCCGCCGCACCTCGGCGGTGCGCTGGGGTCTGGCGGGCCGAATCGTCTGGGCCTGGGTGCTGACGATTCCCGCCTCCGGCATCGTCGCCTGGCTGTCCTACCTGCTGGTGTCGAGCGTCCTGCGCCCGTAAGGGCCTCGATCCGGGGGGAGAACACCCTGTGAACGAGGGGGCGGATACCGGTACGATCGGATAAGCCCTTCGTGACGCAGCCCGCCCTTGACCCGCAAGGGCGGGAACGGCAGGATCGGTCCGGTGGAGACAGGATACCGGTCATGCCGCATATCGAACGCACCGACCAAGGTGAGCAGTATGTGCTTCCCGGCACCGAACGCCGGACGGTCCCAGGCTTGCCCTATGCGGCGGAAGCCGACGGCCAGCTGACCCTGCATTTCTACGCCCCACCCGAGAAGACCGAACGCCGCTCCCGCCCGACCTCGGCGCGCGCGCTCTCCGCCACGCCCCTGCCCATGGCGCCGCTGCCCGCCAGCCAAGCGGAGCCGGTCGTGACCGACGCCACGCCGCAAAGCCTGTTCGGCCGGCGTCTCGCCCATTTCCCCAGGGTGTTCGAGCAGCCCTGACCGGAGCAGCCCTGACCCGGCTTGAGGCGGGCCTTCAGGCGGCGCCGGTGCGGCTGCGCCCGGCGGCCAGCGTGCGTGCGACCTGACGCAGCAGCAGGTCGCGCTCATAGGGCTTGCCGATGTGCCCGTTCATGCCGGCGTCGCGGCAGTCGCGCCGTTCCTCGTCCGACGAACCGGCGGTCAGCGCCAGGATCGGCAGGTCGCCGTGGGGCGGCGGCAGGGCGCGGATGGCGCGGCTCGCCTCCAGCCCGTCCATCCCCGGCATCTGCACGTCCATCAGCACGAGGTCGTAGTCGCCGGCCTTCACCGCCTCCACCGCCGCCGCCCCGTCGGCCACCAGATCGATGCAGTAGCCGCTGTCCTTGAACAAAGCCGCCAGCAGTTCGCGGTTGATCGACAGATCCTCGGCGATCAGCAGGCGCGGCGGTTGGGCGGGACGGGGAGAGGGCTGAGCAGGGGACGTGGGAACGATTGCCTGGGCCTGGGGTGTCGCTCCCACCCGCCCCCCGGCGATGCGGGCAAGCTGCCGGCGCAGGTCCTCGATGGAGAAGGGCTTGGCGATCATCGCCACGTTGGGGCCGAAACCGGCAGGCGTGCCGACGGCATGGGCGGCGAAGCCGGAGGCCAGCAGAACCGGCAGGCCCGGGCGCATGCGGGCGGTGTGCCGGGCCAGCTCCGTCCCGTCCATGCCCGGCGGCATGACGACGTCGCTGAGCAGCAGATCGAGCTTTTCCGGCCCGTCCAGCACCACCAGCGCTTCGTTGGCGTTGGTCGCCGCGATCACCCGATGGCCCCAGCCGCGCAGCAGCCCGGCCACCATGTCGCGCACGGTCGGGTCGTCGTCCACCAGCAGGATCGACAGCGGTCCGGACGGCGGCGGGGACAGCGCAGGCGCCAAGGGCGGTGCGGGGACGGTTAGGGACGGGGCGATGGATGGGCTGGCGGCTGGGCTGCCAACTGAGGTGGCGGCGGCCGGCCGGGCCGGCGGTGTCGCCGGCATGCCCAACGCCTCCGCCGGCCACAGGCGGTTCGCCGGCAGCCGCACCGTCACCGTGGTGCCGACGCCCAGCGTGCTGCGCAGCGCCAGCGTGCCGCCATGCAGCTCGACCAGCCGCTTGGTCAGCGGCAGGCCCAGCCCGGCGCCCTCGACCCCGCGGTGGTCGGCGCTCTCGACACGGGCGAAAGGCTCCAGCACGCGATCCAGATCCTCGGCCGGGATGCCCAGCCCGGTGTCGGTGATGCGGATCACCGGCGTGCCGTCCTCCAGCAGGGCGGACAGGGTCACGGATCCGCCCGACGGCGTGTATTTCACCCCGTTGGCGATCAGGTTCAGCAGGATCTGGCGGATGCGGCGGTCGTCTCCACGTAAGGCGCCCACCGCCGGCGCCACCACCGCCGACAGCAGCACGCCGGCGCGCTCGGCCCGCGGGGTCAGCATGCGGACGGCGAAATCCGCCGCGGCCTCCAGGTCGCAGTGCCCCTCCTCGATGGTCAGCGCCCCGGCTTCCGCCCGCGCATGGTCGAGGATCTCATTGATCAGCTCCAGCACATGCTGGCCGCTGTCGCGGACATTGGCGGCATATTGCCGGTAGGACGGGGTGCCGACCGGCCCCTCCGCCTCGCGGGCGATCAGGTCGGCGAAGCCGATGACGGCGTTCAGCGGCGTGCGCAGCTCGTGGCTCAGCCCGGCCAGGAACTCGCCCTTGGCCCGGTTGGCGGCCTCGGCGGCCTGCCGGGCGCTCTCCGCCATGTCGCGGGCATGGTTCAGCGCGGCGGCGAGCCGGGCGCTCTCGTCGCGTTCGGCGCTGGTCCGCTCCACCGCGCTCCGCGCCTCGGCCAGGGCCACCTGCGCCTTGCGCTCGCGGTCGAGATAGCGCATCCCCCAGCCCAGCATCCCCAGCACCGCCAGCAGGCTGACGAGGGTTTCCACCACCGTGTGCAGGGTGCGGGTGCGCCATTCGGCCATCGCCTCTTCCCGGTCGATGCCGGCCAGCACCACCAGCCCATAATCGCGGACGGTCCGGTAGGCGGCGATGCGCAGCACCCCGTCCAGCGGCGACAGCGACAGGAACTGCCCCTCCGGCGCCTCGCGCAGCCGGGACTGGAACAGCGTCCCGGCTGCGGCCGTGCGTCCGGCCGAGACTTCGGGTTCCAGACGGCGGGCGACCACCTCGCCGTTCGGCCGGTAGACGGCGATCAGCGGATCGAATTCGAAGCCCGGAATGCTGTAGAAGTCGGTCAGGTGGTTGACCCGGATCGACACGGATGCCACCCCGATGAAGCGCCCCTCGTCGTCATGCAGCGGGCGGGAAACCGGAAAGGCGAGCGGATAGGACCCGGTCCGGACCGGCTGCGCCGCGCCGATGTGCAGGCGCGTCCCGCCGCGCAGGGCCTCCAGACCGCTCCGGTCGGCGAAATCGGCGATGCGGTTGGGGAAGCTGGCCGATTCGAGCACGGCGCGGCCGTCGGCGTCGTAAATCCAGATGGCGTCGGCGCCCTCGACCTGGGCGGCCTGTTCGCGCAGACGGGCCCAATGCTTCAGGTCGCGCAGCTTCTCCAGGCCGCGGGCCTCCGCCACCATGGCCGCCGCCTGGTCGAGCGCCACGTCGGCCGTGCGCACCGTGCGCCGGACATGGTCATCGACCAGCCGGACCATGTCCCGCACCAGGGCGAAGCGGCGCTGCTGGGTGTCCTGGTAATCGTAATAGACCCTGTGGGCCGCGTTGCCCGCCAATGCGGCCAGCACGACCACCACCACCAGCGCGCCCCGTAGGAAGCGTCCCACAAATCCCCCTTTTGTGTGCCGATGCGCGATGCGGCCCGCCCGAAACTTCACATCCAAACTATCACGAATCCGATGGGACGGCTGCGCTATTCGACCGGGAGGGGGCTCGGGGTTTGCCCCGATGGCCGGACAGTTTCAGGGGGCTTGCGGGGCTGGGAACGCCCGCCACAGTCTTTGAAAAAATCGCGCCGCCCTCCATCTTGCGCGGCTTGCCCCATGGGCCCAGATGGGCAGGCGTCTGAACCATTGGGGAGGTCGAGCGATGGGTCTGTTCGATATGTTCAAGGGCAACGCGCCGCTGGAGATGAACCCGCGCCGCGCGCTGGTGGTGTCGCTGGTCTACTGCATGGGGTCGGATGGCGAGATCGACCCGGAGGAGGTCGGCCATCTCGTCTCCGTCCTCGGCCGCCGCGCCTCGCGGGAGGAGCTGGACGGCTGCCTCAAATATGCCCGCAGCACCCCGCCGGACAGCTTCCTGGCCGAGGTCGCGCCGAAGCTGAACCAGCAGCAGCGGCTGTGCATCCTGCTGAACATGATCGACAGCGCCATGGCCGACGGCGAGGCGGAGCAGGGCGAGCGCGACCTGATCATCCGCTTCCAGCAGGCCTTCGGCTTCGACGACGCGACCCTGCGCCCCTATTTCGAAGCGCTGACGGCGAAGAACGCCCGGTTCGTGCTGGATGCCTGACGGGGACCGCCCCCTCTCCGATGGGGAGGGGGCGCCAGTCCTTTACAGCCAGCCTTTCACAGCCAGCCCTTTACAGCCAGCCCCTCACAGCCAGTCCGGCACCCGCTCGGCCGCCAGCATCTCCTCCACCGTCGGGCGGGGGCGGATGACGGAGAAGCGGTCGCCGTTGACCAGAACCTCCGGCACCAGCGGCCGGGTGTTGTAGGTCGAGGCCATCACGGCGCCATAGGCGCCGGCCGACAGGAAGGCGACGATGTCGTCGTCGGCCAGCGGCGGCAGCGGGCGCTGCACGGCGAAGGTGTCGCCGCTCTCGCACACCGGGCCGACCACGTCGTAGGGCTCCTGTGCGGCGTCGGCCGCCGGTTCCGCGACGGGCACGATGCCATGATACGCGTCGTAGAGCGACGGGCGGATCAGGTCGTTCATCGCCGCGTCGACGATGGCGAAGCGGCGGTGCAGCCCCTGCTTCACATAGATGACGCGGCTGACCAGGATGCCGGCATTGCCGACCAGCGAGCGGCCGGGCTCCAGCGTGATGCGGCAGCCGAGATTGCCGGTGATCGAGCGCACCATCGCGGCATAGTCGGCCAGATCGGGCGGCGCCTCGTTCTTGTAGGTGATGCCGAGCCCGCCGCCGAGATCCAGGCGCTGGATGTCGTGGCCGTCCTCGCGCAGCTGGTGCAGCAGCGCCGCGACCCGCTCGTAGGCCGCCCGGAAGGGGGCGAGGTCGGTCAGCTGCGAGCCGATATGGACGGCGATGGCGACCGGCTTGATGCCCGGCAGGGCCGCCGCGCGGCGGTAGATCTCGCGCGCGTGGTCGTAGTCGATGCCGAACTTGTTCTCTTTCTTGCCGGTGGCGATCTTGGCGTGGGTCTTGGCGTCGACGTCCGGGTTGACGCGGAAGGCGATGGGAGCCTCCACGCCCATGGACGAGGCGATCTGGCTCAGCGCCTCCAGCTCCGGCACCGATTCCACGTTGATCTGGTGGATGCCGGCCTCAAGGGCGGCGCGCAGGTCGTCGCGGGTCTTGCCGACGCCGGAGAAGACGATGCGCTCGGGCGGGATGCCGCCGGCCAGCGCGCGCTTCATCTCGCCCACCGACACCACGTCGCCGCCGGCCCCCAGCTTCGCCAGCGTGCGGATGACGGCGAGGTTGGAGTTGGCCTTCAGCGCATAGCAGACGCCGGCATCCTGGCCGGCGAAGGCGCCGGCATAGGCGTTGTAGTGCGACTCTAGCGCCGCGGTGGAATAGAGGTAGAAGGGGGTGCCGACCTCCCGCGCCACATCCTCCAGCGAGACGGATTCGGCATGCAGAACGCCGTTGCGGTAGGCGAAGACGCTCATCGGAGAACCGTTGGGAGACGCGGTGCGGGCGGTCATGGGAACTGGACTCCGGAACCGGCCGGCTTACCGGGCTTCGGGTCCAGCGAAGGGTTGGGATAGGTGCGGGGGAAGGGATCGACCTGCCCTTCGGGAACCGGGCTGTCGACGCCCTTCGGCTTCTTGCCGCAGCCGGCCAGCGCCAGGGCGCCGGCCAGGGCCAGAACGGTCAGGGTGACGGAGCGGGGAAGACGGCTGATCACAGGAAACGCTCCCGGGCGGCCTTCACCGCCTCCTGCACGCGGACGGGGGCCGGGCCGCCGAAGCTGGTGCGGCTGTTCAGCGACGCCTCGATGCTCAGCGCCGGATAGACGGCTTCGGTGATGCGCGGCTCGATGGCCTGGAGTTCGGCCAGCGTCAGGTCGGTCAGGCCGACGCGCCGGTCCTCAGCCGCCTTCACGGCGCGGCCGGTGACGTGGTGCGCCTCGCGGAAGGGCATGTCCAGCTCCCGCACCAGCCAGTCGGCGAGGTCGGTGGCGTTCAGGAAGCCGCGGTCGGCCGCCTCGCGCATCGCCGGGACGTTGGGCTGCATATCGCGCACCATGCCTTCCATGGCGGCGATGCACAGCGCCAGCGTGTCGTCGGCCTCGAACACCGGCTCCTTGTCTTCCTGCATGTCCTTGGAATAGGCCAGCGGCAGGCCCTTCATGGCGATCAGCAGGCTGTTCAGGCTGCCGATCACTCGGCCGGCCTTGGCGCGCACCAGCTCCGCCGCGTCGGGGTTCTTCTTCTGCGGCATGATGGACGAGCCGGTGGTGAAGGCGTCCGACAGCTTGATGAAGCGGAACTGGGCCGAGCACCAGATCACGATCTCTTCGGCGAAGCGCGACAGGTGCATGCCGCAGATCGACGCCGCCGACAGATATTCCAGCGCGAAGTCGCGGTCGGACACCGCGTCCAGCGAGTTGGCGGTTGGCCGGTTGAAGCCCAGCGCCTCCGCCGTCATGAAGCGGTCGATGGGGTAGGGCGTGCCGGCCAGCGCCGCCGAGCCGAGCGGGCATTCGTTCAGCCGGCAGCGGGCGTCCCGGAAGCGGCTGCGGTCGCGCCCGAACATCTCGACATAGGCCAGCAGGTGATGGGCGAAGCTGATCGGCTGCGCCGCCTGGAGATGGGTGAAGCCGGGCATCACCGTGCCGGTGTGCTGCTCCGCCAGGTCGATCAGCGCGGTCTGCAGCGCGGTCAGGCCGGCGATGGTCCGGTCGATGGCGTCGCGCACCCACAGCTTGAAATCGGTCGCCACCTGGTCGTTGCGCGAGCGGCCGGTGTGCAGGCGCTTGGCCGGTTCGCCGATCAGCTCGGCCAGCCGGGCCTCCACATTCATGTGGATGTCCTCCAGCTCCACCTTGAAGGTGAAGCCGCCGGCGTCAATCTCTGCCTTTACGCGGTCGAGCCCGTCGATGATGGCGTCGGCGTCGGCCTGGGTTATGATGCCCTGCTTGGCCAGCATCGCGGCATGGGCCTTCGACCCGGCGATGTCCTGGTCGGCGAGCCGCTTGTCGAAGCCGATGGAGGCGTTGATCTTCTCCATGATGGCGGCGGGGCCGCGGGCGAATCGGCCGCCCCACATCTGGCTGGCGGCGGGTGCGGCAGAGCCCGTGGGGGCACCGGTCGGGGCGGCGGAAGTCGGCGTGGTCTGATCGGCGCTCATGGGGACGGATACCGGGGCATTCGGGTGAAGGGGAGCGAGGAAGCGTGAGTATGCGGACTTTGACGGCGGTCGCAACGGTTTGTGTGTGCATGGCCGGGGCCGGGCTGTGGTGGAGCGCCGGCGCGGCGCCCAACCCCGCTGCCGCAGCGCCGGAGGTGGTGCGGCTGGGTGCGCCCGACGCGGTCACGCCGGTCGCCTCCACCGGCGCCGACAAGCTGGAGAAGTTCAAGGGGGCGGAGCCCAAGCCGATGCCGGCCCTGTCCTTCGTCGATGCCGAGGGGCGGCGGGTCGATCTGGCCGATTTCAAGGACCGGGTGATCCTGCTGAACCTGTGGGCGACCTGGTGCGGGCCGTGCGTGAAGGAGATGCCGTCGCTCGACCGCCTCCAGGCCCAGCTGGGCGGCGACGCCTTCCAGGTGGTGGCGCTGTCGCTGGACCGCGGCGGGCGGACGGCGGTGGAGCCCTTCTACAAGAAGACGGGGGTGGAGCATCTGACGGTCTTCCTCGATCCGGGTTCGGAGTCGATGAAGGCGCTGTCCTTGCGCGGCCTGCCCACCACCATCCTGGTCGATCCCGAGGGCCGCGAGCTTGGCCGCGTCGAGGGGGCGGTGGAGTGGGATTCGCCGGAGGTCGTCGCCTTTCTGCGCCAGTTTCTCGGCCGCAGCGGCGGCAACGGCAGCGGACCGGCCCGCGACCGCGGCGTGATGAAGACCGGAGGCTGACGATGCCGCGGCCATGGGGTAGAGTGGGGCGATAACTTTCCGTGTGTTTTGAGCCATGAAATGACGCAGTCCGCCTCTTCCGGTCCCAAGCGCACCACCATCGGTCGCGGCATCGTGATGATGCGGCAGGGTGAGCGCGGCGACCGGGCATGGCTGATCGAATCCGGAGAGCTGGAGGTGCTGCTGACCGCCACGGACGGCAGCATCCGGCGGCTGGGAGTGGTCGGCAAGGGGGCGGTTGTCGGCGAGATGGCGCTGATCGACGATGGCGAGCGCAGCGCCACCGTCCGGGCGCTGACCGAGGTGGCTTGCGTCGAGGTGACACGGGACGCCTTCCGCAGCCTGCTGAAGCGCAGCCCGCCTTTGGCGTCGTACCTGTTGCAGAGCCTGATCGCCGCCATCCGCCGCGATTATGGCCTGCCGCCGACCGAGCGGGTCGGCAACGCGGTGGATTTCCGCTCCACCAACTCGTTCCAGAAGGTGGTCGACCGCCGGATGATCCGCGAGGGGCATGTCTTCTTCAGCCCCAACGACCCGGTGAACGCCGCCTACCTGATCCAGTCCGGCCGCGTGGCGCTCCGTCCCGGCCGCGGCACGCTGGGCGAGGAGATCGCCAGCTTCGGGCCGGGCAGCCTGTTCGGCGAGATCTACCTGCTGACCGGCCGTCCGCCCGACGTCACCGCCGTGGCGGTGAGCGGCGGCATCTGCGAGGTGATCGACAAGCGCAGCGTCGAGGAGGCGGTGGCGGCGATGCCGCCGATCCTGAAGTCGCTGACACGGATCTACATCGCGCAGCTGACCAAGACGAAGGCGGGGTAAGTTGTTGGGCGGTAAGAGCCTGTGAGTGTTTATCGGCTGTCATCCCCGCGAAGGCGGGGATCCAGGGTGTTCCGAGCATAAAGCTTTGGAAAATCTGGATTCCCGCCTTCGCGGGAATGACGACCGAGGGAAGCTCGCGATGATCCCCGCTGTCAAGCGTCAGGCCGGATCGATCACGATCACCCGGAAGTCGTTGACGTTGGTCCGCGTCGGGCCGGTGACGACCAGATCGCCGAGCGCCTTGAAGAAGCTGTAGCCGTCGTTGTCGGCGAGGAAGGCCTTGGCGTCCAGCCCCATCGCCTCGGCCCGTTTCAGCGTGTCGGGGCGCAGGACAGCGCCGGCATTGTCCTCCGTCCCGTCGATGCCGTCGGTGTCGAAGGCCGCCGCCCGGATGCCGGGATGGCCGTCGAGCGCCACCGCCAGCGCCAGCAGGAATTCGACGTTGCGGCCGCCGCGGCCCTGGCCGCGCACCGTCACCGTGGTCTCGCCGCCGGACAGGATCACGGCGGGAACCGGGGCCGGCTGGCCGTGGCGGGCGACCTGCCGGGCGATGCCGGCATGGACCTTGGCGACCTCGCGCGATTCGCCCTCGATGGCGTCGCCCAGGATGACCGGGGTGTAGCCGCGGTCGCGGGCCAGCGCCGCCGCCGCCTCCAGCGCGTCCTGCGGGGTGGCGATGATGGTGGTCTCGGCGCCGGCCAGACGCGGGTCGCCGGGCTTCGGCGTCTCGTCCTCGGCGGCTTCCAGGAAGGCGGCGACGGCGGGCGGCGGGGTGATGCCGTATTTCGCCAGGATGGCGCGGGCGTCGGCGAAGCTGGTCGGGTCGGGCACGGTCGGGCCGCTGGCGATCACCGACGGATCGTCGCCCGGCACGTCGGAGACCAGCAGCGAGACGACGCGCGCCGGGTGGGCCATGGCGGCGAGCCGGCCGCCCTTCACCGCCGACAGGTGCTTGCGCACGCAGTTCATCTCGCCGATGTCGGCGCCGCTCTTCAGCAGCGCCTTGGCGACGGCGCGCTTGTCCTCCAGCGTGATGCCGGGGGCCGGCAGCGCCAGCAAGGCGGAGCCGCCGCCGGAGATCAGGCAGAGCACGAGGTCGTCGGCGGTCAGCCCCTGCACCATGTCGACGATGCGCCGTGCCGCCTCCTGTCCGGCGGCGTCGGGCACCGGGTGGCTGGCCTGCACCACCTCGATCCGCTCGGTCGGCAGATCGTGGTCGTAGCGGGTGACGACCAGCCCGGTCAGCGGTCCCGGCCAGTGGGTCTCCACCGTCTTCGCCATCGCCGCCGCCGCCTTGCCGGCGCCGATCACCACCGTGCGGCCCTTCGGCGGCTGCGGCAGGGCCGCCGGCAGCCGGGTCTCGGCGGTCACCGCGGTGAGCGCCGCCTGGAACAGGTCGTGGAGCAGGGCGTCGGCAGCGGGGGCGGCAGTGGGGGCGGTGGCGGTCATGGTCGCTCGGGCGTCGTGGAGGGCGGGGCGCTTAGAATGCACGCGAATGGTTGGCAGGCCAATGGTTTGGGTGGGGCGCCATCCGTTGACGGCGCCCCCAACCCCTTACTTCGACCCGACCTCGTGCCCGGCCAGCAGTTCCAGCGCGCGGAGCATGCCGGAATGGTCCCAGGCCGCCCCGCCCTGCGCGGCGCAGGCATTGAACAGCTGCTGGCAGCTGGCGGTGTGCGGCAGCGAGAGGTTCAGCGCCTTGGCGCCGTTCAGCGCCAGGTTCAGATCCTTCTGGTGCAGCTCGATGCGGAAGCCGGGGGTGAAGTTGCGGTTGATCATCCGCTCGCCATGGACCTCCAGGATGCGCGAGGAGGCGAAGCCGCCCATCAGCGCCTGACGGACCTTGGCCGGGTCGGCGCCGGCCTTGGAGGCGAACAGCAGGGCCTCGGCCACCGCCTCGATGGTCAGCGCGACGATGATCTGGTTGGCGACCTTGGTGGTCTGGCCGTCGCCGTTGCCGCCGACCAGCGTGATGTTCTTGCCCATCTTCTCGAACAGCGGCTTGACCGTGTCGAAGGCCTCCTGCGGGCCGCCGACCATGATGGTCAGCGAGGCGGCCTTGGCCCCGACCTCGCCGCCCGAGACGGGAGCGTCGAGGTAGGAGCAGCCGAGATCGTTGATGCGCTTGGCGTATTCCTTGGTCTCGATGGGGGAGATCGAGGACATGTCGACCACGATCTTGCCCGACGACAGGCCGGCGGCGACGCCCTTGTCGCCGAACAGCGCGGCGCCGACATGGGGGGTGTCCGGCACCATGGTGATGATGACCTCGGCCGCCGCCGCGACCTCGGCACCGCTCGGGCAGGGGATGGCGCCCTTGTCGGTCAGCTCGGCCGGGACCGGCTTGATGTCGTGGACGTAGAGCGTGTGACCGGCGTCCAGCAGATGCCCCGCCATCGGGGTGCCCATGATGCCGAGACCGATGAAACCGACCTTCATAGCGGTAGTCCTTCTCTTTGATATGGATGAGGGTGCTTCAGGCGTGCGCCGGTTCGGTCCTGTAGGGGGCGAACCAGCCGAGCCCCTCGTCCGTCGTCGTCTTCGGCTTGTATTCGCAGCCGACCCAGCCGCTGTAGCCGATGGCGTCCAGATGCTTGAACAGGAAGGGATAATTGATCTCGCCGGTGCCCGGTTCGAAGCGGCCGGGATTGTCGGCCAGCTGGACATGGGCGATGCGGGCGAGGTTGGCCTCGATGGTGCGGGCCAGATCGCCTTCCATGATCTGCATGTGGTAGATGTCGTACTGCACGAAGAGATTGTCGGAGCCGACTTTGGTGATCAGATCCAGCGCTTGGCGGGTGCGGGTCAGGTAGAAGCCGGGGATGTCGCGGGTGTTGATCGGCTCGACCAGCAGCTTGATGCCGGCCCCGGCCAGCGCATCGGCGGCGTAGGCGAGGTTGGCGACCAGCGTGCTTTCGGCGGCGGCGGCGTCCGCCCCCTGCGGCAGGATGCCGACGAGGCAGTTGACCTGTTTGCAGCCCAGCGTGCCGGCATAGTCGATGGCGCGGGCGACACCGTCGCGGAATTCCTGCACGCGGTCGGGCAGGATGGCGATGCCGCGCTCGCCGCCGCCCCAGTTGCCGGCCGGCAGGTTGTGCAGGACCTGGGTCAGCCCATGTTGGCGCAGCTTCTCGGCCAGCGCGTCGGCGGCGAAATCATAGGGAAACAGATACTCGACCCCACGGAAGCCGGCATCGGCCGCCGCGGCGAATCGGTCGAGGAAGGGATGCTCGTTGTAGAGCATCGTCAGGTTGGCGGCGAACTGCACCATGACCGAACTCCCGGTTACGCAAATCGGCCGCCGAGGATGGAGGGGCGGCCCTTGGGTTGGGAGCTTGACCGCCGCGCAGGCCCTTGAGCCAGTTCGCCGAACGGCTTTTTCACACAGCGGAAAGCGGGGTGCGCGAACGATCGGGCCCCAATCGGCCTTCCAGGGGCGCTGGCGGATGCCGCGGAACCTGATTGACGCATACGTCACCCTGAATTAGGATTCGCGCCACCAATCATCAGCCTGCCCAGCGCCGCCAGAAGCGCGGGTTCGATAACCGGAGGACGCGCCCCTTGACCATGCCCGGCTCCCAACCCTACCCGCATCTGCTGGCCCCGCTCGACCTCGGCTTCACGGTGCTGAAGAACCGGGTGCTGATGGGGTCGATGCACACTGGGCTGGAGGACCGGCGCCGCCATTTCCCGCGGCTGGCCGCCTATTTCGCCGAGCGGGCGCGCGGCGGGGTCGGGCTGATGGTGACCGGTGGCTTCTCGCCCAATGTCGAGGGCTGGCTGTCGCCCTTCGGCTCCACCCTGGCGCGGCATGGGGCGGCGCGGGCGCACCGGGTCATCACCGACGCGGTGCATGCCGAAGACGGCAAGATCGCGCTGCAGATCCTGCATGCCGGCCGCTATGCCTACAGCCCGCTGTCGGTGGCGCCGTCGCGCATCAAGTCGCCGATCACTCCGTTCACCCCGCGCGCCCTGACCGCGCGGGGGGTGGAGCGCCAGATCCGCGCCTATGTCCGCTGTGCCGAACTGGCGCGCGAGGCCGGCTATGACGGGGTCGAGGTGATGGGGTCGGAAGGCTACCTGATCAACCAGTTCCTGGTGACCCACACCAACCAGCGCACCGACAAATGGGGTGGGCCTTACGAGAACCGCATGCGCTTTCCGGTGGAGATCGTGTCGCGCATGCGCGAGGCGGTCGGGCGCGACTTCATCATCATCTACCGCCTGTCGATGCTGGACCTGATCCCCGACGGCAGCACATGGGAGGAGGTGGTGCAACTGGCCCAGGCCATCGAGCGGGCGGGGGCCACCATCATCAACACCGGCATCGGCTGGCACGAGGCGCGGGTGCCGACCATCGCCACCAGCGTGCCGCGCGCCAACTTCGCCTGGGTGACGGGCAAGCTGAAGCAGGCGGTGTCGATCCCGCTCTGCACCACCAACCGCATCAACACGCCGGAGGTCGGCGATGCGGTGATCGGCGATGGGCTGGCCGACATGGTGTCGATGGCGCGGCCCTTCCTGGCCGACCCGGACTTCGTCGCCAAGGCGGCGGCGGGCAGGGCGGCGGCGATCAACACCTGCATCGCCTGCAACCAGGCCTGCCTGGACCACATCTTCTCCGGCAAGACGGCGAGCTGTCTGGTCAACCCGCGCGCCTGCCACGAGACGGAGCTGGTGATCACCCCGGCCACCAAACGCAAGCGCGTCGCCGTGGTCGGCGCCGGGCCGGCCGGGCTGGCCTGCGCCACCACGGCGGCGGAGCGCGGCCATGAGGTGCATCTGTTCGACGCGGCCGACGAGGTCGGCGGCCAGTTCAACATGGCCAAGCTGGTGCCCGGCAAGGAGGAGTTCCACGAGACGCTGCGCTATTTCCGCCACCGGCTGGCGGAGACGGGTGTGGCCCTGCATCTGGGGCGGCGGGTGGGGGCCGATGAGCTGGCCGGGGCCGGTTTCGACGCGGTGGTGCTGGCGACCGGGGTGGTGCCGCGCGACCCGAAGATCCCTGGCCAGGATCATCCCAAGGTGCTGACCTACATCGACGTCCTGCGCGGCGCCAAGCCGGTCGGCCGTCGCGTCGCCGTGGTGGGGGCCGGCGGCATCGGCTTCGACGTCAGCGAATTTCTGGTCCAGGAAGTGCCGTCGCCCAGCCTGGACCCGGCGCTGTGGCGGGCCGAATGGGGGGTCGCCGACCCGGCCGAGGCGCGCGGCGGCGTCGCCGGCATCCGCCCGCATTTGACGCCGCCGGCCCGCGAGGTCGTGCTGCTCCAGCGCAAGGCGAGCAAGCCCGGCGCGGGGCTGGGCAAGACCACCGGCTGGATCCACCGGGCGCAGCTGAAGATGAAGAACATCCAGGCGCTGTCCGGCGTGAATTACGAGCGCATCGACGATGAGGGGCTGACCGTCAGCTTCGGCGAGAAGCGCGAGCGGGTGCAGACGCTGGCGGTGGACAGCATTGTCCTGTGCACGGGGCAGGAGCCGCTGCGCGAGCTGCACGCCCCGCTGGAGGCCGCCGGCATCGCCGTCCACCTGATCGGCGGCGCCGATGTCGCGGCCGAACTGGACGCCAAGCGCGCCATCGCCCAGGGGACGAAGCTGGCGGCGGAGCTGTAGGAGGGCTGCTCAGGCCTATTCGACCATCATCCCTGCGAAGGGGGATTTGCCGCCGCCCTCTCATGCGTCAGCAGCCAGCGCTTGCGTTCCACCCCGCCGCCATAGCCGGTCAGCGTTCCGTCCGATCCGATCACCCGGTGGCAGGGCACCACGATGCCAACCGGGTTGGCGCCGTTGGCATGTCCCGCCGCCCGCACCGCCGCCGGACGCCCGGCCAGCGCCGCCAGCTCGCGGTAGCTGACGGTGCCGCCGCAGGGAATCCCGCGCAGCGCCGCCCACACCGCGCGCTGGAACGGCGTCCCGCCGGTGCGCACCGGCAATTGGTCGATGACGGCAAGCTCGCCTGCGAAATAGGCATCCATCGCCCGCGTCAGCCCGCCCGGATCGCCGGCCGGCCGCAGCTCGTAGCCGCCGGGATGGTGCAGGCGCAGCAGCCGGTGCAGCCGGTCCTCATGGTCGGTCCAGTCGATGGCGCGCAGGGCGCCGTCCCCGTCCGCCACCACGATCAACTCGCCGATGGGCGTCGCGGTGCGGTCGATCAGCAGGCTTGAGAAAGCGGACATGGCGGCACCTCCTATCCCGGTTGCACAGGTGCGCTGCCGAAATTGAAGGCAGCGCCCCGGCGATGCAACCCTTTGATCCAACGCAATTTCCTGATTCCCACCTCGCGAATCTCCATGCGTTTCTTGCGTATCGCCGCCAAAAGAGGCGCCAAAAGGCTGAGTTGCGTGCAATCCGCATGGCTGGCATGATGAAGCCATGCCTGTCCATACCGTCAGTTTCTGACCGAACAGTCAGCTTTTCCGCCGCCCGTCTCCGTTGGCAGTGCTGGTTGGTTCTCTTGGCACGCGGGTTGCTGATGCTTCGGTAGACACGCCGCTCTGCGACCGAAGGGAAGCCATCCGCCATGACCCTGATCGCTACGCTTGCCATCGCCGAAGATGACCGCGCCTCGCCCTACGCCGACCTGACCCCGCCGATGACGCCGGTGCAGGCGCTGGCCGAATCGAACCGCTGCCTGTTCTGCTACGACGCCCCCTGCATCAAGGCCTGCCCGACCGGGATCGACATCCCGGCCTTCATCCGCTCCATCGCCACCGGCAACCTGAAGGGTGCCGCGACGACGATCCTGTCGGAGAACATCATGGGCGGCACCTGCGGCCGTGTCTGCCCGACCGAGACGCTGTGCGAACAATCCTGCGTCCGCAACCGGGCGGAGGACCGTCCCGTCGCCATCGGCCGGCTGCAACGCCACGCCACCGACCGTCTGATCGACGGTGAGCCGGCCCACCCCTTCCCGCGCGCCGCCGCGACCGGCAAGCGCGTCGCCGTGGTGGGATCCGGCCCGGCCGGCCTGTCCTGTGCCCATCGCCTCGCCACGCTCGGCCATGAGGTGACGGTGTTCGAGGCGAAGGCGAAGTCCGGCGGCCTCAACGAATACGGCCTTGCCCCCTACAAGATGGCCGACGATTTCGCCCAGCGCGAGGTCGCCTTCATCCTCGGCGTCGGCGGCATCGCGGTGGAGCATGGCCGCAAGCTGGGCGCCGACCTGTCGCTCGACAGCCTGCGCGCCCACTTCGACGCCGTGTTCCTGGGCGTCGGGCTGGGGTCCAACAACCGCCTTGGCATCCCCGGCGAGGAGCGCGCGGGTGTGGAGGACGCCACCGCCTTCATCGAGCGGGTACGTCAGGCCCTTCCCGGCCAGCCGCCGGCAGTGGGGCGCAGCGTCGTGGTGATCGGCGGCGGCAACACCGCGGTGGATGCCGCCATCCAGGCCAAGCGCCTGGGTGCCGAGGACGTCACCCTGGTCTACCGCCGCGGCCGCGCCCAGATGGGCGCCACCGGCTGGGAGCAGGAGTTGGCCCAGACCGAGGGCGTGGTCCTCAAGACCTTCGCCGCGCCGAAGGAGATCGGCGAGACCGGCATCACCTTCGAGCGCACGCGCCTCAGCGACGGCAAACTGTCCGGCACCGGCGAGACCTTCACCCTTCAGGCCGACATGGTGCTGAAGGCGGTCGGGCAGAAACTGTCGGCCGAGGCCCTGTCCGGCCTTGAGGTCACCGGCGGCAAGATCGTCGTCGACGGCGCCTACCGCACGACGCTTGCCAAGGTCTGGGCCGGCGGCGACTGCGTCGCCACGGGCGAGGATCTGACGGTCCAGTCCGTGCAGGACGGCAAGCTCGCCGCCCTCGCCATCCACAGCCACCTGACCGCCTGAGGAAAGGGAGCCACATCATGGCCGATCTTCGCAGCACCATCGCCGGCATCCGCTCCCCCAACCCCTTCTGGCTGGCGTCGGCCCCGCCGACCGACAAGGCCTACAACGTCGTCCGCGCCTTCAAGGCGGGCTGGGGCGGCGTGGTGTGGAAGACGCTGGGCGAGGACCCGCCGGTGGTCAACGTCTCCAGCCGCTACGGCGCCCATCTCGACACCGACCGCCGGATGATCGGCTTCAACAACATCGAGCTGATCTCCGACCGGCCGCTCGCCGTGAATTTGCAGGAGATCATCGAGGTCAAGCGCGACTGGCCCGACCGCGCCATGGTCGTCTCGCTGATGGCCCGCATCGAGGAGGAGGCCTGGGCCAACCTCGCCCGCCGCATCGCCGAGACGGGGGCCGCCGACGGGCTGGAACTCAATCTCGGCTGCCCGCACGGCATGTGCGAGCGCGGCATGGGCTCCGCCATCGGGCAGGTGCCGGAGATGGTGGAGCAGGTCACCCGCTGGGTGAAGAACGCCGTCAACCTGCCGGTGATCGTCAAGCTGACCCCCAACATCACCAACATCCTGTGGTCGGCGGAAGCGGCCAAGCGTGGCGGCGCCGACGCGGTGTCGCTGATCAACACCGTCAACTCCATCGTCGCGGTCGATCTCGACGCCATGGCGCCGACCCCGGTGGTCGACGGCAAGGGCAGCCATGGCGGCTATTGCGGCCCGGCGGTGAAGCCGATCGCGCTCAATATGGTGGCGGAAATCGCCCGCAACCCCGACACGCATGGCATGCCGGTCAGCGGCATCGGCGGGGTCACGACATGGCGCGACGCGGCGGAGTTCCTGGCGCTGGGCGCCACCAACGTCCA
The DNA here is from genome assembly GCF_042604635.1 of Azospirillum sp. A26. Classification (NCBI taxonomy): domain Bacteria; kingdom Pseudomonadati; phylum Pseudomonadota; class Alphaproteobacteria; order Rhodospirillales; family Azospirillaceae; genus Azospirillum; species Azospirillum sp. A26. The sequence continues at coordinate 251,532 of NZ_CP170476.1, read as the reverse complement.
GGTCTGCACCGCCGCCATGACCTACGGCTTCAAGATCGTCGAGGACATGATCGGCGGCCTGTCCAACTGGATGGACGAGAAGGGATACCGGACGCTGGACGAGCTGAGCGGCCGCGCCGTGCGCAACGTCGTCAACTGGAACGACCTGAACATGAACTTCTCGACCAAGGCGGTGATCGACCCCGCCTTGTGCATCGATTGCGGCCGCTGCCACATCGTCTGCGAGGACACCTCGCATCAGGCGATCCGCATCGATGCCGGCGAGGGCCGCCGCGTCTTCACCGTGGTCAACGAGGAGTGCGTCGGCTGCAACCTGTGCAGCCATATCTGCCCGGTGCCGGACTGCATCACCATGGTGCCGGAGCAGACCGACCTGCCCTACGTCACCTGGCCCAACGACGCCCGCAACCCGATGCGCGTCCCCGAAGCCGCCCAGTAATAAGCCGCCTCATAAGAACGACGTTCAGGAGAGAGCAACATGTCCACCCCGCAGAATGTCGCCGTGAACGGCTCGCGCCTGTGGCAGAGCCTGATGGACATGGCGCAGATCGGCGCCACGCCCAAGGGCGGCGTGTGCCGGCTGGCGCTGACCGACCTCGACCGCCAAGGCCGTGACCTGTTCGTGCGCTGGTGCGAAGAGGCCGGCTGCACGATTTCGGTCGACCGGATGGGCAACATCTTCGCCCGCCGTCCCGGCCGCGACGACAGCCTGCCCCCGGTGATCATGGGCAGCCATCTCGACAGCCAGCCGACCGGCGGCAAGTATGACGGCGTCTATGGCGTGCTGGCCGGGCTGGAGGTGGTGCGCAGCCTGAACGACATGAACTACGTCACCGAAGCGCCGGTGGAGGTCGCGGTCTGGACCAACGAGGAGGGGTCGCGCTTCGCCCCGGCCATGGTGTCGTCCGGCGTCTTCGCCGGTGTGTTCGATCTGGAGTACGGCCTGTCGCGCGCCGATCTCGACGGCAAGACGATGGGCGAGGAGCTGGCCCGCATCGGCTATGCCGGCGACCAGGAGGTCGGCGGACGCAAGGTCGGCGCCTATTTCGAGGCCCACATCGAGCAGGGGCCGATCCTGGAGGCCGAAGGCAAGACCATCGGCGTCGTCACCGACTGCCAGGGCCAGCGCTGGTACGAGATCACCTTCACCGGCCAGGAGGCCCATGCCGGCCCGACCCCGATGGTCCGGCGCAAGGACGCGCTGCTCGGCGCCGCCCGCGTGGTCGATGCGGTCAACCGGATCGGCATGAAGTACGGCCCGCTCGCCTGCGCCACGGTCGGGCTGATGCAGATCCATCCCAACAGCCGCAACGTCATCCCCGGCCGCGTCTTCTTCACCGTCGATTTCCGCCACCCGGACGACGGCATCCTTGCCGCCATGGATGGTGAGTTGCGCGCCGAGGTGGAGCGCATCGCCGGCGAGATCGGGCTGGAGACCGAGTTCCAACAGATCTGGTACTACGCCCCGATCAGGTTCGATGAGACCTGCGTCGCCGCCGTCCGCAAGGGGGTGGACCGCACCGGCCACAGCTTCCGCGACATCGTGTCGGGCGCCGGCCATGACGCCTGCTACCTGTCGAAGGTCGCGCCGACGGCCATGGTCTTCATCCCCTGCATCGACGGCATCAGCCACAACGAGGTCGAGGAGACGACCCCGGAATGGTCGACCGCCGGCTGCGAGGTGCTGCTGCACGCCGTGCTGGACCGCGCGAATGCGATGGCGGAGCAGGTGAAAGCCCCTGCGTGATACTCTCCCTCTCCCGGGGCGGGAGAGGGCACCAGCAACAGCAATGGCGAAAGCGATGGCGCGAACGGCTGCCGACACCACGGACACCACACAGCCCCAGGCCCAGTCCCAAGGACGCATCCGGCGTGAGAATGTCGAGCGCATCCTGAAGGCGGCCGAGCGCGTCTTCGCCGAGGCCGGTTTTGCCGGCGCCACCATGGCCGACATCGCCGAGCGGGCCGGCCTGCCCAAGGCCAACCTGCATTACTATTTCGGCACCAAGGACGATCTCTACCGCGCGGTGCTCGACAACATCCTGCAGATGTGGCTGGCCCCCATCGGCTCCTTCACCCCCGACGCCGACCCGGCGGCGACGCTGACCGCCTATGTTACCGCCAAGATGGAGGCGTCGCGCACGCGGCCGCATGCCTCCAAGGTCTTCGCCAACGAGATCCTGCATGGCGGCACCCAGGTCGAACGCTTCCTAGCCGAAGACCTGAAAGCGCTGGTCGACGCCAAGGCAGCCGTCATCGACGGCTGGGTCGCCGCCGGCCGCATGGCCCCGGTGGATGCCCGCCAGTTCCTGTTCATGATCTGGGCGGTGACCCAGCATTACGCCGACTTCGACACCCAGATCCGCAAGGTTCTGGGCCGCCGGACCCTGACCCGCCAGGACTTCGCCGCCATGACGGCGGAGGTGCTGCGGCTGGTCCTGCGCGCCGCCGGTCTTCCGGAGCCGCAGATCGCCGACTCCGAAACGCCCACCGACTCCGTCCCATCCATTTCCTGAGGGAGCGCCCGAGCATGTCCACCATCCTGATCCGCGGCGGCACCGTCGTCACCGCCGAGCAAACCCGCCGTGCCGACGTCCTCTGCCAGGACGGCATCATCACCGCGGTGGGCGACACGCTCGACGTGCCGGCGGGGGCGGAGGTGGTGGATGCCGGCGGATGCTACGTCATGCCCGGCGGCATCGACCCGCACACCCACATGGAACTGCCCTTCATGGGCACGGTGACGACGGAGGATTTCTTCAGCGGCACCGCCGCCGGCTTCGCCGGGGGAACGACGACGATCATCGACTTCGTCATCCCCAACCCGAAGCAGAGCCTGATGGAGGCCTATCATACCTGGCGCGGCTGGGCGGAGAAGGCGGCCGGCGACTACAGCTTCCACGTCGCCGTGACCTGGTGGGACGAGAGCGTGCATAGGGACATGGGCACGCTGGTCGCCGACCATGGCGTGAACAGCTTCAAGCACTTCATGGCCTACAAGAACGCCATCATGGCCGACGACGAGACGCTGGTGAACAGCTTCCAGCGCTGCCTGGAACTCGGCGCCATCCCCACCGTCCATGCCGAGAACGGCGAGCTGGTCTTCCAACTCCAGAAGAAGCTGCTGGCCCAGGGCCTGACCGGGCCGGAGGCCCACCCGCTCTCCCGCCCGCCGGAGGTGGAGGGCGAGGCCGCCAACCGCGCCATCCAGGTGGCGAAGGTGTTCGGCGTGCCGGTCTACATCGTCCATGTCTCGGCGAGGGAAGCGCTCGCCGCCATCGAGCGCGGCCAGAACGACGGCCAGCGGGTGTTCGGCGAGGTGCTGGCCGGCCATCTGCTGATCGACGATAGCGTCTACCGCAGCCCCGACTGGGACTTCGCCGCCGGCCACGTCATGAGCCCGCCCTTCCGCCCCAAGGAGCATCAGGATGCCCTGTGGCGCGGTCTCCAGGCGGGGCACCTGCACACCACCGCCACCGACCATTGCTGTTTCTGCGCGGAGCAGAAGGCGATGGGCCGCAACGATTTCACCAGGATCCCGAACGGCACCGCCGGCATTGAGGACCGCATGACGGCGCTGTGGACCCACGGCGTCAACACCGGCCGGCTGACGATGAACGAGTTCGTCGCGGTGACCTCCGCCAACGCGGCGAAGATCTTCAACCTCTACCCGCGCAAGGGCTCGGTCAGCGTCGGGGCCGATGCCGATCTGGTGGTGTGGGACCCGAAGGCGACCAAGACCATCTCGGCCAAGACCCAGATGCAGAAGGTCGGCCTGAACATCTTCGAAGGCATGACCGTCACCGGCACCCCGGCCTACACGCTGAGCCAGGGCCGCATCGTCCACGCCCTGGGCGAGAGCCGCGCGGTGCGCGGCGCCGGCCGCTACATCAACCGCCCCGCCTTCCCGCCGGTCTACGAGGCGGTGTCGAAACGCAACGCCCTGAACGTCCCGGTCGCGGTGGAGCGGTAAGCAAAAAGGCTCCCTCTCCCGGGACGGGAGAGGGAGCCTTCCCTCCAATCACCCCACCGAGCTGGCGAACAGGAAGTTCTCCGCGGTCAGGCTGTTGCGGTCGACGCCCATCAGCTTGATCGAGTTGAACGCACCCAGGTCGATGGACAGGTCGGCGCCGTCCTGCGTCGAGTGGGTCAGCACGCTGTTCAGGCTGGTGAAGCCGCTGATGCTGCGGATGTCGATCACATCGCCGCCGGTGCCGGCCTGGAAGTCGCCGATGACGTCCCAGCCGTCGCTGGCATGTTGGACGAAGGTGTCGCGCCCGGCGCCGCCGATCATGTAGTCGTTGCCGGCATTGCCCGTGATCGTGTCGTTGCCGCTGCCGCCGGCCAGATACTCGCCGGCCGAGGTGCCGGTGATGGTCTGGCCCGGCGTGCCGCCGGTGGAGCCGCCGCCGGTCGAACCGCCCGTGCCGCCGCCGGTCGCGGTGAAGGAGAAGTTGGCGGCGGTCAGGCTGCCGCGGGTGACGTTGGCGAGGATGGCGCTGTTGTTGCCGTCGAAATTCACGACGGTGTTGGCGCCGTCCTGCACGGTGACGGCCATCACCGACGCGAAGTCCTTGAAGCCGCCCCAGCCCGCGACGTTCAGCACGTCGCCGCCGGTGCCGGCCTGGAAGTCGCCGACATAGTCCCAGCCGTCGCCCGGCTTGAAGACGAAGGTGTCGCTGCCGGCGCCGCCGGTCATGTAGTCGTTGCCGGCGTTGCTGATGATGGTGTCGTTGCCGCTGCCGCCGGTGAGATAGTCGCGGCCGTCGGTGCCGGTCAGCGTCTGGCCGCCCGTGCCGCCCGTCCCACCGCCGGTGCTGCCGCCACCCGTGCTGCCGCCGCCGGTATCGCCGCCGCCGGTCGAGCCGCTGCCCTGGCCCAGCGTGATGGTGTTGCCGGACAGGCTGATGTTGGACGCGGCGAAGCTGCCGGAGATGCGGAGCGTCAGGTCGGAGCCGGCGGTGCCGTCGAGCCCGACATGGACCAGCGTGACGCCGTTCACCGTCTCCGCCTGGACCTTGCCGGCGGTCAGCGTGCTGCCGTTGCCGCTGCCGACCGTCCCCGACAGCGAGGCGCCGACGATGGCGAAGGCGTCGCCGGTGACGGCGCCGGTGATGCTGCCGAAGCCGTTGCCCTGGGCTGCGGTCATCGTCACGGTGTGGCGCTGGCTGCCGGTCAGGGCGAGCGTCTCGACGCTGGTCAGCGTCATGCCGCTGATGTCGATCTTCGGCGAGGCGACGTCGTTGTAATATTCGAGATTGTAGCCGTTGTAGCTGGTCAGATTGTCCGACCGCAGCTCCAGCGTGTCGGTGCCGGCGCCGCCGTCGAAGCTGACGGTCCCGGCATCGTACTGGCTGACCACGATGTAGCGGTCGTTGCCGGCATCGCCATAGATCAGGTCGTTCTGGGTCTGGGCATAGCTGCCGGAGCTGACGATGCCGGCCAGGATGGTGTCGTCGCCGTCGCCGCCATAGACGGTGTCGCGCTCCCAGTCGCCCTTCAGCAGGTCGTTGCCGGCGTCGCCGTAGATCAGGTCGGCACCGCCGCCGCCGGCCACCGTGTCGTTGCCGAGTTCGCCGTGGAGCTGGTCGTTGTCGGCGCGGCCGTACATCAGGTCGTTGCCGCCGCCGCCGAAGACGCTGTCGTTGCCGTCGCCGGCCTCCAGCGTGTCGTCGCCGGCACCGCCATGCTCGACGTCGTTGCCGCCATGGCCCCAGAACCAGACGGCGGTGTCGCCGGCGGTCAGGCTGTCGGCATATTCGGAGCCGATCCAGCGCTGGATGTTGACGAAGGTGTCGCCGGCGGCCTCGCCGGTGTTGTTGGCGCCGTTGGTCAGGTCCAGCGTCAGGCCGCTGGTGGCGTTCTCGTAGGTGACGATGTTGAAGCCGCTGCCGCCGACATAGTGATCGGCACCCAGCCCGCCATTCATGGTGTCGCCGGCCGACTGGCCGGTGTTGCCGCCGCCAACCAGCGTGTCGTTGCCGATACCGCCGATCAGGCTGTCGTTGCCGGTGCCGCCGACGATGCTGTCGTTGCCGGCCAGCCCGTTGATGGTGTTGCCGCTGTTGTCGCCGATCAGCGTGTCGTTGCCGCTGGTGGCGGTGCCGCTGTAGGCCAGACGATGCGGCCAAGCCTCGGCGCCTGCGAACGGGCGGGCCGCCAGGATCGGGCCGGTCACCACGTCGAGATCCCAGGACGCACCCTGGTCGGCATGACCGACCGGATGGCTGGCGGCGGCGACGCGGGCACCGGTGACGGCGGCCAGACGCTCCACGAAGCGGCGGCCGTTGCGTCCGGCGCCGACGTCGCAGGCATGGATCAGGATCTCGCAGCCGGTCGCATCGGGCCAGCGGCGGTCGAACAGGGCGCTGGTGTCGAGCGGCGTCGCCCCCAGCTTCACCACACCGGGCGCGCCATGGGCGATCAGGTGGACCGCCGCCGGGCCTGCCTCGCGGGCGGCCTCCAGGGCGTCGGCCAGCAGGCCCAGGGCGTCCTCGTCCGCGGCGACCCGGACCACCGTCACGTCCGGCGCGTGCCGGCCGATCAGCGCATCGATGTCGGCCAGAGCGGCGTCGGCAAGAATGATCCCGTGCATGAAAACCCCTTTCTGGGGAATTGTTGGAAGTCGTTTGCGCGTTCTGTGATGTACGGGATCACGTCCACCAAACAACATCCAATAAGCCCATCATTCCTTGGGAAGCATCCACTCCGGCCGGGCGATCTGTTTTCTCCGTCATAGCGAAAGCGGTGCGGTCTCTTCCGATTTCGACGCCATCCGGCCGGTCGGGTTTGTTGCCCCGGCTTGCCACTCTTTTCCCAGATTGGGGGACATCGCCCAACAACTACCACCAATTCGGGAGAGCGGCCGGCGCAGTCGGACGGAACGCACACAAAAAAACAGGGCCATCGGGAAGATCCCGATGGCCCAGTCCAGGAGAGAAGTCGTTCAGGGGTGCGGGAGCGCCGCCTGTTTCCCGGTCCGCCTCAGTGCATCAGCATGCGCGGCAGCCACAGCGAGAAGGCCGGGACATAGGTGACCAGCAGCAGCGCCACGAACAGCGCCCCGTAGAAGGGCGTGATGGAGCGCATCACCTCGCCCACCGACACGCCGCCGATGGCGCAGCCGATGAACTGAGTGGTGCCGACCGGCGGGGTGTTCAGGCCGAGCGCGCAGTTGATCAGCATGACGATGCCGAACTGCACCGGGTCCATGCCGTACTGCATGGCGATCGGCAGGAAGATCGGCGTGCAGATCAGGATCGTGCTGGCCATGTCCATGAAGGTGCCCAGCAGGAACAGGATGATGTTGATCAGCAGGAAGATCATCAGCGGGTTGGTCGACACGCCGGCCAGTAGCTCGCCGGTCATGTCCGCCACCTCATAGAGACCCATGAGGTACTGGAACATGGTCGACACGCCGATCAGCAGCAGCACCACGCCTGTGGTCTTCACCGTCTTGGCGGCGGCGGCCAGGAACTTCTCCCAGCTCAGCGTGCGGTAGACGAAGGTGGTCAGCAGCAGCGCGTAGATCACGGCCACCGAGGCCGACTCGGTCGCGGTGAATACGCCGGTGGTGATGCCGGCCAGGATGATGACGACGATCAGCAGGCCCGGCGCCGCGGCGGCGAAGGAATGCGCCAGGATGTCCCAGCCGGGGAAGGTCCCCTTGGGATAGCCGCGCTTCACCGCGACGTAATAGGCCGCACCCAGGTTGCAGACCATCAGCAGCAGCGCCGGCATCAGGCCCGCGGCGATCAGCGCGCCGATGGACGCCTTTCCGCCGGCGGCCAGCGCATAGATGATCATGTTGTGGCTGGTCGGCATCAGTGCGCCGACGAGTGCGGCGTGGGTGGTGACGTTGACCGCGTAATCGGCGTGGTAGCCTTCCCGCTTCATCATCGGGATCATCACGGCGCCCATGGCCGACACGTCGGCGACCGGCGATCCGGCGACGCCGCCGAACAGCGTGCAGGCCACCACGTTGGACATGCCCAGCCCGCCGCGGATGTGGCCGACCATGCTCTTGGCCGCGGTGACGATCTTGTCGGCGACGCCGCCATGCAGCATCAGCTCGCCGGAGAAGACGAAGAAGGGAATGGCGAGGAACGAGAAGACGTTCATCCCCGACATCATCTGCTGGAAGACCACCGCGACCGGCAGGCCTTCATAGAGGATGGTGCAGAGCGCCGACAGGCCGATGGCGAAGGCGACCGGAATGCCGAGGATGAGGAAGCCGAAGAAGGTGATCGAAAGGATGGTCAGTTCCATGACGGCTTGACCTCCTCGCCGCGCACGATGGCGACGATATGCTCGATGGAGAACGAAACGATCAGCACGCCCGACAGCACCAGCGGCACGTAGCGCACGGCTTCGGAGACATGCAGGTTCGGGATGGTGTAGGAGGCGACCGAGCTGCCCAGGATCCAGCCGTTGTAGGCCATGCAGGCGCCGAAGATGCCGACCAGGGCGTAGATCAGCACGTCCATCTTGCGGCGTGCGCTGTCCGACAGCATCACCAGCAGCGACTCCAGACCGATGTGGCCGGCATCGCGGACGCCGACGGCGGCGCCGATCAGCGTGACGTAGAGCACCAGCACGATGGCCAGGCTTTCCGCCCAGGTCGGCGAGCTGTTCAGCACATAGCGGCCGAACACCTGATAGAAGACGACGCACACGATCATCATCAGGCCGATGATGGCGGCATACATGCCGGTTTTGGCCAGCGCCGCGTTCATGCGGGTCAACCAGCCGGCCGCATGCGGCGGGCTGACGTCCATTGCTTGCAGCTCGATATCCATGCTGCGGCTCCCCACTCCTGAGACCCCGGCGGTGCGCGGTCCGTCCCGGACGGGACGAAGCCGCGCGCCGCCTCGTTCTTGGCGTTACAGAAAAGTCGTTACTTGGTTTCCTGGACGCGCTGGACGAGGCTCTGCAGCTTCGGCGTGTTCGCGAACTGGGTGTAGACCGGCTTCATGGCGTCGATGAATTCCTGCTTGTTCGGAACCTCGACGATCTGGGCGCCGGCCTGGGTCACGATCTCCTTGGACTTCAGCTCGCGCTCGTCCCACAGCTTGCGCATGTAGGGCACGGAGTCCTTGGCGGCCTTGCGGACCGTGGCCTGATCGTCCTTCGACAGGCGGTCCCAGGCGACCTTGGAGAAGACCAGCACTTCCGGCGCCATCGCGTGTTCGGTCAGGGTGAAGTACTTGGCCGCCTCGAAGTGGCGGGAGGATTCGTAGGACGGGTAGTTGTTCTCGGCGGCATCGACGATGCCGGTCTTCAGTGCGGTGTAGACCTCGCCGAAGGGCATCGGCGTGGCGTTGGCGCCCAGCGCCTGGATCATGGCGACGAACAGGTCGGACTGCTGGACGCGGATCTTGGCGCCCTTCATGTCGGCCAGCGTCTTGTAGGGCTTGGCGGCCGAATACATGCTGCGCGAGCCGCTGTCGTAGAAGGCCAGGCCGATCATGCCCTGGCTTTCCATCGCCGCCAGGATCTCGTCGCCGATCGGGCCGTCCAGGACACGGCGCATGTGGCCGGTGTCGCGGAAGATGAAGGGCAGCGCCGTGACCATCGTCTCCGGCACCACGTTGTTCAGCGGCGCCACGTTGATGCGCATCATCTCCAGCGCACCGATCTTCAGCTGCTCGATGGTGTCCTTTTCGGTGCCGAGCGCGCCGTTCGGGAACACCTTGATGCCGAGCTTGCCGTTGCTGCGCTCGGCCACCAGCTTGCCGACATAGCGGACCGCCTCGACGGTCGGGTAGTCGGTCGGGTGGATGTCGGCGGACCGGAAGTCGCGCGCGTCGGCCGGCGCAGACAGCATCGGGGTGGCCAGGATGCCGCAGACGGCACAGGCGGCCAGCAGCGCGGTGCGGACCGAAGTCAGCGAAAACTTCATAGGTTCTCCTCCTGATGGTGGGGACGAAGCCTGTTGCGGCCCGCCCTTTCTTGTTCTGGCGTTGCCCGTTGGCCTGAAGGCGACGGGCCGCCCTGCACACTCGACTGCACGTACCGTGGACCGGTGACAGACGAAGCGTGGAAGGTGGGACTTGCGGCGGCCGGATTTCGCAGCGCTGCGACAGCGCGGCGCGCAAACCGGGCACCATGCATGGCCGACACCGGCCCTGCCCCCATCCTCCTTCAGCCCCCCGGCTACCCTTGCGCCGCCCCCTGTTCACTGTACTTAGGATATTAGTATATCAATCTGCGCGCAACCCTGAAAGTTCAAAGCGGCAACAACCGTTCGGACTTTATCGCGATCAGGATTGCGGGGAGAGGAACAAAGTGACTGCCGGGGCGGGTTTCGGCCAGACCACGGATCGCCGCAGGGGGGCGGGTGCGACATTCGGCCCCAGCGTCCGCCGCAGCTCCTCCCCCCAGTCACCCGGATGCGGCGACGGACGCCGTCGGTCCTTTAGAGTGTGATCGCTTCAAGCGGAATCGCTTGAAGCGTGAATCACACGGAAAACCAAAAGCTTAGAGTCTGTCTGGTGCTTCAATAGGCACCAGACAGACTCTAAAGGCGGGCCGGTCAGGCGTGCCCGTTCACCAGGGGCCACACCTCCAGGGCGCCGCGATAGATCATGTGCAGGGCGACATAGAGGATGATGGCGAGGCCGACATAGGCCAGCCAGCGATGCTTGTGCAGGATGCGGGCGATGAAGCTGGCGGCGAGGCCCATCAGGGCGATCGACAGGGTCAGGCCGATGACCAGCACCCCCAGATGCTCGCGCGCCGCCCCGGCGACGGCCAGCACATTGTCGAGCGACATCGACACGTCGGCGACGACGATCTGCCAGACCGCCTGACCCAGCGTCTTGCGCGGGCCGGACGCCGCGGCGTCATCGTTCTCCAGCGACTCGACCGCCTCGTCCTCGTCCTGGGACTGGCGCAGCTCGCGCCACATCTTCCAGCACACCCACAGCAGCAGCACGCCGCCGGCCAGCAGCAGCCCGATGATCTGGAGAAGCTGGGTGGTGACGGCGGCGAAGCCGATGCGCAGCACGGTGGCGGCCAGGATGCCGATCAGGATCGCCTTGCCGCGCTGGTCCTTCGGCAGGCCGGCGGCGGCCAGGCCGATGACGATGGCGTTGTCGCCGGCCAGCACCAGATCGATCATGATGACCTGGAGCAGCGCGAACAGCGCGTCGGTGGTGAAGAGTTCCGTCATTTGGGCACGAGTCCTCGCATCACGATCAGTGTGGGAGGAGAGGCCGCACGGGGTCTTCCGATGACCGGCCGGGCCGCGCCGAGGGCGTCGGACGGGAAGCGCCGGTCAAGGGCAAAAGGCGCGGGCCGCTCCTGATGTTCCCAGTCCGACATCGCAACCGGTGAAGGTTGCCAGAGGGGCCCGGCCTGGTTCTGGCGCTTTACGCCAAAGCTGTGGATTGCGCAAGGCCGCGCTTGCGGCCGGTGGGAGTTCCGGTGGGGCTGCCGATCAGGGCGTGCCGACCTCCACGGTTTCGCCGCGGCCCGACGCTGCAAGCATGGCCTCGATCAGCCGGTGGACCTTCAGCGCCTCGCGCCCGTCCACCCGCGGCCGGCGTCCGTCGTCCAGCGCGTCGAGGAAGTCGGACAGCACCGCGCGGTGATGCTGGTGGGAGAAGGCCATCGGGTCGGCGCCGCCGCCCAGCGTGGCGCCGTCCGCCCCGGCGGTTATGCGCTCGCCAGTGACCAACTGCACCTCCAGCCGGTCGCCGGCCAGCACGGCGGAGCCCCCGGTCCCGGCGATCTCGATCCGCTCCGGATAGCCCGGATAGACGGCGGTGGTGGCGTTCACGGTCGCCAGCATGCCGTTGCCGTAGCGCAGGGCCGTGGCGACCGCATCCTCCGTGTCCATGCCCACAGCCGGGTCCAATCTGCGCAGGGCGCTGGTGGTGGCGAATCCGGCGACCCGGTCCGGCAGGCCGACGAGGCCGACGAAGGCGTCCAGCGTGTGGATCGCCTGGGTCAGCAGCACGCCGCCGCCGTCGCGCGCCTTCATGCCGCGGCCGGGCTGGGCGTAATAGGCATTGTCGCGCCACCAGCGCACCGACACCGCCGCGGTCAGCGGCCGGCCCAGCGCGCCGTCGCGCATCAGCGCCGCCAGCCGCTCGACCGAGGCGCGGAAGCGGTGCTGCAACACCACGCCCAGCGTCAGCCCGGCATCCTCCATCGCGGAGACCACCGCCCGCGCGCCCTCCGGCGTGGCGTCCAACGGCTTTTCCAGCAGCACATGCTTGCCGGCGGCGGCGCAGCGCGCCACCAGGGCGGCATGGCTGTCGGGCGGGGTCAGCAGCAGGACGGCCGACAGAGTCGGGTCGTCCAGCAGGCTTTCCAGCCGGTCGACCTCCGGCAGGCCGTGGCGGGCGGCGAAGGCGGCGCGGCGGTCGGCCGACGGGCTGAAGCAGCCCGCCACCTCCACCCGGTCGGCCAGATCGATCAGGCTCTGCGCGTGCGGCGCCGACGCCATGCCGAGGCCGACGACACCGATGCGGCGACGGGAACCGGTCATCGAAGCGCTCCGTCCAGGGTGGTCGTCCCGACAGCGACGTCGGCGGTCAGGCTGCCGGAGAAATAGAGCGGGGCGGCGTTGCGCACGTCGTCCACCGTGATCTGCAGATTGTCCAGATGGCGCACCAGGCTCTGTTCGGCCCGGTCGGGGTCGTGGCCGGCGATGGCCTCGACGATGGCCTCATGCTCGGCGATGACCGTGCGCATGCGGCCGGGGACCGGCAGGGTCAGGCGGCGGCAGCGGTCGAGCTGGACCTTGGCCTGCTGGATGATCCCCCAGAAGCCGGGATATCCCGCCATCTCGGTGATCTGGGCGTGGAAAGCCTCGTCGGCCTGATGGAATCCGTCGGCGTCGCCCACCGCATCGACCTCGCGCTGGTGCTCCAGGCAGGCGCGCAGGGCGGCGATCTGGCTGCGGCTGGCGCGTTCGGCGGCGAAGCGCACGGTCGCCCGCTCCAGCACCTTGCGGATCACGCCGGCTTCCGGCAGGGCGCCCAGCGGGATGCGGGCGACGAAGGTGCCGGATTGCGGGAAGATCTCGATCAGCCCCTCGTCGGCCAGCCGCAGCACCGCCTCGCGCACCGGCGTGCGGCTGACGCCATAGGCCTCGGCGATCTGCTTTTCGGCGATGGGCTCGCCCGGCTTGCGTTTCAGCGAGACGATCTCCGCCCGCAGGTCGCGGTGGATGGCGTCGGCGGCGGTCGGGCCGCGCCGCATGTCCCGGCGCGCCGGTGGGCGGACCAGCAGCGCGGCGGCCTTCGCCGGCATGGTCGGCGGTGTCGATGGCATGGTCAATGGCGGTGTCGCCGCGATGGAACCGGTTTTGGCCGGCGGGTTGCCCGATGGCATGGCGTCCAGCCTCCTCAGAAGCACATGCCTCAGAATACTAATATATCAGCTAGCGCGGCAAGCAATTTCGCTCATCCCCCGTTCGGATCCGGGTGTGACAAAGGCGCCCTCATTCCCGTCATGGCTGTGGGCCGGTGGGGAGCCGGGCTTGAGTGCAGAAGAAAACGTCCCGGCCGTCATCTCCCGCGAAGGCGGGGGATGACGGCCGGGACGGGGCGGGCTTGGTTTCGACGGCAATCGACCCCGACGGTCAGGCGCCGAAGCCGCCGTCGATGGTCTGGAACGAGCCGGTGATCATCGCGGCATGCGGGCCGGCGACATAGGCGGTCAGTTCGGCGACCTCGTCGGCGTCGATGTGGCGCTTGATCGCCATGAAGCTGTGCATGGCGGGCGCCATCGGACCGTCGGCCGGGTTCATGTCGCTATGGGTCGGACCCGGCTGGATGGCGTTCACGGTGATGCCGCGGTCGCCGAAATCGCGGGCGAGGCCGCGCACCATGCCCTGGACCGCCGCCTTGGTCAGGGCGTAGGCGGCCCCGCCGGCAAACGGCATGCGGTCGCCGTTGACCGAACCGATGACGATGATGCGCCCGCCGTCGTTCATGCGCCGGGCCGCTTCGACCGCCGCGTGGTAGGGCGCGCGGACGTTGATGTCGATCATCCGGTCGACCGCGTCGGGATCGAAGGTCAGCGGATCGCCGAGGATCGCCGTGCCGGCATTGACGACCAGCACGTCCAGCGCGCCGCGGTCGGCCACCGTGGCGATCAGGGCGTCGCGGTTGGCGCTGTCGGTGCGGATGGCCTCCGAACCGGTTTCGGCGGCCAGCGCCTCGGCGGCGTCCTTCGACCCGGCATAGGTGAAGGCGACCGTGCCGCCGGCCTTGGCGAAGCGGCGGACGATGGCCTTGCCGATGCCGCGGCTGCCGCCGAGGACCAGGATCTTGCGGCCGGTGAACTCACCCATGATGTGCTCCTTGATAAAATGTAGTGATCGCTATATAAATGCAGGAGAGGGATTTGCGCAAGGAGAAAATATAGTGACCGCTACAGAAAATTCCGGGGCTCGCGGACGGCGGCGGTCCTTCGATGTGGACGAGGCCGTCGAGACCGCGATGAGGCTGTTCCATGCGCGCGGCTACGACGCGGTGGGGGTCGCCGAGCTGGGGGCGGAGCTGGGGATCAAGCCGCCGAGCTTCTATGCCGCCTTCGGCAGCAAGGCCGGGCTGTTCGAGCGGGCGCTGCGGCGCTATGCGGCGGGGGAGGCCAACATCTTCGCCCGCGCGCAGGCCGAGGGCGGCGGCATGGCCGAGGTGATCGAGCGGACGCTGCTGCTGGCGGCGCGGCTCTATCCGGAGCGCAACGGGGTGGCGGGCTGTCTGGTGCTCGACGGGGCGCGCAACAGCGCCGACCCGGAGGCGGCCGCACTGGCCCGGACGATGGGAAAGGCCGGCGTGTCGGCGATCCGCGACTTCATCGCCACGGAGCAGCCGGAACGGGCCGACGCGCTGGCGGACTTCGTCGCAATCACGATGAAGGGAATGTCGGCGGCGGCGCGCGACGGCATGGGCGAGGAGGCGCTTACCGTCGTCGCCCGGATGGCGGGCCGCGCCTTCCGCCGCGAACTGGCGGCGGAAGGCTGAACCGGGAGCCTGGACCTGCTCAGACCGGCATTGCGTCGCGCGGGATGATGGCGCCGCGGTGCTGGATGACGGCGGCAGCCAGCGTGTGGGCGGCGCGGGCGGCGTCGGCCGGACCTTCGCCGCGCAGGCGGGCAGCGAGATAACCCGCGCTGAAGCTGTCGCCGGCCGCTGTGGTGTCGACCACCGTGGCGACCTTCTGCGCCGGCACCTCGACCGCCTCGCCATTCTCGATCACCACGCAGCCGGGCTGTTCCAGCTTCAGGACGATCTCGGCGACGCCGGCCTTGCGGACGCGGGCCAGAACGGCGTCGGCATCGGCGTCGCCATAGAGGTCGCGCAGGTCGGTGACGCCGGGCAGCGCGATGTCGGTCAGCGCCAGCATGCGGTCGAAGGCGGCCCGGGCGGTGTCGAGGTCCGGCCACAGGCGCGGGCGCCAGTTGGTGTCGAAGGCGACCTTGCCGCCCTGCGCCCGCACCCGCTCCAGCACCTCGAAGAGGCGCTCGCGGCCCTGCTCGCCCAGGATGGCGATGCTGATGCCGGACAGGTAGACGATGCCGTAGCCCTCCAGCGCCTTGGACAGTTCCGGCGTCTGGGGCAGGGCGAACAGCTCGCGCGCCGGCGCCCGGTCGCGCCAGTAGAGGAAGCGGCGCTCGCCGCTGGCATCGGTTTCGATCAGGTAGAGGCCGGGCAGGCGGTTCGGCACGCGCAGCACATGCCCGGTGCCGACGCCTTCCGCCGCCCAGGCCGCCACCATGTCGTCGCTGATGCTGTCGTCGCCGAGCGCGGTGACATAGTCGACCGGCGTGCCCAGACGCGCCAGATAGACCGCGGTGTTCAGCGTGTCGCCGCCGAACCCCATGGTCAGCGACCCGTCCGGCCGCCGGAACATCTCGATCATGCATTCGCCAAGGGCGGCGACGCGGTTGGGCGTGTCGGTCATGCTTCCTCTCCACAAGCCGGGGATGGCCCCGGCAAATCCCATTTCAGGCAATAGAACGGCGTTCCCGCGCCCGCATCCGTTCGCGGTGCGCGGTGTAGAGTCCGCTGGCGATGATCACGCCGGTGCCGACGAAGGTCCAATGGTCGGGCACCGCGCCGAAGACGAGGAACCCCAGCGCCGTGGACCAGATCAGCTGGACGTAGGTGAAGGGCGCCAGCACCGAGGCCTCGCCCTGGCGGTAGGCCAGGATCAGCAGCCATTGCGCCGCCGTGTAGACCAGCCCGATGAAAGCCCCCAGCAGCATCTCCCACGGGGTCGGCCACGCCGCATGCAGCGGCAGCAGCGCCGTCAGGGCGATCAGGCCGGTGAGCGCGCTCCACACCATGGTGGTCAGCGGGTTCTCCTGCACCGTCATCTTGCGCGTCGCCACCAGCCCCAGGGCCCAGCTGAAGGCGGTCAGGATCGGCAGCAGCGAGGCCGGCTGGAACCCATCGGCCCCCGGCCGGATGACGATGATGACGCCGGCCAGCCCGACCAGCAGCGCCGCCCAGCGGCGGACGCCGACCTTCTCGGCCAGCAGCAGGATCGACAGCACGGTGACGAAGACGGGGGAGACGAAGCTGATCGCCGCGGCCTCGGCCAGCGGCAGATGCTGCATCGCCATGATGAAGAACAGCGCCGAGCCCAGCATGCCGAGGCCGCGCACCACTTGAAGCCCCGGCCGCGTCGTCTTCAGCACGTTCAGCGAACCGCCGCGAAGCGCCAGCGGCATCACCAATGCTGTGAAGACGACATAGCGCATCCAGGCGATCTCGGCCGGCGGCAGGGTCCGGCCGAGATATTTCGCCGTGGCGTCGGAGCAGGACAGGCAGGCCACCCCCAGCACCACCAGCAGGATCGCCCGCATCGGCTCCGTGCCCTTGGACCCGGATCCGGCCTGCGGATTGACCGTCGGCTGGATCGGGGTCTGCGGCGCATTCACCGGCGAGGGGCCGGTGTCGGTATCGGTGCGGGAGGTGGAACTGTCGGGCATGGCGCCGGCTCTTCAACGGTCATGGTTAAGGGGGCGGACCCCTTACATAACCGCTCCCATCTGCCAAGGAGCAAATTCGTCGGCGCCGACGCCGAGTTCCTCGCTCTTGGTCTTGCGGCCCGACGCGGTGTCGAGCACCAGCTGGAAGATGGCGCGGCCGATTTCCTCGATGGAGGCATCGCCGGTGGCGATGGCGCCGCAATCGATGTCCATGTCGTCCGGCATCCGGCGGAACAAGGTGCTGTTGGTCGCCAGCTTCAGGCTGGGCGTCGGCTTGCAGCCGAAGACCGAGCCGCGGCCGGTGGTGAAGCACAGCACGTTGGCGCCGCCCGCCACCTGTCCGGTCGCCGACACCGGATCGTAGCCGGGCGTATCCATGAAGACGAAGCCCTTGTCGGTGATCGGCTCGGCATAGCGGTAGACGGCGGTCATCGGGGTGGTGCCGCCCTTGGCGACCGCGCCCAGCGACTTCTCCAGGATGGTGGTCAGGCCGCCCTTCTTGTTGCCGGGCGACGGGTTGTTGTTCATCTCGCCGCCGGTGCGGCTGGTGTACTCCTCCCACCAGCCGATGCGCTCGACCAGCGCCTCGCCCACTTCGCGGCGGACGGCGCGGCGGGTCAGCAGATGCTCGGCGCCGTAAACCTCCGGCGTCTCGCTCAGCACCGCGGTGCCGCCGTTGCGGACCAGCAGGTCGACGGCATAGCCCAGCGCCGGGTTGGCGGTGATGCCCGAATAGCCGTCGGAGCCGCCGCATTGCAGCGCCAGCGTCAGGTGGCTGGCCGGCAGGGTCTGGCGGGTGACGTCGTTGATCTCCGACAGCAGCGCCTCGATCCGGCGGATGCCCTCGCGGGCCGCGGCGGCGGTGCCGCCCATGTCCTGGATGCCGATGGGGATGACGCGGGCGCCTTCCTCAAGGCCGGTGGCCTCCATCAGCTTGTCGATCTGGTTCACCTCGCAGCCGAGGCCGAGCAGGATCACCGCGGCGAAATTCGGGTGGCGGGCATAGCCGGCGATGGTCCGGCGCAGCGTGTCCATCACCTCGCCGCTGCCGGCCATGCCGCAGCCGTAGCCGTGGGTGAGCGCGACGACGCCGTCGATGTTGGGGTAGGCGGCCAGCGCGGAGCCGCGGAAATGGTCGGCGATCATCCGCGCCGCGGTGGCGGAGCAGTTCACCGAGGTCAGCACGCCGATGTAGTTGCGGGTGGCGACGCGGCCGTCCGGGCGAACGATGCCCTGGAAGGTGGCGCGCTCGGCCTCCGGGATCGGTTCGACCGGGTGGACGTCGGCGCCGAAGGCGTAATCGCGCTCGAAATCGCTGCCCATGCCCATGTTGTGGACGTGGACATGGTCGCCCGGCTGGATCGCCGCGGTGGCGAAGCCGATGACCTGATTGTATTTGCGCACCGGTTCGCCCAGCGCGATGGCGCGCACCGCGACCTTGTGCCCGGCCGCCACCGGCCCGGTGGTCGCGACTTCGGTTGCCGGCAGAAGGATGCCGGATTCGAGGTCGGCGCCGGCGACGACGACGTTGTCGGCGGGGTGCAGGCGGATGGTCAGCGATGCCATGGGAAGATGTCCTTGAGAAGGAAGCTGGGCCGCGCCGGAACGGGTCCGGCGCGGCCGGGCAGTCACAGCTTGCCCGTTACAGCTTGTAGGCGTTCTTGGCGAGGCGGTAGGCGAGGTCGACGGCCAGGTCCGCGGCCTCGTCCTCTTCCATCCGGTGCTCGGAGACCAGACGGGCGAGGAAGCTGCAATCGACGCGGCGCGACACGTCGTGGCGGGCCGGGATCGAGCAGAAGGCGCGGGTGTCGTCGTTGAAGCCGACCGTGTTGTAGAAGCCGGCGGTCTCCGTGATCATCTCGCGGTAGCGGCGCATGCCCTCGGGGCTGTCGTGGAACCACCAGGCCGGGCCGACGCGCAGTGCCGGGTAATGGCCGGCGAGCGGCGCCAGCTCGCGGGAATAGCTGTCCTCATCCAGCGTGAACAGGATGATGGTCAGGTCGCGCTCGTTGCCGAAGCGGTCGAGCAGCGGCTTCAGCGCCCGCACATACTCGGTGCCGCTCGGGATGTCGGCGCCCTTGTCGCGGCCGAAGCGCTGGAACACCACGTCGTTGTGGTTGCGGAAGCTGCCGGGGTGGATCTGCATGACCAGACCGTCCTCCAGGCTCATCCGCGCCATTTCGGTCAGCATCTGGGCGCGGAACAGCTCGGATTCCTCGGCCGTCGCACCGCCGCGCCGCACGATGTCGAACAGCTTCTCGGCTTCCGCGCGGGCCAGATCGGCGGTCGCCGCCGTCGGGTGGCCGTGGTCGGTCGAGGTGGCGCCATAGCTCTTGAAATAGAGGCGGCGGTCGGCCAGCGCGGCGAGGTAGCCGTCCCAGGTCGCGGTGTCCTTGCCGGTGATGCGGGCCAGCTCGGCGAGGTTGTCGCGGAAGCCCTCGAACTCCGGATCGACGACCGGGTCGGGACGGAAGGCGGTGATGACCCGGCCCTTCCAGCCGCTCTCGCGGATCGCCTTGTGGTGGACCAGCGGGTCGAGCGGCGATTCGGTGGTCGCCAGCACTTCGAGGTTGAAGCGCTCGAACAGGGCGCGCGGACGGTATTCCGGCTTGCGCAGGCACTCTTCGATCTGGTCGTAGATGCGGTCGGCGCTGGCGGCGCTCAGGCGCTCGGTGACGCCGAACACCGTCTCGAAGGCATGGGTCAGCCACATCGAGGTCGGCGTGCCGCGGAACAGGTGCCAGTTGCTGGCCAGCAGGCGCCAGATGGCGCGCGAATCGGTCGAGGTCTCGCCGCCGTCCTTGCGCGGAACGCCCAGCTGCTCCAGCGGAATTCCCTGGCTGTAGAGCATGCGGAATGCATAATGGTCGGGCTTGACGAACAGGCTCGCCGGATCGGGGAACGCCTCATTCTGCGCGAACCAGGACGGATCGGTGTGGCCGTGCGGGCTGACGATCGGCAGGGCGGCGACTTCGCCGTACAGGCGGCGCGCGATGGCACGTTGCGTCGGGTCGCTCGGGAAAAGACGGTCGGGGTGAAGCATCGGAAGCCTCTACGCTGCAAGAGAAGAGCAAAAGCAGGGTGGGGAAAAGGCGGGGTCCGTGCGGGGGACCGTCCCTACCGGCTGGCCGTATAATATTAATATATCAGATCTGATTGCAAGCCCAATCGTTCTGCCGGAGGGGCATTTGGGCCGGTGAAGGCTGCGCCCAGTCGCCGCACCCGATCCGGAAGGAAACCGGCCCGCAAGGCCGGCCTACAAGGCCGGGCCGCAGGGAAAGCTGGGGATGGATTTGACGTTGACGAAGAGGGGCGGGTAGATTGCTGGGGATGAGGAACATCTCGCGGGTGGCGGACCGCCACCCCACGACATCTGTATGTTTGCCGCAATGGAGCCATCGGTGAAGAAGGTCGCGACGACAGAGGATGAAGGCGGCCTGACCTCCGCAGCTGTGCGCCGCAGCGCGGTCCCGGCCCCGGCGGTGCGCCCGCCGCGCCGCGCCGCCACCGTCGCGTCGCGCATCTACCGCGACCTGCGCGGCGAGATCGTCTCGCTGAAGCGCAAGCCCGGCGACGCCATCGCCGAGAAGCAGATCGCCGAGACCTATGGCGTCAGCCGCACGCCGGTGCGCGAGGCGGTGCTGAAGCTGGCCGACGAGGGGCTGATCGAGATTTTCCCGCAGTCCGGCACCTTCGTGTCGCGCATCCCGCTGGACGCCCTGCCGGAAGCCTTCGCCATCCGCAAGGCGCTGGAGGAGGCGACGGTGCGCTATGCGGCGGCACGCGCCAGCCGCAGCCAGATCGCCGCCTTGCGCGCCAATCTGGAATTGCAGCGCGAGATGCAGGAAACTGCCAACTATGAAGGCTTCCATCAGGCCGACGAGGCCTTCCACGCGCTGATCGCGGAGATCGCCGGCTATCCCGGCTTCTGGACGCTGATCCAGCAGACCAAGGTGCAGATCGACCGCTACCGCCTGCTGACCCTGCCGGTGCGCGGCCGCATCGCCGAGGTGATCGCCGAGCACACGGCCATCCTCGACGCGATGGCGGCGAACGACCCCGCCGCCGCCATCAAGGCGTTGGACGACCATCTGGACGATTTGCAGATCTCGGTCGCCGACATCCGCCGCGACTACCCGCGCTATTTCACGGCGCCGGGCGACCCGATCTGAAAAGGCCGATCTGAAAAGGCCGATCTGAAAAGGCAGGGGCGCCGGGCCGGTCCGAAAACCGGCCTGCGCCGTGACCGGGGGAGTTATTTCGTGTCGGCTTCGGCGGCGTAGGCCACCGGCTCGCCCAGGAAATCCTCGCGGATCGGCGTGAAGATGTCGAGCAGGATGCCCGGCTCCAGCGCCACCACGCCATGCAGGACGTTGGACGGCACCATATAGCCGTCGCCGGTGTTCAGCCGCTTGGTGCGGCCGTCGATGGTGACGTCGAAGGAACCCTTCTCCACCACGGCGCACTGGACATGGGGATGGCGATGCTGCGCGCCGATGGCGCCGGCCTCGAACTCCACCCGCACCATCATCATCGTGTCGTTGTAGCCGAGGATCTTGCGGCGCACGCCGTCGCCCAGATCCTGCCACGGGATGTCGCCCGCGGTCAGGAACACATCGGTCGCCGTTGCGGTGGTCATCGTCCGGTTTCCTCCCCAATGGAAAAGCCCTCCTCCGCCCGTGAGGGGCGGAGGAGGGCTGCTTTGTCTCAGCGCGCCAGCCAGCCGCCGTCGACCGGCAGGATGGTGCCGTGGATGTAGTCGGCGGCATCCGACGCCAGGAACACCGCCGGGCCGCCGATGTCGGACGGCATGCTCCAGCGGCCGGCCGGGATGCGGCCGAGGATCTCGGCGCTGCGGTTCTCGTCGGCGCGCAGAGCAGCGGTGTTGTTGGTGGCGACATAGCCCGGCGCGATGGCATTCACGTTGATGCCCTTGCCGGCCCATTCGCAGGCCAGAAGCTTGGTGATGCCGGCGACGCCGCTCTTGGAGGCGGTGTAGGACGGCACGCGGATGCCGCCCTGGAAGGACAGCATGGACGCGATGTTGATGATCTTGCCCTTGCGGCCGGCGCCGATGGCGTAGCGGCCGAAGGCCTGGCAGAGGAAGAACACCGTCTTGATGTTGAGGTTCATCACGGCGTCCCAGTCGGCCTCGCTGAAGTCGACGGCATCGGCGCGACGGATCATCCCGGCGTTGTTGACCAGGATGTCCAGCCCGCCGAGCTTGGCGACCGTCTCCTCCACCAGCCCCTGGACCGGGGCGATGGAGGTCAGGTCGGCGTGGATGCCGAGGAACTTGCGGCCGGTCGCCTCGACCAGACCCTTGGTCTCGTCCAGCGACACGACGTCGACAGCGGCAATGTCGGCGCCGGCCTCGGCCATCGCCACGGCGATGCCCTGGCCGATGCCGGTGTTGGCGCCGGTGACCAGCGCCACCTTGCCGGTCAGGTCGAACGAAATGCTCATGGTCGGTTCCCGTTCTTATCGTTTGGTTTCAAATCGGGGGGCGCGTCAGCGCAGGCGGTCCATGGCGATGAAGTCCATGTCCGTGAAGTCCTGGTTGTCGCCGCCCATCGCCCAGATGAAGGTGTAGTTGCGGGTGCCGACGCCGGAATGGATCGACCAGGGCGGCGAGATCACCGCCTGCTCGTTGGCGACCACGATGTGGCGGGTCTGCTCCGGCTCGCCCATCAGGTGGACGACGCGCGCCTCTTCCGGCAGATCGAAGTAAAAATAGACCTCGCAGCGCCGGTCATGGGTGTGGCACGGCATCGTGTTCCACATGTTGTTCGGCTTCAGCACCGTCATGCCCAGCACCAGCTGCGCGGTGCGGACCACGTCCGGGTGGATCATCTGGTAGATGGTGCGCTCGTTCGACTGGGCCGGGTCGCCGAGATGCACGGCCTTGGCCTGGCCGATCGAGATCTTCATCGTCTCGAACCGCGCATGGGCGGGGGTGCTGTTCAGGTAGAACTTGGCCGGCTCGCGGCGGTCCAGGCTTTCGAAGACGACGTCCTTGCTGCCCATCGCGACATAGAGCGCGTCGCGCGGCGCCAGTTCATAGACGGCGCCGTCGACGGTGACGCGGCCGGCGCCGCCGACATTGACCACGCCCAGCTCGCGCCGGTCGAGGAAGTTGGGCGAGCCGATTTCCTTGGAGGACTCCAGCTTCAGCGGGCCGGCGACCGGCATGGCGCCGCCGACCACGAACCGGTCGATGTGGCTGTAGGTGAAGACGGTCTCGTCAGCCTCGAACAGGGTCGGGACCAGGAAATGGTCGCGCAGCGTCTCGGTGTCGAAGCCGCGGACCGCGTCGGGATGGGAGGCATGCCGGACGGAGATTTTCATGGGAGAGGTCCTTTTAAAATCTGTGCAGCCGGCGTCCCGGCAGGTCTGGCGCCATCATACTAATATACTAGTAAGCCGGGCAAGCTCTAATGATGGAGTGCCGGACATTTCAGGCGGCGGAGGGTGCGACAAAGTCGCTGGTCCGAAGGGGGAGTGCGGTAGGGTCGGAGGGGCCGCGTTGCGTCGGCCTCAAAGGTAATATATTAGTGAACGGTCTTCGCCCGGAGTGTTCAGTCATGTCCAGTCAGCAGCCCCGCAAGCGCATCGCCCTCGTCGCCCATGACGCCCGCAAGGCGGACCTCATCGCCTGGATCGGCGCCAATATCGGCGCGCTGGACGGCCATGCCTTCTGGGCGACCGGCACCACCGGGCAGAAGGTGCGCGCCGCCCATCCCGGCCTGGACATCACCCCGTTGAAAAGCGGCCCGCTGGGCGGCGACCAGCAGATCGGTGCGATGATCGCGGAGGGGCGGATCGACCTGCTGGTCTTCTTCGTCGATCCGATGACCGCCCAGCCGCACGACGTGGATGTGAAGGCGCTGACCCGGCTGGCGACGCTCTACAACATCCCGATGGCCTGCAACGAGGCCACCGCCGACATGATCGTCTCCTCCGCCCATTTCGCCAGCGGCTATGCTCCGCGCGCCGCCAGCTTCACCGATTACGAGACGCGCAAGGTTTGAGCGCGTCCCGCCCGCTCATTCCGTGAAATCTCATTCCGTGAAGTATTGCGGATAGCTCCGCCGGACCTCGGCGATGCCCAGCTGCAGGTCGGTCAAATGGTGGCGCAGCTCGCCCACCGCGCGGTCGGGGTCGCGGGCGGCGACGGCCTCGACGATGGCGCCATGCTCGGCCAGCGCCTTGTCCATCCGGCCGGCCGCCGGCAAGGTCAGGTGGCGGTAGCGGTCGACCTGCCGCTTCACCTGCTGGGTCACCGCCCAGAAGCCGGGATAGCCGGAGATTTCCGCCAGCAGGGCGTGGAACGCCTCGTCGGCCTCGTGGAAGCCGTCGAAATTGCCGGACTCCTTCATCTCGCGCTGGAGTTCCAGGTTGGCGCGCAGCCGCGCCACCTGGCTGCCGCTCGCCTGCTCGGCGGCGTAGCGCACGGTGGCCTCCTCCAGCGCGCGGCGGATGGCGATGGCCTCCGGCAGGCCGCTGATCGGGATGCGGGCGACGAAGGTTCCGGACTGCGGGAACACCTCCACCAGACCTTCGTCGGCGAGCTTCAGCATCGCCTCGCGCACGGGCGTGCGGCTGACGCCATAGGTTTCCGCGACCTCCTTCTCGATCACCGGCTCGCCCGGCTTGCGCCGCAGGGAGACGATGTCGTCGCGCAGGTCGCGGTAGATGGTGCCCGAGACCGTGGCGCCGCGGTGGGCGGGCCTTGCGGTGGCGCTGGCGGGCCGGCGGCGGCGGCGGCGCACCGGTGCGGCCACGGCCACCATGTTCGTATCGCCCGCGTTGGAGTTCATAATCGTCCCATTCATGTCGTCGGCGGTCATGCCTTCGACCGCAGCTACTAATATATCGCTGCGTTTCCGCGGGCGGGAAGCTTTTTGCCGCTGGATTTTTCGGGGGTGGCGTGGGGATGGGGAGCGGGCACGGCGAAGCGTCCACCCCCCGGAACAGGACCCCTTACAGCTTCGCCGCCGCGTCGAACACCGCGTGGCTGTAGGCGCCTTCCGGCTTCTTGGAGATCACCGGGGCCGAGGCGCCCGACATCAGGATGCCGACGGTGCGGTCGAAATCGGCCGGGTCGAGATAGCCGGTGCCCTTGGCCCCGCCGTCGATCAGCTTAGCGACCTCCTGCATCATGGTGGTCTGGTGTTCCTCGGTCTGGGCGCCGGTGGTGTCGTTCTCCAGCACGATCTTCACCGCCTCGGCCTGGTTCTTGGCGGCGTATTCCCAGCCCTTGGCCGAGGCCTTGACGAACTTCGCCAGCTTCTCGACGATCTTCGGATCGGACAGCGACTTCTCGCTGGCGTAGAGGCCGTCCTCCAGCGTGGCGACGCCCTGCTCCTGATACTTGAAGACGGTCAACTCGTCGGGCTTCATGCCGGCCTCGATCAGCTGCCAATATTCGTTGTAGGTCATGGTGGAGATGCAGGCCGCCTGCTTCTGCAGCAGCGGATCGACGTTGAAGCCCTGCTTCAGCACCTTCACGTCCGGGCTGGAGCCGGAGGTGGAGTAGCCCAGCTTGCTCATCCAGGCCAGGAACGGATATTCGTTGCCGGAGAACCAGACGCCCAGCGTGTTGCCCTTGAAGTCCTTCGGATCCTTGATGTTGGCGTCCTTGCGGCAGGTCAGCATCATGCCCGACTTCTGGAACATCTGGGCGATGTTGACCAGCGGAACGCCCTTCTCGCGGCTGGCGAGCGCCGACGGCATCCAGTCGACGATCACGTCGGCGCCGCCGGCGGCGATGACCTGGGTCGGGTTGATATCGGGGCCGCCGGCCTTGATGGTGACGTCCAGCCCGGCGTCCTTGTAGAAGCCCTTGGCCGCGGCGACGTAATAGCCGGCGAACTGGGCCTGGGTGACCCATTTCAACTGGAGCGTCAGCGCATCGGCGGCGGCGGCCGGCGCCCCCCAGCCGGCGAGGCCGGTGAGCGCGGTGGCGGCGAGCAGGACGGCGGAGGCAAGGGTCTTCATCGCGTTCGATCCTCTTCTGGCTGGGTTTTGTTTGGCTTGAAGGGCATTTAAGCTTGAAGGACTGGAAGTCGGTCAGCGTTTGCGGAAAGACGGGTGCCAGGCGGTGACATGCCGCTCCGCCAGTGCCAGCGCACCGTAGAGCAGCGATCCGGTCAGGGCGGCGACGGCGATCGTCGCCCAGACCACGTCCAAATTCATCCGGGCGACCTGGGTGGAGATGCGGAAGCCCATCCCCACCACCGGCGTGCCGAAGAACTCGGCGACGATGGCCCCGATCAGAGCCAGGGTTGAGTTGATCTTCAGTCCGTTGAACAAAAAGGGCAAGGCGCAGGGAAGCCGCAGCATCGCCAGCGTGCGCCAGTAGCCCGCGCCATAGGAGCGCATCAGGTCGAGCTGGATGCGCTCCGCACTCTGCAAGCCGGCCAGCGTGTTGATCAGCATGGGAAAGAAGGTCATCACCACGATGACGGCGGCCTTGGACTGCCAGTCGAAGCCGAACCACATCACCATGATCGGCGCGATGCCCACCACCGGCACGGCGCTGGCGAGGTTGCCGAGCGGCAGCAGCCCGCGCGCCAGGAAGGGCACCCGGTCGGCCAGGATCGCCACGAGGAAGCCGGCGCCGCAGCCGATCAGATAGCCGCGCAGGACCGAAATCAGCACCGTCTGGCGGAAATCGTCCCACAGATCGGCGGCATTGGCGGCGAAGGCGGTTGCCACGAGACTTGGCGGCGGCAGCAGGATGGTCGGCACCTGGAAGCCGCGGGTCAGGATCTCCCACAGCATGACCAGCGCCAGCCCGAACAGGGCGGGGCCGGCCAGCCGCACCGGACCGGCGATGCCCGCCAGCAGGGCCAGCACCCGCCACAGCAGCAGCGTGGCGCCGGCCAGATAGAGCCAGAGCCCGCCGGCCTGGGCGAGGGCGTGGCCTTGGTGGAGCAGCACCAGCGGGGCGGCATAGGCGGCAGCGACTCCGGCCAGCAGCAGCAGGGCCTCGCCCAGTGCCGAGCCGGGCAGGCGGCGGGTGAGGATCGTCGCGACGGTCAGGGCGAAGAGGGCCAGCGCGATGGGAAGCTGCGGCAGATAAAGGGCGGCACCGTCGAGCGTGGCGAAGGGCAGCAGCGGGGCGGCCAGCATCACCAGCGGCCAGGGGGCCATAGTGGGGCGTACCATGATGGGGCGGCTCATCGCGCACCTCCCCGGCCGCCCGGCACCAGCGCCCGTTCGGCAAGGCCGACAACGGCGACCAGCGTGACGCTCAGCACTGCCGCCATCACCAGGGCGCTCCAGATCTGCACGGTCTGGCCGTAATAGGAGCCGGACAGCAGCCGGGCGCCCAATCCCGCCTGCCCGCCGGTCGGCAGCTCGGCGACGATGGCGCCGACGACGCTGGCGGCGACCGCGATCTTCAGGCTGGTGAACAAATAGGGCAGCGAGGCCGGCAGGCGCAGCAGGCGGAAGGTCTGGGCCGTCCCGGCGCTGTAGGTCCGCATCAGGTCCAGCGTCAGCGGGTCAGCGGAGCGCAGCCCCTTCACCATGCCGATGGTGATCGGAAAGAAGCACAGATACATGGCGATGATCGCCTTGGGCAGCAGGCCGGTGAAGCCCAGATTGCCGAGAATCACCACGATCATCGGCGCGATCGCCAAGATCGGCACGGTCTGCGAGGCGATAACCCAGGGCAGCAGGCTCGATTCCAGCGTGCGCGCCTGGACGATCCCCGCCGCCAGCGCCACCCCCAGCACCACCCCCATGCCGAAGCCGGCCAGCGCCGCCCCGGCGGTGACGCCGGTGTGGTAGAGCAGGTTGCGGATGCTGGTCACCGGATAGCCGGTCAGGGAATTGTAGAGATCCAGCGCGACCTGATCCGGCGTCGGCAGGATCGGGCGCTTCATCGCCAGGGTGGCGCGGATCAGGTCGGCGGTGGTCCAGCCCTGGCCGGCGCGGTTCAGCGCGTCGGTTGCCGTCGGCGCGTTCAGCCAGACCGCGCCCAAGTACCACAGCACCAGCACCGCCAGCGCCGTGACCGCTACAGGCAGTGTCTGCTTAATCGTCATAGCTGTGGCCCTCCATCAGCCCTTCGCGGACGCGGTGAGCGATGCGCTGGAACTCCGGGCTTTCACGGATGTCGAGCGTGCGCTCTCGCGGCAGGTCGCAGTCGATGACGTCGAGGATGCGGCCGGGGCGCGGGCTCATCACCACGATGCGGGTGGAGAGGAACACCGCCTCGGCGATGGAGTGGGTGACGAAGATGCAGGTCTTGCGAGTGCCGAGCCACAGGCGGGTGAGCTGCAAATTCAGATGGTCGCGGGTGATCTCGTCGAGCGCGCCGAACGGCTCGTCCATCAGAAGCAGGTCGGGGTCGAAGGCCAGCGCGCGGGCGATGGACACCCGCTGCTGCATGCCGCCCGACAGCTGCCAGGGGAATTTGCGCTCGAAGCCCGACAGGCCGACGAGGTCGAGCTGCTCGCGGGCGCGCTGCTGCCGGTCTGCCCTGGGCAGCCCCATGATCTCCAGCGGCAACATGACGTTGCGTTCCACCGTCCGCCACGGGTAGAGCGCCGGGGCCTGGAAGACATAGCCGTAGGCGCGCTTCAGCCGTGCCTGTTCCGGCGTCATGCCGTTGACCGTCACCTCGCCGGAGGTCGGCTGTTCGAGGTCGGCGATCACCCGCATCAGGGTGGTCTTGCCGCAGCCGCTGGGGCCGATCAGCGAGATGAAGTCGCCCTTGGCTATCGACAGGCTGACGTCGCTCAGCGCGTAGACCGGATGATCGGCCGTCTGATAGGTCAGGGTCAGGTTGCGGACATCGACGATGGTGCGCGGCGCCGCGTCTGCGGCCGGCGGAACCAGAGTGAGCGGTGCGGGCTGGGCGGCTGGCACGGCGTTCGTCCCTTCGCGTTGTCGTCTCTCGGCGGGAGGGACAGCAAGAAGCGAGCCAAACGGGATGGAGGTTCAATATTTGGCGGATAGGGCTTTGTTTTCGCGAAGAGAAAACTTGTCCATTGAGACAGGAACTGACGGTGTGGACAGCGTGCGGACGGGTGTGCTTTTCGTCAGGCGCACAATTTTCGGGCTGAGACTGATTGAGTGGTGAATTTTCGGGCAAGGAGAAATCCCCTCTCCTGGGACGGGAGAGGGTACACAACGCCCCCCTTGCCAGTCCTGCCCCGTCCCCGCTAACTGTTCAAACGGCCGACAAACCCGCGGATACCATGCTCGACAGTTTCCTGCTCGCCTTCACCGCCTTGTTCTCCATCGTCAATCCGCTGGCGATGGCGCTGATCTTCAGTCAGGTGACGGCGGACAGCAGTCCGCGCGACCGGGCGCGGCTGGCCGGGCTGGTCAGCCTCTATTCGGCCATCGTCATGCTGACCGCGCTGTGGGCGGGTGCCTATGTGCTGAACTTCTTCGGCGTGTCGATGGCGGCGCTGCGGATCGCCGGCGGCTTCGTGGTGGCCGAACGGGCCTGGGCGCTGCTGACGGCACCGGAACGGCACGAGGCGCGCAAGCAGGAACAGGCAGCACCCACCGGCGACAACGACCGGCTGGCGGAATCGGCCTTCTTCCCGATGACGATCCCCTTCACCACCGGGCCGGGCACCATCTCGGTCGCCATCGCGCTGGGCTCCACCCGCCCGACGCGCGGGGCCGGCGGGCTGATGGAGTTCTTCCTGGGCATGTCGGGGGCGGCGCTGGCGATTGCCGCGCTGATCTGGCTGTCCTACCGCTCTGCCGACCGTATCGTCGCCTTCCTGGGGCCGACGCGGGTGCGGGTGCTGACGCGGCTGTTCGCCTTCCTGCTGTTCTGCGTCGGCGTCCAGATCCTGCTGACCGGTGTTCTGGACGCCTTCCCGCTGCTGTCGCAGAAGGGCTGAGCCTCAGCTCTTCGGGCGCAGGTCCTGCACCCGCTTGGCCTTGCCGATGGAGCGCGCGATGCCGCCGGGCTCGACCACCTCGACGCGGGTGCTGATGCCGATCAGCGACTTGATCGAGTGCTGGAGATGCTTGGCGTGGCCGTCCCATTCCGACGGGTGGATGTCCTCGTGCATCTCCACCCGGACGGCGAGGTTGTCCATATGGCCGTCGCGGCTGACCACCAGCTCATAATGCGGGGCCAGCGCCGGGATCTTGCAGATCAGCTCCTCGACCTGGGTCGGGAAGACGTTGACGCCGCGGATGATGAGCATGTCGTCGGAGCGGCCGGTGATCTTGTCCATCCGCCGCATGCCGCGCGAAGTCGGCGGCAGCAGCCGGGTCAGGTCGCGGGTGCGGTAGCGGATGACCGGCATGCCCTGCTTGGTCAGGGTGGTGAAGACCAGCTCGCCATAGGAGCCGTCGGGCAGCACCTCGCCGGACTCGGGGTCGATGATCTCGGGATAGAAATGGTCCTCCCAGACCACCGGGCCGTCCTTGGTCTCGACGCATTCGGACGCGACACCCGGCCCCATCACCTCCGACAGGCCATAGATGTCCACCGCGTGGATGTTGAAGGTGCGCTCGATCTCCTCGCGCAAGGCACCGGTCCAGGGCTCGGCGCCGAAGATGCCGCCGCGCAGGCTGGTGCTGCGCGGGTCGATGCCCTGGCGGCGCATCTCGTCGGCGATGTTCAGCATGTAGGACGGCGTGACCATGATGATGGTCGGCTTGAAGTCCTGGATCAGTTGGACCTGCTTCTCGGTCTGGCCGCCCGACATCGGCACCACGGCGCAGCCCAGCCGCTCCGCCCCGTAATGGGCGCCGAGGCCGCCGGTGAACAGGCCGTAGCCGTAGGCGATGTGCACGATGTCGTTGCGCGTGCCGCCCGCCGCCCGGATGGAACGGGCGACGACCTCCGACCACACATCGATGTCGCCCTTGGTGTAGCCGACCACCGTCGGCCGTCCGGTGGTGCCGCTGGAGGCATGGACGCGCACGATGTCCTCCATCGGCACGGCGAACATGCCATAGGGGTAGGCGCGGCGCAGGTCGTCCTTCACGGTGAAGGGAAACAGCGCCAGATCCTTCAAGTCCTTGAAGTCGTCGGGATGAACGCCCTTCGCCTCGCATTTGGCGCGGAAGGATTCGACATTGGCGTAAGAGTGACGCAGCGACCATGCCAGCCGCTCCGTCTGCATCGCCACGATCTCGTCCCGGCTGGCGAACTCGTAGCGGTCCATACCGGCCCTGCTGCCCTGGCCCGCTACGGTATCGGTCATGATGGACATGGTGCGTTTCTCCCCTTCGTTCCGGTTCCCGGCGCTTGGCGGCCGGTGAAGCCCAATTCCGTTCAGACCCGCTCCACCATCATGGCGATGCCCTGGCCGACGCCGATGCACATGGTGCAGAGCGCGCGGGTCGCCTTGCGGTCCTCCAGCTCCATCACCGCGCTGGCGACCAGACGGGTGCCGCTGGCGCCCAGCGGATGGCCGAGCGCGATGGCGCCGCCGTTGGGGTTCACATGTTCGGCGTCGTCGGGCAGGCCCAGCAGGCGCAGCACGGCGAGGCCCTGCGCGGCGAAGGCCTCGTTCAGCTCGATCACGTCGACGTCGCCGATGGCGAGGCCGAGGCGGGCCAGCAGTTTCTGCGTCGCCGGGGCCGGGCCGATGCCCATCACCCGCGGCGCCACGCCGGCCACCGCGGTGCCGACGACGCGGGCGCGCGGGGTCAGGCCGTAGCGCTTCACGGCCTCGGCCGAGGCGACGATCACCGCGGCGGCGCCGTCATTGACGCCCGACGCATTGCCGGCGGTGACGCTGCCGCCCTCCTTGCGGAAGGGGGTGGAGAGCTTGGCCAGCGCCTCCAGCGTGGTGTCGGGGCGCAGATGCTCGTCGGCGGAGATGATCGTCGGCTCGCCCTTGCGGCGGGGGATGGCGACCGGGACGATCTCGCGGGCGAGGCGGCCCGATTCCTGGGCGCGGCCGGCGCGCTGCTGGCTGCGGACGGCGAAGGCGTCCTGGTCGGCGCGGGAGATATTATAATCGGCGGCGACGTTCTCCGCCGTCTCCGGCATGCTGTCGATGCCGAACTTCGCCTTCATCAGCGGATTGACGAAGCGCCAGCCGATGGTGGTGTCGAAGATCTCCGCCTGCCGGGAGAAGGCGCTGTCGGACTTGCCCATGACGAAGGGGGCGCGGGTCATGCTCTCGCCGCCGCCGGCGACGATCAGCTCGGCCTCGCCAGCCTTGATGGCGCGGGCGGCCATGCCGATGCTGTCCATGCCGGAGCCGCAGAGCCGGTTGACCGTGGTGCCGGGCACCGTCTCGGGCAGCCCGGCAAGCAGCGCGGCCATGCGGGCGACGTTGCGGTTGTCCTCGCCGGCCTGGTTGGCGCAGCCGAGGATCACGTCGTCGACGGCGGACCATTCGACGCCGGGGTTGCGCCCCATCAGCGCCTTCAGCGGCACTGCGGCGAGGTCGTCCGGGCGTACCGGGGCCAGCCCGCCGCCGTAGCGGCCAAAGGGGGTGCGGACGGCGTCGCAGATATAGGCTTCACGCATGGGAGGCTCCGGGAACGGGGATCACGCTGCCGGCGAGGCGCGCCGACTGGCCGCGGAACAGGCCGACGACGGTGCCGTCCTGGTTGGTGACGGTGACGTCGTAGACGCCGGAGCGGCCGCGCTTGTGCACCTCGCGGCATTCGGCGGTCAGCAGGTCGCCCAGCCTGGCCGGGGCCGGGAAGGTGATGGAGCAGCCCGCCGCCACCGTCACCTCGTTCGCCGCGTTGCAGGCATAGGCGAAGGCGGTGTCGGCCAGCGTGAAGGTCATGCCGCCATGGCCGATGTCGTGGCCGTTCACCATGTCCTTGCGCACGGTCATGCTCATGCGGGCATAGCCGGGGGCGATCTCCAGCAGCTCGATGCCGTGGGCCTGGGCGCAATGGTCGCGCTCGTACATGCCACGGCCGACCGCTTCGGCGAGGGATTGGGGTGTGTCGGGGGCGGTGGTCATAGGGTCGGCTCCTTACCCCCTCTCCCCCCCGGGGAGAGGGTTGGGGTGAGGGGGATGCGCGGCATGGAGTCGGTGGTGGCGCCGGGGTTTCCGCTGCTTGCGAAGTCACGCGGTGCGACCCCCTCACCCTGACCCTCTCCCCGGGGGGGAGAGGGGATTTGGACGATTTGGGCGGCGGAAATCTTGCGGCGCAGCAGGGCCGACGCGCGGTAGCGGTCCTCGCCGTAGGTGCGGGCGAGCGCGTCGAGAACGGCCAGCACATGGGGCAGGCCGATGCGGTCGGCCCAGGCCAGCGGACCCAGCGGGTAGTTCACGCCCTTGGTCATCGCGATGTCGATGTCGGCGGCGCTGGCGACCCCCTGCATCGCCGCGTCGGCCGCCTCGTTGGCGAGCATGGCGACGGTGCGCATCACCACCAGACCGGGGGCGTCGTCGATCACCGACACCGCCTTGCCAAGCGCCTGGAACAGGCCGGCGGTGACTGCGAGCGCCTCGGAGGGCGTGCCGTCGGCGGGGCCCAGCGCGATGCGGGTGGCCTTGGCATAGTCCAGGGCCAGATCGAACAGAACCAGCGGGGCGACGCCGTCCTCCGCAGCGCGCGCCGTGGCGGTGCGGCCGTCGGTCAGGGCCAGCGTGACGCCGTCCACCAGAAGGACGCCGGGGCCTGCGGTCTCCTCGACCGCGATGCCGGCCTCGCGCAGCAGCCCGGCCAGCGACGCGGCGTGGCCGAGATCGCCCTGCACCAGCACGCGGTCGGGTTTCGCGGCCGGTTCGGCGTTGCGCGGCGTGGGCTTGGCGGCGCCGGGGCTGTGGTCGTAGAAGCCGCGGCCGGTCTTGCGGCCGAGACGGCCGGCCTCGACCAGCTCCTGCTGGATCAGCGAGGGTTGGAAGCGTGGGTCGCCGAAATAGGCGGTGTGGACCGAGCGGGTGACGGCGAAGTTCACATCATGGCCGATCAAATCCATCAGCTCGAACGGCCCCATGCGGAAGCCGCCGGCCTCTCGCGCCACGGCGTCGATGGTGGCGGGATCGGCGGCCTGCTCCTGCACCAGCCGCAGCCCCTCGGCGTAGAAGGGGCGGGCGACCCGGTTGACGATGAAGCCGGGGGTCGAGCGGCAGCGCACCGGGCTCTTGCCCCACGCCTTCGCCGTGTCGAACAGCGTGTCGAGCACAGCGGCATCGGTGGCGAGCCCGCTGACGATCTCCACCAGGGCCATCAGCGGCGCCGGGTTGAAGAAATGCAGCCCGGCCAGCCGTTCCGGCCGCCGCACCCCGGCGCCGATTGCGGTGACCGACAGCGACGAGGTGTTGGTGGCGAGGATGGCGTCCTCGCCGACGATGCCCTCAAGCTCCGCGAACAGGCGGCGTTTGACGTCGAGATCCTCGACGATGGCCTCCACCACCAGACCGGCGGGGGCGAGGTCGGACAGTCCGTCGACGGCACGCAGACGGTCGACCGTGGCGTCGCGCTCCGCCGCCGTGCGCTTGCCCTTCTCGACCAGGGCGGTCAGGGCCTTGGCGATGGACCCGACGGCGGCCTGGGCGGCACCGGGGCGGGTGTCGACGAGCAGGACCGGGTGGCCGGCCTGGGCCGCGACCTGGGCGATGCCCTGGCCCATGGCGCCGGCCCCGACCACCACGACGGTGACGGTGGGAGCGAGCGCCGCCATCACCGCCCCTCGAATTTCGGCGCGCGCTTGCCCACGAAGGCGGCGACGCCCTCGCGGTAGTCCTGCGTGCGGCCGGCCTCGCGTTGGAGGTCGCGTTCCAGGTCGAGCTGGGTGTCGAGGTCGTTGGCGGAGGAGGCGTTGAGCGCCTGCTTGATCAGGGCAAGGCCGCGCGTCGGCTGGGTGGCGAGATGGCGGGCGAGCGCACCGGCCTCCGCCATCAGCCGGTCGTCGTCCACCGCCTTCCAGATCATGCCCCAGGCCTCCGCCTGCTCAGCGGAGACCTTGTCGCCCAGCATGGCGAGGCCCATGGCGCGGGCATGGCCGACCAGACGCGGCAGGGTCCAGGTGCCGCCGCTGTCGGGGATCAGCCCGATCTTGCAGAAGGCCTGGATGAAGCTGGCCGAGCGCGCCGCCAGCACGATGTCGCAGGCCAGCGCGATGTTGGCCCCCGCCCCGGCGGCGACGCCGTTCACCGCGCAGACCACCGGCATCGGCAGGGCGCGCAAGGACCGGATCAGCGGGTTGTAGTTGCTCTCGATCGACACGCCGAGGTCCGGACCCTGGGCACCCGGCGCGACGGCACGGTCCGACAGATCCTGTCCGGCGCAGAAGCCGCGCCCGGCGCCGGTCAGCAGCAGGCAGCGGACGGACTTGTCGTCGCGCACCTCGGCGATGGCCTCGCGCAGCTCCTCATGCATCGCCGCGGTGAAGCTGTTCAGCCGGTCGGGCCGGTTCAGCGTGATGGTGGCGACGCCGTCGGCGATGTCGAGAAGAATCGTTTTGTCGCTCATTGCGCGGCTTCCTTCTCCACGGCCAGCACCGGAACGCGGCTCTGCACCACGCGGAAGCGGTTGGCGACGAAGGCGAGGTCGCACAGCGCCGCGTTGGCCGCCGGGTTGGCACCGGTGCCGTGGAAGTCGCTGAAGGCCGCCGACTGGTTGACGAAGACGCCGCCGGTCAGGTTGACCGACAGGGCGACGCCGGCCTCGACGAACAGGTCGGTCGCCTGCTCGATCAGCTGCGGATCGGTGCTGTAGAGGCCGGTGGTCAGCGCCCCCTTGGTGCGGGTCAGGCGGGCGGCGCGCTCCAGGCTGTCGGCGGTGCTGTCGGTCTTGACGATGATCGAGATCGGGCCGAACAGCTCATGGCCGTACTTGTCCTCCTCCGCCGCATCCATGGTCAGGATCAGGGGCGTGCGGATGCGGGCGTCCGGGAATTTCGGATGGGTGATGGCGCGCGACGGCAGCACGACGGTGCCGAGCTTGGCGGCTTCGTCGATGCGGGCGAGCGTGGCGTCGGACTGGATGGCGCCCAGCACCTCCACCGCGCGCTCCGGGTCGGACAGGAACTTGTCGACGCCGCCGGCCAGGGCCGAAACCACCTGATCGAAGCTCATGCGCTCGCCGCCGGCCTGGATGCCGTCCTTGGGCACGAAGATGACCTGGGTCGTCGTGCACATCTGGCCCGCGTAGAGGCTGAGCGTGAAGGCGAGGTTGCGCACCATGCCCT
Source organism: Azospirillum sp. A26 (assembly GCF_042604635.1). Classification (NCBI taxonomy): domain Bacteria; kingdom Pseudomonadati; phylum Pseudomonadota; class Alphaproteobacteria; order Rhodospirillales; family Azospirillaceae; genus Azospirillum; species Azospirillum sp. A26. Next base: position 215,467 of record NZ_CP170476.1, on the reverse strand, counting down.
TAGGATCGTCGGTGCCGTCGATGACCACGCTGTTGACGCCGGCCTTCTCGGTGTAGACCTGGGCTTGACGGGCATTCTGCTCCAGCCAGTCGCCGAAGCCGGTGGAGCCGGTGTAGTCGATCACCGCCACTTCCGGCCGCAGGGCCAGATCCTTGGCGACGGTGTCGCCGATGGCGAGCGTGACGAGGTTGGGGTCGAGCCCGCACTCCGCCAGCACCTCGCGCGCGATCCTGACGGTGATGGCGAGCGGCAGGATGGCGGTCGGGCCGGGCTTCACGATCACGGCGTTGCCGGTGACGAGGCTGGCGAACAGGCCGGGATAGCCGTTCCAGGTCGGGAAGGTGGCGCAGCCGATGACCAGCCCGACACCGCGGCCGATCACCTCGAAGCGCTTGTCCATCACCAGCGGCGGGTTCTTGCCCTGCGGCTTCTCCCAGCGCGCCGCCGGGGCCTGGTCGGTCATCGCCTTCCAACCATAGGCGACGGCCTCCAGACCGCGGTCCTGGGCGTGCGGGGCGCCGGCCTGGAAGGCCATCATGAAGGCCTGTCCGGTGGTGTGCATCACCGCATTGGCGATCTCGAAGCTGCGCGCGTTGAGCCGCTTCAGGATTTCCAGGCAGACGCCGGCCCGGCCGTTCGGACCCGCCTTGCGCCAGCCCGGCATCGCCGCCTTGGCCGCATGCACCAGCGCCTCGACGTCCGACACCGGATAAGTGATGCCGAGGTCGAAGCCGAAGGGCGAGCGTTCGCCCCCCACCGTTCCGGTCACGCCCGGCTGGTCCAGTTCGAAGAGCTTGTCGCGGTAGGCCGCGAAGGCCGCCTCGCCATCCGCCGCCGCCGTCTCGCCATAGGCGCGCGGGCTCGGCATTTCGGGGAAGGCCGACCAGTAGGCGCGGCTGCGGCAGGCCTCGACGGCCTTCTGCAACGTCGCCTCGTGCGTCTCGAACAGGCTCTGCGGGGTGGTGGTCATGGCGGGGCGTTTCCTCTTTTCTCGTTGATTTAGGCGGCGTCGGTCAGGCGGCGTCGAAGTCGATGACGACCCGCTCGGTCAGCGGGCGCGACTGGCAGGTCAGGACATAGCCGGCCTCGACCTCCCACGGCTCCAGCGAGTAGTTCTCGGCCATCTCGACCTTGCCTTCGCGGACCTTGGCGCGGCAGGTGCAGCAGACGCCGGACTTGCAGGAATAGGGCAGGTCGGCGCCATGCCGGTGGGCGGCCTCCAGGATGCTCTCGCCATCGTAGGGCAAGGTGAATTCCTTGCGCTTGCCGTCCTGAAGAACGGCGATGGTGGCGGCATCGGTGGGGCTGTCGGCTGCCGCCTTCTTCACCACGGGCCGGGCGGCGGTCGTGGTGCCGAACAGCTCGACATGGATGTTGGCGGCCGGCGTGCCACAGGCGGCCAGCGCGTCGCGCACCTCTTCCACCATCGGCTGGGGGCCGCAGAGGAAGGCGGCGTCGATGTCCTCAGCCTTGAGCGGGCCGGCGCACAGCTCGCGCACCAGTCCGGCGCCAATGCGGCCGCCCAGCAGCCCGGCCTCTTCCGGTTCGCGGCTCAGCACATGGTGGATGACCAGCCGGCCGATGTAGCGGTTCTTTAGATCCTCCAGCTCTTCCCGGAAGATGATGGAGGAGACGGTGCGGTTGCCGTAGACCAGCACGAACCGGCTCTTCGGCTCCTGCGCCAGCACGGTCTTCAGGATCGACATCACCGGGGTGATGCCGCTGCCGGCGGCGAAGGCGACGTAGGTGCGGGCGGTATTGGGGTCGATGGGGGTGTGGAAGCGCCCCATCGGCGTCATCACCTCCAGCACGGCGCCCGGCGCCAGCGACTGGTTGGCGTGGGTGGAGAACAGACCGCCGTCCACCTTCTTCACCGCCACCCGCAGCTCGCCGTCGCCTGCGCCGGAGCAGATGGAGTAGGAGCGCCGCACCTCCTCGTCGCCGATGCGGGTCTTGAGGGTCAGGTACTGGCCCTGGACGAAGCGGAAACGGTCGGCGAGATCGGCCGGCACGTCGAAGGCGATCGACACGGTGTCCGCCGTCTCCCGGCGGCACTCGCGGATGGTCAGCGGGTGGAAGCTGGGGCTGGTCATGGGGTCCGTCCTTGCGACGCGGAGGGGGTCTCCGCCGAAGCCACTCAATGGCATTTGAACACGTCGAACGGTTCGAGGCAGGCGTTGCAGGCGTGCAGCGCCTTGCAGGCGGTGGAGCCGAAGCGGCTGATCTGGCGGGTGTCCGTAGAGCCGCAGCGCGGGCAGGCGATCACCTCGTCCGGCGCGGTCAGCGCCCGCTTGCCGGAATGCGGCGGCGGGACGATGCCGACCTCGGCCAGCTTTTCCCGGCCGGCGTCGCTGATCCAGTCGGTCGTCCAGGGCGGGGCGATCACCACCGAGACGCAGGCGTCGAGGCGCGCGCGAACCAGCGCGGTTTCCGCCTCCAGAACGATCACGCCGGTCGCCGGGCAACCGGAATAGGTCGGCGTCAGGGCCACCGACAGACGGCCTTCCGCATCGGCCGAGACGGCGCGGACGATGCCGAGATCGACGATGCTCAGCACCGGGATCTCCGGATCCATCACCCCGGCCAGCGCGTCCCAGGCGGCCTTCACCACCGCATCGGCGCCCGGTTCCGGTCCCCAGCAGCCCGCTGCATCCGGCATGGCATCCTCACCAGTTCGCATCGGGATAGGCACGCGGCAGGAACTGCATCTCGGCCAGCAGATAGCCCAGGTGCTCGCTGTGCTCGCCGCGGCGGCCGCCCTTCTGCATCCAGCCGTCGGCCGGGCGGTCGAGGGTGGCCTCCTCCAGCACCGCTTCGACGCGGGCGGTCCAGGCGGCCTTCAGCCCGGCCGGGTCGGGGACGATGCCGGCGGCGACCAGCGCCTGCTCGGCCTCGTCGCGCTCGACCATTTCGCCGGTGTAGGGCCAGAGCCGGCCCAGCGCGTCGGCCACCTTGACATGGCTGATGTCGGTGCCGTCGCCCAGCCGCACCAGCCAGTCGCCGCTGTGGCGGACATGGTAGCGCACCTCCTTCACCGCCTTGGCGGCGATGCCGGCCAGCGTTTCGTCCGTCGAGGCGCAGAGCCGCTCATACAGCTCCACCGCCCAGGCATCGTGCAGGAACTGGCGAACGATGGTGTGGCCGAAGTCGCGGTTGGGCTGCTCGACCAGCAGATGGTTGCGGTAGTCGAAGACGTCGCGCCGGTAGGCGAGGCGGTCCTCGTCGCGGCCCTTGCCCTCCAGCTCGCCGGCATAGGTCAGCAGCATGCGGGCATGGCCGACGAGGTCGAGCGCGACGTTGGTCAGCGCGATGTCCTCTTCCAGCTCCGGCGCATGGCCGCACCATTCCGACAGCCGGTGCCCCAGCACCAGCGACGTGTCGCCCAGCCGCAGCGTGTAGCCGAACAGGGCCTCTTTGAGATCCGTGCTCATCAGATGTTCTTCACGTCTGAAGGGATGTCGTAGAAGGTCGGGTGGCGGTAGACCTTGTCGTCGGCCGGATCGAACAGGCTGGCCTTGTCCGTCGGGTCGGACGCGGCGATGCTGGATGCCGGGACCGCCCAGATGCTGACGCCCTCGCCGCGGCGGGTGTAGACGTCGCGGGCATTGTCCAGCGCCATGTGGGCGTCGGCGGCGTGCAGGCTGCCGACATGCTTGTGCGACAACCCGTTCTTCGGCCGGATGAAGATCTCGAACAGCGGCCAGTCCTTACGGTCCATAATCTCGTTCCCTCGGATTTCTTGGCTCAGCCGGCCTTCTTCAGCGCGCGCTGCCGGCGTTTGGCGGCATGGGCGATGGCGGCCTCGCGGACCCAGGCGCCGTCGTCCCACGCCTTGCGGCGGGCTTCGATGCGCTCGCGGTTGCAGGGGCCGTTGCCCTTCAGGATCTCGTTGAACTCGGTCCAGTCGATGGCGCCGAATTCGTAATGGCCGGTCTCGGCGTCGAAGCGCAGCTCCGGGTCGGGGATGGTCAATCCCAGGAACTCAGCCTGCGGCACGGTGGCGTCGACGAAGCGCTGGCGCAGCTCGTCGTTGGAGAAGCGCTTGATCTTCCAGGCCATGTTCTGGGCGGAGTGGGCGGACTGGTCGTCCGACGGGCCGAACATCATCAGCGACGGCCACCACCAGCGGTTCAGCGCGTCCTGCGCCATCCGCTTCTGCTCCGCCGTGCCCTGGGCCAGCGCCAGCATCAGCTCGTAGCCCTGGCGCTGGTGGAAGCTCTCCTCGCGGCAGATGCGGACCATGGCGCGGGCATAGGGGCCGTAGGAGCAGCGGCAGAGCGGCACCTGGTTCATGATCGCCGCGCCGTCGACCAGCCAGCCGATGGCGCCGATGTCGGCCCAGGTCGGGGTCGGGTAGTTGAAGATGCTGGAGTATTTGGCCTTGCCCGACAGCAGCTGGCCGACCAGCTCGTCGCGTGACACGCCCAGCGTCTCGGCGGCGCTGTAGAGGTAGAGGCCATGCCCACCCTCGTCCTGCACCTTCGCCAGCAGGGCGACCTTGCGGCGCAGGGTCGGCGCGCGGGTGACCCAGTTCCCTTCCGGCAGCATGCCGACGATTTCCGAATGGGCGTGCTGCGAGATCTGGCGGACCAGCGTGCGGCGGTAGCCTTCCGGCATCCAGTCGCGCGGCTCGATCTTCTCCTCGGCGTCGACGCGCTCCTGGAAGCGGCCCTGGAGAGCGGCCTCCTGCTCCGTCACCAGCCGGGGAGACGGTTGAGCGCCCTGCTCGGTCTTGGCATCCAAACCCTGCGTGTACATCGGCATCCCCGAGATGGATTGCGCGTCCAGCGAACAATTTCTGAAGGAAAAATATGATACAGATCAACGACTGTAAAGTGGAATTGTGTGTCGCTTTAGGGGTGGGGCGGTCGGGTCGCCGAAAAGTGTTTTTTAACAAGGTATTGGATTGAAAATCCCGAGCGGATGCCGGGATAGTCCGCATGGAGAATGGGCGAACGAATCCCGCTACCGATACACGGAAGCTGCGGTTTTGCGGATTTTGTGCGGCGCGGAAAAGGCCGGGTGGGCAGGAGGGACGGCTGCCGGACGGATGGTTGAACCCGGCGCTGCGGATTGGGCGCGGCGGCACGCATCGGTCGGGCGCAAGCGTCCCGCCAGGAGCCGCTCCGCCGGGTGGGGGAGGACTCTGCTGACGGGGAACTGCGACGCTAGCGGATCGAGAGGCGAAGCCGCGGCTTCGGGAAAATTTGAGCGGCCGAAGCCAGCGCCTTAGGCGCCGGCGCCGGAAAAGGTGCGCTCCAGGCGACGGGGCGCGCGGATCAAGTGGAGGTACAGCTCGTCGAACTGCCCGACGGAGGCAAGCTGGCGCACGTCGTTGACGGTGATGCGCTGGCCGTTCACTTCGATCAGGCCGCTGTCGCGCAGCCGGCGCAGGGTCCGGTTGATGTGAACGATGCTCAAGCCCAGCGCGTCGGCCAGGATCTCCTGCGTCACCGGCAGGACGAAATGTCCGTCGGTCACCATGTTGACGATGCTGAGGCGGCGCAGAAGCTCGACCAGCAGATGGGCGGTGCGTTCCAGCGCGGTCCGCCGGCCCAGGCTGAGCAGCCGTTCGGCTAGGATCGCCTCCTCGCGTGCGCCGGACCAGGCGAGCGCCGCGGCGAGGCGCGGGAAGGAGCGGAACATCTCGCCGATCCGCTCCGGCGGAAAGCTCGCCACCTCGACCTGGGTCAGGGTGGTGACGCTGTGGTCGGCGGATTCGAACAGCGTGCAATACATGCCGATGATGTCGCCCGGCAGGACGAAGTTTACGACCTGGCGCCGGCCGTCGGGCAAGGCCTTGTGGCGGATCGCCCAGCCGTCCCGCATGATCCGCACGTCCCGATATCTTTCGCCCTGCTGGAGTAGATCGGTACGTGGCGATACGCGAGCAATTGTCCTTTCCAAATCGGTAAGGTACAACTTCTCCTCATCCGAGAGGATGAGGTAGCTGCTCAATTTAAGCCACAATGGAGTGGGTTCCAGGGCGCGGCTCGCCGGTGCGCGAGTCATGGTCGTCTTTGCCTTCTTTGTCCTAATATTGGCGCTTTGATAAACGGACGCGCAGTTGACCCGGTTCCGCGTGAAATCGAACGTTTAGGGTTTTCGGCAAAGGCGGCCACAACATAGGTTAATCAGCGAAATATTTTTCTCGAACGGTCTGTGACGCGCGGCCGACCGTGGTGTTGTTCCATATGCAATTGGACCTATCGGCAGCATGGCCGGACGGTAGGCAGCATCCAATCACATGGGGGGCATGATGACGGCGGAGGATGGAGCGGCGGGGATGGCCGCTCTCTCGATTTGTGAATCTTTGGTGATCGCCATGGTCGAAAAGGGCCTCCTTACGGTGGAGGAGGCCCGGGGCGTGCTTGAGGATGCGGCGGCGGCTCATCTGCGGCAGGAGACTGCCGGATTGGCGGACGGGTATCAGCAAAGCGCCGTGCGGGCGATAGAACGGCTGGTTCTGCAGGTGGACGCGGCCGGGCAATCCGGCCGAAGATGACCTGAAACGGCACGTCGGCCTGCTCGAACCGGTTCAACCGGTCAACCGGTTCGAGTGAGGCCGGTTCGAGTGGGGCCGGCGCGATCAGCCTGGCAGGATGACCGGATTGCGCCGGCTGCCGGTCTTCCGCCCACCCTCGGTTCCGGTCCGGTCCAGAACGGCGTCGCTCAGCAGCTGCGCGACTTCCTTGGCGGCGATGGGCTTGTGCAGGATGCGGTAGCCGCTGGCTTCCGCGTCGGCGATGCGCTGTGGTGCGGTGTCGCCGGTCAGAACCACGCTGGTCGGAACCGTGAAGCCCCGGCCGCGCAGGGCGACCTCGACCGCCTGGATGGCCTGCAGGCCGGTGGCACCCGCCTCTAGCCGGTAATCGGCGATCACCAGATCGGGCGGGCGGTCCTGGCCGCTCAGCAGGCGCAGCGCATGGCCGGCGCTGTCCGCCGCAGTCACCCTCCAGCCGAAATCCTCGATCAGCATGGTCAAACCTTCGCGGACCAGCGGGTCGTCATCGATAACCAGGGCGGTGCCGCGTCCCGGTTCCGGCGCCTGTTCGGCCGGTGCGGCGGTGGACGGCGCCTCGACGGCCGCCAGGGCAGAGGTGGGGATCTCCAGCGTGAAGCAGGACCCCGTGTTCGGCCGGGAGGCGACATGCACGCGGTAGCCGAGCAGCCGCGCCAGCCGGTCGACGATGGCCAGCCCCAGCCCCAGCCCCTTGCCGCGGTCGCGGGTGGGGTTGGAGATCTGATAGAACTCGTGGAAGATCCGCTCCAGATGTTCGGGCGGGATGCCGATGCCGGTGTCGTAGACCTGGATGCGCAGAACCCCGCGGGCATGGCGGCAGCCCAGCAGGATGCGGCCATGGTCGGTATAGCGCAGGGCGTTCTCCACCAGATTGCGGATGATCCGTTCCAGCAGTGCGGGGTCGGCGTTCAGCCTCATGCCGGTGGGAACGCTGCGGAAGGCGACCCCCTTTTCCGCGGCGCGCAGGCGGTACTCGTCCTCCAGCCGGGCGAAGATGGTGCCGAGCGACACCGCCTGCACATTGGGCGACACCGTGCCGGCATCCAGCTTGGAGATGTCGAGGATGGCGTCGAGCAGGCGGCACAGCGCGTCCATCGACGCCTCGAGACTGCCGACCAGGGAGGCCGCGGGATGGTCGCCCAGCCGGATCGCCAGCGCCGAGGTCAGCAGGACCAGCGACTGCACCGGCTGGCGCAGGTCGTGGCTGGCCGCGGCCAGGAAATGCGTCTTGGCGGCGTTGGCGCGCTCCGCCACCATCAGCGCCATCACCGCTTCCTGGCGTGAGCGTTCCGTCTCGTTCCGTGCGCTTTCCGCCTCGGCGCGGGCCTGTTCGGCGCGCTCGGCCAGCGTGCGCTGGATGGTGATCTCCTCCGCCGCGCGCATCTCGCGGTCGCGCTGGATGGCGGCGATGTGGTCCAGCATGGCGTTGAAGCCGCGCGCCAGGGCGGACACCTCGTCGTTGCCGCGCACTTCGGCGCGCTGGCCGGTGAAGCCGTCGGTGGCGATGGCGCCGGCCAGCCGCTCCAACTCGCGCAGCGAGCGGGTCATGTGGTTGCCGACGGCGCGGCTGCCGACATAGATCGCCAGCAGCGCGGCCAGCCCCACCATCCCATAGGCGGGCAGCATCCAGGACAGCAGCGCCAAGGTCGGTGTTTCCGGAGCCTCCAGCCGCAGGGACAGCCCCAGCGAGGCCAGCCGTTCCGGCACGGTCAGCGGCACCGTCACCGCCATCGTGTCGGGTGGCGGCGGCTTCGGCGCGTCGCCGGCGTAGAGAAGCTCCGCCTCCGGATGCAGCACCAGGAAGTCGAGCGGCACCTTGTAGAGCAGCGCCCCTTCCGGCGACATGGTGCGGGAATAGATCAGCATCTCCGCCGCCAGCAGGAACTGCGTGTCGCCCTGCTGGACCACCCGGGCGGCCGGCTTGCCGGCGGCGATGGCGGCGCGCAGCCAGGCCATGTCGGCCGGCGCAATCGCCAGCGGGTCGGCATGGCGGCCGTTGTCGGCGATCGGCTCCCCTTCGAAATCGGTGAAGACCAGGGCGACCGGAACGCTGGCGATGTGGTTGAAGCTGCCCAGGAAGGGGATCAGATAGTTTTCCTTGCCGGCGGAATCGACGAGCGCGGTGGCGAGCATGCTGTTGTCCGCCAGCTCGCGCACCGTGGTCACCAGCGTGTTCAGCAGCCCTTCGGTCTGGCGGGCGGCGAGGCTGGCGTTCGCCTCCACATTGGCATGGTGCTGGCGGGCCAGATGGCGGCTGGACACCACATACAGGCTGGCGCCGATCAGGATGGCGATCAGCACGCCCAGCATCAGCGACACCAGCGCGAAGCGGCGCGCCAGACGGCCGGAGGTCAGCATCCGCTGGGCGGTGCGCGGGACGCTGCCGTAGGCCGGCGGATCGAGGGGGGTGGGATCGGTCATCCGTGTCCTCAATCCACCGGGACCAGCACGCCGTCGGTGCGGAACCGTGCCATCAGCAGGTCGTCGGGCCCAAGCGCCTCGTGCCGGCCGGGGGCGAAGGGGCGGTCGAAGTCGCGGATCACGCCGCGATAGGGGCCGACCTGCTCCAGCGCGTCGCGCACCGCGCTGCGGTCGGTGGTGCCGGCACGGTCGATGGCCAGCGCCAGGATGCGGGTCAGATCGTAGGCATGCAGGAAGCCCACCGGCGACACGATGTCCTCCGGCCGGCGGATGCCGAACAGCCGCCCGGCGGTCTCCAGCACCGGGGCCAGCCGGTCCGGCGGGATGCGGAGGGGGCTGACCGTCTGGATCACGGTGAAATCGACCTCGCTGAGCGCCGGTCCGGCCTGTCCGACGAAGTCGCCGCCAGTGACGCCCCAATGGCTGAGGATCGGCAGCCGCTGCTGCGCCGGCAGGGCGGCCACCTCGCGCACCAGCACGGCGGCCTCGTCGTCGTTGGCGACCAGCAGGATCGCCTGGGCGCCGTCATCGGCCAGCGCCCGATACTTTTCGAGCAGCGAGCGGTCGCGCCAGTTGTACCAGGCGGTGCCGGCCAGTTCCGGGACCTTGTGGCCGGCGAGATAGCGGTTGGCGGCCTCCAGGTTGGAGCGGCCCCAGGCGGTGTTGGTCAGCAGGAGCCCGACGCGGGTCAGGCCGCGGTCGGCGGCGCGCTTCAGCAGGAAGGGCATCGCCAGGCTGTCGCGCAGCGACAGGCGGAAGATGTAGTTGGGCTCCATGCCGTTGTCGACGATGGCGTCGGCCGACGACCAGGGCGCCAGGAACAGGGTGCGGGTCTGTTCCAGGATGGGCAGTTGTTCGATCACCACCGGGCTGAACCGGCCGCCGAACACGGCGATCAGATCGGGAATGGTGGCCAGTTCCCGGATGTTCTTGATGCCGCGGGCGGAGATCGACCGGTGTTCGCGCGCGATCAGCTCCAGCGGCCGGCCGCCCAGCACGCCGCCCTGGCGGTTGATGTCGTCGATGGCGGTCAGGATGCCGCGCTCGATGGCCTCGGCCGATGTGCTGTTGGTCAACCCGAACTCACCGTCCAGCGCCAGGATCACCGGCTCGCGGCCCAACTCCCGGCCTACCTCTCCCGCCGTCTGGGCGGCCGCAGCCGTTGCCAGCGCCGCAATCGGCAGCGCGAGCAGAAGAAATATCGGCCGGCAAAGGCGAAGGACTGCGATGAACATTGACCGTCGTTCGATGGGATCGGCGGACGGAAGACGGGCTCCCGCACACGCAAGGCCGCACTATGGGTGGGCGGAAGCGGCGGGGTCAATCTGCCCTTCGGCAGAGCGGAAGGTTTGGAGGATATGAAGCGCCGCAGCGGCTTTGCCGCCGTCGGCTGGCTGCATTATCTGCACAGCTACGCTTGCCGCCGCGGGACGCTGCCCGGGGGAAGGCGCCGCCCGGCAGTGGGCGGCGCATCCCTGCGGGACCTATCAGAGAAGCTTTGCGGTCAGGCTGATCTGGGTGCCGGCCAGCGCCTTCGACACCGGACAGTTGGCCTTGGCGCCGTTCGCCTGTTCCTGGAAGCTGGCCTCGTCGATGCCGGGGATCTCCGCCTCGCACTCCAGCTCGATCCGGCTGATGGCGAAGCCGGCGCCGGCCTTCTCAAGATGCACCTTTGCGGTGGTGTGGACGCGGGTCGGCGTGTGGCCGGCCTGGGAGAGCCCGGCCGACAGCGCCATGGAGAAGCAGCCGGCATGCGCCGCCGCGATCAGCTCCTCCGGATTGGTGCCCTGGCCGTTCTCGAAGCGCGACGGGAAGGAATAGCTGCCTTCGAAGGCGCCGCTGCCCAGCCGCATCTTGCCGCTGCCCGATTTGAGGTCGCCACGCCATTCGGCGTCCGATTGCCGCATCGCCATGCTGCTGTCTCCCTTTGAAGATCGTGGTCGGTCCGGCCGCCGGGGTGGCCGCCATTGCTGGACCGGTCGGGCCTGACCTAGGGCAGGGGGGCGCCGCGGCCAGCCATATACCACCTCCGCGCCTCACGCCTCCTGGACGGTCTCGATCTCCGACAGATCCGACAGGCGGCGGGCCAGACGTTCGGTGCAGCGCACCTCCAGAATGCCGAAGCCGGCATTGGGGGCAATGGTGTGGAGGTCGCCGGCCATGCCGTTCTCGCTGGCCAGCCGCCGCACCCGCTCCACCATGGCGTCGCGTTCCGGCCGTCCCGGACGCAGCCCCGGCAGCGGGCGGGTGAAGTGCAGCTTGTATCGCTTGAAGATCGAGGGGGCCATTCTGGTCACGGAAGCCGGGTCATGGGGGCAAAGGGGCGGCCCCCGGCATGAAGCCTGCGGATGCCGTCCCCCGGATTTCGCACAGGCCGGCGGTGGGATGCCAGCCTGAAAAACCCCTTATTCCGGCAGCCTACTTCTTCGGCTCGACATTCTCGGCGCCGGCACGGGTGCCGCCGAAGCGGTCGGCGCCCTTGGCGTCGGGGGCGTCCGGCTTCTTGTGGTTGCCGGTGTTCTGCTCGCCCTCGGTATGGCGGACGGTCTGCTCGGTGTGGGGCTGCTTGTTCTGCTGGCCGGTCATCGGCGACGCTCCCTTTATATATAAGGTGTCTTCCGTTAACCGGATCGGGCCGCTTTCGTTTCGGGCGGCCTCACCGTTGCCGTGCGATCTGCTGGGCGATGGCCTGGGCCACGGCGATCCAGCGCTTCTCCTCGTCCGCTCCCTCCCCCTCGTCGCGCAGAGCGCGCAGGGGCGGCCAGACGTCGAGCCGGCTGGAGCGGCGCAGCGCGAAGAAACGGTCGAGTTCCTCGTCGGTCGGCAGCCGGTCGTCCTTGCGCTGGTTGCAGCGGCGGTGCGCCAGCACGACGTTGGCCGGATCGTCGATCCCGCCATAGGCCTGGGGGATCAGATGGTCGAAGGTGGACTTTGCCCCCACCGGCCCGTCGCAGAAGAAGCAGCGCCCGCCCTGCTGGACGTCCATCAGTCTGGCATCGTCCGGCGTGACGGGCATGGCGCTCTCCAGTCTATCGACAAACAGGGTTCAGAGGTCGCGCTCGACGCTGCCCCACAGGTCGTACTCGTCGGCATGCTCGATGGTGACGTCGACCATGTCGCCCGGCTTCAGGCCGGTCTCGCCGTTCAGGAAGACGTTGCCGTCGATCTCCGGCGCGTCGGCGTAGGAGCGGCCGATGGCGCCGTCCTCGTCGACCTCGTCGATCAGAACGCCCAGCGTATAGCCGACCTTCTGCTGGAGCCGCTCGGCGCTGATCGCCTTCTGCGTCTCCATAAAGCGCTCCCAGCGCTCCTGCTTGACCTCTTCCGGGACGGCGCCGGGCAGGTCGTTGGCGGTCGCACCCTCCACCGGCTCATACTTGAAGCAGCCGACGCGGTCGAGCTGGGCCTCCTTCAGCCAGTCCAGCATGAACTGGAAGTCCTCCTCCGTCTCGCCGGGGAAGCCGGTGATGAAGGTGGAGCGCAGGACCAGATGCGGGCACTCGTCGCGCCACTTGCGGATGCGGTCCAGCTGCTTTTCCTGGGCGGCCGGGCGGCGCATCGCCTTCAGGACGGTGGGCGAGGCATGCTGGAACGGGATGTCGAGATAGGGGAGGATCCTGCCCTCCGCCATCAGCGGGATGACCTCGTCCACATGCGGGTAGGGGTAGACGTAATGCAGGCGGACCCACAGGTCGAAGTTCGCCAACTCGTTGCACAGGTCGAAGAAGCGGGTGCGGACCTCGCGGTCGTACCATTTCTCCGTCTTGTACTTCACGTCGACGCCGTAGGCGCTGGTGTCCTGCGAGATGACCAGCAGTTCCTTGACGCCGGCGACCGCCAGCTTCTCCGCCTCGCGCAGGACCGAATGGATCGGCCGGCTGACCAGATCGCCACGCAGGGACGGGATGATGCAGAAGCTGCAGCGGTTGTTGCAGCCTTCGGAAATCTTCAGATAGGCATAGTGGCGCGGGGTCAGCCGCAGCCCTTCCGGCGGCACCAGATCGGTGAAGGGGTTGTGCGTCGGCGGCACCGCCTCGTGCACGGCGCTGACCACCTGCTCGTACTGGTGCGGACCGGTGACGGCCAGAACGCCGGGGTGGACTTGCCGGATCATGTCCGATTCCACGCCCATGCAGCCGGTGACGATCACCCGCCCGTTTTCCTTGATCGCCTCGCCGATGGCGTCCAGCGATTCCTTCTTGGCGCTGTCGAGGAAGCCGCAGGTGTTGACCAGCACGACGTCCGCGCCGTCGTAGCTGGGGGAGATCTCGTACCCCTCCGCGCGCAGGCGGGTGAGGATACGCTCTGAATCGACGAGCGCCTTCGGACAGCCGAGGCTGACGATGCCGACCTTCGGGGCGCCCATGGTCTGAGCGGCGGCCGGCGATGCGGACTTCGGAACGGGGGATGTGGTCATCGCGCGCGTATACAGCCGATTCAAAGATTACGCCAGTGAAACATGGCAAAAAGGCGCGCGGGCATGGCCGCCATGCCCGTTTCGCCTGGAACTGCCGGGCCTTCGAGGTCTTTCGGCGCCTTGCCCATCCCTTCGCCCCTCCTTCCCTGGGCTCAAGCTGATGCGACAATTTGGGACAAAAGGATGAAGTGTTCGATGTTCCGTTTTGTGTTCAACCACGCTAGTATGTATGACGATCTTATGATCGATGTGGCTGCCGCCTTACAGCGATAGCCGCCAGCCTTGTGATGCGCCCATCGTATAGCCACTAAACTTTATAGAGTGGAAAAAATGGACTTCGCAAAAGTGCGCGGTGTTGCTGCGGGCCGGATGTCGGTCCGGAACAACGGGACGCTGGACCGGACTCCGATCGGAGCCGGAGCCATCGGAGCCACCATGGACTTCGCCGAACCGGATCTTGCGGGGGCCGCCTCGCCGCAGGCCATCGCCGACGTGATGCTGCAGATCTCCCACATCGCCGACAGCCTTGGCTACACCCATGGCCTGAAGCCGTCGCAGTGGACGGCGCTCCGCTATTTCGCCGGTGCCAACCACAGCCAGCGCACCGTGTCGGCCTTCGCCGATTTCCACGCCACGACCCGCGGGGCCGCCTCGCAGATGGTCGAGGTGCTGGTGGGCAAGGAACTGCTGGTCCGCGTGCCGGTTCCGGAGGACCGCCGCGTCACCCAGCTGCACCCGACGCCGAAGGCGCTGGAGCTGCTGCGCCACGATCCGCTGAACGACTTCGCCGGCATCATCGCCGCGCTGCCGGGCGAGGAGCAGTACAAGCTGGCCGAAACGCTGACCAGCCTGCTGCGCGGCCTGCTGGAAAAGCGCCAGTCCGTCTGACCTCGTTCGCCCTGACTCCTTCGCCCTGACTGCCGGCAGCCGTCAGGGCTTGCTGCAAGCGGCGACCGCCGCCTGCAACCCGCGCCGGTCGCGCTCGTCGAGGCGGTTGGCGACGAAGCCCTCCCACAATCCGTTGCGTGCCAGTTCGGATTGCACGCAGCCGCAATTGGCGGCGCAGGTGGCTCTCGCCACACCGGCGCCTGCGCAGCTCGCCACGCAGGACGCCTGGAACTCGCGCACGGCGGGCGTCTCCACCGGCATCAGCTGCGCCGCGGCCCAGGCGATCCCGAACAGCAGCGGCTGGTGCAGCAGATAGACGGCAAGGCTGTGCCGGCCGCCGAAGGCGAGCAGCCGCCCGGTGCGGCCGGTTACCCTCACCCCCTCGCCCAGTCCCGGCCACAGCCGGCCAAGCCCGATCCCAGCCAGCACGCCGCCGATCCAGGGCAGAAGCGGCACGTAATCGTTGGAATCCGGCGCCACGCTGGTCAGCCCGATCCAGCGCAGCCAGGGGCTGTCGAACAGCGGGAAGCCCTGGGTCGTCCCGACCAGCACCGCCGCTGCCGCCACCGCCAGCGTCACAATGGCGGGCAGGCGGACGAAGGCGAGGCCGATGACGCTTGCCACCACGATGTGGTGCAGGACGCCGAAGAAAATCGGGCTGTCTGGGAAGAGGGCATAGGACGCCGCCGACACCGCCGCGGCCCCGGCCGCCACCCGCCCCAGCCGGCGCAGGAAGCGCCCGGCATCGATCCCGTCGCGGCTCGCCAGCACCAGACCGATGCCGGCCAGCAGCAGGAAGCTCGACAAGATCGCGGTGCGCGCCGCCAGCCACAGCGGATCGCCCAGCAGGTCGAAGCCGGCGAGGCCGAAATAGGTGGCGTCCCAGCTGCCGTGATAGGCCGCCATCGCCACCAGCGCCAGCCCGCGCGCCACGTCGATTGCCGGGCGGCGCGAGGGCCGTTTTGCGAGGCCCTGTGCCGGCGTGACGCCGATTGCGCTCATGATCCAGCCATCCCCACCCCGAAAATCCATCCCTCCTGCCGCTTTGCGGTGTCGTCCAGCCCCGGCGGCGCCCAGGCGCGCGGGGTGCCGGCGAGCCAGCGCAGGCCGGCGGCAGACACCAGCGCGTCGCTGTCATGGTCACTGACCGTCCCCGTCCGCTCCAATGGGTGCGATCCCAGCCGGCGCAACGCCTCGTCCATCTCGGCACCGTCGCGGATCTTGCGCTGGCCGAAGCCGGTGTGTTTCAGGAACAGGCGCGGGTAGATCTCCACCATCACGCTAAGCCCCGGTGCCGGGTCATCGAAGGGCCAGACCGCCAGTTGGCCGGGCAGGGCGATGCGCAGGGCACGCAGCACCCGCATGCCGGCCAGCGCGCCCTTGCCGACCTGACGCGAGCCGATCAGCTTGTAGGGGCTCTGCGGGTGGCCCAGCCCGTCGGCGCGGCAGGCCCATTCGGTGGCGCGGTGCAGGTCCTGGTACCAGTCCGGCTGCGGCCCGCCATGCCAGAAACCGGCGCCGTGCAGCGGGTGGCTGGCGAAGGGACCGCCGCCGAAGTCGGGCTCCGCCGCGCAGACCTCCTCCACCGCGTCCCACAGGTCGAAGACGGTGGCCTCGCGCCCGGGAAAGCCGTGCGCCGCCACCGCGAAGGGCAGGGAGAAGGCGCAGTCGATCCCGGCCAAAGCGGGCTCCTTCGGCAGTTCCGCACGCAGCCAGTCGAACACCGCCGTCCGCGACCACCAGCCGCCCGGCCCTTCGACCAGCTGGGGAGCGGCGTCGCCCGTCGCGCACTCCGCCACCGCGATGCCGGCGTAGCGCTTGCCGCGCGCACCGGACCAGTCGATGGCGATGAAACGCCCGAAGGCGGGCGCCGCCGTCCCGGTCACAATCCGGCTCCGGTCAAAGCTCCGCCACCTCCACCACGCCCGGCACCGCCTTCAGGGCCGAGCGGCTCTGCGCGGTGATGGTGTAGCTGCCGGGCAGCTCGATCTCGATCTCCTTCAGCGGGTCGACCTCGACCAGCACATTGATGCGGCTCTTGCCGCGCGACAGCCGGTCCAGCGTGGCGCGCAGATGCTCGATCGGGCCGGGATCGCGCAGGACGACGCGCAGGCCGGCGCTGACCGAGGCGACGGCCTCCTCCAGCGGCTTGATCTCCTGGCAGGTCAGGCGGATCTCTTCGCCGTTCAACTGGACGTCGACGGTCAGCAGAACCGCGTTGCCCGGCTCCAGCAGGGCACGGTTGGCCGCCAGGATTTCCGAGAACAGGGTGACTTCGTAACCGCCGGCGGCGTCCGACAGCTCGACGAAGGCGAAGCGGTTGCCGGACTTGGAGGTCTTCTCCTTCTTCGACACGATGATGCCGGCCATCGCGCGGCGGGTCATGCCGCCGGCCTTGGCGACGTTCGCCAGATCGGCCGAGCGCACCACCTTCATACGGCCGAGCGGGCCGGAATAGGCGTCGAGCGGGTGGGCCGACAGGTAGAAGCCGATGGCGCCGAACTCGTGCTTCAGCTTCTCCAGCGGTTCCCAGTCCTTGACCTTGGGCATCTCCGGTTCGGGCAGGCCGCCTCCGCCGCCGCCGAAGAGGTTGCCGATGCCGCTGTCGCGCTCCGCCGCTTCCGCCTGGGCGTAGCGGATGATGGTCTCCAGCGCGGCATGCACCTGGGCGCGGTTGGGGTTCAGCCCGTCGAAGGCGCCGGCGCAGGCGAGATTCTCGAGCTGGCGCTTGTTGATGGTCTTCAGATCCAGCCGGCGGGCGAAGTCGAACAGGCTCTTGAAGGGCCCGTTCTTCCGCCGCTCCTCCACCACCGCGCGCATGGCAGGCTGGCCGACACCCTTGACGGCGGCCAGCGCGTAACGCACCGCCTTGGTGCCGTCGGCCAGCTGCTCGACCCCGAAGATCGCATCAGATTTGTTGATGTCCGGCGTCAGCAGCTTGACGCGCAGGCGGGCGAGTTCCTGGCGGAAGACGTTCAGCTTGTCGGTGTTGCCGAGGTCGAGCGTCATCGACGCCGCCATGAACTCCACCGGGTGGTTCGCCTTGAGGTAGGCGGTGTGGTAGGCGACCAGGGCGTAGGCGGCGGCGTGGGACTTGTTGAAGCCGTAGCCGGCGAACTTCATGACCTGATCGAAGATCATGCTGGCCAGATCGGCCTTCACGCCGCGCGACTCCGCGCCGTCGCAGAAGATCTTGCGCTGGTTGTCCATCTCCTCCTTGATCTTCTTGCCCATGGCGCGGCGCAGAAGATCGGCGCCGCCCAGCGAATAGCCGGACAGCACCTGGGCGATCTGCATCACCTGTTCCTGGTAGATCATGATCCCGAAGGTTTCCTTCAGGATGCCTTCCAGGCTGTCATGCATGTAGTCGGCTTTTTCCTCGCCGTTCTTCACCCGGATGTATTTCGGGATGTTGTCCATCGGGCCGGGGCGGTAGAGCGACACCAGCGCGATGATGTCCTCCAGCCGGTTCGGCTTCAGCCGGCGCAGCACGTCGCGCATGCCCGAGCTTTCCAACTGGAACACGCCGGTCGCCTCGGCGCGGCTGAGCAGCTGGTAGCTCTTCTCGTCGTCCAGCGGGACGGTGGTCAGGTCGGGCTTCTCGTGGATCAGATCCACCGCCGTCTTCAGCACGGTCAGCGTCTTCAATCCGAGGAAGTCGAACTTCACCAGACCGGCCTGTTCGACATATTTCATGTTGAACTGGGTGACCGGCATGTCGGAGCGCGGGTCGCGGTAGAGCGGCACCAGCTCCTGCAAGGGCCGGTCGGCGATCACCACGCCGGCGGCGTGGGTCGAGGCGTGGCGGTAGAGACCCTCCAGCTTCAGGGCGATGTCGATCAGGTGGCGCACGGTGTCGTCGCCGTCGCGCGCCTGCCGCAGCATCTCCTCGCTGTCCAGCGCCTGCTGGAGCGTCACCGGGTTGGCCGGGTTGTTCGGCACCATCTTGCAGATCTTGTCGACCTGACCGTAGGGCATCTGCAACACGCGGCCGACGTCGCGCAGAACGGCGCGGGCCTGGAGCTTACCGAATGTGATGATCTGGGCGACGCGGTCGTAGCCGTACTTGTTCTGGACGTAGCGGATGACCTCTTCGCGGCGGTCCTGGCAGAAGTCGATGTCGAAGTCGGGCATCGACACGCGTTCCGGGTTCAGGAAGCGCTCGAACAGCAGGCCGAAGCGCAGCGGGTCCAGATCGGTGATGGTCAGCGCCCAGGCGACGACGGAACCGGCGCCCGACCCACGGCCCGGCCCGACGGGGATGTCCTGGTTCTTCGCCCATTTGATGAAGTCCGACACGATCAGGAAGTAGCCGGGGAACTTCATCTTGACGATGACGTCCAGCTCGAACTCCAGCCGCTCGAAATAGGTCTTGCGGGTCTCCGCCCGCTGCTCCGGCGTCATGTCGGGGGTGTAGACGACCTTCTCCAGCCGCTCTTCCAGGCCGGCGCGCGACTGGGCGCGCAGCTCGTCATCCTCGGTGCGGCCGCCTTCGCAGGCAAACGGCGGCAGGATCGGCTTGATCGGCTTCAGCAGGAAGGAGCAGCGCCGGGCGATGGCGACGGTGTTGTCCAGCGCCTCCGGCAGGTCGGCGAACAGCAGCCGCATCTCCTCCGCCGACTTGAAGCGGTGGTCGGGGGTCAGCCGGCGGCGGTCCTCCTGGCTGAGATAGGCGCCCTCGGCGATGCACATCAGCGCGTCGTGCGCCTCGTACATGTCGGCGGTGGCGAAATAGCAGTCGTTGGTGGCGACCAGCGGCAGGTCGTGGGCATAGGCGAGGTCGATCAGCGCCGGCTCGATGGCGTTCTCCGCCGCGGCGAAATGGCCGCGCCCGCCCTCGTGCCGCTGAAGCTCGACATAGAGGCGGCCGGGGAACAGCCGCTTCAGCCGCTCCAGAACGTCGAGCGCCAGATCCTTCTGCCCCTCGTGCAGCAGCCGGCCGACCGAACCGCCGGGGCCACCGGTCAGCGCGATCAGCCCGGCCGAATGGCCGTCCAGCGCGTCCAGCGTCACCTGCGGGCCGGCCAGCGGGTCCGACTCCAGGAAGGCCTTGGACACCAGCGCCGCGAGATTGCGGTAACCCTCCTCGTTCTGGCAGAGCAGGACGAGCTGGTCGGGGGTGGCCGCCGCCTTGCCGGGCAGGCCGGGCTTGGTCTGGGCCGGGCCGACGCGGGTGATGCCCAGCACGGTGCCGATGATCGGCTGCACGCCAGCATCGGAGGCGGCCAGCGCGAATTCCAGGGCGCCGAACAGGTTGCCGGTGTCGGTGACCGCGACGGCCGGCATCTGCTGTTTCAGGCAGAGCTTGACCAGCTCCTTCACCTTGATCGCACCTTCCGACAGCGAATAGGCGGAATGGACGCGCAGGTGGATGAAGTCGGCGTGGGGCATGGCAACCGGGGGCTTGCTGCGACAGGGCCCCTGGTTCTAGCACAGCCCGGACGGTTCCCGCGACGGTCGCGCGGGGGCATGCGAACGTGGTATGGAAGTCGCCGCAACACGTTCAGGGATGGGGAGGACGCCGCGATGGATCGGCAGCACCTTGCACCCGTCGTCCGACTGCGGCTGGCCCTGCGGGACCGCCGTGCCGTCCGGGCGGCGACGCCTTCGGCCCTGCTGACCGGGGCGCTGCTGACCGGGTTGGCGCTGGCGCTGTCCGCCTGCGAGACCGTCCCGCCGCCGCCGGCAGCGGCCCCGCCCGCGGCCGGGCTGGCGGACGGGCCGTCCAAAACCTTCAGCTCCGGCAAGGGCTGGACCGTCACCATCCACACGCCCCCCGGCGGCAAGCCCTTCTGCGTTGCCGAGCGCGGCATCCCGGTCGGCCAGAACGCCGCCCCGCGCCTCAGCTTCCGCACCGCCGCCGCCGAATCGGGCTTCATCCTGTCGGGCTTCACCCCGTCCGACAGCGGGGCGACGGTGAAGCCCGGCGAACGCTACGACCTGGCGGTGACGTCCGACCTGGGGCCGCGCCTGTCCCTGAGCGCCCGCGGCCTGCCCAACGGCAGCCTCTATGTCGCCGTGCCGACCAAGGGGTTCCTGGAGGAGATGGAGCCGCTCGCCCGTTCCCACCGCGTCAGCTTCCGCAGCAGCGGGCTGGGGGACATCGGCACGATGCTGCTGTCTGGATCGTCCTGGGCGATCAACGCATCGGACGAATGCCGGATCCTGCATGCGGAGTCGTGAGACCGGTTCCACCCACGGGGTTGACGCGCAGGTCAGCCACGCAGGCCGCGCGCTCCGCCGCCGATTGACCGGTTCGGCGGGGCCCGTTTAGCCTTCGGGTCATGCGCGCTTCCCACATCCTGCTCGCCGTGGCGGTCGCCGCCGTCTGGGGCCTGAACTTCGTCGCGATCAAGGTCGGATTGCGCGATTTCCCGCCGCTGCTCTTCTCCTGCCTGCGCTTCGCGCTTGCGGCGCTGCCGGTGGTGGTTGTGGGCTGGGGCAAGGGGCCGCCGGTGCCCTGGCGCTATGTCATCGGCATCGGCGTGATGCTGGGCGTGGTCAAGTTCCCGCTGCTGTTCCTGGGCATCGACGTCGGCATGCCGGCGGGGCTGGCCTCGCTGGTGTTGCAGGCGCAGGCCTTCTTCACCGCCATCTTCGCCGCCTTCGCGCTCGGCGACCGGCCGGGGCCGCGTCAGGTCGGCGGCATGGCCGTCGCCTTCGCCGGTGTCGGGCTGATCGCGCTGGAGATGCCGGCCGGCGACTCGCTGCTCGGTCTCGGGCTGACGCTGGCGGCGGCGGCGGCCTGGGGCGTGTCGAACATCGTGATGAAGCAGGCCAGGGCTCCCGACCTGTTCAGCCTGATGGTCTGGGTCAGCCTCGTTCCACCGCTGCCGCTGCTGGCGATGTCGCTGGCGCTGGAGGGACCGGACCGCATCGTCCATGCCTTCACCTCCCTGACATTGGTCGGAGTCGGCTCGCTGATCTACATCGCGGCGGGGGCGACCTTGTTCGGTTTCGCCGCCTGGGGCTTCCTGATGCGGCATTATCCGGCGAGCCTCGTCGCGCCCTTCTCGCTGCTCGTCCCCATTTTCGGCATGAGTTCCAGTGCCTTGCTGCTGGGCGAGACCTTCACCACGGCGAAGCTGGCCGGCGGGCTTCTGGTGTTCGCCGGGCTGGCGCTGTCGGTGCTGAAACTGCCGGCGCGGGTGCGGGCGCGGGCCTGATCATATGCCGATTGGGGATTGGATGGGGCTGGCAGGAAGAGCCAGGCGCATTAGAGTCCTATTGAACTCGATGAGCTTGACGCGGCGCTATGGCGTCCGGATCATTCCAGTCGATAGTTGCGTCCCTAAACCATAGGCAAGCCTTGATCTCTTCCGATAGGACCGCGCAACCGAAGGGTGGAATGCCGAATGGGGGGATGCCGATCCCGCCGATCAGGCACTGGCAGGCCCATCTGCGCGCCAGCCGGCCCCTGCGCGTCCTGCTGCTGATCGGTGGGCTGTCGGTCGCCGTGCTGCTGGCGGCGACGGTCCAGTACATCGACAGCATGCGCGACCGCGAGCTGGAAGGGGCGGAGCGCGAGCTGTCCACCCTGAACCTGTCGCTGTCGGAGCAGACGGCCAGCGCGACGCAGAGCGTCGATCTGGTGCTGACCACCATCATCGAGCAGCTGAAGTCGGACGGGATCGACACGCCGGAGGAGTATGTCCGCCGGATGGGCGGGCGCGACACCTACCAGATGTTGCGGGCGCGCATCACCGGCCTGCCGCAGCTGGATGCGGTGACGATGATCGCGGCCGACGGGCACCTGATCAACTTCTCGCGCTATTACCCGATCCCGCCGGTCAACGTGTCCGACCGGGATTACTTCGCCTATTTGCGCGACCATGACACCACCGCCCCCTTCATCGGCGAGCCGGTGCAGAACCGCGGCAATGGCAGTTGGACGGTCTATCTGGCCCGCCGCATCAGCGGCCGGGACGGCAGCTTCGTCGGGCTGGTGCTGGGTGCCATCGAGCTGAGCTATTTCCAGAGGATCTACAAGGCGCTGCAGCCCGATGGCGACGGCAGCATCAGCCTGTGGCGCCGCGACGGCATCCTGCTGGCCCGCCATCCGGTGTTGCCGGACATCGGCCAGCCGCTGGGCCAGCGCCAGTTCCTGAAGGTGCTGGAGCGCGCCAAGTCCGGCGTCTATTTCTCCGCCGGAGGGCTGAACGACGGCGCCCGTCTGGTGGCGACGCGGGCGCTGGCGGACTATCCGCTGGTTGTCAACGTGACGCGCAAGCTGGACGCCGTGCTGAACGAATGGCGCATCCAGGCCTGGACCGTCGGTGCCGCAAGCGCGGTCGGCATCGCAGCGCTGCTGCTGTCGCTTTGGGCGCTGGCCCGCCAGTTCAGCGCCTACGAGGCGGCGACGCGGGCGATGGATGCCGCCCGCCGTGCTGTGGAGGGGCGGGAACAGGCCGAACATGCGCTGCGCCAGAGCCAGAAGATGGAGGCGATCGGCCAACTGACCGGCGGCGTCGCCCACGATTTCAACAACCTGCTCCAGGCCATCGGCATCAACCTGCACGTCATCGACAGCCGCACCGAGGACGAGCGCATCGCCGGCCCGGCCCGGCTGGCCTTGCAGGCGGTCGAGCGGGGCGCCACCCTGACCCAGCATCTCCTGGCCTTCTCGCGCCGGCAGCAGCTTCGCCCGGTCCCGGTCGATGTCGCCACGCTGGTGGAGCGGACCAGCCGCCTGCTCGGCCGCACGCTGGGCCAGTCGGTGCGGGTCGAGACGGAGGTGGCGCCCGGCCTGTGGCCGGCGATGATCGACCCGACCCAACTGGAAATGGCGGTGCTGAACCTGGCGCTGAACGCCCGCGACGCCATGCCCGGCGGCGGCACGCTGTGGATCCTGGCCGGCAACCGGACGGTGGCCGGCCCGGCGGCTGGCGATCCGGCGGCTGGCGGCCGGTTGCCGGGCGCCGGGCCGCTGCCGGTGCAGGTGGAGGGGCTGGCGGCCGGCGACTATGTGGTGCTGCGGGTGCGCGACACCGGCACCGGCATGGCCGCCGAGGTTGCTGCCCGCGCCTTCGAGCCCTTCTTCACCACCAAGGAGGTCGGGCGCGGCACCGGGCTTGGCCTCAGCATGGTGCATGGGCTGGCGACCCAGTCCGGCGGTGGGGTGGAGCTGGACAGCCGGCCGGGGCTGGGCACCACGGTGACGCTCTATCTGCCGCGCGCCGAGCAGGCGGCGGACGTGCCTGTGGCACCGCCGCCTCCTCCGCCGCCGGCGAGGGCGAAGGCGGTGGAAACGGCGCCGGTGGGCGCCGGCTGCGCCATCCTGCTGGTGGACGACGAAGAGCTGGTGCGCTCCGCCACCGCCGGCTATCTGGCCCAGGCCGGTTTCGCGGTGCGCGAGGCGGCCGATGCGGCGGCGGCGCTGTCCCTGCTCGACCATGGGTTCCGGCCCGACGTGATCGTCACCGACCACATGATGCCGGGGATGACCGGGCTGGAGATGGCCCGCACCCTGCGCGCCCGCCAGGACGAGACGCCGATCCTGATGGTCACCGGCTATGCCGAGGATCTGACCTCCACCGCCGCGGCGCGCGACGTGTCGCTGACCGTGCTGTCCAAGCCGATAGAACCGTCGCGGCTGGCCCGCTCCATCCGCGACATGGCGTCGGTCGCGGGGTGAGGGCGGGGCGGCGCTTCGGAAAGACCTCTTGGGGAACATCGGGGGAGTGGCGGCGTTGGAAGGGCGATCCCACCCCATTCCAGACCCCGGAGAAGCCATGAACGCCGAATCCACCATCCGCAATGCCTATGACAGCGTCTTCGAAGGCCACACCAACCTCGGCATGGGCGAGCGCATCGTCTCGACCGGCCTCGGCCTTGCCGTCGCGGCGGGCGGCCTGCGCAAGGGCGCCAGCATTCCGGGCGCCATCATGGGTCTGGTCGGCGCCGCGCTGGTCGCCCGCGGCATGAGCGGCCATTGCCCGCTCAAGGACCGCCTGTCCGGCGACCATCAGGACCGGCTGGGCCATGGCGGCTCCCATGGCGAGTCGCAGGCCGTCGACCATTCGCGCATGGCGGAAACCTACTGATCCGCGCCGCGGCGGAGCCATCCCTTCACCGGATGAAGCAGTTCGGTGAAGGGAATGTGTGATGTCATTAACCCTGATGGTGAATTGTTGGGTAGGCCAGCGACGGGGTGAAGACCGGGGACCGCGGGTGTGACATCCTGCGGGGCCCGGGCAGCAGCCCCCGACCTGACGTCCCGCTCAGGAGTTTCACCGCATGTGGTTCCCCGCTTTCCGATCCCGGTCCACCATTGCGGCGGTGGCGGCGCTCTGCGTCGGCTCCGCCCTGGTGCTGCCGGTGCCGGCGCCCGCCCAGACTGCCGCGACATCAGCCCCGGCCCTAGCAGCGGCAGCGGCTTCGGTCCGCTATGACATCGGCTACAACATCTTCTATCCCGTCCGCAGCCGGAACGGGATGGTGGCCTCCGAGCACCGGCTGGCGACCGAGATCGGCGTCGACATCCTCAAGCGCGGCGGCAACGCGGTCGATGCGGCGGTGGCCGTCGGCTTCGCCCTGGCGGTGGTGCTGCCCAATGCCGGCAACATCGGCGGCGGCGGCTTCATGGTCGTCCATGACGCCAAGAGCGGCAAGGACGTCGCCATCGACTTCCGCGAGATGGCGCCGGCCAAGGCCTTCCGCGACATGTATCTCGACCAGCAGGGCAAGGTGGTCCCCGACCGCTCGCTCTACACCCATCTGGCGGTCGGCATCCCCGGCACCGTCGCCGGGCTGGCCCATGCGCTGGAAAAATACGGCACGATGACGCTGGCCGACGTGCTGGCCCCGGCGATCAAGCTGGCGCGCGAGGGGCACACCGTCACCCCGCAGCTCGCCGGGCTGCTGGAGGTCGAGCGCGACCATCTGGCCGCCTGGGACGCGACCAAGGCCATCTTCTTCAAGGACGGCCGGCCGCTGACCGCCGGCGAGACGCTGGCCAACGCCGACCTCGCCAATTCGCTGGAGACGATCGCGCAGCAGGGGCCGAAGGCCTTCTACGAGGGCGCCATCGCCGACAGGATCGCGGCGGAAATGTCTCGCCACGGCGGCTACATCACCAAGGACGATCTGAAGGCCTACAAGGTGGTGGAGCGCGAGCCGGTCAGCGGCAGCTACCGCGGCTACACCGTCAAGTCGATGCCGCCGCCAAGCTCCGGCGGGACGCACATCATCCAGATGCTGAACATCCTTGAGCGCTGGCCGCTGAAGGAGTACGGCCCCGACAGCGCCCGGTCGATCCACCTGATGGCGGAGGCGATGAAGCTGGCCTATGCCGACCGCTCCGAATATCTGGGCGATCCCGACTTCACAAAGGTGCCGGTGAAGGGCCTGACTTCGCGCAAATACGCCGACGAGCTGGCGGCGAAGATCGATCCGGAGAAGGCGACCCCGGCCAGCAGCATCAAGCCCGGCAAGCCGGCGCCCTACGAGAGCGACCAGACCACCCATTTCTCGGTGGCGGACAACCAGGGCAACGTCGTCAGCACCACCTACACGCTGAACCTCAATTTCGGCAGCGGCATCGTCGCCGAGGGCACCGGCATCCTGCTGAACAACGAGATGGACGATTTCTCGGCCAAGCCGGGGGTGCCCAACGCCTTCGGTCTGGTCGGCGGCGACGCCAACGCCGTCCAGCCCTACAAGCGGCCGCTCAGCTCGATGTCGCCGACCATCGTGCTGAAGGACGGCAAGCCCTGGCTGGTCACCGGCAGCCCCGGCGGCAGCCGCATCATCACCACCACGATGGAGACGGTGATCGACCACATCGACTTCGACATGAACCCGGCCGAGGCCGCCGCCCTGCCGCGCGTCCATCACCAGTGGACCCCCGACGAGCTGCGGGTGGAGAAGGGGCTCAGCCCCGACACCGTCCGCCTGCTGGAGCAGATGGGCCACAAGGTGGCGGTGAAGCCGACGATGGGCCGCACCCAGACCATCCAGCTGCGCGAGGACGGTCTCTATGGCTTTTCCGACCCGCGCAATCCCGACGGCATGACGCTGGGATATTGAGGGAAGCAACCGGGGAGGGGATTGGCCGGAGGGCAGTGACCGGAAGGGAGGAGGGGCGCCCGGCGACGGCCGGGCGTTACAATTCCCGTGTACAAAGAAAAAGCGGCGTGCTTTGGTAACCTTTGATCCGCCATGACCGGCGGCGCAGGGGCCAAAGGCTCGTGCCCGTTCGGGAAAGGCAACGGAACAGTTGGATTAAGGCGGGCCTGTCGGTTAGCCTTTGCAGGAGTGAACCGGAGCATTTGCCGTGGATAAGGCCTTGGTCGAAAAGAACCGCGAGTGGACCTATCAGCGTGAAGGAAAGCAGCCCGTCACCATCCGGGTCGCCGATTTCGAGCGCGAGGGGAAGCGCATCGTCGCCTTCCTGGAACAGACCGACATCGCCAAAGCGGCCGGGTTGCCCCAGCCGGCCGTGAACGATTGGCCCCGCATCGCCGAGGTCTACGCGAAGGAACAGGGTGTAGGCCTCAGCGACATCTATTGGTACGAGCTGCATCCGCGCCGCTTCGCCAATGGCCGCCCCAACGTGTCGGAATACCGTCCCGGCATGGCCGAATGGCGGTTCGAGACCAGCATTCCGCTCGCCCGCGCCATCGTGGAGCAGCTGGGCTTCGACCCGGACAATCTGCCGCTCGACATCTGACAGTCCTGCATACGGCCCCCGCGCGCAGCCCCTGTGATGCGCCGCGGGACCGGTGTATGATGGCGCCATATCTCAGGCGGCCGGCGGGACGGGTTCCGCGGACCGCTGCCGGGAGATAGAGGCCGGGAGACAAAGATGAAGACGGTGCGGAGGGCGGTCGCCCTGGGTGCTGCGATGCTGGCGGTTGCGGCCGCAGCTGCGGTGATGTCCGTTCCGGGTGCGGCACAGGCGCGCGCGTCGGTATCGGTCGGCATCGGCGTCGGACCGATTTTCCCGGCCTATGGCTATTACCATCCGTACCGCTACTACGCGCCGCCCCCGCCGGTGGTGCAGTATTACGCACCGCCGCCGGTCGTCTACGCGCCGCCGCCGGTGCAATATTATGCGCCGCCTCCGGGCACGGTCGGCGCCGATCCGGCCGGACCGGTCTATTATTCGCGAAGCGGCCAGCAATGCCGCGAATACCAGAGCAGCGCCATGGTCGGCGGCCGGCCACAGCCGGTCTACGGCACCGCCTGCCTCCAGTCCGACGGGACCTGGCGGATCGTGAACTGAGGGCAGGTTGAATTAAGGACGTTTCGTGAAACGAGGGCCTCCCCGGCCCTCGCGCCCGTTCAGGAACGTCCTTTCAGGCACGCCCGTTCAGTCGCCCCTCTTCAGTGATGAACCGCTTCGGGAACGAGTCCGGAAAACTCTTCGGCGTTCTCGTGGTGAATCCTGCACACGTCGTCCCAGCGCGACAGGAAGGCGTCCAGCAGCGCCGGGTCGAAATGGCCGCCGCGGTTCTCGACCATGTAGGTGCGCGCCTCCTCCAGCTTCCAGGACTGCTTGTAGGGGCGGGCGGAGGTCAGGGCGTCGAACACGTCGGCGATGGCGACGATGCGGCCGGACAGCGGGATGTCCGTCCCGGCCAGACCGTTGGGATAGCCGCTGCCGTCGAACTTCTCGTGATGGCTGAGCGCGATCTCCGCCGCCAGCCGCAGCAGCGGGATGGGGCTGTCCGCCAGGATGCGGTGGCCGATGGCGGCGTGCTGGCGCATCACCGTCATCTCTTCCGGCGACAGGCGTCCCGGCTTCAGCAGGATCATGTCCGGGATGGCGATCTTGCCGATGTCGTGCATCGGCGCCGCCTTCATCAGTTCATGGGCGAAGGCGCCGCCGCAGCCGGCCGCTTCGGCGACCAGTTTCGAATAGAGTGCCATCCGTTCGATGTGGGCGCCGGTCTCCGGATCACGGTATTCGGCGGCGCGCGACAGGCGGTTGACCAGCTCCTCTCCCTGGCGCTGGAGGGCGGCGGTCACCCGCTCGACCTCGGCAGCCAGCAGGGCGGCGCGGTCGCGCAGCAGGGCGCGGCTGTGGCGCAGGGCCAGCAGGTTGCGCAGGCGCGCCTGCACCTCCGGCACGACCACCGGCTTGGTCAGGAAGTCGCTGCAGCCCTCGTCGAGCGCCCGCACGCGGATGTCGACCGCCGTGTTGGCGGTGATCATCACCACCGGCACGGTGTCCAGCCGCGCATCGTCGCGGATGTGGCGCAGCAGCTCGATGCCGTCCATGTCCGGCATCATCTGGTCCAGAAGGATCAGGTCCGGCTCGTTCCCGCGCAGCCATTCGACGGCCTCCAGCGGGCTTTCCATGGTGACCGGCTCCGCATCGTCCAGGCGGCGGACGATGGCGGCCATGATGAAGAGGTTGGTGCGGTCGTCGTCGACGATGAGGATGTTCATCTTGCGGCATCGCCTTTCCGGTCGCTGTCCTTGCGAGCGGCGAGCAGCCGGCCGACCTCGGCCAGCAGGGCCTTCAGGTCGACCGGCTTTTCGAAGGCCGCCTCGGCCCCCAGCAGGCGGGCCATCCCCGGCAGCTCCATCCGCAGGCGCACGCTGCCGCCGGTCACCGCGATCAGGGGCGGGCGTGACTGTTGTGCCTTCAGCCGCAGGATGATCTCGTACCCATCGGCCTCCGGCATGATGATATCCGTCACCACCAGATCCACCGCATGCCGGTCCATGACGGCCAGCGCCGCGTTTCCGTTCTCGGCCTCGTGCACGGTGTAGCCGGCCCGCTGGAAGGCGATGCGCACCATCCCGCGGAAGTCGGGGTCGTCGTCGACCAGCAGGATGGACGCGGCGGATTCGGTGGTGGGGGAGGGGGTGGGCCGGCCCCGCAGCTCGAAGAGGGACATTTCCATGGTTGCCGCTTCCGTGATCCGCCGCGCGGCCGTCGGCCACGCTGAAAAGAAATCGCTAAGCGTCACCATAACCGGCTACCGGTGCGCGCACCCGCTTTGTCTGGGATAGCGGGGACGGGAAATGGGATAGTGGGGATATTATCCCGCATCCATGAAGATATGGCGCAGGGTGGAGGCGGGGAAGTATGACCGTCATGCAATTATGACCGGCGTGAAATGTTCGGAAGCCACGAAAACTTAAGATTTCGACCGGTATAACAGAAATTCTTGATACTGTGGGATGAGTGGTTGCCGAGGGTGGCGGAGGCTGGTTGATGAAGATCCTGGTGGCGGACGACCATCCCTTGTTCCGGGACGCGCTGGAGCTGTCGGTCCGTCAGGCTTGGCCGGATGCGGAAATCGGCTGCATCGGCTCGCTTCTGGAATTGCCCGCGGCGTCGGCGTCGGTGCCGGCGTCGGCCGATGGCAGCCCCGCCATGCTTTTCCGCTATGACCTGATCGTGCTCGACTGGCGGATGCCCGGTGCGGAGGGAAGCAATCCGATCGCCGTGCTGCGTCAGGCGGGGGTCCAGGGGCCGGTCGCCGTGGTGACGGGGGCGGAGGATGCGTTGACCGCCCTGGAGGTGCTGCGCTGCGGCGCCGAAGCCTTCCTGCCGAAGACGACGCCGCGCCGCATCCTGGCCCAGGCCCTGCGTCTGGTGGCCGAAGGCGGCAGCTTTGTGCCGAAATGCGTGGCGCTTGACCTGCTGCACATGACCGACCTGTCGCTCGACATCGACGAGGCGGAGGAGGCCGACGGACCGCCGCTGGAGGGGGAGGGCGCGCCATCCTCGCCCCTGACCGACCGGGAGCAGCAGGTGCTGTCGATGCTCGCCACCGGGGCGACCAACAAGGAGATCGGGCGTCACCTCAGCCTTCAGGAGGTGACGGTCAAGCTGCACACCCGCCGCATCCTGCGCAAGCTGGGTGCCCGCAACCGCACCGACGCCGTGCGCCGCGCCCAGCAGGCCGGCCTCTTGTCCCGCAGCCTGGACGAAGCCTCGTCCTGACTCCGGCAGGCGTGCCGGGAAGGCCGCTTGCCGCATAGGGCTGGTCCCAGCAGCGGCAGGCCGGCCGTTCTGGTATGGTTGCCCCCACTGGTCACACGCCTTTGTCCAGTGCGGCAGAGATGGGCGTAACCGCAACAGGGCCGCAAATGGGGCCGCAGTCCGAGTCGCCGATGAGCCCATCCGACCATTCCTTGCCGGGTCCGCAAGCCGTCCGCCCCGCGCGTCCCGCCATTGCGTCCGCCATCGCCGCGCCCGCGGTTGCCGCGCTATGCGGAGTGGCGGTTTTCCTGCTGTCGGCACTCGACCCGCTGCGTGAGGTCGCACCCCTGGCGCTTCCCCTGATGGCCGCCGGCTGCTGTGCGGCGGCCGGGCTGACGCTCCTGTCGGTCTGGAGAGCCGGGCGCGGCAAGACCGCGGATTTCACGCCGCCTCCCGTCCCGGCGACGCAGCCGCCGCCAGCCTCCGACATGGCTGCCGGGGCCACCGTCCGCATCGCCGCGCTGGAAGAGGCGTTGCGGCAAAGGGACAGGCAGGCTGCGGAGCGGCTGCGCAGCCAGCAGCTGGCCGCGATGGACGTCCGTGCCGGGCTTGCCTGCGCCATCGTTCACGACATGAACAACGCGCTAGGCGCGGTCTCGGGCTATGCCGACTTCCTGGTCAGCGACCTGCCCGCGGACTCGCCGCAGGCCGACTATGCCAACCGTGTCCTGACGGCGGTGACCCGCGTCGGTCCCGGCCTGCGCAGGCTGGTGTCGGCCGCAAGGATGGAGCCGGTCCCGCTGAAGCCCGAGCGGGCCGTCGGTATTCTGGACGAGGCGGCCGCGCTGCTGCGGACCGTTCCGGTGCAGCCGGGCAGTCTGGCCGTCCGCCACGACCCCGGCGTGCCCGATCCGGTCTGCAACGCCGACCTGCTGGCGCGGACCCTGGCGGGTCTGGCGGCGGAGATCCTCGCCGCCTCCGGCCGGGCCAGCGACGCCCGGCTTTGCCTGCGCGCCTCGGTTCCGGGCCAGCTGATGGCAGGGCTGGGATCGGAACTGGTTGCGGATCAGGACGATCCGGATCGGGACGCCGCCGGCTGGACCGTGCGGCCGCTCCTGACGCCGCGCCGCGGACCGCACATTCTGTTCGAACTGCGGATCGACGGCCCGCCGCTGGCCGACGACCTGCTGTCCATGCTGGTCGATCCGCTGCTGTTCGCCCGCGCCTGCTACCGCCGCGGCCAGTCGGAGCGGGAGGAGGGCGCCCCCTGGCCGGCAGCCCTGCTGACCGCACGGCTCCATGACGGCGGGCTGAGCCTGCTGACCCACCCGGTGGAAGGGACGGCGGTGCGGCTGCACATTCCCGCCGTCCCGGCGCCGCTCCGCACCGCCAGGGCGGCGACACCGCAACCCGAGAAAGAGACGCCACAGCCACCGCAGCAGGCGTCGGCACCGCGGCCCCAGCAGGTAACGGGGTCGGCTACGCGCAGTTCCGCGCCGGCCTGCAAGGTTCTGGTCGTCGATGCCGACCCGGCGTCCGGAGACCGGTTCCAGACCGGGCTGGAACGGCAGGGCTTCGAGGTGTCGGTCTGCGACGACCTTCGCGATGCGCTGGACGTCGTCGCCGACGAGCCGGGCTTCTTCGATGCGGTGGTCATCGGTCCGGGGCTGAGCGCGCTTCCCGCCGGCCTTGCGCTGGCCGGCCGCCTGAAAGCGCTGCGGCCGGACCTGCTCTGCGTGCTCTACGGCGCGGCCGGCGCCGAGTTTCCGGCTGGCGCCGTCCCGCTTCATGTCGAGGCCGGCGGACCGGCCGACCTCCTTCTGCCGCTGCCGGTCGACCTGCCGCGGCTGGCGCGCGGGGTGGCGGCGCTCGCCGCCGGCGGCAGCCGGAGGGAATGCGGAGAGGGAAGCGGGGACGGGATGACCGGAGGGCGGCGCTGATGCGTGGACGCCCTCATCTGCAAGGCTTCATCGCCGCCATCTGGACGGCGACCCTGGTGATCGCCGCCGGACTGTGGGCGGCGGCCCTGACGCTGGTCCATTACGACGATGCCGAAGCGATGGCGCGGGCCGAGCGCGACAGCGGCAACCTTGCCCGCGTCGTCGCCGAACAGGCGACACGGACCATCGCCGAAGCCGACCAGATCCTGCTGTTCCTGATCGACGACTATCACGAGCATGGCGACTGGACCCAGGGCATCACCCAGATGCTGCGGCAGGCGGTGGAGCGTTCGAGCATCCTGGTCCAGCTGGCGGTGATCGACGAGCATGGCGACCTCATCCACACCAGCGTCGAGGATGCGCCGGTCCGCATCCATCTGGCCGACCGCGAGCATTTCCGCGTCCATGCCAACAACCCGGCCGCCGGCCTGTTCATCGGGAAGCCGGTGTTCGGCCGCGCCTCCGGCAAATGGTCGATCCAGCTGACGCGGCGCATCAGCAACAGCGACGGCAGCTTCGCCGGGGTGCTGGTCGCGTCGATGGACCCCTTCTATTTCAGCCGCTCGCTGGAGGAGCTGGACGTCGGCCCCAACGGGGCGGTGGCGATTGTCGGCACCGACGGCATCCTGCGCGCCCGCTCGCTGATGAACGACCGCATCATCGGGCGGGACGTCGGCGAATCGCCGACGCTGCAGATGGCGCGTCTCCGCCCCACCGGCTTCGTGCGCAGCGCCAGCGTGATCGACGGGATTCCGCGCCTGCAATCCTTCCGCACCCTGGCCGCCTATCCGCTGATCGTCACGGCGGCGTTCGACGAGGGCTCCTTCCTGGCCGACACGCGGCGGCGGCAGCGGGTCTATCTGCTGGCGGCGGCGGCGTGCAGCGCCGGGCTGATCGGGCTGGCCCTGCTGGCGACGCGGCAGACGGCACGGCTCGCCGGTTTGGCCCGCCAGTTGGCCCAGAGCGAGGAGCGGTTCCGCGATCAGGCGGAAACGGCCTCTGACTGGTTCTGGGAGATGGATGCCGACCTGCGCTTCTCCAATCTCGCCGGGCCGCTGGTCCCGCATATCGTCAACGGCGCGCTGCCCATCGGCCTCAGGCGCGAGGATGTCGCACTGCGCGAACCGGGGGATACGCCGAAGTGGGAGCGGCACCGTCAGGCGATGGAGCGGCGGGAGCCGTTCCGGAACTTCCGCTACCGGGTGATGACGGCGGCGGGGCTGCGCTATTTCAGCGTCAGCGGCCGTCCGGTCTTCGACGAGAGCGGGGAATTCCGCGGCTACCGCGGCTCGGCCACCGACATCACCGAGCGGGAGCTGGCCGCCAACCGGCTGGCCTCCAGCGAGGCGCGCTACCGCGCCATGTTCGAGGCGGTGGGCCAGCCGATCGTCACCATCGACGAGCATGGCACCATCGACGCCTTCAACCGGGCGGCGGAGCGGCTGTTCGGCTACCGCGCGGCCGACATGGTCGGCGGGCCGATGACCCGGCTGATGCCGACCGCGATGGGCGCCGTCCATGACGGGCTGCTGGCCACCTACCGCGAGAGCGACGCCTCCGCGCCGCGCTCGGAGATCCGGGAGCTGACCGGCCGCCGCAAGGACGGCAGCGAGTTCCCGCTGGAGGTGACCCTGGCCGGCTGGCGCGAGGGCGACCGCCGCTACGTCACCGGCGCGCTCCGCGACGTCACCGCCCAGCGCGAGATCGAGGCCAGCCTGCGCCGCGCCAAGGAGGCCGCCGATCAGGCCAACCGCGCCAAGGGCGAGTTCCTGGCGACCATGAGCCACGAGATCCGCACGCCGATGAACGGGGTGCTGGGGGCGCTGGCCCTGGTCGAGGGGCCGAACCTGAACGAGGAGCAGCGCCAGCTTCTGGACGTCGCCAACCGGTCGGGCAACGCGCTGTTGCAGATCATCGACGACATCCTCGACCTCTCCAAGCTGGAGGCCGGCAAGGCGGAGGTCGAGCCGGTGGACTTCGAGCTGCGCGCCGTGCTGGGCGACAGCATCGACCTGCTGGAGCCGGCCGCTTGCGGCCGCGGCCTGATCCTGACGCGGGAGGTGGCGCCCGCCGTGCCCGACCGGGTGCGGGCCGACCTGCGCCGCATCCGTCAGGTGCTGGTCAATCTGGTCGGCAACGCGTTGAAATTCACCAACCGGGGCGGCGTGTCCGTGCGGGTCGGGTTGGAGGGGGCTGGGACGGGAGCGGCGGCAGGATTGGCCGATGGCGGCTTCTTCCTGCGGTTCGAGGTGGCCGACACTGGAATCGGCATTCCGGAGAATGTGCAGCAGACCCTGTTCCGCCGCTTCACCCAGGCCGACAGCTCCACCACCCGGCGCTTCGGCGGCACCGGGCTGGGACTGGCGATCAGCCGGGAGCTGGTGACGCTGATGGGCGGGCGCATCGGTGTGGTCAGCACCGAGGGCAAGGGCAGCACCTTCTGGTTCACCGTCCGCTGCGAGCCCGCCGCCGATCCGTCGGCGGGGGTGCTGACCGTGCCCTGCGCTCCGGAACCGGTGCCGGCGGCCGGAACCGCGCAGCCGGCCGGCCTGCATGTCCTGGTCGCCGAGGACAACGAGATCAACCGCGACATCGTCGTCACCATGCTGCGCCGCGCCGGCCATCGCGCGACGGCGGTGGAGGACGGCTTGCAGGCGGTGCGTCTGGTGGAGGAGGGCGGTTTCGACCTCGTCCTGATGGACGTGCAGATGCCGGTGATGGACGGGGTCACCGCGACCCGGCACATCCGCACCATGCCGGGCGAGGCCGCCCGCCTCCCCATCGTGGCGCTGACCGGCAACGTCATGCCCGGCCACCGCGCCGAGTATCTCGCCGCCGGCATGACCGCCTATCTGACCAAGCCCATCGTGTCCGCCGACCTGTTCGACGTGCTGGCCTCGGTGGCCGCGTTGCGGGCGGCCGGCGGTATATGGGGGGACTCCGGCCTGCCGCCGCGGGCGCCCGTGGCATCCACTTTCCCCGGAGCCCCGTCGCCCGCCCCGTCCGGGGCGGAGGTCTGGCGCGCGGCGCCGCTGCTGGACGACGGGCAGGCCTCGTCGTTGCGCGCGGTGATCGGCGAGGAGGCCTGGGTGCAGACGGTGGTCGCCTTCCGGCGGACGGTGGGCGACAGCGTGGCCGCCATCCGCAGCGCGGCCGGGCGGGAGGGGAGCGCCGTGCCGCCGGTCCGTATCGCCCACACGCTCAAGGGAACGGCCGCCAACATCGGCGCCGTGCGCCTGAGCCGTCTGGCTTCGCTGCTGGAACAGCGGGCGCTCGACAATGGCGGCTGGACGGACGACGACCCGCACTGCGAAGCGCTGGAGGGCGTCGCCGAGGCCACGCTGGACGCCCTGGCGTCCCGGTTCCAGCCGGCGGACAATGCCGCGGTGGAGCAGGAGACGGCTTGACGCAACGAATATTCGTCCGGTGGTTTCTTTGTTTCAGAAGAGTATTTGCAGAATTTTTCAAGATAAACAGCGACTTCACGTCGCAGATGAAGCCGAAGATAGGTGTTTTCGGTGACCGAATGGTGTGGAATGTCTAGAGTACGCAGTCTCGGCCCGCGCCGATCATTCGTACTCTTAACCAGTAAAGTTCCTCATCATGATGGCTGCCGGAAGCATCCTCCACGTCATCTCGATCCGGGCGAAGGTCGTGGCGGTCGCGGTGTTCGTCTTCGCCGCGGTCGGCCTGTCGTCGGTCCTCACCATGCGCGACATGAGCCGGCAGACCGACCATCTGTCGGAGGTGCAGCACGACACGCATGACCTCGTCGGCAGCGTCATTCCCCTGGTTTCGCTGGTCGGGGAAATCCGCTTCGACGTGGTGCAGACGCAGCAGTGGCTGACCGACGTTTCCGCGACCCGCGGGCTGGACGGCATGAACGACGGGCCGGAAAAGGCCGCCGACTATGCCCGCCGGTTCGAGGAGCACACCGCCAGGGCCACCGAACTGGCGCGGGCGCTGACCCTGCCCCAGGTGGTCGACGAGATCGGGCGCGCCCGCAAGGCCTTCGGCCCCTATTACGAGATGGGGCGGCGCATGGCGCAGGCCTATATCGACGGCGGGCCGGAGGCCGGCAACCGGATCATGGGCGAGTTCGACAGCGTCGCCGACGCCATGGGCGACAGCATGGAGGCGCTGGGCGCCAGCGTCGTCGCCCTCAGCGCCGACCGGCTGAAGGCGCTGACCGGCGGCATCGGGGCGGTGCGGGAGGCGGCCGACGGGCTGCGCTGGACCCTGATCGGCGCCGGGCTGGTCATCCTGCTGATGGCCTCGGCCTGCGTGGTCTTCCTGGAGGCGGCGATGATCCGCCCGCTGGAACGGCTGCGCCGCGCCATGGCGGCGCTGGCCGGCGGCGATCTGGATGTCGAGGTCGGCCTGAGCGAGCGCCGGGACGAGATCGGCCAAATGGCCGACACCGTCCGCGTCTTCCAGCAGGGCGCGCGGGAGAATGCCCGGTTGCGGCTGGCCCAGGAGGAGACCCGCCGCCGGGGCGAGGAGGAGCGGCGCCAGGCGCTGGAGGCGATGGCGGAGAAGGTGGAGCGCGAGACCCGCGTCGCCGTCGATCATGTCGCCGAACGGACCAGCCGCATGAGCGGCAATGCCGGCGCCATGGCGGAATCGGCGGTGCAGGTCAGCGACAACCGCCCAGAACGTCGCCGCCGCCGCCCAGCAGGCGCTGAGCAACGCCGAGACCGTCGCCGCCGCGACGGAGGAGCTGTCGGCCTCCATCGGCGACATCGGCATGCAGGTGTCGACCGCCACCCAGGTCACCGGCCGCGCGGTGGAGCGGGCGGGGTTGGCCCGCTCCACCATCGAACGGCTGTCGGCATCGGTCGAGCGCATCGGCGCCGTCGCCCGGCTGATCGGCGACATCGCCAGCCAGACCAACCTGCTGGCGCTGAACGCCACCATCGAGGCGGCGCGGGCCGGCGATGCCGGGCGGG
The DNA here is from genome assembly GCF_042604635.1 of Azospirillum sp. A26. NCBI lineage: Bacteria > Pseudomonadati > Pseudomonadota > Alphaproteobacteria > Rhodospirillales > Azospirillaceae > Azospirillum > Azospirillum sp. A26. The sequence goes on along the minus strand of NZ_CP170476.1, from coordinate 178,446 downwards.
GCTTCGCCGTGGTGGCGAACGAGGTGAAGACCCTCGCCAGCCAGACCGCGCGGTCCACCGAGGAGATCGGCTCGCTGATCGCGGAGGTGGAGTCGGTGACCGCATCGGCCGTCGGCGTCGTCGGCGAGGTGGCGGAAACCATCGATGAGGTGGCCGGGATTTCCTCCTCCATCGCCGCCGCGGTGGAGGAGCAGGCGGCGGCGACCCAGGAGATCGCCCGCTCGGTCAGCCAGACCAGCGACGCGGCGAAGGAGGTGTCGCTGCGCATCGGCCGCGTTTCCGCCGAGGCGGACTCCACCCAGAACCGGGCCGGCGAGGTGCGGGCGGTGGCGGACGACGTCGCCGGCGGCATCGACGCCCTGCGCAACGTGCTGATCCGCGTGGTGCGAACCGCCACCAGCGATGTCGACCGCCGCCAGCGCCCGCGTTTCGCCGTGTCGATGGGCTGCGCTCTGGAGGCCGCCGGCGCCGGTCCGGTGCGTGCCGTCGTCGCCAACCTGTCGGCGGGCGGCGCCATGCTGACCGGCGCTCCCGACCAAGTGACTGGCGGGCATGTCACCGGCGGGATGGTGACCCTGCGGATCGACGGGGTGTCCCGGCCGCTCACGGCGCGGGTAAAGTCCAGCGAGCGCGGCCGGCTGCACGTCAAGTTCGATCTGTCCGATGCCGACCGGGAGGCGTTCGAGCGCGAGCTGGAGCGCCTGACCCACGGCCTGACGCCGATGGCAGCCGTTGCGTGACGCTCGGTGAGCTGCCGCTACAGCCCGATGAAGGGCTGCATCAGCCGGCCCATCAGGCCGGTGAAGCGCAGCGGCGCGTCGGTCGCGATCAGGCAGACGCAGTCGCGGTGGCTGTCGGCGATGGGCTGGTGGTTGGTGTCGCCATCGACTTCCGCCAGATCGCCGGGGCCGTAGCGGCCGAGTTCATCGGCGAAATGGCCGCTCAGCACCACGGTCAGTTCCAGCCCGCCATGGCCGTGGTGGGGCAGGGCGGTACCGGGCGCGATGCGCAGAAGCTGGGCCGCGCCGCCGGATGCCGTGCGCGGCAGCAGTTCCACCCGCCGCACGCCGGGGGCCAGACGCTGCCAGGACAGGCTGTCCAGGGATGGGACATAGGCGCGCAGCGGGCGGGGCAAACCCGTCGCCGGTTGCGGCGTGGAGGCGGCTTTCGGCTTGTTCCACTGCGGCTTGAGGCGCTGGGCCTTGCAGGGATTGGCCGGCGCCTCCTCCCGGTCCAGCCGGTCCAGGGTGGCGGCCAGCGACAGGCTCTCCAGCGGGGCCGGCGGCAGATCCTCCAGCAGGGCGCCGCCCAGCGCCTCGACCTCCGCCAGGGTGGCTCGGCAGTCGGGGCAATGGGCGAGATGGACCGCCACGGCGAGCGACAGCCCCTCTCCCAGGCTGCCGGCGCCATAGGCCACCAGCAACGCATCGCTGGGATGGTGGTTCGGCAGCAGGGCCAGGGCGGCATCGGGGGGGTGGGCGGTCATCGGTCGTCGTCTCCCAGCGCCTTGCGGATCTTGGCCATGGCCAGGCGCAGGCGCGATTTCACTGTGCCCAGCGGCACGTCCAGCCGTTCGGCGATGGCCGGATGGGCGAGGTCGGCGAAGAAGGACAGCCGAACCACCTCCGCCTGTTCCGGCGTCAGCGCCGCCAGCGCACCGCGCAGGCGGCGGGCTCGGCGGTCGCCGTCCAGCAGCTCGTCGGCGGGCGGGCGGTCGTCCTCATGCTCCAGCAGCTCGTCGTCGGAGACCTCCGGATGCCGTTCACGGCGCAGCGCGTCGATGCGCAGGTTGCGCGCGATGGTGAAGACCCAGGTGGCCGCTTCCGCCTTCGCCGGATCGTAGAGCTGGGCCTTGCGCCACACCGACAGCATGGTGTCCTGCGCCAGATCCTCCGCCCGCTGCGCCGGCATGCCCAGCTTCAGCATGTACGCCTTCACCCGCGGGGCAAAATGGGCGAACAGCCGGGCGAAGGCCTGACGGTCCCCCGCTGCCACCGCGACCAGATCGGCGGACAGCCGGGCTGCCGCCGGATCGTCGCAGCCGCGCGCCGCCAGCCCGGCTTTTGCCCGGTCCGGCTTGGCCATATCCGGCTTGGCCCGGTCCGCTCCGGCGGCGTGCGTCAGAAGAGTGGCGAGTGGGGCGATCATGCTGGAGTTACGCCGACGCCTGCGCTTCGGATCACTGCCGCCCCTTGTCTTTTTGTCCATTCGGCCGGATGGCGGGGAAGCGCGAGCGTGGCGATGATCCAACCGCGATCCGCCGCCGTATCCCGATCACACGCCGAGCCTACCCACTTCGGATAGAGTGCGGCCCCGGACATCGTCGAAACCATCGTCGAAACCCTGGCCGATTACCGCCAAGTCCCCCAAAGAGGGCCGCCCCATGCCGTATTCACCGCCCGAGACCAGCCCGCCGGCCCCGCTCGACATCGCCGTCATCGGCGCCGGCATCGCCGGACTGTCGGCGGCGTGGCTGCTGTCGAAGTCGCACCGCGTCACCCTGTACGAGAAGGAGGACCGGCCGGGCGGCCACGCCAACACGGTGGAGGCGGACGGCGCCGGTCCGGTCGACACCGGCTTCATCGTCTACAACGAGCCCTGCTACCCCAATCTGGTGGCGCTGTTCGACCATCTGGGCGTGGCGACGCGGGCGACGGACATGAGCTTTTCCGCCTCGCTGGACGGCGGGCGGTTGGAATATGCCGGCAGTTCGCTCGCCACCCTGTTCGCGCAGAAGCGCAACCTGCTGCGGCCGCGCTTCTGGCGGATGCTGTCCGACCTGCTGCGCTTCTACCGCGAGGCGCCGGGGCTGCTGGCCGGGTTGCAGCAGGGGTCGGCGGCGGAGACGCTGACGCTGGGCGATGTGCTGGACCGTGGCGGCTATTCCGATGCCTTCGTCCGCGACCACCTGCTTCCCATGGCCGCCGCGATCTGGTCGACCCCGGCCGCTGCGATGCGCGACCATCCCGCCGCCGCCTTCCTCCGCTTCTGCGACAACCACGGCCTGTTGAAGATCAAGGGCCGCCCTGTCTGGCGCACGGTGGAGGGCGGCAGCCGCAGCTATGTCGAGCGCATCCTGGCCGACATGCCCGGCGCCCTGCGCCTGAACCGTGCGGTGGAGGGCATCGTCCGTGAGGAGGGCCGCGTGCTGGTGCGCGACCGCCGCGGTGCGGTGCGCGCCCACGACCATGCGGTGATCGCCACCCATGCCGATCAGGCGCTGGCCCTGCTGGAGGATGCCGGCGAGGACGAGCGCCGGCTGCTGGGTGCCTTCGGCTATGAACGCAACCTTGCCATCCTGCACAGCGACGCCTCCCTGATGCCGAAGCGCCGGGCGGTGTGGTCGAGCTGGAATTATCTGGCCGAGCGGCGGGACGACGGCCAGGGGCAGGACGCTGTGTGCGTCAGCTACTGGATGAACCGCCTGCAAGGCTTCCTGCCCCGGGACCGCGACCTGTTCGTCACGCTGAACCCGCTGCGCCCGCCGCGCGAGGGCAGCATCCTGCGCAGCGTCCTTTACGACCATCCCATCTTCGAGATGGAGGCGCTGGCGGCGCAGAAGCAGCTGTGGAGCCTGCAAGGGCAGCGGCGGACCTGGTTCGCCGGTTCCTATTTCGGCGCCGGCTTCCACGAGGACGGCGCGCAGGCCGGGCTTGCGGTGGCGGAGGCGCTGGGCGGCCTGCGCCGGCCCTGGACGGTGCCGAACCCGTCCGGCCGCATTCACGTCGGACCGGCGCCGGGCGCCCATGCCGCCGCGCTGGAGGCGGCGTGATGGAGGTGCGGCCCTTCGCCTCCGGCCTCTATGTCGGCAGCGTCATGCATCATCGGGTGAAGCCGGTGCGGCACCGGCTGTCCTACCGGGTGTTCAGCCTGCTGGCCGATCTGGACGAGCTTCCCCGGCTGGACCGCGAGCTGCGGCTGTTCGCCCACAATCGTTTCGGACTGCTCGGCTTCCGGGATCGGGATTTCGGGCCGTTGGGTGGTATGGGGCTGGGCGGGATGGGGACGGACCTCAAGGGCTGGGCCGAGGGCCAGCTCGCCGCCGCCGGAATCGAGGGGGGCGGGCCGGTCCGGCTGCTCTGTTTCCCGCGGGTGCTGGGCTTCGTCTTCAACCCGCTCTGCGTCTGGTTCTGCCATCGCCGCGACGGGACGCTCGCCGCCATCATCCACGAGGTGTCCAACACCTTCGGGCAGCGCCACGCCTACCTGATCCCGGCGGCGGCCGGGCCGGACGGGCTGGTGCGCCAGCGCTGCGACAAGGGCTTCTACGTTTCGCCCTTCATGGACATGGAGACCGCCTATCACTTCCGCATCCGCCCACCCGGCGGGCTGGCCGGGGAGCCGCTGGCGGTGTCGATCCGCCAGACCGATGCCGAGGGGCCGGTGCTGCACGCCGCGCTGACCGCCCGGCGGGTGGAGCTGACCGACGGCGCCATCCTGCGCGTCTGGGCCCGCCACCCGCTGATGACCGCCAAGGTGGTGGCCGGCATCCATTGGGAGGCGCTGCATCTGTGGCGCAAGGGGCTGGCGATCCGCCCGCGCCCGCCGGCCCCGGCCCATCCCGTCACCATCGTCGACAGCGCCATCCCGCCCGTTTCCGAGAAGGCTTTCCGCCCATGACCGACGCTGTTACCGACATCGCCGCAAGCACGCTCCGACGGCAGCCCCGATGGCTGCGGCTGCTGACCGGAGGGGATTTGTGGACCGCCGCCCTGGCGAGGATGGCCGGCCGCATCCGCCGGGGCGAGCTGACCCTGCGCCTGCCCGACGGGCGGACGATGGGCGTCGGCGATCCCGCCCGGGGGCCGCGGGCCGACCTGACCCTGCTGGACGGGGCGGCGGCGCGGCGCCTGCTGCTGGGCGGCGGCATCGGCATGGCGGAGGCCTATGGCGACGGGCTGTGGCGCAGCAGCGACCTGCCGGCGCTGATCGAACTGGCGATCCGCAACGAGGGGGAACTCGGCGGCGCTTCGAAGAGGAATGCGCTGAAGGGCACCCTGGCGGCGGCGCTGGCCAACCGGCTCTTCCACCGCAGCCATGCCAATTCCCGCCGCGGCAGCCGCCGCAACATCGCCTTTCATTACGACCTCGGCAACGACTTCTACCGCCTGTGGCTCGACCCCGGCATGACCTATTCCTCCGCCCTCTACGAGCGGGAGGGCCAGAGCCTGGAGGACGCGCAGGACGCCAAGATCGCCCGCGTCGCCGAGTTGTTGCAGCTCCGGCCCGGCGACCGGGTGCTGGAGATCGGCTGCGGCTGGGGCGGCATGGCGGAGCATCTGGCCGGCCGCTTCGACGCCTCGGTCACCGGCCTGACCCTGTCGGCGGAGCAGCTCGCCTTCGCCCGCGACCGGATGGATCGCGCCGGGCTGGCGGACCGGGTCGATCTGCGGCTGATGGATTACCGGGATGCCGGCAAGGAATTCGGTGGCAGCTTCGACCGCATCGTCTCCATCGAGATGATCGAGGCGGTGGGGGAGGAGCATTGGCCGCGCTACTTCGCCACCCTGCGCGACCGGCTGGCCCCCGGCGGGGCGGCGGTGGTGCAGGCGATCACCATCGACGACGCGCGGTTCCCGTCCTACCGCCGCAACTGCGATTTCATCCAGCGCCACATCTTCCCCGGCGGCCTGCTGCCCTGCCCGTCGGCCCTGCGCGCCGAAGCGGAGCGGGCCGGGCTGGTGGTGGAGCATGTCGAGACCTTCGGCGAGTCCTATGCCTGGACCTGCGCGGAGTGGCGGCGGCGCTTCTTGGAGGCCGGGCCGCAGGTGGCGGCGCTGGGCTTCGACGAGCGGTTCCGCCGGCTGTGGGACTATTACCTCGCCTATTGCGAGGCCGGGTTCCGCGCCGGGACCATCGATGTCGGGCTCTGGCGTTTCCGCAAGCCGTGAGCGGGGGGACCCTTGCGATGAAGATCGAGGATTTCGCCGCCAACACGCCCGAACTGCGGATCGAGCAGTATTTCGCCGGGCGCACCCATGCCTGGGGGGTGTTCGAGGACCGCTTCGGCACCCTGCGCCGCAGCTTCACCGTTACCATCGACGGGCGGTGGGACGGGCGGGAACTGGTGCTGGACGAACACTTCCTCTATGCCGACGGCGAGACCGAGCGCCGGGTCTGGCGCATCGCCAGGACGGCGGAGGGCCGCTACGAGGGGCTGGCCGACGACGTGATCGGCACGGCGGTCGGGCGGTCGGCCGGGAACGCGCTGAACTGGACCTACGAGATGGCGCTGAAGGTGGGCGGCGACCGCTGGCGCGTGCGCTTCGACGACTGGATGTGGCTGCAGCCGGGCGATGCGCTGATCAACCGCGCCAACGTCTATCGCTGGGGCCTGTGGATCGGCACGGTCAGCCTGTTCTTCCTGCCGGAAGGCCGGTTGGCGCGGCCCGACGCCGTCAACGCGGCGGAGACACGCCCAGCCGCTGCCGAATGAGGCGCAAAGGGGCACCCAGCAGCGGCAGGCGCAGATAGACATGCTCGCCGGAATCCCAATGGTCGATGTGTTCGGCCACCCGCCCGTCGGCGGCCTGCCGCACCTCGCTGGTGCCGATGACGTCCATGCGGCCGATGCCGGTCACCGTCGCCTCGAACCGCCAGCGCAGGATCGCCAGATCGGGGGCGAACAGCCGGTGGGTGACGGTGAAGCGCAGGTCGCGGCAGCCGTTCAGCGTGTGGACCAGAACCGCGCGCACCGCATCGCGCCCGCGGGCGTCGTTGAAGGGATCGCGGAACCGCACCTCCGGCACCGTCAGCGCGGCAAGCCGGTCGAGCGTGCCGACGCTCAGATGCTCGAAGAAGTCGGCCCAGGCGTCCAAGCCCCGGCTTCTGGCGTCGTCCGTCATGCTCCCGTCGCCTTGCGCACCAGGGGGAAGTAAAGCCGATATGGCAGGCAGCGCGCCAGCTTCAGCTTGCGGGTGAAGCGCCGGGGAAAGGCGATCTCGAACCGGTCCCCGTCAAGTCCGTCGGCGAGTTCCCGTGCCGCATCCTCGACCGGCATCAGATCCGGCATGCGGAAGCTGTTGCGGGCGGTCAGCGGCGTGTCGATGAAGCCGGGGCAGACCAGTTGAAGCCTGATCCCGGCGCGGTCGCAGTCGGGCTTCAGCGATTCGCACAAGTTGATCAGCGCCGCCTTGGTCGGGCCGTAGGCCGCCGCCGTCGGCAGGCCGCGGTAGCCGGCGACCGACGCCACCACCGCCAGCTGCCCGCGCCCCCGCGCCCGCATCCGCGGCAGCAGCGCCTCCAGCCCATGGATGACACCCATATAGTTGACCTCCATCAGCCGGCGGGCGGTGTCGGCGGAGAAATCCTCCAGCGACATCGGGCTGTGGGTGCCGGCGTTCAGCACCGCCCGGTCGATGGGGCCCAGCCGGCTTTCGATGGCGGCGACGGTGGCCGCGGTTGCCTCGCGGTCGGTCACGTCGAGCGGGAACATGCGCATCCGGTCGGGCACCATCTGAACGGCGGCGGTCAGATCATCGACGGTGCGGGCGGAAAGCGCCACCCGCGCCCCGGCATTGGCGAGATGGATCGCCAGCGCGCGGCCGATGCCGCTGCCGGCCCCGGTGATCCAGGCGACGCCCTGCGACCCGCCGTCCGAGCCCTTGCCCATGTTACCGCCCGTACCGTCCATGGCGCACGCCCCGCACAATCAAACCGTTGCGGTACGTGGCCAAGGCTCCGCCGGATCACCAGATGCGGCGGGCCAGTTGGTCGCCGCGCTCTGACAGGTCGCGCATCAGGGCGCGGGCCTCGTCCTCTCCGGTCCAATGGGCGATGGACGCCATGCCGTCGGGAGTGTCCGCGGCACCGTCGCGACCACCGCCGGAATCGTCGGGCATGCCGAACACCTGTCCCGCCCGCGCCTCTACCACCGCGAAGCGGCCGTCGCTGGCCAACAGACGGAAGCTGCCTTTTTCCTCCACCACCGAAACCCGGGTCATCGGGCGTCTCCCTGGCGTTGTTCCATGGCGGGTTCAACCGGCGGGAAAGCCGGAAGGTTGCGGTGCGTCGAGATTCTTCGCGACAACCGGCCGGAACGATGGTAGTGAGACTTATTCGCACTTGGCCGCAGCTGCGCTTATTGCCTCCGGGATGGTTCGTCAAGGCAACAAAACTGCGGGCGGACGGCGTCAAATTCCCACAAAAAACGAATGACTCGCCGCCGGGCGCGGTCGATTTTCAGTGCGAGTGCGACTCATTCGCATTATAACCGCGGTGGGGTATCTGCTTCGGGGCATTGCTCCGGAGCGCCATCGGGCTTTTTGCAGTGCGCGTGCGGGGCACGCGCCGAGGGGGAGTTGGACCGCCATGCCGACATCGTTTCGCCATCGTCCTGTCCTGGCCGCCGTCCTTGCCGGCGCCGGGGCGCTGATGGCCGGCGCCGTCCAGGCGCAGGAGGCTGCCGCGCCCGCCGCCGCCGTGCCGGCGGCCGGGCCGGGGGTGGCTCAGGGTGTGGCGCAAGGAGCGGCACAGGGCATGCCGGACGCTTCGGCGGCACTGGCGTCGCTGCCGCACGACCTGTCGCCCTGGGGCATGTTCGTGACGGCCAGCCCGGTGGTGCAGGCGGTGATGGTCGGTCTGGCGCTCGCCTCGGTCGTCACCTGGACCATCGCCATCGCCAAGACGGCGGAGGTGACCTCGGCCAAGCGCAAGGCGCGGGCGGCGCTGGAGATGCTGGAGGAGGCGCGGTCGCTGTCGCAGGCGGCGGAGCGGGTCGGCTTCAGCCAGGGCACCGCCGGCGCGCTGGTCCGCGCGGTGCTGGCGGAGACCCACATGTCGGCCGATGCGCCGTCGCGCGACGGCCTGATGGACCGCGCCGCCTCGCGGCTGGAGCGGATCGAGGCGGCGGCCGGCCGGCGCATGGCGCGCGGCACCGGCATCCTCGCCACCATCGGCTCGACCGGCCCCTTCATCGGCCTGTTCGGCACGGTGTGGGGCATCATGACCAGCTTCATCGGCATCTCCAAGGCGCAGACCACCAACCTCGCCGTCGTCGCGCCGGGCATCGCCGAGGCGCTGCTGGCGACCGCCATCGGCCTCGTCGCCGCCATCCCGGCGGTGGTGGTCTACAACGCCTGCAGCCGCGCCATCGGCGGGCACAAGGCGCAGCTGACCGACGCGTCGGCCGCCGTGCTGCGCCTGCTGAGCCGTGACATCGACCGCCATGCCCTGCCGCGCCCCCATGCCGTTCAGGGCCATGCCGCGCAGGCTCACGGCAATTCCCGTGCGGCGGAGTAAGGGCGATGGGTGCGCGCCTCGGCTCCGGCAACGAAGACGATCTGACCGAAACCCATGAGATCAACGTCACGCCCTTCATCGACGTCGTCCTCGTCCTGCTGATCATCTTCATGGTCGCGGCACCGCTGGCGACGGTGGATGTGCCGGTCGATCTGCCGGCCTCCACCGCGACACCGACGCCGCGGCCGGACAAGCCGCTGTTCCTGACCATCCAGGCCGACAAGACGCTGTCGCTGGGCGAAACCGCGACGACGAAGGAAGCGCTGGGTGCGGCGCTGGACGCCGCCACCAACGGCGACAAGACGCAGCGCGTCTTCCTGCGCGCCGACAAGACCGTCGATTACGGCGCCCTGACTGAGGTGATGAACAGCCTGCGCGGCGCCGGTTATTTGAAGATCGGCCTCGTCGGGCTGGAATCGGCGCCCGCCCCATGAGTGCCGCCTTCGACCATGGTTCTGTCGACTGGTCTGCCTCCGATGGGGAGCGGCCGGCGCGGGGAGCCTTCCGCTGGGGCGGCAGCCTGATGGTGGCTCTGGGCGTCCATGCCGCGGCCGGTGTCGCGATGGTCGCCTGGCATGTGCCGATCATGCCGTCCGAGGCCGAGCCGCCGGCCGTTCTGCTGGAACTCGCCCCGCTGCCGGTGGCTCCGCCGGAACCGACGCCGGCCATCGACATCCCCTTGCCGGAACCGATGCCGGAGCCGGTGATCGAACCGCCGCCGCCCGAACCGGAGCCCGAACCGGTCGTCGAGGAACCGCCCCCGCCGCCCGAGCCGCCCCCCGTGGTCGAGCCGGAGGTCGTGCTGCCCAAGCCGCCGCCCGAACCGCCGAAGCCCAAGCCCGAGGTGAAGAAGGAAGCGCCGAAACCCAAGCCGGAGAAGCCGAAGCCGCCCCGCCCGGTCGCCCAGCCGGCGCAGCCCGCCCCGGTGGCGGCACCGCCTGCGCCAGCCCAGGCGCCCGCCCCGGCGGCACCGGCGCCGTCGGCCGCGCCCAGCCGGGCGGTGCCGAGCTGGCAGGGCCGGCTGCTGAGCCATCTGGAACGGCACAAGCGCTACCCGCGCGCCGCCCAGGCCCGCCGGCAGGAAGGTGTTGCCCAGGTCCGCTTCACCATCGACCGCGAGGGCAACGTCCTGTCGGTCCAGCTCGACCGCAGTTCCGGCGTCAGTTCGCTGGACGAGGAGACGGTGGAGATGGTCCGCCGCGCCTCCCCCCTGCCGGCCCCGCCGGAGGAGATGGCGAAGGACCGCATCGAGCTGGTGGTTCCGGTCCAGTTCTTCATCCGCTGACCCGCAGCCCGTCCAACCGCTTATCCCGTCAGAGCCCCTCCCATGGCCAACGCCAGCAAGCCGCGCAGCCAGCGCCTGTGGTACCGCACGCTTCAGAACATCCATCTGTGGGTCGGCCTGATCCTCTGCCTGCCGTTGGTCGTCCTCGGCATCACCGGGTCCATCCTGGTGGTGGACGAGGAACTGCGCAGCCTGACCGGCGACGCGACGGTCCGGGAATTGTCCGGGACGCCGGCCGACGGTCCGATGCAGCCGGTGTCCGCCATCCTGGCCGCCGCCCGCGCCGCCGCGCCGGCCGGGACGCAGCCGGGCTTCCTGGTCCTGCCCGAAGAGCCGGGCCGTCCGGCCACGGTGCGCCTCGTCGCCGCGCGCGGCGGTGACAGGGGTGGCGAACGGGGTGGCGAACGGCCGCAGGGGACGCCTCAAGGCGCTCCCCAGGGCTCTCCTCCTCCGCAGGGCGGACCGGTCGGCATGCTCAGCATCGATCCGGTGTCGCTGGCGGTGAGCGGCGGCGCCAACCCGGCGCAGGCGTCCGGCGGCTTCCTGCGCACGGTCCACATTCTGCACGGCAACCTGCTGATCCGCGACCGCAGCGGCCGTGAACTGGTCGGCTGGCTGGGGGTGGCGATGCTGGTGCTGGGCGTCAGCGGCCTCGTCCTGTGGTGGCCGCGGCCGAGCCGTTGGAAGGCCGCCTTCACCGTCAAGGCCGGCGCCCGCGGCATCCGCCTGCACCGCGACCTGCATGGCGCGGTCGGCATCTGGTCGCTGCTGGTCTTTGTGATCGTCAGCTTCTCCGGCGTCTATCTCGCGTTTCCGCAGACGCTGGGGGCCGGCATGTCATCGGTTCTGCCGGCCCGCGACCTGCGCGCCGCGGTGACGGTCCAGCCGGTGAAGGGCGCCACCCCCATCGATGTCGACCGCGCGGTCGCCCTGGCGCAGGACGCGATGCCGGGAGCGGCCCTGCGCTCCGTCTCGCCGCCGGCGCGTCCGGATCAGGCGTACCGCATCGGCCTCGCCCCGGCCGGGCAGGCGCATGGCGCGCCCATCGCCACGGTGTTCGTCGATCCCTGGACCGCGCAGGTGGCCGAGGTCCGCGACCCGGCAGCCTACAGCGCCGGCGAGACGGTCATCGCGTGGCAGCGCCCGCTGCATGCCGGCGAGGGGCTGGGGCCGCTGTGGAAATGGGCGGTCTTCCTGTCCGGCATCCTGCCGCCGCTGTTCGCCGTCACCGGCACGCTGATGTGGTGGTTGAAGCGCAAGGCCCGCCGGGCCAAGAACGCGGAGCGCGCGGCGGCGCTGGCCGCTGCGGAGTGAGAGAGGCGGGGGGCGTCGTCGGCCGACGGCGCCCCCCGCCTCTCAATCCAGAGTCGGTTCCATCCGCTTGCCTACCCGCCGCTGGGAGTCGACGGCGGCGCGCAGACGGTCGCGGGCGGCACCGCGGCTGCCGGCGGTGGCGGCCGGACGCAGGCCATTCAGGGCCGCCAGGAAATTGGTGCCGGCGCGGCCCTTCGGTTCGGCAACGATCCGGGCCGGCAATGCCGGGATCTCCTGCGTCACCACATCCCGGCTGGTATCGGTTCCTGCGGTCTCCGCCGTCTTCGCCTGGGCGCGGGCCTGCTGCGCCTCCACCCGGGCGCGGGCGACGATGCGGTCGCGCAGCTCGGCGTCGAGCGTGCGGAACACGCGCGACGCCTCGTTCAACTCGTTCTCCCGGCCGCTGTCCAGCGTCCGCTTCAGGGCGTTGGCCAGCAGGCGGCATTCCAGGACGCCGGGCACCCGCTCGCGCTCCACCGCCCGGGCGAGGACGCCGACGGCTTCGAGGGTTTCGCGGTCGAGAGTGCCCTGGGGCATGGTGCGGCCGATCCAAAAGGGTTAGGGCCGACACTATCGGTCGGCAAGCGAGCTTATTCAACCCGCTTGTTAACCTTTTGTGCGGCGCACCCGGATCAGCGCCCGGCGGTGGTTTCCGGCCGGTCCTGCTCAACCGCACCCCGGCGCTGGAGCCACTCGGCGATCATCCAGCAGAAGGCCGCCCAGGCGGCGCCGACGCTCCAGCCCGCCAGCACGTCGGTCGGCCAATGGACGGCGAGATAGACGCGGCTCGACCCGATGATGAGGGTCAGCACCATCGCCCAGGTCAGCAGATAGGCCTTGGTGCGCCGCCCCTCGACGAACTGGGTCAGCAGGGCGCCCAGCGTCAGGTAGACGACGGCGGACTGCATGGCATGGCCGCTGGGAAAGCTGGCGGAGATCACCTCGTCGCCATGCGGCACCAGATCGGGGCGGGCGCGGTCGAACAGCATCTTCAAAACCGTGCTGAGCATCCCGCCGCCGCCGACCGACACCAGGACCAGCAGGGCCGCCGCCCGCTTGTGCAGCAGCAGCAGGAAGCCCAGCGTGGCGACGGTCAGGATGGCGAGGATGGTGGTGCTGCCGAGCGAGGTGATGTCGCGCGCCACCCGTGCCAGCCACCAGGGGCCGCCGGGCTGGTCGGGGTTCAGCGGATCGCGGAGCGCCAGGAGGATGCGCTTGTCGAAGGCGGTGGTTTCGCCCTCCATCACCTCGCCGGCCAGTTCGACGAAGCCGAACAGCAGGCCGGCGATCACCGAGAGGCTGACCAGCATGCCCAGCCGGTGCCGGCTCAGATTCGCCCAGAACCCGTTTCCACTCCCGCCCGCGATACCCTCGTTCCGACTCACCCGCACCCTCCATCCCTGTTGCCGTTCAGGCGGGAGAGAGAAGCCGCACCGGTGAGCCCGCCGTCCAGGCCAGGATGTCCTCCAGGGCGTCGCGGTAGAACACCGCATAATTCTCCCGCGTCACGTAGCCGAGATGGGGCGTCAGCACGGTGTTGGGAAGGTCAAGCCAAAGGCTGTCTTTCGGCAGAGGCTCGATGGGGAAGACGTCGATGCCGGCGCCGCCGATGTGGCCGTGGCGGAGCGCATGAACGAGCGCCGCCTCGTCCACCAGCCCGGCGCGCGAGGTGTTGACGAAGAGGGCGGTCGGCTTCATCGCGCCGATCTCGTCCGCCCCGACCACGCCGCGGGTGCGCTCGCTCAGCACCAGATGGACGCTGACCACGTCGGAGGTCGCGAACAGCGCGTGCTTCTCCACGCGGGTCACACCTGCGTCCGCCGCGCGCTCGTCGGTCAGGTTGGGGCTCCAGGCCACCACCTCCATGCCAAAGGCCTGGCCGACCCTGGCGACCTTGCTGCCGAGCTTGCCCAGGCCGACCAGACCCAGCCGCTTGGCCCCGAGATCGCCGGTCAGGCCGGTCTGCCAGCGGCCCTCGCGCAGCGCCCGTTCTTCGGTCGGGATGCGCTTGGCCAGCGCCAGGATCAGGCCCCAGGTCAGTTCCGCCGTCGGCGCGCCTACCATGCGGGTGCCGCAGACCGGGATGCCGCGGGCGGCGCAGGCCGTCAGGTCGATGGCATTGTTGCGGGCGCCGGTGGTGATCAGCAGCTTGAGGTTCGGCAGCCGCCCGATCAGGGAGGCCGGGAACGGCGTGCGTTCCCGCATGATCACCAACACGTCGAAGGGCTCCAGCGCCGCCGCCGCCGCGGTCTCGTCGCCGAGCGGCTTTTCGAACACCGTCAGGCTGCTTCCCGGAGGAAGCCGCGACCAGTCGGCAAGGTCGCAGGCGACCCCCTGGTAGTCGTCGAGGATGGCGATGCGCATGGAGCCCGTCCCCCTTTACTTGGTGAAGTAGGGCGCCAGATTGGCGCGGATGCGGTCCAGCACCGGCACGGCGGTCGCCGGCACCTCGAACGGGCGGCCGGTGATGGTCTCGCCGGCCTCGATGTAGACGCGCGCGGCCTCCAGAACCACGTCGGCGGGGATTTCCGGAACGTCCTGGGTGTAGGGATCGCAGCGGGCGACGACCCAGTTGCGGACGAAGTCCTTGTCGAAGCTCTCCGGTTTCTCCCCGGCCTCGAACCGCTCCTGATAGCTGCCGGCGAACCAGTAGCGCGAGCTGTCGGGCGTGTGGATCTCGTCGGCCAGCAGGATGTTGCCGTCGGCGTCGAAGCCGAACTCGTACTTGGTGTCGACCAGGATCAGGCCGCGGTCGGCCGCCATCTTCTGGCCGCGGGCGAACAGGGCCAGCGCCTTGTCCGACACCTCGTCCCACTGGGCGCGGGTCAGCAGGTTGCGCTCGACGATCTCGGTGGCGGTCAGTTCCTCGTCATGGCCGGCGTCGAAGGCCTTGGTGGTCGGCGTGATGATCGGGGTGCCCAGCTTCTGGTTCTGGCGCAGCCCGTCGGGGAAGATGTGGCCGTACATCTCGCGCCGGCCCTGCTTGTACATCGACCAGATCGAGGTGCCGGTGGTGCCGGCCATATAGTCGCGGACCACGACCTCGACCGGCATGATGGTCAGCCGCTTCGCCACCACCACGTTGGGGTCCGGGTATTCAAGGACGTGGTTGGCGCAGATGCCCTTCGTCGCCTCGAACCAGAAGCGCGCGGTCTGGGTCAGCACCTGCCCCTTGAAGGGGATGGCGGTCAGGGCGCGGTCGAAGGCCGACAGACGGTCGGTGGTGATCAGGATCCGCCGCCCATCGGGAAGGTCGTAGTTTTCACGCACCTTGCCGCGGTAATGATTGGGCAGCTCCGGGATGAAGGCGTCGCGAAGAACGTTGGTCAGATGCGGGGCGAGCAGGGCGGTGTCAACCATGGGATCCTGGTCCGGATGCAGGGGCGGATGCGAGAGGCGCGCATGATACCCGAAACCCCTGCCGGAGCCAGGACGCTAAATTGTGAGGGAGGATCGCTGTCCGATGCATGACGGGACCATCGAAATGCCGGATCCTGAGCTTGCCGGCGACTATGTCCTGACGCCCGGAGTCGTGCGCGTCTGGTTCGCCGATCTCACCGCGCTGTCGGGACAAAAGGCGGCGATGCGCGCCCTGCTGTCCGCCGACGAGGTGGAGCGCGCCGACCGCTTCCTGATGGAGCGGCTGACCGACCGCTTCATCCTGCGCCGCGGGCTGCTGCGGCTGCTGCTGGGGCGCTGCACCGGACGCGATCCGGCGGGGCTGGTGTTCGATTACGGGACGCACGGCAAGCCGTCGCTGCCCGGCGGACCCGCCTTCAACCTCAGCGACAGCGAGGACAGCCTCGCCATCGCCGTGGCGGCGGAGGGGCGGATCGGCGTCGACATCGAGCGGCTTCGTCCCATCGAGAGCGCCGACGGCATCGCCGACCGCTTCTTCCACGCCACCGAGCGCGCCGCCTTGCAGGGGCTGGGGCCGGAGCGGCGGGACGAGGGCTTCCTGCTGGCCTGGACGCGGAAGGAGGCCTTCATCAAGGCGGCCGGCGTCGGGCTGTCGATGCCGCTCGACCAATTCGCGGTGGAGGTAAGGCCGGACGCACCGCCGGCCCTGCTGGAGATCGACGGACGGCTGCGCGGCGATGTCGGCGTGCCGGCGGACTGGAGCCTGTTCGACCGCCGGGTGCTCCCCGGCACCATCGCCGCCATCGCGGCGCACGGCACCGGCTGGACGGTGGAGACGCGGGTGATGGGGGCGGGGTTCGCGGGGTAGGGAGACCCTACTTCACTCCCCGCCGGCCAGCGTGCCGGTAAGGCGGTTGCGGATGGCGGAGACGGCGCATTCCAGCGGGCGGTCGTCGTCGGGCTTGGGCGCCTTGTCCATCACGTCGGGGCACATGTCCTGCGCCATCCACACCTGCGGCTTCGGCGGGACCGGGGCGTTGGGGTCGCAGGTCGCCGGGTCGGGGTGGGTTTCCTCGGTGCTGCCGTGGGTCGGCTTGACCTCCAGGTTCGGCGAGACGCCGAAGCAGTCCACCAGCGCCCCCGAGGGGCGGTAGTAGCGGGCGGTGGTCAGCCGGATGCCGGTGTCGACGCTGAGCGAGGAAATCGTCTGCACCGATCCCTTGCCGTAGGAGCGGGAGCCGAACAGCAGCGCCCGGTGATGGTCCTGCAGGGCGCCGGCCACGATCTCGGACGCGGACGCCGAGCCGCTGTTGATCAGCACCACCACCGGCAGCCCGGCCATCAGGTCGCCGGCGGTGCCGCGGTAAGTGCGGGATTCTTCGGGGTCCCGACCGCGGACGGACACGATGTCCACCGTCTCCAGGAAGCGGTCGGCCACCTGCACCGCCTGCTCCAGCAGGCCGCCGGGGTTGTTGCGCAGGTCGATGACGGCGCCGGTCAGCCGGCCCTTCGATTGCCGGCGCATGTCCTCGATCGCCGCGTCCAGCGACGAGGAGGTCGACTGGTTGAAGGTGGCGATGCGGACATAGGCGACGTTGCCCTCCAGCCGGTAGCGCACCGGCTGGATCTTCACGATGGCGCGGGTCAGCGACACGCGGGTGTTGGCGTCGGTCGCCGGCGGGCGGCGGATCGACAGGGCGACAGAGCTGCCGACGGGGCCGCGCATGCGGGCGACGGCGTCGTGCAGGTTCAGCCCCTTCACCGCCACGTCGTCGATGCGGGCGATCAGGTCGCCGCTGCGCAGGCCGGCGCGGGCGGCGGGCGAGCCGTCGATGGGGGAGACGACCTTGATCAGGCCGCTTTCCTCGTCCATCGTCACTTCGATGCCGAGCCCGCCGAACTCGCCCTGCGTCTGTTCGCGCAGATAGCGGTAGCGCTCGGCATCGAGGAAGCTGGAATAGGGATCGAGCGAGCCCAGCATGCTGTCCAGCGCCGCTTCGGTCAGCAGCCGGTCGCTGGCCTTCGGGTTCTCCGCCTTCTTCTTCTTCAGCCCGTCTTCCGCCTTGTCGATCAGCGCCTGCGGGTCGAAGGGCTTCACATGCTCCGTCAAAACGCGGCGCATGGCGTCGGAGAAGAGGACGTAGTTGCGGTCGGCGGTGGACAGCGACCCGTAGCCGCGGATTTTCGCGAAGTCCGTGCGGTAGCGGTCGAGCGCCGCGACGGTGTCGGCACGGCTGGTGGGCGCCACGGCGCAGGCGGGCCCGATCGCCACCATCATCAGCAGCAGGGCAGCCAGCAGCTTCGCCATCCTTGGACCCTCTTGACTGGCCGATCCGGCCGGCGGTCTTGCACGCATCGTTCACTATACCAGGGTTTCGCCGGTTGCCCCGACCCTAGCACGTCGTCCGCCCATTCTCAAAGTCCACCCGATTTCGGCAAGAGGGCATGCCGGGGGTGGAACGGCCGAACCGCGCGATGGAGCGGAGTCCTGACATAGGATGCACAAACAGCGATGTCGCGCGCCCCGATGGGACGCGCGACCGACGCGAACGGATGAGTGCTTTCGGAGGGTGTGGACTCTACAGGACCTGAGGAGAGCCGCTCAGTAGGCGCCGCTGCCCTTCACCACGACGCGCACGGTGCGCAGCATGATGCCGATGTCGGCCCAGAAGTTCCAGCCGACGACATAGGCGGTGTCGAGCTGGACGCGGCGCACGTAATCGACGTCGCTGCGGCCGCTGACCTGCCACAGCCCGGTCAGGCCGGGGCGGCAGCGGGTGTAGAAGGGGAAGCAGGCGTGATAGTAGGACACCTCGTCGTCGATGATCGGACGGGGGCCGACCAAGCTCATGTCGCCGCGCAGCACGTTGACCAGCTGCGGCAGCTCGTCCAGGCTCGATTTGCGTAGGAAACGGCCGACAGGGGTGATGCGCGGGTCGTTGCGCAGCTTGCGCGTCGCCAGCCATTCGGCACGCGCCTCCTCGTCGGTGGCGAGCAGCCGTTCCAGCACCTCGGCGGAATTGACCACCATGGAGCGGAACTTCAGGCAGGTGAAGGAACGCCCGTCGGCGCCGATGCGCCGGTGGCCGAACACCGCCGGGCCGCCGTCGCGCGCCACCATCCAGGCCAGCACCAGCATCAACGGTCCGAAAACGGCAAGCAGCCCCAGCGCGCCGACGATGTCGAAGGCGCGCTTGACGCGGTGCCTGTGCAAGGGAGGGCAACCGGGAAGCCGGTCCATCGCCTGCATCGCCGACCGGGTCCCGGCCATCCGGCCGGGGTCCAGACGGGGAGCGCCCAAAAGAGCGATGTTGGACAACGCCATTGTAATCTCTCGTCGCTGAACGTCTCTGGTCAGAGCATAGGACCATCCGAGAGAGGCAACGGCCAGCGCGCGAAAGGGGTCCCGCCAATGGGACCGCTTCTTTGGAAACAGCGGGTTAGCCCGCCGGTACGTATCAGCAGATACGGGGAAGCTGTTCTCCGGTCAGCCAATCCACGATCCGGCGGCCGCCGAAGCGGGTCTCCATCTGAACGAAACGGTGGGGGTCTTCCACCACACGTCCGATGCAGGCGGCATCCCTTCCCAGCGGGTGATCGCGCATGACGGAGAGCAGGCGGTCGCACTCCTCTCCGGTGCAGATTGCGATCAGCTTACCCTCGTTGGCGGCGTAAAGCGGGTCGAGTCCCAACAATTCGCAGGCCGCCGTCACCTGCGCCCGCACCGGGATGTCGGATTCGCGCAGCCGCATGCCGACGCCGGACTGGTGGGCGATCTCGTTGAGCGTCGTCGCTAGCCCGCCGCGGGTCGGGTCGCGCAGCACATGCACGTCGGGCACCGCCGCCACCATCGCCGCGACCAGCCCGTTCAGCGCGGCGCTGTCGGACAGGATCGCCGTCTCGAAGCCCAGATTGTCGCGGGTCGACATGATGGCGACGCCATGGTCGCCCATGGTGCCGCTGACCAGGATGACGTCGCCGGGCCGCGCCCGGTCGCCCGACGGGGCGACGCCCGGCGGCACCATGCCGATGCCGGTGGTGGTGATGAAGATACCGTCGCCCTTGCCGCGCTCCACCACCTTGGTGTCGCCCGACACGATGGCGACCCCGGCCTCGCGCGCCGCGGCGGCCATGCTGTCGACCACCCGCTTCAGGTCGGCGAGCGGGAAGCCCTCTTCGATGATGAAGCCGGCGGTCAGGTGCAGCGGCACCGCACCGGCCATGGCGACGTCGTTCACCGTGCCGTGGACGGCCAGCGACCCGATGTCGCCGCCGGGGAAGAACAGCGGCGAGACGACGAAGCCGTCGGTCGTCATCACCATGCGCCCGCCCGGCACGTCGAAGGCGGCCTGATCGTTGCCCTGGTCGAGCCAGGGGTTGGCGAAGGCGGCGGCGAACAGCTCGCGCACCAGCTGCGCCATCGCCTTCCCGCCCGACCCATGGGTCATGTCCACCGCCCCGCGGGCGATGTCGAGCTTGCGGGTGAAGAGGCGGCGGTCGGTCATGGCGGGGGTCCGGATGGTCGGCGGGTGTGCGGAAGGGGAGGGGACGTCAGGCCGCGGCTTCGGCGGCTTCAGTTTCGACCTGGGCGACTTCGGCCAGCAGAGCGAGCGTTCGCTCGGCTTCCTCCGCATCCAGGCGGGACAGGGCGTAGCCGACATGGACGATCACGTAGTCGCCGACGGCGACGCCCTCCACCAGCTCCAGCGAGCAGGTGGAGGTGACGCCGCCCAGGCTGACGGTGGCGCGGTCGTCGGGCAGCAGGGCGGTGACCAAGGCGGGGACGGCAAGGCACATGGCGGCGGTCCTCCGGTCAGACGGCTGTGGTGGCAGTATGAGACGCGCGGGCCTCGGCCAGCCCGTCGGCGATCCAGTCGTACCATTCCTCCAGCCCCTGGCCGGTGGTGGCCGACAGCTGGATCACCGCCAGCGACGGGTTCAGGCGCTGGGCGTAGCCGATCATCCGCTCGACATCGAAGGTCAGATGGGGCAGCAGGTCGATCTTGTTGACGACCAGCAGGTCGGCGCGGACGAACATGTCCGGGTATTTCAGCGGCTTGTCCTCGCCCTCCGTCACCGACAGCACGACGACGCGGTGGGTCTCGCCCAGGTCGAAGCCGGCGGGGCAGACCAGATTGCCGACATTCTCGACGAACAGCACGCCGTCCCCGGCGAACTGGCCGTCGGCCGCCAGCTTGTCGGCGGCCTGCGCCACCATCGAGGCGTCGAGGTGGCAGCCCTTGCCGGTGTTGACCTGCACCGCCGGGGTGCCGGTGGCGCGGATGCGGTCGGCGTCGAAGCTGGTCTGCTGGTCGCCCTCGATCACCGCGACGGGGAAGCGGCCCTTCAGGTCGGTCAGGCTGCGGGTCAGCAGGGTCGTCTTGCCCGAGCCGGGGCTGGACATCAGGTTCAGCACGAACACGCCGCGGTCGGCGAAGCGGCGGCGGTTGACGGCGGCCAGCCCGTCGTTCTTCGCCAGGATGTCGCGCTCGATGGTGACCAGCCGCGGCTGGTTCAGCGCCGCGCCGCCGTCGATGGCGTCCGGCCGGTCGGGGCGGTGGTGGTCGTGACCATGATGATCATGGCCGTGGTCATGGCTGTGGCTGTGATCGTGGCCATGGCCATGGCCATGGTCGTGCTCATGATCATGCCCGTTGTGGCTGTGGCGGAACACCGTGCCATCCGGGGCGACATGCTCGTGGGTGTCGTCATGGTGATGGTGGGCATGGTGGTGCGCTTCGCCATGGCGGTGGCGGTAGATTTTGCCGTCGGGGCCGATGTGCTCATGCCCGGCATCGGTGGCCTTGCCGTCGATCCGGGTCTCGCCTTCGCCGCATCCGCAAACCGTGCACATCACGCGCTCTCCCACTCTTCCATCCGCAAGACGCCCGCCATCATCGACTTGCCCGCGGGCTTCGGCAAGCGCTCGTCATTCGTGTACGTCTATGCCGCAGGCGACGCAGGGATCCAGCATCGCAACCAGCAGCTGCACCCGCTCCACCGCATCGTCGCGGTCGCGCACCGCCGCATTGGCAAGGCCGCGCGCCAGCGGGCCGTCGGCGGCGAAATTCCAGTCGGTCGGCGCCACCATCCGGGCATCGGCCAGCCGGCCGTCCCCGTCCAGCCGCAGCCAGTGGGCCAGCCGCCCGCGCGCCGTCTCCGCCACGCCGCAGCCTTCACCCGGGCTGGAAGAGCCGGCGGCAACCGGATCGGCCGGCCGAAGCGCGGCGATGGCCGCCTCCATCCGCCGCGGCAGCTCCGCCAGATCGGCGAGCCGCGCCGCGAACAGCCGGGCCAGCCCGTCGCCGAAGCGCTCCGTCACCGAGACGACCAGCGGGTGGTCCGCCTGCCGCTCCAGCGGGCCGGTCAGGGCCGGGGCACCGTTGCGCCGGGGGGCGGCGGCGAAGCCCGGATCGCCGGCCAGTGCCGCCGCGAACCAGCCGGGCGACCGCTCGCCGAGCAGCGGCCCGCCGCAGGCCCCCCAGCCGGCCAGACCGGGCGACAGCAGCCGGGCGGCCAGCAGCGCAGAATCCGTGCCGCCGCGCGTCGCCCAACCGGCCAGTTCGTCGGCATCGCGCGGCGGCGGGCCGGCGAAGACCGTCGTCTCCAGCCAGCCGGCCATCCGGTCCAGCGCGTCGCGCAGAGCTGCACTGTCCGGCCGCAGCGTGCCGCCGCCGGGGCGCAGCCCGTCTTTGGCCGGATAGAGCGCCGGCAGGACGGCGGACACCGCGCTCCGAAGCTCGCGCAGGGCCGCCGGCCGCGGCGGTGTCCCCAGGCGCGCCGGCCATTCTACCAAAGCCTGCCAGCCATGGCTGTCCAGCGCCTCCGCATCGGTCAGCAGGCTGCGCGCCGCGTCATGGGCGCCCGCGTCGAGTCCCAATGCCGCCTCGCAGGCGCGGGCGACGGCCAGCCCCTGGGCGCTGCCGCACAGGCTGAACAGCAGGGGCGCCAGCCGCGCCGCCTCCTCCGCCCTGCGGCCGACCAGGGCGGCGACGGCGCGCGGGCGGCGGGCGGCGACCTCGGCCCGGCGGATGGTCATGCCCTCCGGGCCGTTGTCCAGCCACAGCCGGACGGACACCGAACCTTCTCCGGGAAGCGTGGGGGTGGACATTGAAGGTTCCTGGGGCGGCATCTGCCGGGGGTTAATGGACTGCATCCTGACGGATCGGGGATGCAACTCATTGACCTGCGTCAAAATACGTAGATCCGGCGGGGGTGTAGCGCTGTCTCGGCCATGGCCGGGCCGGCGCTTTCTGCTACACTTCGCCCCAACCGCGCCACACCGTCCGGTTTCCCCTGCGTCGGGCGGGAAAGCCGGGACGGCACGATCCGATGGGCGCGACACGACATCAGAGGATGCTGGTCCATGAAACGTTTCCCTCTCGCCTCGGCCGTCCTGCTGGCCGGGCTGGTGCTGCCCGCGGTCGCCGACGCCCACACCTTCGGCGCCCATGACGCCGGTTTCGCCCACGGCTTCCTGCATCCGATCGGCGGCTGGGACCATCTGCTGGCGATGGTGGCGGTCGGGCTGTGGGCGGCGCAGCGCGGCGGGGCCGCCCTGTGGGCGCTGCCGGCGGCCTTCGTCACCGCCATGATCGGCGGCGGCCTGCTGGGCATGACCGGCATCGAGCTGCCGGCGGTGGAGCTGGGGATCGCCGGGTCGGTGATCGCGCTGGGCGCCCTGATCGCCGCGCAGTCGCGCCTGTCGCTGCCGGTCTCGCTGGTCGTGGTCTCCGCCTTCGCCCTGTTCCACGGCCATGCCCATGGCGCCGAGATGCCGGAGGCGGCACAGCCGCTGCTCTACGGCCTGGGCTTCGCGCTCGCCACCGCGCTCCTGCATGGCGCCGGCGTCGGCGCCGCCCTGTCGCTGCGCGGTGTCGTCCGCGGCGGCATGGGCGCGCTGGCCCTGCGCGGGCTGGGTGCGGCCATCGGCCTGAGCGGCGTGGCCCTGGTGGCGCTGGCCTGAGCGCCGCCACCGGTTCGCCCAGGATGGCTTGCCCATGAGGAAGGGCCGGGCGGGAAACCGTCCGGCCCTTCGGCGTTCCGGGCTCCGCGACATTTTCTACCGTGGCCGGGTGGCGATGTTGCGCAGCCGCGCGTTCACGCGCTATAGGGCGGATCTTCCCCGCCCGCCTTCCCTCCACCGACAATCGACGGACTGCCCGTGGACTCGCTGATTCCCGAACTGATCGCGCTTGGCCAAGTGGTCTTCATCGACCTCGTGCTTGCCGGCGACAACGCCATTGTCGTCGGCATGGCCGCTGCCGGGGTGGCGCGGGAAAAGCGGGCCCGCGTGATCTTCTGGGGCATCGCCGCCGCGGTGGTGCTGCGCATCGGCTTCGCACTGGCGGCGACGAAGGTGATGGACATCATCGGCCTGACGCTGGCCGGCGGTCTGCTGCTGCTCTGGGTGTGCTGGAAGCTGTTCCGCGAACTGCGCAGCCAGCGCGAGGAGGCCCAAGCCGCGGCGCTGGTTGCCGACGGCGATGGGGATGGCGATGGGGATGGCGGGGCCGCGGTCCCGGCCGGCGGCGGCAAGTCGGTGCGCACCGCCGTCTGGGAGGTGATCGTCGCCGACGTGTCCATGTCGCTCGACAATGTCCTGGCGGTGGCGGGCGCGGCGCGCGAGCATCTTTGGGTGCTTGCCATCGGGCTTCTGCTGTCGGTGGCGCTGATGGGGGCGGCGGCCAGCGTGATCGCGCGGCTGCTGAACCGCTTCCACTGGATTGCCTATCTGGGACTGCTGGTCATCGTCTATGTCGCCGTCCGCATGATCTGGCAGGGCAGCATCGAGGTGATGGCCTTCGCCCAGATTATCGGCTGAGTTTATCGGCTGACCTTATGGGCTGACCCTCAGGGGGCGAAGCGGGAGGGGCCGGAACAATCGGCCTGTGGTGGTGTTGCAAGCCGGCAGCCCCCACAGGAGACGCCCGGCATGACCCATCAGAACGACGCCATTCCGTCCGCCGCTCCTCCCGACACGACAGCCGCCCAGGGCCGCCGCCCGGAAGAGATCGAGCACGAGATCCAGTCGATCCGCGCCCGCATGGATTCGGTGATCGACGAGATCGAGTTCCGCCTGTCGCCTGGCCAGATGTCCGGCGGGGTGGTGCAGGTGGTGCGCGACGTGATCCAGGGCGGCGGCGACGGACTGTCCGGCCGCATCGCCCGCGCCGTGCGCGCCAACCCGATCCCGGTGGCGCTGATGGGCGTCGGCGCCCTCTGGCTCGCCGTGGCGGTCGCCCGCACGCCGGAATCCACCACCGAATTCGACGATTACGCCCCCGATGGCCGGCAGCTCGACCCGCGCAGCCGGCATCTGTTGACCGACCTGACCGGCGCCTGCCGCGACGGGGCCGAGGCTTTCCGCCGCGCCGACATGACCATCGCCGACCCGTCGCTGTCCGGCCGCCTGCAGGAGCTGGCCGACCAGCTCGACCGTAGCGCCGTGGCGCTCGACGCCGAACTGCGGCAGGGCGGCGGCTGGATCGAGACCGCCGGCGACGGTGCGCGCGTCTGGTCGCCGATGCACGGGCTGGCGCAGGCCAGCGCCCGCAGCGTGATGGCCGGGGCCGGCGGGCCGGCTGCCCGTGGCGACCTGCTGGCTCGGCTGGAAGGCGGGCTGGACGGCACGCTGGCGCTGTTCCGCGACGCCCTGCGCGATGCCCCGGACGACCATCTCCAGGTCGCCATCGGCGCTCAGTTCCACGCCCTGGAAACGGCGCGGCACCGCGTCGGCGCGCTGCGCGAAGCCGTGGCCTGAGGAGGGCGGGGGATGCTGGGGCTGAGCCGTCGACATTATTACGAGCACCGCAACCGTTTGAACCGGCTGCATGGCGCGCAGCATGGCGGCGGACACGCCGCCAATGACAGGGCCAATGACGGCGACAGCCGGGGCCGGTCGGCGGACAGCCCGTCGGAAATCCCCAAGAAGGGCTGGAAGGACATCCTGCTGCGGGTGTGGGACGAGCAGAGCAAGGACAATGTGTCGATGCTGGCCGCCGGCGTCGCCTATTACGCCCTGCTCGCCATCTTCCCGGCCATCGCGGCGCTGGTGTCGATCTATGGACTCGTCGCCGACCCGACGACGATCGAGAGCCAGCTGAACCAGCTGGGCAGCCTGCTGCCGCCGGACGCCCTCAGCATCGTCAGCGACCAGGCGCGCAAGGTGGCGACCGCCCCGTCGCAGGGTCTGGGCTTCGGCCTGATCTTCGGTCTGCTGCTGACGCTGTGGAGCGCCTCGCGCGGGACCAATTCGCTGGTGTCCGCGCTGAACATCGCCTATGGCGAGAAGGAGACGCGCGGCTTCCTCATGCTGGCGGCGCTGTCGATGGGGCTGACGGTGGCCGGGCTGCTGTTCGTCATCCTCGCCATGGCGTTGATCATCGCCGTCCCGGCCGCCATCAACATCATCGGACTTCAGGACACGCCCATCGGCTGGATCGCCAGCCTTGCGCGCTGGCCGATCCTGGCGGTGACCATCATGCTGGCGCTGGCCGTCTTCTACCGCTATGCCCCGGACCGCCGGGAACCGCAATGGCGCTGGGTCACCTGGGGCTCGGCGATGGCGACCGTCGTCTGGCTGCTGGGCTCGCTCGGCTTCTCCGTCTATGTGTCGAACTTCGGCAGCTACAACGAAACCTACGGGTCGGTCGGCGCCGTCGTGGTCCTGCTGCTGTGGTTCAACCTGACCTCCTATGTCGTGCTGCTGGGGGCGGAGCTGAACGCGGAGATCGAGCACCAGACCGCGCGCGACACCACCGACCGCGACGGCCGCCCGGCCCGGCCGCTGGGCCAGCGCGACGCCTATGTCGCCGACACGGTGGGAGAGCGCAAGGCGAGCTAGCCGCGAAGGCGTTTCTTAGCCCAAAAGCCTCTTTGCCCAAATGACTCTTGGCAAGCCGGCGGCCGCGCGCTAAGGTCGCCGTCATGCAACAGATGCTCGCCATCGCGTCCTGCGGACGCTCCCGATATTTTGGCCGCTGGTTTCGTTCGGCGGCCTAGGAACGCGCATCTGTCGCTCACTCCCGAAGCCGCCCGGACCGACCCGCGGCGGCTTTCGTGTTTGTGATCCCCGGCCCTTTGATGGGCTGCACATCCTGAAAAATCCGAACACGGGCGACCCGGGCGGCTTCATCACCAGCCGAGAGAGGTTGTCATGTTCGATTTCGATGTCGTCACCGGTCCCACCCAGCCGCCCCATTGCCACCTCGCCGACGAAGCCGCCGGCCCGGCTGCTTCCGAGTCGGTCCTGCCGCCGGCCAACCTGATCGGTGCCGCCGCCGCCCTGGCCGAGCCGCATACGGCAAAAGGAGAAAAGTCGCGATCCTGATGCGGACCGGGCCGCCCGCCGTGGCGTGCAGGGACCGCATCCCAGCTTTCGACCAAAAAAATCACGAATCCTACCTATGTTCGGCCGGCTGTTGTCGTATACTCCCTTTGGGCAGACGTGTCCGGGTGGCGGCTCAGCCGGCCGTACTCTTGTTGGCGGTTCCTCGCCGAGGTCCGGGTTGGGACGGGCGCGATGGTCGGATCGGAAGAAGGATGACGAATCATGGCGGATGATGCTCTCTCAGGCGTCAACTCTATGGTCTCCAGCCTCAACGCGTCGATCAACAACGCGGTGGAGGCCATCAAGAAGTCGCAGAGCAATCAGGCTGTCGGCGACGTCAAGGAATATTCCAAGACGGTCAAGAAGTCGGCGCTAACCACCACGGCGGGCGCCACCGACATCGGCGTGCTTGCCAAGAACACCACCCGCCTGAACGTCGCCAGCACCCTGGCGCCGAACGACAAGGTCGATTTCTACAAGTTCAAGGTCACCCAGAAGGGCGAGATGACCATGGGGCAGGTCGGCGACGACGGCCTGCGCGTCCAGCTGATGAACAAGCTCGGCCGCGTGGTGGCCGACAGCGACCCGAAGGCCGGCGACGACTACAAGGCCTTCAAGCAGTTGCAGGCCGGCAACCTGACGGTCGACAAGGGCGACTACACGCTGCGCGTCAGCCGCGACAAGGGCCAGTCGGACAAGGACCCGAAGAACTACGCCATGCAGCTGGTCATGGGGAATTACAGCCAGGATTTCGACACGGTCGCCAAGCAGCCGGCCAAGGGCGACACCGGCATGGCGCTCACCACCGGCCAGCAGGCGACGCTCGACGGTCTGAACCAGGCCATCGGCAGCATGAACTCCATCCCCACCGGACAGACCGGCACCCAGAAACTGATGGGCAGCTTCAGCCTGTTCGTGTGAAGCCAAGCCGCCGATTGTGCCATGGGCCGGCTGTGCTATGACGGAATGGAGCTGATCCGTTCCGGAGCAAGATTTTGCTGTCCATCACGCGCCTGAGCCCCGCCGACCATCGCCGCGTTCCCTGGAAGAACGGCGGCGGCGTCACCACTGAACTGGCGGTGGAGCCGTCCGACGATGGCCGCCCCGATGGCCGTTTCGTCTGGCGCGTCAGCATCGCCGACGTGGTCGAGCCCGGTCCCTTTTCCGCCTTTCCCGGTTATGACCGCCTGATCGCCGTGGTGGAGGGCGATGGCATGCGGCTGTCGGTCGATGGCGCCCCGCCGGTCGAGCGCCGCCGCCTGGACCCCGCCTTCGCCTTTTCCGGCGAGGCTCCGGTGTGGTGCGAGCCGACCGCCGGGCCGATCCGCGACGTCAATTTGATGCTCGACCGCGCCTCGGCAGCCGGCACGCTGACCCTGCTGGCCGGCTCCGCCGCGCAAAGGGCCAATGTGCACCGGGCCGAAGCCGATGTGCTGCTGGTCCACGCCCTTGCCGGCACACTGACGGTGACCCCCGAGGACGGCGAGGCGCTGACGGTTCCCACCGGGCACAGCCTGCTCCTGCGCAACGGGGCAGCGCTGGTGGAGGCGCCGGACGAGGCGGAGGGTGTCTGTGCCGAGGTGTGGCGCTGTTAGAGTGTGATCGGTTCAAGCGGAATCGCTTGAAGCGTGAATCACACGGGAAAACCAAAAGGTTAGAGTCTGTCTGGTGCTTCAATAAGCATCAGACAGACTCTAGGGCTTCGCCGTCCGGATCAGCTCGGCGTACCAGCGCGCCGAGTCTTTCGGCGTGCGGGCCAGGGTCTGGAAATCGACGTGGACGATGCCGAAGCGCTGGCCATAGCCGCTGCCCCATTCGAAATTGTCCAGCAGCGACCAGACGAAATAGCCGCGCACGTCGGCACCCTGGGCCATCGCGTCGCGCATCGCCGCGTTGTAGATGGTCAGGTAGTTGATGCGGTGCGGGTCATGGACGGCCCCGTCCGGGCTTACGGTGTCGCTGCCGCCGCAACCGTTCTCCGTCACCACGATGGGCAGGCGGTAGCGGCGCTGGATGGTCAGCAGTTCGTCCCGGAAGGCGTCGGGGAAGATCGCCCAGCCGACGCCATGGGTCGGCGAATCGGCCGGAGCGTCGCCCCAGCCATAGCCCCAGCTCCGGGCCGGATCGGCCTTGGCGAAGATCGGGCCGTAATGGTTCAGCCCGAACCAGTCCACCGGCCGGGCGATGCGCGCCATGTCGCCGGGCTGGACATAGGGTTCGATGGCGGCGGCGGTCTGCGGCGGATAATGGCCCAGGATCTGCGGGTCGCAGAACACCAGATTCCAATGCTCGTCCAGCAGGGCGGCGGCCGCGCGGTTCTCCGGCGTGTCGGTCTCCGGGATCACGATTTGCCGGTTGTGGATGGCGCCGATGGAGGCGCCCGGCACCATGTCGCGCAGCACGTCCACCCCGGCGCCATGGGCGAGATTGACGTGGTGGATGGCGCGCAGATGCTGCGCCCGGTCGACGATGCCCGGTGCCGCCCAGGGGATCGCATAGCCGAACAGGGTGAAGACCGAGAATTCGTTGAAGGTGATCCAGCGCTTCACCCGGTCGCCGTAGCGCCGGGCGCAGAGTGCGGCATAGTCGGCGTACCAGCCGGCGCAGTCGCGCGACGACCAGCCGCCCAGATCCTGCAAGGCCTGCGGCAAATCCCAGTGATAAAGGCACAGCCAGGGCTCGATGCCCGACTCCAGAAGCCGGTCGATCAGCCGGTCGTAGAAGTCCAGCCCGGCCCCGTTCACCACCCCCTTGCCGCGCGGCATCACCCTGGGCCAGGAGATGGAAAAGCGGTAGGCATCGACGCCCAGCCCCTTCATCAGGGCCACATCCTCCGGCATGCGGTGGTAGTGGTCGCAGGCGACATCGCCGGTGTCGCCGTTCACCACCCCGCCCTGGGTGCGGCAGCGCACGTCCCAGATGCTGGCGCCGCGCCCGTCCTCGGCAGCCGCCCCCTCGATCTGGTAGGCGGAGGTGGAAACGCCCCAGACGAAGTCCGGCGGATACGGGGTGGACGGATTTGCGGAGGTCCGGTCGCTCATCGTCAGGCTGCGATCTGGTTGATGCCGCGGCAGCGCGCCTCGAAGGCGTCGGAGATGAATTCGGGGCGCTTGTAATAGCCCTTAATCCAGCTCGCCAGCAGGCAGAGCTCCTCCAGCTTCACCAGTTCGTCCAGCGTCCCGTCGGGAAAGCGGATGGAGAAGCTTTCGGAGATGTACTCCAGCACCTGCTCGACCTGATCGATGGACAGCTGGATGTCGGTTTCCAGCGTCGCATTGCGGGTCAGCAGAGCCTCATCGACCCCATACTCGTCGCGGATCAGCTTCACGATCCAACGGAACATGTGCATCCAGTTGGATACACCCTCGATCGACTTGCTCATCGCGACGCTCGGCTTCGGTTGCGCGAAAGGGGTATGCGGCAGCGACTGTACGCACGGATCGTTAAAGAATAACGCAGCCCCCGTCGGGGTCTCCAGCCGGGCGCGGCAATAAACCGCGCGGCTTTTGCCACCTGCACGGGCAGCGGCGCCGTGGATCTGCCCAGGCACTGTGCAGCGGCGGGCGGGGAAGCGGCCGGAAGCCGCCATCTGCCAGGGCGGCACGCCCCATGCAGAACGAAACCAACCGATTGCAGAGCGAGGCTTCCGCCATGAAAAGCGCCGCCACCCCCGATGTCCATCCCGTCGACGAGGTTCTGGCTCCCTGGCGGCTGCTGGCGCTGGGGTTGCAGCATGTGCTGGTGATGTATGCCGGGGCCATCGCGGTGCCGCTGATCGTCGGCGGCGCCTTGAAGCTGCCGAAGGACCAGATCGCCATGCTGATCAACGCCGACCTGTTCGCCTGCGGCGTGGTCACGCTGATCCAGGCGGTGGGGGTCTGGCGATTCGGCATCCGGCTGCCGGTGATGATGGGCGTCACCTTCGCCGCCGTCGGCCCGATGGTGGCGATGGCGACAAACCCGTCGCTGGGGCTGCTGGGGATTTACGGCGCGGTGATCGGGTCGGGCCTCTTCGCCATCCTGGCCGCGCCGCTGGTCGGCCGGCTGCTGCCGCTGTTTCCGCCGGTGGTGACCGGCAGCGTTATCGCCATCATCGGCGTCTCGCTGATGCGGGTGGGTGTGGGCTGGGCCGGCGGCGGGGTCGGCAACCCGCGGTTCGGCGATCCGGCCTTCCTGGGCGTCGCCGCCTTCGTGCTGCTGACGATCCTGGCGCTGATGAAGCATGGCCGCGGCTTCGTCCGCAACGTCGCGGTGCTGCTGGGGCTGGTGGCCGGCATGATGCTGGCGATGGGTCTGGGCATGGTCGATTTCAAAGGGCTGGGGGAGGCGCCGTGGGTCGCGCTGGTCCAGCCCTTCCAGTTCGGCATGCCCGTGTTCGATCCGGTCGCCATCCTGACCATGTCGCTGGTGATGATCGTGGTGATGATCGAGTCGACCGGCATGTTCCTGGCCGTCGGCGACATGGTCGGCCGCCCGGTGAGCCGCGAGGATCTGGTCCGCGGCCTGCGCACCGACGGGCTGGGCACGCTGATCGGCGGCGTCTTCAACACCTTCCCCTACACCTCCTTCTCGCAGAATGTCGGTCTGGTCGGGGTGACGGGGGTGCGCAGCCGCTGGGTCTGCGCGGCGGGCGGGCTGATCCTTCTGCTGCTCGGGCTGCTGCCGAAGCTGGCCCATGTGGTGGCGTCGGTGCCGGCCTTTGTGCTGGGCGGGGCCGGGCTGGTGATGTTCGGCATGGTAGCGGCGACCGGCGTGAAGATCCTGACGCAGGTCGATTTTGCCAACCGGCGCGAGAACCTGATCGTCGTGGCGGTCAGCATCGGCGTCGGGCTGATCCCGCTGGTGTCCGACAAGTTCTTTTCGCAGATGCCGGCCTTCCTGTCGCCGCTTCTGCACAGCGGCATCCTGCTCGGCACCCTGACGGCGGTGGCGCTGAACTGGTACTTCAACGGGCTGGCGAGCGCCGACCGCGCCCGCCACGATGTTGCCGCCGCCGCGCAGGGGGTGGAGGCTTAAGCCTTCCTCCGCAGCAGATCCTTGCTGGCGAGCAGCGACCCGCCGGCGATCAGGGCGCAGGACACCCAGATGATGCCTGAATTGGCGGCGAGGCCGAACAGGACCAGCAGCAGGGTGGACAGCAGCGGCGCCAGATAGGACAGCGCCCCCAGCGCCCGGATGTCGCCGTGGCGCACGCCGTAATCCCAGACGAAGAAGGCCGCGCCCACCGGTCCTAGCCCCAGCAGAAGCATCGCTCCCCAACCGGCGGTGCTGTCCGGCCACACCGTCCGCTCCAGCGCCAGATGGCAGAGCAGCGACAGGATCGCCGTGACGAGACAGAAGGCGCTGACGGCGTCGGTCGGCGCCTCGCCGATCTGGCCCAGCCGGCGGCGCAGCACCGAATAGCCGGCCCAGGTGACGGCGCTGCCGAGTGCCGCGGCATAGCCCGGCAGATGCGCCGGATCGATGGAAAATCCGCCCACCGAGCCGCTGGTGCCGCCGCGCGCGATCAGCAGCGCGGTGCCCGCCAGCCCGGCGACGGCGCCGCCGACATGCCAGGATCGCAGCCGCTCCCCCGGCAGCAGGGCGGAGAACAGCACGATCAGCAGTGGCCACAGATAGTTGATCAGGTTGGCCTCGACCGGCGGGGCCGCCTGCAACGCCATGAAATAGAGGAAGTGGAAGCCGAACAGCCCGCCGACGCCCAGTGCCCAGGCCGCGACCGGCTGGCGGAAATAGCGCAGCGGGTTGTCGCCGCGGGATGCGGTCCAGCCGCTGCCGACCAGGAAGGCCAGCAGGAAGGAGGTCGCCACCAGCTGGAACGGCGGCACCATGGCGGCCAGCGTCGCCAGCGGGGCCAGCGTTGCCCACAGCAGGATGGCGATGAAGCCGACCAAAGTGGCGCGGTTGGACGTGCGGCGGTCGGGCAGGGTGGCGGTGGTGGAGGAGGCGGTCATGATGCCTGTCGGTCGGTTGGCCCCGGGAGGCGACCATAGCCGGCATGCTGAGGGCTGTCTTGACCGGACCTCCGCCGCGCATTGACCGAAACTCCGGCCTCACGCCGTCAACGGCAGCGGCTCGGTCCGGGCGAAGGCGGTCATCACCATCGCCTCGGCCGCCTCTGCCGCCAGCGGGCGCGAGATCAGATAGCCTTGCAGGCAGTCGCAGCCGGCTTCCGCCAGCCAATGGCGCTGCTCGGCGGTCTCCACCCCCTCCGCCACGGTGGACAGCAGAAGACGCTGGGCGAGCGCGATGACGGTGGAAGCGATGTCGGGAGCATGCGGCAGGTCGTTGACGAAGCTGCGGTCGATCTTCAGCACATCGACCGGCAACTGGCGCAGATAGGCCAGCGAGGAATAGCCGGTGCCGAAATCGTCGATGGCGATGCGCACCCCGAGATCCCGCAGCCGGTTCAGCGTCGGCAGATGGTGGCGCACGTCCTTCATGATGACGGTCTCGGTGATCTCCAGCTCCAGCAGGTTGGGCGGCGTGCCGTGGCGCTGCAACACCTGCTCGACCAGCCGGGCGAAGCCGGGATCGGCGAGCTGGCGGGCGGAAACGTTGACCGCCACCGGCACCGGGCCGTGGTCGAGCGCCCAGCGGGTCGCGGTGCGGCAGGCCTCCTCCAGCACCCAGCGGCCGATCTCGATGATCAGGCCGGTGTCCTCGGCGACCGGGATAAAGTCGGCGGGCGAGACCGCCGCTCCTTCGTGCCGCCAACGGATCAGCGCCTCGAAGCCGGTCAGCCGGCCGCCCGCCGCCTCGATCTTCGGCTGATAGACCAGCTCGAAGGCGCGCGACGCCACCGCCTCGCGCAGGCCGGATTCCAGCCGCAGCCGGGTCTCCGCCCGGTCGGTCATCTCGCGGGTGTAGAAGACGAAGCGGTCGCCGCCCGCCGCCTTCGCCGCCTGCATCGCCGAATCGGCCATCCGCATCAGGCCGGTGGCGTCCGGCGCGCCTCCATTCCCCGCGTCCTGATGGGCGGCGATGCCGATGCTGGCGGTGAGATGGACGCGGTGTTCCCCCACCTCGCGCAGGGAGGACAGGCCGTCGAGCAGCCGTTGCGCGACCATCGCCGCCTCGTCCCGGTCGGCGACGCGCTCCAGCACCACCAGGAACTCGTCGCCGCCCAGCCGGCCGACGGTGTCGCAGCGGCGCACGCTGGCGCCGAGCCGCTCCGCCACCCGGCAGAGCAGCAGGTCGCCGATGCCATGCCCCAGGCTGTCGTTCACCCGCTTGAAGCGGTCGAGGTCGACATACAGCACCGCCAGCCGGCCGGCATCCGGTTCGCGCGCGCGGTTCGCCAGCTCGATGGCGTGGTCCAGCCGGTCGAGCAGCAGAGCCCGGTTTGCCAGCCCGGTCAGCGGGCAGCGCGTCGCCAGCCGCCGCAACTCGTCATGCTCATGCTCCAGCAGGGTCAGGGTGTGGTTGAAGCGGGCGATGACGAAGCCAAGCTCGTCGTCGGCATGGCCGCGCGGCACGGCCAGCGGCTGGCCATAGGGCTTCTCCGGGTCGATCCGCGCCACCGCCCGGCCGATCTGCAACAGAGGTCGGGTCAGCAACCGGTGGAACACCGCCGCCATCGCCAGCCCGATCAGCAGGTTGCGCAGGGTTCCCGCCACCAGCGCCGCGGAAACATAGGTGAGGAAGCCGGAGGCCGCCCGTCCGGTGTCGATGCCGACGATCAGCTGTCCGATCCGCGAGCCGTCGGCGGCCCGTGGCCCGCTCGCCAATCCGTTCGTCGGGGTCATCAACTCGTGCGTCACCACCGGCCGGTCGACGAACAGCAGGGCGGTCGCCCCGCGTTCCAGCAGGCTGGCCGGTTTGGTCGGACGTTCGCGGCGCGCCAGCAGGGTGCCGTCGCCGAGACGGATTTCCGCCCAGGCGGCGTTGGCGCGGACCATGCCCTGCAACACCTGCCCGGCCAGCTCCGCGTCGATCAGCCAGGCGGCGCTGGCGGCCGGCCCCTCGACCAGCGCGACCACGTCCCTGACCTGGGCCAGCGCCGTCGCCCGCTCGCGCGTGGCGGTCCAGGCGAACTCGGCCGCGGTGATGGTCAGGCCGATGACGAAGGCGGCGAGGACCGCGTGAATCGCCTGCTTCAGCGTCAGGCTGCGCAGGACTGGGATCGCCATCGCACCGTTCCTAAGGCCGGGTGTTTCGCACCGCCGTCCCTGCCTGGGGGTAAACCTTTCGGCGTGAGTGGCGAACCGCAGCATTAGTGGTGCGGGCGATGACCGGGACGCGGCGGATCTGTGAAATTTTTGTAACCGGGGCCGTGCTCTATTGCTGACAATGCATATTGCTGCATAGGGCTATTCCCTTGACGCATGGCTACCATTCAGCATTGGTAATACCAGTTCGTGTGCGCCGCAGCATATTCTGCCCTTGCCCATTCTCGGGGCGTTTCCTCCCTAAACTATAGGGCCGCGCGATTGCGCGGCCCTTTTCTTTTTCCGGACTGGTTGGTGCAGGTCAGACCCGGCGGGCGAGCGCCAGCAGGCCGCCGGCGCCGATCATCAGGCCGCCGGTCAGGCGGTTCAGCGATCTGGCTGCCGACACCGTGGTCAGCTTCGCCGCCAGACGGTCGCCGCCGGTGGCATAGGCCATGATCCAGCCGAACTCGATCACCACCATGGTGGCGACCAGCGCCACCAACTGCGGCGCCAGCGGGGCGGCGGCATCGATGAATTGCGGGAACAGCGCGCCCATGAAGACCAGCGCCTTCGGGTTGCTGAAGGCGACCAGTGTGCCGCGCAGGAACAGGCGGACGGGGGTGCCCTCTCCCGAAGCGGCGGCTGCGGCATCGCGCTCGCCCGGCTGTTCGACCGGCGCCCGCCATGCGGCGATCCCCAGCCAGGTCAGATAGGCGACACCGGCCCAGCGCACGATCTCGAAGGCGAGGACGGAGGTGGAGAGCAGGGCGCCCAGCCCGAAGGCCGACAGCGCCGCCATCACCGCCAGCGCCGCGCACATGCCGGCCCCGCCCCAGGCGGCACGGCGTGCGCCGAAGCGCAGGCCGAGGCTCATTGCCAGCAGCATGTTCGGGCCCGGCGTCATGGAGATCACGAAGGCGGTGGCGAAGAAGAAGGCGAGCGTCTGCCACGTCATGGTCGTCGGGCCTTGATGAAGGAGATGTGCGACATTCGGAAGCACCACAGCATCATGTGTTCCATTCCGCCGCAAGCGGCCCTGCTGAAACACTGCCATGCTCGCACGGTGCGGGACACGCGATGGCACCGGACTTTCAGGCTCGCCCGCGCCACTCCAAGCTGTCCAGCGCCTCCGCCACCGACAGCGATCCGATCATCGCCGAATTGTCACCCACTCCGTAGCTCACGAACAGACGGTCATGGACTCGTGTCATGCCCGCGCAGAACTCTACCCCTTGATGCTGGAAGATGAAGGGTGCGGACAGGGCGCATATGTGGAGATCGTCGTCGAACATCACGAAGCGATGGCTGTAGTGTAGCCGGTCGTCAACCAGAACCTTGTGGTGGACGATGCAGAGCATGGAGCCATCGACGTCGCATCCTTGTGACGAGCCGGCCCAATTGCTCAATTCTGCCGGCCCATCCTCGACTTTCCATGAATGCATCGTGTTGCTGCCGAAGTCGATCGTGACTGCGATGACCGGGTTGCAGGAGTAGATCAGATGCAGGATCTTGCCTTTGACCAGCGGCATCCAGTTCTTTTCGCGCGGCTTGTTCAACGGCGAAGTCAGAGTCAAGACTCCCGATATCGTGCCGTCGTCCCTCAACCTGATCAGGCCCATCAGGTTGTCGCCGCTGGAGCTGTCGTAGATCGTTGCGATGGCGAAAAGCGCTCCGTCGATCAGCAGCAGTCGACAATCTTCGATTCCCTCACGCCATGCAGGATTGCCGCAACCCTCTGGCAGGACGATCGGTATCGGTGCGCGCAGCCATTCCAGCTTTTCCGAAAGGCTGCCGATATAATTCACCGTTCGGGGCTCGGGCCCTGGCAAGAACAGATCCAAGGGAGCCGAAAGCATTTCCGTTGAATACCATTGGGGACCCAGATGGTAATTCGCCGTGCGGATAACGGTAAGAATTTCTGTCCCATTCCAGCAGATGCTTGGGTTGAAGGTCGGCCAGCCCGTCTTCGGCCTGATCGACACGGCACTCGAGGTCCAACTCGGCGCGATTTCCACAATTTTCCTTAACGCTAGACCGGTTGTGGAAAGCATGAGAGCGAATTCCTAGCCGCGAGCATGGCAACTTTTGCACAGAGAACAGGGAGTGAAGACCCATTTTCAACAATAAACGGTCTAATCTACTCAGACAGATGCCGGACCTGCCAAGCACGGAAGGCAAGGTTCGCGGAATCCTGATCGGGCCGCTTGTATGAGGCGAAGCGGCGGTCGCGGATGCGGGCACGCGCCTCCTTCCACACGGCATTCCAGTCGATGGCGCCGTCGGCCAGCAGCCGTTCCTCCATGATGCCCAGCAGGGCCTCGTTGACCGTCGACACGCCGATGTTCTGGGTCGCCAGAACCAGCGCGTCGGGGGCGCGTTCCAGGGTCGAGCGCAGGCGCGTGTGTCCGCCGCAGGAGCCCCAGAAGACCAGCGCCGTGCCCGGCGCGATCTCCGTCATGGTGGCGTCCTCGTGATAGCTGTGGCCGCGATGGATGACGATGGACGGGGTCAGCCCCTCGCGCGCCATCCAGTCCCAGGCGGCGGCGCGGCCGGCATCGCCGGCACCGGGGATGTCGGCGACGATGATGATGCGGCGCCCGTGGCGCTCCGGACTGATGGCGACGGCGAAGCCGGACTGGGCGTGCAGTGCCCAGCCCTGCGCGCGGTGCTGGCGCAGGAAGCCGCGGAAGGATGCCCGGCCGTCGGGATCGTCGTAGAAGGTCATCCGCTGCACGTTGATGCCGTTGCGGAACAGGCGCTCTCCGCTCAGCACCGGCAGGGCGGCCAGCGGATGGTTCTGGGGGAAGCGTTCCGCCTCGAAGGCGGGGGTGGCCGCGCGGCCGGACAGCCGCGCCGCGTGCAGGCTGCCCGCAAGACCGATCATGCTCCGGGCCGGCGTATCGCTGGTCCCGCTCCGGATGGAAGCGTCCTGAAGGCCGGCCTTTGCCGGCGGTTCGCCGGCGGCGCGGTAGCGGGCGGCCAACTCGTCCTCGAGCGCGGCGCGGATGGGAGGGCTGTCGAGATCCATGGCGTCGGCCAGGGCACCGATCACGACCGCGGTGTCGATCGCCGGCGGCTTGCCGTCGACCGGCAGCAGAGCCCGCAGGCTCTCGCGCATCAGCTCGCGCGCGATGGCCGGGTTGGTGCCGAACAGGCTCGCCGCCCGTCCGCCGCCGACCGTCGCGACGAAGAACTCCGCCCACAATGGCCGCGTGCGCTCCTCGCGCGCGAGGGCGAGGAAACTGCGCTTCTCCAGCTTCACCTGGATCCGCAGGATGTTGACCAGCCCGTCGAGCGAGGAGGTGTAGAGCTGCGGCCCGATCCGCGCGATCAGCCCGAGCAGATCCTCCGACGACATCGCCATCGTGATGCGGAAGCGGTCGGCCGGCGGGTCGTCGACCATGTCGTCGAGCAGCGCGCCGATCTTCGGCGCCATCCCCGCCGGATCGCGCGCCAGCGAGGCCGCCAATGCCTTTGCCGCCTGGATTTCCAGCGCCCGGAGATCCGTCTTCGGCAGGCGTTTGCGCAGCTCGTGCCGCGTCTCGTAGAAGGGCATGCCCCCCTCCAGCGAGCGGGTCAGCAGCCCGAGGTCGAGCGCGCGGGCGATGATCTCCTCCCCGCCGGGACGGCTGCTCAACTGGTCGGCGGCCCCGACCGCATCGAAGGGCGCCAGTGGAACGGCGTCGCGCAGGGCGGCCAGCGCCGCGTCGCCGGGGAACAGGCTGGAGCAGCGGAACGCCTCGGCCGGCGACCGGCGGGCCAGTTCTGCGAAGGCGGCATCCCCGCCGAACAGGGCGTCGAGCACCGGCTGGCTCGCAGGCTCATGGTCGGCGCAGGCGGTCTGCCCGTCCGCCGGCCGGCTGTCGGCGGCCCGGCTGCTCATGATCCGCTCGTCGGCGGCCCTGGCTTCGGCCATCCTGGCGGCCTTGGCCGCTTTCGCGGCGGCGGCCCTCGCCTCCGCGGTCTGCGGATCGGCGTTCAGCGCATTGGACGGTGTGGCGGGCGGCTTGGCGGCGGCGGGCTGGGTCCGGCCCTGCGGTCTGGGCCGCTCGGGCGCCATCAGTTCCGCCGCATGGATGGGCCTGGGCGGCAACTCCGTCACCGGCTGCGCCATGCCCAAAGCCGGAAATCCGGTGGCGAGGACGGTGCAGACGGACAGCAGCAGCCGGCTGGTCCATCGCGACGGGGAAGCCGCAGTGGGAGCGTGGAGCGAACGACCAGGGAGCACGTCGATGGCTGCTTCGGAGATTGAACGGGGCGGGCGGCAAGCGGGATAGAGCCGGCCTGATGGCTTACCCCGTTAGGACTAGCGTATGCAGGCAATATCGGATTTGTCACCCGTTACCCGCACTCCGCCTGCATATTCTTGCCGTTCCAGCGGTGGAGTACCCCGCACTGGCTGTCCGCGGGCATGGGAATAGCCCAGTGAAGGATGGACAGGGACCGTTCGCACACCAATCCTCAATCCTTCGTCCGGCGTCCAGGCCGGACCGGTGGCTGGATGGAGGGTGCGTATGCGTGCATACCGTCTCTTGGCCCACTTCCTGACCCGCGCCTTCGCGCCTGCGGTCACCCGTCTTCCGATCCTCGCCCTTTTATGCCTGCCCGCATTCATTGTTCCGGCCGCGGCGCAGACGCCGGTGGACGTGGAACTGGTCTTCGCGGTCGACGTGTCCGGCAGCGTCGATCCGGACGAGGCGAAACTTCAGCGCAACGGCTATGTCCAGGCCCTGCTGAACCCGAAGGTGCAGGCGGCGATCCGCGGCGGACCCTTCGGCCGGATCAGCGCCACCTATGTGGAATGGGCGGGGGAAAGCCACCAGCACACCGTCGTCGGCTGGACCGAGTTGAGCGATCCGGCCAGCATCGAACGCTTCGCCGCCAGCGTGGCGGAGGCGCCGATGATGACGGAGCAGTGGACCTCGATCAGCGCGGTCATCGACTACGCCATCCCGCTGTTCGGCAACAACGGGTTCGAGGGGACGCGGCGGGTCATCGACATTTCGGGCGACGGCGAGAACAACCGCGGCCGTCCGGTGGAGGAGGCGCGCGACGCCGCGGTCGCCCGCGGCATCACCATCAACGGGCTGCCGATCCTGAACGACCGCCCCAACCCCTGGGGCGGGGCGGCGCCGAACGATCTGGAAGCCTATTACCGCGAGCATGTCATCGGCGGCCCTGGCGCCTTCCTGGTGCCCGCCCGCGACTTCGACGCCTTCGCCGACGCCATCCTCAGCAAACTGCTGCTGGAGGTGTCGGGCGTGCCGCCGACCGGGCGGGGAAAGGACTTCGCCGCCCGCTGACCGCCCGGCTGTCAGTTGACCGTGCGGTGATCAGTTGACCGTCCGGTCGATGGCGCGGCCGGCCTTTTCCGCCGGGCCCGGCGGGTCGATGGCGTCCTTGACGCTCTGGCCGGCGTTGTCGAGGGACTTGCCGGCCCGCTCGGCCGGGCCTTCCTGGTGGCAGGCGGCCACGGCGACCAGCGGCAGGACCAGGACGGCGGTGCGCAACAGCGTCAGCATCGAATTCTCCTTCACTCATGGCGCGCGGCGTCCGGTGACCGGCGGCGCGCTGCAGTGCGGAAGGAACGCCACGGCCGGGCTTCGGGTTCGCCGGCCTAGCCGATTTCTCCGCCGACGGCCACGCCTGGGCCGGAACGCCGCCGTTCAAGCTACTCCCCCTGATCGCGCCTTTCTCTCTCCGGCCGGCATTTTGTGTTCTACGGTCAACTGCCCGCCGCCGCACCCGTGCCACTCTTCCGTCCGTGACGAGACAGGCGGGAGGCCGGCATGGCTGGTTACCAGTGCGACCTGGGGCGGCAGCGCCACCGGTTCGACGATCTGAAGGCGGTGATGGCCTGCGCCTCGCCGCGGCGGTCGGGCGACGAGCTGGCGGGCATCGCCGCCGACAGCGATGAACGGCGGGTGGCGGCGCGCATGGTGCTGGCCGACCTGCCGCTGAAGATCTTCCTGAACGAGGTGCTGGTCCCGTACGAGACCGACGAGGTGACGCGCCTGATCATCGACCGCCACGACGCCGACGCCTTCCGTCCGGTGTCGCACATGACGGTCGGGCAGTTCCGCGACTGGCTGCTGTCCTATCAGGCCGATACCGCCGCCCTGGCCGCGCTGGCCCCCGGCCTGACGCCGGAGATGGTGGCGGCGGTGTCGAAGCTGATGCGCAACCACGATCTGGTCTGCGTCGCCGCCAAATGCTCGGTCGTCACCCGTTTCCGCACCACGGTCGGGTTGCCGGGCCGGCTGTCGAGCCGCTTGCAGCCCAACCACCCGACCGACGATCCGACCGGCATCGCCGCCTCGACGCTCGACGGGCTGCTCTACGGCATCGGCGACGCGGTGATCGGCATCAACCCGGCGACCGACAATGTCCCGGCCTGCATCGCTCTCTTGGAGATGCTGGACGCCGTGCGCACCCGCTTCGACATCCCGGTGCAGTCCTGCGTGCTCGCCCACGTCACCACGACGATGCAGGCGATGGAGCGCGGGGCGCCGGTCGATCTGGTCTTCCAGTCCATCGCCGGCACCGAGAAGGCCAACCGCGGCTTCGGCGTCACCCTGTCCCTGCTGGCCGAGGCGCAGGAGGCGGCGAAATCGCTCAAGCGCGGCACCATCGGCGACAACGTCATGTATTTCGAGACGGGGCAGGGATCGGCGCTGTCGGCCGACGCCCATTTCGGTGTCGACCAGCAGACGGTGGAGACCCGCGCCTATGCCGTCGCCCGCGCCTTCGACCCGCTGCTGGTCAACACGGTGGTCGGCTTCATCGGCCCCGAATATCTCTACGACGCCAAGCAGATCACCCGTGCCGGGCTGGAAGACCATTTCTGCGCCAAGCTGCTCGGCGTGCCGATGGGCTGCGACGTCTGCTACACCAACCACGCCGAGGCCGACCAGGACGACATGGACGTCCTGATGACGATGCTGGCGACCGCGGGCGTCAATTTCGTCATCGCGGTGCCCGGCGCCGACGACATCATGCTGAATTACCAGAGCCTGTCCTACCACGACGTGCTCGGCCTGCGGCATCTGCTGAAACGCCCGCCGGCCCCGGAGTTCGAGGCGTGGCTGGAGAAGGCGGGCTGGCTCGACGAGCAGCGCCGCCTGCCGCCCTGGCCCGACCAGAGCCTCGTCGTCTCCGCCCTGCTGGGGAGTGCGGCCTGATGAGCGACGCCAACAAAGATCCGTGGGCACGCTTCCGCAGCGCCACCCGCGCCCGCATCGCGCTCGGCCGCAGCGGCGACGCCCTGCCGACCAAGGCTCTGCTGGAGTTTCAGCTGGCCCATGCCCGCGCCCGCGACGCCGTCCATAGCGCGGTCGATTTCGACCGGCTGGCCGCCGACCTGTCGCCGCTGGAGACGGTCCGCGTCCACAGCGCCGCCCCCGACCGCCCGACCTATCTGCGCCGCCCCGATCTGGGGCGCCGGCTCGATCCGGCGAGCGCCGTCGCCTTGCCGGCGGGGGAGTGGGACTTGGTCTTCGTGATCGCCGACGGGCTGTCGGCCGCCGCGGTGCAGGTCAACGCCGCCCCGCTGGTCCGGGCCTGCACGGCGCGGCTGGGACATCTGCGGATCGGGCCGGTGGTGCTGGCGGAGCAGGCGCGGGTCGCTCTCGGCGACGAGGTGGCGGCGGCGATGGGCGCCCGGCTGGTGGCGCTGCTGGTGGGCGAGCGGCCCGGCCTGTCGGCCGCGGAATCGCTGGGGGTCTATCTGACCTGGGAGCCCAGGCCCGGCCGCGCCGATTCCGAACGGAACTGCATTTCCAACATCCATGCCGACGGCCTGTCGATCCAGACGGCCGCCGACAAGCTGTGCTGGCTCGCCACCGAGGCGGCGCGGCTGAAACTGACGGGGGTCGCCCTGAAGGAGGACGCCCCGTCGCTCGCCGGTCCGGACAACGAGAAAAACCAACTGACCGACCGGTCGTGAGAGAGCGCCGCCAACGGCATCAACGCCACTGAATCCAAAGCCTTGAACAGGGGCAGGAGGCAACATGTCTGGGAACACGAAACCTGAATTGAGCAAAAGCCTGAGCGGGCTCCATCTGTGGGGCATCGCCGTCGGGCTGGTGATCTCCGGCGAATATTTCGGCTGGAGCTACGGCTGGGCGGCGGCGGGGACGCTGGGCTTCCTCGTCACCACGATCCTGATCGCGGCGATGTACACCACCTTCATCTTCAGCTTCACCGAGCTGACCACCGCCATTCCCCATGCCGGCGGTCCCTTCGCCTACAGCTACCGCGCCTTCGGGCCCAAGGGCGGCTTCGTCGCCGGCTTCGCCACGCTGATCGAGTTCGTCTTCGCCCCGCCGGCCATCGCGCTCGCCATCGGCGCCTATCTGAACGTGCAGTTTCCCGGACTGGACCCGAAGACCGCGGCGGTCGGTGCCTATATCCTGTTCATGGGGCTGAACATCGCCGGCGTGTCCATCGCCGCCACCTTCGAGCTGTTCGTCACCATCCTGGCGATCATCGAGCTGGTGGTGTTCATGGGCGTCGTCTATCCCGGCTTCTCCTGGGCCAACTTCACCGCCAACGGCTGGGCGGGGCAGGCCAGCTTCAGCAAGGATGCTCTCGGCGGCATCTTCGCCGCGATCCCCTTCGCCATCTGGTTCTTCCTGGCCATCGAGGGGGCGGCGATGGCGGCGGAGGAGACCAAGGACCCGAAGCGCACGGTGCCGCGCGCCTATATCGGCGGCATCCTGACGCTGGTGGTGCTGGCCTTCGGCACGATGATCTTCGCCGG
Organism: Azospirillum sp. A26; assembly: GCF_042604635.1. Taxonomy (NCBI): domain Bacteria; kingdom Pseudomonadati; phylum Pseudomonadota; class Alphaproteobacteria; order Rhodospirillales; family Azospirillaceae; genus Azospirillum; species Azospirillum sp. A26. The sequence goes on along the minus strand of NZ_CP170476.1, from coordinate 135,001 downwards.
CGGCGTCGGCGACTGGAACGCCCTGTCCAACATCAACGACCCGCTGCCGCAGGCGATGAAGGCGGTGGTCGGTGAATCGAGCGGCTGGCTGCACATGCTGGTGTGGATCGGCCTGTTCGGCCTGATCGCGTCGTTCCACGGCATCATCATGGGCTATTCGCGCCAGATCTTCGCACTGTCCCGCGCCGGCTTCCTGCCGCCGGTTCTGGCCCGCCTGCACCCGACGCGCAAGACCCCGCACTGGGCGATCCTGGCCGGCGGCGTGATCGGCATCGCCGCCATCTATTCCGACGAGCTGATCCAGATCGGCGGCCAGCCGCTGACCGCCAACATCGTCACCATGTCGGTCTTCGGCGCCATCGTCATGTACATCATGAGCATGGCCGCGCTGTTCCGGCTGCGCACCACCGAACCGGCGCTGGAGCGTCCCTTCCGCGCGCCCTTCTATCCGGTGTTCCCGGCGATCTCGCTGGTGCTGGCGGTGCTGGCCCTGGTGACGATGGTCTACTACAACACCCTGGTCTTCGGGCTGTTCGTGGCGCTGTTCGCTCTCGGCTACCTGTTCCACCTCGCCACCGCCGGCATGCGGGTGAAGGCCGGGGGAGCCGCGGGCCTGACCCACATGGATGCCTTCACCGAGGCGCGGAGCATGGTTGACTGAGTGCTTTTGGCTGGTTGACGTCAGAAAAGGGGCGCCGGTGTTCGGCGCCCCTTTTCTGTTTTCACTCGCCGTCGTGGCTTTGGATGAAGCTGCGGATTTCCGGCAGGATGGCTTCGCGCCAGCGGCGGCCGTTGAAGATGCCGTAATGGCCGACGCCCTTCTGGAAATGCGTCTTGCGCATGTCGTCCGGCAGCGACGAGCACAGGCGCTGCGCCGCGATGGTCTGGCCGGGGGCGGAGATGTCGTCCAGCTCGCCTTCGACCGTCATCACCGCGGTCTTGCGGATGGCCGAGGGCTCCACCTTGCGGCCGCGCGACACCATGGTGCCTTCGGGCAGGGCGTGCTTCTGGAACACCGTCTCGATGGTCTGCAGGTAGAAGTCCGCCGACAGGTCCATCACCGACAGATATTCGTCGTAGAAGCGGCGATGCTGCTCGGCCGAATCGCCGTCGCCGCGGACGAGATGGCGGAACAGACCGACATGCTCGTTGATGTGGCGGTCGAGATTCATCGACATGAAGCCCGACAGCTGGATGAAGCCCGGATAGACGCGGCGGAAGGCACCCGGATAATAGACCGGGACCGTGGTGATCACGCTGCGCTCGAACCATTTCAGCGGGCGTTCCATCGCCAGCTTGACCGGCACCGTCGGGTTGGCCATCGGGTCGATGGGGCCGCCCATCAGGGTCATGCTGCGCGCCTGCACCGGCTCGTCCGCCGCCGCCATCAGCGACACCGCCGCCATCACCGGAACCGCCGGCTGGCACACCGCGATGACGTGGGTGTTGGGGCCGAGGAAGCGGATCAGCTCCGCCACCGTGTCGATGTAGTCGTCCAGGTCGAAGCGCCCGGCCGACATCGGCACCAGCCGCGCGTCGATCCAGTCGGTGATGTAGACGTCATGGTCGCGCATCAGCGCTTCCACCGTGCCGCGCAGCAGCGTGGCGTGATGGCCCGACATCGGGGCGACCAGCAGCACCTTCGGCTGGTGCGGCGTGCCTGCCGGCTTGGCGAAGTTCAGCAGCTGGCAGAAGGGCGACTGCCAGACGACCCGCTCGGTGACCGGAACGGTCTGCCCGTCGACCACCGTCTCGGGCAGCCCGAAGGCGGGCTTGCCGAAGCGGCGGGTCGTCCGCTCCACCAGCTCGGCCCCGGCGGCAACCGCCCGGCCCAGCTTGGTGTAGGACAGGGGCATCAGTGGGTTCTGAAAGGTCTGCTGGGCGGCTTCGGCCCAGAAACGCATCGGCCGCATGGCAGCGTGTTGCATGTCGTACAGGTGATACAGCAAGTCGGATCCTCGCGTCACGGCTGCCCCCGATGGGCCAGGGTCGGTCATTCCTTCGATCAGATATTGATCGTATTACCAACCATATCCTTCGTCGGGGGTCGCGTATAGGTCAAGAGCCTTTTCGCATTTGCAAAGCTCTGTTGTTAAAAGAACATTGCGGTGCACAAAAAATTATCAACCGCAACAATCCCGCTATGACCTCAGTGCGTGACTCCGTTGGTCATACTGACGTTCTGGAGCGGCCCTCGACGATCAGGGGACGGCGAGCACGGCGCGGACCGGCAGATGGTCCGATGCCCGACGGGTGAGGACGGTGCGGATCACCTCGAAAGCGGGGATTTGCAAGCCGCCGGTCACATAGATGCGGTCGAGCCGCAAGGTCGGCATGCGGGCGTGGAAGCTGCGCGGGTTGGCGACGTCGGCGAAGGAGGACGCCAGCTGGCGCAGCCGGGGGGAACTGGGCGTCCATTCGTTGAGGTCGCCCATGAACAGGGTCGGCAGCTCCGGCTGGCTCTCCACCCGCGACACTATGTCGCCGACCTGCTTGGCCCGCTCCCAGGGGTCGAGGCCGAGATGGGCGACGATCACCCGCACGGGACGGCCCTGCACCTCCACCACCGCGTCGATGCCGCCGCGCGGCTCGCGCTTGCCGACCGACAGGTCCATCGTCTCCATCGACCGCACCGGCAGGCGGGTCAGCAGGCAGTTGCCGTAATGGGCGCGCTCGCTGTGCTTGGTCGGGCCGGCATAAACTTTCAGCCCGGTGTTGCGTTCCAGGAAGGCGAACTGGTCCATCCCCGATTCGCCGCGGTGGTGCCAGCCGACCTCCTGCAGGCCGATCAGGTCGACGTCGAGGTCGCGGATCACCTGGGCGATGCGGTCGGGGGCGAAGCGGGCATCCAGGCCGACGCAGCTGTGGATGTTCCAGGTGGCGACGCTGAGCGCCGCCATGCCGTCGGGAACGGGGAGGCTGCGGCGGTCGGCACGGCGGGGGCGGCGGGAGCGGGCTGCGCGCAACACGGCGGCGATGCGCTGGACACGGTCGCGGCTGAAACGGATCACGGTTCCAAATTCCTTTCCTTTGGCCTTTCGTCAGCCCTGTCGTCTTGCCGGCCCGGCGTGTCGCCGGCCCGATCCCGGCCGGAGCGGCCGAGAAGCCGGCTGGTCAGCCAGCCGAGCCCGATGGCCACCGCCGCCATTCCCGCCAGCAGCGCGAAGTCGGCGGCGCCGGGATTCTTTATGGTGCGCTCAAGCTGGTGCCCGAGCAGATTGAAGGCAAGGATGCCGGGTGCAAGACCGACCATGGTGCCGATCACGAAATCGCCGAAGCTCAGCTTCGAGGCGCCGGCGGCGAGATTGACAACGGTGTAGGGCGCAATCGGCACGGCGCGCACGCCGGCCACCGCGGCGATGCCGCTGTCGGCCAGTTTTCCGTTGATGCGGGCGATCAGCGGACCGCCATGGCGGTCCAGCAGGTCGCGCCCGGCGATCCGCCCGGTCCAGAACATCGCCGCCGCCGAGGCGACCGCCCCGGCCATCGCGGTGGGGAAGCCCCACCACGGTCCCATGACGATGGCGGTGGCGGCGATCATCACGGTCAGCGGGAACATGACGTAACCGCCGGCGATATAGGCCAGCATCAGCCACAGCGGCGCCAGCGGGCTGTCGCCCAGGCTGTGGAAGGCCGACATCACGGCGTCCAGCGTCGCCCATTCCCGCAGTGCCGTGTAGCGCCACATGCCCCACAGCCCCAGCAGAGCCAGGATGCCGGCCAGCGTCAGCCAGTGGCGGGTGCGCGGGATGCGCGACGGCAGCACGCGGCGGACGATCTCCACCGCGCCGACCGGATGTTCGGGATCGAAGACGCGGGCGTCGGCCACCGCGGCGGCCAGCCCGTCCGGCTCGGGGTCGTGCAGCGGTTCCAGCGTGCGGCCGACCGGCTTGCGCAGCTGGTCGATGGCCGCGGCGAGCGAGCCCAGCCGCCGGTGCGCCTCCGCCACCTCGGCCGCGGTGGAGCCCAGATGCTCGGCGATCAGGTCGTTGCGGGTGTGCAGGATCGCGCGGCGGGTGTCGGCATGCTCCGGCCCCGGCCCGGCCTCCAGCGCCAGGTCGCATTCGGTGTCGAGCCCCATGGAGCGGTTGTTCAGGTTGGCCGAGCCGATGCGCAGCAGCCGGTCGTCGACCACCATCACCTTGGCATGGACGGTGATGCAGGCGCCGCCGTCGGTCAGGGCGGCGAACAGGCGGAAGCGGCCATGGCGGTCGGCCTCGCGCAGCTCCTGGGTCAGCCGGGCGCGGGCGCCGAGCATGACGGTGTTCTCCAGCCAGCTGGTGGTGCGCACCGGGTTGACGACGATCACCTCCGGGCCGTCGGGCTCCGCCAGCCGGGCCTTCAGCGCCTCGGCCACCGCGGTGGAGGCGAAATACTGGCTTTCCAGATAGATGACGTCGCGCGCCGCGGCGATGGCCGCCAGATAGAGCGCCTCGACCTCGCGGACCTCGTCGCGCCCGTTGCAGGCGGGATCGGTGCGGGCGATGCCGACGCGGACGCCGCGCAGCATCGGCTCGAAGCCCGGCGGCCAGGGATCGGCGGCCAGCGGATGGCGGCGGGCCGGCCGGCCGGGGGCCGGCGCAGGGGGCTTCAGCGTCTCGCCGGTGGCGCGGGCCCAGCGGTCGCGGAACATCTCGCCCAGCGCGCGGGCGGCGTCGCCGTCCACCGCCATCATGACGTCGTGGAACGGCTCGTAGGGCTTGCCGTCGGGCTGGCGCCGCCGCGGGTCATGGGCATGGTGGGCGCGGGTGTCCCAGCGGTTGGCGGTGATGTCCAGCCCGCCGCAGAAGGCGACCCGGTCGTCGATCACCAGCATTTTCTGGTGATGGCAGGCGCCGGTCGGGTGGTCGCCGTCCAGCCGGTATTGCAGGCGCCGGTGGGTCAGCCAGTTGCGCAGCATGAAGGGGTGCGACCAGCGGGCGAGGTCGAACAGCTCGGCATAGTCCCACTTCAGCACATGGATGTGCAGGTCGGGCCGGGTGGTCGCCAGCCAGTTCAGCAGCGTGCCGAGCCGGTCGGGCCGGCGCGGCCGGCGGGTCTGCGGCATCAGGCGGATGCGGGCGTCGAAATCCCAGGCGGTCATGTAGATGCTGCGCCGGGCGCGCCGCATGGCGGCCTTGGCCAGCGCGAAGTAATCCTCCGCATCGACGATCACGCCGAGCCTTGCGGTGTCCTCCACCCGCCAGCAGGTCTGCCCCGGTTGCAGGATCGGCCGCAGCACACCGGCCGATCCGGCGATGTCGGGCGTCGATCCGGCTGACGGAAGCGGCTGGGGCGAGTGGGCGTACATGGCGTCCGATCGGGTGGGTGTCCTGGGTCATAACATGTGGGAAGACCAATCCTTCCCCACCCCTCGCCATTTGGTGAAAGCCGGTGGGAATTGCAGCCATCCAGGCCACGCTTGCGGTCGAAAAATCATGCTTGCGGGCGCTTTCCGAGGCTTCGCTACCGCCGATTGACTTCGCTCAGTGCGGGCGGGTGCCGGGCGTGGCAGGACTGCGCCGTCGTCGGGCACCGCTTTCTAGGGGACCGCAGAGCATGAAGATCGCCATCGGCACCAAGGATTTCGCCACCATCGCCACCCATGGCGGCCGCACCCGCCGCTTCCTGGTCTATGAGGCCGACGCCGGCACCGCTCCGGTGGAGACCGGGCGGATCGAGCTGGGGGAGGAGGAGGTGCTGCATCTCTGCGGCGACGGCCGGCCCCACCCGATCGATGCGGTGCGGGTGGTCATCACCGGATCGTCGGGCGCCGGCTTCGTCGCCCACATGAAGCGCCGCGGCATCGAGCCGGTGACGACGACCGAGACCGACCCGCTGCGGGCGATCCAAGGCTGGTTCGCCGGCACGCTGGAGCCGGCGGCGGAACCGCCGCATCCCCATGAGCACCATGACGGTGACGGGCACGGGCACGTAATCCCCTCTCCCCCCCGGGGAGAGGGTTAGGGTGAGGGGGACGCGCGACGAGGATTTTCAAGCATCGCGCACTCCCCGCTCCCCACGGAATCCACGCCACGCCTCCCCCTCACCCCGACCCTCTCCCCGGGGGGGAGAGGGGGAGCCACGGGCCTCCTTAAACCGGGAAGCTGACGCTGGCCGTGGTGCCGGCGGCGTCGCTGTCGGTGGACAGGGTGTCGCCGAGCTGGCCGGCCAGCGCCTCGGCCAGCATCAGCCCGTCCTCGGCGGTGGTGTCGAAACCGGCGGGCAGGGCGCGGCCGTTGTCCTCCACCGTCAGGCGGGCGCGGCCGCTGTCGCCCTGCTGGCGCACGGTGATGCGGATCCAGCCGTCGTCGGGGAAGGCATGGTGCAGGCAGCTCGTCACCAGCTCCGCGATGATCAGGCCGAGCGGCATCGCCTCGTACAGGCCGATCTGGATCGGGTCGGAATTGACGGTCACAGGCACGCGCGACAGGGCGCCCGGCGTGCCTTCCCGCACCGCTTCGCAGAGTGCCGTGACATAGCGGCCGAGATCGACATGGGTGCCGGCGCCGCTCTCGTGCAGCTGGCGGTAGAGGATCGCCAGCGCCTCGATGCGGACCATGGTCTGTTCGTAGGCGGCGCGGGCGTCGGGATCGCGGATGCGTCCGGCCTGCAGCTTCAGCAGGCTGATGACCAGTTGCAGGCTGTTCTTGGCGCGATGCTGCAACTCCCGCAGCTCGGCTTCCAACTCCTGGATGCGCGCCGTCAGCCGGTCGGCCGGAGACAGGCCGGACACGCCTGACGCGATGCCGTCGCCGGTCTGGTCCGGAGGAGAATAGGCGGTCTGCGACCGCGGAAGCATCGGCATGGGGACGGACTCGGCTCGATCGTCACGGATAAGGATCGTCGAAAACATTCGTCAATCTAAGCGCTTGTCCGGCAGGCCCCACCGGTTCTGAGGGAGTAACCCGCCGCGCCTAGCCGATATGACCGGGCCGTTATGAGAGAGGTCGCGTAACGCTCACGCTGCATCCTGCCGTATGTCTGACGCCGTGACCGAAAGAATGCCGAAAGAAAGGTTGTATCCCTCGGTTGCACTGGCAAGAGTGCCGCGATGACGATACGCAAAAGCATGGCCTGGGGCCTGCTGCTGGTCGCCCTGTCCGGCGGTTGCGCCGCCGTGGTCGGTGCCGGCGGCGACTCCGACCCCACCCCCGGCCCCCTTTCCGTCACCGCCTCCGCGGTGCCGCTCGACCGCGGGCGGCCGGAGAAGGTCGCGGTCGGGCCGTTGCGCTTTCTGGGTGGCCTGGACATCGCCGGGGGCGAGCGGGTCGGCGGCCTGTCCGGCCTTTGGATCGATCCGGCCGGCGACCGCTTCGTCGCCATCGGCGACACCGGGCTGGTGGTGGACGGCCGGCTGCAAACCGATGCCGAGGGCCGGCTTGCCGGCCTGTCGGAGGTCCATGCCCGTCCCTTGACGGTCGAGGAGGGGATTTCCCATCGCAAGCGCCGCACCGATGCCGAGGATTTGACGCGGTTGCCCGACGGCGGCTGGCTGGTGTCGCTGGAGCGCGACCATCGCATCCTGCGCTACAAGGGCGGCGATGGCGGTGATGGCGGCGATCAGGGACCGGAGGGCACGCCCACGCCGATTCCGATGCCGCCGGGGATGGATAGCACGCCGGAGAATGGCGGGCTGGAGTCGCTGACCCTGCTTCCCGACGGCCGGCTGCTGACCATCGAGGAGGGCAAGGACAACGGCCATCAGGACCGCCGCGCCTGGATAACCCGCATGGGCTCGTCCAGGGACGGCGTGCCGGCGAGCGCCGCCGACTGGCAGCCCTTCACCTATCGGACGGCCCCGCGCTACCGCCCGACCTCCGTCGCCCCGCTGCCGGACGGCGGCGTGCTGGTGCTGGAACGCCGGGTGTCGCTGTTGGGCGGCTGGTCGTCGCGGCTGGTGCGGGTGGCGGCGCGCCAGCTGACTGCCGGCGCGGTGGTGGACGGCGAGGAACTCGGGCGTCTGGAGGCGCCGCTGGTGAACGACAATTTCGAAGGCATCGCCACCCGGCCGGGGCCGGCAGGGGAAACGCTGGTCTATCTGATCTCCGACAACAATTTCAGCTCGCTCCAGCGCACCTACCTGCTGATGTTCGCCCTGCACGGCCCCTCCTCGTGACCACCACGGCCCGACCAAAGTAGGACGCGGCCGACCGTGCTGGGGATTTGACAGGGCGGCCGCCCTGCGGCTAGCTGGACGAGTCTGGTTGCAAGGGAAACAATCGTGGTGGCGAGCGATAAGACAGGTGCCGTTGCGGTGCCGGCGGCGCCCACGGCCGGGCGGGCGGCACTGCTGACCCTGCTGGCGATGCTGGCCTTCGCCGCCAACTCCATCCTGTGCCGGCTGGCGCTGACCCAGACCGCCATCGACCCGGCCGGTTTCACCCTTGTGCGCATCGCCTCCGGTGCGGCCAGCTTGTGGCTGATCGCCCGGGCGACCGGGCATGCGAAGGCGGGTGCCGGCAGCTGGCGCGGGGCGACGGCGCTGCTGGCCTATGCCGCTGCCTTCTCCTTCGCCTATCTGACCATGACCGCGGGGACCGGAGCGCTGCTGCTGTTCGGGGCGGTGCAGGCCACCATGATCCTGGTCGGGCTGTATCGCGGCGAACGGCTGGTGCTTCTGCAATGGGGCGGGCTGGCGCTGGCGCTTGGCGGGCTGGCCCTGCTGCTGGCGCCCGGACTGTCGGCGCCGGACCCGCTGGGGGCGCTGCTGATGCTGGTCGCCGGGGCGGCGTGGGGAATCTATTCCCTGCTGGGACGGGCCAGCCGCGACCCCATCGCCACCACCGCCGGCAATTTCCTGCGCGCTGCACCGATGGCGGCGGCTCTGGCGCTGCTGGCGGCGCTGGCCGGGCCGCTGTCCGGCGGCGGCCTGCGCTGGGACCAGGGCGGACTGGTCTATGCGGTGCTGTCGGGGGCGCTGGCGTCGGGTGTCGGCTATTCCATCTGGTATGCGGCACTGCCGGCCCTGACCGCCGCCCGCGCAGCCTCCGTCCAACTGAGCGTTCCGGTCATCACCGCGCTTGTTGCGGTGCTGGCGCTGGGGGAACGGATCACGCCGGTCCTGGCGCTGTCGTCGGTCGCCGTGCTGGGCGGCATCGCCCTGGTCATCCTCGGCAAGTCGCGGCGGGTATGAGGGCGCCCGGCCTCAAACCGGAGCGGGCTGCGTCAGCGTCAGCGCCCGCAGGGGCTCCGACCGGTTGCGCAGCCGGGAGGGCGGGAACAGCACGGTGGCGGTGGTGCCCCGGCCCAGCACGCTCGACAGCACGAAGCGGCCGTCCTGGATTTCCACCAGCGACTTGACCAGCGGCAGGCCCAACCCGGTCCCGGCGAAGCGGCGGGTGTGGGAGTTGTCGACCTGATGGAAGGGCTCCATCACCTGCTCCAGTTCGATGGCGGGGATGCCGATGCCGGTGTCGCTGACCCGCAGGCGCAGGCTGCGCGCCACCCGGTCGGCCTCGACGACGATCCGCCCGCCGGGCGGGGTGAACTTCACCGCGTTGGACAGCAGGTTCAGCAGGATCTGACGCACGGCACGGGCATCGGCATAGAGGATGGGCAGGGAGGCGGGCAGCGCCGCCGTGAGGGTCACGCCCTTTTCCACCGCCAGCGGCCCCATCTGGCGCAGGCATTCGCCGATCAGGTCGTCGACCGGCAGATCCTCCTGATGCAGCACATATTTGCCCGACTCGATCTTGGTGGTGTCGAGGATGTCGTTGATCAGGCTCAGCAGATGCTGGCCGGACTTGCGGATGTCGCCGACATATTCGGTCTGCTTGGCCGACATCTGGCCGAAGATGCCGCTTTCCAGCGCCTCGGCGAAGCCGATGACGGCATTCAGCGGGGTGCGCAGCTCGTGGCTCATGTTGGCCAGGAACTGGGTCTTGGCCCGATTGGCGGCGTCGGAGACCTGCTTGGCGGCGATCAGCTCCGCCTCGATCCGGTGGCGGGCGGCGATGTCCCGGATCAGCCGCTGCTGGCTGTCGCGCAGCGCCCGTTCGCTGTCCTGGAGATCGGCCATCGCCCGTTCCCGCCGCCCCGCCTCGCGCAGCAGGGCGAGCGTCATCGCCGCCAGCACCAGCGTCCCGGCAAGATCGGCTACCGCCAGGGTCATCGCCTTCGACCACCAGGGCGCCAGCACCGCGTCGCGCGACGACGAGACGGTCACCGCCACCGGCATCTCGGCCGACGCGCGGTAGCTGAGGATCCGGCGCGGTCCGTCGCTGGCGCTGTCCAGCAGTTCGGTGCCCGCCCGCGCCTGCTTCAGCAGCGTGGTGAACAGCGGCAGATGGTGGGCGGAAAGGCCGATGTGGCTGTCATGGTCGGGGAAGCGGGCGATCACCGGCCCGTCGGCGTGATAGAGCGTGACCACCGCGTCGCCGGAGAGGGGAAGCGTCTGGTAGAAGCTGCGGAAGGCCATCGGTTCCATCACCGCGACCGCCACGCCGGCGAAGCGGCCGTCCGGCGCTTCGAGCCGCCGGCTCATGCTGATGAACCAGGTGTTGGAGGTGCGGCCGCGCACCGGGTTGCCGACGAAGACCGCATCGGCGCCGCCGGGGACCAGCCTGTCGCGGTGCGCCATCAGGTAATCGCGGTCCGACAGGTCGATGCCGGCTGGCTCCAGGGTCTGGGTGTCGTGGATCAGCGTGCCGTCGGCCGACACCACCAGGATGGCGCGGATCAGCGGTGACAGGGTGGCCTGACGGCGCAGCAGGGCGTAGACGTCGGCATCGCCGCGCTCCCAGGCGTCGGTGCGCACGGCCAGAACCTCGACGACTCCGGCCAGGATTTTCGCCACGCCGGACAGGCTGTCGGTGGCATGGTGTTCCAGAACCAGCGCCATCGCTGCGCTGTCCTCCCGCGCCCGGGACAGCGTCTCGTCGCGCTGGTGCAGCAGGTCGTAACCGACCAGGGCGTTGAGCCCCAGGATCAGCGCCACACCGAATGCGCCCATTCCCCCTTTGAGACGCGAGATCAAGCGACGGCCCGCCATGTCCGGTCAAGGATCGCTCGATCCTACACCGTGCGGAGGGCGCCCGGAAGTCGCCTTTTCGTGGAATAAAGGAGGATTCTGTTCCCTTAAAGGCGGACGAATGTGCTGGAAAAGCGCTCCGCGGTCGAGTGTTCCATCGTGATCAGCACCGCGGCCGTGCCCAGCGCGATCACCGCCGCGGCGGCGAAACCGAGGATCATTGCCTTCATTCCATCCCTCCCTGACACATGCGCGACTTCGGTCGCATAAAAGCAAAGCGGCGGCGGCGGCGCAATCCGCGCTTTCCCGGACGCCGGAGACCCGGCCGAATCCGCTCAGACCTCGTCGGGATCGACCAGCGTCAGCGAGATGACGTCGCTGTCGATCAGCACCTTGCCGGCATGCTCGAAATTGACGGTGATGCGGTTGCGGATGGCCGACTGCACCTGTCCCAGCCCCCAGTCGGGCTGGTCCGGGTGGCGCACCCAGGCGCCGGGCACCAGCGAATCGTCCATGTCGGGTCCCATCCATCGCGCTATTGTACATAGGAAATGCGACCGCCTGTGCGGCGCCGCCGGGAAAGTATAGAATCTCCAGCACCGCGCCGTCGCCGTTCCTTTTTTCCGGAGTCTGCCTCGTGACCGAATCGTCCTCCCTCCCCGTCAGCGTCGACATCCGCGTTCTGGAACTGCTGGCGTCGAAGCTCTGCCACGATCTGGTCAGCCCGGTCGGCGCCATCCGCAACGGGCTGGAGCTGATCGAGGAGATGCAGGAGGACGAGGATGGCGGGCCGGCCGTCGGCGGATTCCTGGGCGAGGCGGTGAAGCTGATCGACCATTCCTCCGGTCAGGCCGACCGCCGGCTGCGGGTGTTCCGGCTGGCCTATGGGGTGGCGGGGCGCGACCAGAAGGGCTTCGGCGACGCCCGCGCCGCCGCCGCCGGCTATGTCGAGGGCGGACGCACCCGGCTGGACTGGCCGGACCGGGTGCCGCACGACATGACCGCCCAGCGCCGCGGCGTGGTCAAGCTGGTGCTGAATCTGGTGATGCTGGCGGACGAGGCGCTGACCCATGGCGGGCTGGTCTCCGTCGCCGCCGATGGCGACGAGACGGCGGGCCGAATCACCGTGACCGCCGCCGGCCGTCCGGGAACCCTGAAACCGGAGGCCGCGGCGGCGCTGGCCGGCACGGCGACGGCCGAGGCGCTGACCCCCCGCACCATCCATGCCTATCTGGCCGGCCGGCTGGCCGAGAGCGACGGCTTCCGCATCGCCGTCGCCACCGAAAGCAGCGAGCGGCTGGTCTTCACCGCCGAGTGGTGAGGCATCCGGCCGCTCTTCCGGCCGCGTCTACAGCAGTTTGAAAATCCGCGGCTCCACCACGACCTGCTCCACCCCGCCGGTGGTCTGGTGGGCCGTGCTGCGCAGCGTGACCGCCAGATTGTGGCGCGCGGCCTCCGCCAGCGCGGCGTTGAGGCGTTCCACGGCTTCGCGCACGGATTGGGCGATTTCGGCGTCGCTCATCGATCCTCCCTGTGACAATGGAAGCTGTGACAAAGGAACTCCGATCCTACCGGTAGCAGCCCCCCGAAGACTCCCTATCGGAAGAGGTAAGGTTCTCTTAATCAGTGTTTGACAGGCTCCCACCCTACCTGGACTGGAGCGCAACCGGCAGCCTTTCGATGCTGCCCGTTCGAGCCGCAGGCCGGCGCGGACCATAAACATTGGGCCTGGGGAATGCGACATGGATGATCTGCTGTCCGAATTTCTGACGGAAACCAACGAAAACCTCTCGGTGCTCGATGTCGAGCTGGTCCGGTTGGAGCAGAATCCCAACAATCCGGAACTGCTGTCGAACATCTTCCGGCTCGTCCACACCATCAAGGGAACCTGCGGCTTCCTCGGCCTGCCCCGCCTGGAAAAGGTGGCGCACGCGTCGGAGAACGTGCTGGGCAAGTTCCGCGATGGCGAACTGACGATCAACCCGGAAGCCGTCTCGCTGATCCTGCAGGCGCTGGACACCATCAAGAGCCTGCTGGCGGTGCTGGAAGCGACCGAGGCGGAACCGCCCGGCGACGACCTGCCGCTGATCGAGCGGCTGAACCTGTGCGCCGAAGGCAAGCTGGGCGGTCCCGCCCCGGCAGCCGCCGCCGCTCCGCCGCCGCCGCCGACCGCCCCTGCGGTCGCAGCATCGCTGGACCGGCCGGCGACGTTGGACGAGCTGGAAGCGCTCTGGAACTCCATTCCCGGCCCGAACGACATTCCCGCGCCCGCCGCGGCTCCGGCCGCCGGCACCGCCGTCGCCACCCGCGCGCCCGAGCCGGCCGAGGAGCCCGCCCAGTCGCACGACCTCGTCGTGCCGGATGCCGAGCCGGCCGCCGCCAAGGTGCCGGCGCCGGTCGCCCCGATGGCGGGTGCCTCGGGCGGTGGCAACGCCGGTGCCGCCGATGCCGGCGCCGAGGCCGCGACCAAGGAGTCGGCGGTCGCCGCCCAGACCATCCGCGTCAACGTCGACCTGCTCGAAAACCTGATGACCATGGTGTCGGAGCTGGTGCTGACCCGCAACCAGCTGCTGCAGATCCTGCGGTCGCAGAAGGAGAGCGAGTTCGCGGCACCGCTGCAGCGCCTGAACCATGTGACGTCGGAGCTGCAGGAGGGCGTCATGAAGACGCGCATGCAGCCCATCGGCAACGCCTGGGCCAAGCTGCCGCGTCTGGTGCGCGATCTGGCGCACGAACTGAACAAGAAGATCGACCTCCAGATGCTCGGCGCCGACACCGAGCTGGACCGCCAGGTCCTGGAGCTGATCAAGGACCCGCTGACCCACATGGTGCGCAACAGCGCCGACCATGGGCTGGAGATCCCGGCGGAGCGCGTGAAGGCCGGCAAGACGGAGACCGGCCGGATCACGCTGAACGCCTATCACGAGGGCGGCCACATCATCATCGAGATCCAGGACGACGGTAAGGGCCTTGCCATCGACCGGATCAAGCAGAAGGCGATCCAGAACGGGATGGCGTCGGAAGGCGAGCTTGCCTCGATGACCGACCAGCAGATCATCCAGTTCATCATGAAGCCGGGCTTCTCCACCGCCGCCAAGGTCACCAACGTGTCGGGCCGCGGCGTCGGCATGGACGTGGTGAAGACCAACATCGAGAAGATCGGCGGCACGATCGAGATCAAGTCGGCCCAGGGCAAAGGATCGACCTTCGTCATCAAGATCCCGCTGACGCTGGCCATCGTCTCGGCCCTGATCGTGGAATGCGCCGGCGAGCGCTTCGCCATCCCGCAGATCAGCGTGGTCGAGCTGGTGCGCGCCGCCGCCGACAGCGAGCACACCATCGAGCGGCTGAAGGGCACCCCGGTCCTGCGCCTGCGCAACCGCCTGCTGCCGCTGGTCTCGCTCCAGCAGCTGCTGCGGCTGGACGACAGCGAGGACGCCAAGAAGCCGGCGGACGAGACCTTCATCGTCGTCACCCAGGTCGGCACCTATACCTTCGGCATCATGGTCGACCGCGTGTTCGACACCGAGGAAATCGTGGTGAAGCCGGTGGCGCCGATCCTGCGCCACATCGAGATGTTCTCGGGCAACACGATCCTGGGCGACGGCTCGGTCATCATGATCCTGGACCCCAACGGCATCGCGTCGGCCACCGGCGAGATGGCGATGGGCGAGGCCGCAGGCAAGGAGACCACCGCGGTCCAGACCCAGCGCCAGGAGGACAAGATGGCGCTCCTGCTGTTCCGCGCCGGCGAAGGCGCGCCCAAGGCGGTGCCGCTGTCGCTGGTCGCCCGCCTGGAGGACGTCGATCTCGCGACGGTCGAGATGTCGAACGGCCTGCCGGTGGTCCAGTATCGCGGCAAGCTGATGCCGCTGGTGCCGATCAACCCGAACTTCGTCATCGCCAACGAAGGCCGCCAGCCGGTTCTGGTGTTCGCCGACGGCGACCGCTCGATGGGCCTGATCGTCGACGAGATCGTCGACATCGTCGAGGAGAAGCTGAACGTCCAGCTGGCCGCGGAGCGTCCCGGCCTGATGGGCTCGGCCATCATCGCCGGCAAGGCGACCGAGGTGATCGACGCCGGCTTCTTCCTGACCCAGGCCTACAAGGACTGGTTCGGCTCCTCCGCCCAGGAGGGGTTCGAGGAGGAGAAGCTCCAGCGCGTGCTGCTGGTGGACGACAGCCCCTTCTTCCGCAATCTGCTGACGCCGCTGCTGTCGGTCGCCGGCTACGACGTGACGGCGGTGGAGAATGCCGGCGATGCGCTGGCGCTCTGCGAGGCGGGCGAGGACTTCGACGTCATCGTCTCCGACATCGAGATGCCGGGCATGAGCGGCTTCGACTTCGCCGAGGCGGTGCGCCACGGCAGCCGCTGGCAGCGGGTCCCGATGGTGGCGCTGTCCAGCCACGCCAGCGCCCGCGATCTCGACCGCGGCCGGATCGCCGGTTTCAACGACTATGTCGCCAAGTTCGACCGTGACGCGCTGCTCTTCGCGCTCCAGCAGACGCTGACCGACCAGAAAGGTGCCGCATGAGCAACGCCAAGCTGCCGTCCACCGTCCGCAAGTCGCGGGGCGACGATCTCGTCGTCTCCGGCAACCAGGACTTCGTGACCATGACGATCGCCGACCAGATGTTCGGCATCCCGGTCCTTCAGGTGCAGGACGTGCTGGGCCATCAGCGGATCACCCGCATCCCGCTGGCCCCGCCGGAGGTCGCCGGATCGCTGAACCTGCGCGGCCGCATCGTCACCGCCATCGACGTCCGCCTGCGCCTCGGCCTGACCGGCCGTCCGAAGGACAAGCCCGGCATGTCGATCGTCGTCGACCTGCGCGGCGAACTCTACAGCCTGATGGTCGATTCGGTCGGCGAGGTGCTCAGCCTGACCAAGGAGGACTTCGAACGCAACCCGGCGACGCTGGATCCGCGCTGGCGCGAGGTATCGACCGGAATTTATAGGCTGAACGGCCAGTTGATGGTTGTGCTGGACGTGCCTCGTCTGCTCAACTTCACAACCATCGAGACGGCCTGACGGTTTGCGGCGCCCTGCCCCCTGGGGGAGGGCGCCGCACCTGCCGGCCGGCCTTCGCCGACGAACAGATGACCTGAGGCCCTGCCGCAATGAAATCCTGCCTGGTGGTCGATGACAGCCGCGTTGTCCGCAAGGTCGCGCGCAAGATCCTGGAAGAGCTGAATTTCGCCTGCTCGGAGGCGGAGGATGGCAAGCAGGCGATGGAAGCCTGCGCGGCGCAGATGCCGGACGCCATCCTGCTGGACTGGAACATGCCGGTGATGACCGGGATCGAATTCCTGCGCCGGCTGCGCAAGATGAGCGGGGGCGAACAGCCCAAGGTGGTGTTCTGCACGACCGAGAACGACCTTGCCCACATCCAGGAGGCGCTGTCCGCCGGGGCCAACGAGTACATCATGAAGCCCTTCGACAGCGACATCATCCAGACCAAGTTCGCGCAGGTCGGCCTTCTGTGACCCCGAGCGGGATGTCAGGAGAGCCAGCGTTGAACCAGTCGAGTTGAAAGGCGAATCGCCGTTATGTCGGACAGTTTTGGCAGAGGCCCCCTCACCACCGCGCGACCGGCCAACCCGGATCCCGTCCGGGTCATGGTGGTGGACGACTCCGCCGTCATCCGCGGCCTGCTGACCCGCGCGCTGGAAGGGGACCCGGACATCCGCGTCGTCACCTCCGTCGGCGACGGCCAGATGGCGGTCAATTCGCTGCAGCGCAATTCCATCGATGTCATCGTGCTGGACATCGAGATGCCGGTGATGGACGGGCTGACCGCCATCCCGAAGCTGCTGGCGGTTGCGCCGCAGGTGAAAATCATCATGGCCTCCACGCTGACGCTGCGCGGGGCCGACGTGTCGATCCGCTGCCTGTCGGCCGGTGCGGCCGATTACATCCCGAAGCCGACCTCCACCCGCGAGATCGGCGGGGCGGAGGACTTCAAGCGCGAGCTGGTCGCCAAGGTCAAGGCGCTGGGTGCCGCCGCCCGGCGTGCCGGATCGCGCTCGCGCGGCGAGATCCGCCCGCTGACCCCGGCGGCTCCGCTGGGGCTGAAGCGCGAGATGGGGCCGATCGTCACCCGGCCGACTCCGGCCGGCAGCATCGCCACCAAGCCCGACGTGATCGCCATCGGCAGTTCCACCGGCGGGCCGCAGGCGCTGTTCGAGGTGCTGTCGCACCTGAAGGCCGGCGTCAGCCAGCCGATCCTGATCACCCAGCATATGCCGGCCACCTTCACCACCATCCTGGCCGAGCACATCACCCGCCAATGCGGGATCGATGCGCGCGAGGCGAAGGACGGCGAGCCGGTCGTGCAGAACCGTTGCTACATCGCGCCCGGCGACTTCCACATGCTGGTGACCCAGCGCGCCGGCGCCAACGTGATCGCGCTGAGCAAGGATCCGCCCGAGAATTTCTGCCGCCCGGCGGTCGACCCGATGATGCGGTCGATCCTGAAGGCCTTCGGCGGCCGCAAGATCCTGGCCTGCATCCTGACCGGCATGGGACAGGACGGGTTGAAGGGCTGCACCGACGTGGTCAATGGCGGCGGCACACTGATCGCCCAGGACGAGGCATCGAGCGTGGTCTGGGGCATGCCCGGTGCCGTGGCGCAAGCCGGCATCTGCAACGTCATCCTGCCGCTCAAGGAAATCGGTCCCCACATCCGCAAGCTCGCTTCGAGGGCAGCATGAGAGTCGAAGATTTCGACATGTTCTCCACGCTGCTCAAGCAGCGTTCCGGCCTGGTCCTCACCCGCGACAAGGCGTATCTGCTCGAATCCCGGCTGATGCCGGTGGCGCGCAAGTGGAACATGAAGGGGCTTGAGGAGCTGGCGACCACCGTCCGCACCCGCAAGGACGAGGCGCTGCTGCGCGACATCACGGAAGCGATGACGACCAACGAGTCGTCCTTCTTCCGCGACCAGAAGCCGTTCGACCAGTTCCGCCAGCTGGTGCTGCCGAAGCTGATGGAGGCACGGGCGGCCAAGCGCAGCTTGCGCATCTGGTCGGCCGCCTGTTCGTCGGGCCAGGAAGCCTATTCGCTGTCGATGATCCTGAACGACGAGGCGGCGAAGCTGGCCGGCTGGCGCATCGAGATCGTCGGCACCGACATCTCGGCGGAAATGGTGGAGCGGGCGAAGGCCGGCGTCTATACCCAGTTCGAGGTTCAGCGCGGCCTGCCGATCACCATGCTGGTGAAGCATTTCAAGCAGAACGGCGACAAGTGGCAGATCAGCCAGCAGCTGCGCCAGATGGCATCGTTTCGCGAATGGAACCTGCTGGGCGATTTGTCGGCGCTGGGACAGTTCGACATCGTCTTCTGCCGCAACGTGCTGATCTATTTTGACCAGCCGACCAAGGCGAAGGTTCTGGAGTCCATTTCCCGCCAGATGCCGCAGGACGGCGTTCTCTATCTGGGCGGTGCTGAAACGGTGCTGGGCATCACCGACAAGTTCAAGCCGGTGGAGGGCCAGCGCGGCCTCTACAGCCTGGGCGGCTTCTCTGCCGCCGGCGCCAAGGTGGCGTAAATCCTGGGATCCTTGTCCTGACGGACGTCATCCCCGCGAAGGCGGGGATCCAGGCTTCCAATTCAATCGTTCTAACGGCTGGATCCCCGCCTTCGCGGGGATGACAGCCAGAAAATGCACCAACTCTCAGGCCGACGGCGTGATCGACTTGATCGGGCCACGCGGATTGCCGGACATTTCGGCGATCTTGCGGTCCTGCGCTTCGATGTAGGTGCGGATGGAATTCTCGCGGTCGAACTGATCGATGTCGGTGGTCGGCACCTTGCGGTTCGAGGTGCGCGCACCGTCCTGGTAAATCACGTCGAAAAGCGCGAAGGCGTTGTCGACGGGCTGTTTCTTCTGACGGGCCATGGCCTGTCCTCCGTATGATCGCGGTCGGCCGCGCCTGCGGCCGTCCGTTCAGGCATTGTTGGTGTCGGTTTTGGTCTCGGCATCGGTGTCGGTGTCGGTCGCCAGGGACTCGTCCTGCGTCTCCGTCCCGTCCGGATCGCCGGAGCGGCGGGCGGCGACGCCTTCTTCGCGACGCTGAAGCTTTTCCTGCTTCCTCTGTTCCTTGGCCCGGTTGCGCTCGGCCCGCTGCTGGTTGTAGTTCGGTTTGAAAGCCATCGCGGATCTCCTCTGGGCAGAGCCCTGCATCTGGGCGACAGGGACTTGTGCAACACGGAAAAAGGGCACCGGTTTCCCGATGCCCCTTTTTCCGCAGGTCGGCGGTCAGGCGGTCAGACCGCCTTCAGATTTTCCGCCGAGGTCTTGCCACGCTTCGGATCGCGCTGCTCCTCGTAGGAAATCTTCTGGCCATCGACCAGGCTGCGCAGCCCGGCGCGTTCGACAGCGGAGATGTGAACGAACACATCCGGGCCACCGCTTTCCGGCTGAATGAAACCGAAGCCCTTGGTGCTGTTGAACCATTTGACGGTGCCGACGGGCATGTCTGTCTCCCATAACGCAAAGGGCGCCACACCACCGGTGCGGCGCATCAGACTGGGTGTGGGATTGGCGGCCCCCAGGTGCTCGCGATCGAATTTTGCGATGGCGAAAAAAGGGAGGCTGAGCGTGGGGGCGTTTGAAGGCCCCGCAGTCCGAAGCAGAATGACCCACCAGATATGGCAACGCCCGGTCCGGCTTTCAAGGTGAAAGACGGCCGGGCGTCGAGGGGCGGCAAAAGAAAAACGGAAACGCTGAAGAATCAGCCGGCGGCCTGTTGCTGCGGCACGCGCGGCGGCGGCGGGGGATTGCCTTCGACGATTTCCTCGTGCGGGTCGCGCAGCACGTAACCGCGGCCCCACACGGTTTCGATGTAGTTGTCGCCCTGGGTGGCGGCGGCCAGCTTCTTGCGCAGCTTGCAGACGAAGACGTCGATAATCTTCAGTTCCGGCTCGTCCATCCCGCCATAGAGATGGTTCAGGAACATCTCCTTGGTCAGCGTCGTGCCCTTGCGCAGGCTCAACAGCTCCAGGATGCCGTATTCCTTGCCGGTCAGGTGCAGCGGCGACTGGTCGACCTCCACCGTGCGGGTGTCGAGGTTGACGGTCAGGCGGCCGGTGCGGATGATGCTGTCGGAATGGCCCTTCGACCGGCGTACGATGGCCTGGATGCGGGCGATCAGCTCGCGCTTGTCGAACGGCTTGGTCAGGTAGTCGTCGGCGCCGAACCCCAGCCCCTTGATCTTGTTGTCCATTTCGGTCAGGCCGGACAGGATCAGGATCGGGGTGGTCACGCGCGCGGCGCGCAGGCGGCGAAGAACCTCGTAACCGTCGATGTCCGGCAGCATCAGGTCGAGAATGATGATGTCGTAATCGTAGAGCTTGCCGATCTCGAGTCCGTCCTCACCCAGGTCGGTAGAATCGACGATGAAACCTTCCGTATTCAGCATCAGCTCGATGCTTTTGGCGACGGAGGAATCGTCTTCAACCAGCAGAACCCTCATGGCGATATCCCGACGTTTGATGGCGCGCTTTCGCTACCCGACCCCGGACATGGTCCCCGATCCTTGATGACCGATTTCAACCATCCCGTTTACACAAGTTAACAGACGATTCAGCTTAACGCCAGTGCCAAGCGCTTACACAACGTTAATCCTTCCATCGCAAGATGCGATCATGGTGGTTAACGTCGCCCCCGTCCACAGAGCTACCACTTAATAGGAGCGCGTCCCGTCTTGGGACCGCCTTCCCTGGAAACGCCGGTATCCGATCCATGACGTTCGATATCGATCAGTTGATCCGCGACATCGACCGGATCCCGGACTCCAGCCGGTACGGCCGCGTCACCGCCGTGTCCGGCCTGATGGTCGAGGTCGGCGGGATCGAGAAGGAACTGTCGGTCGGCGGCCGCTGCATCGTCGAGACGCGCGACCGCCGTCAGGTCCCGTGCGAGGTGGTGGGCTTCCGCCAGGGCAGGGCGCTCGCCATGCCCTTCGGGGCGCTGGACGGGGTGGGGCTGGGCTGCCGCGCGCTGGTGGCGGGCGATCAGGCGCGGATCTTCCCGACCGATGCCTGGCTCGGCCGCGTCGTCAACGCGCTGGGCGAACCGGTGGACGGCAAGGGACCGCTGCCCAAGGGGCCGCAAGGCACGCCGATCCGCAACACGCCGCCCAACGCCCATTCGCGGGCCCGCGTAGGCGAGAAGCTGGATCTGGGCATCCGCGCCATCAACGCCTTCCTCACCTGCTGCCGCGGCCAGCGCATGGGCATCTTCGCCGGATCGGGCGTCGGCAAATCGTCGGTCATGTCGATGCTGGCGCGCTTCTCCGCCGCAGAGGTCGCGGTGATCGGCCTGATCGGTGAGCGCGGGCGCGAATTGCAGGAGTTCATCACCGAGGATCTGGGCGAGGAGGGGCTGGCCCGCAGCGTCGTCGTCTGCGCCACCTCGGACGAGGCGCCGCTGATGCGCAAGCAGGCCGCCTACATGACGCTGGCGGTCGCCGAGCATTTCCGCGACCAGGGCCGCGACGTGCTGTGCATGATGGACAGCGTCACCCGCTTTGCCATGGCCCAGCGCGAGATCGGCCTGTCGGCCGGCGAGCCGCCGACGACCAAGGGCTATCCGCCGACCGTCTTCGCCGAACTGCCGCGCCTGCTGGAGCGCGCCGGTCCGGGGGTGGTCGGGTCGGGCACCATCACCGGCCTGTTCACCGTGCTGGTGGACGGCGACGACCACAACGAACCGATCGCCGACGCCGTGCGCGGCATCCTGGACGGCCACATCGTGATGGAGCGCCAGATCGGCGAGCGCGGGCGCTATCCCGCCATCAACATCCTGCGCAGCGTGTCGCGCACCATGCCCGGCTGCAACACGGCGAACGAGAACGAGCTGGTCGGCCATGCCCGGCGCCTGCTGTCGTCCTACGACAACATGGCGGAGATGATCCGGCTGGGCGCCTACCGCCGCGGCACCGACCCGCAGGTCGACGAGGCGATCCACTTCCAGCCGGCGCTGGAAGCCTTTTTGAAGCAGAGCAAGCGCGAGGCCACCGATCTGGAGACCAGCTACGCCATGCTCGCTGAAATCTTTGGGGTGCAGTGGCCGCAATGAGCCTGAAGACGATCATCCGCCTGCAAAAGCTGCAACTGGACGAGAAGCGTCGCGTCCTGGCGGACCTCCACACGCTGGCCGACCGGCTGCGCAACGAGATCGAGAAGGTGAAGCAGGAGATCGTGCACGAGCAGGAAACGGTGCGCGACGACTTTTCCGTCTCCTTCACCTATTCCAACTTCGCCCAGGCGGCGATGGAGCGCGGCCGCAAGCTGGGCGAATCGCTGGGGCAGGTGGAGATGCAGATCAACATCGCCACCGACGAGATGGCCGAAGCCTTCCAGGAGTTGAAGCGCTACGAGCTGGCCGAGGAAGAGCGGTTGAAGCGCGAGCGCGACAAGCAGAAGCGCAAGGAGGCCGCCATGCTGGACGAAACCGCGCTGGTGGGGTTCAGGCGCCGGCAGGCGGAGGAAGAGGCGGCCGGAGGGTAAGGCTTACGGGCGGGGCAATCGGACGCAGTGCCAATTCGAAGCCGCCCGGTCGAACCCTTCAAACGGTCACCGAAACCAGTCCGCCCGGCGACCCGCCGCTGTATCCGCCTGTCGCGGCCGGCGTGACGCCGCCTGTCGCCGGTCCCGCGGTGGCGGACCCCGCCGCTGTCCCGCTGTTGCCGGGAGCACTGGCGAAGGACACGCCAATCGACGGACTGGCCGCCGTGCCGGGCGTCGTGCCGGCTTGCCCGGACCCGCCCGCCGCCGCGCCATAGCCGCTGGCGGACGAACTCCCCGTGTTGCCGGCCGATCCGCCCGAGTTGCTCTTCGCCGCGGCGGCTTTCCGCTCATCCTCCTGGGACAGGCGATTGGCGGTGCGGCGGTATTCCTCAACCACGCGCTGGGACGGGATCTGGTCCTGGGTTTCGCCGGTGTCGAAGTCGCGGAAATACAGCACGGCCACCCGCGCGCCCTGGTCGTAGCGCATGAACGGGCTGATGAAGCCAGCACCGGAGGATTTCTCCGCTTCGCCAGAGGGTGCGCTGCCGGTGTCCTGGACTGGAGTCGACGGGGAGGCGGTGCCGGCTTCCGTCGGCTGGAAAGCCGTCGGGCGGACTGCCGTCGAGCTGGAAACGCCACGGATCTCCATCGCTGCCTCCCGCGCTTCTTGCCCGCTTTCCAGGCGTTGCTCCCGGGACAGCCCCTTGGCGGGCGCCGCCCCTCGATGATCTCCTTGACCGACCCTGCCGAACCGGACCTGCCGTGTGATCCGCCTACGGATCAGACCGTGATGTTCAGGTTCTGGCCGCGGGTGGCGGTGGTGTTGCCGCCGCTCGATCCGCTCTGGGCCGTCTGCGCCTCCTGCTGGCGGCGGGTGCGCTCGGTCTGGTCTTCCTGTGCGGATTCGACGGGCGAGGTCGACCGCTGCGCCGCGGCCGGGCCGCTGCTGAGCGGGGTGACGTATGGCTGCTGCTGATAGCCGCCGATGCCGCCAATGCTGCTGACGCCCATGATCGTTCCTCCGGTCGCTGACGCGACGCTTCTCAACCCAACTAGGCAAATTTTGCCTGATCGAAAGGGTTAGCGCCAGCGAAATCGCTTCGACGGAGACGCTTTGCCGGGAATGTCAACGATCAAAGTGACTTGCGGGCAAAGGGTCACAACTCTTTTTCGGCGGTCAATTCGGCTCCGGCAACCTGCGCTGCGGGTTCCGGCGGCGACTCGGCGTTCCGCCAAAGCGCCGCTTCGACAGCCAGCGTCCAGAAGCTTTCGGCCGCCTTGCTCTGGCGGGCGCGTGGACGGACCAGCCGGATCTGCACCGGCACGATCCAGCGCTCGTCGCCGGCCGGCACGCCGGCGCGCACCAGGGAGCCGCGCGCCAGATCCTCGGCGATCAGGCTTTCCGGCAGCCAGGCCACGCCGCGTCCGTCGCGCGCCAGCGTGCGCAGGACCGCGGCAAGGTGGGAGGTGAAGACGGTGTCGAGCGCGGTGGGCAGCGGCTGTGCCGCCCGCACCGCCTCCAGGATGCGGCCCATGCCGGATTCGCGGCTGTAGGACAAATGCGGCAGCGCTGTGTCCTGACCGTCCGCCAGCAGATGGCGCGGCCGGCCGCCGGCATCGGGAGCGGTCACCGCCAGCAGCCGGTCGCCGCCGACGACGACGGAGCGGAAGGACTCCGCATCCAGCCGGCCGGCCGCCGCCGGATGGGCGTGGCAGAGCAGGAACTGCGCCTGGCCCGCCAGCATCAGCCGTTCGCAGGCCTCCATGCTGTCCGACGACAGGGTGATGGCGCCCAGCCTTGCGCGGGCTTCCAGCGCCCGCAGCCAAGAGGGGAAGAAGGTCAGCGACAGCGCATGGGTGGCGGCGAAGCGCAGGGTCGCCGCTTCCGACTGGGCGGCGAGCCGGGCCTCTTCCCGGCCTTGCAGCAGGCGGCGCACCGTCTCGTCGGCGAAGGGGCGGAAGCGCCGCCCGGCTTCCGTCAGGGTCACCGGCTGTCCGCTGCGGTCGAACAGCGGGGTGCCGGCCCAATCCTCCAGCGCGCGGATGCGGCGGCTGAAGGCCGGCTGGGTCAGGTGGCGCATGTCGGCGGCGCGGGAGAAGTTGCCGCAATCCACCAGCGCCAGGAAATCGTCGAGCCAGGAGAGTTCCATCGCCCAATCTTCGTCACGTCTGCCGGCCCGGCCCGGTGCCTATGGGCGCCCACCCTCCGGCCACCCTATGCCGAACCCGCATGATGCGTTCCGACCTTGGCATTGGCCCGGCGGCCCGCAACATCCCTACAGTGCCGGCACGAAACGCGCCACCACGCTGCAAGGGAAACCGCCATGCGCATCGTCGAAATCCGCGAGCAGACCGCCGGCATCAAGTCCGACATCGCCAACGCCTTCATCGATTTCAGCCAGATGACGTGCAGCGTCGTCGCGGTGGTCACCGACGTGGTGCGCGACGGCAAGCCGGTGATCGGCTACGGCTTCAATTCGAACGGCCGCTATGCCGCGGGCGGGCTGCTGCGCGAGCGCTTCATCCCCCGGCTGATGTCGGCGTCGCCCGACAGCCTGCTCGACGACAGCGGCGAGAACCTCGACCCGTTCCGTATCTGGGCGCGGCTGATGACCAACGAGAAGCCGGGCGGCCATGGCGAGCGCTCCGTCGCCGTCGGCACCATCGACATGGCGGTGTGGGATGCCGTGGCGAAGATCGCCGGCGTGCCGCTCTACCGCCTGCTGGCCGACCGTTTCCGCGGCGGGGTGGCCGACGACAGCGTCTGGGTCTATGCCGCCGGCGGCTATTACTACCCCGGCAAGGATGTGACGGCGCTTCAGGACGAGATGCGCAGCTACCGCGACCGCGGCTACAAGGTCGTGAAGATGAAGATCGGCGGCGCCTCGCTGGAGGAGGATCTCCGCCGGATCGACGCGGTGCTGGAGGTGGTCGGGTCGGGCGAGAATCTGTGCGTCGACGCCAACGGCCGCTTCGACCTCGCCACCGCGATCAAGTACGCCGAGGCGCTGAAGCCCTACGGCCTGTTCTGGTACGAGGAGGCCGGCGATCCGCTGGACTACGCGTTGCAGGCCGAACTCGCCAAGCACTACGACCGGCCGATGGCGACGGGCGAGAACCTGTTCTCCCACCAGGACGCCCGCAACCTGATCCGCCATGGCGGCATGCGGCCCGACCGCGACTGGCTGCAATTCGACTGCGCGCTGAGCTACGGTCTGGTGGAGTATCTGCGCACGCTGGACATGCTGAAAGACAATGGCTGGTCCAGCCGGCGGGTGGTGCCGCATGGCGGGCACCAGATGTCGCTGAACATCGCCGCCGGCCTGCATCTGGGCGGCAATGAGTCTTACCCGGACGTCTTCAAGCCCTTCTGCGGCTTCGCCGACGGTATCGCAGTCGAGGATGGCCGCGTGCGGCTGCCCGATCTGCCCGGTGTCGGTTTCGAAGCCAAGTCTGAACTGTTCGCAACGATGAGCGGGCTGCTGGAAACCCGATAACGGCACTCAGGTTCAGAATCCGGACCTGTTCCATTGGGAGACGGCATCGCCGATGTTCGAATCGGCCATTGACCGAGCGCTGTACTGTGTCAATCTATTGGAGGTCGCAACGTTTCAGAAAGGAGGTGATCCAATGTCTCATGGAGCCAGTCCGGTCGTCGCCGCATTGTTCGGTCTCGCCACTCTCCTGACGGCGGGGATCGCCAACGCGGACTGTTCGCCCAATCACAGCGCGAGCGCATCGCCGCCGCCGGCCTCCAGCACCGTCGGGTCGGCAGGAACACCGGCGCCCAGCAGCACGCGCGGCGGGTGACGGCCGAACGCTGACGACCGGGAAAATCCATGCACAGGAACGGGCCGCCCCTCGCCGGGCGGCCCGTTTTCTATGTGCGTTATCCATCGTGCCACGGTCTTTTTGCCACGGGGAAGGGAATCGGGTTGTCGAAGAGGCTATCCGAAAAATGCCACATAGATGAATTTTTGTTTCTTTTCCATATAGCGGTATACCCCATATTGTAATTTTTAACAATCTGCCGCCACCATTGCGCGTGAAACCTCGATATGGGTTCGAGGCGTGTTGGAGGGGCAAGATGGATCATTCGACCGGTCATCACCATGGCTGCTGCCAGGGCGAACACAGCTCGCGCCGCGGGTTCCTGAAGCTGGCGACATTGGGCGCCGGCGTGACATTGATGGCGCCGATGATGATGAGCCGCCCGGCCCGGGCCGGCAGCGTCGATACCCTTCTGCTGTCCTGCATGGACTATCGCCTGATGGGCCACGTCGCCGGCTATATGAATGCCCGCAACATGCAGGCGAACTACGACCACGTCATCCTGGCCGGCGCCAGCCTGGGCGCGCTGACCGACAAGAAGCCGGCCTGGGGCGATGCCTTCTGGGACCATGTCGCCGTCGCCAAGGAACTGCACCACATCCATCGCCTGATTGTCATGGATCACCGCGACTGCGGCGCCTACAAGGTCTTCCTCGGGATGGATCTGTCGCCCGATCCGTCGAAGGAAGCCGAAGTGCACGGCCAGTATCTGAGCAAGCTGAAGACGATGGTCGGTGAACGCCACCCGGACCTTGAGGTCGAACTGCTGCTGATGGGTCTGGACGGCAAGGTCGAGAAGCTGGCGGCGTAAGCGCTGCGAAACCCAAAAGCCCCTTCTCATGGTCCGGGAAGGGGCTTTTTTATTGCATCCTCACATGTCCAGCCCCAGGTCCAGGTTCGGGGCGCTGTGGGTCAGCCAGCCGCAGCTGATCATGTCGACACCGGTCTCGGCGATGGCGCGGACGGTGGCGAGCGTGACGTTGCCCGATGCCTCGGTCAGCAGGCGGCCGTCCACCATGCGCACCGCACGGCGCAGCGTGTCCGGGTCCATGTTGTCGAGCAGCACGACATCGACCGGTAGGTCCAGCAGCTCGTCCAGCTGGTCGAGCGTGTCGACCTCGACCTCCACCTTCACCATGTGGCCGATGGCGGTGCGGACGCGCTCCACCGCCGGGCGCACGCCGCCGGCGACGGCGATGTGGTTGTCCTTGATCAGCACCGCGTCATCCAGCCCGAACCGGTGGTTGAAGCCGCCGCCGAGCTTGACCGCATGCTTCTCCAGAACGCGCAGGCCGGGGGTGGTCTTGCGGGTGCAGACGATGCGGGCCTTGGTCCCTTCGACATCGCGCACCAGGGCGCGGGTGGCGGTCGCGATGCCGGACAGCCGGCCCATCAGGTTCAGCGCCGTGCGCTCCGCCGTCAGCAGGGCGCGGGCCTTGCCGGTCAGGGTGGCGATGGTGCCGCCGGGGGGCACGTCGTCGCCGTCCGTACGCTCGACGGTCACCGAAATGCCGGGGTCGAGCAGGCGGAAGGCGATCAGCGCCGCCTCCAGCCCGGCGACGCGGCCATCCTTGCGGGCGGCGATGCGGGCGGTCGCCACCGCGTCGGCCGGGATGATGCTGTCGGTGGTGATGTCGCCGGCCCGGCCCAGATCCTCCGCCAGGGCGGCGCGGACGATGGGCTCGACGGTCAGAGGATGCAGCATGCGGCGTCTCCGGGCAGGGGGCCGGCGGTGCCGGCCAGTTCGCTGAGGGTCAGGGTGCGGGAGATCGAGGCGGGATTCGGCAGGGGATGGTCGCTGCGGCAATGGGCGCCGCGGCTTTCCTCCCGCGCCAGCGCGGCATGGACGACCAGACGGCCGACCAGCAGCCGGTTGCGCGCCTCGCCCCAGTGGCGGACGATGTCCGGTGAAGCTTCATCGCCGTCCTCGCAGCGAAGCGTGTCCAACGCCGCCGCCAGCCGGTCGAGCTTGCGCCGGGCGGCCAGCAGCCCCAGCCCGTTGCGGACCAGACCGGCCCCGTCATAGAGCGCCGTCCGCGCCTCCGCCCCGATGGCGTCGAGCAGGGCATGGCCGACATCGGCGGCGACCGCCGGCGGGCGGGGCAGGGCGAAGGGCGGCAGCGGTGCAAGCGGACGGTCCGCCACGTCGCGGGCGACGCGGGCGCCGAACACCAGCGCCTCCAGCAGGGAATTGCTCGCCAGCCGGTTGGCACCGTGGACGCCGGTGCAGGCGACCTCGCCGCAGGCCCACAGCCCCTCCAGGCTGGTCCGCCCGTCGGCATCGGTGACCACGCCGCCCATATGGTAGTGGGCGGCCGGCGCCACCGGTATCGGCTCGGCGAACGGGTCGAGCCCATGCTCGGCGCACAGCGCCAGCACGGTGGGGAAGCCGCCGGGCTTGGCGGCCAGTGCCGGACGCAGATCGAGGAACACCGGCTCGCCCGCCGCGACGCGCCGGCCGATGGCGCGCGCGACCACGTCGCGCGGCGCCAGCTCCGCCAGCGGATGCTCGTCCGGCATGAAGCGGCGGCCCTGGCGGTCGAGCAGCAGGGCGCCCGCCCCGCGCAACGCCTCGGTCAGCAGCGGCACCGGGTCGGCATCGACGGCCAGCGCCGTGGGGTGGAACTGGACGAACTCCAGGTCGGCCAGCATGGCCCCGGCCCGCGCGGCGATGGCCAGCCCGTCGCCGGTTGCCTCCGCCGGGTTGGTGGTGCGGGCGAAGGTGGCGCCGATGCCGCCGGTCGCCAGGATCACGCGCGGCGCCCGGTGCAGCACCCAGCCCTGCCCATGGCAGGCCAGCAGACCGCAGACCCGGCCATTGCGCAGCACGAGATCGACGGCGAAGGCGTCGGTCTCCACCCGCACCGACGGGGTGGCGCGCAGGCGGTCCGCCAGGGCGGTGACCAGGGTCCGGCCGGTGGCGTCGCCGCCGGCATGGACGATGCGCGCCGCGCCATGGGCGGCTTCCCGGCCGAGCAGCGGCGAGCCGTCGGCGGCGCGGTCGAAGGGCAGGCCGTCGTTGAGCAACCGGCGGACCTCGGCGGCGCCGTCGCGGGTCAGCAGGGCCGCCATCGCCGCATCGACCAGACCGGCCCCGGCGGCGACGGTGTCGGCGGCATGGTCCTCCGGCCGGTCGCCGGGACCGACGGCGGCGGCGATGCCGCCCTGGGCGTAGAGGCTGGAGCCGCCGGGCAGGCCGGCGGTTTTAGTGATCAGCGTGACCGCGCGCGGCGCCAGTTGCAGCGCCGCGGTCATTCCGGCAAGGCCGGATCCGACGACGATCACCTCGGCATCGCGGACATCGTAAGGCGTGCTGGAGGTCATAGGGGACTCCTCAACGCGACGCGGACAGATCCCTTCTCCCCCCTGGGGAGAAGGTTAGGATGAGGGGGTTCGGCGCAGCCGAAGAGATCCTCGAAGCGGATCCCCCTCACCCCGACCCTCTCCCCGCTTTCGGCGGACCAAAGGTCCGCCTGTCGCGTCAGCGCAAACTTCGTTTGCGCGAGAGCGGGGGAGAGGGGGGTTACTTCGGCTTCACCGCCAGCATGCGCTCAACCGAGCGGCGGGCGCGGGCGGCCAGGGCATCCGGGATCTCGACGCGCGGTTCCAGGGTCCGCAGCGAGTCCAGGATGCTCGACAGCGTCACCGTCTTCATGTGCGGGCACAGGTTGCAGGGCCGCACGAACTCCGTCTCGGGCGAGGCTGCGGCGACGTTGTCGCTCATCGAGCATTCGGTGACCATCAGCACCCGCGGCGGCTTCTCGGTGCCGACGAAATCGATCATGCGGGCGGTGGAGCCGACGAAATCGGCGGCCTCCAGCACGTCGGGCGGACATTCGGGGTGGGCGATCACCGTCAGCCAGTCGAAGCGGCGGCGGAACTCCTCGATCTCGGCGCCGGTGAAGCGCTCATGCACCTCGCAATGGCCCTTCCAGGCGATGATCTCGACCTTGGTCTGGGTGGCGACGTATTTCGCCAGATATTCGTCGGGCAGGAAGATCACCCGGTCGACGCCGAGCGATTCCACCACCTCCACCGCGTTGCCCGAGGTGCAGCAGATGTCGACCTCCGCCTTCACCTCGGCGGACGTGTTGACGTAGGCCACCACCGGCACGCCGGGATGCGCCTCGCGCAGCAGGCGGACGTCGGCGGCGGTGATGCTGTCGGCCAGCGAGCAGCCGGCGTTGCGGCTGGGGATCAGCACCGTCTTGGCCGGATTGAGCAGCTTCGCCGTCTCCGCCATGAAATGCACGCCGGCCAGCACGATCACGTCGGCGTCGGTCTCGGTCGCCTTGGCCGCCAGCGCCAGGCTGTCGCCAACGATGTCGGCCACGCCGTGGAAGATCTCCGGCGTCTGGTAGTTGTGCGCCAGGATGACGGCGTTGCGCTCGCGCTTCAACTCGTTGATGGCGTGGACCAGCGGCGCGTGGAAGGGCCATTCGATGGCCGGCACGACGCGCTTCATGCGCTCAAAGATCGGCGCGGTCGCCGCGGCGACGGCGGGGGTGTAGGCGAGTTCGGCGACCTCGGGCATCGGATGCTCCGCTCTATGCTCGTTCTGAGCAAAACCATATGTGCTCGATTGGAGCATATCAAGCGGAAAAGCGAGGATGGAAACAATCGGGTCCCGGCGGCGTTGTGCGATGGCGGGAAAGGCCGGCAGCGCGGCTTTTCTCCCGGTAAGCGCTGTCTGGAGAATCCGCCGATGAAAGCCTTCCTTGCCGCGCTCTGCGCCATCGTCGTCCTGGCGGGCGGCGCCTGGGCGGTGCTGCCGAGCCTGTTCGCCCGCAGCGCCGACGAAACCTTCGCGTCGGTCGGCGCGCGGGTGGGGGAAGAGGCGTCGGTCGCGCACCGCAACTTCTCCGGCCGTCCGCAGGCCGACACTCAGCAGGGTGACAATCCGCAGAAGTGAGGTCACTGCCGGGGAAAACGGACGACCCCGGCTGGGTAGCCCCGACCGGGTAAGGCAACCTTTGCCCGCGCCGGCCGTTGTTACGGTTCGGGCCTGCCATGGCCTTGAACAGGGCTTGCGGGAGTGTGATGACGGTTCACGATCCGGAAAGCGGCGCGGACGGCTTGCGCGCCGACGTCTACCGGCTGCTGGCGCTGACGCTGGCCGCCCCGCCGGGCGCCGACCTGCTGGCGCTGCTGGGCGGTCTCACCGGCGACACCACGCCGCTCGGCCGCGCCTTCGACGATCTGGCCGCCCGCGCCCGCGCCACCGATCCGCAGGCGGCGGAGCGCGAGTTCAACGCGCTGTTCATCGGCGTCGTCCAGGGCGAGCTGGTCCCCTATGCCTCCTACTACCGCACCGGCTTCCTGACCGACCGGCCGCTGTCGGCCCTGCGCGCCGACCTCCAGGCTCTGGGGCTGGAGCGCGCGCCCGACGTGTCGGAGCCGGAGGACCACATCGCCGCGCTCTGCGACGTGATGGCGGTGCTGATCCGCGAGGGGGCCGACTTGGCGGTGCAGCGCCACATGCTGGACAGCCACCTGACGCCCTGGGCCGGGCGCTTCTTCCAGGATCTGGAGCGGGCGGAGGCGGCTGGCCTCTACCGTCCGGTCGGCACCATCGGCCGCCTGTTCCTGGAGATCGAGCAGGAGGCCCTGAACAGACAGATCGACGAATTGGAAGGGGCCGACGCATGAAGACGCCGCAAGATCCGTCCCGCAATCCCCCCGCACGCAATCCGCTGCAACGCCGCGACATCCTGAAGACGCTTGGCCTGGGCGCGGCCGGTGCCGCCGCGGCCGCCGTGCTGCCGGCGGGGGAGGAGGCGCAGGCGATGGAATCGCCGCAGGAGCAGGTGAAGGCCCGCTACCGCGAAACCGAACACGTCAAGCGCTTCTACGCGCTGAACCGCCTGTAGGGCGATCCGGAGAATGTCCATGCTGGTCAAACGCAGCTCGGCGAAAGCGGCAGGCGGAAAGCGGTCCGGTCTGGTCGCTGCCCTGGCCGACAGTCTGGAATCGGGCGTCAGCCGCCGCGGCTTCCTGCGCCGGTCCGGCCTTGCCGCGGGCGGCATCGCCGCCGTCGGCGCGCTGCCGGGCGCGATGATCCGCAAGGCGGAGGCCGGTCCCATCCTGCCGAATGTCGAGGTGGTGACGCGCAAGAACGTCTGCACCCACTGCTCGGTCGGCTGCACGGTGATCGCCGAGGTGCAGAACGGCGTCTGGGTCGGGCAGGAACCTGGCTGGGAAAGCCCGATCAACCAGGGCACCCACTGCGCCAAGGGCGCTTCGGTGCGCGAGCTGACCAAGGGCACCCGCCGGGTCAAATACCCGCTCAAGCTGGTCGACGGCGTCTGGCAGCGCATCGGCTGGGACCAGGCGATCGAGGAGATCGGCAACCAGCTGATGGACATCCGCAAGGCGTCGGGGCCGGACGCGGTGTTCTGGCTGGGCTCGGCCAAATTCTCCAATGAGGGCGCCTATCTCTACCGCAAGCTGGCGGCCTTCTGGGGGACCAACAACGTCGACCATCAGGCGCGCATCTGCCACTCCACCACGGTCGCCGGCGTGGCGAACACGTGGGGCTACGGCGCCATGACCAACAGCTACAACGACATCCAGAACTCCAAGGCGCTGGTGATCGTCGGCGGCAACCCGGCCGAGGCGCACCCGGTGTCGATGCAGCACATGCTGCGCGGCAAGGAGCACAACCGCGCCCCCTTCATCGTCATCGACCCGCGCTTCACCCGCACCGCCGCCCATGCCACCGAGTATGTCCGCATCCGTCCCGGCACCGACATACCGGTCGCCTGGGGCCTGCTGTGGCACATCTTCGAAAACGGCTGGGAGGACAAGGAATACATCCGCCAGCGCGTCTACGGTATGGACGAGATCCGCGCCGAGGTGAAGAAATGGACTCCGGAAGAGGTGGAGCGGGTGACCGGCGCCCCCGGATCGCAGCTTCGCCGCGTGGCGGAGGCGCTGGCCAAGAACAAGCCCAGCACGGTGATCTGGTGCATGGGCGTCACCCAGCACACGGTCGGCACCGCCAACGTCCGCGCCCTGTCGATTTTGCAGCTGGCGCTGGGCAACATCGGCGTGGCCGGCGGCGGCGCCAACATCTACCGCGGCCACTGCAACGTGCAGGGCGCCACCGACTTCGGTCTCGATGTCAGCACGCTGCCTGCCTATTACGGGCTGGCCGAAGGGGCGTGGAAGCATTTCGCCCGCGCCTGGGACGTCGAATACGATTATCTGAAGGGCCGCTTCGCCACCAAGGATCTGATGGAGGCCAAGGGCATCCCGACCACGCGCTGGTTCGATGCCGTGCTTGCCAAGCCGGGCGAGATCGACCAGCCGAGCCCGCTCCGCGCCATGATGTGCTTCGGCCATGGCGGCAACACCGTCACCCGCATGCCGGAGATGGTGAAGGGGCTGGAGAAGCTCAGCCTTCTGGTCATCGCCGACCCGCACCCGACCACCTTCGCCGCGATCAAGGAGCGGCGCAACGGCACCTACATCCTGCCGGCCTGCACCCAGTTCGAGACCGACGGGTCGCGCACCTGCTCCAACCGCTCGATGCAGTGGGGGGAGAAGGTGGTGGAGCCGATCTTCGAATCGAAGGACGACTACGCCATCATCTATCTGCTGGCGCGCAAGCTGGGCTTCGCCGACGAGATGTTCAAGCACATCACGGTGGAGAAGGATCGGCCGGTGCCGGAGGACATCCTGCGCGAGATGAACCGCAGCTGCCTGTCCATCGGCGCCACCGGCCAGTCGCCGGAACGGCTGAAGATGCACATGAAGCATCAGGCCGATTTCGACAAGATCACCATGCGGGCCGCCTCCGGTCCCTGCGCCGGCGATTATTACGGCCTGCCCTGGCCGAGCTGGGGCCATCCGGAGATCAGGCATCCGGGATCGGCGGTGCTCTATGACACCTCCAAGCATGTCATGGACGGCGGCGGCGTCTTCCGCGCCCGCTTCGGGGTGGAGCGCAACGGCGTCTCGCTGCTGGCCGACGGCTCCTATTCGAAGGGGTCGGAGATCGAGGACGGCTATCCCGAATTCACCATGGCCGTGCTGAAGAAGCTGGGCTGGGACAAGGACCTGACGCCCGACGAGATGCGCGTCATCCAGGCCATCGGCGGCGGCGGGGCCGAGGTGGACAATGTCAGCTGGCAGACCGACCTGTCGATGGGCATCATCCGCGTCGCGCTGAAGCATGGCTGCGTGCCGCACGGCAACGCCAAGGCGCGCGCCGTCGCCTGGAACCTGCCCGACCCGGTGCCGGTCCACCGCGAGCCGATCTATTCCCCGCGCCCCGATCTGGTGAAGGCATTCCCGGCCATCGAGGACCGGCGCGACTTCCGTCTGGTCCAGCTTGCCCGCTCGTTGCAGTTCAAGGTGGCGGACAGCGACCTGCGCCAGCGCTTCCCCATGGTGCTGACCTCCGGCCGGCTGGTCGAATACGAGGGCGGCGGCGAGGAGACCCGGTCCAACCCGTGGCTGGCCGAGTTGCAGCAGTCGATGTTCGCGGAGATCAACACCAGGGACGCCGAGCGGCTGGGCATCAGGGACGGCGCCTGGGTCTGGGTCTATGGGCCGGAGGACGGCAGCAAGGCCAAGGTCAAGGCGCTGGTGACCGACCGCGTCGGCGGCGGCACGGTGTTCATGCCCTTCCACTTCTCCGGTTTCTGGCAGGGCGACAGCCTGCGCGGCAACTACCCGCCCAACACCGACCCCATCGTGCTGGGCGAGCCGGTGAACGGGGTGACGACCTACGGCTACGACCCCGTCACCTTCATGCAGGAAACCAAGGTCACCCTCTGCCGGGTCGAGCCGGCGTGACGTACGGGAGCTGAACAGAACAATGGCCCGGATGAAGTTCCTGTGCGACGCCGAACGCTGCATCGAATGCAACGCCTGCGTCACCGCCTGCAAGAACGAGCATGAGGTGCCGTGGGGCATCAACCGCCGCCGGCTGGTCACGCTGAACGACGGCAAGCCGGGCGAGCGGTCGATCTCCATGGCCTGCATGCATTGCAACGACCCGCCCTGCGCCGCGGTCTGCCCGGTCGACTGCTTCCTGCAAACGGCCGATGGCGTGGTTCTGCACAGCAAGGATCTGTGCATCGGCTGCGGTTACTGCTTCTACGCCTGCCCGTTCGGTGCGCCGCAATACCCACGCACCACCGACTTCGGCAGCCGCGGCAAGATGGACAAATGCACCTTCTGCGCTGGCGGCCCCGAACCGGACGGCAGCGTCGAGGAATACCAGAAATACGGCGCCAACCGGCTGGCCGAGGGCAAGCTGCCCTTGTGCGCGGAGATGTGTTCCACCCGCGCGCTGATGGCCGGCGACGGCGCGGTGCTGGCCGACATCTATCAGGAACGCTCGCTGCGCCGTGGCTACGGCTCGGGCGCGCCGGGCTGGTCGACCGCCTATGGCCGCAACGACCGCGGCTCCCCCTTCGCGCCGGGCGGGCCGGGCACGGGAGGGGCGTGAGCGCCTCCGCAAGACAGTCCATTCCGGGAGACCATCATGCGCCCCACCAGACTCCCCCTGCACGCCCTGCTGCTGATCGCCCTGCTGGCCGTTCAGAGTCTGGCCGCTTCGACTTTCGCACAAGCGCAGCTCACCCAGGTGCCCGGCCAGAACTCGCCGACCAGCAAGGAGCAGGTGCCGCTCTACGTCCCGCAGGACGACAAGCTGATCGGCCGCGTCAGCATCCCGGATGAAAAGCTGGCGGTTCTGGTCCAGCCGGAAGGGCGGGAATGGCGGGAGTGGCGCACCCACACGCTGCGGCTGGCGATCGCTGGGCTCGCCATCGGCATGACGGCGGTGCTGGCGATCTTCTTCCTCTATCGCGGCACCATCCGCATCCATGGCGGCAAATCGGGGCGGCTGGTCCTGCGCTTCAACGGGCTGGACCGCTTCGCCCACTGGACGACGGCGGTCAGTTTCCTGCTGATGGCGCTGACCGGGGTGATCCTGACCTTCGGCCGGCCGCTGCTGATCCCGCTGATCGGCCATCAGGCCTTCACGCCTTTGGCGGAGTATGCCAAGTCGATCCACAACTTCGTCAGCGTGCCCTTCGTCGTCGGGCTGCTGATGATCATGGGCCTGTGGCTGCGCGACAACATCCCGGAAAAGGCCGACTGGCTGTGGATCAGGACGGCGGGCGGGCTCTTCTCCAAGGCCGGCGGACAGCATCCGGAGGCCGGGCGCTTCAACGCCGGACAGAAGCTGGTGTTCTGGAGCATCGTTCTGGGCGGCATCGGCATGGCGGCCACCGGCTATCTGCTGATGGTGCCCTTCGCCCTCACCGGGATCGGCGGCATGCAGATCATGCACGTCATCCACGGGCTGCTGGCGGCCGGTCTGATCGCCGCGGTGATCGGTCACATCTACATCGGCACCATCGGCATGGAAGGCGCCTTCGACGCCATGGGCTGCGGCGAGGTCGACGAGAACTGGGCGATGGAGCACCATCGCCGCTGGTACGAGGAGCAGCTGCGCAAGGGCTATGTCGAGGGGCGCCAGCCGGCGGAGTGAAGCGCCGCAAGGGGAGCGTTCATAGGGTGGGATACGAACAATCCCACCCGCCGACCGTCTCCTTCCATAGTACAATTTACCCCCTGCCTCTCAGAGTGGCTGAATGCCCCTCGACAAACGCGCTGGACCGGAGACCTGACCGGTTCACCACACTGAGAGGAACGGCCCAAATGCTCCACCAGGCTCTCGACACGCTCCAGAAGCAGATCGCGCTCCGCCCCCGCTACGACAACTATATCGGTGGCAAGTGGGTTGCGCCGGTGGACGGCCAATACTTCACCAATCTCACCCCGATCACCGGCAAGCCGCTGTGCGAGATCGCCCGTTCCCAGGCCGCCGACGTGGAGCTGGCGCTCGACGCCGCCCACGCCGCCAAGGATGCCTGGGGCCGCACCTCGCCGACCGAGCGCTCGAACATCCTGCTGAAGATCGCCGACCGCATGGAAGAGCGGCTGGAGGTCATCGCGCTGGCCGAGACGCTGGACAACGGCAAGCCGATCCGCGAGACCCGCGCCGCCGACGTTCCGCTGGCCATCGACCATTTCCGCTACTATGCCGGCTGCATCCGCGCCCAGGAAGGTTCGATCGCCGAGATCGACCACACCACCTACGCCTACCATTTCCATGAGCCGCTGGGCGTCGTCGGCCAGATCATTCCCTGGAACTTCCCGCTGCTGATGGCCGCCTGGAAGCTGGCCCCGGCGCTGGCCGCCGGCAACTGCGTCGTGCTGAAGCCGGCCGAGCAGACCCCGATGGCGATCATGGTGCTGGCCGACATCATCGGCGACCTGCTGCCGCCCGGCGTGCTGAACATCGTCAACGGCTTCGGCATCGAGGCCGGCAAGCCGCTCGCCACCAACAAGCGCATCTCGAAGATCGCCTTCACCGGCGAGACCTCGACCGGCCGTCTGATCCTGCAATACGCCTCCGAGAACATCATCCCGTCGACCGTCGAGCTGGGCGGCAAGTCGCCGAACATCTTCTTCGAAGACGTGATGGCCGCCGACGACGAGTTCCTCGACAAGGCGCTGGAAGGCTTCGCGATGTTCGCGCTGAACCAGGGCGAGGTCTGCACCTGCCCCAGCCGCGTCCTCATCCAGAAGTCGATCTACGACCGCTTCATCAAGCTGGCGGTCGAGCGCGTCGCCAAGATCGCCCAGGGCCATCCGCTGGACGGCGGCACCATGATCGGCGCCCAGGCCTCGCAGGAGCAGCTGGAGAAGATCCTCTCCTACATCGAGATCGGCAAGGCCGAGGGCGCCAAGGTCCTGATCGGCGGCGAGCGCGCCCATCTGGGCGGCGAGCTGGAAGGCGGCTACTACGTGCAGCCGACCATCCTGGAAGGCCACAACAAGATGCGCATCTTCCAGGAGGAGATCTTCGGCCCGGTCGTCGCCGTGACGACCTTCGAGACCGAGGAAGAGGCGCTGGCCATCGCCAACGACAGCGAGTTCGGCCTGGGCGCCGGCGTGTGGAGCCGTGACGGCAACCGCGCCTTCCGCATGGGCCGCGGCATCCAGGCCGGCCGCGTCTGGACCAACTGCTACCACCTGTACCCGGCGCACGCCGCCTTCGGTGGCTACAAGAAGTCCGGCATCGGCCGCGAGACGCACAAGATGATGCTCGACCATTACCAGCAGACCAAGAACCTGCTGGTCAGCTACAGCCCGAAAGCGCTCGGCTTCTTCTGAGCCCTGCTCCTCCCTATCGGGCAAACCTGGGCCGGGGGCGTGTCCCCCGGCCTTTTTTCTTTCTCCGCGTGGTTTCGTGATAAAGGACCACCATGACCGCCCCAACGCCGACTGACCGTGTCATCGCGACCCCCGAGGCCATCGCCCTGCTGGACCGGCTTGCCGCGAAGCACGGGCCGCTGATGCTGCACCTGTCGGGCGGCTGCTGCGACGGCTCGGCGCCGCTCTGCCTGCCGAAGGGGGAGTTCCGGATGGGCGGTCGCGACCTGTGCCTGGGGACGGTCGCCGGTGCGCCCTTCTGCATGTCCGACGACACCTTCCAATGGTGGCGCAACACCCAGGTCATCCTGGATGTTATCCAGGCGCGCGGCGGCGGCTTCTCGATCGAGGCGCCGGACGGCGTCCGTTTCACCGCCAGGGCCCGCCTGTTCACCGACGAGGAGCTGGCCGGGCTGCCGGATCCGCAACCGGCCGAGACTGTTTAGGAGCCGCCCCGCATCATGTCCTCCTTCACCGGTCCGCGGATTGGTCTTGCCCGCCGCCATCCCTGGAGTACCCTTGCCGGATCGCAACCGCAGACCGGGAGGGAGGCGGCAGGGGCAGCGATGTCCGCACAGGAGATCTCCGCAGACGGTCCCACCGTAAATGGCCCGGTTAGACCGGCCTCCGGCGACGGCATGCCGCGCGCCGTCACCCATGCCGAACGCGCCGACGAGGCGGCGCGGGAACTGCGCACCGGGCTGGGCGAGGTGGCGCTGGAGCTGGTGGTCGTCTTCTGCGCCCCCAGCTACGACCGCGAGGCGCTGGCCGATGCGCTGGCGGCGCAGTTCGGCATGGTGCCGGTGATCGGCTGCACCACGGCGGGGGAGATCGGCCCCGGCGGCTACACCACCAACGCCGTGGTGGCGGTGGGCTTCCCGACCGAGGATTTCTGCATCGTCACTGCGCTGGTCGACCATGTCGACCGTTTCGAGATCGCCGACAGCACCGCCATCGCGCGGTCGCTGCTGTCGCGCCGCGACCGCGCGATGGGGACCCGCCCGGTGCCGCTGGGCGAGGAGGCCCGCAGCTTCGCCATGCTGCTGATCGACGGCCTGTCGATGAGCGAGGAGACGGTGGTCAGCGCGCTGCACAACGCGCTGATCGACATCCCGCTGTTCGGCGCATCGGCCGGCGACGACCTGCATTTCGAGCGCACCTTCGTCCTGCACGAGGGCGCCTTCCACCCCAATGGCGCGGTGGTGGCGCTGTTCACCACGACGCGGCCCTTCACCGTCTTCCGCACCCAGCATTTCGTCAGCTCCGACCGCAAGATGGTGGTCACCGGCGCCGATCCGCAGCACCGCATCGTCCATGAGATCAATGCCGAGCCGGCGGGCCGCGAATATGCCCGGCTGGTCGGGCTGGAGGGCGAGCCGCTGACCCCGATGATCTTTGCCTCGCACCCGGTGGTGGTGCGGGTCGGCGGCCAGTACCATGTCCGCTCGATCCAGAAGGTGAACGACGACGAGAGCCTGACCTTCTTCTGCGCCATCGACGAGGGCATCGTCCTGACGGTGGCGGAGGGGGTCGATCCGGTTGCCAACTTCGACGGGCTGATCGAGGGCATCGAGGCCGAGGTCGGCGCCCCCGACCTGATCCTCGGCTGCGACTGCATCCTGCGCCGGCTGGAGATGGAGCAGCGGCAGCTGAACGCCGTGATGTCCGACCGGCTGGCCCGCCACCGCGTCGTCGGCTTCTGCGCCTATGGCGAGCAGGTGAACGGCATGCACGTCAACCAGACCTTCACGGGCGTCGCCATCGGAGGGCGTTAAGCCATGGCCGGCATGCAGACCCGCAACTGGACACTCGACCCCGCCGACCGCATCGCCGAGCTGGAGCGCGAGAACGCCAAGCTCCAGCGCATCAACAAGGTGCTGATGGACCGTGTCGAGCGGTCGATGGATTTCCAGGGCGGCGCCTTCTCGCTGTTCCAGACCGCCATCGTGCTGGAGCAGAAGATCCGCGAACGGACGCTGGAGCTGGAACGCGCCCTGCACAAGCTGGAGGACAGCAACCGCGACCTTGCCCGCGCCAAGGAGCTGGCGGACACCATGCGCACCCGCCTGTTCGAGGCGATCGAGTCGGTGAACGAGGGGTTCGCCCTGTTCGACTCCGCCGACCGGCTGGTGCTGTGCAATCGCAAGTACCTGTCCTACTGGCCG
This sequence comes from Azospirillum sp. A26, assembly GCF_042604635.1. Lineage (NCBI taxonomy): Bacteria > Pseudomonadati > Pseudomonadota > Alphaproteobacteria > Rhodospirillales > Azospirillaceae > Azospirillum > Azospirillum sp. A26. The sequence continues at coordinate 94,299 of NZ_CP170476.1, read as the reverse complement.
TCGGTGGCAGGCCGCATCCAGGCCGGCATCCGCTTCAACGATCTGGTGGCGATGGTCGCCGCCGCCGGGGCGGTCAGCGAGCCGCCGCCCGACGTCTGGCTGCGCGAGCGGATGGAGCATCGCCACGACCTGAAAGGCGTCTTCCTCAACCGGCTGTCCGACGGACGCTGGATCCAGGTGAACGAGCGGCGCACCCGCGACGGCGGCATCGTCGGCGTCTACACCGACATCACCGTCATCAAGCGCGAGGAGGAGCGGCGGCGCGCATCCGAACAGGCGGAGAAATCCGCGCTGATGATGCTGAACGACCAGTTGCAGCAGGCGAAATCCCAGGCCGATCAGGCCAACCTGTCCAAGACCCGCTTCATCGCCGCCGCCAGCCACGACCTGTTGCAGCCGCTGAACGCCGCCCGGCTGTTCGTCTCGGCACTGGCCGATCTGGAACAGCCGGCCGCCAATGCGGAGCTGGTGGACAACATCGACCTCGCGCTGGCGTCAGTGGAGGATCTGCTGTCGGCTCTGCTCGACATCTCCAAGCTCGACGCCGGGGCGGTGACGCCGGAGGTCACCGACTTCCCGCTGCGCGGCATCCTGGCGCCGCTCGCCACCGAATATGCCGCGGTGGCGGCGGAGCGCGGCATCGACCTGAAGGTGGTGGGGTCGGGGGCGGTGGTGCGCAGCGACATGCGGCTGTTGCGCCGGATCGTGCAGAATTTCCTGTCCAATGCGCTGCGCTATGTCCAGGGCGGCCGGGTGGTGGTGGGGTGCCGCCGGACCGGCGATGGCAGCATCCGCATCGAGGTGTGGGACAACGGTCCCGGCATCCCGCGCGACAAGATCGCCGAGATCTTCCAGGAATTCCGGCGCCTCGACACCCCGGTCACCAAGGGGCGCGACCGCGGCATGGGGCTGGGGCTCGCCATCGTCGACCGCGTCGCCCGCATGCTGGACCATCCCATCACCGTGCGGTCGGAGCCGGGCCGCGGCTCCGTCTTCGCCGTCACCGTGCCGCGCGGCACCGAGCGCCGCGCCGTCCGTCCGGCCAGTATCGCCGCCCGGCCGATGACCAACCGGCTGGCCGGCACCTCGGTGCTGGTGCTCGACAACGAACCGGCGGTGGTGGCGGGGATGGAGGCGCTGTTGCGCGGCTGGGCCTGCGACGTGGTGTCGGCCACCAATGGCGATGAGGCTCTGGCGCTGCTGTCCGGCATGCCGCAGCCGCCGGATCTGCTGATCGCCGACTATCACCTCGATGACGGGGCGCTGGGCGTCAACGAGGTGGCGCGGCTGCGCGCCGCCTGCGGCCGCATCCTGCCCGCCGTGATCGTCACCGCCAACCGCACGCCGGAGTTGGCGGACGAGGCCAAGGCGGCCGGCTGTCTGGTGCTGAACAAGCCCGTGAAGCCGGCGCAGCTGCGTGCGGTGATGTCGGGGTTGGTGGGGTAGGGGCAGGCGGAAAAGAGAGCCCGATGATTTACCGGTAACGCCTTACCGGTTCGGCTGTTGTCGGTTTTTATGACCGACCCCGCTGCGTTGCGCGACAAGGCGCTCGAAATCCACCGGCTGCTGTGCACCGTCTATGGCTGCCCGGTCGCCTATTTCCACAGCCTCGACCCGCTGAGCGAGCTGGTATCGTCGCTGCTGTCGCACCGCACCCGCAATGCGGCCTCCGGTGCCGCCTTCAAGGCGCTGCGGCGACGCTGGCCCGACTGGGAATCGGTGCGAGACGCGCCGGTTGCGGAGGTGGAGGCGACCATCACCGGCGTCACCTGGCCGGAGCAGAAGGCGCCGCGCCTCCAGGCCATCCTGCGCCGCATCACCGAGCGGGTCGGCAGCCTGTCGCTCGACCTGCTGTCCGGCATGCCGGTGCCCGACGCCCGCGCGTGGCTGGAGGAGTTGCCGGGTGTCGGACCGAAGACCAGTGCGGCGGTGCTCAGCTTTTCCACCCTGCGGCAGGCGGCGCTGCCGGTGGACAGCCATCACCACCGCGTCGCCGTGCGCACCGGCCTGATCCCCGCCACTCTCGCCGTCGGCCCGTCGCACGCCGTGCTGTCGGCGCAGCTGCCGGAGGGGTGGGATGCCCAGCAGGTCTATGACAACCATGAGGTCATGATGCTGCACGGCCAGCGCTGCTGTTATTATCAGGCGCCGGCCTGCGACCGCTGCGTGCTGCTGCGGCTCTGCCCGACGGGTCAGGCTCTGCGGCCATCGGAGGATGAGCGGGAAAGGGCTTGAAGCCAGTCGTTTTGTGCATTGTAACATGCAGCCATTCCCAGAATGCAGGGCCGTTCACCGTCAGGCGAGCGCATATAGGATTGAGAGGGCGACGAAGACGCCGCTCCGATCTTCATAAGACGAGGCCTGAGGTGATTCACAAGATTTTGGACGCAATCGATACCATCGTTGCGGAAAAACGGCAGAACGGCCAACTTGAGGACTGGCTCAAGAGCGGGGCTGCACGCCGTTTCTGCGAGAAGATTTCGTCCGAGCGCAAGCACTACTATCCTGCACTGCTCCTCTACTTGGAGCGCAACGGCGGGCAGCACGCCTGACAACAGATGGGTAACGGGAACGGGCCGCGGCATTCCGCGGCCCGCCCGTTTTTGAAGGGTCCTATACGGCCGCCAGCGCCGCCGGCATCATGCTGCCGGTCTGCTGGAAGCGGCTGTGCCAGGCGAAGGCTTCCTCCAGCAGGTGCGGGGTGTGGCCGCCGCGCTGAAGCGCCCGGCGGTGATAGTCGGCCGCCAGTTCGCGGTAGCTGGGATGGACGCAGTTGCGGATGATGGTCTCCGCCCGCTCGCGCGGCGCCAGCCCGCGCAGGTCGGCCAGCCCGACCTCCGTCACCAGCACGTCGACGTCATGCTCGTTGTGGTCGACATGGGTGACCATCGGCACGATGCTGGAGATGGCGCCGCCCTTGGCCAGCGACTTGGTGACGAAGATGGCGAGGTGGCTGTTGCGGGCGAAATCGCCGGAGCCGCCGATGCCGTTCATCATCTGCGTGCCGTTGACATGGGTGGAATTGACGTTGCCGTAGATGTCGCACTCCAGCGCCGTGTTGATGCCGATGACGCCCAGGCGGCGGATCACCTCCGGATGGTTAGAGATCTCCTGCGGCCGCAGCAGCAGCCGGCCCTTGTAGGAGCCGATCTTCGGCAGCACCTCGGCGTACTTCCCGGCGCTGAGCGTGATCGAGGATCCCGAGGCGAAATTCAGCTTGCCGGCGTCGAACAGCTCGAAGGTGCTGTCCTGCAACACTTCGCTATACATGGTCAGGTCGTGGAACGGCCCGTCGATCAGCCCGTGCAGCACCGCGTTGGCGATGGTGCCGATGCCGGCCTGGAGCGGCGCCAGCGACCGGCCGAGCCGGCCCTGTTTCACCTCGCGGCCGAAGAACTCGATCAGGTGGCCGGCGATGGCGTTGGTCTCGTCATCGGGCGGCAGGATGCTGGCGGAACTGTCCTGCTTGCGCGTCACCACGATGGCGGCGATCTTCGACGGATCGATGGGGATGTAGGGCAGGCCGGCCCGGCTCTCCACCGTCACCACCGGGATCGGTTCGCGGAAGGGGCGGCGGGTCGGGATATAGACGTCGTGCATCCCCTCCAGATCCAGCGGCTGGGTCAGGTTCAGCTCGATGATGATCTTCTCGGCCAGGATGGCGAAGGTCGCCGAATTGCCGATGGAGGTGGTCGGCACGATCCCGCCGGTGTCGGTGATGGCGCAGGCCTCAATCACCGCGACATCGACCGGACCCATCTGGCGCGAGCGCAGCAGCTCCACCGTTTCCGACAGATGCTGGTCGACGAACATCACCTCGCCGCGGTTGATCGCCTTGCGCAGCACCGGGTCGGCCTGGAAGGGCAGGCGGCGCGACAGCACCCCCGCCTCCGTCAGGATCCTGTCGACGTCGTTGCCCAGCGAGGCGCCGGTCATCAGCGTGATCTTCAGCTTTTCCGACGCGGCGCGCTCGGCCAGCGCCAGCGGCACCGCCTTGGCGTCGCCGGCGCGGGTGAAGCCGCTCATGCCCACGGTCATGCCGTCCTTGATGAGAAAGGCGGCTTCTTCCGCCGGCACCACCTTGCCCCACAAGGATTTCAGGCGGATGCGATCTCGGTACATCGGGCGTTCCTTTTATGAGTGTTTTTTGTCGGATGACGAACGATCCGTGCCTTGGCGGTCGTTTTTCTTATTTGAAAATACTCATAAGGACGGGCTGTCCGATGCCGCAACCGTTCGTCCGGAATATCAGGTCACGGGGAAGTGAATGGGTGGGCGAATATCGCCATGTCCGTTCGAAATGCGTCCGGAGACTTCATTCGATTGTCATCGTCATTTACCGGAACTCAGTTTCGCAAATCGGTATTTGGCGGGTATGGCCCGGCAACGGGGCGGTTGCCGGCGGAATGGCCGAAGGCGTACCATCGGTCCCTCGAACCGATTTCAGGAGTCCGCCGGCGTGGCGTCCCCGCATCGGCCGACCGTCAGCACCCGCAGTTACGACGGGCACGAACGGCGGCACGCGCATGACCATCACCAGATCGTGCTGCCCATCGCCGGCACCCTCGACATGGAGGTCGGCGGTGCCTGCGGCCGGGTGGGAGACGGGCGCGGCGTTCTGGTGGCCGACGGCGTGCCGCACAGCTTCCGCAGCGGCGGCGCCAACCGCTTCGTCGTGCTGGATGTGCCGGCCGCCGGGCTGGTGCCGGAGGCGGCGGTGCGCGCCTGCGATGCCTTCTTCGCCATCGACGGGGCGCTGGATGGGCTGGTGCGTTATCTGGCGGCGGAGGCGGCCGACCGGCCGCTCGACCCGGTGCTGGCCCATCACTCGGCAGGGCTGCTGCTGCGCGCGCTGGAGGCGCGTCAGCCACCGCAGCCCATATCGCCCATATCAAGGGATCCCATCGACCGCGCCTTGGCGCTGATGGCGGAGCGCTGCGGCGAGCCGCTGACGGTGGCGGAACTGGCCGAGGCGGCCGGTCTGGCGCCCAGCCGGTTCCATGAACGCTTCCGCGCCCGCACCGGCAGCACCCCGGCCCGCCTGATGGCCGAGCTGCGGCTGGACCGGGCGGAGGCGCTGCTGCGGGACGGCCGTCTGCCGCTGGCGGAGGTGGCTTTGGCGGTGGGCTTTTCCGATCAGAGCGCCCTGACCCGCAGCTTGCGGCGGCGGCGCGGCACCACGCCGGGGGCGGTGCGACGGTCTAAATAGCGCGGGCCGCTTCGACGATCACCGCCGCCACCGCATCGGGGCGCGACAGGTGGGGGGCGTGGCCGCTTTCGACCTCGACCGTCCGGGCGCCGATGCGCGAGGCTGTCGCGCGCAGGAAATCCGGCGGCAGCATGCGGTCCTGGCCGGCGACGACATACCAGGCGGGTTTGGTCTTCCAGGCGGCGGCGCTGACCTTGCTGGCGAAGCAGGCCGCCGCGACCGGCCCCTGGGTGGCGGCCAGCAGGGCGGCCTCCTCTACCGGCAAATCCTGGGCGAAGTTGCGGGCCATGCCCTCCGGCGTCAGGGTCAGGAAGCGGCCCTTGTCCACCGACACACCCGACAGGCCGGCCGACGGCGGGAAGGGCTTCAGCGTGTCGTTCGGCGACTGTCCCACGTCGGGAGCGAAGGCGGCGACATAGACCAGGGCCTTCACCCGCTCCTGCCCGCCGATCTGGGTGATGACCGCCCCGCCCCAGGAATGGCCGACCAGCACCACCGGCCCCTTGGTCCGGTCGATGGCGCGCTGGACATGGGCGACATCGTCGTCGAGCGAGACCAGCGGGTTCTGCACCGCGACCGCCGCGAACCCTTCCGCCTGCAAGCGGGAAATCACCCGGCCCCAGGAGGAGCCGTCGGCGAAGGCGCCATGGACGAGGATGATGGTCGGATTGGAACTCATGGAAAGGCTCCCATAGGCGGTCGGACCCGCCAGTCAGAGCATGACGGCAGCCGGACCGTCTAGCCGGGGAGGTCCAGTTTTCCTCTGTGCGGAAAAGGGCTTGGCCGTTATTCCGCCGGCTGGCGGGCCGACCGCCGGCCGAAGGTGGCGACGCGGTAGACGTACCAGAGGGCGATCCCGGCGGCGACGATGTTGGACACCGGGTTCAGCCAGCCGGAGACCTGCTGGTAACGGTCCTCCAGCAGATAGCCGGCGCTTGCCAGGAAACTGGTCCAGATCGCGGTGCCGAGGGTGGTGTAGAGCAGGAAGGGCACCAGCGGCATGTTCGACACACCGGCGGGGATGGAGATCAGCGTGCGCACCGCCGGGATCATCCGGCCGATCAGCACCGCCCGGCCGCCATGCTCGCGGAAATGGGCGGCGGCCTCGTCCACCTCCTCCGGTGCGATGGTCAGCCAGCGGCCATGGCGCGCGGCCCACTGCTTCAGCCGGCGGCTGCCGACCCAGCGGCCGATCCCGTACCAGAACAGCGCCCCCAGCACGGCGCCCACGGTGCCCGAGACGATGATCATCGGCAGGCCGAGGTCGCCCCGCGCGGCGGTGAAGCCGGCCAGCGGCAGGATCAACTCCGATGGAATGGGGGGAAACAGATTCTCCGCGAACATCAGCAGAGCGACGCCGAGATAGCCCGTCTGCTCCACCATACCGACAATCCAATCGAACACAGTCTTCTCCTCGCGCCTGCCGACCCGCTACCCACCGCCGGAGCAACACCGGGACGGGGCGATTGGTTGCATGGAAGGGCTCGCACCGGCCGCCGGCTCTGCTTATGTTTGCAGATGCAACGATTGGACGGACGGAGAGGATGCCAATGGCGGCGATCAAGCTCGACCGGCATGAGAAGGGGATCCTGGCGGCCCTGCAGGAGAATGCCCGCCTGACCATGCAGGAGCTGGGCGACACGGTCGGGCTGTCGGCTTCTCCCTGCTGGCGCCGGGTGCGGTCGATGGAGGAGATCGGCGTCATCCGCCGCTACACGGTGCAGCTCGACCCGCGCAAGCTGGGGCTCGGCGAATGCGTCTTCGCCCATGTCACGCTGGAGCGTCACAAGGAGAATGCGGTCGACCAGTTCGAGACCGCCATCGCCGGCATGCCGGAGGTGCTGGAATGCTTCGCGGTCACCGGCGACGCCGACTATCTGCTGCGCATCGTCGTGCCGACTACCGAGGATTACGGCCGCTTCCTCAGCGAACGCATCTTCTCCATCCCCGCAGTGTCGCATGTCAAATCGAGCGTCACCCTGAAGGAGGTGAAGTTCGAGACCCGGCTGCCGCTGGACCATCTGGAGTGAGCAAAAAGCTCTCTTGAACAGCACCAATGAAAAAGCCCCCGCTCCGGTGGAGCGGGGGCTTTTTCACATCACAACGACCGATGAGAGATCAGGCCATCTCGACGCGCTGAGCCTCGGGGCCCTTGGCGCCCTGGCGGATCGTGACGCGGACCTGCGCACCGTCGTCCAGACCGTTGATGCCCGACCGCTCCAGCGCACGGATGTGCACGAAGATGTCCTTGCCGCCGGTCGACGGGGCGATGAAGCCGAAGCCCTTCGACACGTTGAACCACTTCACCGTGCCGTCGACGACTTCGCCGCCGTCCGAATCGCCGTAGCTGTCGGCGCCGTAGCCGCCGCGGCTGCCGCCGCCGTAGCTGTTGCCGCCGCCGTAGCCGCCGTCGTTGCCCCAGCTGTCACGCTCGCGCGGGGCGCGCGACGGACGGCTCGGAGCGGCGGTCGAGGTGTCGACCGCGTGGATGGTGGCGACCTGCGGGCCCTTCGGGCCGCGCGACAGATCGCAGGTGATGGTGGCGCCTTCGGGCAGGCTGTCGTGTCCGCAGAACTGCAGAACCGTGGAGTGCAGGAAAGCGTCGGGCGACCCATCGTCGGGGGTGACGAAGCCGAAGCCCTTGGTGGCGTTGAACCACTTGACGGTGGCGCGGATGTCGCGCTGGGTGATTTCAGGAGCGCGGAAGGAAGAGCGCTGCGGACGGTCGAACATCAGTTATCGTCTCATCTGTCGTGTTAAACCCCATCCCGGCAAAAACCAAAGAAGGGACACCCGGAACAGGGCAGGCGAAGGATGATCGGTTCCGACCCATAATTCAATCAGGATTGCGAATTTTCACCATCCGCGCACAACAAAAACTCCGCCGCCGCCTGACGGGCAGGCGGGGCGGGGCGATTTGGCCGTTTTTGTGCACATGCAGCGTGAAGACTCAACCGCGACTCAAGAGCGGAACCGGTCAGGCGCCGTGGCACTTCTTGTATTTCTTGCCGCTGCCGCAGGGGCAGGGGTCGTTGCGGCCGACCTTGGGGCCGCTGCGCGGACGGGCGCCCAGCTGGCCCTCGACATAGTACCAGCGGCCGTCCTGGTGGGCGAAACGGCTGGTCTCGTGGTGGGTCATCGGCTTGCCGTTCATGCTGAAGCGGGCGACGAACTCGACGATCCCCTCGCTGTCGCCCGGCTGGCCGTCCTCGGTCGAGCGGATCTCCACGCCGGTCCACACGCTGTTCTTGGCCCAGGTCTCGATCTCTTCACGGTTGAAGTCGTCGCGGGTGCTGGGCAGCAGCGTGTCGTGCAGATAGTCGATGTTGCCGGTGGCGAAGGCGGAATAGCGCGAGCGCATCAGCGCCTCGGCCGTCGGGGCGGGCATGCCGGCCAGATAGGGTCCGCAGCAGGCGTCGAGCGGCTTGCCGGAACGGCAGGGGCATTCGGCGGCGGTCTGGGTCGTGTCGGTCATGGCCTGCTCTCGGGTGATGGCGGGGCGGGTTGCGGCAGAATCGCTGATGGTGGGGTCCGGCTTCGCGGGGCGCATCCATAGCGCAGCCGTGCGCCGCTTCTCAAGAGGCTGGTTGGCGCACATGGCCGCTATCTGCGGCCCGATCCCGTGCCGGCCTGATCCGCGGCGGCCTTGCGCGCCGACTCCGCCGCCGCTATCAAGCGGCCCCATCCCGATCCATCATGGTCCATTGCTGCCCGGAAGGCTGTCCGCTCCCATGCCTGCCAAAGCACCCCGCAAAGCCGCCATCCCCCGGCAACGCCCCGACCTGACGCTGGAGGCCGGCTTCGGCCCCGGCCGCCGCGTCTGCGGCATCGACGAGGTTGGGCGCGGCCCGCTCTGCGGCCCGGTGGTCACCGCCGCCGTGGTGCTGCCGCCCGAAGGGCTGCCGCCGGAGATCGCCGCCCTGATCGACGACAGCAAGGCGGTCAACCGGCGCCTGCGCGAGGAGATCGAACCGGCGATCCGGGCGCATGCGCTCGCCTTCGCCATCGCCGAGGCGTCGGCTGCCGAGATCGACGAATTGAACATCCACAAGGCGACGCTGCTGGCGATGAAGCGGGCCTATCTGGCACTGCCCGGTCCCGCCCCCGACGCGGCGCTGATCGACGGAAAATTCACCCCGGACATCGCGTGCGAGAGGCTGGCGGTCGTCAAGGGCGACAGCCGCAGCCAGTCCATCGCCGCCGCCTCTATTCTCGCCAAAGTGGCGCGCGACAGCGAGATGTTGCGGTTGTCGGTCCAGTATCCACACTATGGATGGGACCGAAACGCCGGCTATCCAACACCGGAGCATCTGGACGCGCTGACCCGCCACGGTGTTACGCCGCATCACCGAGTCAGTTTTGCACCAGTGAAACGCCAAAGGGCGCTAAGCGGCTGAGCCGTCGTCACTTGGCAAAGAAAGCTGTTGACGGCGACTCGGTCGAGACTCATTGTCCGGCCGAGTCCCAGTTCTTTGCCGGTCGTGAAATGCTCCCTGAAAACCGTATCCTGGTCGGCGATTGCATCGCTCTCATGAACGATCTGCCGCCCGCTTCGGTCGATCTCATCTTCGCCGATCCGCCCTACAACTTGCAGTTGGGGGGTGAGTTGCTGCGGCCGAACCACACCCGCGTCGCCGGGGTGGATGACGAGTGGGACAAGTTCGACGATTTCGAAGCCTATGACCGCTTCACCCAGGACTGGATGGCGGCTGCCCGCCGCATCCTGAAGCCGGAAGGCTCGCTGTGGGTGATCGGCAGCTATCACAACATCTTCCGCGTCGGCGCCACCCTGCAGAATCTGGGCTTCTGGATTCTGAACGACATCGTCTGGCGCAAGACCAATCCGATGCCGAACTTCCGCGGCACCCGTTTCGCCAATGCGCATGAGACGATGATCTGGGCGGCCCGCGACAAGGATGCGCGCTACCGCTTCAATTACGACGCGATGAAGAGCCTCAACGAGGATCTTCAGATGCGCAGCGACTGGCTGCTGCCGATCTGCAACGGCGGCGAACGGCTGCGCGACGAGGACGGCAAGAAGACCCACCCGACGCAGAAGCCGGAATCGCTGCTGTACCGGGTGATCCTGTCCTCCTCCCGCCCCGGCGACGTGGTGCTGGATCCCTTCTTCGGCACCGGCACCACCGGGGCTGTCGCCAAGCGGCTGGGCCGCAAGTGGATCGGGCTGGAGCGCGACGACACCTACGTCAAGGCGGCCCAGGCCCGCATCGACGCGGTGGAGGAGGCGCCGGAGGCGGCGATCCTCGACACCCCGCCGAAGCGCGCCGCACCGCGCATCCCCTTCGGCTGGGTGGTGGAGCGCGGGCTGCTGCGCCCCGGCTCGACCCTGTTCGACCACCGCCGCCGCGTCGCCGCCCGCGTGCGCGCCGACGGCACGCTGATCGGCTCCGGCCCGCGCGGCGACCATCGCGGCTCGATCCATCAGGTGGGGGCGGCGATGGCCGGGCTGCCGGCCTGCAACGGCTGGACCTTCTGGCACTATGAGGAGGGCGAGGATCTGCGCCCGATCGACGTGCTGCGCGAGCGCATCCGCTCGGAAATGCACTGAGTCCATCCCAGACCTGTCCGTCTGGCATAGGCGCCAGCGGGGACGGTTGCTTGGCAGCGGTGGCGTTGCCGTGTTAGGGCTGTCGGCCATGAACAAGCTCTTCGCCACCGTCACCGCCCCGGTGCCGCGTTCGGCCCCGGCGACGCTGTCCACCCGTTGTTTCGTGCGCGATCTGGTGATGGATGCGCTGATCGGCGTCTATGCCCACGAGCGGCTGAAGCCCCAGCGCATCCGCCTCAACCTGGATCTCGACGTGATCGCCCCCGGCGTCACCGGCGAGGACATGGCGACCGTCGTCAAGGGCGTGGTCACCCAGGGCCATGTCACGCTGGTGGAAACGCTGGCCGAACGCATCGCCGAGCGCTGCCTCGCCGACGCGCGGGTGACGATGGCCAAGGTCCGGGTGGAAAAGCTGGACGTGTTCCCCGACGCCGCCAGCGTCGGCGTCGAGATCGAGCGCGCCCGCGGATAAGGGCGCGCAAGCGTGAGGGCTGGCTCGGCCCTCACCGAACTCTATCTTCCCACTAAATTTTTTATCGCCGCAACGGTACCGCCCGCTTGACCAGCCGGCGGTCCATGTCGGCTGCGGCCACCGTCGGCTCGCCCAGGCTGCGCATGACGAAGGCGAAGGTGTCCATCACCCGGTCCAGCACGATCTCGTTGTCGTCCGGACGGCGGCTGACCGACACCACGGCATAGCCGGCGGCGCGCGCCACCGCCGGTTCGCCGCGCAGGCCGCGCACACCCCAGCCGGCGAGCGCATCTTTGCAGCGGAACAGTTCCGCGGCGAAACCGCCGGCCGACTGGGTGCGCCCGACCACATAGGCGGCGGCGACCGCCAGCGGCGCCAGCAGCCCGTCCCAGTCCAGGCAATCCTCCCGCCCGACCCACACCCCGCCGACCGAGCAGGCGGCGGCACCGACCGCCTCGCCCAGCCCGGCGCGGAAGGCGCGCAGCGACTCCACGGCGTCGGCCGCCGGCATCGGCTCCACCCGGCGCCCTTCCGGCATCAGCATCAGCCGGCCCGCCCATTCCGACGAGGGCGGCAGCTGTTCGGTCAGGCGCGCAAGCAGCGCCTCGCGGGCGGCGGCGAAGGGAACGACCTCGGACATCGGGGCCTGCGGCAATGGTGGGGAGAGGAGGCGAGAAAAAGCCTGAGATGCCTGGAACTGTCAAGAGCGAGCCTGCAAGCCGGCAACCCATGGCTGCGGCCCAGGCGCAATGTCACAGGCGAAGGACGCGGAACCGGCCTTTTTCCGGAAAAATGCGGAGCTTTGCATTTTTCTGCTTGCCAGCTTTCGCCAACGGCCATATAAGGCGGGCCTCCGTTCCCGGTTAGCTCAGTTGGTAGAGCAGCGGACTGTTAATCCGCTTGTCGCTGGTTCGAGTCCAGCACCGGGAGCCATAGCGCGGGTGTAGCTCAGTTGGTTAGAGCGCCGGCCTGTCACGCCGGAGGCCGCGGGTTCAAGTCCCGTCACTCGCGCCATTCTCTCCTCTATCTCTCCAAAACGATGTAGCGGATGATGGCGACTGCCCCACAGGGCAGCTTCGCGCTATCATGCATTCTTCGCCGTGTTCACGATCTTCGTCGTGTTCACGATGCGGCCGAAGGCGCCGGTTCCCTGTTGAACGGAGTCCGCGCGCCGCAACGGCCGCGCGCATCTCGGATCGAGAATTGCCGGGGAGGAACCGCTCATGCGTTTGTCTGACAAGGTCGCCGTCGTCACCGGTGGGGGATCGGGCTTCGGCGAGGGCATCGCCCGACGCTTCGCCGCCGAAGGGGCCCGCGTCATCGTCGCCGACCTGGACGAGGCCGCTGCCGGCCGCGTCGCCGACAGCCTGGGAGAGACCGCACTCGCCGTCCGCGCCGACGTGGCGGTGGGGGAGGATTACGAGGCCATCGTCTCGGCGGCGCTGGGCGAGTTCGGGCGGCTCGACATCCTGGTCAACAATGCCGGCTACACCCACCGCTACGGCTCGATGCTGGACGTGGATGAGGCCACCTTCGACCGCATCTATGCCGTCAACGTGAAGTCGATCTATCACAGCGCCATCCACGCCGTGCCGGTGTTCCGCGCCCATGGCGGCGGCGTGATCCTGAACATCGCCTCGACCGCCGGTCTGCGGCCACGGCCGAATCTGACCTGGTACAACGGCTCCAAGGGGGCGGTCATCACCCTGACCAAGTCGATGGCGGCGGAGCTGGCGGCCGACAACGTCCGCGTCTGCGCCATCGCACCGGTGGCGGGCGAGACCGGCATGCTCCACCGCTTCATGGGCCAGGACACGCCGGAACGCCGCGAGCAGTTCCGCAGCAGCATCCCGCTGGGACGCCTGTCCACCCCGGCCGACATCGCCAACGCGGCGCTCTATCTCTGCTCCGACGAGGGGAACTTCCTGACCGGCGTGTGCCTGGAGGTCGATGGCGGGCGGTGTATCTGAGGAGGTTCGGCGGGCCGTTTGGCAACTCCCTCTTCCCCCTGGGGAGAGGGAGTTGGTTCCCGGTCCGATGCGTCGACGGGAGGCCCTTCCAATCCATCTGCGGTCGGAAGCTGCGGAGACTGAGCCAAGATTTCGGTATCGGCCACCGCCACCACTTCAACCGCCTCTTCCTCGTCCCGCTTCTCGTCGGGCAGTACGGCGTTCAGCAGGCGGGCGATGTCGTCGGTGGGGCGCAGGGCGCCGTAGCCGGGCGCGTTGTAGTCCCAGTCATATTCGGCGAAGCCGCGGAAGCCGGCGATGACCGGGTCGCTCGCCCAGGCCCGGCGCAGGGCTTCACGCCGCAGGTCCGCCGGCACGTTGCTGCGCAGAAAACCGGTGTAGTCGCTGTCGGAGCCCAAACTGTCCAGCGGGGGCAGGTCCGCCACCTCCTCGCCGGTCTCTCCAGGCGATTGTTCAGGCGGCACCGTCTCGGGCAGCAGGGCGTCCGGCGGCCGGTCCGCCGGCTCCAGCACCGGCTCCTCCATCCGCGCGTCGCGCTTCAGCCGCGACCAGCGGCCGAGGAAGCCTTCCTCCTCGCCCTCAGCCATGCTGCGGCAGTCCGGGCTTGCGGTGCCGCGCCAGGGCTTCCGGGTCGGCACGGTCGCGCTTGCGCTTGTGGAAGGGGCGCTCGACGAAATGGCGGGCGACGAAGCCATCCATCCACAGCACCAGCGGGATCGGCAGCGGCAGCGCCTCGATCACGTCGTCGCCGGCTTCGGCATGGGCGTCGATCTCGCCGGGATCGGCGGTGACCGCCAGCAGCTGCATCCCCGGCGCGGGACCGCCCGGCCGCAGGATGACGTAGGCGCTGGGCGTGCCGCCGTCGAGATTGTGCTTGTAGTTCTCCGCCTCGGTCGGGAACAGGGCGATCTCGGCGGTGCCGGCGTAATGGCGTGTCCAGTCCGGCCCTTCGGCCAGCACGCTCCAGTCGGGCAGGGTGGGGTCGGCCGGGACCAGCATCACCGGCTGCCAGCGCGCCTCGATCCACGGATTGTCGACGCGCCGACGCTCCACCACCACGCCGACGCTGCGCCGTTCGGCGCGGTCCTGGGGCGAGGCGGGAGCGGTGGCGGCGGCAGTGGAGGAGGGGGCGGCGGAGGACGGGAACTCGCTGGGCATTGTCGGTGTTCCTGATGGGCTGGGACCGGACGGCCTGAAAGCCGGACTCTGTCCCCGGTACAACGCGCCGCCGGCCATTTGGTGCCGTTGCGCATTGGACTCCAACGGCGTTCCCCGAAAGGCTCAACGCCCCAATGGCCCCAATGGAAGGATGCGCCATGCGCAAGATCGCCGCCGCCCTGCTGCTGTCGGGGCTCCTGTCCGGCCTGCCGCTGGTCGGTGCCGCCGCACAGCAGGCGGATCAACCGCAGAGCCAGCAGCCGGCAGCCGCTCCGGTCGACTCCGGATCGAAGGAGTCCGCCGGCGACGCGCTCGCCCGCGATGGCAAGGTTCAGCAGAGCCAGGATCCGCAACCCAGCGCGCAGGGCACCAAGCCGCCGAACCCGTCCAGCTCCGCCGCCACCGGAAGCCAGGAGTTGCAGCAGGCGCTTGCCGACGTGCGTCGGGCGCCGCCCGACCTGAACGGCAACCCGGTGCCGCGCCCGAACCAATGGGCGAGCGAACCGGATCAGCCGAACGAGCCGACCCGGTCGCAGAACCCCTCGGACCTGTCCAGCCAGGAAGTGAAGTAAAGGGCGCTCAGCCTGAAACCCTGCGGCTGCGGACGCGGATCAGTCCGCTGCCCTCGGGGTCGGCGCGGTCGGGCTTCAGCATCGCCTCCAGCAGCCGGGCGTCGCTGGTCCAGTAGGGGACGTACCAGGCGCGGTCGGGATCCATCACCAGCGCGCGCCTGTTCGCCGCGTCGTAGGCGCCGAGCGGCGCGATGTGGCCGAGGCCGATGTCGCCGGTCAAGGTGCCCTGGTCGAAGGCCAGCAGGATGATGTCGTCGGCGCTGCGCTCATTGTCCGACAGGATGCGGCGCAGCTCCGCCAGCGTGGCGGGAGAGGTGTCGCGCGGGCGCCAGACCTCCACCTCGGCGTCGATGCCGTAGGCGCTCAGGCTGCGGCGGACATAGGTGATCAGCTCGCCGAAGGAGATACCCTCGCCATCGTCGGCGGTGGCGTCGCGCCAATGATCGTCGTCCAGCCGGTCGAGCAGCTGCTTGGCGGTGACCAGCCGTTCCGACGCCAGCCCGGGCAACCCGCGCAGCGCGTTCAGCATCATCGTCACGCTGGCAACCGAACAGGAGGCGCCGGTCGTCTGCGGCACGTAATAGGGGCTGAGCGCCCAGTAATCCGGTGCGGGCGTGGTGCGGACGAAATCGACCGAGCGGGTGATCGGCACGGCGTCCGGGCCGAACTTGGGCTTCTTGTCGTCCTGTTGGGCCGAGGCCGGCCCCGCCGCACAGGCGGCCCACAGCAGGAGGCCGGCCCCCAGGGTCTTCGCCACGGCCCCTGCGGTCCATTCTGCCGTCCACGTCGCTTGCTTCATCGGAAACTGTCTCGGTCCGTCCGGTCTGGAATGGGAATGCGCCCCGATCCGTGCAGCTTGGGCCTGTCCGCAGCGGAGCGCGGCCTGGATATGGTGCGCTGCGGCGCGAACGCCAAGCCGGGGGCACGGCTGCGCCGATTGCGCTTGTGCCGGCCGCCGGCGGTCTTTTCTGAAGGGATTTCCGAAACGCATGTGGGCGGAGCCTCCGTCGCTCGACCTCGAGCAAAACAGGCTCCGCCCACCGCTGGGGCCGGCACGTCGAGGGCGTACCCCCGATGCGCCGGCCCCCTATATGCCGGCTTTCAGGATCGGGCGATCAGACGCCGTCCCAGAAATGCTCCAGGCCAACCGCGGCGACGCCGTCGACGCCCATCTTGGCCCAGGCGAGGTCGTGGATGCCCATCGCGAAGGCGGGCGAGGTCGGCAGCAGCGAGTAGTCGCCCCAATAGGCGTTGTTGAACATCGGCTTGCCGATCACGTCGTGATCGCCGTATTTCGGCACGTTGTAGACAAGGTTGTTGTCGATGACGAAGTCGTTGGCGCTGAGCAGCTCGATGTAGTCGTCCAGCGGCAGGGTGCCCATCACCACGTTCTTGGTGATGGTGTTGTTGTGCGGGTCGCCGGCCGTGCCGTGCACCGGCTGCCATTCGATGCGGATGAAGTCTTCCTTGTTGCTGGCGATGACCGAGAAATTGTTGGTCACCACGTTGTTGTCGCCGCCATGGATCTGCACCGAGGCCCAGTCGGCGTCCTTGATGAAGTTGTCCTTGACGGTGATGCCGCCGGCCATGTCGTCGAGATAGATGCCGAAGCCCTTCTGGCCGAACATCCAGGTGTCCTGGTTGCTGGTGGCGAGGCCATTGGCATGCTCGATCCGGTTGCCCTGGATGATCATGCCGGTGTCGACGCTGGACCGCCCGAGAATCTCGATGGCGCCGCCGTCGGCGGTCTCCAGCCCGGTGTAGGAGATGTTGTTGTACTGGATGATGTTGTTGTGGTTCACCGTGTTGGTGGTGCCGCCGTAATCCTTGAACGAGATGCCGTAGCGGGCGCTGTGGTCGATGTCGTTGTTGGAGATCAGGTTGTTGTCCACTCCGGTGCCGATGATACCGGACACCGCCTTTCGCACTTCGCCGATGTTGCTGATGCTGTTGGCATAGATGCTGTTGCCGTTGCTGCGGCCGTCCATCTCGATGCCGCTTTCCGCCAGATGGTTCAGCGTGTTGTGGGCGATGTCGTTGTTGGACGAGGCGGCGGTCAGCTTGATCGCGGTGCCGACGTTCAGGAAGCTGTTGTCGCTGATGTGGTTGCCGCTCGACTTCGTCAGCAGCAGGGCGTCGCCGCCGGTGGTGGTGTTCTTGAAGGTCAGCCCGTCGATGGTGACGTTGCTGGCGCCGTTCAGCTTGATCAGGGTGTCCAGCCGCGGCACCTCGACGCCGCTGGAGACGAAGCCGGAGCTGGCGGCCTTGTAGAGCAGCTTGCCGTCCGAGGTCCGCCAGGCGAACTCGCCGGCCTGATCGACATAGGCGGCGTTGTTCAGCAGCTTGTAGGTGGTGCCTTCCGCGAACGGCAGCGAGGCGCCGTTCTTCAGCATGATGGTGCGGGTGGAGGCGTTGAAGCTGGCGATGGTGCCCAGCGTGTCGCCCAGCCGCTCGGCATCCATGATCTGGATGAGCGTGCCCGGCTGGATGTCGGCGGCGGTCACGTCGGTGCCGTGCGAGCGGATCGACCAGCCGCTGGGCCCGCCCGAGGCGGCGTCGGCGAAGTGCCAGCCGCTGGTGACGTCAGAGGCGTCGTAGGCGAACTTCTCGGCCAGATGCTGGCGGACGTCGCCGACGATCAGGTCGAGGTTGCTGGCGGTGCCGAGCTTGGCCGAATAGAGGCCGTTGCCCTCGCTGGTGAAGCTCTTCACCACTTCGCCGCCGCTGAGCACCGGCTTCTCGCCGGGATAGTTCTGGAAGCTGTGCCCGTTGTCGAGAGAGGTCAGCTCCAGCGTCTTGGTCAGGTGATAGGTGCCCTCGCGGACATAGGTGGTGTCGATGGCCGGGTTGGCCCGCATGGCGGCCTGTGCCTTCTCCAGGCTGGCGAAGGGACCGTCGGTGCCGTCGGCGTTGGGGGCGGACAGCTTGCCGGACCACGTGTCCTTGCCGTTGGCGGCGACGTAGAAGGCGGGCTTGGTCGGGGCGGTCGGCACCGGCGTCTGGGTGGCGGGGGTGTTGCCGAACAGGTCGGCCCCGGCCTTGACGTTCAGGGCGCCGCCCCAGTAGAGGCCCTCCTGGCCCTTGACCACGTCCTTGCCGTCGACGGCACCCTTGTCATAGGTGACGATGCTGTCGGTGGAGGCGACGGTGTTGCCGTTGATGACGACCGACTTGACGAACAGGTTGCGGTCGACGCCGTTCACTGTTGCGTCGTTGTCGTACCAGACCTGGACCGTGTGGGCCTTGGTCGGATCGACGTTGGCGGTGAACTTGTAGCCGGTGGTGGTCGCCGCCGCCTTGGCGTCGCCGATCACCTGCCCGTCGACCAGCAGCTTGAAATGCGCGGCCTGCCCGCCGGCCGAGGTGCCATAGGCGTTGACGACGATGTCCACCACCTTGCTCGGCGGCGGCGGGGGCGGCGGGACATAGGCGCCGCCGAAATACTCCTCCGGCACGCCGAAGGTCAGGGCGCCGCCCCAATAGAGGCCTTCCTGGCCGGCGACGACGAACTTGCCGTCCACCGCCCCCTTGTCGTAGGAGGCCATGTCGGAGGTCGAGGCGATGGTCTTGCCGTCGATGTTGATCGACTTGACGAACAGGTTGCGGTCGACGCCGTTCACGGTGGCGTCGTTGTCGTACCAGATCTGGATCTTGTGGGCCTCGTTCGGGTCCACCTTGGCGGTGAAGGTGTAGTCGGTGGCCGAGGTGGCGCTGACCCAGGCATCGCCGACCACCTGATCGTCGACCAGCAGCTTGAAGTGCGGCGCCTGTCCGGCGGCGCTGACGCCATAGGCGCTGACCTTGATCGTCGTGGTCATGGTGGCGGCCGTCTCGGCGTCCGGCACGGTGGCGGCGGACGGGAACAGCGTGGCGGGCAGCGGCACGTTCAGCGCGCCCGGCCAATACATCTCGGTCTGGCCGGAAATGACGTTCAGCCCGTCGATCTTGCCGGTGTCGTACTTGACCGAGGGATCGATCGACAGGATGGTCTTGCCGTTCACCTCGAACGACTTGACGAACAGGTTGCGGTCTTCGCCGTTAACCGTGTCGTCGTTGTCGTAGATCAGCTGCAGCGCATGCGCTTTATCGGCCGGCACGTTCGCGGTGAAGACGTAGCGGGACTGGGTGGCGGAGGAAACGGTGGCCTCGCCGATGCTGGCACCGTCCAGAAGCAGTTGAAAATGCGGCCATTTTCCGCCGGCTGCCGCGCCCCAGGCATTGACCGCAAAGGTGACCTGGATCGTGCCGTCGGTGTTGGTGGTAGCCATTTTGGAACTCCGCTTTAGGGGTATCGCCTCGTTCCGAAGGCTCGTCTGTTAGCCTTAATCGGGTACTAACACTTATGGTTAGGAAATTATGAATGAGGGCGTTTTCCGTGGCATGAATGAGACAAAAAACGGACGATTGTTTTTTAGGCGAATCAGAGAAAAATGAAACTCCGGCATCCATGACGATCTGGCAGAAATAGATCGGCAAATTTTGCCCGGTTACCTCTGGCCTGACCGTTTCCATTTGATGGAAGCCTTGTGAATGAAGGGTGATTTACCGTTTTTGAGCGCTCCAACTTGCGAATGGCGGTTGCATGCGCGGTTCATATATCGCGCTTGAAGAATGGAACCGGAGGCCCTGTTTCCGCGTCAAGCTTGGGCATCCCCTGCGGCGCATCGACCGCGTCAAGCTGGCGCTCCGGCTGCTGGGCATCATTGCCGGGGCGGCGGCGCTGTGGGTGTTGCAGGCGCCCTGAACCAGCCGACGCGCTGCGTCCCATCGCGATCTTCAAGAGCGACTGCGAGCGCTTCGACGCCCACACCCATCCGGAATGAAGGACCCCGGCTCCGCCACGGGGGATTAAAAACACATAAGTTCAATTATGGAAAATATTGGCGGGTTTCATCGCCTGCGGAAAAAATTGAAAGCGGGCGGAATAATCGGGCGGTCGGCCAGTCCACCCCGTCAAGACCGCGACGAGACAGACCGAAGAGCCTCTCATGCGATATCCGATATTGGCAGCCTTGGCCCTCACCCTGGCAACGGGAATGACGGTGCCGATGCCTGCCGGCGCCCAAAGCACCGATCCACTCACAGCCGGGCCTGCCACCGCATCGGCGCTCGACGACGAAGCGCCCTTCCTTGCGGAAAACAACACCGCCATGGACAGGATGATGTCCGACATGGCGGTGAAGCCGACGGGCGACGTCGACGCCGACTTCACGGCGATGATGATTCCCCATCATCAAGGCGCGATCGACATGGCGCTCGCCGAACTGCGCTACGGGAAAAACGAACAGCTCCGGCGCATCGCGCAGGAAATCATCGTCGAGCAGCAGCAGGAGATCGCCGCCATGCGCATGGCCCTGGGCCAGCCGCTGCCGCCCTCCGCGCCGGCGCCGACCCAGGTTCCGCCTCAATCCCCGGCCTCGCAGACCCCTCCGTCTCCGATGCCCATGCACATGCACATGCACATGAAAGAGGGTCAGTCCCGATGAAGAGTCGTCTGCTTTCCACCCTGGCGCTGATCGCCGGCTCCCTGCTTGCCGGACATCTGCCCGCCTATGCCGGGCAAGCGCCCTACGCCAGCATGGCACCTGATTTTCCGATCAGCCACCGCGATCGCATCTACGCGGCCGAGCAGTTCTCGAACACGGTTTCGGTCATCGATCCCGTCGACAACAGGTTGCTCGGCGTCATCCGTCTCGGAGACACGCAGCCGGCGAACTTCAGCCCGCTCTACAAAGGGCAGGTCCTGGTCCATGGCATGGGCTTTTCCCCCGACCGCAAGACCATCGCGGTCGTGTCGATCGGCTCGAATTCGGTCAGCTTCATCGACACGGCCACCAATGTGGTCAAGCACGTCACCTATGTCGGGCGCTCGCCCCACGAGGCGTTCTTCACACCGGATGGCAGTGAGGTCTGGGTCACGGTGCGTGGCGAGGACTACGTCGCCGTCCTCAATGGCAAGACCTTCGAAGAGAAGACCCGCATCAAGACGCCGAACGGGCCGGGCATGCAGATCTTCTCGCCAGACGGAAAATACGGCTACGTCTGCTCCTCGTTCAACCCGGAGACGGATGTCGTCAGCGTGGCCGATCACCAGATCATCGCCCGCATCCAGCAGGCCAGCCCCTTCTGCCCCAACATCGCGGCGACCCCGGATGGCCGGCAGGTCTGGTTCACCCTGAAGGATGTCGGAAAGACGCAGGTCTTCAATGCCCAGCCGCCGTTCGACCTGATCAAGACGCTCGATACCGGACCGATCACCAACCACGTCAATTTCGCGCACAACGCCAATGGCACCTTCGCCTACGTCACCATCGGCGGCCTGAACGAGGTGAAGGTGTTCCGCACCGACAGCTTCGAGCAGGTCGCGACGATTCCCGTCGGCAACCTGCCGCATGGCGTCTGGCCGTCGGGCGACGGCAGCCGCATCTATGTCGGGCTGGAGAATGCGGACGGGATGACCGCCATCGATACCGTGACCAACACCGTGATCGCGACCGTGCCGATCGGCCAGGCGCCGCAGGCGATCACCTATGTGCCCGATGCCGTGCCCGAAGGCGCCGGAACCGACAACCTGACCCCGCTCGGGGTCGCCGGGCAGGCGACGCACCTCGACCTCGCGGTCTCGGCGAACGGAAAGCCCGGCAAAGCCGTCACGACGGTGTCGTTGTTCGACCAGGGGCTGATCCAGGTTCTCCAGGCCTCCGTGACGAATCTCGACCCCAGGAAGCCCTATGTGCTGGCGCTGGCCGAGACCGAAACCGGCCACGGCGCGCTGCAGCCGCTCGCCGCGTTCATGACGAATCCGGCCGGATCTGCGATCGTCAACGCAGCGGGACCGATCCGGCAGATCGTGCAGAACACCGTGAAAGCCGAGAAGCGGTATCTGGTCATAACCGAGGGCACGGCGGCCCAGCCCGGCGCCGTCGTGCAAATCCAGGCACGGTGACATCCGGCCGGCCCCTTTCCGACCGGAGGCGGGCCGGCCCAAGTCTCGGTGTTCCGATTCTCAGTGTTCATGGTCGCATGATGCCCGATGATGATCGAACTGCTTGAACCCCTCATACCGGCGCTTCGCCGATACGCGCGCTCGCTGCTTCGCGATCGCACGGCGGCCGACGATCTGGTCCAGGACTGCCTGGAACGCGCCATCGCCCACTGGAACCAGCGTCGGGTCGACGGCGACACCCGCAGGTGGGTCTTCACCATCCTGCACAACCTCGCCATGACGGAATTGAAGCGCAGGTCCGCAAGATCCTCCGACCTCGACGTCGAGTCCGCCGAGAATTGGCTTTCGACCCCCGCCTCCCAGGAAGATGGTCTGCATCACCGCGCCCTGCTGCGTGCGCTCGAAGCACTCCCCGAGGACCAGCGCGCGGTCATTCTGCTCGTCAGCATTGAAGACCTGTCCTATGCGGATGCGGCAAAGATTCTCGATGTTCCGATAGGGACTGTGATGTCACGATTGTCGCGTGCGCGCGAAAAGCTGCTGAAGAGCATCAGGGAGATGCCGGTCGAACCGGCCGGACGATCCCATTTGCGGAGGGTGAAATGATCAGCCGCCCGATCACCGAGGACGATCTCAACGCCTTCGTCGACCAGCGCCTCGATTCCGTCCGGCAGGCCGAGGTGGCGGCCTATCTGGAAGCCCATCCCGAGGTGGCGGAGCGCGTGACCGGCTACGCCTCTCAACGCGACGATCTCAGAGCCCTTCTCCTGCCAATCGCCGACGAACCGGTGCCTGCGGCACTCAACGTCAGACACATCGCGGAACGTCACGGCCGCCGATCCCGCCTGCCGTGGTGGGCCGCGGCTGCGGCGGCCGTATTGATAGGCTTCGGCGGAGCCGGCGGCTGGACGTTGCGGGGGTTGTCCGATCCGCCGTTGCAGGGCGTCGCCTCGCTCGGCCAGGAGGCCGCGGACAATTACGCCGTCTACAGCCCCGACCGCCTCCGTCCCGTCGAACTGCGCGCCGGCGCCGGCACCGAACTTGCCGATTGGATTTCCACCCGCCTGGGGCGGCAGGTCGGAGTTCCGGACCTCGAAGCGTCGGGCTACCGTTTCATGGGCGGACGTGTCGTCGCGACGCCGCACGGGCCGGCGGCGCTCTTCATGTACGACAATGACCATGGCATGCGTCTGGTCATGCTGAGCCGTCCCATGACGGTCGATCGCGACGTCCCGATGCAGCCCCTGAGCCAGCCGGCGGCCAGCGGCTTTTCATGGGCGGCCAAGGGCATGGGCTACAGTCTGGTCGGCCCCGCCGACGCGCAGGCGCTCCTGCATCCCATCGCCGACGAGGTGCGGCGCCAGATCGGAAACGATGTGTAAGGCCGCTCAAATGCCGGGCCGACGATGCAAGAACGCCGTCCGGCCCCGCGGCCGGACGGCGTTCCAAGCAATGGACGGCGAACCGACCCGTCAGGCCGCATCCTCGCTCAGCACGCCGCGGCGGATCTGGTCGAGTTCGATGGATTCGAACAGCGCCTTGAAGTTGCCCTCGCCGAAGCCCTCGTTGCCGATGCGCTGGATGATCTCGAAGAAGATCGGGCCGATGACGGTCTGGGTGAAGATCTGCAACAGCAGGCCCTGGCCTTCCGTCGGGGCGCCATCGAGCAGGATTCGGTTGGCCTGGAGACGCTTCAGGTCCTGGTTGTGGCCCGGCACACGGGTATCGACGCGCTCGTAGTACGTGTCGGGCGTGTCCTGGAACGGGGTGCCCATGCCACGCATCGTCTCCACCGTGCGGACGATGTCGTTGGTGCCGAGCGCCACATGCTGGATGCCTTCGCCCCTGTAGTCGCGCAGATATTCGACGATCTGCGACTTGTTGTCGGCGGATTCGTTGATCGGAATGCGGATCTTGCCGCAGGGGCTGGTCATCGCCTTCGACCGCAGGCCGGTCAGCTTGCCCTCGATGTCGAAATACCGGATCTCGCGGAAGCCGAACAGGCGGGTGTAGAACTCGGCCCACTCCTCCATCCGTCCGGTATGGACGTTGTGGGTCAGGTGGTCGATGTAGGTCAGGCCGGCGCCCTGGGGATGCTGGTCCACTCCCGGAAGCGGCACGAAATCGACCTCATAGATGCTGCCGCGGTCGGCATAGCGGTCGACGAGGTAGATCAGCGAATCGCCGATGCCCTTGATGGCGGGGATGTTCAGTTCCATGGCGCCGACGCGGGTTTCGACACCCCAGGCGCCAAGCTCCAGCGCCCGGCGATAGGCGAAGGCGGCGTCGCCGACACGGAAGGCGATGGCGCAGATCGACGGACCGTGCTGGGCGGCGAAGTTGCGCGGGAAGCCCGACGGCTCGGCATTGACGATGAAGTTCACGTCGCCCTGGCGGTAGAGCGTGACGTCCTTCGACCGGTGGCGGGCGATTGCCGTGAAGCCCAGCTGCTCGAACAGGCGGCCCAGCGCCACGGTGTCCGGCGCGGTGAATTCGATGAACTCGAATCCGTCGGTCTTCATCGGGTTGTCCCACATGTCGGCCATGATCGCCTCTCCCTTGAATTGTCCTGCGATCAGTATGCCGGACTGTCCGTGGAAAGAGCTTTCAAAGTGAGGCGGGCACACCTATGATTTTGGCAGGATTTTTCGGCGTTCCGCCTGTGACCGGAGATTTTTGCCGTTGCCTGCCGCCCTATCGGAAATCGACATCAAAATCCTGGTCGCCTTGCAGGAGGATTCGCGCCTGACCGTGCAGGAGCTGGCCGACCGGGTCGGCACCTCGCCCTCCTCCTGCTGGCGTCGGCTGAAGTCGCTGGAGGAAACCGGGGTGATCCGCCGCTACACGGCGTTGGTCGATCCCAAGGCGGCGTCGGTCGGCGAGTGCGTCTTCGCCCATGTCACGCTGGACCGCCATTCCGCCGAGACCGCCGCCATCTTCATCGATGCGGTGCGCAAACGGCCGGAGGTTCTGGAATGCTACGCGGTGTCGGGCGACGCCGACTATCTGCTGCGGGTCGCGGTGCGGGCCATTGCCGACTACAACCGCTTTCTGGAAGAGTTCGTGTTCCAGCTGCCCTTCCAGGTCCGCATCCGCTCCAACTTCGCCCTGAAGGAAATCAAGTTCGAGACGGCGCTGCCGCTGGGGAGTGGGGCGTAAAGCCGCCCCTGGCTTCTCCCCTACCCTGCCACGCGGCGCTTGGCCGGCACCGTGGCGGCTGCGGCGGCCGGGTGCGGCCCGGCGATGCGGTCGAGCAGCAGGTCCAGGCCGCTGCGGCTGGTCTCGAAGGCCACGCGCGCACGGGTCAGCGTCTGCGCCGAGGCGGCGGCGAGCGCCTCGCGGTCGTCGGCCCAGGCCGACAGGATCGGGACGGTCGCCTTCACGAAGTCGGCATTCTGCGGCACCAGCCCGTCAGCCGGAATGTCGGAGCCGATGCAGCCGCGCTCATAGGCCAGCACCGGCACGCCGGCGGCCATCGCCTCGAACAGCACCAGCGGCTGCGCCTCGTTGCGGTAGCGCGTCGGGAAGACGAAGACGTCGATGTCGCGGTAGAAGGCCTCCTTGGCCTCGCCATGGACCGGGCCGTGATACTCGACCGCCCCGTCGAAGGCCATCAGCCCGGCGGCGATCATCGCGTTGTCCTTCGGCTTCAGCCCCGGACCGGCCAGCACCAGCCTGGCGTCCACCCCGTCGAGTTGCAGGGCGCGCAGCAGGGCGAACAGCGTGTCCAGCCCCTTCTCGCTGCACAGGTTCGACAGATGGCCGATGCGCAGGGGACCGTCGCGCCGCGGACGCGGAAGGGCGCCGGGAACCGAGAAGATGGCGTTCGACATGGTCATGCAGGTGCGCGCCGCCGGATAGATCGACTGGAAGCGCAACTGCATCGCCGGGCACAGCAGGACATGGGTGCAGTCGCTGCCGGCGACACGGGTCAGCAGCCGCATCCGCCAGGTCGGTTTGCTGATGGTGGCGAAGGAGTGATGGTGCAGCACCCGCTCATAGCCGAACAGCCGCGCGGTCCCGGCGAGGGCTGCGGTGTAGAGCGCGCCCCAGCCCGAATCCACCGGCATGTAGAAACGGCGGTCCGGCTTGCGCAGCCCGGCGGCGAGCCGGCCCATGGTGCCGAACACCCGCGTCATCTTGCGCAGATGGTAGACGGCGCCGCCGCCGTTCCAACCGGGCGACAGGTCGGCGACCTCCACGCGGCCGCGCCCCCGCATGCGGTCCTGCAGACGCTCCAGCACCAGGGCCGTCACCCGGCTCATCCCATCCACCGGCGGCGGCAGGCGCCCGGAGACGACCACATGGGTGCGCGCGTTCCGTTCCATCGTCAACTCCCGGTCAGTGCCGCTCCGGTCGACCGGCCATGCTGGCCACCCTCCGGGTCGGCGGAATAGTCGGACACATAGTCCGTGTCCGCGCTGCGCTCCGCCTTCGGGCCGCCCAGCGCCACCACGGCCTTCTCCACCGACAGGGCGAAGAAGCTGGCGTCGGCCAACGCCTGGAAGGGCCGCCCGTTCAGGCTCAGGCGGCGCCACTCGTCCTCGTCGCCCGCGACCGACAGCATGTAGCGCGCCAGCCCCTCGGGGTTGTCCGGCTCCACGATGTGGCCGTTCAACCCGCTGCGGATCAGCACGTCGCGTGCCCCGCACTGGTCGGACAGGATGGTCGGAACGCCCATGGCGAGGGCCTCGTTCACCACCAGTCCGAACTGCTCCTCCAGCGACGGCAGAAGCAGGCAGAGCGTGGACCCCAGCGTCTCGGCGATCCCCTTTTCCTGGAGGAAGCCGCGGAAGACGATCGACCCGTCCAGCCCGCGCCGCGTCACCTCGGCCCGCAGCTCCGCCTCCAGCGGACCGGATCCGCAGAGGTGGAGCGGTCGGGCGGCGGGACCGGCCAGCCGCCGGTAAATGTCATAGGCTTCGACCGCCCGGAACAAGTTCTTCTTCGGGACGAAGCGCGCGATGATGGTGAAGTGGCGGTCGGCGAAGGGTACTCCCCCAGGGGCCGGTTCCATCCCGGACAGTCGGCGGATGCGGTCCAACGACAGCGTGTCGTACCCGATGTAGAGCCGGTCCTTCGGAAGTCCCAGCAGACGGAAGTAATCCACCGTGCGGTGGCTGCCGCCGATCCCCGCCTGATAGGGGGAGTAGAAGACGCTCTTGACCATTTCGCGCCACAGGATGCGCGGCTTGTCGTCGTATTTGGAGGCGTTCATGTTGATGACCTTGCGGCCCATCAGCCGCATGGTCAGGGCGAGCGCGAAGACGTCCGGGTCCTCGTAATGGCAGAGGAAGACGTAGCGCGCGTCGGCGTTGCGGCATTCGCGCAGCAGGGCGCGGTAGACCGCGGCCTTCGACAGGTCGGCCTTCGACTGCCCGGGGAACAGGGTGATCTTGCGGAAATTCTGCCCCGTCCCGGTCGAATCCCAGGCGTAGGTGTGCGACTTCGACCCGACCTCCAGCCCGATCACGTCATAGGCATGGCCCAGCCGGCGGCCGACCGCTTCCAGCCGGTCCATGTGGTAGGGGCCGAACATCTCCCAACTGAAGACCAGCGCGGGTTTCTTCATGCTGCCTCTCCCAACAGAAGGCGGGCGTAGCGGTCGAGCGCCACGGCACGCGTGGCGTTCGCCTCCACCCAGGCGCGGCCACGGCGGCCCATGGCGGTGGCGCGGGCGGGGTCCGACAACAGGGCGGCCACCGCCTCGGCCATCGCGCGCGGCTCCTCCGGCGGGGTGCACAGGAAGGCGCCGACCTGCGCCTCCAGCGTGGCGAGCGCCGATCCCGGCAGGCAGGTGCTGACGAAGGGCCGGCCGGCGGCGAGAATGGTCACCGCCTTGCCCGGCATGGCGAAGGCCGCCCCTTCGGGCCGCTGCGGCACCAGATGGACGTCGCCTTCCGCCATCGCCTCGTTCAGCTGGTCCTTCGGCGCCAGCGGCTGGAAGATCACGTTGCCGAGCCCCATGGCGCGGGCGCGGCCCTTCAGCTCCTCCTCCAGGCCGCCCTGCCCGCGCATCTTGATGCGGGCCTGCGGCATCAGTTCCGCCAAGTGCCCGGCCATGTCCAGCACCTGCTCCAGCCCCTGCTTGCGGGCGAAGGCGCCGCTGTAGAGCGCGGTCGGCGGCTGGTCGGGGCGCGGCAGCGGGTGGACCGCGTCGGCATCGACATGGGGGGGGATCACATGGATCGGCCGGGTGACGCCCAGCTCCTCCAGCACGCCGCGCATCGGCTCCGACAGGACGACGATGGCGTCGGCGCGGTTAAGGGCCGCGCGCTCCATGGCGCGGATCGCCTTGACCGCCGCCTTGCCGCCCATGCCCAAGGCACCGGCGAGGCCGGACTGGATGTCGTGGACGATGGCAACGTGGCGGCCGCCCGGCGCCTTGAAGCGGTTGGCGATGGCCACCGACAGGATCGACGGGCAGAGCGACAGCACGGCGGTGTGCCGCCCGACCCGGCCGCGGGCGCGGGCGGCGGCGAAGCCGGCATGCAGCACGCCCTCGTGGATCAGCCGGGCCTTCATGCCGCCGCCGGCCGGCGGGATGGTGTGCAGGCGCTCGATCAGAACGCCCTCCACCGTCTTGCTGTCCTGCGCCCCGTCGGCGTAGCCGTCATAGACCTTGTTGCCGGGATAGTTGGGACGCGCGGTCAGCACCGTGGTCTCGGCCCCGGCCGCCGCGAAGGCGGTGGCGAGGTCGGTCATCATCGGCGCGCTGCCGGCCGGTTCCGGCCAATAGCTCTGCGCCACGAGCAGCAGTTCTTCCGGCACGGGCACCTCCGCCAGGGAAGGCGCGCCCGCTGAAGCCTTGGAAGCCGGCCGGTCGAAAGCCGGCGGCCGCAGATGGATGGAATCGTCCGGCATCGGGCTTTACTCCGCTGCCTGCTTGGGGACTTGGCGACGCTCCGGAGCGGCATTCTCCAGGAACCAGTCGTAGGTGCGGCGCAGCCCCTCCTCCAGCGACACCTTCGGGCGCCAGCCGGTGGCGAGCAGGCGCGACACGTCCATCAGCTTGCGCGGGTGGCCGTCGGGCTTGCTCAGGTCGTGGGTCAGCGTGCCGGTGTAGCCGACGGTGTCGCGGATCGACGCGGCGAGGTCGGCGATGGCGATGTCCTCGCCGGGGCCGACATTGATGATTTCCCCGCTGTCGTAATGGTCCATCAGATGCAGGCAGGCATCCGCCATGTCGTCGACATAGAGGAACTCGCGCCGCGGCGTGCCGGTGCCCCACAGGGTGACCGTCGGGTCGCCCGCCACCTTGGCATCGTGGAAGCGCCGGATCATGCCCGGCAGCGCATGCGAGGTCTCGGGCTCGAAATGGTCGCCGGGGCCGTACAGGTTGGACGGCATGGCGCAGATGGCGTTGAAGCCGTACTGGCGCCGGTAGGCCTGGCACATGGTGATGCCGGCGATCTTGGCGACGGCGTAGGGCTTGTTGCTCGGCTCCATCTCGCCGGTCAGCAGCGCCTCTTCCTTGATCGGCTGTTCGGCATGCTTGGGATAAAGGCAGGAGGACCCGAGGAACAGCAGCTTGCTAACGCCGGCACGCCAGGCGGCGTCGATGACGTTGTTCTGGATCAGCAAATTGTCGCGGATGAAATCGCCGCCGAAGCGGTCGTTGGCAAGGATGCCGCCCACCTTCGCCGCGGCCAGGATCACCTGTTCGATGCCCTCGCGGTCGAAGAAGGCGCGCACCGCCGCCTGATCGGTCAGGTCGAGCTGCGACCGGTCGCGGATCACGAGGTCGGTGTGCCCGGCCTCGGTCAGCCGCCGCAGAATGGCGGATCCGACGAGTCCCCGGTGCCCGGCGACGAAGATGCGGCTGTTGCGGTCCATGCGGGCCGTCTCCTTAAGATCTTGTGCGAACGAATGCCTCATCGGCCGTCATCCCCGCGAACGCGGACTCCCGCCTTCGCGGGGATGACGGATGGGAGCACGACCGCCGGTCACGCTCCCCTGATGACGCCCTACTCCGCCGCCTGCCCCATGCGCCCCAGATCGGCACGCGCTCGCTCGGCATACCACTCGACCACGCCGGGCAGGCCGGCGGAGAGCGGGATGCGCGGGGTGAAGCCCAGCGCGGTCAGCTTGGCGATGTCGGGGCTGCGGCGGTCGGTGCCGCCGGGAGCCGCCGGGCCGGGCATCACCTGGGCCTCGCGGCCGAGGCAGGCGACCGTCTGGCGGGCGAGGTCGGCGATGGTGACCTCCTCCGGGTTGCCGACATGGTAGATGCCGAGATGCTCGCCCTTGTCGACCACCGTCACGATGCCGTCGATGGCGTCGTCGATGTGGACGAAGGCGCGGGTCTGGCGGCCGTCGCCCTGGATCTTGAAGGGCACCGTGCCGCTCGGATGGCCGGCGATGGCCTCCACCGCGCGGCGGGAGAATTCCGGCACCACATGCTCCCAGCCCATGTCGGCGCCGTAGACGTTGTGCGGACGGAAGATGGCGACGCGGTCGAAGCCGCTGCGGCCCCAGTTGACGGCCAGCAGCTCCGAGATCAGCTTGGAGCCGCCGTAGCTGTAGCGGGCGTTCAGCACGTCCGGCACCACCAGCGGCACATCCTCCGGCGTCGGCACCATCGGCGGGGTCTGGTAGGCTTCCGAGGAGGAGGCGACGACCAGATCGCCCACGCCGTCGGCGCGGCAGGCGTCCAGCACGTTCAGCATGCCGCGCACGCCGACGTCCAGCACCACTTCCGGCTTCTCGTAGAAATGCTTGGTTCCGTTGACGGCGGCCAGATGGAGCACGCCGTCGACGCCGCGCACCGCCCCGCGCACGGCGTCAGCGTCGCGGATGTCGCCCTGGACGAACTCCACGTCGTCGAGCACGCCGGCCAGCCGCCCGGTGTGCCCGCGCGAATTGTCGTCCAGAACGCGGACGCGGTGGCCGTCACGGACCAGACGGTGGACCAGGGCGGCGCCGATGAAGCCGCTGCCGCCGGTGACGAGATAGTGTTTCATGTCGGTCAAATTCCTCTTCCCAAACCGCTTGGCCAAAGCCCTTTGCGGGCCCGGTTTTCGTCAGGCCACATGCGCGTAGCGGGCGGCGCCATGGCTGCCGAGCGCCACGTAGGCGGTGCCGTCCGGCAGGTCGACGTCACGGCTGTTGAAGTTGTTCCAGAAGTCGTAGATCACGCCCGGACGGTCCATCCGCTGGGCCAGATCCGGCAGCGGCATGGAGGTGAAGACCGGGTGGTTGTTGAGGATCACCGCCAGATTGGCGCCGGACACCGCCTCGGCCATGTTGGCCGCCGGCTCCAGCCCGAAGGAGCGGATGTCGTCGGGGCGAACCACGGCGTCGAAGCCGCGCAGGCGGGCGGTCGGGAAGCGCTGGCGCAGCTCCTCCAGCACCGGCTTGGCCATCGTGCCGCGCAGGTCGTCGGTCGCCGGACGGCCCTTGAAGGCGAGGCCCATCAGGCTGATGGTCGGCACCTCCGGGAAGCCCTGCATCGAATTGGCGAGCTTGCCGAGGAAGTCGGCGACCTCGACCGGCTGGCTTTCGTTGACCAGACGGCCGGCGGCGGTGATCGCCATCTCGACGCCGACCTCGCGCGCCGCCTCGATCAGGATGTGGGGATCCTTCTCCAGGCAGGGGCCGCCGACCGGGCCGGGCAGCGGCAGGTTGGTGCGCGGATAGCCCAGCTTGCCGGCGCGCGCCACCTCGACCGCCGAGATCTCCATGGCGTTGCACAGCTTGGCGATCTCGTTGGAGAAGGCGAAGGTGACGTCTCGGTAGGTGTTGTCGACCAGCTTGATCAGCTCCGCCGTCTCCAGGGTGGAGACCTTGACGGTGGTCGGCGTCAGGAAGCCGAAGATCTGCGCCGCACGGGTGGCGACGTCCAGGCTCTCCGCCCCGATGATCTGCGGCAGCTGGTTCAGCTCCAGCAGCGCCTGGCCTTCCAGCGTGCGCTCCGGGCAGAAGGCGATGTCGAACTTCTTGCCGGTGGCGCGCAGGATCGGCGCCACGACGTTGCGGGTGGTGCCCAGCTTCACGGTGGAGCGCAGGATGACCAGATCGCCGTCATGCAGGCTGCCGGCGACCTGACGGGTCGCCGCCTCGATCATGTCGGTGCGGACCCGGCCGTCCTTGCTGAGCGGCGTGCCGACCGTGATGATGAAGACACTGGCCTTGCTGCAATCCTCCTGGCTGCGGCTGAATGTCAGCCGGCCGCGTGCGATGACGTGGCGCAGCTTCTCCGTCAGGCCCGGCTCGTGGAAGTGCGGGTTGCCCTGGCCGAGCTTGTCGAGCACGTCCTGCCGCACCTCGACCCCGTGCACCTGGAAGCCGGCGTCCGCCATCGCGACCGCCAGCGTCAGGCCGACATAGCCGAGCCCGAGGACGCAGACGTTACGATCGGAAAAAGTCTTGGGAAGCATCGTCGCTCCTGCGGTTTGCTGAGGCCCCGCCACCGGCGGCGGGTTGCCGAGAGTTTGGAGACGCCCCGCGTGCCATGCCCTGTTGCCAAGCATGCAGACGGAGAAACCTCGAAATTCGAAATTGTTTTCTTATTGTGACTTCGCCGTGACGATGAAGTACCTCGTTGCCGGCGTTGTGCAGCGCGAAGTGTTTCAGAAATCACCGTCCGATGAAAAGACCATGATTGCAGATCTCCGCCGTATTAATGGTACTAACCCTCGCCGGGGCCAAATGAATGCTTGGAGGCACCAACAGAGACGTTCGAAAGTGGTGCAATAGGCGCATTCCGTTCCTGCTGCCGGTATCCCTCGACCCGGCCTTGCAGAATTGAGGGTTGAACCATCCATCCAGCCACGGCCCGCCCCTCTCAGGCCGTGGCGCTGGTCAGCCGCCGCAACCGTTTCAGGTGGACCAGTCCGGTCAGCACGGCCATCGCCGCATAGACCGCGACCATCGCCACACTGCCGGCGACGAAATGCACCAGCGCCGGCAACCGGTCGAACAGCGGGGCGGCGAAGCTGTCGAGCGCGAGCGCCGCGGCTATGGCCGCGCCGGCGCACAGCAGAGCCCGCGCGGCGATCCCGCCATACAGCTCCCCGACCGTCTGCCGGTGGATCCAGGCGATGGCGACGGTGGCGGCCAGCTCCGCGGTGAAGGTCGCCATCGCGGCGCCCTCGATGCCGTAGCGGGGGATCCACCAGATGTTCAGCAGCGCGTTCAGCGCGCCGCCCGACAGCATGGCGACCATGTAGCCGGTCTGCCGGTGCCAGACGAGCAGCGGATTGCCCAGGATCATGTTGGCGTAGACCACCGCCGAAGCCAGCATCAGCAGGCGCAGAGCCAGCGTCGCCGGGGCGTAGGCATCGCCGAACAGCGTGCCGAGGATGGACGGCGCCAGGGCGAAGCCGCCGGCGATGACCAGCCCGCCGACCGCCAGCATGACGCCGGCATAGGCCCGCATCCGGTCGCGCATCGGCCCGAGTTCGCCATAGGCGGCGGCCAGCTGCGGCAGGAAGGCGTTCATCACGATGTTGCCGACCAGATTGGCCAGGGTCTGGATCTTCACCGCCGCGCTGTACCAGCCGACCTCGGTGTGCGGGGCCAGGAAGCCCAGCATCACCACGTCGAGATGGGTGAAGATCGCCCAGGCGAAGACGCCGACCGCCATCGGCATCGCCGCCGTCAGGATCTCGCGCCACACCGTCAGGTCGACCCTGGGGCGCAGATGGCCGAAGTCGCGGCGGAAGCGGCCGATCATCACCAGCGCGTTGACGGTGATGGAACCGCCGGTGATGGCGGCTGCGGTGATGGCGTCCTCAGGCCCACGCACCAGCAGGAAAACGAGAAGCATCGAGCCGATGGAGGTGCCGATCTCGCGCGTGGCGATCACCCCCATCTTCTCGGTCGCCTGATAAACAAAGTCGAGGACCAAGGCGTTCCCGAGCAACTGGACCGCCTGCACCAGAAGAACCGCCTTCACCTCCATTGGTTTGTCCAGCGAGAGGACGAAGGCCGCATAGAGGACGCCGACCACCAGGGCCAGCACGGTGCGCAGGGTCAGCACATGTTCCGACAGCTCGGCCGCCCGCTCGCGGTGGTCGTCCTGCTCGCGATTTCTCGCAATCTCACGGATTGCATAAGTTGACAGGCCCATGTTCACGAACAGCGCCGCATAGGCCATCAGCGAAGTGCCGAAGCCCAGCACGCCGAAACTGTCCGGTCCCAGAACCCGCGCGGTCCAGGCCGCGGTGACCAGCCCGCTCGCCATCGTCGCCGTTTTCGCGGCGGCAAGGGCGCGGATGTTCCGGAAGATGCGGTGTCCAGCGGACATTCATGGGCTCTTCGGTGGTTGATGGAATCGTGACGCACTGCGCAAAAGATCCTCGGCCGGCTTTCGGCCGGCCGAGGGGCCTTGTCCTCAGTTCGCGTAGTAGCGGCGGTAGCCGTGGTAGCGCCCGCTGTCCGGGAACTCATACTGGGCATGGCGCCGGGTATCGACCTGACTGAACAGGACCCCGACCACCTCGCCGCCGGCCTCGATCACCTCCTTCAGCCCGGCCATCGCGGTGCCGCGCTTGGTCATGCCCCAGCGGACGATGAAGACGGTCTGGTCGGCGAGGGCCGCCAGCAGCTTGCCTTCCGACACCGCCAGCACCGGCGGCGAATCCAGCACGATGCGGTCGTAATTGACCGACAGGCGCGACAGCAGCTGATGCATGCCCGACGAGCCCAGCGTGTCCTGCGGCAGCGTGCGGCCATGGCCGGCGGGAATGACGTGCAGGCCGGTGCGCGGATCGACCTGGATCACCTCCTCCAGCGTCGCGGTGCCGGCCAGCACCTCCGCCAGACCGCGGTTGTTGGACATGCCCAGCATCTCGTGCAGGCACTTCCGCCGCAGGTCGCAATCGACCAGGATCGTCCGCTGGCCGGCGTTGGCGCAGGTGCGGGCGAAGGCGGCGGCGACGGAGCTTTTGCCCTCGCCGGGGACCGAGGAACTGAACAGGATCACCCGGTGCCGCCCGTCCGGATTGGCGAGCAGCAGCGAGGTGCGCAGGTTCTGCATCGATTCCGCGAAAGCGGAGATCGGCTTGTCCACCACATAGGCGGCCGGCGACCCGCCGAAGCGCGGGATGCGCGGCACGATGCCCAGGCTGCGGACGCCGGTCGCCGTCTCGAACTGGTGCGGGCTGCGGAATCCGCTCTCGGCCCGTTCGCGCAGCATGGCCAGCAGCACGCCCAGCGTGCCCGACGCCACCAGCGCCAGCAGCAGGATCAGCTTGCGGTTCGGCTGCGACGGGTCGAGCGGGATCGAGGCCTCCGACACGATGCGGGCGTCAGGCTGCCGCATATCGTTCTGCGCCGCGATCTGCTGCGAGCGGGTTAGCAGCGCCTCGTACATCGACTGGGCAGTGGTGGCGTCGCGTTCCAGCGTGCGCAGGCCGACGGTCGCCTGCTGCTGCTCGTTCTGCTTGGCCTCGGCCTGATCCAGGCTGGCCTTCAGCCCCTGCTCGCGGCCCTTCGCCAGTTCCACCTCGTTGCTGAGGTTGGAGACGATCTTGCCGACGTCGGACTTGATCTGGCCTTGGAGGTCGCGCAGCTGGCTTTGCAGGGCCTGCAGCATCGGGTGCTTGGCACCGTAGCGGTTGGTGGCGTCGGCGATCTGGCGCTGGAGATCGACCTCGCGCTCGCGCAGGGCCTGAATCAGCGGCGAGCCCATGACGTCGCCCACCGCCGAGGCGCCGCGCGGCGAATTCGCCATGGCGGTGACGTCGCGCAGCTTGGTCTCCGCCTCCTGCCGCTTGGTGCGGGCGAGGATATAGTCGGCGTTCAGCTGGCTCAGCTGCTGGCCGACCACGGTGCTCTCGTTGTTGGACGAGGTGGTCAGGCCATGCTGGGTCCGGTACTTCTCCACCGCGTCGCCGGTGGTCTGCGCTTCCTTGCGCAGGTCGGTCAGCCGCTCCTCCAGCCATTGGGTGGCGCGCTTGGACGCCTTGAACTTCTCGTCGAGCTGATCGACCAGATAGAGGTCGGCCATGGTGTTGGCGATCAGGGACGACTTGCGCGGATCCTCGCTGTCGAAGCTGACGGCGATGACGTAGGAACGGCCCTGCGGACGCACCGACGTGTTGTCAAGCACGGCGTTGACCACGGAGGTCAGGTGGTTGCGCTCGATCTCCTCCGGCGACAGCGGCACGCCGCTGGACGCTTTCCAGCTGTCGGGGATCCAGTTGCGCGGGTTCAGCGCCGACACCCATCCGGGGGGCGGCGGACGCAGCGAGGCATTGAACTCCGGATCGTTCATCAGCTTGAGTTTCGCCACCACCTTTTCGGCGAAGGCCGGCGACTTCAGGATCGCGACCTCGCTTTGCAGCGCGCTGATGTCGGGGGTCATGTCGGACACCACCCCCTCGAAGTTGAGGACAGTGTTCTTGCGGTGCTCCACCATGATGAGTGTTTCGGCGGTGTAGAGCGGCGTCATCCGGAAGGCGACCAGGGCCGCCAACCCGGTGCCGACCACGATCACCGTACCGATCAGCAGCTTGTGCCGCCGCAACAACCCCGTGGTCCGGCGCACCGCACTGGCGGCGCTGGCCGACAGATCATATGAGATGCCGGGCGACATGGACCCGGGGCCCCGCCGAGACTCAGGGTTGTTGCGTCGGGGTTGTTCCTGAAGTTCCTGGGTGGCCAAAGGGTCCTCCTCGCGTAACGACCAGAAAGCGCGGCCATAGGACCATCCGTTTGCCCGATCCTCCATTCCGGGCAGCGGATGCTGTCCGGTGGGCAGGCTCGGCGGTTCGTCCGATTGGCTGAAACGCAGTGTTAGTCCAGCCGTTGCATCGGCCATCCAGTGCATGCGGCGAGCAATGGGCGCGCAGTGGGTAGCCTTCCTGACCCTGTTGCAGTGCAGTATGAACCGTCGATGCAGGACCGGGCATAATGGGGGTTACCCGGAAGGACAGGTTGCAAGACGTTCGATCGCACCGGCCGGGCCACGGTCATTTCCGCGATTTTCCCAGCGCGGGCGAGTCCGGGACCGGATGCGAAGACCCATTCCGCCAACGCCGGGCGGTACGTCGACGTTCCGCGCCGGTACGGTTTCTCAGCCGTCCCGGCTGCCGTTGTCACACTTTCCCGACGATTTTAGAGGGTGCGGCCCAACGGTGAGCGATGCCGGAAAGCGGGTGGCGGACCCTGATGCACGGCGTCGGACCGTTAGCACCGGACAAACCGAATTCCCGTTTCCGACGTGCGACAAATTGTTCTGCACACGCATTTTTATGCTATAACGGATACTGTAAAAGGTATAGAGTTCCTATGTCTTTTGGACGGAGATTGCGTCATGCCGTACCGTCAGGAATCCGCCACCGTCAGCGCGATCAGGCTGATCCGCGACCACAGCCGTGCGTGCCATAACCTGTCTGCCCGTGAAGTGCTGTTGCGGGTCGAACGGCGCATGATCGAATTTCTTGAAGACGGCCCCGCCCTGCCGATGCGCAATTGACCCCCGGCTGAGCGACAGGATGGCCCCGGCGGAATTCAGTCCCGGACGGCGATATGGCTGGCCCGATGCCTGACCGCCATGGCCGGCGTTGCCAGAATGCCGGTCCCGGCCGGGGTGAGTGCAGGCGATCTTTTCCCGTGTCCCAATCACGAGCGGCAAGCACGATACCCGACATGCGAACGGCCCGCTCCCGATCCGGGGCGGGCCGTTCGCATGTCGGGCCTGAACCGCTCCAGCTCAGGCGCGCGGGGCGTGCTTGTTCAGGATGCGCTGGAGCGTGCGGCGGTGCATCTTCAGGCGGCGCGCGGTTTCCGACACGTTGCGGTCGCACTGTTCGAAGACGCGCTGGATGTGTTCCCAGCGGACACGGTCGGCCGACATCGGGTTTTCCGGCGGCTGGGGCAGCGGGCGGCCATCGGCCAGCAGCGCGGATTCCACCGCGTCGGCATCGGCCGGCTTCGGCAGGTAATCGACGGCGCCGGCCTTCACCGCGGCGACGGCGGTGGCGATGTTGCCGTAGCCGGTCAGCATGACGATCCGGGCGTCGGGGCGGGCGTCGCGCAGGGCCGACACCACGTCCAGCCCGTTGCCATCGCCCAGCCGCAGATCGACCACCGCGAAGGCGGGGGCCGATTCCTGCGCCACCTCGATGCCGAGCTGGATGCTGTCGACCGCGACGACGTTGAAACCGCGCTTTTCCATGGCGCGGGCCAGCCGCGTGCGGAAGGGGGCGTCGTCGTCGACGATCAGGAGGCTGCGGGTGACGTCGCCAGTGAAGGTCAGTTTGACGGCATCGCCCGACAGCATGTCATCGGTTGTTTTGAGGGTGTCCACCGTGAAACCTCATTTCTTGGCGTTGATGGTCTTCCAGCGCACGGAAATCCGCGCACCGGTTCCGCCCTGATTGGAGTGCCCGCCGGCGGCCTGATCAGCGGGCGGCGCGCCGTCCGGCGGATTGTTGGTGTAGCGCACGGTCGCGCCGGTCTTTTCCAGCAGCGTCTGCGCGATGAAAATGCCGAGCCCCATATGCCCGCCGCCCGTCTGCCCCTTAGGGCCGGAGCGCTCGCCGCGCACCGACAGGTACGGCTCGCCGATGCGGCCCAGCAGGTGGGAGGGGAAGCCCGGTCCGTCGTCCATCACCGTGATGGTGACGCCGCGCCCGTCCCAGGCGGCGGCGACCGTCACCTTGTGGCGGGCGAACTGGTGGGCGTTCTGGATGAAGTTGCCGATGCCGTGGATGATCTCCGGGCTGCGGCGCAGGAAGGGCTCCTCCGCCTCGCCGACCGGATGCGGTTCCACGGCGAAGTCGATGTGGCCGAGACGGTGCGGGGCGGCGGCGGCCTCGATCAGCGCGGTCAGCGGCAGCCGTTCGAACGGATCGCCGCCGTCGGCCTCCGGCTTGCGCGCCAGATCGGCCAGGATCTCGCGGCAGCGCATCACCTGGCTTTGCAGAAGCTCGACATCCTCGCCATAGGGGCTGTCCGGCGGCAGGTCGCGCGCCAGCTCCTTCGCCACCACGGCGATGGTGCCGAGCGGCGAGCCCAGCTCGTGCGCGGCAGCGGCGGCGAGCGCGCCCAGCGCACCCAGCCGCTGTTCGCGGGCGAGCGCCACTTGCGAGGCGGCGAGCGCATCGGCGAAGCGCCGCGCTTCCGCGGCGACGCGGAAGACGTAGCCGGCGATGAAGACCGACGACACAGTCAGCGACAGCCAGACGCCGAAGGCATAGAGCGGCGCCATCGAGCGCACCGGCTCCTCCCACGGCAGCGGGAAGTGCCAGAGGGCGAGTGCCGTCAGGCAGATCAGGTTCAGCCCGGTCAGCAGCACCGTGCTGTAGCGCGACAGGATGGCCGCACCCACGGTCATCGGCGCCAGCAGCAGGATGGCGAAGGGGTTGCTCAACCCGCCGGTCAGATAGAGCAGCAGCGTCAGCTGCAGCATGTCGTAGCTGAGATACAGCGCCGCGTCGCGGTCGGCCAGCCGCAGCCGGCCGCCGCGCTGGGTCATCGCCACCACGTTCAGCAGGGCCGACGCGCTGATGGCGGCCAGCACCGGCCCCAGCGGCAGCGGGAAGCCCAGCCCGAGATTGACGAAGGTCACCGCGGCCAGCTGCCCGAGTACCGCGACCCAGCGGATCACGATCAGCGTGCGCAGCGTGATGCGGCCGTCGGGCTGCGCCCAGTGCGGCGGCGCCGGAGAGGCCGGGACCGGTGCGGTCAGCGCGCTGGCGAGCGTCACCATGATCCCTGTCCCGATCCTCGTTTCGATCCTCGCCCCTGGGCCGCATGCCCCTGGCGGTTGCGGCGCGTGCCGCCATATTCTGTGCCCATGACCGAACGAACCATCCCACAGCAGCAGCCGGCCACACCCGCCGTTGCCCCCGCCATCCGGGCGGAGGGGCTGACCAAGCGCTTCCCCACCCCGGACGGGCGGGACGTCACGGCGGTCGACGCCATCGGCTTCACCGTGCCGCGCGGCAGCGTCACCGGCCTTCTGGGCGGCAACGGCGCGGGCAAGACGACGACCATCTCGATGCTGCTGGGGCTGTTGCTGCCGACGGCCGGGACAGTGGAGATCCTGGGCGTCGACATGGCGCGCCATCGGCATGCCGTGCTTCCGCGCATGAACTTCTCCTCCCCCTACGTCGAACTGCCCCATCGGCTGACGGTGCGGGAGAACCTTACCGTTTATGCCCACCTCTACGGTTTGACATGCGTCAAAAAGCGCGTCCAAGAATTGGCTGAGCATCTTGACCTGTCGCGTTTTCTGGATCGGCCGTCGGGCGGACTGTCGGCGGGGCAGAAAACCCGCGTGGCGCTGGCCAAGGCTTTGCTGAACGACCCGGAGCTTCTGCTGCTGGACGAGCCGACGGCGTCGCTCGATCCAGACACCGCCGACTGGATCCGCACCTATCTCGAACGCTACCGGCTGCGCACCGGCGCCACCATCCTGCTGGCCTCCCACAACATGCTGGAGGTGGAGCGGCTGTGCGACAGCGTGCTGATGATGCGGCAGGGGCGGATCGTCGACCGCGGCGCGCCGTCGGCCCTGCTCGCCCGTTACGGCCGCCAGACGCTGGAGGAGGTCTTCCTCGACATCGCCCGCGCCTCCGATGACCGCATCCTCACCGGGGAGACCGCCGATGCAGCCGAATGAACTGGCGATCCCGCGCGCGGACTTCTCGCTGCGCCGGGTCGGCGCCATGGTGCTGCGCTACTGGTACCTGCTGCGCGGGTCCTGGCCGCGCATCCTGGAGCTGGCCTATTGGCCGACCATGCAGATGATCCTGTGGGGCTACATCAACCAGTTCATGGCCTCATCCAGCGGCGGCGGCAGCGGCTGGGTGGCGCAGGGCGCCGGCGTGCTGGTCAGCGCGGTTCTGCTGTGGGACGTGCTGTTCCGCGGCCAGCTCGGCGTCTCCATCTCCTTCCTGGAAGAGATGTGGTCGCGCAATCTGGGTCATCTGTTCGTCAGCCCGCTCCGCCCCGGCGAATGGGTGACGGCGCTGATGACCATGAGCCTGCTGCGCACCCTGATCGGCGTGCTGCCGGCGGCGGGGCTGGCGATTCCCTTCTTCGGCTATTCGGTCTTCGCGCTCGGCCTTCCGCTCGCCGCCTTCTTCGCCAATTTGATCGTGCTGGGCTGGTCGCTGGGGCTGCTGATCGTGGCGCTGATCCTGCGCTACGGCATGGGGGCGGAGGGGCTGGCCTGGATCGTCGTCTTCATGCTGGCCCCGGTCAGTGCGGTCTATTACCCGGTGTCGGTCCTGCCGGTGTGGCTCCAGCCGGTGGCGCTCGCCCTGCCGTCCGCCCATGTGTTCGAGGGCATGCGGGCGCTGGTGTTCGACGGCACGCTGCGCTGGGACCATCTGGCCTGGGCGGTCGGGCTGAACATGGTCTACATGGCGGGCGGCATCGCCGTGTTCCTCTATGCCTTCCACCAAGCGCGGGTGCGCGGCGCCTTGCTGCAAACCGGCGAATAGCGGGTAGAATGTCTGCCCCACTTCGTCAGCGAAACCGGAGACCGCCGCCATGACCCCGACCTCCTCCACCCCCGACCTGTTCGACCGGCTCGTCGCCGGGGCGCGGCCGGACTGGTCGGCCTATGTCGACCATGCCTTCGTGCGCGGGATGGGCGACGGCACGCTGCCGCAGGCGTGCTTCCGCCATTATCTGGTGCAGGATTACCTGTTCCTGATCCATTTCGCCCGCGCCTATGCGCTCGCCATCTACAAGGGCCGCGACCTGCGCGAGATGCGGGCCTCGCTGAACGGGCTGAAGGCGATCCTCGACATGGAGATGGACCTGCATGTCGGGCTGTGCGCCGGCTGGGGCCTGCCGGCCGCCGAGCTGGAACAGGCGGCAGAGTCCAAAGCGACGATGGCCTACACCCGCTATGTGCTGGAAACCGGCCTGCGCGGCGACCTGCTGGACCTGCATGTCGCGCTCAGCCCTTGCATCATCGGCTATGGCGAGATCGGCCGCCGGCTGGCCGCCTTGCCGGGCGCGCTCGACGAGGCCAACCCCTATCGCGTCTGGATCGCCGAATATGCCGGCGAGGCCTATCAGGAGGTTGCGCGGGCGGCGCGGGAGAATTTGGACCAGCTGGCCGCCGACGGCATGACCGAGGCGCGCTTCCCCCGGCTGCTGACCATCTTCCGGCAGGCCAGCCGGCTGGAGGCGGATTTCTGGGAAATGGGGATGATGCTGGCAGAGTAAGAGCTATGGGGCGGAGTAAGAGCTATGGGAAGGAGGAGGCGTCCGCCCCCTCACCCCGCCAAGGTCACCCCATCGTGTGCTCCAGCAGGATCTTCGCGCCCAGCCCGATCAGCACGACGCCGCCGGCCATCTCGGCCCAGCGCCCCAGATGGTTGCCGGCGGCCTTGCCGATCAGCACGCCGCCGAAGGCCACGGCGAAGGTCACCACGCCGATCAGCGCCGAGGTCGTCACCATGTCGACATCGACCAGCGCCAGCCCCGCCCCCACGGCGGCGGCGTCGATGCTGGTGGCGACGGCGGTGGTCAGCAGGGCCAGCCATTCGGCGCGCACGCTGCGCACCGGGCCGCAATCCTCCTCGCCCTCATCCTCGCCGTCCAGGATGGCGTTGCGCAGCATCGCTCCGCCGACCGCCAGCAGCAGGCCGAAGGCGATCCAGTGATCGACCGACTCCACCAGGCTGGCGAAGGCGATGCCGATGCCCCAGCCGACCAGCGGCATGGCGAACTGGCAGACGCCGAAGGCGGCACCGACCCGCACCGCTTCCGGCAAACCGGCACGGCGCGAACAGGCCCCGCGGCCGAGAGCGGCGGCGAAGCTATCCATCGAAAGGCTGAAAGCGAGCGCGAGGGACGTGGCGATCATGGCTATTCCCGGGCCAGACAACACAGTGGAACCGGACGCACTCCGGCTGGCCGCGGAGATGTCCGATCCACTGGTCTCGCCGGGTCGACCCTACTGGTCGCCGTGCGCGCCATGGCGGTAACGGCCGGAGGCCGGAACCATCCAAGTCTGTTGACGCGAACCCCACCGGATCGCTGCCGGCGGGTGGCTACTCCCCAATGACGGCGGAACTCCTACAGGGACTAGGGGCTTGGGTCAAGCGCCGGTTTGCCGCAGGTGCGAATTGCGGCCGCGCAGGTAGGTGGCGGCGACCGAACGGTCATCGCCCAGCGTCACCTGGATGAACAGCTCCTCCTCCAGATCGCCGTCCACCGCCTTCATGCGATGTCGCATAGCCGGCGTCGCGGCGGGGTCGAGCACGACGAGGTCGGCCCAGCGGCCGGGCTCCAGGCTGCCGATCTCGCCGGCCATGCCCAGCGCCTCGGCATTGCCGCGGGTCATCCAGTGCAAGGCGGCGAGCGCCGGCAGGTTCTGCCGCCGCAGCTGCAGCACCTTGTAGGCCTCCGCCGCCGTGCGCAGCATGGAATAGCTGGTGCCGCCGCCGACATCGGTGGCGATGGCGGTGCGCACCGGCCGCTCCGGCTTCGACAAGGCGTCGAGGTCGAACAGGCCGCTGCCGATGAACAGGTTGCTGGTCGGGCAGAAAACGGCGACCGAGCCGCTCTCCGACAGCCGGGCCATCTCCGCGTCCAACAGATGGATGCAGTGGCCGAACAGCGAGGTCGGCCCCAGCAGCCCGAAACGGTCGTAGACGTCGGTGTAGTCGCGCGCACCGGGGAACAGGCGGCCGACCTCGGCGATCTCGTCGGTGTTCTCCGACAAATGGGTCTGCATGTGGACGCCGGGATGCTCGCGCAGCAGCGCGCCGGCCGCCTCCAGCTGCGCCTCCGTCGAGGTGATGGCGAAGCGCGGCGTCACGGCATAGCGCTGCCGCCCGGTCCCATGCCAGCGGCCGATCAGCTCCTTGCCGTCGCGGTAGCTGCTGTCGGCCGTATCGGTCAGGGCCGGCGGGGCATGACGGTCCATCATCACCTTGCCGGCGATCAGCCCG
Organism: Azospirillum sp. A26; assembly: GCF_042604635.1. Classification (NCBI taxonomy): domain Bacteria; kingdom Pseudomonadati; phylum Pseudomonadota; class Alphaproteobacteria; order Rhodospirillales; family Azospirillaceae; genus Azospirillum; species Azospirillum sp. A26. The sequence continues at coordinate 50,531 of NZ_CP170476.1, read as the reverse complement.
GCGCCGCGCGCCTCGGCCTCCGCGAACAGGGCATCGACCGACTGCGGGTGGACCGAGCCGTAGACCACCGCCGTGGTCGTGCCGTTGCGCAGCAGCTCGTCCATGAAGAAGGCGGCGTTGGCGGCGGCATGGGCCGGATCGGCGAAGCGCTGCTCCTCGATGAAGGTGTATTTCTCCAGCCAGTCGAGCAGCTGGGCGCCGTAGGAGGCGATGACCTGGGTCTGCGGGAAATGGATGTGGGTGTCGATGAAGCCCGGCAGTACGAGCTTGCCGCTGTGGTCGTCGACCGCCACCCCGTCCGGAACCCGGCCGCGCAGGTCGGCCCAGTCGCCGACCTCCAGAATCCGCCCGTCCGCCCCGACCAGCAGCAGCCCATCCTCACGATAGGTCAGGCAATCGAGATCGCCCGGCCCGGCGGGGGCGCGATGGAAGCTGAGCAGGCGCCCGCGGATGGCGGCGGAAACGGGGACGGCGATAGACTGGTCGGGCATGGGGGTCCGGTTCGATGGAGTGCTGTGAGGGAGGGTTACTTAATGTCCCCGGACCATGCCGCCAACACCGCCCGCTCCTGCGGGGTGATTCCGGTGATGTTGGCGGGGGGCATGGCGCTGCTGTAGCCGGCTTGCAGGCGGATCTGCTCGGCATGGCGGCGGATGCCGTCGCCCTCCAGCACGACGCCGCGCGGCGGGGTGGCGATGCCCTCCCACACCGGCTGGGCGGCATGGCACATGCTGCACCGGGTGGCGACGATCTCCTCCACCTGGGCATAGCCGACCTTCACCGGCGCCGCCGCAGCCGTGTCGGCCGTCGCCGGCCCCAGGGTGCTGAGCCAGATGCAGCCCAGCATGCCGGCGGCGGCGACCCCCCAGGTCCACCAGGGCGTCGGCTTGCCGGCATGGCGGCTGTTGAAGAAATGGCGGATCGCCGTGCCGACCACCAGAACCAGCGCCACCATCACCCAATTGTAGCGGGTGGAGCTGACCAGCGGGTAATGGTTGGACAGCATCAGGAAGACGACCGGCAGGGTCAGGTAGTTGTTATGCAGCGAGCGCTGCTTGGCCTTTTTGCCCAGCGACGGGTCCGGCGTCTCGCCGCGCAGCATGGCGGCCACCGTCTTGCGCTGGTTGGGGATGATCAGCATGAAGACGTTGCAGGCCATCATCGTCGCCATCAGGGCGCCGACCTGCAACATGGCGCCGCGCCCGCTGAAGATCTTCGTCATGCCCCAGGCGGTCGCCACCAGCATGACGAAGCCGGCGACAGCCAACGCCCCGTCGTTGCGGCCGAGCGGCGACTTGCACATCAGGTCATAGGCGACCCAGCCCGCCACCAGCGCACCGACGCTGATCGCCACCGCCTGCCAATGGCTGAGCGCCAGCACGTCCTGGTCGATCAGGAACAGGTCGGCGCCGCGGTAATACAGCACGCACATCAGGAAGAAGCCGCTGAGCCACGTCGCGTAGGATTCCCACTTGAACCAGGTCAGGTCCTCCGGCAACTGCGGCGGGGCGACCATGTATTTGGTCATGTGGTAGAAGCCGCCGCCATGAATCTGCCAGGCGTCGCCGGCCGTCCCGGACGGCGCGCCTGCCCAGCGGCGCAGCGAGGCGTCGAGATGGATGAAATAGAAGGACGATCCGATCCAGGCGATGGCGGTGATGACGTGCAGCCACCGCGCCAGGGCGTTGATCCATTCCCACAGGATGGGCTCCATCGCGCGCACGCTCCTTCCGGTCAGGTCGATGGCTTGACTGTAAGGCCAGTGTGCAGCTGCGGAAAACTATTCGTCCGTCCCAACAGCTTCAAAAAATGACGAAAGATGGAACTGTGGCCGCAAGCCCCTTCTGGAAGGGTGCTACCGCGGCCGTGACGATCATGGCGATGCCGCCAACCACCCATTCCATTAGACATCGTAATGAACGATATTAAAATTATTCCATTTCCTAATTTGCCGTGCCGCCCTAACCAGAACCCCGGTCATCGGGTCGGGGGTGAAGGGGATGCAGACGTTGAGCGGTCTCGCGCTGTTCGTGTTGGCAGCAACGATTTCTCCGGGTGGGGCCACGACGCTGGCCACCGCATCGGGCATGAATTTCGGCTACCGGGGATCGCTTCCGCTGATCGCCGGCATTTCGCTGGGTCTCGCCGGCATGGCCGCCGCCGCCGCGGCCGGGATCGAAGGCATATTCGTTGCCGTGCCGGCGATACAGACCGTAGTCAAGATCGCAGGTACGGTTTACCTTTTATGGCTGGCCCTTCAGCTGTCACGGACGGGCGCCCCGAAGACGAGCGGATCGGTCGCCAAGCCGGCAAGCCTGGCAGGCGGTGCCTGGCTTATCCTTTACAACCCGAAGGGCTGGGCGATGACCACCGGAGCCGCCGCATCTTTCTCGTCGATTGGCGACGGTCCGGTCGAGGTCGCGGTTATTCTCGGCGTCGCATTCGGATGCTTCGCTTCGATCTCGCTGTCGGTCTGGTGCCTGGGCGGCCAATTGCTCCGGCGCGTGCTGACCCGGGACCGGCACTGGAGAGCCCTCAACATCGCGCTGGCGCTTCTCCTGGTCGCATCGATCCTGCCGATCTGGATCGGGCCATGACGGCAGATCCCCAGCCGCCGGAAGACCCGAGCCGTCAACCGATTGCCAATCCTGCCGCGAATTGGTAGAGGGACTAATCCTTCCCCGCACCGCACGGCTCTCCGCGATGCCCACGTCCGGCAGCACAGTCACCCGCCGTGCCCTTCTGATGCTGCTCGCTGCCGCCTTCGTGCTGCTGGCGATCATCATGATGTCGGGATGGCTGGCGGACAGCACCCAGCAATATTCCCGCTCCGTCAGCCGGATAACGGCCCTGCGGGTCGCCGCCGGGACACTGCTCAGCCAGTTGCAGGATGCCGAGATCGGACAGCGCGGCTACCTGCTGACCGAGGACCGCCAATATCTCAAGCCCTACGAGGCGGCGGTCGCGGCGGTGGACGCCACCATCGCCCGGCTGCACGAACTGGCCGATGGCGATGCCGGCGAGCTGCACATCGTCGACCGTCTCGTCGGTCTGGCCGCCGCAAAGCGGGAGGAGCTGGCGGAGACCATCGCCCTGATGGGGGCCGGACGCCGGGACGACTCCCTGGCCATCGTGCGCACCGGCCGCGGCATGCGGCTGATGGACGATGCCCGGCGCTCGCTCGACGAGCTGATCACCCCCGCCGATGCCCAGCTCGACACCCAGCTCCGCGCCCTGACCGGGCAGGCCAGGACGTCGGGATGGGTGGCGATCCTGGGCGGCCTGTTCATCCTGCTGGTCGTCGGCGGCGCCGTGTGGATCGCGGTCGGCTACACGCGCGCCCTCATGCAGGCGCAGCACGCGATCCAGGCCCTCAACGATTCACTGGAGCAGCGCGTTTCCGAACGCACCATGGAGTTGCAGCGGGCCAACGACGAGATCCAGCGCTTCGCCTACATCGTCAGCCATGATCTGCGCGCGCCGCTGGTCAACGTGATGGGCTTCACCAGCGAGTTCGAGGCCGGACTGGCCAGCGTAGCCGCCGACCTCAATCGCCGGCCGGCAGACGGCGACGACGCCACGGCGGCGGAGGCGCGGCGGGCGGTCACCGAGGACATGCCGGAGGCCATCGGCTTTATCCGCACGTCGACGACGAAGATGGACCGCCTGATCAACGCCATCCTCGCCCTGTCGCGCCAGGGCAGCCGGACGCTGAACCCGGAGCCGATTTCCATGCAGGCTCTCGTGGAAAACGTGGTCGCCAGCAACCGCCACCGGGCAGGCGAACTGCGCTGCGCCATCGACATCGCCGGCCCGCTGCCGTCGCTCGTCTCCGACCGGCTCGCCCTGGAGCAGGTGTTCGGGAACCTGCTGGACAATGCGATCAAATATCTCGATCCCGCCCGACCCGGCCGGATCGCCATCCGCGGACGGACCGAGGCGGATTGGCTGATCTTCGAGGTCGCGGACAACGGCCGCGGCATCGCAGCCCAGGATCACGAGCGCATCTTCGAGCTGTTCCGCCGCTCCGGCGTGCAGGACCGTCCGGGCGAGGGAATCGGCCTTGCCTATGTCCGCACGCTCGTCCGGCGCCTGCAAGGCGACGTCACCGTCGATTCCGTTCCTGGACAGGGCAGTATCTTTCGCATAAGCCTTCCGAAAATTCTCGCCCTGTCCCCGGAGAAGCCCGCTCATGAATCGTGACCCACAAACGGTCTGCATCGTCATGATCGAGGACGACGAGGGACACGCCCGCCTGATCGAGAAGAACATCCGGCGGGCCGGCGTCACCAACGAGATCGTGCCCTTCACCGACGGCACCAGCGCCCTCGACTACCTGTTCGGTCCGGACGGAAGCGGACAGGCCAGCTCGGGCCGGGCGCTTCTCATCCTGCTGGATTTGAACCTGCCGGACATGACCGGGGTCGATATCCTGTCCAGGCTGAAGGCCAACCCCCACACCAAGCGCTTCCCCGTCGTGGTGCTGACCACCACCGACGACCGGCAGGAAATCCAGCGCTGCTACGACATCGGCGCCAACGTCTACATCACCAAGCCGGTGAATTACGAAAGCTTCGCCACCGCGATCCGGCAGCTCGGGCTGTTCTTCTCCGTCATCCAGATCCCCGAGGCGGAGGCATGACCGACCCGGCCATACGAATCCTCTACATCGACGACGACGCTGCCATGGCCCGGCTGGTGCAGCGCAGGCTCGAACGGCGCGGCTACGCGGTGGAGTGGGCGAAGGACGGCCGGGACGGGTTGGAACGGCTGGAACGGGGCGGCATCGCGGTGGTCGGGCTGGACCACGAGATGCCGGGGGAGACCGGGCTGGACATACTGCCCGCCCTGCTGGCGCGCGAGAACGCCCCGCCGGTCATCTACGTCACCGGGGCCGGCGACACCCGGGTGGCCGTCGCGGCGCTGAAGGCCGGTGCCGACGATTACGTCCCCAAGGAAACCGGCGAGGGATTCTTCGATCTGCTGGCGGCGGCCATCGAGCAGGCGCTCGAAAAGGCCCATCTGCGCCGGGAACGGGAGCAGGCGGAGCGGGAGGTGCGCGCCGCCCGCGACCGGGCGGAGCTGCTGCTGCGGGAGGTCAACCACCGGGTCGCCAACAGTCTGGCCCTGGTGGCGGCCTTCGTGCGGATGCAGCGGTCGGGTCTGACCGACTCCCTGGCCCGCGCCGCCCTGGACGAGACCCAGGTGCGCATCACCGCGATCGCCGGCATCCACCGGAGCCTCTACACCTCCGACGACGTGCGCTCCGTCCGGTTCGATTCCTATCTGGAAACGCTGCTCGCCGAAATGCACACCGCCATGGCGTCGCGGCGCCCGGACAGCTTCGTCGTCGTCGCCGACGAGGTTTCGGTGCCGACCGACAAGGCGGTGTCCCTGGCGGTCATCGTGACCGAACTGGTCACGAACGCCTGCAAATACGCCTATCCCGACGGCCAAGCCGGCAGCATCCGCGTGCGGGCGATGGCCGCCGAAGGGCAGCTGTCGGTGAGCGTCGAGGATGACGGGGTGGGCTTCTCCGGCGACGACGCGCCCAAGGGAACCGGCCTCGGCACCCGCATCGTCCAGGCGATGGCGGCCAGCCTGGGAGCGCTGCTGCACCATGACCGCCAGCATGCCGGCACCCGAGTGACGCTGACGATGCCGTTGCAGCCGCTCTGACCTTTATCGGATCGTTCCTGTCAGGGGTCGGACAGGAGACTGCCGGCCATCCTGTCAAACTCCATGGACAGGATGCCGCACCCAAGCTATATCTCCGCCAGCAAGGTGAGTAAGCACTCACTTATCACAAGCGACTGACCAAGCACCCTCCGATGGCCCCCTTCTGATGGCCCCGCGCCTCGACAGCCACGCCCGCAAGCGGGCGATCCTCGACGCCGCCTTGCCGCTGTTCGCGCGCAAGGGTTTCGCCGCGACCACCACCAAGGAGATCGCGCAGGCCGCCGGCGTGTCGGAGGCGCTGATCTTCAAGCATTTCCCGTCCAAGGCCTCGCTCTACGAATCGATCTTCCTCTGCTGCATCGATGGCGATCCGGAATATGAACGGCTGGTGGCGTTGCCGCCCAGCACCGGCACGCTGGTGCAGATGATCCAGGGGATGGTGAACTACTTCGTGATCGAGCTGCCGGCCGATCCGGACGAGCGTGCCCGCCACCGCCTGTCGATCATCAGCCTGCTGGAAGACGGCGAGTTCATGCGGCAGGTCTTCGAAGGCATCCGCAGCCGCTTCCTGCCCTGCTTCGCCGCCTCCATCGAGGCCGCGACCGCCGCCGGCGACCGGCTGCCGGGACCGGTCGATGCGGAGAACGGCTTCTGGCTTGCCGAGCATCTGTGCGAGATGATGGCGACCGTCTGCCTGTCCGGCGGGGCCATCGTTCCCTATCCTTGCGGCCGTCCCGACCTTGCGCGCCAGACCATCTGGTTCATCCTGCGCGGGCTCGGCCTCCGCGACACCGCGATTGCCGCTCACGAAGGCGGCGGACGCTTTCCCTTCGTGCCTTCCCAGCCGCCGCCGGAGCCGCCGGCAAATGATGCGGCCAAGCCCGCACATGGCGCAGCCAAGCCCATGAATGGCTCAGCCAGGAATGACGACCCCACACCCGAGAGACCGGAGTAGCCGAACGTGACCCTGGACCATTCGCCAAAGACCGAGACGTCATTCGGCCACCCGGCGTCCGAGCCGGGTCGCGGGGCGCCTCCCCCCACCTCGCCACCGCCGCGCAAGCCGGTGACGCGCGGGCGGCTGACCCTGCGCATCGTCATCACGCTGATCGTGCTGGGGCTGCTGGGTGCGGGGCTGTACGGCTTCAACACCTTCCGCGCCAAGGCCATCGCCGACTTCTTCGCCAACAACAAGCCGCCGCCCACCCCGGTGGCGCTGGCCGAGGCGACGGTGCAGACCATCCCGAAATACCTGTCGGCCATCGGCACGCTGCAGGCGGCACGGCAGGTGACGGTTGCCCCCGAGGTCGCCGGCCGCATCGACCGCATCCCCTTCGAATCGGGCGCCCGCGTCAAGGCCAGCGACCCGCTGGTGCAGTTGAACGACGCCACCGAGCAGGCCGACCTGCTGGCCCAGCGCGCCCAGGCGCGTCTGGCCGAGCTGAACCTGGAGCGCTACCGCGACCTGCGCCGCAGCCAGGCGACGCCGCAGAGCAACGTCGACCAGTATCAGGCGCAGCTCGACGAGACGAACGCGAACATGAAGCGGACCAGCGCGCTGATCGGCCAGAAGCTGATCAAGGCGCCGTTCGACGGCGAACTCGGCATCCGTCAGGTCAATGTCGGCGACTACGTCAATCCCGGCGCCACCATCGTGACGCTGACCGACCTGTCGCAGCTCTACATCAACTTCACCCTGCCGGAGCAGAGCTTCACCAAGCTGTCGGTCGGCCAGGCCGTGCTGATCAACGTCGACGCCCTGCCCGGCCGCGATTTCGAGGCGAAGATCACCACCATCGAGCCGCAGGTCAGCGCCGACACCCGGGCCGTCAAGGTGCAGGCGACCATGGACAACCGCGAGCGCCAGCTGCGGCCGGGCATGTTCGCAAACGTCCGCGTCGTCCTGCCGCCGCAGCCCAACACGCTGACCGTTCCGGAAACCGCGGTCGACTACACGGTCTACGGCGATTCCGTCTTCGTCGCGACCCAGCAGAAGACCCAGGACGGCAAGGAGCAGCTGGTGGTGGAGCGCAAGCCGGTCAAGGTCGGCGACCGCCTCGCCAACCGCGTGGAGATCCGCAGCGGTCTCAACCCCGGCGACCGCGTCGTGGTGTCGGGCCAGCTGAAGCTCGCCAACGGCGCGGCCGTGGTCCCGGCGGAGAAGAATCCGCTGACCCCGCCGCAGACCCTGCCGCAGAACTGAGGCCGACGCCATGGGCAGTTTCACCGACATCTTCATCCGCCGGCCGGTCCTGTCGCTCGTGGTCAGCCTGCTGATCCTGCTGATCGGGGCGCGCGCGCTGCTGGAGCTGCCGATCCGGCAGTATCCACAGTTGCAGAACACGGTCATCACCGTGACCACCAGCTATCCCGGCGCCTCGCCGGAGCTGATGCAGGGCTTCATCGCCACGCCGATCGAACAGGCGGTCTCCTCGGCGGAGGGGCTGGACTATCTGACCTCCTCCTCGACCCAGGGGCAGAGCGTGGTCACCGCCTATGTCCGGCTGAACTTCGACCCCAACGTCGCGATGACCGACGTGATGGCGAAGGTGCAGCAGGTCAAATACCAGTTGCCGCGCGAAGCGAACGACCCGGTGATCCTGAAATCGACCGGCGAGACGACCTCGATCCTCTATATGGGCTTCTCCAGCCCCGAATTGTCGGGGGCGGCGATCTCCGACTACCTGACGCGCGTGGTGCAGCCGGTGCTGTCCACGGTGGAGGGCGTCGCCCGCGCCCAGATCCTGGGCGGCCAGACCTTCGCCATGCGGCTGTGGCTCGACCCGGTCAAGATGGCGGCGCGCAACATCTCGCCGGCCGACGTCTCGGCGGCGGTGGCCGCCAACAACTACCAGTCGGCCCCCGGTCAGACCAAGGGCGTCTTCGTCATCTCCAACGTCACCGCCAACACCGGCCTGACCGACGTCGAGCAGTTCCGCGACATGGTGGTGAAGGCCAAGGACGGGGCGCTGGTGCGCATGCGCGACATCGCCACGGTCGAACTCAGCTCCAAGAGCTTCGACGCCAGCGTGGCGATGAACGGGCAGCAGGCGATTTTCATCGGCGTCGATGCCACCCCGACCGGCAACCCGCTGAACATCGTCGCCGACATCCGCAAGATGGAGCCGGAGCTGCGGCGCAACCTGCCGCCCAACATGAACATGGAGATCGTCTACGACAGCACCCGCTTCATCCAGGCCTCCATCGACGAGGTGGTGAAGACGCTGCTGGAGGCGGTCGCCATCGTCATCGTCGTCATCTTCCTGTTCCTCGGCAGCCTGCGGTCGGTTCTGATCCCGGTGGTGACCATCCCGCTGTCCATCGTCGGCGCGGCCACCTTCATGCTGGCGCTGGGATTCTCGCTGAACCTGCTGACCCTGCTGGCGATGGTGCTCGCCATCGGCCTCGTGGTCGACGACGCCATCGTGGTGGTGGAGAACATCCACCGGCATATCGAGCACGGCAAGTCGAAGGTCGCCGCGTCGCTGATCGGCGCCCGCGAGATCATCGGGCCGGTCATCTCCATGACCATCACGCTGGCGGCGGTCTATGCCCCCATCGGCCTGCTGGGCGGCCTGACCGGCGCGCTGTTCCGCGAGTTCGCCTTCACGCTGGCCGCGTCGGTGATCGTGTCGGGCGTCGTGGCGCTGACGCTGTCGCCGATGATGTGCTCCGTCATCCTGAAGGAGGGAGAGCCGGGCCGCTTCGCCGCCTTCCTCGACCGCCAGTTCGAACGGCTGGCGGGCTGGTACGAGCGGCGGCTGCACGGCATGCTCGACTATCGCGCCGCGACCCTGCTGTTCGCCGTCGGCATCCTGCTGTCGGTCGGCTACCTGTTCGCCAACACCATGTCGGAACTGGCGCCGGAAGAGGACCAGGGCATCCTGTTCGGCATCTCCAAGGGGCCGCAATACGCCAACCTCGACTACATCGACAGCTTCGGCAAGCAGATCGACGAAACCTTCGCCGCCTTCCCGGAGACCGACACCCGCTTCATCCTGACCGGCCTGCCCACCCTCAACCAGGGCTTCGCCGGCATGATCCTGAAGCCGTGGGGCGAGCGCAAGCGGTCGGCGAAGGAGCTGCAGCCGCTGGCCCAGGCCGAGCTGGGCAAGGTGACGGGCATCAACGTGTTCCTGGTGTCGCCGCCGGCCCTGCCCGGCTCCACCGGCGGCCTGCCGGTGCAGATGGTGATCTCCAGCCCCGGCGACTACCGCACCATCTTCGACGCCATCGAGCGGATCAAGGATGCCGCCACCAAGAGCGGCATGTTCATCGTCACCGACAGCGACCTACAATATGACAGCCCGGTCGTCCGGCTGAAGATCGACCGCGCCAAGGCGGCCGATCTCGGGCTGACCATGCAGTCGGTGTCGAGCACGCTGTCGGTGCTGGTCGGCGGCAACTACGTCAACCGCTTCAACCTGAACGGCCGCTCCTACGAGGTCATTCCCCAGGTACCGCGGGCCGAGCGCCTGACGCCTGAGTCGCTGACCAACTATTACGTCACCTCCGGATCGGGCGCCCAGATCCCGCTGTCCACCGTGGTGTCGGTGGAAACGGCGGTGGAGCCCAATGCGCTGAACAAGTACAACCAGCTGCCGTCGGCCACCTTCTCCGCCGTGCCGATGCCGGGCGTCTCCATGGGTCAGGTCGTCGACTTCCTGGAGGAGCAGGCGCGCACCCAGCTGCCGGCCGGCTTCAACCACGCCTATTTGTCTGAATCGCGCCAGTTCGTGACGGAGGGCAGCCAGCTGATGGTCACCTTCGCCTTCGCGCTGATCGTGATCTATCTGGTGCTGGCGGCGCAGTTCGAATCGCTGCGCGACCCGCTGGTGATCCTGGTGTCGGTGCCGATGTCGATCTGCGGCGCGCTGCTGCCGCTGTTCTTCGGCGTCGCCACCATGAACATCTACACCCAGGTCGGTCTGGTGACGCTGATCGGCCTGATCTCCAAGCACGGCATCCTGCTGGTGGAGTTCGCCCGCGAGATGCAGCTCAACGAGGGCGTGGATCGCCGCACCGCCATCGAGCATGCCGCCCGCGTCCGCCTGCGCCCGATCCTGATGACCACCGCGGCGATGGTGGTCGGCCTGCTGCCGCTGCTGACCGCGGCGGGTGCCGGTGCGGCCAGCCGCTTCTCCATCGGTCTGGTCATCGTGTCGGGCATGCTGATCGGCACGCTGTTCACCCTGTTCGTCCTGCCGGCGGTCTACACCCTGCTGGCCAAGGACCACTACGCCGCCTCCCGCTCCAGCCGGGCGGAGCAGCTGCGCAGCACGACCTGACGCGCCGTCGGGCACCCGTGCGACGAAACAGGCCCCTCCTGACCGGAGGGGCCTGTTTTCGTTCGGACATCAAGCTCGGCTGCGATTGCTGTCAGAGAGCGATCCGGGTCTGGATGCCGTCATACTCGGCACGCAGGCCGCCGTCCTCGCTCCGCTCGATCAATCCGGCTTCGGTCAAGGCCTGAACGTCGGCATGAACGTTGCTGTAATCGCGCCTCAACGCCATCGCCAGAGCCCGCACGCTCGCGGTCGGCTGCCGGTGAAGATGCCGCAGCAACTCCAACCGCTTTCCGGTCAGCGTCCGGGCCAGGGTTTCCCAATCCGCGAAGTTGATGGAACTCTCCGGTTCGACGGCTTCGCCGCGCTCGACCCGATGCACGGCCGCCACAACCTCCGCCGCGATATCCCGCAGGCTTTGCCCGACCGTAATCTTCAGATCGGTCATAGCGGTTCTCCCCTCAAGGTTTCGATATCCGCCAGAAAGTCTTTCAACAGCGTGTCGATGTCGGTGAAGCGGTAGGGCATCTCGTCCCTGCCGATGTGCTTATGGTCGCCCTTGCCGCGTTCATTGTCGTAAGCGACCAGCCGTTCGCCATTGCGGCCGTAATACAGGCTGTACTTGAAGCGATGCTCGCTCGGCGGCACCGGCGCGGTCACGAACCACACCCGGATCTGCACGATGGCCCCATCCTGTAGCACCGTCTTGCGATCACGCAGAAGTTCGGCCTTGGTCATGCAATGAACATGTCATGCCCATTCTATGGTTTCAATCACCATATGGTGAAATGAACCATTCCATTATGCCAAGAATCCCCTCTCATCCGGCCAGTTCCGCCGGCACCGGGAGATCCTCCCCCTCCTCGCGGCGGAGCATCCAGATCATCCAGCGTTCCGTGTGGATCAGCAGACGCCGGGTCTCGACGCTGTCGCAGCCGCGGCTGTGGCTGCGCAGGAGGCGGATGGCGCGACAGATGGCGGACTGCGGGTCCTGGGCTCGATCCGGCACGGGCGGGGGTCCTTGGTGACTATGCTGCGGGGCAATGCGGGTTTCCCGACACATAGCGGACCGATCCGCAACCAAAGCGTGATCTTTCTTGGTCTCGCGCAGAATCCTGTCCGGCTGCCGTTTTAAAGTTGCGCCCGGTCGTCAGAATGATGCGGACAGTGACGTTGAAAGTTCCACGAGCACCGCCGACCGCGGGTGTTTGGCCAGTTCATGCCCGGCAAAGGCCACCCTGTGCGCTCTTGTCCCTACCTGCCGTATTTATCGAATGTTATATCTTTCGTCCTAGACCACCATTCGGGCCATCGCCGTCACGAATGCTGTCCATCCAAGCGCCGGTATTTCACAACCGCAGTCCGTGGGGATTCAAACGCCATGACCAAGCGACTGTTCGTCTGCCTCGCCGCGCTCTGTTCCGCCATGTTGTGCGGCCTGGCGGCCACCGCGCCGTCCCCGGCGCAGGCGGAGGAGCAGGCGTTCCGCATCGGCATCGCCCCGCACACCAGCGCCCGCGTCATCATCGAGCAGTACCAGCCGGTCCGCCGCGCGGTGGAGGCGGCGCTGGGCCGGCCGGTGGAGATCGTGACGGCGCCCGACTTCACCGCCTTCGCCCGCCGAGCGGTCGAGCAGGAATACGACATCGCCGTGACCACCGGCCATCAGGCAGAAATGCTGCGCAAGGATGCCGGCTACCTGCCGCTGCTGACCTACAAATCGGACTTCCGCGCCGTGCTGGTGACGGCGGCCAAGGGGCGGTACCAAACGGTGCAGTCGCTGGCCGGCACCACCGTGCTGGGGCTCAGCCCGTCGTCGCTGGTCACCCTGTGGGGCCAGCACTGGCTGGCCGAGCAGAAGCTGCCGAACATCCAGCTGCGCTATGTCAGCGCCGCCGACAGCGTGGCCCAGCTGATCCTGGCCGGCGACGCGCCGGCCGGCTTCATGTCGCTGGCCAACCGCGCCAAGCTGGCGCCGGAGGTGCAGGCGCAGCTGTCCACCATCGCCGAAAGCCGGTCGATGGCCGGCCGCGTCTACATGCTGAACGGCAAGCAGGCGGCGGTGCTGGAGCCGCTGCGCAAGGCGCTGTTCGCCTTCGGCGAAACCACGGAGGGCCGGACCTATTTCGACGCCAACCAGCTGGGCGGCTACCGTCCGGTCACCGACGAGGAGCTGGAGGCGATGGAGCCGCTGGCCGACGAGGTCCGGAACGTCCTGAAGGCCGGGAAATGATCCTGTCCCGTCTGGCGCCCTGGAAGACGCTGCGCGGGCGGATGCTGGCCGCCGCCATGGCGGTCGAGGCGATCATGCTGACCCTGCTGGTCGCCAACAGCGTGCGCCTGCTCTACGGCAGCCTCGCCGAACAGGCCAAGCTGCATGCGGAACAGGTGGCGCCGGTGCTGAACGCCGCCCTGGTGGCGCCGCTGGCCCAGCGCGACTATGCGACCCTGCAGGCGGTGCTGGACGAAAGCCGCTCCACCGGCGGCGTGCTCTATCTCGCCGTCGCCGACAGCAATGGCAAGCTGGCGGCGACCAGCGGCTGGCCGCAGGACCGCAGCCTGCCCGCCCCCGACCCGGCGCTGACGCTGGACGCCAAGGACGGCATCGCCCGCTATGACGTGACGGTGCCGGTGTCGCTGGCCGGGCAGAAGCTGGGCACGGTGCAGTTCGGCCTGGATCTGGCCCACATCGTCCAGGCCCGGCGCGACCTGCTGACCCAGGGCATCGCCATCGCCCTGTCGGAGATCCTGCTGTCGGCCGGGCTGCTGACCCTGCTCGGCCTGTGGCTGACCCGCCATCTGGCGGCGCTGGCACGGGCCAGCGAACGGGTGGCGGCCGGCGATTACAGCCCGCCGGCGCTGGCGGAGGGCGACGACGACATCGGCCGGCTGGGGGCCGCCTTCAACACCATGTCCCACGCCATCAAGGAGCGCGTCGACCAGCTGACCGTGGCGCTGGACGAGCAGGAGGCACTCGCCCGCGATGTGGAGCATGAGCGCGCCCGCCTGTCGGCCCTGCTGTCGGCGATGGATTTCGGCGTGCTGTTCGTCGGCGGCGACGGGCGCATCGCCTATGCCAACCCGGCCTTCTCCGCCCTGTTCGTTGTTGCCGGGGCGCCGGTCGGCCACCGGCTGGACGAGACGCTGGCCAATGCCGGGAATGCCCCGCGCGACACCGACCACACGCTGCTGTCGGCGGTGGACAGCGACGAGCGGCGCGAGATGACACTGACCGACGGGCGCATCGTCAGCTGGCACAATGTGCCGGTGCGCAACGCTGCCGGGACCGCCATCGGCAAGCTGTGGCTGTGCATCGACGTGACCGAGCCGCGGCGCGCCGCCGAACAGCTGCTCCAGGCCAAGGAGAAGGCGGAAGCCGCCAGCCGGTCGAAGACCGAATTCCTGGCGACCGTCAGCCATGAGCTGCGCACCCCGATGAACGGCGTGCTGGGCAACCTGACCCTGTTGACCGACGCCGCCCTGCCGGCGGAGGAGAAGCGGCTGGCCGACGTCGCCCGCCGGTCGGCCGAAACGCTGCTGCGGCTGCTGGACGACATTCTTGACCTGTCGAAGCTGGAGGCCCGCCGCATCGACCTGGAGGAGGCCGACTGCGCCCTGCCCCAGCTGATCGACGGCGTGCTGGAGGTGCTGCGCCCCAACGCCACCGACAAGGGGCTGGAGCTGTCGGCCCGGCTGATGCCGTCGGTGCCGGAGGTGATCGTCACCGACCCGGCCCGGCTACGCCAGATCCTGTTCAATCTGGTCGGCAACGCGGTGAAATTCACCGAAGAGGGCCACATCGCCGTGCGGGTGCGCCGGCTGGACCGCGCCCCTGCCGGGTTCGTTCCCGATGACCGCCCGGACTCCTTCCTGCTGGAGTTCGAGGTGGAGGATACCGGCATCGGCATCGCGCCCGACTCGGTGCCGACCCTGTTCGACCGCTTCACCCAGGCCGACAGCTCGATCACCCGGCGCTATGGCGGCACCGGGCTGGGGCTGGCGATCTGCCGCGACCTCTGCCTGCTGATGGGCGGCAGCATCGCCGTCGACACCGCTCCCGGCCGCGGCAGCGTCTTCCGCTTCACCATCGTCGCCAGCCCCGGCGATCCGTCGGCGTTGCGCCGCATCGACGCCGGCCACGGCACCAGCCTGGGCGAGGCCGCGCGCGTCGCCGCATTGCCGCCGCTGCGCGTGCTGGCGGTCGACGACATCGAGGTGAACCGCGACATCGTCCGCGGCATCTTGGAACGCGCCGGCCACAGCGTGGCCCTGGCCGCCAGCGGCGGCGAGGCGGTGCGCATGGTGCGCGACCAGCCCTTCGACCTCGTGCTGATGGACATCCAGATGCCGGGCATGGATGGGCTGACCGCCACCCGCCGCGTGCGCGAACTGCCCGGAGACAAGGGCAGCGTGCCGATCCTGGCGCTGACCGCCCATGCGTCGGGCAGCTCGCGGCCGGAATGCCTGTCGGCGGGGATGAACGGCTTCGTCACCAAGCCCTTGCGTCCCGCCCTGCTCTTCGCCGAAATGGCTTCGGTGCTGGGCAACGGCCAGGGCGGCCAGGGCGGCCAAGGCGGCAACGCCCTGCCCCCCGTTTCCCAACAGGCCACACCCAAGCCGGCCGCTCCCGAATCCCCCTCTCCGAAGGCTGACATGACCGATATCCCGGACGCCGACCTGTTGGACGAAGAGCAGGTGTCGCTGCTGCTGGAGGTGCTGACGGCCGACGACTGGACCGCCTCCATCGCCGGCTTCACCGAGAATGGCCGCAAGACCATCGACGGCCTGATCGCCCAGGCCCGCGCCGGGGAGCCGCACAACCGCACCGCCCACACGCTGAAGGGCACCTCGCTCAATCTCGGCGCCGCCGCCCTCGGCCGGCTGGCGAAGGAGTTGGAACACGCCCCCGCCGCCGCGGTTCTGGAACAGGAAGGACGGCTCTACGACCTGCTCGACCGCTCGCTCGCCGTCCTGGCCGCACGCACGCCGACCGCCATCTGAACGGATCGCCATCTGAACGGATAAGCCGACGGTTGGGCAGCACCCATCGGGCAGTGGCGGCCTCCACATCCGGACAGGTGGGCATGGCACAAAAGCTTCCCTGAAGCGTTGATCCATCAGGACAATGACCAGAGAGGCACCATGAGCGAGCTTGCGGACGATCTCGACCAATGGACCGGCGCGCGGTCCGGGGTGAGGATTGACCGGGTGCGGCCGGCGGTTCGCCAGGCGATGACCGCGGCCGGTTTCACGCCGATGGATTTGGGCGACGGCAGCCATGCCTGGTATCGCCGGTCCGACGACGGCACCCATGCGATGATTTCGCACAACAACGCGCTGGACGGCGACCCGGCGGTCAAGGACTGGATCGTCGGCCAGTATGGCGAGCGCGGCGGTTTCGTCGAGGTCGGCGGCCTGCCCCTGGCCCGTGCGCTGCAAGGGGCCGACGTCCTGCCCTCGCCGGTTCGGCCGGACGGGTCGCTGGTGGAGGCGCTCTACCCCTCCCTCCAACAGGCACTTGATGATCTGGGGTGATAGTCCAGCCCGAGCTTGCGGATGGCCCAATGGGCGATGACCAAGGTCGGGGTGGACAAGCGGACGGCTGAACGGAAAAGCTCACGCCGGTTGCCGGATGGGATTACGACCCCCATCTGTCCGCCGACCACCGCTTTGACCAGCAGCGAGCCGCCTGTCCATGGAAGCCGACCGATCCAAGCCCCTGCGCATCCTGCTCGTCGAAGACGAACCGCTGGTGGCCATGGCCATAGAGGATTCGCTGGAAGTCCAGAATGTCGTCGTCGTCGGCCCCGCCGGCACGGTGGCGGAGGCGCTGGACCTGATCGCCAAGGGCGGCATCGACGCCGCCCTGCTCGACGTCACCCTGCGCGGTGAGCGCGTCGACAGCGTCGCCGACGCTCTGGGCACCAAGGGTATCCCCTTCGTCTTCACCACCGGTCATGGCGCCGCCGGCCTGCCGCGGACCCATCAGAACCGGCCGGTCCTGACCAAGCCCTTCCGCGAGGTCGAGATGACCGACGCCATCGACCGCTATTTCCGCGGCGGGGCGTAACGCCCCGCCCCGCACCCCAGTCACTCTCCCCAAGTCACTCGCCCCCTGCCCTGCTCAGCCCGGCCGCCCATCGGCCCGCGGCGACAGCAGGACCGGGGCGTAGGCGACGAGGTACAGGGCGAAGGCCGCGACCCAGGCGTAGCCCGACCATTGCAGCGCCGCCCACACCCAGTCCACCGGCAGCACAGGCGAGGCGGTGCGGCCGACCGCGGCGACCGTCAGCAGCACATAGGCGGCGACCGTCGCCCGCGACACCGTCAGCGGCCGCCCGGTGTGGCCGAGCGAGGCACGGCTCATCACCGCCAGGATCAGCGTGGCGAAGGCGCCGACCGTCATCGCATGGGTTCCCGCCGCAGCCGGCAGACCGGCCAGGGCATGCAGCCCGCGCAAGGTCAGCGCCACCGGCACCCACAGATAGCCGACATGCAGGATCCACAGGATCGGCGAGCGCCAGGCTTTCCAGCCCTGCCAGCCGGCCAGCCGCACGGCATGGGCCACCGCGGCGGCGAGTGCGATCAGTCCGGTGACCGCCGACTCCGGGGCCAGCATCGTCGCCGGGATCAGCGCCAGCGTCAGAACCAGCGTCGGCCGCTCCACCATCGGCCAGGACCGCACGCCGAGGCCCGCCTTGCCGAGTCCGTTGCGGGTGAAGGCCGGCAGGATGCGCCCGCCGATCACCGTCACCATCATCAGGATGATGCCGAGCCCGAGCGCGAAGCCGGCATCCGCCCCGCCGTCGAGCATCTCCAGCCAGTCCAGATGGATCAGCACATTGGCGGCGGTCAGCAGCCCGATCAGGATCAGGAAGGCGCTGTTCCGCCACTTGCCCGCCTTCACCAGCGGCCGGCCGAGCGCGATGCCGAGCCCCGGCAGGAAGGCGAT
This sequence comes from Azospirillum sp. A26, assembly GCF_042604635.1. NCBI lineage: Bacteria > Pseudomonadati > Pseudomonadota > Alphaproteobacteria > Rhodospirillales > Azospirillaceae > Azospirillum > Azospirillum sp. A26. The sequence goes on along the minus strand of NZ_CP170476.1, from coordinate 32,615 downwards.
GTCGATCACCGCCGCCACCGCTTCCGGCATGCCGGTCCAGGGGAAGACGGCGACGCGGCCGGCGATCCACAGCGCCGCGAGCGCCATCAGCGGCGCGCCGGACACTGCCTTGGTCCCCGTCCAGCTCGGCACCGCGGTCAGCAGGAAGCCGGCGACGGCGGCCACCACCATGCCGAACAGCATCTCATGCGCATGCCAGGCGCTGGCGCCCGCCGCATGCTCCGGCCATTCCCCGGTCACCAGCACGCCCAGCCAGGCGGCCAGCAGCCCGACCGCGGCCACGCCGCTGAACAGGAAGAAGAAGCGGAAGCCATACTGGAACAGGATCGGGATGGCGGGGCCGTCGTCACGGCCGGCAAGACTGGGGGAGGACATGGACAGAAACTCCGCAGGACGGGTGCTGCAATGCAGGATGACCGTCAGCCTGCGCGCAGCCCCTCCACGCCGCCTTGACGAAAATCAAACGCATTCTCAAGCTGGCGTCCCTTCCAACCTCCCTCCGAACCCATGCCCCGTCCAGACAGCCTGTCCCTGCGCGAGGCGCGTCGTGTCGCCATCGCCGCCCAGGGTTTTCCCAGCAGCCCCGCCAACACCGCCAACACCGACACGGTCGAAGCCCGCCATGCCCGGCGGCTGATCGGGCGGCTGGGGCTGGTGCAGATCGATTCCGTCAATGTGCTGGTGCGTTCCCATTACCTGCCGCTCTTCTCGCGGCTCGGTCCCTACGAGGCGGCTCTGCTCGACCGGTTGGCCTATGGCGGCAAGCGGCGGGCGCTGTTCGAATATTGGGGCCACGAGGCCTCCCTGATCCCGGTTGAGCAGCAGCCGCTGTTCCGCTGGCGCATGGCGCGGGCCGAACGCGGTGAGGGCACCTATGGCGCGCTGGCGCGCTTCGCCGTCGAACGCCGGCCCTACATCGAGTCGGTCCTGGCGGAGGTGGCGTCGCGCGGACCGATGGGGGCATCCGAACTCAGCGAGGCCGGGCGCGGGGCCGGCGGCTGGTGGGGCTGGAGCGACGGCAAGCGGGCGCTGGAGTATCTGTTCTGGGCCGGCCTCGTCACCACCGCCGGCCGGCGCGGGTTCGAACGGCTCTACGACCTGCCGGAACGGGTGCTGCCCGCCGCCGTTCTCGACACCCCCACCCCGGAGGAGGCGGAGGCTCAGCGCGCCCTGCTGCGCATCGCCGCCCGCGCCCATGGCGTGGCGACCGAGCGCGACCTGCGCGACTATCACCGGCTGGATGTCACCGACGCCCGCCTGCGCATCGCCGAGCTGGTGGAGGCCGGCGACCTGCTGCCGGTGACGGTGGAGGGCTGGGACCGCATCGCCTACGTCACCCCCGACCTGCGCATCCCGCGCAAGGCGGCGTCCCGCGCCCTGCTCTCCCCCTTCGACTCGCTGATCTGGGAGCGACAGCGCACCGAGCGCCTGTTCGGCGCCCGCATCCGGCTGGAGATCTACACCCCCGCCCACAAGCGCGAGCATGGCTATTACGTCCTGCCCTTCCTGATGGACGAGCGCATCGCCGCCCGCGTCGATCTGAAATCCGACCGCAAGGCCGGCACCCTGCTGGTCCAGGCCGCCCATGCCGAACCGCATGCCCAGGCCGATGCCGTCGCCCCGGCCCTGGCGGCGGAGCTGCGCCGGCTGGCCGGCTGGCTCGGTCTGGAGCGGGTGACCGTGGTCGGTGCCGGCGATCTGGCGCCGGCCTTGGCGGGGATGCCGGGCGTTCTGAACTAAACCGCACGGATCCCCCTTCCCCCCCCTGGGGAGAGGGTCGGGGTGAGGGGGATGCACAAGGTGGATTCTCGGGACTCCTCGCCACGCTCCCCCCTCACCCTAACCCTCTCCCCGCTTTCAGCGGACCGGAGGTCCGCCTGTAGCGTCAGCGCAAACTTCGTTTGCGCGTTAGAGGGGGGGAGAGGGGATCTTGCTCCGCTCCGGCGGAAAGCGCAGCCGCACCGTCGTCCCGCGCCCCGGTGCGCTGTCGAGGGCGATGCTGCCGCCATGCAACTCCACCAGCGCGGCGGTCAGCGGCAGGCCGAGGCCGGACCCATGCTGGGCCACCGTCATCGGATCATGGGCGGGGTCGTGCAGCTGCGCGAAGGCGGTCAGCGCCTGCGGGATGCGATCGGGCGGCATGCCGCGGCCGTCGTCGGCGACCGCCAGGACCAGACCGCCATCCGCCTCACACTCCGCCGACACCGTCACATGGCCGCCGGCAGCGGTGAATTTCAGCGCGTTGCCGACGAGGTTGGTCAGCATCTGCCGGACCAGCGACGGGTCGGCCCACAGAACCGGCAGATCGGCCGGCAGGTGGGCGGACAGGGTCACGCCCGACCGCTCCGCCCGGCCCGCCATCATCGACAGGGTGGCATCGACGATCAGGGCCGGCGGGCACTCCTCCTCATGCAGGTCCAGCCGCCCGGCCTCGATGCGGGCAAGGTCGAGCAGGTTGTTGATCAGCTCCAGCATATAGCTGCCGGCCGCAACGATCTGTTCCGCCGCCTCGCCATAGCGCGGGCTGTCGGGCGGTCCCAGCAGCCGGTCGCGCAGGATCTCGGCGAAGCCGATGACGGCGGTCAGCGGCGTGCGCAGCTCGTGGCTCAGGTGGTGGACATACTCGGACTTGCGGCGGTTGGCCGCGGCCAGCTCCAGCGCCTGGGCCTTCAGGTCGGCACGGTCGGCCGCCCCCTCCACCAGGATCAGGTCGCAGTCCGGCACAGGCCCGATGCGGGCGGTCAGCGCGAGCGGCGGGCCGCCGGCTCCACGGATGGTCATCGCCCCTTCGGTAACCGCCACCGGTCCGGCCGGTTCGACTCGCAGGCTGCCGCCGACCGCATCCGGGTCGAGCAGCGCGCGGGCCGTCCCGTTCAGCCAGACCACGCCGCCATCCTCCGCCCGCGCCAGCCACAGTGGCGTGGCGAGCCCGGCCAGCAGCTCCAGCGCCGGCAGACGGTTCAGATCGGGCATAGTGATGGACAGGGACGGCATCGGCTCCCCGGCGGCAGGCGTTCAGGATGAGGAAACTTGCGTCCTGAAAGGATAACACAATGGCATGAAAACAGCCAGCCGTTGAGTTGACCTTGCTCACCCGTCCGCCGGCGTGTCCCAGTAATGGCAGGCCACATGGTGGCCGGGCGCCACCTCCTCCAGCGTCGGAACGGCCTGGGCGCAGAACTCCCGTGCCAGCGGGCAGCGGCGGCGCAGCGGACAGCCGGCCGGCTGGGCGAAGGCCGACGGCGCGTCGCCCTCCAGCGCCGGGCGTTCGCCCTGCGCCGCCGCCAGCATCGCCCGGCTGTAGGGGTGCAGCGGCGCCGTGCGCAGCGTTCCGGCATCGGCGCTCTCCACCACCCGGCCGGCCAGCATCACGACGCCGCGATGGGCGTCGCGCAGCCCCTCGTCATAGCGCTCGGTCGCCAGGATCAGCGACAGCCGGCGGCGGTCGCGCACCGCCATCAGCGTGTCGAGGAAGGTTTCGCGCTCCTCCGCCGACAGGCTGGATGCCGGCTCGTCGGCGATCAGCACGCGCGGCTCCGACAGGATGGCGCGGGCGAGGCCGGCATGGGCGGCCTCCGCGACGCTCAGCGCCGACGGCCAGCGGAGCGCCGCTTCCGGGCGCAGGCCGGCCTCCTCCAGCGCCTCGTCGATGCGGTGGTCGCGGCGGTCGGCGGCGATGTCCGGACGCAGGCTCTCCAGCACGAGGCCGAACTGGGCGCCGAGCGTCATCGCCGGGTCGAAGGAGGCGGCCGGGTCGGGGAACAGCGGTTGCAGGTCGCGCCGGGCGCGGCGCAACCCAACATGATCGGGGTCGTTGGCGTCAGCCGCAGCCGGCGGCGCCGTGGCCGCCATCAGGTCGCGGCCCATCCACACCACCGCCCCCGCCGTCGGCGGCGGCAGGCACAGCAGCGCACGGGCGAGCGTCGCCTTGACGCTGCCGGTCTCGCCCAGCAGAGCCAGCGTCTCACCCGTGCGCAAATCCAGATCGATGCCATGCAGCACCGCCAGCGACCGCGCCTCTCCCCGCGGACCGGGGGCGAGCGGATAGGACATGCCGACGCCGCGGGCATGCAGGCGGGCGGTGCCGGGCGGCTCCAGCGGCGTCAGCGGTTCGGTCCGCGCCGGGCCGGGCGGCAGCAGACGGGCGCGGCGCAACGCCAGCACCCGGTCGGCCGGACCGGCCAGCCCATCCTCCGGCCGTCCGGCCAGGATCAGCGCCACCCCGTCGGCCCGGGCCCAGTCGGCCAGCCGGTGGAGAAGCCGCAGCCGCACCGTCGGGTCCAGCCCGGCGGCCGGCGCGTCGGCCAGCAGCACCGCCGGCCCCACCGCCACCGCCATGGCGAACAGGCAGGCCCAGCGCAGCGAATCCGACAGCTGTTCGGGCGGCAGGTCGAAGCGCCGGGCGGCGGCGGGAACCCCCATGCGGTCGAGCCCGTCGGCCATGCGGCGCAGCGACGACCGCAGATCGAGCCCCAGATGGTGGCCGACCACCTCCGCCACCTGCAGGGCCAGCGGCCGGCGCGGCGCCAGCCGGCCGCCCTGGGCGATCAGCAGATTCCCATCGATGCGGGCGCTCCCCGCCATGTCGACGCCGGCCGGCAATTGCCCGGCGAGCGCCCCCAGCAGGGCGGTCTTGCCGCTGCCGGCCCCGCCGGTGATGGCCAGAACCTGCCCGCGCTCCACCCGCAGAGTGGCGCGGTCGAGCAGGACGCGGTCGCCCAGCATGAGGGTCAGCGCCTCGGTCTCGACCGGCGTAGGCTTCGCGGCCCCAAGGACGGATGCATCGGTCATGGTTTGCGCTGTCCGGCCGCCATGCCGTCGGCGATGGCGCAGGCGGCCCAGAGGGCGAGCGCCAGCAGCAGGGCCGGCGGGACGAAGGCCACCGGGTCGCCCAGCCGCGCCGCCAGCCCGACCGAGGCGCCCCAACTGCCCAGGGCCGGCGGCAGGCCGAGGCCGAGCAGGCTGGCGAAACTCTCCGCCGCCAGGACCCGCGGCAGGGCCAGCACCCCGGCGGCCAGCAGCGGGCGCGTCAGGTTGGGGATCAGGTGCCGGCGCACCACCTCGCCTTCCGGCAGGCCGGCGGCGCGGGCGGCGGTCAGGAACTCCGCCCGCATCAGGCTCGACAGCTCGGCATGGGCGAGCGCCGCGACCGCCGGTGCCGCCGTCAGTGCGGTGACCAGCGCCAGCAGCCAGACCGGCCCCATCAGCCCGCCGGCGAGCGGAACCAGCAGGGCGAGCGGCCAGCCGGCCATCCGCTGGGCGGCGGCGATGGTGCGCCGCTCCGCCCGATTGCCAGCCAGCGTGCCGAGCATCCCGGCCAGCAGCGCCCAGCCGATGCCCAACAGCCCGCCCAGCACCGCGGCCAGCAGGGCGAAGGACAGGCTGCCCCGCCCGTCGAGCAGCGCCGCGGCGACCGGGTCGGCGTCCAGCCGGTGCACCGCGCTGCCGTCGGCCATCAGCGGCGCCGCGGCGCAGGCGAGCGCCAGAGCGGCGAGGATGGCGGCACCCGACAGCCCGCGGGCGAAGCCGGCACGCGGGGTCTCCGGCGGAACCGGATGGGAAAGCGGCGGTTGGTCGTACTCGGCCATCGGGGTCCTTTTTCGGTCACGCCCCTTCGTAGGGCGTGGAGCTGTGGTTGGCCGGGTCTATCCAGTCGCGCACCCCGAGGCCCAGCGCGTTCAACAGGGCAGTCAGCCCGCCCAGCGCCACCAGGACCGGCACCGCACCGGCGGCCGATCCGGCGCGGGCGGCATCGACCATCAGCGCCCCCGCCCCCGGCAGGTCGAGCAGGCTTTCCAGCGCCACCGCGCCGACCATCGCCGCCAGCACCGCGGCGCGCAAGCCTCCCATCACCGGGGCGACCGCCTGCGGCAGGGCGTGGTGACGCAGCACGGTGCGCTCGTCCAGCCCCAGCCCGCGGGCCATCCGCACCGCCCCACCCTCCGGACCCGGACCCAAGGCGCGGCCCATCGCCGGGCGCGCCAGCCGGGCGGCTTGGCAGGCGGCGGGAATCGACAGGGCGGTCCAGCCCAGCGGCGCCGCCGACGCCCCGGCCCGCACCGCCAGCGCGGCGACCGCGGCCAGCAGGAATCCGGGCAGCAGCGGCCCGGCTCCGGCCAGCAGCCGGCCGACCAGCCCACCGGCCGACCGCGGCGCGACCGCGGCCCAGGAGCCGGCGAGCGTGCCCAGCGCGGTTCCGACCGCCAGCGACGGCAGCGTCAGCAGAAGCGTCACCGCCAGCCCGCGCAGCAGCGCCATGGCGGCATCCGGCTGCGGCGCCACCAGCGCCGACAGCCCCACCCCCGCCACCATCGGCAGGACGGCGGTCGGCACGGCATCGATCAGGCGGCGGATCACGGGACGCGGCATCTGGGCAGGGGGACCGGTGGGGAAAGGACCAAGAGATGGAGAGACATGCGACCGTAAGCGCCCCTCCCCCGCCGGGCAACAGAATTAGCGTTGGGCGGTGACTCCCGGCTCTGGAGCCGGACAAGGGGAACAGGGGGGAGGCCCGGACCTCTGAAAGACGCGGAGCATTTGAGCGCGGGAATCCCTGGTTGCTCGGCAGCCCTCCGAAAGCAAATCCGCAACACCCGCTCCTTCGGTGTAGGAATGGGTCTGGAAGCAACCCATTGTTTCGGATTCGAAATAAAAATTATTTTTTATATTCACCAAATTCGTGATAAACGTATAAGTTGAATATCAAGGGCGTCTTCCGCCACAAATTGGACAGAGAAAAGTGAACATCCTCAGGAACATGTTACGGGCTGCCGCCCTGGTTGCGATGGTAGGAAGCAGCGTACCAGCCTTTGCGGACAGCATCGCCTCCGAGATTCCCATCGGCGCGACCTACGAAGGAAGTGTCAAGGTCTCACGAACGCAGATCCCCCTTCCTCCCGGTAAATGGACCGTAACTGCCCTTAACGAGAGCAGCAACAATCAATTCAATACCACTGCCACCGTTTCGATGTTGAACATCGTCAATGGGCGTCTACAAGGTTACATCTCGGTGTCCACGAACGTCGATCTTGGGCGAAATGGATGGCAAACGCACAGTTTTTGCTTCCGAAAAGACATATATTTTCTCCAATTCGATTCGGCTTACCAACGGGAGCAAGCTTGCTGGGGAATCAATCACCACATATTTTCACCAACGAGCAATCACTCTCCAACCTACGGTAAGAACGTTCAACAAACTTTAGCCGAGAAGGGCATTGATATGCCCAAGGTGATGATCAACACGCTGTTTCGTTTGGCGAACGAGCACACATACTTGAATTACGAAGTTCTTTTGAATCCGGAGTTTTATGGATTCTCTTCTACTGGAGAGAGCAATTGGGCTAGCAGCCCTTGGCACAAGGACCTCATCGCCAAGGACCCGAAGCGCCAGCAGTTCCTCGAACAGGTAAAAGAGCAGTACCAGAGCTTTTATCCGATGCTGAAGAGCCAATTCCGCTGAGTTGGGGAGAGATCGTGACCAAATTCCTTCGAGCGGTTACCCTGCTCATGCTGTGCCTAGGAGTACAAGCCTGTGCTTCGATTACGACAGGAACCACACAGTCGGTGGCTGTCGATACCACACCGGTCCAGCAGGCCACCTGCACGATGCAGAATGAGAAAGGACAGTGGACGGTCATTCGCACTCCCGGCGTCGCAACGGTCTCAAAGGCGTACGGACCGTTGTCGGTACAGTGCCGGACCGAAGCCGGGCATGCGGGATCGTCGTCAGTCAACTCGACGACGGCAGGCGCGGCATTCGGTAACATCATCGTCGGCGGGATCGTTGGTGCCGCCGTCGACATGGGATCCGGGGCCGCGTACCAGTATCCACCCCAGATTCTCGTCTCGCTATCGTCGCCGGCAAGCTCACCGGCATCCGTCGGCGGAGCCATCGTTTCGGCGGCAGCGCCCACGTCCTCCCAGACGCTCGTCATTTGCCGCCTTGGGAAGGTAGAGGAATACCGGGACGAGACGTGGTGCAAAGAGGCAGGTGGCAAGGCGATCCGCGTCGGCCCTCACCAGCAGCCAAGCACCTCGACGATCGCCTCCGTTGTGCCACCATCGGCGGGTGGTCATTCCATCGGCACCCCCCTCGCACCGAGCAATGCGATGCTGGCCCCCCCCGCTCCGATGGCGACGGCTACGCCGCAAAATGTCGGCACCTGCTATCTGCCGGATGGCAGCAGGGAGTCATTGGTGAAAGACGCATGCATGGCGAAGAAGGGCTTCATCGGAGCCTGACGGCCTCGGGAGACGCCGAGCATCACACGCCCGGCGCCGCCTGGAGTCCATTGTCGTCAATCTTCAATCCGCCCCTGAACCTCCTATACCCGACCGCCGCGCTTGACTTACAGCACCAGTTTTGTACTATATGCCTGCCTGCTCCGCCGGAGAGGCCTGGGCCCGCCGCCTTGGGGGTCCTGAACCCGTCATATCGCTTTGCACGAGGATGTGACATGAGCACCGCCATTGCCCTCCGTTCGCCCGATTCCGGCGAATCCCTGTCCCGCTACATCAACGACACGCACCGTTACCCGGTCCTGACGGCCGAGGACGAATACATGCTGGCCAAGGCCTGGACCGAGCATGGCGATGTCGATGCGGCGCACAGGCTGGTCACCAGCCACCTCCGTCTCGTCGTCAAGATCGCCGGCGGCTACCGCGGCTACGGCCTGCCGCTGTCCGACCTGATCGCCGAGGGCAATCTCGGCCTGATGACCGCCGTCAAGAAATTCGAACCCGAACGCGGCTTCCGCCTGTCCACCTACGCGATGTGGTGGATCAAGGCCTCGATCCAGGATTACATCCTGCGGTCCTGGAGCCTCGTGAAGATCGGCACCACCGCCGCGCAGAAGAAGCTGTTCTTCAGCCTGGGCCGCCTGAAGCGGAAGCTGGGCGAGTATGGCAGCGGCGACCTGCACCCCGACAGCGTCACCAGCATCGCCACCGACCTGTCGGTGCCGGAGGATGACGTGGTCGCCATGAACCGCCGGATGTCGGGGCCGGTGGCCTCGCTGAACGCGCCGATGAGCGCCGACGGCGATTCGGGCGAATGGCAGGATCTGCTGGCCGACGAGCGTCCGTCGGTGGAGGAGTCGCTGGTCGAACGCGGCGAGGCCCGTCAGCGCAGCGCCCTGCTGCACGAGGCGATGGCCGTGCTGAACGACCGCGAGCGCGACATCCTGACCAGCCGCCGCCTGTCCGACAGCCCGCTGACCCTGGAGGATCTGTCGGTCCGCTACGGCGTCAGCCGCGAGCGCATCCGCCAGATCGAGGAAAAGGCCTTCGAGAAGGTCGCCCGCCAGACCCGCGTCCTGGCGGCGGCCGTCGCGGCCTGACCTGCCTCTGAACCGAAGGCTGCTTTTGGAATCCGCGCCAGCTTCGGCGGACGGCATCGTGTAACCCCTCCATCAGCGCCGGCGGTTTCCGCCGGCCTCGTGGAGGCGGCCCATGTCGAAAACCATTCCCCGCCCATATCCTGAGCGCTCCCGGCGTCCTGCGCCGGCAAGCACGACCGAAACCGGTTTCGAAACCGGTTTCGCCACGGCGCTGCGCCTGCATCGGGCCGGATGCTGGGCTCAGGCGCTGGCGGTCTATGACCGGCTGCTGGGCGACTCGCGTCTGCCTGCCGCGCAGGCGGCGCACGCCTATGCCAACCGCGGCGCGGCCCTGCGCCGGCTCGGCCGGGCGGACGAGGCGGTGTCCTCCTGCATCGAGGCGCTGGTCCGCTGCCCCGACATGGCCGAGGCCTACGCCAACCTCGGCGCGATTTTGCAGGAGGCCGACCATCCGCTGGCCGCCCTCGACGCCTGCCGCCGGGCCATCGCGCTGGCCCCCGATCTTCATGCCCCCTATCTGGCGATGGCCCATGCCGGGCAGGACTGCGGCGACCACGGCGGCGCGCTGGCCCTGCTGCGCCGCGCGGCGGCCCTCGCCCCGGCAACGCCCAGCGTGCGCTACAATCTGGCCGAGGCCCTGCTCCAGCATGGGTTGTTCGGAGAGGGCTGGCAGGCGTACGAGGCGCGCTGGCAGGCACGGGAACTGGCGCTGGCCCGGCCCGCCTGTGCCAAACCCGAATGGACAGGACAGGACATCGCCGGCAGGACTCTGCTGGTGGTGGAGGAACAGGGATTCGGCGACACCCTGCAATTCGCCCGCCTGATCCCGCTGGTGAAGGCGCGCGGCGCAGGGCGGATCGTCCTGCATTGCCGGGCTCCGCTGGTCCGGTTGCTGACCGGAATCGAGGGCGTCGATGCGGTGACCGCCGCCCTGCCCGATCCCGGTGCCTACGATCTCCGGGTGCCGCTGCTGTCGCTGATGCAGCGGCTGGCGGTGACGCCCGACCGCATTCCGGCGGCGGTGCCCTATCTCACGCCCCCGCCGGATGCCGTCCGGCATTGGACCGGAGCCCTGCCGGAGACAGAGGATTTGCGGGTCGGGCTGGTCTGGGCCGGCGACCCGCGGTTGGGCCATGCCGCCGCCAGCCGGACCGACGCCCGCCGCAGCCTCGCCCTTGTCCAGCTCGCGCCGCTGCTGACGGTGCCGGGCGTGTCCTGGGTCAGCCTGCAAAAGGGACCGGCGGCGGCTCAGCTGGACAGGCCCGCGATCTTCGACCCGATGCCCGGAGTCACCGACTTCGCCGACACCGCGGCCATCGTCCGGCAGCTCGACCTCGTGATCGGGGTCGACACCGCCGTCGTCCATCTCGCCGGCGCGCTGGGCGTGCCGGTGTGGGTGCTGTCGCGCTTCAGCGGCTGCTGGCGCTGGCTGCTCGACCGCGACGACAGCCCCTGGTACCCGACGCTCCGCCTGTTCCGCCAGCAGCGCCCCGGCGATTGGGCGCTGGTGGTGGCGCGGGTGCGCGAAGAGCTGTTGCGTGCGGTGCGGCTCCCCCGCCATGATCGCGGTCCGGCTCGAACACGATGAAATTCCCCACGGAGTCCGCGATGCCCACCGTCCTTCTGACCGGCTTCGAGCCGTTCGGCGGCGAGCCCGTCAACCCGTCCTGGCAGGCGGTGCGGCAGTTGGACGGCTGGGAGTGCCGCGGCCACCGTGTCGCCGCCCGGCTGATGCCCTGCGTGTTCGGTGCAGCGCTCGACGCGCTGGAGCGCGCGGTGGTGGAAACCGATCCGATGGCCCTGCTCGCCGTCGGACAGGCGCAGAGCCGGGCGGAGCTGTCGCTGGAGCGGGTGGCCGTCAACCTCGACGACGCCCGCATCCCCGACAATGCCGGCAACCGGCCGGTCGATGCGCCGGTGGTGGCGGACGGCCCCGCCGCCTATTTCGCCAGCCTGCCGATCAAGGCGATGGCGGCCGCCCTGCGCGACGCCGGCATCCCCGCCGGCCTGTCGCACAGCGCCGGCAGCTTCGTCTGCAACCACCTGTTCTACGGCGCCTGCCATCTGCGGGCGGTGCGGCGGCCGGGCCTGCGCGTCGGCTTCCTGCACATTCCGCTCGCGCCGGAGCAGGCGGTGCGCCACCCCGGCATGCCGTCGATGTCCATCGACCAAGTGGTTGCCGGCCTGCGCATCGCCGTGGACACGCTGCTGGCGACCGGCGAGGACCGGCATGAGGCAGCCGGCACGCTGGAGTAGTTGCCAGCCTACGCGACCTCGGTCAGCAGCCATTCCTTGAAGCGGCGCACCCGGAGCGCGCGTTCGGCGCCCGGCGCGTGGGCGATCAAATAACGGCCGCGCGGCCGCAGCGTCTCGGTGAAGGGCTGGACCAGCCGCCCCGACGCCACATCGTCCCCAACCAGGAAGACCGGCAGCAGAGCCACCCCCATGCCCGCCGACGCCGCTTCGATGATCATGAAAAAATGCTCGAAGGCCAGTGACAGCGCCGCCTCGGGCAGCGGCAGGCCGAAGGCGGCGAGGTAGACGCGCCAGGAATCGGGCCGGGTGGTGTGCTGCAACAGCCGGTGCTGCGCCAGATCGGCGGGATGGTGCAGCGGCGGCCCCTGCTCCAGCAGCGAGGGCGCGCAGAAGACGCCCATCGTTTCCGGCATCAGGGTCGCGATCTCCGCCCCCGGCCACTCCTCCACGCCATAGCGGATGGCGACGTCGATGCGCTCCTTGGCGAAATCGACGCGGTGCTCGCCGATGCTGACCTCGACCTGGATGTCGGGGTTCTCGGCCTGGAAGCCCTTCAGACGCGGGATCAGCCAGCGCTGCGTCAGGGTCGGCAGCGCGCTGACCCGCAGCACCCCGCCCTCCTGCGCTCTCGCGGCCCGCGCCGCCGCTGCGATGCGGTCGAGCGCCACCGACGCCTCGCCATAGAAGGCCGCCCCGGTCGGCGTCAGCTCGATGCCACGGCCGACACGGCGGATCAGCTCGACCCCCAGATCGGCCTGGAGGGTCTGCATCATGCGGCTGACCGCACCCTGGGTCACCGCCAGTTCGTCGGCCGCCCTGGTGAAACTGAGATGGCGGGCCACCGCGACGAAGCTGCGGACGGCGTTGAGCGACGGCAGGACGCGGTCGGGCATGGACAATCCGAATCATGAGTTGAACTCATAAATCTCTGCCCGAGAACTCGTTTGTCAAGTGTGCCGGGATACGCTCTGCTTGGGGCACAAACAGCCCCCTGGCAGCCCCCCGGCAGCCACCTGCCACCCGGTCGCGAAAGGCCAACCATCCGATGACGACGCTGACGCCCTTCCACATCGCCTTCCCGGTCGACGATCTGGCCGCCGCCCGCCATTTCTACGGCACCGTCCTGGGCTGCCCGGAGGGACGCAGCAGCGACGAATGGATCGACTTCGACCTGTTCGGCCATCAGATCGTCGCCCACCTGAAGCCGCGCGACCCCAGCGCCGCCCCGGCCCACCACAACCCGGTGGACGGCCATGACGTGCCGGTCCCGCATTTCGGCGTCGTGCTGCAACCCGCCGACTGGGACGCCTTCGCCGAGAAGCTGAAGGCCGCCGGCATCAAGTTCGTGATCGAGCCCTACACCCGCTTCAAGGGTCAGGTCGGCGAGCAGTCCACCATGTTCTTCCTCGACCCCGCCGGCAACGCGCTGGAATTCAAGGCCTTCGCCGACATGTCGAAACTGTTCGCGAAGTAACCGATCTGGAAGTACACGCCGCGGGCCGTCCTCAGGGATAGGCCCGCCGGCACACCGCCGCGATGGTCTCGCGCAGCCAGCGGTGGGCCGGATCGGCCTGGAGGCGCGGATGCCAGATGGCGGAGATGGCGAAGTCCGCCGTCCGCACCGGCAGTTCGAAGCTCTTCAGTCCCTGGCCGACAGCATGACCGGCCGTCAGCCCGTTGCCCAGGCAGGAGCGCGGGACCGCCGCGATCAGATCCGACCCGGCGGCAACCCGCATCGCGTCGGGGTAGCGCGGAACGACTAGCGGCACATTGCGGCTGAGGCCCAGTTCCGCCAGTGCGTCGTCGACCGACCCGTGGAACTCGCCCCGGCGCGACGCGGCGACATGGCCGCAGGCGGCATAGCGGTCCGGCGTCACCGCGCCGTTTGCGAGCAGCGGATGCCCGCTGCGGGCGACACCGACCAGCCTGTCGCGGAACAGAAGCTGCGTCAGCAACTCCGGCGCCGAGGTGCCGAGCACGCCGATCTCCAGGTCGATCCGCCCGTCCCGCAGCGGCTCCGCCTCTTTGTCGGGCTTCGGCACGAACCGCAGACGGACATGCGGCGCGGCGTCCGCCACTGCGGCCATCACCGGCGCCGCCATCAGCTCCACGAACCCCTCGCCGGCCCGGATGGTGAAGGTGCGATGAACCGACGCAAGGTCCAGCCGGCCGGCGGCGGGCTGAAGCACTGCCTGCACATCGCGGCAAAGCGCATGGACATGCCCGGAAATCTCCTCGGCATAGGGCGTCGGGACAAGACTGCGGCCGGCCTGGACCAGCAGCGGGTCGCCCGTCACCCGGCGCAGCCGCGCGAGCGTCCGGCTCATGGCGGACGGGCTCAGGCCCAGACGGCGGGCGGCACCGGTCACGCTGCGTTCGGTGAGCAGCGCGTCCAGCGGCAGGAGAAGGTTCAAGTCGATGGCCTGCATCGGCGCAGGATAACCGGGCGGATCTCCGAGGCAAAGCCCCGGACGCAATCGATCTTTGCATCCTGTGCGTCTGGTGCAAAGCCGGGGCTCCGGACATATGGAGCATGGACATCGACAGCAGGAGCCACGACCCCATGCAGCATCTCCCCAATGACACCCGCCGCAGCATTCTTCTGGTCGGCGCGTCGCGCGGCCTCGGCCATGCCATGGCGGCGGAATTCCTGAAGAAAGGTTGGAACGTCCTCGGCACGGTGCGCGGTCCCAATCGCACCGAACTCCACGATCTGGCCGACGCCCACCCCGGCCGGGCCGAGATCGAAAGCCTCGACATCTGCGCGCCCGACCAGTTGGCCGCTCTGCGCGACAGGCTGGCGGGCAGAACGTTCGACATGCTGTTCGTCAATGCCGGAACCGCCAACCGCGACCCGACCCAGACCATCGGCGAGGTTTCGACCGACGAGTTCATCCATGTCATGACCACCAACGCCCTCGGCCCGATGCGCGTCATCGAAAGCCTGGAGCGCAACGTTACCGCTGCCGGGTTGATCGGCGTGATGTCCTCCGGACAGGGAAGCATCGCCAACAACCTGTCCGGCCAGCGCGAGCTTTATCGCGGCAGCAAGGCGGCGCTGAACATGTTCATGCGCAGTTTCGCGGCGCGTCAGGCCGGCAGCGGCCGCGCGCTGGCGGTGATGGCGCCGGGCTGGATCCGGACGGCGCTCGGCGGCGCCGACGCGCCGCTGTCCATCGAGGACAGCATTCCGAAGCTGGTCGATGTCCTTCTCGCCAAGCAGGACAGGCCCGGCCTGGAGTATCTCGACTATCGGGGCCAAACCGTTCCCTGGTGAGGGGCGAACCCCTCACCCACCCGCCATCATCAGTCCCAACGTCTTCTCGTCCGCCCGGTCCGGCATCACCTCGCCGACGATGTGGCCGTCGAACATCACGACGATGCGGTCAGCGAGCGCGCGGATTTCGTCCAGTTCGACCGAGACCAGCAGGATCGCCTTGCCCTGGTCGCGCAGGGCGACCAGCCGGCGGTGGATGAACTCGATGGCGCCGATGTCGACGCCGCGGGTGGGCTGGCCGACCAGCAGCAGGTCGGGGTTCCGCTCGATCTCGCGGGCCAGCACGATCTTCTGCTGGTTGCCGCCGGAGAAGTTGGCCGCCGCCAAACTGCCGTCGCGCGGGCGGGTGTCGTATTCCTCCATCCGGCGGGCGCAGCTTTCCGCCACCGCGTCGCGGTCCAGCAGCACCCGGCCGTTCCAGGCGGGATCGTCCTGGAAGCCCAGGATCGAGCATTCCTCCGCCGAGAAGCTGGTGACGAGCCCGACCTTCTGCCGGTCCTCCGGCACATGGCCGACGCCCAGGCCGCGCAGCGCGCGGGCGTTGAAGCGGTCGGGATGCCCGACCAGTTCCTCCCCGCGCAGGCGGACAGATCCGCCGGCGATGGGCCGCATGCCGGCCAGCGCCTCCAACAGTTCGGACTGGCCGTTGCCGGACACGCCGGCGATGCCGACGATCTCGCCGGCCCGCACCGACAGGCCGACGCCCTTCACCCGCTCCACGCCGGAGGGATCGCGCACCCGCAAGCCCTCGACCCGCAACACCTCCGCCCCCGGATTGGCCGGCGACTTGTCGACCCGCAGCAGAACCTTGCGGCCGACCATCAGCACGGCCAACTGCTCCCGGCTGGTGTCGCGGGTGGCGACGTTGGCGACCACCTGCCCGCGCCGCATCACCGTGACGTTGTCGGTCAGCTCCATGATCTCGCGGAGCTTGTGGGTGATGATGACGACCGTCTTGCCCTGCTGGCGCAGCGCCCGCAGGATGCGGAACAGATGGTCGGCCTCCTGCGGGGTCAGCACACCGGTGGGCTCGTCGAGGATCAGGATGTCGGCGCCGCGGTAGAGCGCCTTCAGGATCTCCACCCGCTGCTGGGCGCCGACCGGCAGATCGCCGACCGGGCTGTCGAGGTCGACCTCCAGCCCATAGTCGCGGGCCAGTCGGGTCAGTTCGGTCCGGGCACGGGCGAGGCCGCCGGCCAGCGTGACGCCGCCCTCCGCCCCCAGCAGCACATTCTCCAGCACGCTGAAGGGGTCCACCAGCATGAAGTGCTGATGGACCATGCCGATGCCGGCAGCCAGAGCGTCGCGCGGGGTCCGGATGGCGGCAGGATTGCCGTTCACCCGGATTTCCCCGCTGTCGGCGCGCAGATAGCCGTAGACGATGCTCATGATCGTCGACTTGCCGGCGCCGTTCTCGCCGATCACCCCATGGATGGTGCCGGCCGGGACCGACAGCGACACGTCGCGGTTGGCATGGTTGGTGCCGAACCACTTGTTGATCGCCACCGTCTCCAGGGCGATTGGCCCGTTTTCCTGGGCGCGACCTTCAGTCATCGAGGCATCCGGGCTCAGGGCTGATACGGCTTGACCGCCAGCGAGCCCGCGATGATCTGCTTCTTCGCCTCTTCCAGCTTCGCTTCCATCTCCGGCGCGATCAGCTTGCGGTTGTTGTCGTCCAGCGCATAGCCGACGCCATCCTCCTTCAGCCCGACGACCCGGTGTCCGGCCTTCCAGCTGCCGTCCTTCGCCGACTTCATGCAGTCATAGACGACCACGTCCACCCGCTTGACCATCGAGGTCAGCACCTTGCCGGGGTGGACATGGTTCTGGTTGCTGTCGACGCCGATGGACAGCTTGCCGGCATCGGCCGCCGCCTGCAGCACGCCGAGACCGGTGGCGCCCGCCGCGGCGAAGACCACGTCGGCGCCGCGCGAGAACTGGCTCTTGGCCAGCTCGGCGCCGCGGCCGGGATCGTTCCAGGCGGCCGGCGTGGTGCCGGTCATGTTGACGAACACCTCGTCGGCGGCGGCGACATGCTTCACGCCCTGTTCGTAGCCGGTCAGGAAGTTGCGGATCAGCGGGATGTCCATGCCGCCGATGAAGCCGACCTTGCCGGTCTTCGACGCCAGCGCCGCCGCCATGCCGACCAGGAAGGATCCCTCCTCCTCCTTGAAGGTCACGGACTGGACGTTGGGGGCGTCCAGCTTGTCGTCGATCAGGCAGAACTTGGTCTTGGGCGATTCCTTCGCCACCTTGTCCACCGCCGCGGTCTGCGAGAAGCCGACGGCGACGATGACCGAGGCGCCGCGGCGCACCAGCGTGCGCATCGCCTGCTCGCGCTGGCCCTCGTTGGTGATCTCGAACTCGCGGTAGGCGGTGCCGGTTTCCTTCTTGAACCGCTCGGCGCCGTTATAGGCGGCCTCGTTGAAGGACTTGTCGAACTTGCCGCCCTGGTCGAACACCACGGCCGGCGAGAACTCGTCGGCCAGCGCCGGGGCGCCGCCGCCGGCTCCCGCTCCGGCCGCGGTCACCGCCAGCATGGCTGCAAGAATACGCGTCTTCATGTCCCACCCACTCCCGACTGCGGAAACTTGACCCAAAGGATAACCGCGCCATGATTTCACACAACAGGGAAAGCGGGCGAAACAATGGAGCGAATCGGGGCGCCCCCGGTTGATACCCTGGTTGACGGGGGGGACGGGGGCGTTTATCACCCCCGCCGACAGTCATTGCGACGAACTGGCGACGGGCACGGCCATCTGAAGGCACGGCCATCTGAACTTGGCCAGGGAAAATTGGGGGGCGACGCTCGGTGGACGAAGTCTGGGTGCTCTTGCAGGGAATAGCTCTTGGATTCGCCATCGCCGCACCCGTCGGGCCGATCGGTCTGCTGTGCATCCGCCGCACCCTTCAGCACGGCCCCCTGATGGGGTTCTTCACCGGATTCGGCGCCGCGGTGGCCGACACCTTCTATGGCGCCATCGCCGCCTTCGGCGTGTCGGCGGCGCTCAGCTTCCTGCGCGGGCACGAGATCGCCTTCCAGCTGATCGGCGGCATCTTCCTGCTGGTGGTGGCGGTCCGCACCTTCCGCCAGCATCCCGACGCCGACGAGCGCGAGGCGGCGGCGGCCCCCGACAGCAAATCCTGGTTCACCGGCTTCATGACCGGCCTGTCGCTGACCCTGACCAACCCAGCGACCATCATGGCGTTCATCGCGATCTTCGCCGGCTTCGGACTGGGCGGCACGCTGGACCGGCTGGAGGCCTCGACCCTGGTGCTGGGCGTCTTCATCGGCTCGTCGCTGTGGTGGATGACACTGTCGATGGGGGTGGCCGCCGTGCGCCACCGCATCTCCGACCGCGGCCTGACCATGCTGAACCACTGCACCGGCGTGGCGCTGGGCCTGTTCGGCCTGTGGGCGCTGGGCATGGCCGCCACCGGCATCGTCGGGATGGCGACGGCCTGACACCCGGTCGGAAGCCGCCTCTCAGCAGCCTGCCGACGGCGTGACGCTCGGCGCCTCCGCGGCCGTACCGCCCTTGCGCAGCAGATGCAGGTGTTTGGACAGCCGCCACAGATAGAGGCCCACCAGCACCACCAGCAGCCCGATGGTGAAATAGCCGACCAGCCGGTGGGCGAAGGGCCAGGTGGATAGCATGTAGCCGGTCCAGGCCAGCAGCAGCGTCCACAGCACCGATCCGATGCCGGACGCCAGCGAATAGTTCAGGATCGACATCTTGCAGGCGCCGGCCGGGATCGAGATCAGCGTCCGCACCCCCGGCACCGGCTGCGAGAACAACACGGCCAGCCCGCCGCGCTTGGCGAACCAGTCGGTGCTCTGCCGTACCTTCTTCGGATTGATGGTCAGCCAGGGGCCGTATTTCTTCAAGAAGGCCTCCAGCCGGTCGCGGCCCATCAGCCGGCTCGGTAGGAACCACACCAGCTGCCCGGCCAGCGAGCCGAGCCCGCCGGCAACGGCGACCCCAACCAGCGTGAACTCGCCGGTCGCCGCTCCGATCCCCGCCAGCGGAATTACCGACTCGGCCGGGATCGGCGGGAAGACCCGCGCCAACGCCACCAGAAAGAAAATCCCGACATAGTGAAGGTTGTGCATCACCTGCACCAGCCAGTCCGTCAAGCCGCCTGCCAAGCCACGTCTCCCCTACCGGAATCCAGCCGCATCCTGAAAACGGCCCGCCGTCATGAAGAGTTCCCGACAGCAAAAGCGCTGACAGCGGAGGCGAAAGTTCGCCCAATAGCAGAACATCGCCCAAACAGAAGATATTTTAGAATCAATCCAAGGATAAGACTTTCTTCACAGGTTGTATTTTATAATCCCGGATAAAGCAATTTTGAGATTACGCATCATAGAAAATGTATCTCCGATAGAAAAAATTTAAACCTGTAAGCACAACCCACAGCTTGAGGGGTAACAAGGGATGTCGTTGGGCAATCTCAAGATCTCGATGAAGATCATGCTGATCGTCGGCATGCTGTCCGTGGTGAGCATCGCCATTGCCGGCTTCGGTGCAGTTGGATTGCAATCCCTCGGATCTGCGATTACGGACCTTGACGAAGCGACGACTGAGGTGCGTCTCAGCTCCCGCCTCAATCGTCTGCTTGCCGAAATCAACCGCGACGAATACAGCCTCGCGATCGACCCGGGCGAGGTCGGCACCGTATCCGCCGCCATCGACGAGCGCCGCAAGGCGATTGCCGACGCCCTCACGCAGCTCAAGGGCACGGTCGAAGGGGAGCAGGTGGTCATCCTGCAGAAGATCGAACGGCAGCTTCCCACCTATTACGAGAAGCTCGCGGCGTCCCTCGATGCGGCGCGCAAGCTCCAGGGCTCGTCCGCGCTGACCGACGGGCAGCGGACGATCAAGGTCGCCGTGGAGGCGAGCCGCACCGACGTCAGGAGCCTGCGCGGCGACATCACGGCCTTCCTCAATTTCACCGAGAAGGACTCGACCGAGCTGGCGCGGACGGCCGAGAAGATGGCGGCCCTGAAGCTGACCTGGATGTTCGTCCTCGCTGGCATCGGAACCGTGGCAGGGCTGCTGCTCGGCCTGCTGGTCTCGCAGAAGGGCATCGTCGGGCCGATCAAATCCATCGTCTCGTCGCTGCGCGGGCTGGCCGACGGCAACCTGACGGTCGAGATCGCCGGAACGGGCCGTCGCGACGAGGTGGGGGCAATCGCCGAAACCGCCAGCATCTTCAAAGCCAACCTGATCCGCAGCCGCGAGCTGGAGGAGGAGGCGAAGCAGGCCGAGGCCAGGGCGGCGGCGGAGCGCAGGCAGGCCATGCTCGGCTTGGCGGACGAGTTCGAGACAAGCATCGGCACCGTCGTCGAGGCGGTCTCCAGCGCCGCGGCGCAGCTCCAGTCCACCGCGCGGACCATGTCGGCGGTCGCCGAGGAGACGGCTCGCCAGTCGACGGCGGTCGCCGCCGCGACCGAACAGGCTTCGGCCAACGTGCAGACGGTGGCGGCGGCGTCGGAGGAACTCAGCAGCTCCATCGGCGAGATCAGCCGGCAGGTGGCCGAGTCCGCAACCATCTCCGGGCAGGCGGTGAGCGAGGCCGAACGCACCAACGGCACGGTCGAAGGGCTGGCCGTGGCGGCGCAGCGGATCGGCGACGTGGTCAGCCTGATCCAGAACATCGCCAGCCAGACCAATCTGCTGGCACTGAACGCCACCATCGAGGCGGCGCGGGCCGGCGAGGCGGGGAAAGGCTTCGCCGTGGTGGCGAGCGAGGTGAAGCAGCTCGCCAACCAGACCGCCAAGGCGACCGAGGACATCTCCACCCAGATCGCGGAAATCCAGACCCAGACCGGCGGCGCCGTCACCGCCATCCGCAACATCGGCCGGACCATCACCCAGGTGAACGAGATCTCCAACAGCATCGCGGCGGCGGTCGAGGAGCAGACTGCGGCCACCGGCGAAATCGGCCGCAACGTCCAGCAGGCGGCCCAGGGAACCCAGGAGGTCTCTTCCAGCATCGCGGGCGTCAGCAAGGCCGCCGACGAGGCCGGTACCTCGTCGAACGAGGTGCTGTCCGCCGCCTCGCTGCTGTCCCAGGAGGCAGGGCGCCTGCGCAGCGAGGTGGACGGCTTCCTGTCGCGGGTCAGGGCGGCCTGACGGGCCGACAGGACGCTTGAACAGAGGACCAGACCCCGGAAGGGCGGAGACGGCGGGGCGTTGGATTGAACGTGCCCGCACATCCCCGACATCCCCGCCCTTCCGGGGGGCCGGCCACCCTGGCACCGAATGGAGGACCGGCCGGAACAGGACAAACCCGGATCGGGAAGCCTGTCTGGAACGATTCAAAGAATGGCTATAAACGCCTGATCCGTCCAATCGATTTTTCAGGATACCCCGATAGGAAAAACCGATTGGCGCGGGACGGGGCGGCGGTTTCCCGGTCGCCCCCTGGCCTCTTACCCCTTTGCCCCTTAGCCGTTGAACAGGGTCGCGTCGATCCGCCGGACCATCGCCACCAGCCGCGGCGCGAACTCCTCCTCCAGCCTCTTCAGATCGACCATGAAGGCCGGTCCACCGCAGTTGAAGGCCAGCACCTGCGAGCCGTCGCGCGGCACGAAGGGAACGCCGACGGCATGGACCTCCGACTTCCAGGCGCCGATGGAGCGGCAATAGCCGCGCGTCCGGTAATCCTCGATGGCCTGGAGGATGCCGTCGCGGATCTCCGGCCAGCGCTCCCCCTCATGCTCCTCCAGCTTCGCCATCAGCGGCACGCGCTCCGCCTCCGGCAAGGCGGCCAGATAGGCGCGGCCCATGCCGGTGGTCGACAGCTTGATGTGGGAGCCGACATCCAGCGACAGGGTGATCGGGCCGGTGGCCTTGCAGCATTCCAGATAGATCATGCTCAGCCGGTCGCGCCCGCCCAGCGCCACCGCCAGCCCGGTCTGGTCGGCCAGCTCCTGCATCAGCGGGCGGGCGACCTGCCGGATGCCCATGCCCGACAGGCTGGCATAGCCGAGCGCCAGCACCGAGGTGCCGAGCCGGTACTTGCCGGTGTTCTGGTCGTAGGAGAGGTATCCCAGCTTGGCCAGGGTGTAGGTCAGCCGCGACACCGTCGGCTTGGGCAGGCCGGTGCGCTGCGCCAGTTCCAGATTGCCCAGCATCGATTCGTTGCGGCGGAAGGCGCGCAGCAGTTCCAGCCCGCGGGCCAGTGCGGTAACGAAGCGCGGATCCTTCTCGTCCTCCGCCAGATCGTCGGCGACCAGAGCCTCTTCCCGCCTGCGCATGCCCGAACCCTCCCGCAAACCAGTGCGGGACGATCCTGACAGCGGGGGGCCGGCCCGTCAATGAAACAGCGTTCCGCAGTACGAAATTTACCGTACGAGACTCACTGCGGCCAGCCTGTCCCGGTGCTACTGCGTCGCCCCCAGCCCCAGCGTCACCATGCGTTCGTACAGCGACGCGCGCGAAATGCCCAGCAGCTTCGCCGCCCGCGCCTTGACGCCGTTCGCCTCCTCCAGCGCCGCGGCGATGGCGTGGCGCTCGGCGGCGTGCAGCACCTCCTGCAACGGACGCGCGCCGGCCGCCAGCGGCAGGGCCGACGCGCCGGCCGGATGCTGGCCGGGCAGCACGCTGCGGATGTGCGGTGCCGTCAGGATCGGCGCATCGGTCAGCGCCACCACCCGCTCCAGCGTGTTGTAAAGCTCGCGCACATTGCCGGGCCAGTCATAGTCGCGCAGCACCTGCACTGCCGATTCCAGCAGCTCGCGCGGCGGCGTACCCTGCTGGATCGCCAGCTGTTCCAGGATGCGGTCGGCGATGCTCTCGATGTCCTCCGGCCGGTCGCGCAGCGGCGGCAGGGTGATCGGCACCACATTCAGCCGGTAATAGAGGTCGGCGCGGAACTGCTTCTCGCGCACCAGGGCGTGCAGGTCGCGGCTGGTGGCGGCGATGATGCGGACATCGACCCGCACCACCTTGTTGGAGCCGAGCGGCTCGATCTCCCGCTCCTGCAACACGCGCAGAAGCTTGGCCTGCACCGGCAGCGGCATGTCGCCGATCTCGTCGAGGAACAGGGTGCCGCCGTTGGCGAGCTGGAACTTGCCGTCGCGGTGGCGGCGGTCGGCGCCGGTGTAGGCGCCGGGGGCGACGCCGAAGAACTCCGCCTCCAGCAGGGTTTCTGGAATGGCGGCGACATTGACGCCGACGAAGGGCTTGGACGCCCGCGGGCTGGCGGAATGGATGGCCTGGGCCAGCAGCTCCTTGCCGGTCCCGGTTTCGCCCAGCAGCAGGACGGTCGAATCCATCTGGGCGGCTCGGCGGCCCAGCCGCTTGATCTCACGGATCGATTCGCTGGCGCCCAGGAACTGCGAGAAGGAGTATTTGGCGCGGCGCTCATGCGCCAGCTCCTGCTGGGTGCGGGCCAGCTCCTCCTGCATCTTCTCGTATTTGCGGACCAGCGGGCGGAGATATTCGGCGCGGTCGAACAGCACGAAGCCGATGGCGCCGATGATCGAACCGTCGGTGCCGAACAGCGGCATCCGCGTCACCACGAAGGACCGGTCGTCGAACTCCATGATGTCCAGTGGCTGCGGCTGGCCGCTGTCGATCACCCGGCGCAGCTGGCTGTTGGGGATGACGTCCTCCACCTGCCGGCCGCGCGGGTCGCCGGGAACGCCCAGCAGGGCCTTGTACTTCTCGTCCATCCAGGCGATGCGGCCTGTGTGATCGACGGCGACGGCACCGACGCACATGGATTCCAGATGTTCGAACAGGGAGTGGACCGCCCGCTGGCGCAGCGCTTCGAAATCCACGGTGTCGCCCACGTCACCCTCCCAAACGGGACCGATCTTCGTCGTCCCGGTGTCGAGGCCCCTTGCGATGCCCGCTTTGGGGTCTGCTGCGATGCAGCGCAATTTGCCAACAATATCAGAGGTCAACATAGTAGCCCATCCGTCGGATTAAAGGGAAGGCGCACAGGATCGGGCGGGTGCGCGGGGATATCCGCACCCGTTCATCAGACCAGACCTTTACGGAGCGGCTCGCGGATGCGCTTTTTAAAAAGGCAACCTGGACCTGTTCTCTACATCCTCCGCCATACCCCTTCGCGATTTCCGGATTTTCAACCCACACGGGTGAGAGGCGGGTGAGGGGATGAGGAAAAAGAGGGGGACCTTTCGGCCCCCCCTGGGGGAGTTCCGTTGGGAGTTCTATCCGAAGTTCCGCGGAAACGGCCGGCGGGGTCAGTGCCCCCGCTTCGGCAGGCGGGCCAGCAGCTCGCCGACGATACCACGGCGGAAGACCAGCACGCAGACGACGAAGATGCAGCCGATCACCACCGGCACCGGCAGGCTGGTGGAGGCGAGATAGCTTTCCAGCGTCACCACCAGCCCCGCACCCACCACCGGCCCGAACAAAGTGCCCATGCCGCCCAAGAGCGTCATCAGCACCACCTCGCCCGACATCTGCCACGTCACGTCGGTCAGGCTGGCGAGCTGGAACACCAGCGCCTTGGTGCCGCCGGCCAGACCGGCGAGCGAGGCCGACAGCACGAAGGCGACCAGCTTGTAGCGGTCGGTGCGGTAGCCGAGCGAGACGGCGCGCGGCTCGTTCTCGCGGATCGCCTTCAGCACCTGCCCGAAAGGCGAATGCACCGTGCGCCAGATCAGGGCGAAGCCGGCGACGAAGATCGCCAGCACGGTGTAGTACATGGTCAGCGGCTGGTTGAGGTCGAACAGCCCGAACAGGGTGCCGCGCGGCACACCCTGGATGCCGTCCTCGCCATGGGTGAAGGGCAGCTGGAGCGCCAGGAAGAACACCATCTGGCTCAGCGCCAGGGTGATCATGGCGAAATAGATGCCCTGGCGGCGTATGGCGATCAGGCCGAAGACCAGCCCCATCAGACCGGCGACCGCGGTGGCGGCGATCAGCCCGAACTCCGGCGCCCAGCCCCAGACCTTCACCGTGTGGGCGGCGATGTAGGCCGCCCCGCCGAAGAAGGCGGCATGGCCGAAGCTGAGCAGGCCGGCGAAGCCGATCAGCAGGTTGAAGGCGCAGGCGAACAGCGCGAAGCACAGCACCTTCATCAGGAAGACGGGATAGAGCACGAAGGGTGCAGCGACGGCGATCAGCAGCAGGACGGCGGCGATCACCGCCGTTCCGGCACCGCGGGCCGGGCCGCGCAGGGCGACGTGGGTGGAATTGCTGGCGACGCTCATGGTTCAGCGCTCCCGTCCGAAGAGGCCCGCGGGCTTGATGAGAAGAACGATCGCCATCACGACGAACACGACGATGTTGGAGGCCTCCGGGTAGAAGACCTTGGTCAGCCCTTCCAGCAGCCCCAGACCCAGCCCGGTGACGATGGCGCCGAGGATCGAGCCCATGCCGCCGATCACCACCACGGCGAAGACGATGATGATCAGATTGGTGCCCATCAGGGGCGACACCTGATAGATGGGGGCCGCCAGCACGCCGGCCAGCCCGGCCAGTGCCACGCCGAAGCCGTAGGTCAACGACACCATCACCGGCACGTTGATGCCGAAGGCCTGCACCAGCGTCGGATTCTCCGTCGCCGCCCGCAGATAGGCCCCCAGCTTGGTGCGCTCGATGGCGAACCAGGTGCCGAAGCAGACGGTGAGGGAGGCGACGACGACCCAGGCACGGTAGTTGGGCAGGAACATGAAGCCCAGATTCTGCCCGCCCTTCAGCGCGTCGGGGATCGGATAGGGCTGGCCCGACACGCCGTACTGGTGGCGGAACGCCCCTTCCAGGATCAGCGCCAGACCGAAGGTCAGCAACAGGCCATAGAGATGGTCGAGCTTGTAGAGCCGCGACAGCATCGACTTTTCCAGCGCGATGCCGAGCAGCCCGACCACCAGCGGCGCGACGATAAGCGCCCCCCAATAGCCGATCCCGGCATAGGTCAGCAGCAGCCACGCCACGAAGGCGCCGACCATGTAGAGCGCGCCATGGGCGAAGTTGATGACGTTCAGCATGCCGAAGATCACCGCCAGCCCCAGGCTGAGCAGCGCATAGAAGGAACCATTGATCAGTCCGAGCAGAAGCTGCCCGAACAACACTTGGGGCGGAACACCCAGCAGGCTGAACATCTCCGCGTCTCTCCCGGCTCGTGGTGGTTGTTTTTTGTTTTGGCTTTGGTAGTCGCCGATTGCCGTCCTCCGGCCCCACCCAATGAGCGGGGCCGGAGGATGGCCTAACGCATCACTTAACCGCCCCTCACTTCACCAGCGGGCAGCCGCTTTGCTTGGGATCCATGAAGGCGGTGTCGGCCGGGATGGTCTTGACGATCTTGTAATAGTCCCAGGCCCCCTTCGATTCGGCCGGGGTCTTCACCTGGGCCAGATACATGTCGTGGAACATGCGGCCGTTGGCGGCGATCTTGCCTTTCTTGGCGAACATGTCCTCGACCGGCAGTTCGCGCATCTTGGCGGACACCTTGTCGGCGTCATCGGTCTTCGCCGCCTCGACCGCCTTCAGGTAATGCTTCACCGCCGAATAGACGCCGGCCTGCACCATGGTCGGCTTCTTGCCGGCCTTAGCCTCGAACTTTTTCGACCACTCGCGGGTCTGGTCGTCGTTGTCCCAATAGAAGCCGGTGGTCAGCATCAGCCCCTGCGCCGATTGCAGGCCCAGCGCATGCACATCGGTGATGAACATCAAGAGGCCGGCCAGGCTCTGGCCCGACTGGGTGATGCCGAACTCCGCGGCCTGCTTGACCGCGTTGACGGTGTCGCCGCCGGCATTCGCCAGACCGATGACGTCGGCGCCCGAGCCTTGCGCCTGCAACAGGAAGGACGAGAAGTCCGACGTGCCGAGCGGATGGCGAACCGAGCCGGAGATGGTGCCGCCGAGCGACTTCACCATCTTGGTGGTCTCCTCCTCCAGCGACTGGCCGAAGGCGTAGTCGGCGGTCACGAAGAACCACTTCTTCTTGCCCTGCTCATAGAGCGCGCGGCCGGTGCCGGCGGCCATGGCGTAGTTGTCGTAGGTCCACTGGAAGCCGTAGGGGCTGCACTGCGCACCGCTGAGCGCGGTGGCGCCCGGACCGGACATCAGGAAGATGCGCTTCTTGTCCTTGGTGATGCCCTGCACCGCCAGGGCGGCGGCGGAGTTCGGCACGTCGGCGATGACGTCGACGCCACCGGTGTCGACCCACTCGCGCGCCTTCGACGCGGCGATGTCGGCCTTGTTCTGGTGGTCGGCGACGACGATCTCGACGGGCGCGCCGGCGACCTTGTTGCCGAACTCCTCCGCCGCCATCCGCGCGGCGATGGCGGAGCCTTCGCCGGCCAGATCGGCGTAGATGCCGGAACGGTCGTTCAGCACGCCGATGCGGATGACGTTGTCCGACACCTGGGCGGAAGCCGGAACTACAGTCCCGGCGAGCGTCAGCAGGGCGGTGCCGGCGAGAAGAAGCGTGCGCATCGGAAGGTCTCTCCCTCTTGGTTTTATTGGCGGCCGGGTCCCATCGTGGGTCCCTCTGCCGTGCCTGAAGCAGGCAATCGGGCACGGATCCGGCGGTTCGCCGCCCTGCCCTTCGATGGGGTCGGGACGGCATTCGCGCCGGCGATATCGGGGGCTGGAGCGCCTACACGCCGAGATAGGTGTGCAGCTTGTCCATGTTGGCGTGGAGCTGGTCGTTGGGGATCATGTCGACCACATGGCCTTCCTCCATCACGTAATGGCGGTCGGCGATGGTGGCGGCGAAGCGGAAATTCTGCTCCACCAGCACGATGGTGAAGCCGCGTGCCTTGAGCGCCCGCACCGCCACGCCGATCTGCTCGATGATGACGGGAGCCAACCCCTCGGTCGGCTCGTCCAGCAGGATCAGCGTGGCGCCGGTGCGCAGGATGCGGGCGATGGCCAGCATCTGCTGCTCGCCGCCCGACAGCCGCGTGCCCTGGGTCGAGCCGCGGCCCTTCAGGTTGGGGAACAGCTCGTGGATCTGCGGGACCGTCATCCCGCCCTCCTTGACCACCGGCGGCAACGTCAGGTTCTCGTCCACGCTGAGGCTGGAGAAGATGCCGCGCTCCTCCGGCACATAGCCGATGCCGAGGCGGGGGATCTTGTGCTGCGCCATGCCGATCAGCTCGGTGCCCTGGAAGCGGATCGAGCCGGTGCGCTTGCCCATGATGCCCATGATGGCGCGCATGGTCGAGGTCTTGCCGGCGCCGTTGCGGCCCAGCAGCGTCACCACCTCGCCGTGGCGCACCTCCAGGCTGACGCCGTGCAGCACATGGCTCTCGCCGTAGAAGCCGTGCAGGTCGGCGATCTCCAGCATGGCAGTCTTCGTCTGCATCCCGTCAGGCATGTCCGGTCCCCATATATGCTTCCATCACCTGAGGGTTCTTCGAGACGACCTCGTAGGGCCCTTCCGCCAGGATCTCGCCGCGGCGGAGCACGGTGATCGTGTCCGACAGATGGGCGACGACCGACAGATTGTGTTCCACCATCAGCACGGTGCGGTCGGCGGCGACGCGCTTGATGAGTGCTGCGGTGCCCTCGATGTCCTCATGGCCCATGCCGGCCAGCGGCTCGTCGAGCAGCATCACCTCCGGGTCGAGCGCCAGGGTGGTGGCGATCTCCAGCGCGCGCTTGCGGCCATAGGGCAGCTCGGCCGCCAGATGGCCGGCCCAAGGGGTGAGGTTGACCGCCTCGATCAGCTCCAGCGCCCGGCCGTGCAGGTCGTGGAGCGACGATTCGGACTTCCAGAAATGGAAGCTGGTGCCGAGCGGCCGTTGCAGCGCGACGCGGACATTCTCCAGCACGCTGAGATGCGGGAAGACGGCCGAGATCTGGAAGGAGCGGACCAGCCCCATCAGCGCGATGTCGGCCGGCTTGGTGCGGGTGATGTCACGGCCCTTGTAGAGGATCTGGCCGCGCGTCGGTGTCAGGAATTTGGTCAGCAGGTTGAACACCGTGCTCTTGCCGGCGCCGTTCGGGCCGATCAGCGCGTGGATGGTGCCCCGCTTCACTTGCAGGTTCACCTCCTTCACCGCCACGAACCCCTTGAACTCCTTCGTCAGACCACGCGCTTCCAGGATGATGTCGTCGTTCGGTGCGGCGTTCATCGGTCGCGAATTCTCCTCCCGTTCGTCCTTATGTCCCGGGCATATGCCCGGCGGCCGCCGTGCGGCGGGACGTTTCACCGATTGTTGTACGCACGAAGCATGCCACATGCGGGGTCGCTTCGGCCGGGCCGCCTGACCCATTGTTTCTCCGCGGGTTTCGCTGCGGCGTCCTCCCCCTGGCCGACACCCTTGCGTCGGAAAGTGTCGGATCCCTGGACACTCTGTCTACAAAACATGACAGCATCCAAAGTGTCTGCATGCAAGATCGTCCGTGTGGCAGACGCCTTATTGTGGGCTTGCCAAACGGGCGCGGCACTGCGATGGTGGCTGTCCAACGGTGCCCTGCCCGTCCTGACGGGCGGCGGGGATAATAGGGAATGCGGTGCGGAGCTTTCCGGGATCCCCGGAAGCGCCAATGCCGCGGCTGCCCCCGCAACTGTAAGCGGCGAGCATCCCGTCCATCATGCCACTGGCCCTCCGCGGCCGGGAAGGCGGACGGCGATGCAGCGACCCGCGAGCCAGGAAACCTGCCGGCGGACTTGACCGACCTTTTCCAACCCCGCCGGGTGTGGCGGGAGAACAAGGATGTTTTCTATGAATGCCCGTTCGATGAACGCCGCTGCCGCCAGTTCCGCGACCCGCAGCGCCGCCCAGACTGCGGTCGCCGCCTTTGCCGCGATCCTGCTCGGCAGCTTCCTGCTGTACGGCGTCGGCTTCGCCCAGCCGCAGCAGATCCACGATGCGGCGCACGACGCCCGTCATTCCTTCGCGTTCCCCTGCCACTAAGCAGCGGGTCATGGATCTGATCCGGCGGCTGTTCACAGCCGCTCTGGTCGCGGGCGTGCTCTCCGGCACGGCCGCTTCCGTCGTTCAGCAGGCGACGACCGTCCCGCTGATCCTCGAAGCCGAGAAATACGAGGTGGTGACCCCGCCTCCCGCAACCGCCGCGCCTACGACTGCCGCTCCGGCTGGGGCTCCGGCCGCCAGCCACGCCGAAGGCCACCAGCATGGCCCCGTGCGCGAGATCGGCGAAGGCGTGCCGGTCACCCTGGACGAGGCGATGCAGCGCATCGGCCTGACCATCGCCGCCAACCTGATCGCCGGTGTCGCCTATGCGCTGCTGCTGGCGGCCGCGATCCTGCTGGCCGGCCGGCCGGTCGATGCCCGCCGCGGGCTGGTCTGGGGCATGGGCGGCTTCGTCGCCGTCTCGCTGGCCCCGTCCTTCGGTCTGGCCCCGGAGCTGCCGGGCATGGCCGGGGCCGAGCTGGAGCTGCGTCAGCTTTGGTGGCTGACCGCCGCGGCCGGTGCCGGCGTCGGCATCGCCGCCCTCGCCTTCGCCCGCAACCGTCTGGTCATCGCCGTCGCCGTTCTGGCCGCAGCGCTGCCCCATCTGATCGGCGCCCCCCATCCGGAAAGCGCCGAGGGTGCCGTTCCGCCGGAACTGGCCGCCCGCTTCGTCACCGCCTCGCTCGGATCCGCCGCCCTGTTCTGGGCGATCCTCGGCTCCGTCTGCGGCTGGCTGATGAGCGGCGTGGTCGAACCGGCCGAACGGCAGCCGGCCCTGCGGGTTCAGCCCGGCGCGCGTTAAGGAGGCTCCATCCCATGTCCGCTCTTGCGAAAACGGCCGCCGGCAAGGTTCCGGCGACCGTCATCACCGGCTTCCTCGGCGCCGGAAAGACCACGCTGATCCGCGGCCTGCTGGAAAAGGCCGACGGCCGCCGGCTGGCGCTGATCATCAACGAGTTCGGCGATGTCGGCATCGACGGCGACATCCTGCGCGCCTGCGGCAACCCGACCTGCACCGAAGACGACGTGATCGAACTGGCGAACGGCTGCCTGTGCTGCACCGTCGCCGACGACTTCGTCCCGGCCATCGAGAAGCTGCTGGCCCGCCCGGACCCGCCCGAGCACATCGTGATCGAGACCAGCGGCCTCGCCTTGCCCAAGCCGCTGGTCCAGGCTTTCAACTGGCCGGCGATCAAGACGCGGGTCACGGTCGACGGCGTCATCGCCGTGGTGGACGCCTCGGCCGCCGCGGAGGGCCGCTTCGCCCCCGATCCGGCCGCGCTGGAGGCCCAGCGCGACGCCGCCGGCACCGTCGACCACGAAACGCCGATCGAGGAGGTGTTCGAGGACCAGCTGCTCTGCGCCGACCTGATCGTCGTCAACAAGACCGATCTGCTGGCCGACGGCGACCTCGCCCGTGTCGAGGAGCTGATCCGCGGCGCCCTCGCCCACACGGTCGGCCGCGACGCCAAGCTGGTCCGTGCCTCCCAGGGTGCGGTCGATCCGCTGGTTCTGCTCGGTGTCGGTGCGGCGGTGGAGGACGATCTTGCCAACCGTCCCAGCCATCATGACGGTGAAGAGGGCCACGACCACGACGACTTCACCAGCTTCGTGATGGAGTTGCCGGCGCAGCCCGATCCGGCCGCCCTGGCGATGACGCTGGAGAAGGTCGCCGGCCTGCATGGCGTTCTGCGCCTGAAGGGCTTCATCGACGTGCCCGGCAAGCCGATGCGCCTGCTGGTCCAGGGTGTCGGCACCCGCATCCAGACCCACTACGACCGGCTGTGGAAGGCGGGCGAGGAGCGCCGCAGCCGTCTGGTGGTGATCGGCGAGACCGGGCTGGACCGCGATGCGGTGACGCGGGCGGTCGTTGGGTAAAAGTTTCGGGTAAGAGTTAGAGTAGTGCGGCGACCGCCCCCTCCTTGACCTTCACCGTTTTTCGAGGGGGAGGGGGCGGTCGCCCCTGGACATCAGACCATGCACCTGCTTGCCGCCCGCCAGGACGAACTGGACGCCGGCCCCCAGGCGGAAGATCTGGGGCAGACGCCGGCCGACCTCGTCATGCTGTCCTTTTCCGACAGCGACCTGACCGCGCTCGCCGCCGCATGGCGGGCGGGCCGCGAGCGGCTGCCTGGTCTCCGCCTCGCCAACCTCAACCGGCTCGGCCATCCGCTGTCGGTCGATCTCTACGCCGACACTGTGGTCGCCAAGGCCAAGCTGGTGGTCCTGCGCCTGCTCGGCGGCAGCGGTTACTGGCGCTACGGCCTCGACCGCCTGTCCGCCCTCTGCCGCGAGCGCGGCATCCCGCTCGCCGTCCTGTCGGGAGAGGCGCAGCCCGACCCGAACCTGACCGCCTACGGCACCGTTCCGCCGGCCACCGCCGACCGGCTGTGGCGCTATTTCACCGAGGGCGGCCCGGCCAACATGGGCCATCTGCTGGCCTGCGCCACGACGCTGGCCGGAACGCCGCTGCCCCATGAGGACCCGGCCCCCGTCCCGCGCTTCGGCGCCTATGACGGCTGGACCGGCCCCGCAGCCGCCCGCGTAGCCGCCCCCATAGCCGCCGGGGCGCCGGTCGCGGCCATCGTGTTCTACCGCTCCCACCTGCTGGCCGGCGACCTCGCCCCGGTCCATGCCCTGTGCGACGCGCTGGCCGCCCGCGGCCTCGCCCCCCGGCCGCTGTTCGTCGCCAGCCTGAAGGAGCCGGACTGCGCCGCCTGGATGCGGGCCAGCCTGACCGCACAGAACGCCGCCATCGTCGTCAACACCACCGCCTTCTCGGCGGCGCGCGAGGACGGTTCGCCGCTGGAAGCCAACGGCAGCCCGGTTCTGCAAGCCATCCTCGCCACCACCCCCAAAGCCGGCTGGCAGGCGTCCTCGCGCGGGC
>NZ_CP170474.1:665000-1190045 GCF_042604635.1 Azospirillum sp. A26 | reverse complement strand
ACACCTTAAAAAAGCGCCCTGGTTCGAATGAACCGGGGCGTTTCGCTGTTTCGGGCTGCGCTAACTTCAGGGGCACGCCGTGCCTGGAGACAGGAATCCTCGACGCACGGCTGCCGCCAGAGGAATGCAGGGCTGATTGTCAGTCTGCCGAATTAGCATGCTCTGCAACCTAAAGAAAGCGGCCGGTCATGATGGACGAAACGGCGGGCGGCAGGCGAAACGGGACGGCCCGCCAGACGGCGGCCGGGACGGAACCCGGCCCGACAATCTACCTGCAGCTTGCCGGCGTCGTCCTGTTCTGGGGCGCCAACTGGCCGCTGATGAAGCTGGCGCTGATCGACATCGGACCGCTCGCTTTCTGTGCCGTCCGGCTGGTCGGCACCATAGTAAGCTTGGCTCTGCTGGCGCCGCTGTTGCGCTTTCCCTTGCTGCCCCACCGCGGCGAGAGGCTGATGATCGCGGTCGTCGGCCTGCTGCAGGTCGGCGGCATGATGGGTCTCAGCAACATCGGGTTGCAGTTTGTCTCGCCGGGCCGGGCGTCGGTGCTTGCCTACACCATGCAGATGTGGACGCTGCCGCTCGGCCTGCTGCTGCTTGGCGAGCGCATCTCCAAGCGGCAAGCCGCGGCGGCGTTGCTGACCTTCGCCGGGGTGGTCGTCTTCTTCAACCCGGCGCTGGTGAACTGGAACGACGTCAACGCGCTGATCGGCAACGGCTTCCTGATCGGCTGCGCGATCAGCTGGGCATTGGGGGCGACGCTCTATCGCCGACGGCTGTGGCGCACGCCATTCTGGACCCAGATCTTCTGGCAGGTCGCCGCCAGCGCGGCGGTGATGGCGCCGCTGGCACTGTTCGCTGAAACGGCGCGCCCGATCAACTGGTCGGGTTCGCTGTTGACGGTCATCGCCTACAACTGCCTGATCGCCACCGGGCTTTGCTATTGGTGGTGGAGCAAGGCGCTGTCGGTGATGCCGGCCAGCCAAGCCGGGCAGATCGTCTGCCTCGTACCCGTCACGGCGCTGCTGTTGAGCGCGGTCTTCGACAACGAGCGGCTGAGCTTGAGCGTGCTGCTGAGCGTGGCGCTGATCGGTGGCGGCATCGCCCTTTCCGCACGGGCACGCTGATCGGCAGCACCAAGCGAACCCATGCAGGAAATCCTGATTGGCCGGGGGACTTGCGGCCGAAGATGGGCCTTGGTAACGGGGGCGGCCGGTCCCAATCCGCGCGGAGAACGGTCCTTCATTTTCAAAGTAGCCGGAAGCGCAATCCTCAATTGCGGCAGAATTTCCTTTGAACCGTTACCTTGCGGCGGTGGATTGTTCCGGAAATGGATTATCCAACAGTCCAGTTCGGAGCAAGTCCCGGTCGAAGTGGCGCTGCCAGTGTGGATACTGATGCGGGAGAAACGGACCAACACTGGAGAGCACCCGATGGCCGGCATTCAGATCGCCGAGATGGATTTTTCCGCAGGGCTCAAGACCAAGCACATGAAGGTGCCTGCCATGGTCGCGAAGGTGGATCTGAAGGAGGTTCCGAAGGATCTCCAGAAGGCCATCGACAAGGACAAGATCATTGTCCAGAAGCTGATCGAAGCGGCCTATGAGCAGCTCAACAAGTCCAAGAAGGACATCCAGGGGGCTCTCCAGGACTTTGACGCCAATCTGGGCAAGAAGCCGCCCGCCAGCGAGAAAGAGCTGGCCGAGCGCGAGAAGACGATCAACGTCATGTGCAAGCAGTTCACCGAGGCACAGTCGGGGCTGGCGCTGAAGGCGGTGGAAAAGGCGTGGGACGCCTATGCCAGCAAGAAGTCCGACCTGAAGTCGTTCAAGCTGAAGTTCGCCAAGAGCATGGTGCTGGGGTCGATCAGCATTCTTGCCAGCACCGTGTCGGCCGGCGTCAGCGTCGGTGTCGCGGCGGTGACGGCGGGCGGTGCCACCCCGATGGCGATCATCGGCATCTGCACGACCGTCGCCAGCATCGGCAAGACCGCGGTCACCATGGCGCTCGCCATTCACAATTTCGCCCGCGACATCGAGAAGGCGGAGACCGACATCCGCAAGACCGATGACACGCT
Organism: Azospirillum sp. A26; assembly: GCF_042604635.1. Lineage (NCBI taxonomy): Bacteria > Pseudomonadati > Pseudomonadota > Alphaproteobacteria > Rhodospirillales > Azospirillaceae > Azospirillum > Azospirillum sp. A26. The sequence continues at coordinate 1,187,971 of NZ_CP170474.1, read as the reverse complement.
GGCGTCGGCCTACAGCAGCGGCGACCTGAATTTCAAGGCGGGCGCGCGCGAGGTGGCGGCGATCCTGGGCGTGCCGTTCGTTAAGTCGGTCGGCGGCATGGAGAAGCTGCTGCTCGAATACCATGCCAAGACCGGCAAGATGGAAGAGCAGTCCGACAAGCTCTACGATCAGGCCAAGAAGATGATGACCCAGATCGAGAAGCTGGAGAAGGAGAAGCTCTCCAAGCAGGCCGATGCTCTGGTCAAGATCCTCGGCGAGAAGGTGACCTTCACGCTCGACAAGATCCACGAGCTGCAGGCACGGATCAAGACGAAGGACGTCTTCTACGATCAGATGACCGGCCACCTGGTCTGCTACAAGGACCTGCGCGGCAAGCCGCTCGAGAAGATCGGCGTGACGAAGGAGACGCTCGAGACCATCGTCACCATCGGCTCGACCCTGAAGACCATCGTCTCGACGACGCTTCAGATCGTCAAGCTGGCCGGCGGCTGACGCCTATGCCATATCGGAGTCTGTTCGGCGCCTGGAGCGGCGCTGGACAGGCTCCGGGCTTTCTTCCGGGGATGGACCGCAGCGAACGGGAAAAGGGGACGCATCATGGGAATGCAGGCAGTCATGGGCGCGATGACGATGTGCAGCTTCGGCGCCGCACCGTCGAGCCTCATGGTGCTTCCCGCCAGCGCGGTGATGAGTTCCAAGGTCCCGGCCGCCAACATCATGGACAGCAAGCCGTTCGTCAATGTCCTGCCGTTCGGCATGTGCATGAGCATGGCCAACCCGGCGGTGGCCGCCGCCACCGCGGCGGCCTTCGGTGTGCTGACGCCCATCCCCTGCACGCCGGTGACGGCCGCCCCCTGGGTACCCGGCTGCCCGACCGTTCTGGTCGGCAAGATGCCGGCGCTCAACAACAGTTCGAAATGCATCTGCAGCTTCGGGGGCGTCATCCAGATCACGCTGCCCGGTCAGTTCACCGAAATGATCCCCTGAGCATCGGCTGCCGCACCGAACCGTCCGGCGCTATCGCCCCGGCGGCTTCGGCGGCGGGATCGCGCCGGTCTCCTTCCCGCCTTCCGAGAAGGTCCGCAACGGCTCCACCAGGACGCCCTGGCGATAGACGCCGCGCTGCATCGGCTTGCCGGACGGAAAGAAACGCAGGAACTCCCCCTCCAGCAGCCCGTCCTGGAAGAACGCCTGCTCGCTGACCGCTCCGCTCTCGAAAAAGCCTGCGGTCGGGCCGTGCAGGCGGTCGGCGGCGTAAGTCTCCCGGCGCAGAACCGCGCCATTGGGGCTGTAGAAGACCGACTCGCCCTCGCGCTTGCCGGCACGGTACTGTACCACGGCCGCCACGATGCCGTTGGTGGCGAAGTAAACGGACGGTCCTTCCAACTCGCCGCCATGGTAGCTCATGCGGCAGACCAGCCGCCCCTGCATGTAGAAGGTCGAGGTGCCGTGCAGCACGCCATTCACATAGTCGGCGACCTGCACGATGTTGCCGTTATCGTCATAGTGACGTGTCTCGCCGTGCATGGCGCCGCCGCGCATGCGGGCCCGCATCGCCGGCCGCCCGGTCTCTCCATAACGGATGAAATCGCCGTCGAACACCCCGTCCACCAGCCGTCCGGACTGGACGATGCGCCCGTGCGCGTCGCGCTCCTCGACCCTGATCTCGATGGGGCCTGCGGCCTTGGGGGTGTCGGTTGGAGAGTCCATGTCCGTCATCTCAGTTCACCATCACCACGCCGCCCTTGAGCGTCAGCATGCCGCCGCCGCTCACCTCGGCCGTTGCCGACCCCTTCACCGTGCTGGTCAGCCCCTCGGCCGTGAGAGCCAGCCCCGCCTTGAGGTCCAGCGTCGTCCCGCCCTTGAGCGTGGCGCCCATGCCGGCCTTCATGTCCAGCCCCATGCCGGCGTCGATCTCCATGCCGGTCCCGGCCTTCACGGTCATCGCGGTGCCGGATTTGACGTCGAGCGAGGTGCCCGCCTTGATCTCGATGCCGGTCGCCGCCTTGATGCCGATGTCGGCCGAGGTCGCCGTCAGCTTGATCGACTTGCCCTTGATCACGATGTCGCCGGTCACGTCGATGGTCAGGTTGCCCTTGACCGTCAGCGTGTAGTTGTTGTCGACGGTGTGCTCGAAGTCGTCGTTGTTGAGGTGCGTCTCCTTGCCCTTGACCGACAGGTCGCGGGTGCCCTTCGAAATCGCGTGCGTCTCGTTGCCTTCGGACACGGTGATCGTATGGTTGTTCTTGACCGTCAGCTTGCGGTCGTTCTTGACGTCGATGGTGCTGTCGTTCTCGATCGTCTCGATCTCGTCATGCTTGACCAGCCGTGTCAGGTCGTTGAGGACCTTGATGTTCATGTCCTTCTGGGCCTGGACGAAGATCTCCTCGTTGTCGGCCTTGTCCTCGAAGCGGATCTCGTTGAACTTGCCGGTGCCGTTCTTGGAGGTCTGCGTCTTGATGGTGCTCTTTGTGGAATCGTCGGGCAGCGTGTAGGGAACGGTCTGGTCGGCGTTGTAGACGGCGCCGGTGACCAGCGGCCGGTCGGGATCGCCGTCCAGAAAGGTGACCACCACCTCCTGCCCGACGCGCGGGAAGAACATGATGCCGTAATTCTTTCCGGCCCAGCCCTGTGCCACCCGGACCCAGCAGGAGCTTTTCTCGTCGTTGGTGCCGAGCCGGTCCCAATGGAACTGCACCTTGATCCGCCCATACTGGTCGAGCCAGATCTCCTCGCCCGACTTGCCGACCACCTTGGCGGTCTGGGTCGAATGGATCCGCGGCTTCTGCGCGGTGTTGAGCGGGCGGAAGGGGTGGGCCGACGGGAAGCCGGTGAAGGTGGCGACGAAGCGGTTGGTCGCCCCGTCGATGCGCACGGAGTTCAGCACCATCTCGGCGTTGAGCGAGTCCTTGCGGTGGCCGGAGATGGTGATCTTGGTGCCGGCCTCCATCCCGCGGCAGTTTCCGCCGCCGCGGATGCGCTGGCTGGCGAACGCGAGTGCCTGCTGGCGCACCAGGGCGATCTGCTCGCCGTCGGCGGAGACCGTGTGGCGCACCGCATAGTCGTTCATCGTGCCGGTGCCGGCAGTCCCCTCCGCCGTGGCGTAGAGGTCGGTCGCGGGCGTTTCGAAGTGATAGCTGTCCACCCCGACGCTCTTGGTCGTCACCCGCCGCTCGACGCCGAGCTGGGTGATGACGTTGTCCTCGTTGTCGTAGGCCTTGTGCCCGCGATACTCGTAGGTGGAGACCAGCGCGCTGGTGGTGAAGGCGCTGTCGCCGTCGCCCAGGACCAGCTTGTGCTCGCCGTCGGCATGCTCGAAGAAATAGAAGATGCCTTCCTCTTCCAGCAGCCGGGCGATGAAGTTGTAGTCGGTCTCGCGGTACTGCACGCAATATTCGCGGGTGGCGTAGGTGCCGTTCAGCACCGTCTTGATGGTGCCTGTGGAGCCGATCACCGCCTCGACGATTTCCGGCACCGTCTTTTCCTGGAAGATGCGGCAATCGCCGGAATGGGTCAGCATCCACAGCCAGGGATGCAGCTCCGCCTCGTAATGCGCGGAAGAATCGCGGTCGTCGATGTGCGTCAGCTCGATGCGGCCGACGATGGCGTTGATGTAGCGCTTGGAGGTGCCGTCGCCCAGCGTCAGGGTCACCGTCACCGGCTTGCCGACGATCTGGTCGAAGTCGATGTCGTCGTCCGACGACAGCATGGTCACCCGGTAGGAGAAGAGCGCCGACAGCCGCTCCTCGCCCACGATGTTGCGCAGGATCAGCTTGTCGGGTCCGAGCGGAGTCGAGATCGACAGGTGCTGTTGGGCCTGTGAGAAACGCTCGCTCATTCTTCCCTCGTGCCGCCTTACCTCGTGCTGCCTCGCCCCGTCCCGCCGCCGGTCAGGCCAGCGCCGGTTCCGCGGCTCCAACGGTCACGGTGAAACGCCCGTCGCTGTCGCAATCGACCCGGATCGCCCCCACCGGCTGTCCGGCAGCCACCTGATCGAGGATCCGCATGGCCACTTCGGGCACCACGAACTCCGACAGCAGGGTGTCGATCATACGGGCGCCCGCATCGGAATGCACGGCCCGCCGCACCAGCGCGTCCAGTGCCGCCGGGGCCACGGTCAGTGCTGCGGCGCGATTGCCCTCGGTGCGCTTGCGCAACTTGTCCACCTTCATCAGGGCGATGGCGCGGACCTGCTGCTCGCTGAGGGGATAGTAGGGCACCACCGTCAGGCGACCGAGGAACGACGGCCGGAAGCGCCGCCGCAGCGAATCGGAGATGGCCTCGATACCCTCCTCCAGCGCCTCGCGGATCTCGCCGGCATCGAGCCGCGCCCGCCCGAGTTCCGTCAGTTCCACATCGCCGAGGTTGCTGGTCAGCAGGATCAGCGTGTTGCGGAAATCGACCTCCACCCCCTCGCCATCCTCCAGCACGCCCTTGTCGAACACCTGATAGAACATGTCCAGCACGTCCGGGTGGGCCTTCTCCACCTCGTCCATCAGGATGACCGAATGCGGACGGCGCCGCACCGCCTCGGTCAGCACGCCGCCGCTGCCGTAGCCGACATAGCCCGGCGGGGCGCCGCGCAGGGTCGCCACCGCATGCGACTCCTGGTATTCCGACATGTTGATGGTGATGAGGCTCTGTTCGCCACCGTTCAGCAGCTCTGCCAGGGCCAGCGAGGTTTCCGTCTTGCCGACGCCGCTGGGACCGCTCAGCAGGAAAACGCCGATGGGGCGGTTGGGCTCGTTCAGGCCGGCGCGGTAGCCGCGCACCGCCCGCGCGATGGCGCGCAGGGCCTGCGGCTGGCCGACGACGCGCGCCTCCATGCGCTCCTCCAGCCCGACGACGACATCGACATCGTCCTTGGACATCGAGCCGACCGGGATGCCGGTCCAGTTCGACACCACCGCGGCGACCACGCCGCCGTCGACCCGGTGCGGCACCAGCGCGTCGTCGCCGCGCAGCACGGCCAGCCGCTCCTCCGCCGCCACCGCGTCGGCCTGCCTGCCGGCGGTCAGCGCCTCGTCGATGGCCTTCACCAGTTCGGCCTCGCGGTTCCAGCGCCCGGTCAGCGCCGCAAGCTCCCCGGCGACGGCACGGCGGCGGGTGGCGATGCCGGCCAGACGGGCCTCGTGCGCCGCGCCGGCCTCGCGCTCCAGCCGCTCGGCCTCGCGGGCCAGCATCTGGTCCTCGCGCTCCAGGGTCTCGACGGCTTCGGGCTTGGAGGTGCGGGCGACCGCCACCCGCGCGCAGGCGGTGTCCAGCACGCTGATCGCCTTGTCGGGAAGCTGGCGCGCCGGGATGTAGCGCGCCGACAGCTTCACCGCCGCGGCGATGCCGTCGTCCAGCACGCGCACGCCGTGGTGTTCCTCGAAGCGGCGCACCAGCCCGCGCAGCATGGCGGCGGCGGCGGCCTCGTCCGGCTCGGGAACGGAGACCGGCTGGAAACGGCGGGCGAGCGCCGGGTCCTTCTCGAAATATTTCTTGTATTCGGCCCAGGTGGTGGCGGCGATGGTGCGGAACTCGCCGCGGGCGAGCGCCGGCTTCAGCAGGTTGGCGGCGTCGCCCTGTCCGGCCGCCCCGCCGGCCCCGATCAGCGCGTGGGCCTCGTCGATGAAGACCACCGTCGGCACGGCGGAGGCCGCCACCTCCTTGATGATCGACTTCAGCCGGTTCTCGAACTCGCCCTTGACGCCGGCGCCCGCCTGGAGAAGGCCGAGATCCAGCGTGCGGATCGCCGTGCCGCGCAGCGGCTCCGGCACGTCGCCCTCGGCGATGCGCAGCGCCAGCCCTTCGACGATGGCGGTCTTGCCAACGCCGGGGTCGCCGACCAGGATCGGGTTGTTCTGCCGCCGCCGCATCATCACGTCGACGACCTGGCGGATTTCGCGGTCGCGGCCGATCACCGGATCGATCTTGCCGGCCCGCGCCTGTGCCGTCAGGTCGACGGTGTACTGGTCCAGCATCGACTGGCCGGAGGCCAGCGGCGAGGGCGCGTCGCCGAGCGGTGCGCCAATCTGCCCCGGCGCCGCTGCCGAGGACGCCTCGCCGAGCTTGGTGTCGCTGCGCAGCATGCGCACCAGTTCCGGCAGGTCGGTGGCGGTGCGGTCGCGCGGGATGGCAAGCAGCGACGGCGCCGATTCGCCGACCACCGCGCGCACCGAATCGCAGGCGACCGCCGCCCACAGCAGGGCCGGCACCAGGATCTGCGGGCTGTCCAGATGCGTCACCGAGGTGAGCAGCGCGTTCTCCAGCAGCTCCGGCACTCGCGGCGAGAAGGCGGGGGTGCGGGTGTTGCCGCGGCGGATCTTCTCCAGCGCCGCGTTCAGCTCGGCCTCGACCCGCGCTGCATCGACGTTGTAATGGCGCAGGATGCCGGCCACGACGCTGCTGTTGGCGCGCAGGACACTGAGCAGCAGATGTTCGACCTCGACGTCGTAATGGGTGTTCGACACGCACAGCGCGGCGGCGCGTTCCAGCACCTTGCGGCCGTCGCGGTCGAGCTTTCCGATCAGGGTCTTGATGTCGGCGGTCACGGGCTGCCTCCGGTCGCGGGCTGAAGAGTGAGCTGGCCGGGTGTCCGGCTCGGCGAGTTGGGGAAGCGCAGCCAGGACGTCCAGCCGAGCAGGCTGCCGTCGCGGGCGGAAAGGCGGGTGCGCGGCACCATCGGCGGGCTCAGCACCAGGGAGATCTGGAAATCCATGCCGTCGCCGCTGTGGAAGCGGGCGAGGGCGCACAGCGTGGCATGGTGGCGGCCGCTGGGCAGGAAGTCGCGGTAGCGTTCCAGCGAGTCCATTTTCAGTTCGATATCGTAGCAGGTCTGCTGGTCCCAGACGCGCCGTCCGACCACCACATCCTGGCCCAGCCGGTTGTTGCGTCCCCGCCGCCCGGCGCTGACGACGGTCGTCGCCTCCTCGCCCAGGGGAAGCCAGCGGCCGACGAAGCCCTTGACCCGCGCCTCCACCTGGAAGATGGCGCCGATCATCGTCTCCAGCCCGGCGGCGGAGCGCACGCGGCAAGACAGGATGCCGGAAAAGGCCAGCAGCATGCGGTCGGGCGCACCCGGCAGCCGCTCCTCCAGATGACCGGTGCCGATGCCCACCAGCGAACGCAGCGCCCGCGCCAGCAGCGACCGCTCCGGATCGCGCTCCAGCAGCGGCAGGCTGCCCTGACGCGTCCGGTAGAGGATCGACATCAGGCGGTGGTTGAAGATGTCGTAGAAGGCGGCGCCCGCCGTGTCGTGGCGGGCCACGCGCTCCAGCATCATCTCGGTGGCGACATAGGGCAGGGGACCGCCCGTGCCGCCGAGCCCCAGCACCGGCGAGCGTACGACGCCGCGCCCGTCCTTGTCCTGCCGCGCCGACACCACGTCGCTGGCCGGAAAGGCGAGGGTGGCGTCATGCTCGATGCGCACGGCCTCGCGGTCGGGATCGATGCCCGACCCGAGCGGCTCGCGGTCCGGTGCGGCGCGTTCCAGCAAGGCGATGGCCTGGAACAGGTCGAACCCCCAGGGCTCGGCCTCCAGCGCCTCGATCAGAGGACGGGCTGATTGCCTGCCAGGCGTGGCCATGTCTTCCAGATCCCCCCTCGTTGCACCGAGCGCAGCCGGAGCTGGGCGAAAGCGTTGACGTTGACGTAGAGGCCGAGGAAGCGGCTCAGCACCCCGCCGAACACCAGCGGGCTGGTGCCCACGAAGTTGCGCTCGTCGATGTCGAGCGTCAGTTCCAGCCCGCGCACGAAGCCGCGCCAGGCATCCTGGCCGATGCGGTGCAGGACCGGCCGCGAGGACAGCGCGTTCAGGCCGCGCAGCTGGTTCTGCGCCATCACGTCGTCCGGCGCATAGAGCCCGAGAATGGCCTGGAGCGCCCGCAGCCCCTCCGGATCGCCCGTCAGGCTGAGGTGGTTGACCGACAGGTGCGAGACCAGCTTCCAAGCCGATGTGCCGCCGATGGGGGCGGGACGCCCGGCGGTCGGCTTGTTCAGGCAGCGGATGGACGCGATGGGGGCCGCTTCCTCGATCATCAGCACCGCCCCGGCCGGCACCTGTTCCGCCAGCCCGCGGTTGGTGCAGGCGACCCGCACCAGCAGCGTCTCGTCCGCCGGTTCCGCCGGGTCGAGGTCGAGATGGTGCAGGCTGAGATAGACGTCGGTGCCCGGCATGTCCTCGCGCTGGGTCGGCTCGCGCGCGGCGAGCCAGAAGCCGCGCGGATCGGCATCGGCGTTGGCATGCTGGAAGGAGAACAGCGGCACATAGGTGCGGCGCGCGCCGTCGGCGTCGCGCATGCCCGTGACCTCCAGCACCGAATGGATCTCGGTGGTCCGCTCGCGCATGGCGTCGGCGACGACGCGGTAGGAGGTGCGCTTGTGGTTGAGCCGCACCGGCTCGGCCGAGCGGGTGAACAGGTTGACGATCGGCGTGCAGCCCAGCCGGAAACAGTCGCGGCGCACCGTCAGCCGGTTGGGCAGCGGGCGCGACACCAGGATCAGCACGTCCACCACGGTTCCCGACAGCCGGCCCTGCGGCAGCGCCAGATCGTAGAAGTCGAACTTCTGCGGGAACTCGAAATACTCCTGCAGCAGGCCGTAGGCCGGCTGGGCGTGCCGCGGGTGCGGCAGCACGGTCTGGTCGGGCTCGAAGCCGACGGGGCGGAGCAGGTCGTCGCCGCGCAGCCGCACCGGCGGCTTGCCGGGCATCAGGTAGACGACCTCGACCATGCCGCACAGCAGCATCTCGTGCAGCGCCGCGTTCAGCACCGGCTCGCCGTTGAGGAACAGCCTCAGGCTCTCGACGGGCAGGTTCTCGAAGACCTGATTGCAGGTTTCCAGCCGCAGGCGCAGGACCGAGGCGGCTTCGCCGCCGTCGATGAAGTCGTAGCGCTCGGTCGGCTCGACCGCGGCCTCGGTCAGCGCCAGTGGCCACAGGGTCACGTCGTAGGCGGTGCGGAAGCGGCAGCGCGCCGATCCTTCCGCCAAGGCGTGCAGCGCCGTGCCCCGCGGCACGGTGAAGCCGCCGGTGAGCTGGCCGTTGCCGGCCGCCGGCTCCATCTGGGCGATGCCCATCGGCGGCACCGGCGCCACCAGCTGCGGGTGGAGGATGCCCAGCAGCGCTTCGGTGAAGCGCGGAAATTCGCGGTCGAGGTTGAGTTGCAGGCGTCCGGTCAGGAACGCGAAGGACTCGATCAGCCGCTCGACGTTGGGATCGGCCGCCTGGTCGGGCCCGAGCGCCAGGCGCCGGGCGATCTTCGGGTAGCTGCGTGCGAACGCCTCGCCCGCCCGGCGGACGTACAGCAGTTCGCGCTCGTAATGTTCGAGGAGATCCTCGCGCCGCATGTCAATCCGTCCCGGCGGCGAGGCCGGCGGTCGGCGCCTGGGATGCAGCGCCGAGATTGACGGAGAAGAACAGCGGCTCGACGACGGTCCCGGCGGCCACTTCGCCGGAGATTTCCACCGTCAGCGTCCCGTTGCCCTTGCCCGGCATCACGACGACGCGTGGCCGCAGCAGGCGCGGCTCGAAATCGAGGATGGCATGGCGGACCACCGTCTCCACCCGGCGGCGGTCGGTGAAGGAGCGCGGGTGGATCTCGCCGAAGTCCGGCAATCCGTATTCCATCACGGTGCCGCCGGTGTCGGTCCGGCGTTCGCCCGCGGTGCGGCTGTCCAGCAGACGCTGGATCTCCCGCTGGATGGACGCGGTCAGGTCGGGCATGGACATGACGATCATGGACGGATCGTCGGTCGACGGGTCGTCCGGCTCGAAATCGATCAGGCGCTCGAAGAGCAGCGTGCGCCCGCCGTTCATCGCCTTGGACTGTGTCATTACCGGCCTTTCGATCCCTTGTCGTCGTCCGCTTGCCCGCGGCGTTGCCACGCTTGCCCCTCCCTTGCGGAGCGAGAGAGGGGGCAACCGTTTCCGCCACGGCATGGCCCCGGCGGTTGCCGGGGGCTCATGCCGCAGAGTCTCAGCTCGCGCCGCCGACCGCACCGGTGAGCAGGTCGAACGAGACGCCGCCGCCGCCCTGGCTGGTCTGCTTCTCGTCGTACTGCTTGTAGACCCAGGTGATCTTCGTGGCGTTGATCTCCAGGCTCTCCGTGGTGTCGCCCTCGCTGACGCTCAGCGAGTGCTTCGACAGAAGCGGGTTGGTCAGCTCCAGGGTGAGGAACTCGACCCACTGGAACTCGTCGTCGCCCAGCGGCTTGACGCAGTGGATCTTCCAGGTCTCGCCCTTCACGCCGGCCCGCAGCAGCAGGCTGATGAGCTTGGGGGACGCGATGTCCCACTTGCGCTCCAGCGTGATGTTGTTGACCTTCGGCGTGTGGACGGTGCGCCGCGCGTTGGTCGTGACTTCCATCTCGACTTCCATGTCCTGCGCGAGCGATTCGCACAGGATCATGTCGGTGAAGTCGACCTGCTTCGTCTTGACCCGGCACTCGCCCTTGACCTCGGGGATCTCCAGGATGACCATTGACATGGTGATGAACTCCTAAACAGATGGGCGTTGGACGGTCGGGGCCGGGGTCAAGCTTCCGGCGCCGGCAGCTCGGCCACCAGCCGGATCGAAGCCGACAGCTCTTCGAGCTGGAAGTGCGGGCGCAGGAACACGTTGGCGCGGTAAACGCCCGGACGGCCCGGCACCTCGTAGACGTCCACGCGGGCCTCGCGCAGCGGGAAGCGCGCCTTCATGTCCTGGGAGGCGTCGTCATCCAGCAGGATGTAGTTGCCGATCCAGGTGTTCAGGTAGCTCTGCACGTTGCCGCGGGTCGTGAACGAGCCGATCTTGTCGCGCAGCATGACCTTCAGGTAATGCGCGAAACGCGAGGACACGAGCATGTAGGGCAGCATCGCCGAGAGCCGCGCGTTCGCGTTGGCCTCGTTGGTGTTGTACACCTTCGGCTTGTTGGCCGTCTGGCCGCCGAAGAACGCCGCATAGTCGGTGTTCTTGCAGTGCACCAGCGAAATGAAGCCGAGGTCGTTCAGCTCCTTTTCACGACGGTCGGTGATGGCGATCTCGGTCGGGCATTTCAGCGCGACGTCGCCCTCGTCCGTCTTGAAGGTGTGGGTGGGCAGACCGCCGACCCGGCCGCCGCCCTCGACGCCGCGGATGGCCGCCGTCCAGCCATACTTGGCGAAGGCGTCGGTGATGCGCGCGCCGAGCGCCCACGCGGCGTTGCCCCACAGGTACTTGGAGTGATCGCGGCCGTCCACGTCCTCCACGAAGTTCACGCCTTCCACCGGCACCGTCTTCGGGCCGTAGGGCAGGCGCAGCAGCGTGTGCGGCATGACGAGCGCGACGTAGCGCGAGTCTTCCGACGCGCGGAAGGAACGCCACTTCGTCATCTCGGCGGTTTCGAAGATCTTCGACAGGTCGCGCGGACCCGACAGCTCGGAGAAGCTGTCCATGTCGAACATCTTGGGCGAGGCGGCGGCGATGAAGGGCGCATGGGCCGCAGCCGCGACGTTCGAGATCTTCTCGATCAGCGACATGTCCTGCGGATGGCGGCCGAACTCGTAGTCGCCGATCAGCACGCTGTAGGGCGTGCCGCCGAGCGTGCCGTATTCGGCCTCGTAGACCATCTTGAACAGCGCGCTCTGGTCGAACTCGACCGCGCTGTCCAGATCCTTCTGCAGGTCCTTGCGCGAGCTGTTCAGCACGCGGATCTTGAGCTGCTTGCCGGTCTCGCTGTTCGTGACGAGGTAGTTCAGGCCGCGCCAGGTGGCTTCCAGCTTCTGGAAGTCCTCATGGTGCAGCACCTCGTTGAGCTGAAGGCTGATCAGCTCGTCGATCTGGGCGATGCGGTGGTTGATCGCCTCGACGACATCCACGGCGACGGCGTCGCCGGTCTCGGCGACGACCTGATCCACGAACTCGGACAGCAGATCGCGGGCGTAGGGGCGCTGGCCTTCTTCACGCGCCATCTTGCCCTCGACCATCATGCGGTCGAGCAGGCTGGCGCTGGCGGTGCTCTCGACGGACATTTCCGTAGTCACTTGGGCACTCCTGTGAATGCGTTCCGTATCAGCGGATGGGCGGCCGTCAGGCGGCCGGCGGCTCTTCCGTCGGAACCGGCGCCATGGCCGTTTCCGTGGGGCCGAGGAGCTTCTTCAGCTCATCCTGCTGTTCGGTGTTGGAGATGACGTCGTTGAGCAGGCCGCTCAGCTCATCGTTGCCGTCCAGCTTCGCCAGCAGGTCGGAGAGCTTCTGCCGGGCCTCGAACAGGCGGGCCAGCGCCGGCACCTGGTTCAGCACCTGGACCGGCTCGAAATCGCCCATGTCGTCGAAGTTCAGCAGGACGTTGAGCTTGCCGCCGTCGGGCTGGAGCTTGTTGTCGACCTGGAACGCCAGCCTCGGAGCGGCGGAGGCCAGAACGTCGTTGAAATTGTCGCGGTCGACCTCGACGAACTTCCGCTCCTTCAGCTTCGGCAGCGGCTTTTCCGGCTTGCCGCTGAGGTCGGCCAGGACGCCGACGAGGAACGGAAGCTCCTTCATCTCGGTGGCGCCGCCGGTGTGAACCTCGTACGTCAGCTTGACGCGCGGCGGACGGACGCGCTCCAATTTCTTCTGGATGCTCTCGGTCATGACCTCACCACCTCGCAATGAATCCATGCGCGCCCTGCGCCGCGCGTTAGCCCCGCCATCATTCGGAGTACAATCAATCTTAGCCAGCCGAGATAGGCCCCAATTGGCTGGCATCCCCCGGTAACACCTCCGTTTCGGAGGTATTACCCCGCAACCGGCCTTTCGGCCTGTTCCATTCCGGCGGGAAGCCCCGCGCCGGTACGGAGTTACCGGCGCAGGTGCCGCAGCAGGAAGTTGCGCGCTTCCACCAGCTGGCTCATCCGTTCCGCGCTCGACAGCAGGCCGGTGTCGGGATGGTAGATCGGCGCCAATGTGCGGAAGCGGCTGTTGACCGCCTGCGGATCGAGGCCCCACTCGTGGGTGAATCCCAGCACATAGGTCGCCTGCCAGGGCTTCAGGATCGGCTGCTGGAGCGGACGGAAGGCCAGCGTCTCCAGCGCGGAGGTCAACTGCTCCAGGCGCAGGCGGCAGCGGCTCATCTCGGTTTCCACCGCGGCCAGTTCGCCCGACGTGACCAGACGCGCGCCGTCGGACGCACCGATGGTCGCCGCCGCCCACGCCGCCTTGCGGACCGTCGCATGGTCCAGGCGGACCGGGTAGCGCAGCCTCAGCTTCGGCACCACGCGCACCCGCCGGGTGCGTCCGTTCTTCAGCGTCACCCGCCGGTACGACACGTCCACCGGGTTGGGTTCCCCCGGATCCGGCAGGGCCTCCAGCACGTCGGGGCTCATGACCGTCAGGAACGCTCGGATTAGCTGCGATGTCGTCATGCCGCGGGCGACCGCTGCCGCCTCGACGGCCGACCTCAGGGAATGCTGGCAGGGCACGACGATGGAGGACAAAGGGCGACCCCGAAGTGTGAGTGAAACCATGAATGACCTGTAAGACTCAGTCCCGTGTCTGCCGGAGCTGGGCGAGCGCATCGCGGATCGCCGCCTCCAGCGCGGCGATCCGGCCGCGTTGCTGTTCGTCGCGGCGGGCGGCGGCCTGTACGGCGCTGCGCAGGCGGCCGACCTCCTCGATGGGCGATGCATCCACCCCCCGGCGGTCGAGGTAGAACAGCCCGACCTCGATCACCTGCTGCAGCGTCTGGCCCGCTGGCATCAGCCGATCCAGCGCCGCCAGCGCGGCAATCCGCTCGCCTGCCGCCTCGCTGCCCAGACGCGGAAGCACCGCCCGCAGGCGCTTGTCCCGGCTCAACGCGCCGCCCGGTCAATGAACGGCATGAGGAAGCCGCTGGAACATGCAGAGATAGCCGTGGACCGGAACCGACGCTTCGGTGCGCAGGATCACGTTGTCGATGGTCCTGGCGCGGAACAGGCCGCGCGCGCTGCTTCGCAGATGGTCGAGGCCATGGACGTAACGGCCGCTCAGGGTCAGCCGGTAACCCGGCTCCTCCTGCCGCTCCACCGTGAAAGCCAGCAGCCCGCCCGGTCCCAGCACGCCCGCCGCCGCCCGGAACACCTCGGTCAGGTCACCGATGTAGCAAAGCACGTCAGCGCTGACGACGGCATCGAAGCGTTCGTCCGTGCCGGTCATGAACTGGACGAGTTCGGCCTGCGCCAGCAGGTCGTAGAGGCCGCGGTCGCGCGCCTTGTCCAGCATGCGCGCCGACAGATCGACCCCGACCAGCCGGGATGCCGCCGGGCGCAGGATCGGCCCGCACAGGCCGGTGCCGCAGCCGATGTCGAGAATCCGCGCACCGCCATCCGCCGACAATGCCGCGGGCAGGGCCGCGACCGCGGTGCGGGCGACGATCTCATGCGCCTTGTACTGGAGCGTCTTGACCAGATGCTCGTCGAAACGGTCGGCGTAGGAATCGAACACGTTGGCGACATAAGCCTCCGGCGCCTTGGCCGAGGTCGTTCCGGCGATGGCATGGACGAGATGGGCCAGAACCGTGTCGTTGGGATCAATCTCCATCGCCCGGCGATACACCCCCAGCGCTTCGTCGCGGTGATTGCGGTTCACCAGCAGCGATCCCAGCACGATCAGCGATTCCCGCCGCGACGGGTCGAGCGCCGCCCCGCGGCGCGCAGCGGACAGGGCCTCCGCCGACCGGCCGACGGCGTCCAGCGCCTGGGCCTGCACCGCCAGGACTTCCGTGCCCGCCGGATCCAGGGCGAGCGCGGCGCGGCACACGGGCAGCGCCTCCGCCGGCGCCTGGTCCTTGAACAGGGCCATGGCACGCAGGGCATGCATCGCCGAGTGGTCCGGGCGCAGCTTGGCCGCCTGCTCGGCGGCGAGGGCAGCGTCGCGGTAGCGGTTCTGGGCCAGCAGGATGCGGGCGAGGTTGGCGAAGGCCTCGGGATAGTCGGGGCGGTGGCGCAGCGCGGCGGCGCAGGCGAGCAGCGCCTCGTCCAACCGGCCCATGCCGCGCAGCGCGACCGCGAGGTTGTTGTAGGGCATCGGCCAGTCGGGTTGCGCGGCGATGGCGTCGCCGAACAGGTCGGCGGCCTCGGCGAAGCGCCCCTGGCGGAGCAGGGCTGTGCCATCCTCCACCTTCGCCCGGATTTCGTCCGGGATCTCGCCGGCCTGGACTGAGGGGGGGTGGAGAGACGGGGCATGACGGGGGGAGGGTGTTCCGGCGACACTTGGCGGCGCCGTTGTGGGTGCCATAGCGGCGGACGCTTCGTCCATGGCGGTCCCCTCCGAGAAAGACTGATATTCCGGCCTATGCCGTGACAAAGGGCATACCGCACCCCCGATGCCGCCGCAAAAGCAGATCGAACCAACATGGGCCAATCTTCAGGCGCTCCGGCGCCGGAATCCGGCTATAGCCGAACCAGGAGGCCAGCCATGCTCTTCGGTTTCGGGCGCCTTGCATTCGTCCTTTGGCTCTGCGCGGTCGGCGGTCAGGTCTTCACCCTGTTCGCCTTCCACAACGCGGTGGCCGAGGCTCACACCAGCGAGATCGCCGCGCGGCTCTCGGCGCTGACGAACCGCGTCGCCGCCGCGGCGGCCGAACGCGCCACCATCGGGATTCCGCTGGCCCACCAGACCGACCTCCAGCGCCGCATCGAACTGGCGACCGGCGTCGGCAGCGGCGTGGCGCTGCATGTCGTCGACGCGCGCGGCACGGTGCTTTTCAGCACCGCGCGGGAAATGGTCGGCGCGACGGTTCCGGCCTCGTGGATCGGCATCGTCGCAGCGTCTCCCGCGGATCCGTGGAGCCATGAGGGGCGCGACGGCATGGTCATCGGCGTGCCGGTGCTCGATGCCCTGGGCGCGGTGGGCGGCGCCATTCTCGGCCATGCGGCGCAGGAGGATGCGCGGGTCGAGGTGCTGACGGCGCTGCGCGAGACGGCGACGGTCACCCTCGTGTTCCTGATGCTGGTCGCCGTGCTGGCGGCGCTGGGCACCCGCCTGCTGATCGGGGAGACCCATCGTTCCGTTTTGAAGCTAAAGGCGTTCTACGAGGCGCAGTGCCAGAGGCTGATGGGGGCGGAGCCCGCCAACGCCGAGACGCGCCCGGCGGGGCAGGCTCTCGGCGTGGTCCTGCACGGCCTGGAGCAGGCCGAGGAACAGGCGGCGCGCATCGACGATGCGCCCCCCCGCGGCACGTCGGGAGCATAACCAATGCTGTTTGGATCCGAGCACCCCGTCCGCCGCTTCGTGCCCCTGCTGGTCGCGGTCGTCGTCATCCCGTGGATCGCCACGCTGGCGGCGGCGCTGGTCGGTGCCGCCAATCTGGCCGACCGCGGCACGGCGACGCGCACCGACATCGTCGGCCAGGCCCTGGTGCAGGACCTCGAAAAGGCGCTCGGCCTCGGGCTGCCGCTCAACCGTCTGGCCGGCATGGACGATTATCTGGAGGAACTCTCCGACATCGTTCCCGAGATCGAGCTGGTGCTGATCGCCGACGCCGATGGCAAGACTCTGTTCCAGAAGGCGACCACCGGGCGGCCGGACCTGTCGGCGCGCCTGTCCCCTGCCGAGACCGACTGGGCGGCCTTCCACCTGTCGGTGCAACGCTATCCCCTGCGGACCGGGGCGACGCAGTCCGGCGAGGTGATCCTCGGCCGGAAGGCCCTGGCGCAGCCGGCGAACACCCGGCGCATCCTCATCGATTTCGCGGTGGCGCTGACCATCGCGCTGACGGGCGGGTCTCTGCTTCTCCGCATGCTCGTGCACACGCAGCTGGTCGCGCCGCTCGGCTATGCCAGCGGGCTCGACGCGGTGGTGGCCCGGCGCGTCTATGACCGGATCGCTCCGCCGGTGGACCAAAGCCTGATCGGCGGCCTGCTGGCGGAAATGAACCGGCTGGTGATCGGCGTCAACGACCGCTTCGCCCGTGCGCACGCCTACCTGACCGAGGTCCGCGACCTCAGCTTCAATCCGGATGCGGCGGCGGAGGTCGAGCCGCTGATCGCCCGCATCGAGCGGCTGGGCCGCTTCTCGCCCGACCGGCTCGCGGCGCTGCCGCCCGTCGCGGGCAACCCGCTGCCGCACGCCGTCGTCTTCTTCGCCGCGGTGGCCCTGTCCATTCTTGCCGGCGTCGCCGCCCAGCGCCTGCCCCTCGACACCGCCCTGGCGGCGACGGCGCTGGGCATCGCGCTCGCGGCCCCCTTCGCCCGCGTCGTCGGGCGGTACGGGCTGGCGGTGACGCTCGCCGCGCTGGTGGCCTGGGGCGTGACCACTTTGTCGGACCCTGGCCGCGACCTGCTGCTCGCCGCGGCGGTCCTAGGCGGCATCGGCGCCGGCCTGTCGGTGCAGACCATCCGGCCGATCCTCGACACGCTCGGCGCCGATCTCGGAGTATCGGCCACCGGGGGGCTGGTCGCTGGGGCGGGAATTTCCATCCTCTGCACCGCGAGCATCGGCACCGGACCGGTCATGGGCATCGGAGCCCTGTCGGCCGCCGTCGGCCTGCTGGTCGCCCTGCGTGTGGAGCGCGTCGCGTCGGCGCGCCGGGCTCCCCTGATTCTGCGCCAGATCTTCACCCTCGACCGCTGGTGGAGCGGCGGACGGCCCGCGCCGAAGGGCTGGGCGCTGTGGCTGGTCACCGGCCTTGCCCTGGCCTACGCCGCCATGCCGCAGGTGGCCGGCACCCCCGGTGTCCGCCAGGGCGCCGAGTTCATCTGGTTCCACGGCGGTGCCGCGTGGCTGGCGGCGATTGCGGTGGTGGCGCTCTCGCCCCGGCCGGCGGCCGCAGTGCTGCTGTCCTTGTCCGCCACCGCCCTGGCGGCCGGCGCGTTGGCGTTGGGGTCCGCCGTGGCCGGGCCGGGCACGGCGCTGGCCGTCGCTGCGGCGCTCGGGGCCGGGCATGCCGCGCTGGCGGCGGGCGGCGAGAATGGCGGTCTGGTCGCGCTGCGCGGAGCGATGGCGCTTCTGGCCGGAATGGGGCTGCCGCTGCTGCTTGGCGGCAATGCCGGCGTCGCCGCGGCCTCGGCCGGGCTGGTGGTGACGGTCGCCCTGCTGCCGCCCATCGCGCTCGCGCTGCGGCGCGTCCTGCTGGATCGCCGGACCGTGCCGGCCGCTGCGGCGGAAGGGAGTGCGGCGGCATGAGGATGGGCATCATGGGAGCCGGCACTACGGGTGCCGGCAATATGGGAGCAGGTTTGGGCGGGCGGATGTTCGTCTTCGCCGCCGGCGCGGTGCTGGCGGTGCTCGCCACGGCGGTCCTGTTCTCCGTGCTGTGGGGCGACCGCACCGCGGAGCGCCGTGTGGCGGAGGAGACCCGCGTCGCCCAGCGGCTTTGGGAAAGCCTGATGGAGGAGGAGGCCGTCGTCATGCAGCGGGCGGCGGCCGACCCGCTGCTGGTCGCGGCGATGGACCGCAACAACGGCCAAGCCGCGGCGGCCCGGCTGCCGCTGCTCGGCTTTTCCTCGGCGGCGCTGGTCAACAGCGTCGGGCAACCGCTGATATCGGTGCCGGCGCCGACCGACATGCGCCTCATCGACGAACGGCGGGTCGCCCAGGTTTTGGCGCAGAACGATGCCTACACCGGCCTCGTCGTCGTCGGTGGTGCCGTGCAGCACATGGTGGCGGCACCCTTCGGCGAGACGCGGCCGGCCGACCGCGTCGTCCTTGCGCTGCGCACCGTGCAGCCGAGCCTCACGGTCCTTGCCCGCGTCCTTGGCGGCTCGGCCTATCTGGTCGACGGCACCGGCGCGCTTTACGACCGTGCCGGCGCCCTGCCCTGGGAGGACATCCAGCCGTCCCTGGGAGGCGGTGGCGGGGACCATGCGAAGGTCCACCGATCCGGCCGCAGCTTCGAGGTCCGCACCCTTCGCCTCGCCGATCCTGCCGGCGGCAACACGCTGGCGTTGGTGGTGGCGCGCGAATCCACGCTGGAGGACATGGCGACCAGCCTGTTCGACACCAGCGCCATCCTGGTGCTGATGACCGTGCTGGCGGCCAGCCTGTTCGGTCTGGAGTGGTTTTTCCGCCGCTCCCTGGCGCCGATCCACGCGTCGCTTTCGGCGCTGTCGGCGCTGGCCGACGGCAACACCAACGTGGCGGTGCTCGGCGCCGAGCGCAGCGACGAGGCGGGCCGGCTCGCCCGCACGGTGGAGGTGTTCCGCAACCGCAGCCGCGCCCTTCAGGATGCCGAGGCGCGGCGTGGCCGCCATTGGCTGCGTCAGCAGTCCTTCATCCGCAAGCAGATGCTGCGGATGGCCGAAACCCTGCCCGACCAGGGCCGGGTGGAACTGTTGGGGGATCTGGACCGCATCGAGTCCGTCACCGGCCGCGGCGACGGGGCGGGCGGTGACGGGGCGGGCGGTCTGGCGGTCGCCTTCGAGGTGATGGCCGAGCGCGTGCGCAGCCAGCACGCCGCCCTGGACGGCATGGTCGTGCAGCTTCGCGCCTCGCTCGACACCAAGACCGAACTGGTGGAACTGCAAAAGCAGTTCGAGATCGCCCGCCGCATGCAGGAGGCGATCCTGCCGGCCGGCCTGCCGGCCCGCCCCGATCTGGCGGCGGCCGGCCTGCTGCTGCCGGCGGTGGAGTTCGATGGGAGCTTCTACGACTTCTTCCTGGCCGACGACGACACGCTGGTGGTGCTGCTGGGCCAAGTGTCGGGTGGCGGTCTGGCCGGCGGTCTGGCCGGCGGCTTCATGACGGTGACCGCCCGCACCGCCGTGCGCGCGCTGGCCTCCGCCGGGCTCGGTCCGGGGGCCTGCCTGACCGGCGCCAACCGCCTGCTCGCCGCCGACAATGCGGCGGGGCTGCGGATCGGGCTGGCGATGGGCGTGGTGACCCTGCGCAATCGCCGCTTCGTCTTCGCCGGTGCCGGCGTGCCGGCCCCGTTCCTTGCCCGCCGCCTGGGCGATGTCGTCGATCTGCCGGTGGCGGAGAACCCGCCGCTCGGGCTGGATGCCGGCCTGACGGTCGCCGAGACCGCATTCGACCTGCCGGTGCCGAGCACGCTGGTTCTGTGCGGTTCGGGTCTGCTCGACGGCACCAACCGCTTCGACGTGCCGTTCGGCCGCACCCACATGGGCGATGTGCTGAGCGGTCTCGACGATCTGTCGGCCGACAGCACGGTCGCCGCCGTGCAGGCGGCGCTGTTCGAGCATGCCGGCGGCCGCACCGTTCCGATGGCGCGCGACCGCACCTGCCTCGCCGTGCGGGTGCGGGCATGACGGCCGGCATGCGTGCCCACGCGGCGGCGGCACTCGCGCTTCTCGTGCTGCTCGCTTTCCCCGGGGCCGCGCGGGCGCAGCACCCGTGCGAGAGCTACTTCGCGGCGAACGAGGCGGCCTATGGCATCCCCACCGGCATCCTGCACGCCATCGGCATGACCGAGTCCGGCCGCGGCGGTGCGACCTGGCCCTGGGCGCTGAACCTGGGCGGTGCCCCGGCCTTTCCGGCAAGCCGCGGCGAGGCGCTGGCGCTGATGGGCGACGGGGCAGGGTCGCTGCGCCTCGACATGGCGGTCGGCTGCATGCAGGTGCACACGCGCTGGCATGCGCGCGCCTTCCGCTTCGGCGAGGATATTCTCGACCCGGCCACCAATGTCGCCTATGCGGCGGCCTTCCTGCGCCTGCTCTATGACCGCCATGGCTCCTGGACCGAGGCGGTGCGCCGTTACCATGCCGGCGCCGGCAACACCCAGGCGCAGGACGTCTACCTGTGCCGGGTTCTGGGCTGGCGGGTCCGTCTCGGCTACCAGCGCGAGACCTCGGCGATGGACGGCCTGTGCGCCGCTGCCCGCACCGTCTCGGCGGAGGGGCGATGAAGAAGCTCCTCCTTGCCATGCTGGTCCTGCTGCTGTTGGTGGTGGCCTTCGGCGGCGGTTACTATCTGGCCGGCGGCGGGCTTCCGGGCGTCACCGCCCAAGCCGCCAAGGACGGTCCGGCGCCGGCAGGAGGTGCCGCAGGGACGGCCAACGGTACTGCTCAGGCCGGCGCGCCCGCCAGCGCCTCTGCCAACGCCCCGGCCGGAACGAAGGCCGCGGACGGGAAGGATGCCAAGGATGCGAAGGGCGCACCGGGGGAAATCCCACCGCCCGACATCCCGGTGAGGCCCGCGGCGGTAACGGCCAAGGGCGGCACGGTCTACGCCGTCGAACTGGGCGCCTTCCGCTCGCCCGACAATGCCAAGGCCTTTGCCGGGGTGATGCAGGAGCGCGGTCTGCCCGTGTCGATCATCGAGACGGTCGACGCCGGCGGACGGCCCTGGCTGCGCGTGCGCGCCGGCAGCTTCGCCGACCTGTGGCAGGCCGAGGCCCGCCGGCCGGAGTATGAGCGGGTAGCGGGGATCGGCGGCGTGGTGGTCGGCGAGACATCCCCTGCCGCTACTGCCGCCCCGCCCTGACCGGCAGTGTTCCGCGACCTGCCGCGGAAGTTGAATGCTCCACATTGGATGTATGCCCCAACCCCGCGGAAACGCATGGGATGCGGACTTTCGCCCATGCCGGAAATAGGCCTTCGGGACAGCGTCCGGTCCGCCCCTGCGGACTACGCCAGAACGAACCAGACAGAGGGCGTGATTCCGGCGGCTTGATGCTTCAATTGCCACGATCCGGGCCGACGGGCTCTCGGAACAGGATTTCGCTCGGGATGCGATGGCGATGACGACGATTACGCTGGGGCGGGGACAGGTGGCCGGGCTGGCCATCGGCGTTGTCGTGCTCATGGTTGTCGCCATGCTGCTGGGCGTCGGGATCGCCGTGGCGACGATGGGGCCGGCGCCGGCGACGCAGGTCGCCACCGGCCCCGGTGCCGCGCCGGGTGTCGCCCCTGCCGCCGCACCGGCCGGCGACGGGCGCTTTGCCGGCGTCGCCGACACCGTCGGCATGAGTTCCATCTCGCGCCGGTTCGAGACCGAACAGGCGGTCAAGGCCACCGCCGACCGCGCCGCGGACACCGTCTCGGGCGTGGCGGAGAGTGTGCTGGACCCGCTCGCCCACGGCACGCTCGCTGCCGCCGGCCGCTTCCTTCCCTCCTGGATGGCCGCTCCGATGGCCAAGTCGGTGAACCGCGCCTCCTTCCAGGCGCGCAGCAAGCTGTCCTACGGCGTCGAGAACGGCGTCGAGGATCGTCTGTTCAACGGGCTCGATCAGGTGACGGGGCAAGGGGGGCAAGGGGCGAAGGCGGGCGATCCGGCCCCCACGCGCAGCTTTGCGGTCGAGCTGGGCCGCTTCGCCAACCAGGCCAATGCCGAGAGCTTCGCCGATGCCGCCGGCCAGCGGGGCGTCTCCGCCGCCGTCTCCTACGCGCCCGACGGCGGGGCCACGACACCCTATGCCGTGCGCAGCGGCCGTTTCGCCACCACCGACGAGGCGACCGCCGCCGCGGACGCCATCAAGCGGTCCAGCGGCGTCGCCGGAACCGTCGTCACCCTTGCCGAGCCGGGAGGACGGTCCTGATGTCCCTTCGACGTTCCCATGCTGCCCTCGCCATCCCCTTGGCCCTTCTTCTGCTTCTCGGCGCCTGTGCCGACAAGCCGGCGGCCTGGCTGAACACCGTGTCGTTCACCGTCGCACCCGCCGCTAACGACAGCACGCCGGTCGCCATCGACGTGGTGTCGATCCGCGACAAGGCGCTGGTCGATCAGCTCACGGCTCTCACCGCCGCCGACTGGTTCGCCAAGCGCGAGCAGTACCGGCGCGACCACCCCTCGACCCTGGACATCGCGAGCTGGGAGCTGGTGCCCGGCCAGAAGCTCGACGCCCAGCTTCCGTCGGACCGCGAGGCGGCCTGGGCGATCCTCGTCTACGCCAACTACGCCACCCCCGGACCGCACCGCTTGCGCGTGCCCGACACGCGCACGCTTTCCCTCTCCGTCGGCGACAAGGATGTCGAACTTGCTCCCTGACGTTTCCGCCATTCACCGGAGGCCGGCATGACCGAGGCACGCGACATTCCCGAGGCCATCGCCTGGCACGACGGCATGCTGCTGGCCCCGCAGCATTTCCAGCAGCAGGCCCTGCGCAACGAACGGCTGCTGACCTACCACGCCGGCCATGCCCGTCCCTTCCACTGGGGCGTCGTGCATTTCCAGGTGGACCGCGTCAATCTGGTGTCCGGTCTGGTGCGCATCCGCGAGCTGGAGGCGATCATGCCCGACGGGCTGATCGTCCATCATGGCGGCGACAGCACCGAGCCGCTGGAGGTGGACATCTCCGCCTATGCCGACCCGGTCGGCCAGACGCAGATCACCATCCATCTGGTCATCCCGCAGGCGCTGGCGGACCGGGCGCCCGGTCCCGGCGAGATCTCCCGCTTCCTCTCGGTGGAGGGGCGCCCGGTTCCCGACCTCAATGGCGGCGAGGAGGTGGCCATCGCCCGCCTGCGCCCGCGCCTGGGACTGTTCGCCACCACCGGCCCCAACCAGAAGCCGCCGCAGAAGTTCGTGTCGATGCCGGTGGCCCAGGCGTCCTTCCGCAACGACGCCTTCGTGCTGACCGACTTCGTGCCGCCGACGCTGTCGGTGACCGCCAACTCGGCGCTCGGCCGCCTGGGCGGCGAGATCGTGCGGCGCGTGCGCGAGAAGGCGCTGTTCCTGGCCGAACGCTCCGGCGTCGGCACCGGCAACGCCGCCACCGAACTGGCCGACGCCGCCCGCACGGAAATCCGCAGCCTCGTCACCGGACTGCCGCCGCTGGAGGCGCAGCTTGCCGTCGGCGTCTGCCATCCCTTCGACGTCTATCTCTCGCTGTGCACGCTGGCCGGCCATCTCTCGGCCTTCGCCAACGGCGCGGTGCCGGCCAAGCTGTCGCGCTACGACCATGACGACCCGATGTCGGCCTATGGCGAGGTGCGCGACTTCATCCTGCGCATGATCGACCGCGTCAAGGAAGGCGTCGCCCGCATCCCCTTCACCTTCGAGGCCGGGATGTTCGGTCTGGTGATGGAGGAGGCCTGGCTGAAGGGCCGTCTGGTCATCGGCGTGCGCGGCCCGGCCGCCGCGACTGTGGGCGAGGTCGCGGCCTGGATGGAGAACTGCATCGTCGCCTCCCATTCCAAGCTGGAGACGCTTTCCGGCCTGCGGGTGAAGGGCGCCGACCGCATCGCGCTGGACGACAGCGGCGAATCCGGCGTCGCCGCACCGCGCGGCGTCGTGCCGTTCGAGGTGGTGGTGGACCCCCGCTACATCGTCCCCGGCGAGCGGCTGGAAATCTGGAACCCCGACAGCATCGGCAGCCGCTTCCGGCCCGCCGAGATCACGCTGTTCGTCACGGCTTGAGCTGAGGATTGGCACGATGCTTCACCGCCGGGATCTGGTCGATCACTTCCTCGCCTTCGCCCGCGAGATCCAGCAGCACCGCGCGTCGATCCGCGCCGGCCGTCCGGCTGCCGCTGCTGCCGGTTCCGGTTCTGGTGCGGAGGCCGCCGAAAGCCTGCCGGCCTTCCTGAACGAGGATGTGCTCGCCCTGTCGGCCATGCATGCGCCGGCCGGCTTCACCACCCGGCCTGGGATGAGTGCGGCGATGCCGGCGCTGTCCCTCGAACCCGATGCGGAGATCGTCATCCGCCGCCTCCAGGACTTTCTGGAAACCCAGGCGGCGCAGGTCGCGCGCACCGGCACCGAGCTGATGATCAGCCAGTACCGCGAGGCGCAATACGCCATGGCGGCGCTGGCCGACGACCTGTTCATCCACGACGTGGAGTGGAACGGGCGGGAGGTCTGGCGTTCCGCCCTGCTGGAGCAGGCGCTGTTCCGCACCCGGCTTGCCGGCGAGCGCGTCTTCGACCGCATGGAGGCGTTGCTGGCCAGCAACGACCGCCGGCTGTCGCAGCTCGCCGCCGTGTACGTGCTGCTGCTGGGGTTGGGCTTCAAGGGCCGCTACCGCGAGCCCGGCGGCGCCGTACAGCTGCGCAGCTTGTCCGCCCGCCTTTTCGAATTCATCGCCGGACGCGAGTCCGAGCTTGCCCCCGGCCTGCTGCCGGCCGGGCGCACGCTGATCCCGTCCGCCTACGCCCACACCATGACTGATGGGCAGATGCGCACGCTGGCACGCGGCGTCCGCTGGCCGGTCGTGCTGGCCGCCCTGGCCGGGGCATGGCTGGTCGTCGGTCAGGCGATGTGGTGGGTGACGACCGCGAACCTGTCGAGTGCGGCGGACGCGGTGATGCAGGCGTCCGTCCGCGTGACACGCTGAGCCGGGAGAGGGACCATGGATATTCTCGGCACCGTCCTGACGGGCATCGCGCAGAACCAGCTGTGGTTCTTCGCAGCGCTTCTGCTGGTCGTCCTCGTCATCATCGCCGTCATGGCGGTGATCCTGCTGCGCGCCGGCCGCCGGCCGGCCGAGCCGCCGCCCGAAGTCAAGGCCCTGCCGGCGCCTGAGAGCGCCGATCCCGCCGCGGCACCCGGTACGCCGGGCGTGCCCGCGGCGCTGCCCATCGTCGGCGGACGCGACCTCCGCCGGCTGTTCCGCGAGGGTCTCGCCGCCTATCGCGAAACCCTGTCGCGCAACGTCTATCTGGTGCCGTGGTACCTGCGCACCGGCGTGGTTCCCGGCGACGACGGCGGCCTGCTGACCTGTGCCGAGGAGGTGCGACCGCCGGTCGAGTCCAAGGACCGGCCCTTCGGCTTCCACTGGCGCTTCTACGACCGGGCGGTGGTGATCGACATCGACGACGCGCGGGTGGCGTGGAAGGGCGTGCTCGACCAGCTCGCCCGCCACCGCGTCATGATGCCGGCCGACGGCGTGATCCTGACCATCCCGCTGGAGGAGCTTGAGGACGTCCGCCGTGCCGCGGCGCGCGGCACCGAGCTTTACGCCCGCCTGTGGGAGATCCAGCGCACGCTCGGGCTTGCGCTGCCGGTCTATGTGGTGGTCACCGGCTGCGACGCCATTCCCGGCTTCCCGCTGCTGGCCGATGCGCTGCCCGAGCCGTTGCGCGACGGCATGCTCGGCTGGTCGTCGCCCTACGCGCTGGAGACGGTGTTCACCCCCGATGTCGTCGGCGAGGCGCTCCAGTCCGTCGCCGCCGGCATGCTGGCCCTCCAGCTTGAAGTCTTCGGCGCGACAGCACGGGAGGATGGGGCGCAGATCGTGGCGCTGACCGACCGGCTGACCGGGACGGAGGCGGCGCTGCGCGCCATGCTCGGCACCGCCTTCAAGCGCACCGCCTATCAGGAAACCCTGTATGTCCGCGGCCTGTATTTCGTCGGCCGGACGGCGCCGGACATGCCGGCCGTCTTCGGCCGCGACCTGCTGAACCGCAAGATCTTCCCCGAAGCTGGGCTGCCCAAGCCGACCCGCGCCTTCGCCGCGACGCGAACCCTGCGCCGCCATGCCTGGCCGGTCGGCACCGCCGTCGCCTCCGCCGTCGCGATCCTGCTGCTGTGGATGGGCGTGCACCGGGTGAACACGCTGTCGGACCAACTGGTGCCGATCCTGTCGGACATCCCGGCGAACCTCCAGCAGCTTTCCGACCAGCGCGCCGCCAATCAGGCCGGCGCGCCGCTGCCGCCGACCTATGCCGATGCCGCCGCGCGGTTCGTCCAGGGCATGGCGACCCTGCCGCAGGATCCGCCCTTCAACCCGCTGCCGGCCGCCTGGATCAGCGGCGTGCCCGACGAGGTGGCCCGGGCGCTGGCGGTCGGCTATCGCCGGCTGACGCTGGCGACGATGCGCGATGTCGCTGAGGACCGGCTGCGCCGGCTGGCCCGCGACCCGCTTCGCGTCCAGATCGGTGCCGGCGAGTTCGACCGCCTGCGCGCCTTCGCCGCCGAGGTGGGCATCGCCGAAGGTCTGGCCAGGGCCTACAACACCGTCGACTCCCGTGACGCCAACATGCCGCTCGACGAGGCGTTGGAATTCTCGCTGGGTTCCGCCGGGGCACGCGGCTTCTCCGCAAGGCTGCATGGCTGGGGCGTCGACGTGCCGCCGTCGGGCGGTGCGATCCCGGCCCCCGGACCCGGCGTACAGCGGCCGATCGACCTGTCCGCCTATCGCGGCGACGTGACGCGCCGCTTCCGCCAGTTCGCCGACGCCTATCTGCGCGAACTCGCCATGAGCGGCCTCGCCGTGGCCCGTCTGTCGGTCGCCGCCAACGAGCTTGAACTGCTCGCCGGCGGAGCCCGCACCGGTGCCGATGCCGCGACCTCCTATGCCGAGGTGCTGGGAAGCCTGGACGAGGCGGCGCGCGGCCTGAACATGGAGCGCGGCGCCTGGATCGGCACCGACGGTCCGGTGCTTCCGCCCGAGTTCGACACCCTTCTCACCCGCCTGGAAAAGTCGGAGCTGTTCGGTCCCGGCTTGCGCGCCGACATCATGGAGCTGGCCCAGCGCCGCTATGACGAGGCCGGGTCGGGCGGAAAGTCGCTGGATTCGGTGATCGGCCGGCTGCTGGTCCAGGGGCCGAACGGCGCCCCACGTCTGTCGCCCACGGCCGAAAGCCTCCGCCAGACCCTCACCGTCTGGTCGGCGCGCCGCTTCATGCGTTCCGGCGAGGCGTCGGGCACCATGGCGGCTTCCGCGGCGGCTCCGACCAACCGCGCCGGCTGGGACCGTGCGGCATTGGAGACCATCCCGCCGCTGCTGGAAGATTACCTGCTGTTCGACGCCAAGGAGGTGCCGCAGGCCCCGCAGATCCTGCGCGCCTCGATGCGCGCCGCGGCACAGCACCAGCTCCGCCGCGGTGTCGAACAGGTTCTTGCCCGCGCCCTGTCCGGCACGCCGGCCGGCGGGACCATCGACCGTGCCGGCGGGCTGACGCAGCTTCGGGAGTCGGCGCGCTCGCTGCGCCTCGCCTTCCCGGTGCTGGCCGAGACGATGCAGAGCTTCCGCCAGATCGGCCTCGCCACGCCGGCCGACGCCATCCGCGACATCGTCGCGCGGCAGGCCAACGCCGTGCTCGCCCAGGCCGACCGCATGCTGGAGGAAGACCAGCTCTACCGTCCCGATGCGCGGTCGCTGAACGGCTGGATCGACGGTCCGCTGGTTCCAGCCCAGCTGTTCGGCCAGCAGAGCCCGACGGCGCTGGCCCTCTATCTCGGTAATGCGCGGCAGGAGGTGATGGCGCTGACCCGCGAGGTCGCGGCGCCGGTGGTCGAAATCCTGGAGAAGCCCGTCATGGGCGGTGGCGCGACCTCCGGCCTCTCTGCCAAATGGTCGCGCATCGTCGCCGAGTTCGACCGTTATGAGGGCGGCCGTCCGAACAGCACGCTGGCCGCCCTGGAGAAGTTCGTCACCACCGACGTGGCCGCCATCGACGCCGCCAACTGTTGGGATAAGGCGCAGCTCGACCCGCAGGCCGGCGATTTCTTCGCCAGCCGCCTGAACGAGCTGAAACAGTCCATCGCCGACCGCTGCCGCCTGATGGTCGACCAGCGTGTCTATCTGGGCTATGCCGAGATTGCGACCGCCTTCAACGTCTCGCTGGCCGGCCGCTTCCCGTTCGGCCCGGTCGGAGAGAACCAGGCTGACGTCGCCATGGTGCGGGCCTTCTATGACGCCTTTGACGCCCGCCAGGGCTATGTGATCGAGGGGCTGCGCCGCTCGACCCGCCTCGGCACCGCCGGCCACGACGCCCTGCGTTTCATGGAAACGATGGCGCTGGCGAAGCCGGCGCTGACGGCCGCCACCGTCACCGACCAGTCCGGCGGACTGTTGCTCGACCCGACCTTCCGCGTCAACCGTGGCCGCGAGGCCGGCGGCACCAACATCATCGAGTGGAAGCTGTCCACCCCGGCGGGCACCATCGCCAACATCGGTGCGCGCTCGCCCTTGCGCTGGTACCCCGGCGACCGCGTCGCTGTCTCGCTGCGCTGGGCCAAGGACGGCAGGCTGGTGCCGGTCAGCGGCGTCGGCGCGTCGTCCAGCGTGGATGAAGCCACCCTGACCTTCGCCTATGAGGGGCCGTGGGCGCTGTTCGCGCTGGTCCGCCAGCACAATGCCGCGCAGCGCGACCGGCCTTCCAACGCCGATACGGTCCTCCTGTTCGAGGCGCAGACCAAGCCGGTGTCGGCCACCAGGGACGGCGAGGGCAGGGAGGTCGAGGACAAGGCCGGACGCGATGCGCCGGTCTCCCTCAGCCCGAGCCTGCGTCCCGGCACGCCGGGTCTGCCCGCCGTGCCCGAGGCGAAGCGGCCGGACACGCGTGTCTTCATGGCGCTGGGCGCCAAGCGGACCGTCGTGACCGATGGCAAGCCGCCGCGCGACGAGAAGGTGGCGCTGCCCGAGCTTCCGTCGTCGGCGCCGCTGCTGGCGTCGGCCGGCGCCATGCCGCGGCCGGGCTACCCACCGGCCTTCCCGCCGGGCTTCCCGCCGAGTTCTTCAGGGACACCCCCGGCGGGGCTGACGGGCTTCCCCTCGGCCGGCTTCGGCGGTCAGCCGGTCAACCCGACGGACCGCGCCTTCTTCGACCTCCAGGCGCCGCCGGGCGTGCCGCCGCTGCTGCGGCCGGCCAACCAGCGCGTCTACTGACGTGTCAACGAACGGATCCCAGTCAACGCCATGACCGACACGCAGACCGCCGAACGCCCTCTCATCGACGTCGAACGGATTCTCACGCCGATCCCGGGAGATCTCCCGGCCGGCGAGGACATCCGCTACGAGCCCGAGTTCGACGCGCTGGCCGAGGCCCGGCGCATGGACGACGACACCGACAAGGGGATCTGGCAGACCGACGACGTCAAGCGGGCCGACTGGAAGGGCGTCGCGGCCGGCGCCACCGATCTGCTGGCGACCCGCTCGAAGGATCTCCAGATCGCCGTCTGGCTGGTGCAGGCGCTGGTGCAGCAGCATGGGCCGTCCGCCATCGCGCCGGGCCTGTCGATGCTCGCCGGCCTTGCCGAAACATTCTGGGAGGGTCTCTACCCGCGCATCGACGAGGACGGCGACATGGAGGCGCGCTTCGCGCCCCTGTCGTGGCTCGACGAACGGCTGGCCCGCGATCTGCTGGCGATGCCCATCGCGCTGCCGGAACAGGGCGCCAAGTCGGGACTCCGGCTGCAGGACTGGCAGAATGCCCAGCGCCTGCGCAAGCTGGCCGGCCGCGATGCCCGCGCCTACAAGGCCGCCATCGCCGATGGCGAGGTGCCGGTGGAGCGCATTGTCAAGGATGTCGAGAAGACGCCCTCGGAGTTTTACGTCGCCCAGCGTGAAAGCCTGAAGGCGGCCGATGCGGCGGCGCATGCGCTGGGCGCGGTGCTGGACCGGCTCGCCGGCCGCAACGCTCCCGCCCTTTCCCGATTCAAGCGCACGGTCGAGGAGCTGTGCCGGTTCCAGGAGGATGTCTTGCGCAAACGCGGTGTCGCTCTCGAACCGGTGGCACCCGTGGCAGCACCCGAAGACGCGGCGACCGGCGATGCCGACGCGGCCCCCGATGCTGCGGCCCGTCCGGCCGGCGCCGGCTGGACCGGCGGGCCGCGAAACCGGGAGGAGGCCTACGGGATGCTCCGGCAGATCGCCGACTATCTGGAAAAGGAGGAGCCGCACAGCCCGACCTCCTATCTGGTCCGTCGCGCGGCCTCCTGGGGCCAGCTCTCTTTGCCGGAACTCTATGCAGACCTGCTCGGCGACCGCGGCGAGGTCGGGCGGATGTTCTCCGTGCTGCGCCTGAAGGACGAGTGACCCCGCGATGCGCATTCTTCTCAAATATCCCGGCATTGCCGGCGACTCGCTGCTCCAGGGCTACAGCAACCTGATCTTCTGCTCGAAGTTCGACATGAAGACCGGGTCGAACGACGCCGGATCCCTGGAATACGGCTCGGCGGTCGAGGACGACGACTACGACGTCTACGGCATCGCGGCGATGCATGACAATTACAGCAATGTGAAGCCGCAGGCGAAGCGGCGCACCGTCGGCATCGACAGCATCGACCTCAGCAAATCCATCGACATGGCCTCGCCGCTGCTGCTGAAGGCGGCGTTCGCCGACCCGGTGCCGGGTGCCGAGGCCACGATCTACTTCCTGCGGCCGATGGACACGCAGGTCTCAGCCAGCCAGTCGGACATCGACGGCGGCAAGATCAGCTTCGACAAGTTCATGACCATCGTGCTGACCGATGTCCACGTCACGTCCTACACCGTCTCCGCCAATGGCAGCGGCGACAACAGCGGCGACGAGTCGATCTCGCTGTCCTTCACCAAACTCAACATGACTTACGTCCATTACAAGAACGGCCAGCCGCAGAACGTTCCGGCTGAAATCAAGGTGGCAAAGAAAGAATGACACACGCTCATATCATTCCGGCGGAACTCCCGGCCGGCACCCCCATCCAGGCCCCCCGCGGACCGGCCAAGCAGGTCGAACATCTGCTCGAACAGGCGATGTTCCAGAGCCGCTGGCTGCTGGCGCCGCTTTACCTCGGCCTCGTTGGCGCACTCGGCATGATCGGCTGGTGCTTCGCGGTCGAGTTCATTCACGCCTTCCCGAAGCTGGCCGGCGGCAACGAGTCCGAGGTCATCCTGGTCGTCCTGGCGCTGGTCGACCTGACCATGGTTGGCAACCTCGTGCTGATGGTGATCTTCAGCGGCTACGAGAACTTCGTGTCCAAGATCGACGTGGCCGGCCATTCGGACCGTCCGGAATGGATGGGGAAGCTCGATTTCAGCGCCCTGAAGGTGAAGCTGATCGCCTCCATCGTGGCGATCTCGTCGATCCAGGTGCTGAAGACCTTCATGCATGTCGGGACGGTGTCCGACCGCGACCTGATGTGGCTGGTGGCCATCCACTGCACCTTCGTGGTCTCAGGTCTGCTGCTCGCCTTGATGGATTACATGGTGAAGAAGAGCCACGCGCTCGAGCATTGATCGGGCCGGAAAGGGGGACTTGCGATGTTTAGGAGTCTGCTGGCGTTCGCGCTTCTGCTGTTCACGGGTCTGTTCGTCATGGTGGCTGACGAAGCGCGTGCCGAGCCGCAGAAGGTTGTCGTGGGGACTTACATCAACCAGATCACCGGACTGAACCTGAAGGAAAAGCAGGTGACCGTTGATTTCTATGTCTGGTTCCGCTGGGATGCCGACGACATCAATCCGCTCGACTCCTTCGAGGTGATGAACGGCACCATCAGCTCGAAGGAGCCGACACCGTTGCGCAAGATCAAGGACCAGAACTACATCTCGGCCCGGATCCATGCCGTGCTCAACCAGGCGTGGGACATCAGCCGTTTCCCGCTGGACAAGCAGTCGATCCGCATCGAGATCGAGGACAACGACCGCACCGTCGAAAATCTGGTCTATGTCGCCGACACCGAGAACACCGAGGTCAATCCCGACATCGACATTGCCGGCTACAACGTGACGAAGACCTCGGCCGGCATCATGGAGAAAACGTACCGCACCAACTACGGCGACATTTCCCTGCCGAAGGCGCACGAGTCGCGCTTCTCGCGCTTCGTGCAGGAGGTGCAGATCGACAGGCCGAATACGATCTATTATTTCAAGACCTTCTCGACGATCTTCATCTCGTGCCTGGTCGCCTTCCTGGCCTTCCTGGTCAAGCCGATCGACCTCGACCCCCGCTTCGGTCTCGGCATCGGTGCGCTGTTCGCGGTGGTGGCCAGCTACTTCATCGTCGCCGGTGAACTTCCGCACAGCACGGGCTTTACGCTGTCCGACAAGATCAACATGGCGTCGATGGGGCTGATCTTCCTCAGCCTGTTGCAGAGTTCGGTGTCGCTGATGATCTACGAGCGGGACGCGGCGAAGGCCGTCAGGCTCGACCGCATCTCGGTCGTCGTCTTCCCGATCGCCTACGTGCTTCTCTGCGCCTGGATCACGGTGGGGTAAGGTTCCCGCCGCTCAAAGCGGGCGGCGGACGGGGAGGCCGCAATGGGGCGGGCCTCCCGTCATCGATGCCTCCAGCATCAACGCCGCCAGAACAGCAGTCCCTTGCGCTTCTTGGGCGGTTCGGGCTCCGGCTCCGGCTCGGGTTCCTTGGCTTCGGGCTCCTCGTCGAAGGAGAAGGCGTCGGCGCTGACCGTCGGGGTGTCGTCGGTTTCGTCCTCGAAGGCCTTGAACGGGTCCTCGTCCTCAGCCGTCTCAGCCTCAGCCGTCCCGTTCTCCGGATCGTCCGCAGCCCCGGCTGTGCTTTGCTCCGTTTCGGACGAATCCTCCTCGGTGCCGAAGGCAGCGAACGGATCGTCGGAACCGAAGGGATCCTCGTCGCCGGGCTCCTCTTCCTTCTCTTCCTCGTCGAAGCTGAAGGGATCCTTGCCGCTTTCCGTCTCCGTGTCGCTGGCGGAACCGAACGGATCCTCGGAGGCCGTTTCAGTATCGTCATCGTCGCCGAAGCTGAACGGGTCTTTTCCGCTTTCGTCGTCGCCGAAGCTGAAGGGATCGGAGGCCCCCCCCTCTTCGTCGTCATCGCCGAAGCTGAACGGGCTCTCGTCAGACGCGGCTTCGTCGTCATCGGTGGTCGACGACCCGCCGGAAGCCCGCATTTCTTCTTTGAATTGCTCCAGTTCGGCGCGGAAGCGCTCCTCCGCCTCGGACCAGCGCGCACGCTCGGCCTCGAGCGCCTCCAGCAATTCCTCTTCGCGGGCACGCGCCTTCGCGCGCTCCTCGTCGAGGGCGCGGATCAGTTCGTCCTGGCGGTCGATCATCGTCTCGTGACGCTCGTCGAGCGTGGCGATGACCTCGCGCACATACTGCTCGAACGCCTGGAACTGAAGGGCGAGGACATCGCTGTCGCCGTCCGCAGCAGCGGCGGCGGCCCGGGCGGCGGCCTTGGCGGCCTTCCCCTTGGGGGCCGGTGCGGGCGTTTCCGCCGGGGTGGATTTTGATTTTGAAACAGAGGCGACCCGGGCCGCCTGCTGCGCCGGGCCGTCACCGAGCCAGCGCGCCACCAGGATGTAGGAGACCTGCAACTCCTCGGAAATCCGCCGATAGCTCCAGCCCTGCGCCCGCAGGCGCTCGGCCATCTTCTGGCGGTCCGTCTCTTCGCGGGAGCTTGGGGCCTGGTCGGGGAGCTTGCGGCCGAGATCGCCGGCCTGATCGGCCGAGGACAGCACGATCAACTCCTTGAATTTCCGATCGCTCATTCAGCCCCCGCGGCCACGCGCTTCAAGATTGTCCGGCCTTCCCGAGTGTCGCGGGTTTGCATCGCGGTTGTCGATGCCCAAACAGTCCTCAATGGTGCGGTTTGCGGACCGGCCAGCCATTCGTTCCGGTAGCCGGTTTTCCGACGGTCAGTTGGAAGAAGGCGGATTGATGGACTGGATGTGCGCGATGTAGCGCGACATGGCGGCGATCCCCTCTTCGGTCAGCTCGACGAAGACCCGCCGGCCGTCCTGATCGTCCGCCACCCGACGGATCAGGCCGCAGCTCTTCAGGTTGGAAATGCGGCGCAGGGCGGTGGTCTGGGCAACGCCGGACGCCATGCACAGCGACGATACCGAGATCCGCTTGCCCAGAAGGTGGTTGGTCATCAGATCCAGCAGCATGGCCCAGCAGGGATCCTCGAACAGATCCTTCGGGAAGAATTTGTCGCGGCACGCCTGCCACTGCTGGAGCGCGCGAAGCGCGCGCAACCGCTCATGGTCCGATTCGGGGCGGATCGGAACGGGCTTCTTCGCCTTGGTCATGGGGACGACGCTGAGCGCCGGCGCGGACGGCGCCGCCGTTCCTGCAAGGGCGTGCGGGGTCGCCGAATTCTGCCGCTCGCGCAGCGCCTTCACGGCGGCAATCATCGCCATTCCGTGCCGGTAGGCCTCGTCGAGTGCTGCGTCGTGGGGCGGGGCTTCCCGCGTGGTCTGGCTCACGGACAGCGCCCGCACCAGGGCGCCGTGCAGCCGGCCGAAATCCTCCGGATCGTCCACGAAGTCGGCCACCTTGAGGTGCATCGCCCGCACCACGTCACCGACCTGTGCGCCGGACGCCAGGATGATGAACTGGACGGAACGGCTGCCGAGGGAGGACTGCATGCGTTCGACCAGCGCCAGCCCGTCGAAATGCGGCATCACCATCTGGACCACTACGACACCGATGGAGGAGTCGGCCTCCAGCGTGTCGAGCGCCTGGACGATGTCGCTGGTCACCTGGATGCGGTGGCCGTTGCGCAGGAAACTCTCCCGCACGCGGTCGGCCGCAGGGAGGTTTTGCCCGACGACCAATATGGAAGGACCCGGCGCAACAAGCTCCGTGCTGGTCTCTACCGGTCGGATCGGCCACGTCAACGGTCGCTCGATTTCGATCCGCATCATCCTACCCTCTGGGTTGCGATGTAGCTATGCCCATAGTAGGTACCACAACGGACGCCGGCATGGAAAGAAGTGATGTAGCACGAATGGGCGTAAACTTCCGAGACGTGCCGAATTAGCGGGAACAATGCTGTGACACGACTCGGACTTATTCGGTGGGTTGCCGCAATTACCGCGCAATTGTCATGTTACAGCTTAGAAATATTAGATTGTTCTTGAAGGAAGCGAAGCTATCGCTCAGATTGTGGTAATATTACTTAAGTCATACGCACACGAAATGAATGCAAGCCTCGGCCACTGCACGCCGGACGCGTCCACTCTGGACCCGTCTCGTCCGCGAGCCCGGTTGATTTGAGTTAAGGTCTGCTGAATCCGGGCTCCAGGCCGGGCAGAAGAATCTGCGATCAGCCATCTGCGATCAGCCAAGCGACCGACCGACAATGCGATTGACCCTGTCGACCAAGATCATGCTCCTGCTTCAGGTGGCGCTCTGCTTCGCGCTCGCCTCCACCGCGGTGCTCTCGTATCTCAAAATGGAGCGCATGGTGGAGGAGACGGTGGCTTCGCGCTTCCGGGTCGTTGCCCATGGGTTGTCGAGCGAGGTCGAAGGTGCGGTGAGCCTCGGCGTGGCGCTGAACGCGTTGCGCAACCTTGACGAGATGATCCAGCGCGCGCTGGTGCGCGATCTCCAGATCACCGGGCTGATGCTGTTCAACGACAGGGGCGAGGTGCTGGGTGCCGCCGGCGGCAGTGCGGTCCGGGGTACGCTGCCCGACAGCTGGCTCGCGGCCTTCCACCGCGACGGCAAGACCGACCGTGGGGCGAAGATCGTCGACGGCGGCTCCCAGGTGCTGCTGCTCAGCATCGGCAACGCCTATGGCGGCGTGGCCGGCGGCGTCGCGCTGACCTATTCCCTGGACGCTTTGCGCGCGGGCATCCGCGGCACGATTCCGGAACTGGCGATCTCCGGCGCGATCAATCTCGCCACCTGCTACGTCATCAGCCTGATCGTCGTCTGGCTGGTGATGCGGCGCCTTCAGCGGTCCCTGCGGGAGGCGGCGGTCATCGTCGAGGCCGCGACCGACGGCGGGCGGCCGGTCGTTCCGCCGGAGATTGCGGCGTTCGCTCCGGGACTTGCCGGTTTCGTGGACCGCGTGTCCGCGTGCCGCCGGCAAGGCATGGACGAGCGCAAGGCGGCGCCGGCGGAGGTCGCGTGATGGAACTCACCTTCATCAAGCGGCTGAACTGGCTGCTCACCGGCCTCGTGTCGGTTCTCATGCTGGTCAGCCTCGTCGTCCAGACCTCCCATTTCAACACGCTCTTCCGTCCCCAGGCGGAGCCGGAACTGGCGCGCAAGGCGGAGGTCGTCGGCAGCTACATCGTCGCGCAGATCGACCGGGCGGTGTCGCTGGGCTTCGAGGTCGAGAAGCTCAACGGGGTCGACGAAATCCTCGCCGACGCCCTCGCGGTCAATCCGGACGTCAACTACATCGCGCTGATGGTCGGCGACCGGATCGCCGCGTTCGCCGGCGCTCCGGATGCGCGGGCCGGCGACGTGCTGGCGGCGCGCGATGCCGATGGGGCGGTGGCCGGGCGTTACATCGATGCCGCCTTGACCGTCGGCGGCGGTGTTCCGGCGCTGCTGCATGTCGGCGTCCCGGCCGGGTCGGTCGAAGCGGCGCTCAACGACATCGTCTTCGATCTCGGGTCGGTGCTGATCGTCGCCATCCTTCTGAACATCGAAATCCTGCTGCTGGTGGTCGGCAGTTCGGTGACGGCGCCGCTTCAGCGGGTGGGCGACGTTCTCAAGGAGGGTGCCGAAGGCAGGCTGACCCTGCGGACCGGGCTGCGCGGGCGCGACGAGGTGGGGCATCTCGGCCGCGCCATAGACCGCGCGCTCGACGTCATGCGCGGTACCGGCGGAGCCGCCCAGCAGCAGGGGGCAAAAGCGGCCGAGGCGCCCGCCGCCGGCGACCGCATCGTGACGATGCAGAGGATCAGCGAGCTGCGTTTCGCCATCTTCGTCTTCGCCCTGGCGGAGGAGCTGACCCGCACTTTCCTGTCCGTCTATATCAAGGATCTCTTCGAGCCGGTGCCCGGCCTGAGCAAGGAGCTGGTGATCGGCGCGCCCATCGCGCTGTTCATGCTGCTCTGGGCCGTCGCCCAGCCGATCGCCGGCAACGTGTCGGAGCGCCGGGGCCGCCGCACCGTTTTCCTGGCCGGCGCGGTGTTCTCCGCGCTTGGGCTGCTGGGATCCGGGCTGGCGACGGATCTCATCCAGCTCATCGTCGCCCGCTGCCTGACCGCGGTCGGCTATGCCAGCGTCTTCATCGCCGCGCAGGGCTTCGTCATCGATGCCACCGACCCGCGCCGGCGCGCCGGGGCCATCGCGCTCTATGCCGGCGGCATCCTGACGGCCGGCGTCTGCGGCCCGGCCATCGGCGGTGTCGTCGCCGACCAGATCGGCTTCCGCATGACCTTCATCGTCTCGGCGACACTGGCCCTGGCGGCGGCCTTGATGGCGTGGCACCTCCTGCCCAGGCATGTCGACAGCGGCAAGCCCAAGACCCGTGGGCTGAGGCTGCGCGACATCGGCGTTTGCCTGACCAATCCGCGCTTCGTCGCCGTGACCCTGTTCAGCGCCGTGCCGGCGAAGTTCGGCTTGACCGCCCTGCTGTTCTTCCTGCTGCCGCTGGCGCTGGACGACAGCGGCGTCAGCCAGTCGTGGATCGGCCGCGTGCTTCTTCTCTACTGGCTGATGATGATCGTGGCGTCGCCGCTGGTGGCGCACCTGTCCGACCGTTCGGGGCGGAGAACCCCGTTCCTGGCAATCGGCGGCGTGATCGCCGCGGGGGCTGCCTATGTGCTGGCCAATTCCGGCACGCTGCCGATGACCATCACCGGCGTCGCCCTGCTCGGCTTCGCCCATGCGCTGGTCAACACCCCGCAGATGGCGCTTCTGGCGGAATCCTGCGTGCGTGAGCGGTCCACGCTCGGCGAGACCACGGTGATCGGCATGTTCCGGCTGATCGAGCGCATGGGGTCGGTGATCGCGCCGTTCCTGGCCGGCCTGTTCCTCGCCTATTACGGCTATCACGGTGCCATGAAGGGCATCGGCATCGTGCTGGCCGCCTGTGTCGCCGCCCAGCTTCTCCTGCTGGCCGCCACCGGCGGACGGCCCTCCGCTGATCTCCCCCAGAAGGACCCGGCATGACCTCCGTGACCCGACGCTCGCTGCTCCTCGGCTCCGCCGGCGCGCTCCTGGCATCCGGCCCGGCCGCGGCCGCCGCGACGGGAACCTTGGCGGGAGCCCCGACGCCCAATCCTGCCACGGCCGGGCGTGGCAACCGGCCGGCCAACATCATCGTGCTGACGCCGCGCAAGGATGTCGGCGACGTACTCGGATTCCGCGACCTGCTCGAATCCATGGGCATGCAGGCGAAGATCGACGTGCGCGAGGTGCAGCAGGCGTCCGCGGTGGCCGGCATGCTGCCGGACATCCGCGCCGCCCGGCCCGACCTCGTGCTCACCGTCTTCACGCCGCTGACGCTGGCGACCGTCGGCCGCTACGACGATCCCGATCCCTCGAAGTTCCTGACGGATGTGCCGGTGGTCTTCACCTCCGTCACCGACCCGGTCGCCTCGCGCATCGTCCGCTCGCTGGAGCAGCCGGGCCGGGCGGTGACCGGCACCCGCCACATCGCTCCGGTGGCTGTCCAGTTGAAGACGATGCTGGCTTACCGGCGCTGGAAGAAGATCGCGGCGGTCTACAACCCCGCCGAAGAGAACATGGTTGTCGCCGTCCGCGACCTGAAGGAGGAGGCGGCCCGCCAGGGTGTGGAGATCATCGACGGCGCGGTTCCGCGCGATGGAGCCGGCAGGCCCAATCCCGACGCCATTCCCGACCTGATCCGGGACGTGGCGCGGGCCGGGGCGGAGCTGATCTACATCGGTCCGGACACGCTGGTGGCATCGAACAACAGCCAGGCGGTGGCCGACGCGGCTCTGGCCAACAATGTCGCCACCTTCTGTTCCACCGAACTGCCGATCCGCCGCTCCGGCCTGCTGATGGGCTTGGTGAGCCCGGCGGTCAACGTCGGCCGGTTCGCCGGGCTGAAGGCCTACGACATCCTGAGCGGAGCCAAGCCGGCCACTGCGATACCGGTGGAGACGCTGAACCGCTTCTCCCTGCTGCTGCGCATCAACACCGCCAAGCGCCTCGACCTTTACCCGCCGATGCGCCTGCTCAACATTGCCGAAATCGTCAAGGATGCCTGACATGCCGGTCGTGTCCTCTCCGTTACAGAGTCTCCACCAAGGCACTCTGAGCCTGTGCAACGGACAGCCTTCCGGCATTCCCTACCGCGTGCGTTTCCTCGACGCCGACGATCTTCCCACATTGGAAGAGTTTCGCGCCTTCATCTTCGGCAGCCTTCCCGACATCGACGCCTATTTCCCGGAAACCCCGGAATTCTCCGGCCTGCACATGGCCGAGCGCGGCGTCACGCTCGGG
Organism: Azospirillum sp. A26; assembly: GCF_042604635.1. Lineage (NCBI taxonomy): Bacteria > Pseudomonadati > Pseudomonadota > Alphaproteobacteria > Rhodospirillales > Azospirillaceae > Azospirillum > Azospirillum sp. A26. The sequence goes on along the minus strand of NZ_CP170474.1, from coordinate 1,148,331 downwards.
CTGGAGACGCATGGCGTGCCGGGCGGCGACCGCCTCATCGGCTGCGCCGTTCTCGGCCTGCCGCAACCGGGGATGCCGGCCTTCGCCGACGACCTGCCGGGCGGAGGCCCCGATGTGACGGCGACCGCCCATATGTCGAGCTGCATGGTGCATACCGACTTCCGGGGCAACGGGCTCCAGCGCCTTCTGGTGACCATGCGCACGTTGTACGCCCTGGGGGCCGGCCGGCCGCACCTGCTGAGCCGGGTTGCGCTGTCCAACCCGGTCAGCCTCTCCAACATGCTGGCGTCCGGCTTCACCGCCCGCCGCATCCTGGTGATGCACAGCGGCCGGCTGCGCTACCTGCTGCACCGCGACATGCAGGCGCCGCCGCCGGCCTTCGAGCCCGGAACCGACCGTGCCCTGCGCGTCGCGGACCATGCGGCGCAGAACGCCGCCTTCGAGGCGGGGCTGGTCGGGCGCACCGTCACCTTCTGCGGCGACGAGCCCTTCATGATCTATGCCCGCCCGGCTGCCGCCGCCCAGGCTGCCACCGCCCAGACTGCCGCCGACTGCCTGGCGACCGCTCCTGCCGAACTGGAGGCCATCCCATGAAGACGGCGATCGTCGTCGATCCCTACTCGACCGGACATCTCCTCGCTCCGCGGCTGCGCGCGCGCGGCTACCGCGTGATCGCGGTGCAGAGCAGTCCCGACCTCGCGCCCTCGCTGCTTCTCAGCTATGTTCCCGGCGACTTCGACGAACTGGTCCTGTTCGACGGCGACCTCCCGGCCCTGGCCGGGAGGATGCGCGCGCACAGCCCCTCCTTCGTACTGCCCGGCAACGAGTCCGCCGTGGAACTGGCCGACGCGCTCGGCGCGGCGCTGGGCACGCCGGGCAACACGCCCAAGCTGACGGCGGCGCGTCGCAACAAATACATGATGATCGAGCGGCTGGGCGCCGCCGGCCTGCTGACGGCCCGCCAGACCATGGTGGAGTCGGGGGCGGAGGCGGTGGAATGGGCGGCAGGCGCCGGTTGGCCGGTGGTCGCCAAGCCGCTCGACAGCGCCTCCACCGACCATGTCTATTTCTGCGACGGCGCTCCGGCGCTGCGCGAAGCCGTGGAGTCGATCCTCTCCAGCCGCAATTTCTGCGGCACGCCGAACCGGCGGGCACTGGTGCAGACCTATCTGGACGGCGGCGAGTATGTGGTCAACACGGTGAGCCGCAATGGGCGGCACTATGTCTGCGACGTGCTGCAGTCGGCCAAGCGCACGCTGAACGGCTCGCCCTTCGTTTACGACTATTACCGCCTGCTGCCGCCGGACGACGAGCGGTCGATTCAGCTCATGACCTACATCCGGCACACGCTCGACGCGTTGGAGATCACCGACGGCGCCGCCCATGCCGAAGTCCGGCTGACCTCCCGCGGGCCGGCGCTGGTGGAGATCGCCGCCCGTGCCATGGGTCCGGCGGGTTCGACAACGGCGATCAGTCACGGCACCGGCCATGATCAGGTGGATCTGCTGGTCGAGGCCTTCGACAGCGGGGTCTGTCCCGGTGGTCCCGATGGGCATTACCGCTTCCTGGCCGACGCCATGGTGCTCTACCTGCCGGTGCTGGTCTCCGGACGTGTGGAGGCGCTTCCCGACCTCGGCGTGCTGGACCGGTTCGAGAGCGTCCGCGGCTACGGAATCGTGCCGCGCATCGGTGCCCGGATCGTCCCGACGCTCGACCTGACGCAGGTGCTGGCGAAAATCTACCTCTCCCACACCGACCGGGCCGTGTTCGAACGCGATTGGGCGGCGATCCGTGACATGGAAGAGAGCCTGCAACCGTTGGTAACCCCCTGAAGCAACCGACCCGGTGAGGAGGAACAGATGGCGCACACTCCGTACGATCAGCAATGGGACAAGGCCAAGAAGGAATTCGAGGCTCTCACCGGCAAGCATAAGCCGAAGGAGAGCAAGGGCATTTTCAATGCCTTCGGCAGCCATACCGGCCTGTCCGGTTCGCTGAAGAAGTGCGAGAAGGCGCTCACCGCCTGCGACACCACCAACTCGACCGACGTCAAGGAAGGCAAGAAGGTCGTTGCCGCGTTCCTGGCCGCGTCGAAGGATTTCTCCAAGGCGAAGAAGGGCTATCTCGAAGTCCTTCAAAAGGAAATCTACGCCGAGTTCGACAAGCGCACGGAGAAGGACTTCAAGACGAACTACGAGAAGGCGTTGAAGTTCCTGGTCAAGGAGCTGGCGGCGCTGGAAGCGACCATCGAGTCCGCGGTGGGGATGTATACCCAGAAGTTCAACGAGGCGGAGAAGGATCTGTCCGTCGAGCAGAAGATGCTCAAGAACTGGGAAAAGAACATCAACGGCGCGCTGGCCCGCGCGGCGGCCGGCGTCGCCAAGGTCAAGGCCAAGCCGACGGCGGAGACCTACAACGAGCTGTTCCCGACTCTGGCCCGCGACATCACCATGCAGCTGGTGTTCGCGCGCAAGATCGAAGGTCTCCTGGCCGATCCCGACTTCTTCAAGAAGAAGCTGGATCCCTGGGCGAACCAGAGCAGCGCGGCCGAGCCGGTCAAGGTGCCGGCGGATGCCACGCCGAAGGTAGTCCTCGACCATATGAAGGAGTTTTCGGCGGCTTGCAAAGGCGTCGTCCAACTCGTCAACTCGCGCGCTAACGCCTGATCGGCCGCCCGATCCGCCATCGGTTTGACGCCGGATGGTGCCTGCGCAGGTCGGAGCAGGGCGGGCAAGACGCCCGCCCGGTCCGATGGATGCCGGTCACCGGAAGGGAAAAACCGTGTCGGACGGAAGGTCGTCCTTGATGGAACGACAGCCGCGGTCCAGAAAAGGGCGGAAATTTAACAAACAACAATAGTAAAATATAAGAGCAAACGATGCCAAAAAAATATCTGGAGTCCTGGAAGAAGGCCAAAGCCAAATTCGAGGCGGACACCGGCAAGAAAAAGCCCGATCCGAAGAGCCGCTTCGGGAAGATTTTCGCCAAAGTCAGTTCCACGGGATTCGAAAAATCATTGAAAGCGTACGATGCCGCCAAGACGGTCAAGGAGGCGGAGAAGTATGCCCGCGCCTTCCAGTCTGCGGCCTCGGACTACATCCCGACGCTGGACGCCGCCGGCAAGGCGGCGCGGCAGGATGGAGACAGCGTGTATGCCGACGCCTGCGCCGCGATGGTCGCGTCGCTCAACAAGATCACCGCCAACGTCTTCATGGATCTGGAGCGGTTCGGAAGCTGGCCGGATAACCTCGACGGCTTCTTCAAATCGCCATATTGGTACAAGCTCCTGCTGAAGCAGGCAAAAAAGGAATACTCGACCGAGAATCTTGAGCTTTTCGGGTTGATCCTCAACAAGAAGCTGAACTCGGAGGCCAACGCGCAGAAGGCCTATGAACTTTACGTCCGGGTGGGTTCGCCGAAAGAGGTCAACATGTCCTCATCGACCCGGAAGCTCTGCGACAAATGTGCGCAGGACGGCAAATGGAAGGCGCTGCCCTGGGACAAGGTCGAGATGGAAGTCGGCGTAAACCTGGCCGATACCGTCGCGAGGCTGGGGGCGGCAGTAGCCGACGGAACAGCGTAGCGCCGGCGGCAGCGCTCGCATCGGTCTCCCGCCATAGGATGCCCGCAGGATATTGGAGGTGCGGATTGCCGTTTTGACCTGCATACTCGTCGTTGGGTGTCACCTGTCCCGGAAGTAGGCATTCGGAAGCGTCAGGGTCCGGATGCCGCATCTGTGCGTTCCTTCTCCGGGAATGACACCGAGGCGAGTGCCATGATGAAGGATCCGAAGCAGATCGCGCGCGTTTGCCTCCAGGCGGCGCGCGTCGACTTGGAAGCGCATGCTGCCTGTGGGCTGATCACCGCGGACGACGAGTTCGGCCTGCGCTACAAGATCGCTGTCCAGGCCTGCGATGTGAACGGCGACGACTGCCGGTTCCCCTCCTGCGGCTGCCCTTGGCCAGACTGTTCCCGGCAAGCCCGGAAGCAGTGATCCGCAGTCGGGCTGAGAACACCGGTGCCGTCGTCGCCGACCGTCTAGCCGGCGACGACGGTTTCCATTTGAGCGGCGTGACCCGCCTCAGACCGTCAGGAACAGCGCCGAGGTCCACACCCGCGACTGGTCGCGCTGGCGTCCGGTGAGGAACAGCGGGTGCTCGCGGCCTGCCGCCAGATCCAGTCCGGCCAGCGGGATGCGGCCGGCGAGGTCGCGGGGCAGCGGCGCCTCGGTGACACGCTCCACCGTCACCTCCAGTTCCGTACCGGGCAGCAGGCGGCTGAAGGCTCCGGTCGGCGAGCGGGCTGCATCCAGCAGTGCATCGCCGTCGATCTCCAGAACGGCCTCCGGCGCATGCGGGTTGGGCGGGGGAGTCAGCGGGTTGCCGACCTTCACATAGGTGCCGATGTCGAGCTGCACCCGGATGCGCGTGCCGGCCAGCCGCGACAGGGTCAGTTCCACCCCGTCGGTATCGCCATGGGTGACGGTGCGCAGAGCCACCGTTGTGGCATCCTGCCGCCAGCAGCCCTGCTCGGGATGGTCGAAGCCGAAGGGTTCGACCCGCTGCACCGCCGCACCGGTGACGGTGATGCCGCCGCTCCAATAGGCGCCGCGGTAGCGGTCCTTGATGCGGGCGCCGCCCAGCCGCAACCGGATCCGCCGCTCCGAGAAACCCAGTTCGCGGTGCAGGTCGCGCTCCCACAGCAGGGTCTCGCCGTCGTAAAGCCGCAGGCTCTCCCAGCCGCGGTCTCCGAGCAGCCGGTAATCGAGCGTATCGGTCGCCGACGCCGTTACCACCTCGCCCATCCAGCGGTCGCCCAGCCGCAGGCTGGCGAAGCTGCGCTCGCCCGTGGTGGCGAAGGTGCGGCGCGCCCGCAGCGCCCGGCCGATGGTGGCGCGGTCGAGCCGGTCGGCCAGTACGCCGGTCAGTCCGCCACGCGCGCCGAACACCGCGGTCGCCGGTGCGCCGCCGCCGCAGCGGCCCTGGTGCTCGTCGCTGCTGGCCGAGGCGCCGAGCCGGTAGCCGCGGGCCAGCGCCTCGGCATAGACCCAGTGGAACTGGCCCCAGGCGGAGCCGATCTCGATCAGCCGCTCCAGCTCGGGATGGTGCCAGTCGAGATTGCAGCGCCGGCCGCCGACATGCGGGATCAGCAGATGGCCTTCCGGGTCGTCCTGATAGGCGGCATAGAGATCGTCGAGCGGCCAGGCACCGGGACGCAGCTTGCCGCGCGTGGACTCGTTCCACTCGAAGGAGCGGACCGGCTGGCCCCGGCTGTCGGTGGGGAATTGCGGCACGCCGTCGCGCAGGAATACCACATTGTGGTCGCCGCCGGCCGCCGAGTTGCCGCACCATTCGGTGCCGGGGTAGCAGACGAAGCGGCCCGCCTCGTTGAAGCCGTCGATCAGCCCGACCGCCTCGCTCCAGGCGTTTTCGGTGACGTTGAAGTCGTTGGCGGTGTAGCCCAGCACGTCCAGCCCGGCGATGTCGCGGCCGTAGGACAGGTTGTAGGCGGTGTCGTTGGTGCCGACCGTGTCGTTGGAATGGACATGCAGGTCGGCGTAGTAGGCGTGCGGCGCATTCTCCTCGACGGTGACGAAGGCCTCGGCGGGGGCCAGCCCATCCGCGGTCGCCGCGATGCGCCATTCGCCTTCGGCTAGTGTGGCTTCCTGGCGATGGACCAGCCAGCCATAGGCGTCCTGGTTGGGCGAGAGCGTCAGGTTCTGCGTGCTTTCCCCCTGCGGTCCCGCCAGGGTCAGGGCGACGTCGATTGCGCCGCCGGTGCAGCAATTGCCCCAGACATCCTCGGCGCGCAGCAACAGGCCGGCCGGACCGGGCGCGGTCAGGCGCGGCGCCACCAGACGCAGGGCGGCAGGATCACCGGGAACGATGTCGATCAGGCAATCGCCCGGCACCTCGGCATATTTCTGGCTGCCGAGCGGGTCGATGAAGACGCGGAAGCGGAAGCCCTGCTCGACGAAGCTCTGCACCCGTGTGCCCGGCCCGCCGCGCCGCCGGTCGCCCAGCCGGATGACAATGCGGTCGCCGGGGTTGAGATAGCCGTCGATCACGTCGATGACGATGGCCTTCTGATAGGGACGCTCATGGCCCTTCTGATCGAAGCGCACCTTCAGCGCCTGGATCGTCGCCGGGCTCTGCCCCGGCACCAGCGGCCCGGCCTCGTACTCCGCCGAGACATAGTTGGCGGCCTGCGGGTCGCTGGTCTGGAACAGCGCCCAGTCGGAATAGAACTTCATCGCCAGCTTGATGCCGGCGCCGTCGGCGAGGCCCGACGCGCCGACCTCGTAGACCAGTTGCAGTTCGGTCCATTCGCCGGCGACCAGCCGGCGGTGCGAACAGCTGGTCGACCCCAGGAAAGGGCGGTCCTTGTTGCGCTCGTACAGCCCGACGGGGGCGATGTGGCGGACAGGCGGCTGGGCTTCGGTCATGGCGGCGGTTCCTCCGGTTTTGCGGGTTTTCGGGTCAGGCGAAGTGCCAGTGGCGGTAGCGCCGCTCGATGCGGCGGAAGACGAGGCTTTCGGTGATCCAGGCGGTCATGCCGATGATGGCGACGCCCAGCAGCACCTGGGTGGCGTTGCCGATCTGGCCGCCCATCGCGACCATCCAGCCGATCCCCTGCGAGGCACCGAGCATCTCGGCCGCCACCAGTGCCCGCCACGCCTGGCTGAAGCCGATGCGCAGCGCCGCGGTCAGGAAGGGCAGCGACGCCGGCAGATAGACATGGCGGATCAGCTGCCAGCGGCGGGCGCCCAGCACGCGGGCGGCGCGCAGGTTGCCGTTGCGGATGGCGAGAAAGCCCTCCTGCACCGTCACCGCCATCGGGAACAGGGCGGCGACCACGATCACCATGGTGATGGCGACATAGCCCAACCCGAAGAAGATCATCGACAGCGGCGCCCAGGCGATGGGCGGGATCGCCATGGACAGGCCGGTCAGCGGGGCGGAAAAGGCGCGGAAGCCGGGCGACAGCGCGCCGGCCAGACCCAGCGCGAGCGCGCCCAGCACGGCGACGGCGAAGCCGCCGGCCTCGCGCAGCAGGCTGGCCCCGACATGGGCGGCGAGCTGGCCGCTATCCAGCCAGCGCACCGCCTCCGCCGCCACCGCCCAGGGTTGCGGCAGGACGTAGGGCGGCAGGTTCCAGGCGGCCGCGCTCCACACCAGCAGCAGCGCCGGAAAGGCCGCCCAACCGTAAAGCCGGGTCCGCATCAGCGGCCCGCCCGGCGCAGATAGGAGCCGTCGACGATGTCCGCCGCCTTCATCGGCGCCGGGATGAAGCCGAGCGCCAGCGAGGTGTCCATCAGCCGCTGGATGAAGGCGAGGTCGCTCTCCTCCAGCCGGTCCGACCAGCCCAGCCGCTTGCGCGCCTCGGCGGCGACGGCGGCAGGTGCGATCTCCGTGCCGTCGGCGCGCTTGACCGGCTCCAGCTTGAACGCCTCGGCGATCAGGGCGTCGCCTTCGGCCGGGTGGTCGGACAGCCAGGCGATGGCCTTCGCATGGGCACGCAGCAGCTTCACCACATCGTCCGGCCTATCCGCCAATGTCGTCTTCGGCGCCATCACCACGTACCAGGGATAGCCGGGCAGCGCCTGGTTGACGTCGAACAGCACATGCGCGCTCCCTCGCAGCACCTGCTGGCTGATGAAGGGTTCCCAGGTGAAGGCGGCGTCCACCGTGCCGCTGTCCAGCGCGGCGTTCATGTTGCCAACCGGCATGGAGATCACCGACAGGTCGCGGTCGGGATCGAGGCCGGCCGCCTCCTTCAGCACGACGCCGCGCAGCAGCACGTCCATCCCGCTGCCGCGCGCCACCCCGGCGACCTTGCGGCCGCGCAGGTCAGACAGCTTGGCGATGGCCGGGTTGTTGGCGATCACCGCCGCCTGTCCGTAATTCACTTTGGCCAGGATACGGCTTTCCAGCCCGCGCGCCGCCCACTGATAGACCGGCGGTGCGCCGATATAGGCGACGTCCAGCTCGCCGGCAGCCAGCGCCTGCTGGATCACCGGCCCGTCGCCGAAAGGCTTGGCCTCCACCGTCAGCCCCTCTTCGGCATAGAAGCCCTTGCGGTCGGCGACCAGCGCCGGGGCGTTGGCCATGGCGAAGACCCAGCCGATCCGGAGCGGCCGGCTTTCACCCGTTGTGGCAGCCCCGGCCGGGGCGATGCCGGCGAGCAGGACGATGGAGCCGTACAGGGCGGCGGACAGGGCCGCGGCGAAAATCCGGTTCATGCGCGAAATCCTTCTGGTCGGGGCTGATCCCGGCTGCGGCTCAGGCCGCGGCGACGATGGCGGAAATCCGCTCCAGCAGCGTGTCGGTCAGGGTGGTGAAGCGCTCCAGCCGCCGCGTCTCGCGCAGGCGGCGCGGGCGGGGCAGGTCGATGGCCAGTTCGCTGTGGATGCCGGCCGGCGCGATGTCGAGCAGCACGACGCGGTCGGCCAGGAACACCGCCTCCTCCACGTCGTGGGTGATGAACAGGACCGTCTGGCCGAGCCGGCCGCACAGCCGAAGCAGTTCCTCGTTCAAGGTGGCGCGGGTGATGGCGTCCAGCGCGGCGAAGGGCTCGTCCATCAGCAGCAGGCGCGGTTCCAGCACCAGGGCGCGGGCCAGCGCCACCCGCTGCTGCATGCCGCCCGACAGCTGGTGGGGAAACTTGCCGGCCGCGGGCTCCAGCCCAACCAGCGCCAGCGCCGCCATCGCTTTGTCCCGCTGGTCCGCATCCGGCCGCCGGCCGGCCATCCGCAGGCCGAAGCGGACATTGTCGAGCACGTCGAGCCAGGGAAACAGCTGCGGCGATTGGAAGACATAGCCGAGCGCCGGCATCTCCGGCGTCACCGTTTCCCCGTCGATGGTGATGCGGCCGGAGCTGGGCGGCAGGAAGCCGGACAGCAGGTTCAGCAGCGTGGTCTTGCCGCAGCCGGACGGGCCGAGCAGCGCCACGAACTCTCCGGGCTGGGCGGACAGCGCCAGCGAGCGGAACACCGGGTGTGCACCGTCATAGGAAAAACTCACGCCATCGACGTGGAAGGCGGCACCGCCGGAGCGATCACCGGAAAGAGCACCGAAGCGGTTGCCGGACGGAGATGTCGGGATTCCACAGTTCATGTCCGTTTTATCCCTCCAATCAACCGGTTCAACTTGATAATACATTATAATACATATTATAAAATACGTGGCAACTAGGGAATTGAATCGGGATTCACGCGGCCGGCTTCGTGGCGGGATAGACGCTTGAGCCGTCCCGTCGCCGGTGGCATCAAGGCGGCCTCGGTCCGCTGGCCGGGTCGATCGATCAGGGAGGGAAGCCAGGGTGCCCGTGGTGCGAGACAACGCGACGGCGCTGTACCGGCAGATCGCCGACCGGCTGCGCGACGAGATCGCCACCCGGCTGTTCGAGCCGTCGGGGCGGCTGCCGACCGAAAGCGAGATCGGGACCCGCTTCGGCGTCAGCCGGGTCACCGTCCGGCTGGCGCTCGACCGGCTGGAGGCGGACGGGCTGATCGAGCGCCGCAAGGGCAAGGGCACCTTCACGGCGGGCAAGCGCGTCCAGCATCCGCTCGACCGCCTGCGCAGTTTCCACGAATCCCTGCGGCTTCAGGGGCTGGACGCCACGATGCGCCCCATCTCGGCGCGGATCGTCGCGACGCCGCCGGACCTGCGGGAGGATTTCGGCCCCCAGTGCCTGGAGGTCTGCCGCCTGCATCTGGTGGATGGCGAGCCGGTGGCCCTGGGCCGCAGCCTGCTGCCGTCGGCCCTGGAGCCGGTCGACTGGCAGGCGGCCGGGCACAAGCCGATCTACGGCATCCTTCAGGACATCGTCGGCAAGCCGGTCGGCGGCGCCGACATCGAGGTGAAGGCGGCGGCGGCCGATGCGGAGGTGGCGGCGGCGCTCGGCCTGCCGGCGGGCGCGCCGGTGCTGGTGATGGACCGCCGTTCCGTCTTCGTCGGCGGCGGCTGCGCCGACCGTTCGGTGTTCCACATCCGGTCCGAACGCTACAGCTTCATTCTGTCCCACCGCTGGGAAGGGTAGGGTCGGGCGGCGGACTCTTGACTTTATAGCACAAGAAAAATTTGTTCAACAGAATTTCAAATCGCTATCTTTACAGTAGGAATAGATAAGGTCTATGTTCTCCTCGGATGGTGAATGGAGAGCGCTGCACACGACCCCGAACGAGGAGGGATGGCGATCCGGACATCCCGCTGCCGTCAACCGATCCGAATTTCAAAATTTGAAAGCCAGATTTTTGAAAGACAGCCCCATGCTCGATCTGATCCTTCGGTCCACCGCCCTGGTCGCCGGCACCCTGTCGCTGCTGGCCGCACTCGGGCTTGCGCAGCCCGCCTTTTCGCGGACCGTGCCTGCCGACCCGGCGAAAATGCCGGTGATGGTTGGCTTCGGCGGGCTGTTGCCGGTCGGCCAATAGCAGTTTTTGCCTCACAACATAGCCCGACGTTCCAGGGCGGCGCGGACCCGAAGGATGACGGGAGGCCAGTCGCCCGGCCGGTCCTGGCGGAACAGGCGCATGGTCGGATACCAGGGGCTGTCTGACCAGTTGCGCAGCCAGCGCCAGCAGGCATCGTGGCGCGACAGCATCCAGACCGGCCGGCCCAGCGCGCCGGCCAGATGGCACACCGAGGTGTCCACGCTGATGACGAGGTCGAGTTCCGCGACGAGCGCGGCGGTGTCGGCGAAATCCTCGACCTCATCCATCCAGTCGACAAGGTCGAGGCCGGGTGGCCGCGCTTCGCTTGCCGGCGGGCCCTTTTGCAGGCTGTAGAACCTCACGCCGGGAATGCCGGCGAGCGGGGCCAGCGCGGCCAGCGGCAGGCTGCGTCGCCGGTCGACCATATGCGCGACGAACTGCTCGTCATGCGCCGAACCGGCCCAGACCAGACCGACCTTCAGTCCGCTCTCAGCGTCGAGTTTCCGTTTCCAAACGGCGCGCTTCTGCCCGGACGGGCTCAGATAGGGGACGGAGGCCGGAATGGTCGCCAGACCGGTGCCGAACACCAGGGGAAGGCTGAGCAGCGGAATGCAGGCATCGCACGCCGGTGGCGGCTCCGCGAGCGACCGGACGGAGGCGATGCCGGGAAGCCCGGACAGCAGCCGGACCAATGCCGGCTGCACCATCAGGTGGACCTTGGCGCCGAGTGCCGCCAGCATCGGGGCATAACGGACGAATTGCAGCGTATCTCCCTGCCCCTGTTCGGCCACCAGAAGGAGTGAACGTCCCGCCGGATTTCCGCCGGCCCAGCGCGGCGCATGGGCCGGGTAGGCCACACGCTCCATCCGCCAGCGGGCTTCGTAGAGCGGCCACCCCCTGGCGAAGTCGCCTTCCGCCAGCAGCACCATGGACAGGTTGAAGCGGGCCACGTCGCTTTCGGGCTCAAGCGCCAGGGCGCGCTCGTTGCCGCGGCGCGCCGGTTCCGTCATCCCGCTGCCATGGTCAGCCAGCGACAGGTTGATCAGGGCGGCTGGTGAAGCCGGTCGCAGGACGAGAGCGTGGCGGGCGAGCGATATGGCCGTTGCGAAATCGCCGCGCAGGGTCGCTACCAGACTGTCGCCGGCCTCGGCATGTCCCTCCAGCGGTGTCAGCCGGCGCAGCCGGTCATGCAGGACCTGCGCGGCGTCGAGGCTGCCCGACCTGATCAGGAGGCCGGCATGGTTCACATAGCCGGCCGGCCGGTTGGGCGACAGCGCAATCGCGCGCCGCACACAGACCAGCGGAAGGGCCGGATCCGCCGTTTCGCCAGCCGTTTCGCCAAGTCCTCCGGCCAGCGCCAGCCACGGCAGCGGGCTGTCCGGAGCCAGCCGCACCGCCCGGCGCAGGACGACCGGCAGGCGCTCCATCGCCCGCCGGTCCAGCAGGATCGAGCCGGCGACCGACCAGGCTTCGGCAAAGCCGGGATCGAGGGCCAGGGCCCGCACCGCCGCCCGTGCCGCCGCCTTGAAGCGTCGGCTCTTGAGCAGCAGAGAGGCCAGCCCGGCCCAAGCCTTCGGGTAGGCGGGACGCAGCCGCAGGGCACGGCGGTAAGCCCGCGCCGCATCGGCAGTTTGGCCCAAGACACGCCGCGCTTCAGCGAGATTGTGCCAGATGCTTGCCCGATGCGGTGCCAGTAGGGCGGCCGTGGTGAAGTGGGAAGCGGCGAGCGCGGCCTCTCCCTCGGCCAGGGCGGCGGCGCCTCGGAGGGTGAGGGCGACGGCCGGATCCATGAAACTTTTGATTGGCTTGGACATATAAAATTGCCCTTTGGAACGTACCGGATCGATGCAAAGCAGCCTTGGAGATATGTCTATGCGGGTTTGGGCGTCGGTCCGATTCGGATGGGTCGAATTCACGGTTGGTTCCGACCTTTGCAATCTCGAATGGTTCCTTCGTCGATATCCTTTCAAGTCCTCTCTATCTTTGGATGTGGGTAATTCCCAACTTTCAAGGAAATTCCATATTCTCTTATTAATTTAACTTTATTTTACGCTGCATGCGAATAAATCATCCAGGATGGGTAGGGACGGACGAGAGGGAACGCTGGATGGCCGCTGAAGAACGATCCCAGCCCCAATCGACCCGGCCGATGCTGGAAGGGACGCCGAACCTGCCCGATTGGCTGGCGGCTGTCGGCTGTGGCATCGCATTTTCGACTTACGAGACCCACAGGCTGTTCTTCCTCGGGCTGGGGGAGGATGGGCGACTGAAGGCCCATGCGCGGATGGTGCAGCGCTGCCAGGGGCTGTGTGTCGACGGGAACGCGCTGTGGGTCGGCGGGCAGTCCCACCTCTGGCGCTTCGCCAACACGCTTCAGCCATCCGACCGCACGCCGTCGGGCGCGGACCGTCTTTACGTGCCGCGCCTGGGCTACATGACCGGCGACGTCGATATCCATGACATCGCGGTCGGGCCGGACGGGGTCCCGGTCTTCGTCAACACGCGCTTCAGCTGCCTTGCCGTTCCCGATCCCGACCGCGGTTTCCGTCCGGTCTGGAAACCCTCCTTCATTTCCGCCCTGCGCAACGAGGACCGCTGCCACCTGAATGGGCTGGCGCTCGGCGAGGACGGCCGGCCGATGTTCGCGACGGCATTGGGCCGTTGCGATGTGATCGAAGGCTGGCGCGAGCGCCGGACCGATGGCGGCGTGCTGATCGATGTCCCATCCGGCGAGGTTGCCTGTGCCGGCCTGTCGATGCCCCATTCCCCGCGCTGGCACCGCGGCCGGCTGTGGCTGCTCAATTCCGGCAGCGGCGAGCTTGGAACGATGGACGGAAGCGGCCGCTTCGAGCCGGTCTGCTTCTGTCCCGGTTTCACGCGCGGGCTGGCCTTTCACGGGAAATGGGCGGTCATCGGGCTGTCGCGTCCGCGGGGCGGTCATGGAACCCTGAGCGCCTTGCCGCTCGAACCGGCGCTGGAGCGGGCAGGGGTTTCCGCCCAGTGCGGCTTGGCCGTGGTCGATACGGACAGCGGGACCGTGGCGCACATGCTGTGGCTCCATCACACCGTGAACGAGCTGTACGACGTCGCCGTCCTTCCCGGCGTGCGCCGTGCCGAGGCGGTCGGGCTGCTCGATGCGCGGGCGCTGGCCGAAGCGGTGGCCACGCCAACGGAAATTCCGAATTGACCGGACGCCCCAGGGCGGCCGGTGAACCGATGCGGTGTCGATACTTGTTTCTGAGGGGCTGAAAGATCGTGACCACTCCCACCTTTACCCTTGTCGGCACCAATTCTTTCGGCCTCAGCGATGTCGGGGATTACTCCGCCCCCGTGTTCCAAGATCTTGACGGCGACGGCGACCTCGATCTTCTGGTCGGCAACAAGCTGGGCGAGACGGTTTATTTCACCAATGTCGGAACGAGCCTCGCACCGACCTTTTCCCTGCAAGGCACGAATGTTCTCGGCCTTACCAGCTACAACGCCTATTCGGCACCGAGCTTCGTCGATATCGATGGCGACGGCGACCTCGATCTCTTCATCGGCAGCCAAACCGGCGGCACGCGGTTCTTCCGCAACACCGGAACGTCATCGGCACCTACGTTCTCGCTGGAGGGAACAAACCTCTTCGGCATCGTCAACGACAGTTACATGGTTCCGAGCTTCGCCGACCTGGACGGCGACGGCGATGCCGACCTGCTGATGGGGACCAACACCAACGGCCTCCTTTTCTACCGCAACACCGGAACGTCGGCGGCGCCCACCTTCTCTCTGGAGGGGACGAACCTCTTCGGCATGACGCAAGGCATCCGCAACAATGCGCCGGTCCTCGTCGACCTCGACGGTGACGGCGATCTCGACCTGGTGAACAAAGACGTCATTTCCATCAACATCGGGACGACATCCTCCCCAACATTCTCGCTCGTCGGGACGGCTGTCTACGGCCTCGTCACCGGAGCCTATCCGATGCCGGCGCTGGCCGACCTCGATGGCGACGGCGACCTCGACGCACTCTATGGCATCGACAACGGCACCCTGAAATATCTCAGGAACGTCGCGCCGGTCGTCAGGACCCTGGCCGATACCGGCAACACGCTGACGCTATCGCAGATCAACACGCTGACCGGCGGCACCGGCACCGACGTCATCACGCTTGGCGACATCGGCGCGACCTTCGGCGTCACCGGCGTCGAAACGCTGACGGGCGGCAGCGGCAGCGATTCCGCCGTTCTGGGCACCTCCGGCAACACGATGCTGGTTTCGCGGATGGAATCCGTGATCGGCGGCAGCGGCACCGATGTCATCCTGCTCGGAACGGCGGGCAACACTCTCACGCTCGCGGCAGCCGAGACGCTGCTCGGTGGGACCGGCACCGATGTCGTATTTTTGGGTGCCGGTGGAAGCACGCTGAGCGTGACCGATATCGAAACGCTGACCGGCGGCGCCGGCGCCGATGTCGTGACCCTCGACACCGCCGGCAACACGATTCAGCTCTCCCGCATCGAAACGCTGACGGGCGGCATCGGCACCGACATTGTGACGTTCGCGTCCGGCGGCAACACGACCCTGCTGTCCGGGATTGAAACGCTGACCGGCGGTGCCAACACGGAACTCGTTTTTCTCGGCGCCGACGGCAACACGATTCAGATTTCCCGCATCGAAACGGTGATCGGAAACAGCGGCACCGACGTCGTAACCTTGGGCTCCGCTGGCTCATCGATGAGGGTGCAAGGACTCGAGACGCTGATCGGCGGGGGCGGCACCGACGTCGTGACGATTGGCACCGCCGGCGCCACGCTGCTGGTTGGCGCCCTTGAAAGCCTCATCGGCAGCACCGGCACCGACATCGTGACCTTCGGGTCGTCCGGCAACACGGTCCTGATCTCCGTTCTTGAAACGCTCATCGGCGGTACGGGCACCGATGTCGTCACCGTCAGCGCCTCTGGCATAACCCTCGCCCTTTCCCAGATCGAAACGTTGAGTGGCGGTTCGGGGCTTGACGCCATCTCGCTGGCGGATACGGGCAACACCATCCAGCTGTCGAGAATCGATGCGCTGACGGGAGGGGCCGGCACTGATATCGTGACGCTCGCTTCCACCGGAAACACGGTGTCGGTATCCAACATTGAAACCTTGACGGGCAGCACCGGCAGCGACCTGATCACGCTTGGCACCGCCGGCGGCACGATGCTGGTCATGGCTGTCGAAACGCTGACCGGCGGCACCGGCACCGATATCATCACCATCGGAACCGCCGGCAACACCATGTTGGTGAGGTTGCTGGAGACCCTGACCGGCGGTGCCGGCACCGACGTCGTGACGTTCGGCACCGGCGGCAACACGACACTGGTGTCCGACACGGAGACGCTGCTCGGCGGGAGCGGCCTGGATATCGCAATCCTCGGCACCGCCGGCAACACGATCCAAGTCGCCCGGATCGAAACGGTGACGGGAGGCAGCGGCACCGATGTCGTGACTGTGGGAAACACCGGCATATCGGTGGCGGTGCAAGGCATCGAGACCCTGATCGGTGGCGCCGGTTTGGAAATTGTGACTCTCGGCGACGCCGGCAACACGATGCTGGCCTCGGCCGTCGAAACGCTGATCGGCGGTACCGGCACCGATGTGCTGACGCTGGGCGGCAGTGGCAACACCCTGCGGGCAACCGGCATCGAGACCCTCGTTGGCGGTGTCGGCACCGACGTCGTAACGCTCGATACCACCGGCAACACCCTGCTGGCAGCCGGCATCGAGACCCTCATCGGTGGTTTCGGCAGCGATGTCGTGTTCCTCGGCACCAGTGGCGACACTCTGCTGATCACCGGTGTCGAAACGCTGGCAGGCGGCGCCGGTACGGACGTCGCAACGCTGGGCACCACCGGCAACACGATGCTGGTTTCGGCCGTCGAGACTTTGACCGGTGGTGCCGGCACCGACGTCATCACGCTGGGCACCGCCGGCAATAGCCTGCTGATCTCGGGCGTCGAAACGCTGACCGGCAGTACCGGCACCGACGTGGTGACGCTGGACAGCGCGGGCAACACCTTGCTGGTGTCCGCTATCGAGACGCTCATCGGCGGGTCCGCCACCGATATCGTAACGTTGGGCACCTTCGGCAACTCGGTGCTGGCGTCCGACATCGAAACCTTGATCGGTGGGATCGGTGCGGATCTCATTGTACTCGGCACTGCCGGCAGCACGATTCAGCTCTCCCGCATCGAAACAGTGCTGGGAAACAGCGGCACCGACATCGTGACGTTGACTACCGGCGGCAACACGCTGACCGTCAGCGCCATCGAAACCTTGATCGCCGGGGTCGGCACCGATGTCGTGACACTCGGCGTCGGCGGCAGCACGCTGAGCGTCATCGGCGTCGAGACTCTGACCGGCGGGGCCGGCAGCGATGTCGTAACCCTGAGCACCGGCGGCAACAGCCTGCTGGTGACGGCTCTCGAAACGCTGGCCGGCGGTGTCGGCACCGATGTCGTGACGCTTGGCACCGCCGGCAGCACAATGCTGGTGTCGGGCATCGAGACGCTGACGGGAAACAGCGGTACCGACGTCATAATTCTGGGTGCCGCCGGCGCAACCGTGAGTGTGCGGGGTTTGGAAACCCTGACCGGTGGTGCCGGGACCGACGTCGTCATGCTTGGCACCGCCGGCAACACGCTGCTGGTGAGCGGGATGGAGTCGCTGATTGGCACCAGCGGCACCAATGTGATCACGCTGAGTGACGCAGCAGGCTCAACCATGACGGTGTCGTGGCTGAAGAGCCTGACCGGCGGGGTTGGGAATGACGTCGTCACGCTCGGCTCTGCGGGCAACACCACGACGGTCTCGCAGGTGGAAACCCTGATCGGCGGGATTGGAGCCGATATCGTCACGCTGGGCTCGTCGGGGAACACCACGCTGGTGTCCGGGTTGGAATCCCTGCTCGGCGGCAGCGGTATCGATGTCGTCACCCTGGGTGATGCCGGCAACACCACGGCGATCTATAGCATCGAAACCATCATCGGCGGTGCGGGAACGGACTCCGTCGTGCTCGGCACCAATGGTGTGCGGTACGCGGTCTCGGGCGTGGAAACCATCACCGCGGGCGGCGCGGGCGGCACGTCGGTTTTGCAACTGGCGACGCAGGGCAACACCGCCACGGTGTCGCTGGTGGCGACCATCGTCGGCAACAGCGGCACTGACGTGGTCACCCTGGGATCGACCGGCGTCACCACGAGGGTGTCGGATTTGGAGACGCTGACCGGTGGCGTCGGCACCGATGCCGTGACCATCGGGACCGCCGGCACGACCCTGCTCGTCTCGCGGCTGGAAACGCTGACCGGCGGCACCGGCACCGATGTCATCACCGTCGGAACCGTCGGCAGCACCATGCTGGTGAGGCTGCTGGAAACCCTGACCGGCGCCGCCGGCACCGACGTGGTGACACTCGGCACCGGTGGCAACACTCTGCTGGTCTCGGCTATCGAGACGTTGACCGGCAGCGTTGCCAGCGATGCCGTGGCACTCGGAACCGGCGGTAACACGATTCTGGTTTGGCGCATCGAAACGCTGACGGGAAACAGCGGCACCGATGTCGTAACGGTGGCATCCGGCGGCGCATCGATCATGATGCAAGGCATCGAGACGCTGACCGGCGGCAGCGGCCTCGAGATCGTGACGCTGGGGACTTCCGGCAACACGATGTTGGTCTCAGCCATCGAGTCGCTGATCGGCGGCGCCGGCACCGACGTGGTAACGCTGGGCACCGCGGGCAACACGATGCTGGTGGCCGGCATCGAGACGCTGATCGGCGGTGCCGGCACCGATGTCGTGACACTCGGCACCGCCGGCAACACGCTGGGCATGACCGGCTTCGAGACCCTGATCGGCGGCAGCGCAACCGACATCGTGATGCTCGGTATCGCTGGCAATACTCTGGCGGTCAGGGAAGTGGAGACGCTGGGGGGCGGAGCCGGGACCGACGTGGTGACGCTGAGCACTGCCGGCAACACCCTGCTGGTGTTCGGGATCGAGACGCTGACAGGTGGTGCCGGCACCGACATCGTCACGCTCGGCGCTGCTGGAAACACCCTATCGACGGTCGGCATCGAAACGCTGACCGGCGGTGCCGGTACCGACGTCGTGACGCTGGGTGCGGGCGGCAACACCCTGCTGATCGCCGACATTGAGACCCTGATCGGGGCGTCCGGCACCGAATTCGTGATGCTGGGCGTCGGCGGCAGCACGCTAAGTGTCATCGGCATCGAGACCCTGACCGGCGGGGCCGGCAGCGATGTCGTAACCCTGAGCACCGGCGGTAACAGCCTGCTGGTGTCGGCTCTCGAAACGCTGGCCGGCGGGGTCGGCGCCGATGTCGTGACGCTTGGCACCGCCGGCAGCACAATGCTGGTGTCGGGCATCGAGACGCTGACGGGAAACAGCGGTACCGACGTCATAATTCTGGGTGCCGTCGGCGCAACCGTGATTGTGCAGGGATTGGAAACCCTGGCCGGCGGGGCCGGAACCGACGTCGTGACACTGGCCACCGCCGGAAGCACCCTGCTGGTGACGAGCATCGAAACCCTGATCGGCGGGACCGGTACGGACGTCGTTACGCTTGGAACCGCCGGCAACACGCTGCTGGTCACCGCTGTCGAAACGCTGACCGGTGGGGCCGGTACCGACGTTGTGACGCTGGCCGCCGCCGGAAGCACCCTGCTGGCAACGAGCATCGAAACCCTGATCGGCGGGATCGGTACGGACGTCGTGACGCTGGGCACCGCCGGCAATACCGTGCTGACGACCGGCATCGAAACGCTCATCGGCGGCTCCGGCACCGATGTCGTCGTGATCGGGACCAGCGGGGCGACCATTCACGTCGTCAATATCGAAACTATCATCGCGACGGGGCAGACCCTTCATCTGAGCGGGATGGAAACCCTTGTCAGCATCTTGAGTGCCGACGTTCTCATCCTGGAGGACGGCGGCAGCACCCTGTCCGTCTCCAGCCAGTACAGGACCATCCTCGGATCGTCGGCATCCGATGTGATCACGCTTGGAACCGGTGGGAGCACGGTTCTCGTCGAACGCCTCGAAACGCTGACCGGGTCCACCGGCAGTGACGCAGTGACCGTCGGCACGACCGGCATCACGCTGCTGGCCACGCTGTTCGAAACGATCATCGGAGGGGCCGGCACCGACGTCATCACCCTAGGCGGCGCGGGTGGCACCCTGCTCGTCGACCGGCTGGAGACTTTGAGCGGCGGCAGCGGAACCGACATCGTTGCCCTGGGCCCCACCGGCACCACCCTGCTGGTCAATGCCATCGAGACACTGGCAGGGTCGGCGGGCACCGACGTCGTCACATTGGGAGCCGGCGGCAACACGATCCTGGCCGATCTGATCGAGACTCTCGTCGGCGGTGCGGGGTCCGATCTGGTCGTCCTCGGCACGTCCGGGTCCACCGTCTCCCTCTCGGCCATCGACACCCTCGCCGGTGGAACCGGGACCGATGTCATTGCCCTGGGCTCGGCCGGAAACACCCTGCTGTTGCGCGGTATCGAGACGCTGGCCGGTGGCGGCGGCACCGACATCGTCACGCTGGGCGACGCCGGCAGCACCCTGCTGGCTTCAGCTCTCGAAACACTCGTCGGCAGCGCATCGGTCGACTCGATTGCGCTGGGCACGGCGGGCAGCACCCTGTTTGCAAGCGCCCTCGAGACAGTGACCGGCGGACTGGGCACCGACGTCGTGACTCTCGGTTCGGCCGGCAACACCCTGTCCGTTTCGGGCCTCGAAACGGTTGGCGGCGGCGGTGGAACCGACGTCGTCACCTTGGGCACTGCCGGCAACACCCTGCGGATCTCAGGCCTGGAGACGATCACCGGCGCTGTGGGCACCGATGTCGTGACGCTCGGTTCCGCCGGAAGCACCCTGCTTGCCAATTTGCTGGAGACGATTGCCGGCGGCACCGGATCCGAACTGATCTTCCTCGGTTCCGCCGGCGGCACGGTCCTGGCGTCCGGTCTGGAAATGCTGATCGGCGGCGCCGGCACCGACATCGTCACGCTGGGCGACGGCGGCAACACCACGCTGCTGCGCATGCTGGAGACGCTGACCGGCGGGACGGGCGTGGATGCCGTCACCATCGGCAACCTCGGCTCGACCATGGCGGTGTCGAACCTGGAGACGCTGGTCGGCGGCTTCGCGCTCGACATCGTCACACTGGGCACCGGCGGCAACACGCTGCTGGTGTCGCAACTGGAGACGCTGACCGGCGGTGCCGGGCTGGACATCGTGACGCTCGCCACCGCCGGCTTCGACACGGCGGCGGACATGAACCGGGTGTCGGGCACCAGCGGCAACACGCTGCTGGTCTCCGGGCTGGAGACGCTGACCGGGTCGAGCGGGACGGACGTGATCTATCTCGGCTCGGCCGGCAACACGCTGCTGGTGTCGGGCATCGAGATCCTGATCGGTGGGGCCGGCAACGACGCGGTGACGCTGGGCGCCGGCGGCAACACCGTGCTGCTGCGCGGCATCGAGACGCTGACCGGCGGTTCCGGCAGCGATCTTCTGACGCTGGGCGATACCGGCAACACGGCGACGGTGTCGCTGTTCGAGACCATCACCGGCGGCACAGGTATCGACAGCATCCTGCTCGGCACCGCCGGCAACACGCTGCTGGCAGTGCAGTTGGAAACGTTGATCGGCGGAGTTGGACTGGACATCGTGACGCTGGGGTCCGGCGGCAGCACCTTGGCGACCGTCGCGGTGGAAACGCTGATCGGCGGCAGCGGGCTCGATGTGGTGACGTTGGGCACCGCCGGCACGACGGTGCGGATCGTCGGCATCGAATCGATCACCGGCAGCAGCGGGCGCGACGTCGTCCAGCTGTCGGACGGCGGCGGCACCTTCGTCGTCAATCTGCTCGAGACGCTGGTCGGCAGCTCCGGCAGCGACGTGGCGGTGGTCGGTGAGCTTGGCGGCGGGTCCACCCTGCTGATCGCCGGGCTGGAGATCCTCGTCGGCAGTTCGGGTTTGGACATCGTCACGCTGAGCGACGGCGGCAACACCACGCTGCTGCGCATGCTGGAGACGCTGACCGGCGGGACGGGCGTCGATGCCATCACCATCGGCAACCGCGGCTCGACCATGCTGGCGTCGAACCTCGAGACGCTGGTCGGCGGCTTCGCGCAGGACGTGATCGGGCTTGGCGCTGGCGGCAACACGCTGCTGGTGTCGCAGTTGGAGACGCTGACCGGCGGGGCCGGGCTGGACATCGTGACGCTCGCCACCGCCGGCTTCGACACGGCGGCGGACATGAACCGGGTGTCGGGGACCGGCGGCAACACGCTGCTGGTTTCCGGTCTGGAGACGCTGATCGGGTCGAGCGGGACCGATGTGGTCTATCTTGGCTCGGCCGGCAACACGTTGCTGGTCTCCGGGTTGGAGATCCTGGTCGGCGGGGCCGGCAACGACGCGGTGACGTTGGGCGCCGGCGGCAACACCGTGCTGCTGCGCGGCATCGAGACGCTGACCGGCGGTTCCGGCAGCGATCTTCTGACGCTGGGCGATACCGGCAACACGGCGACGGTGTCGCTGTTCGAGACCATCACCGGCGGCACAGGTATCGACAGCATCCTGCTCGGCACCGCCGGCAACACGCTGCTGGCGTCGCAGTTGGAAACGCTGTCGGGCGGCGCGGGGCTCGATGTGGTGACGCTGGGGTCCGCCGGCAGCACGCTGGCGGTATCACAGCTTGAGACGCTGCGGGGCGGGGCCGGTCTGGACGTGGTGACGCTCGGCACTGCCGGCACCACCCTGACGGTGTCGGCCATCGAAACCATCACCGGCGGCGCGGCGACCGATGTCATTGCCATCGGGTCGAGTGGCACCACGCTTCAGGCAAATGCGCTCGAAACCCTCATCGGTGGCGATGGACTGGATCTGGTTTTCCTGGGTGGGTCCGGCAGCACGCTGCTGGCATCGGCGCTCGATATCCTGGTCGGCGGCAGCGGTCGGGATGTCATCGCGCTGGGCACCGGCGGCAACACGCTGCTGCTGCGCGCCATCGAAACGCTGACCGGCGGGGCGGGCAGCGATGCCGTCACCATCGGCGACACCGGCTCCACCATGCTGGTGGGTGCGGTCGAGACGCTGACCGGCGGGGCCGGGCTGGACATCGTCGCATTGGGGTCGAGCGGCAACACGCTGACGGTGTCGCTCCTCGAAACGCTGACCGGTGGGGCGGGCAGCGACGTGGTCGCGGTCGGCACTCTGGGGGCGACCCTGGTGGCCAATGCCCTTGAAACCCTGCTGGGTGGCACGGCATCCGAACTCATCGTCCTCGGTTCGGGCGGATCGACGATCTCGGCGTCGGGCATCGACACCCTGATCGGCGGCACCGGCACGGATGTCGTGACGCTGGGTTCGGCGGGCAACACCATCCTGCTGCGCGGCATCGAGACGCTGATCGGCAATGGCGGTGTCGATGTGCTGACACTCGGCGATACCGGCAGCACCTCGACGGTTTCGCTTTTCGAAACGATCATCGGCGGTCTCGGCAGTGACCTCATCGCCCTCGGCACTGCCGGCAACACGCTGGTGGTGTCGGGCATCGAGACGCTGATCGGCGGCACGGGCACCGACGTGGTGACCATCGGCACGGCCGGCGGCACGCTGCTGGCTCTGGGCATCGAGACGCTGATCGGCGGCAGGGGCCTGGAGGTGATCTTCACCGGTTCGGCGGGTGCGACCCTGACCGTCTCGGGCGCGGACTACGTGATCGGCAACTCCGGCACCGACGTCTTGACCCTGGGTTCGGCCGGCAACACCACCACCATACGCGGCATCGAGACGCTGATCGGCGGTGTGGGCACCGACCTCGTGTTCCTGGGTGATACCGGCAACACGATGACGCTGGGCACCGGCATCGAGATCCTGGTCGGCGGCACGGCCACCGACGTGCTGACCATCAGCACGTCGGGCGCCACCCTGCTGACCCGCGGGATCGAGACGCTGATCGGTTCGACCGGCACCGACGTGATCACGCTCGGCGACACGCCGAACACGATCACCGTCACCGGCATCGACACCCTGATCGGCGGTGCTGGCACCGACGTCGTCTTCACCGGTTCGGCCGGCGTGACGATGACGGTCTCGGGCGTCGAGTTCCTGGTCGGCGGCGCCGGTTCGGACGTCGTCACCCTGGGGGCGGGCGGGGCGACCGCCATTGTCCGCGGCATCGACACCCTGTCGGGTGGTGCCGGCAGCGATCTGGTGATCCTGGGCGACACCGGCGTCACCATGCGGGCCGAAAGCGGGATCGAGATCATCGTCGGCGGCGCGGCCACGGATGTGGTCAGCTTCGGCGACGGCGGCTCGACCGTCCTGCTGCGCGGCATCGAGACGCTGATCGGCGGCACCGGCACCGACGCGATCACGCTCGGCGACACGCCGAACACGGTCACGGTCAACGGCATCGACAGCCTGACCGGCGGTGCGGGCACCGACATCGTCCTCACCGGCTCGGCCGGCGTGACGATGTCGGCCTCGGGCGTCGAGTTCCTGGTCGGCGGCACCGCTTCGGATGTCGTGACCCTGGGTGTGGCGGGCAACACCGTCATCACCCGCAGCATCGACACGATGATCGGTGGTGCCGGCAGCGATCTGGTGATACTGGGCGACACCGGCGTCACCATGCGGGCGGAGAGCGGCATCGAGATCATCGTCGGCGGTGCGGCTACGGATGTGGTCAGCCTCGGCGACGGCGGCTCGACGGTCCTGCTGCGCGGCATCGAGACGCTGATCGGCGGCACGGGCAACGACGTGATCACCACCGGCGACACCGGCGTGACCATGTCGGTGCAGAACGTGGAGACGCTGACCGGCGGTCTGGGCACCGATGCGATCACGGTGACCAGCGGGTCGATCCGCTTCCAGGGTGGTACTGGCGACAGCATCAGCCTGGCGTCGGGCAGCGGCACGGATACGGTGGTGTACTCGTCCTTCAGCGACATCGCGGCGCTGGGTGCGAACACCGGCTTCATCTCTGTGTCGAACTTCCAGTCGGGCACCGACAAGGTGCAGCTGACGGATGTGGCCCGGACGACGGCGGACCGGAACGGCGACGCTTCGCTGACCACGGCGACCGCGGCGACCAACGGGGTGAGCATGACCAACGAACTGGTCAGCCTGTCCTCTGCGGTCAGCGGCAGCCTGACCGATGCCGGCCTCGCCAACTTCCGGACGGCTCTGGGGACGCTGACCAACTCGTCGGCCGGTGCGGGCATGCTGGTTCTGGCCAACAACGGCAGCAGTTCCGGCCTGTATCAGGTGATCGATACCAACGGCGACGGTCAGGTGGCGTCGTCCGAGGTTCGTCTGCTCGGCGTCTACAACAGCACGGTGCTCTCGCTCTCCGACATCAACCTCGGTTGATCGGGGAGCCGGTCTGGTGATGCGGCAGCAGCAGGGGAAGGCGGGCGATCCTCCTTTCCCTCCTGGCCGCAAATCTGCTATGGCCGCGGAACCGATCGCACTCCAGGCCGTGCCCGGGTGAAAGGAGTGGGCGCCATGTGGCCCTTTGGCTGGATCCGCCGTTCCCTGCCGAGCACCCTGCGCGGCAAGCTGCTTCTGGTTTCGCTCGCCGTGGTGGTTCTGCCCATCTCGCTGACCGGCTATCTGCTGGAGCGGGAGGGGCGGCAGGCGCTGGTCCGTGAAAAGTCGGAGAAGCTCTTCGGCCTGACGCGCCTGCTGGACGCTCATCTCGGCCCCGGCTTCGATCCCCTTCTGACAGATGCCGGTGTCGATACCGCTGTTCTGGCCGGCGACCGCGATGCCGCCATCCGGATCCTGTCGGGCCGGCTGACCCCCTTCACCGACATGATCGCCGGGGCAAATCCCGGCGTGGGGGTCGGCTATTACAGCAAGGCGCTCAACGCCATCATCACCTATGGGCCGAGCCGGGACTACAGTGCGACGGTGGGCACCACCATACCGCCGGAGCATCCGGGCTGGCATGTGCTGGAAAGCGGAAAGCAGGCGCTCGAAAGCGGCCGGCAGGTGCGCGGCTTCATCCTGAACGCGATGCTGCCCATCCTCCGCGACGGCGGCGTGATCGGCTACATCTGGGCCAATGAGCTTTCCGACGATGTCGAGCGGCAGGCAGCCGCCATGGACCGGGCGGTCCTGACCGTCAGCCTCGGCGGAATATTGCTGGGGCTCGTGCTGACGCAGGTGCTGACGCGCGGGGTCGGCCGCGACATCCGCCAGATCATCGACGGCCTGCTGCGCATGCGGAGCGACCTCGGCGACGCAATCCGGCCGCCGCCGGGCGAGGTCGGCGCCATCGCGGTCGAGGTCAACGCCATGGCTCGCGCCCTGCTGGATGCCAAGTCGCTGACCGAGAACATCCTGCACAGCATCGCCGACGGCGTGATCGCCGTGGATCGGGCCGGGCAGGTCACGGCACTCAACCCGGCTGCCGAGGCGATGATCGGGGTGAGCGCCGGCGAGGTGATCGGCAGGCCCTACGAGTCCCTGTTCAAGCCGGATGGCCGCTTCGCCAGCCCGCTGCTCGACACGCTGAAGACCGGCCGGCAGCATGTCGGCGTGGCGCTGGATTTTCCGGGGACCAGACAGACGCTTCATCTCACTGTATCGAGCAGCGTGCTGCGCGACAGCCATGGCGAGGCCATCGGCGCGGTGGTGGTGCTGAAGGATCTGACCGAGCAGCAGCGGCTCCGCACCCAGATCATGCGGGCCGACCGGCTGGCTGCGCTGGGCGAGCTGGTCGCCGGCCTCGCCCACGAGGTGCGCAACCCGCTGACCTCGATCCGCGGCTTCATGCAGTTCCTCGAAAGCTCCGACGATGTCGCCGAGTGGCAGCGCTATGCACCCCTGATCGTCCGGCAGGTCGACAGCCTGAACCGCCTCGTCACCGAACTGCTGGAGTTCGGCCGGCCCCGCCCGCCGGCCTTCCTGCCGGTGCAGCTGAACGACCTGATCCGCGAGGTGTCCCTGCTGGCCGGGCGCAAGTCGAACGCCCGCATCGCCCTGCATCCCGCCCCCGGCCTGCCCCTGGTCGAAGCCGACGGCGAGGCGCTGAAGCAGGTCATGCTCAACCTGATCATCAACGCGGTGCAGGCGACCTCGGAAACCGGAGGCATCGCCATCGCCACCGCCATGGCGGCGGATGGCCGCGAGGCCGTCATCACGGTGAGCGACGACGGCGAGGGAATCGCGCCGGAGAACCTCGACAAGGTGTTCGATCCCTTCTTTTCGACCAAGCCGCAGGGGACCGGGCTCGGGCTGGCGATGGCGCACCGGATCGTCGACGCGCATCATGGAACCATCGCCATCGCCAGCGTGCCGGGGTCCGGCACCACAGTGACCCTGCGGATTCCCATCCTTCACAACCGGACGGTTGACGCATGACGACCCAGTTTCCTGCCATGCAGGCCATTTCGGCGCCGGCCGTCCTGGTGGTGGACGACGACGAGGCGATCCGCGCGATGCTCGCCGCGGTGCTGACGCGCGACGGACTGTCGGTGACCACCGCCGCCGACGGGGTGGAGGCGGTCGCCGCCTTCGCCGCGCAGCGCCATGCCGTGGTGCTGATGGATGTCCGCATGCCGCGGATGACCGGGTTGCAGGCGCTGGCGGAAATCCGCAAGCTCGACCGCTCCACCGCGGTGATCCTGATGACCGCCTATGCCGAGGTCGGCTCGGCAGTCCAGGCAATCAAGGATGGCGCCTTCGACTATGTCATCAAGCCCTTCGACATCGCGGAGATCCTGTTGCAGGTCGGGCGGGCGTTGCAGATGCGCCGGATGCGCGACGACATCGCCACCCTGCACCGCGAACTGTCGAGCAGCTATCGCACCGACCGCATCCTGACCGCCAGCCCGCGCATGAGCGAGCTTCTCCAGACCATCGCCAAGGTCGCCAAGAGCAACGCCACCGTGCTGGTGACCGGCGAGAGCGGGACCGGCAAGGAGCTGGTGGCGGCGGCCATCCACTACAACAGCCCGCGCAATGCCGGCCCCTTCGTCAAGGTCAACTGCGCCGCGGTGCCCGAAGGGCTGCTGGAAAGCGAGTTCTTCGGCCACGAGAGGGGGGCCTTCACCGGGGCCCAGGCGCGCCGCCGCGGCCGCTTCGAACAGGCGGAGCACGGCACCCTGTTCCTCGACGAGATCGGCGACATCTCCCCCAGCTTGCAGGTGAAGCTGCTGCGCGTGCTTCAGGAGCGGGAGTTCGAGCGGGTCGGCGGCACCGAACTGGTGCGCACGGATGTGCGCGTCATCGTCGCCACCAACCGCAACCTTGAGGAGATGGTCCGCCAGGGGCTGTTCCGGCAGGACCTCTATTTCCGTTTGAATGTCGTGACCCTCAGGACGGTGCCGCTGCGCGAGCGGCCGGAGGATGTCCGCCTGCTCGCCAGCCATTTCCTGCAACGCTTCGCCGCCGAGAACCGCATCGAGGTCAGCGGCATCGACGAGCAGGCGATGGAGCGCCTGCTGGCCTACCGCTGGCCGGGCAACATCCGCGAACTGTCCAATGCGATGGAGCGCGCGGTGGTGATGAGCACCGGTGCCATGATCGTCACCGAGGATTTGCCGGAGCAGATCGCCGGGCAGACCGGGGACAGCGAGCCGGCAGCCGAAAACGACGGTGACGGCACAGCCGCCCCGTCCGCCGCCGGCAGCCTGCGCGAACAGGTCAGCCGTTTCGAGGCGCGGGTTGTGGCCGACGCGCTGGCCCGCAACGACGGCAACCGGATGAAGACGGCCCAGCAGTTGGGAATCAGCCGCCGCTCGCTGCTCTACAAGCTACAGGAATACGGCATTTCCTGAACGGACGGTTTGAGGGGTGGCTGCTGCGCAAGTTTTTGCGCAGCACGCACAAAGTTGCGCACCGGATCGGGCGGCCGTGCCCGATCCCTCCCGGTTCCGACCGGCAGCGGTCGCCGGACTCCAAGGCGGAGGCTGGATTTCTCCGCCATCCGGACTGGAACCGGCCTTTGGCACATCCATTGCTAGAGTGTGGGTATGTCGGCCGGCTCAGACGGTCCACGGCACTGGCCTGGATGTCGCGGGTCCCCCGATCGCAGCGCTATGAAACCAAGAATGAGCGCGCGGTCCACCTCTTGGATCCTTCACTGGATTCTGTGGCGGGCTCCGCGCCCGCGGGGCTGCCGGTGGAAATCGATCCGCCGCACCCCGACGTCCAAGGGAGACGTCGAATGAGTAAAGTGCGAAAGCTGGAAGAGGCCGTCGCCATGATTCCCGATGGCGCGGTTTTGATGATCGGGGGGTTCATGGGGGTCGGAACGCCGCCCCACCTGATCGATGAACTGCTCCGCCAGGGCAAGCGCGACCTGACGGTCATCGCCAACGACACCGCCCGCCCCACCGTGGGGATCGGCCGGCTGGTCACGGCGAAGGTGGTGCGCAAGGTGATCGCCAGCCACATCGGCACCAATTCCGAGACCCAGCGCCAGATGATCGCCGGCGAGACGGTGGTCGAGCTGGTGCCGCAGGGCACGCTGGCCGAGCGGGTGCGCGCCGGCGGCTTTGGCCTCGGCGGCGTCCTGACCCCCACCGGCGTCGGCACGGTGGTCGAGGAGGGCAAGCAGTGCATCGAGCTGGACGGCACGGTCTATCTGCTGGAGACGGCGCTGAAGGCCGATTTCGCCCTGATCGCCGCCAAGCGGGCCGATTATCTGGGAAATCTCGAATACGCGCTGACGGCGCGCAACTTCAACCCGCTGATGGCGATGGCCGCCGAAACGGTGATCGTCGAGGCCGAGGACATCGTGCCGGTGGGCGTCATTCCGCCCGACAGCGTCGTCACCCCGAATGTGCTGGTCGACTGCCTGGTCGCCAAGGAGCGTCGCCATGGATGAGAAAACCCTGATCGCCAAGCGCGTCGCGCTGGAACTGCGGCCGGGAAACCTGGTGAATCTCGGCATCGGCCTGCCCACCATGGTCGCCGCCCACCTGCCGGCCGGCGTCAACGTCTTCTTCCAGTCGGAGAACGGCATCGTCGGCATGGCCCCGGTGCCCGAACCGGGGGCGGAGAACGAGGATCTGAGCGATGCCGGCGGCAGCCCCATCGGTGCCGTTCCGGGGGCCGCATCCTTCGACAGCGCGATGTCCTTCGGCCTGATCCGCGGCGGGCATCTGGACGTCACCGTCCTGGGCGGCCTCCAGATCGACGAGGAGGGCCGGCTCGCCAACTGGATGGTACCCGGCAAGATGGTGCCCGGCATGGGCGGTGCGATGGATCTGGTCTCCGGCGCCAAGCGGGTGATCGTCGCCATGCAGCACAGCGCCAAGGGCACGCCCAAGATCGTCAAGCGCTGCGAACTGCCGCTGACCTCGGTCCGGCGGGTCGATCTGATCGTCACCGAACTGGCGGTGATCGAGCCGACGGACAAGGGGCTGGTGCTGCGCGAGGTCGCGCCCGGCGTCACGGTCGCCGACGTGCTGGCCCAGACCGGCGCCGAGCTGATCGTCCCGTCCGCCGTGCCGACCATGCCGGTCGCCGCCTGACCGGCGCCATCCACGCATCGGCCCATCTTGATCGTCGGAGACCCGTCCTCCCCGCGCCGTCCGGCCGTGCAGCCGGCGGCGCGGGAACGACCCTCCTCGTGCCGGAGACCCGCCATGAGCGTCACCACAGCCCCCCCGCCGGCGCCGGAGACCAGCGCCCGCTTCAACCCGATCACGCCGATTTCCCGTGCCCTGACCTGGTTGGTCAGCCGCTATCTGCCCGACCCGCTGATCTTCGCCATCATCCTGACCGTGCTGACCTTCGGCTTTGCCTGGTGGCTGACGCCGAGCAGTCCTGTCGATCTGGTGCGCATGTGGGGCAACGGCTTCTGGAACCTGCTGGCCTTCTCGATGCAGATGGCGCTGGTGCTGGTCACCGGCCATGCGCTCGCCAGCTCCGAGCCGGTGCGCAACGTCATGGGCCGGGTGGCCTCCATCGCCAAAACGCCGGCCCAGGGCGTCATGCTGGTCTGCTTCGCCGCCGCGGTGACCAACGTCGTCAACTGGGGCTTCGGCCTCGTCGTCGGCGCCATGTTCGCCCGCGAGGTGGCCCGCCGCGTCCCGAAATCGGACTACCGGCTGCTGATCGCCTCGGCCTATATCGGTTTCATGACGTGGCACGGCGGCTTCTCCGCCTCGGTTCCGCTGGTCGCCGCGACCAAGGGCAACCCGATGGAGAAGACGGTCGGCCTGATCCCGATCTCCGACACCATCTTCACCACCTACAATGTCGGCATCACGCTGGCGCTGATCGTCGTCCTGCCGCTGATCTGCTGGATGATGCACCCGAAGGCCAACGAAGTGGTGGCGGTCGATCCGGCGCTGCTGAAGCCGGAACCCTCGACCAAGCGCGTCCTCGGCCCCGACGCCAGCCCGGCTGAAAAGCTGGAGGAGAGCCGCGTCCTCGGCTTCGTCGTCGCCGCGCTCGGCATCGGCTATTTGTTCCTGCACTTCCAGGCCAAGGGCTTCGACCTCAACATCAACACGGTCAACCTGATCATGCTGGTGGCCGGCCTGATCCTGCACGGCACGCCGATGGCCTATGCCCGCGCCGTCGCCAACGCCGCCCGCGGCACCGCCGGCATCATGGTGCAGTTCCCCTTCTACGCCGGCATCCAGATCATGATGGAACATTCCGGCCTGGGCGGTCTGATCACCAACCTGTTCGTCGACATCGCCAACAAGGAAACCTTCCCGGTCCTCGCCTTCCTGTCGTCGGGCCTGATCAACTTCGCCGTCCCGTCGGGCGGCGGCCATTGGGTGGTGCAGGGTCCCTTCATCATGCCGGCCGCCCAGCAGCTCGGCGTCGATCTCGGCAAGGCGGCGATGGCCATCGCCTATGGCGAGGAGTGGATGAACATGGCCCAGCCCTTCTGGGCGCTGCCGGCGCTCGCCATCGCCGGGCTGGGGGTGCGCGACATCATGGGCTACTGCGCGACGGCCCTGGTCATTACGCTGCCCATCTTCCTGATCGGCCTCTACTTCTGACCGTCAACGACCAACCGGCCGCCGCGCTCCACCGAACGGACGCGGCGGCCTTCCTTCCTTCCTTCCTGCAAGACGCAATTTTCCGGAGGAGTCCTCCATGACCGAGATCGTCATCGCCAGCGCGGTCCGCACCGCCATCGGCAGTTTCAACGGCGCGCTGGCGTCCGTCCCCGCCCATGAACTTGGCGCCGCTGCGATCCGCGAGGCGCTGTCGCGCGCCCACACCGACGCCGCCGAGGTGTCCGAGGTGGTACTGGGCCAGGTGCTGACCGCCGGCCAGGGCCAGAACCCCGCCCGTCAGGCCGCGGTCAAGGCCGGCATCCCAGTCGAAAAGACCGCCTTCGGCATCAATCAGGTCTGCGGCTCCGGCCTGCGCTCGGTGGCGCTCGGCTGGCAGGCGATCCGCTGCGGCGACGCCGAGGTGATGGTGGTCGGCGGCCAGGAGAACATGAGCCAGTCGCCCCACCTCATGCATCTGCGCAACGGCACCAAGATGGGCACGGCCGAGATGCTCGACAGCATGATCCGCGACGGGCTGTGGGAGGCCTTCCACAACTACCACATGGGCACCACCGCCGAGAATGTCGCCCGCGCCTGGGATCTCAGCCGCGAACGGCAGGACCAATTCGCGGTTGCCTCGCAGCAGAAGGCGGAGGCAGCGCAGAAGGCTGGCCGCTTCCGGGACGAGATCGTGCCGATCACCATCAAGGGCCGCAAGGGCGACACGCTGGTCGACACCGACGAATATCCCAAGCACGGCACCACGCTGGAGACGCTGGCCAAGCTGCGCCCGGCCTTCGCCAAGGACGGCACGGTGACCGCCGGCAACGCCTCCGGCCTCAATGACGGAGCGGCTGCGCTGGTGCTGATGACGGCGGAGAACGCCGCCCGGCGCGGGCTGACGCCGCTGGCGCGCATCGCCTCCTGGGCGACGGCCGGCGTCGATCCCAGCATCATGGGCACCGGGCCGATCCCGGCCTCGAAGCTGGCCTTGCAGAAGGCCGGCTGGTCGGTGGACGACCTCGACCTGATCGAGGCGAACGAGGCTTTCGCGGCGCAGGCGCTGGCGGTCAATGCCGGAATGGGCTGGGACGAGGAGCGGGTGAACGTGAATGGCGGCGCCATCGCGCTCGGCCATCCCATCGGCGCGTCGGGCGCCCGCATCCTGGTCAGCCTGCTGCATGAGATGGGCCGGCGCGACGCCCGCAAGGGCCTCGCCACCCTGTGCATCGGCGGCGGCATGGGCGTCGCCCTCTGCGTCGAGCGCGTCTGATCCAATCGAGACATGCGGAGCCGCCGATGCCCTCAGATGGCAGCGGCTCCGCGACCATTTGTACCCTTTTGAAGGATAGTGGTATGGCAGAGATTATCGAGGTGTCCGTCACCCTCCACATCGCGGTCGCCGACGCCTCTGACGGGCCGGCCCTCGCCCTGCGGGCGGCGGAGCAGTTCAGCCACGTCAGTCACGCCCAGATCGCCGCGTTCAACGAGGTGAACCGGGTCCATTCCGCAGACCATGGCACCGTCGAAGCGGTGACCAGCATCGTCGCCGGTGCGGGCCGCGGCTCGTAACGTCGGTCCGGCCACCGGAAGCGGCCCCTGGGATCGGACCGGGGTGAGCGGGCCGGAAAGAGGGAAACAAGAATCATGCGTTTGTCGGAGCTGCCGTTGCGGTGGCGAATCGGATTCCTCGCGTCGCTGTCGATCATCGCCGCCGGGCTGGTGGCGGCGGTCGGCGGCCATTTCGTCAACCGTGCACTGGTCGAGCAGCGGATGAACAGCGTCCGCTTCATCGCCGAGAGCGGCGGCAGCATCGCCGCCCGCTTCCACAAGCTGGCGCAGGACGGCGCGATGAGCGAGGAGGATGCGAAGGACCGCGCCAAAACGGCCATCGGCGCCATGCGCTACGCCGACGGGGAATATCTGTGGATCTGGACCTCGCAGGTCATCAACGTCATGCATGCCAACCCGGCGCTGATCGGCAAGAGCGGCGCCGAGATCCGCGACCGCAACGGCGTCTACGTCATCCGCGAGGCGGTGCGCGGCGCCCTGACGCCGGTGCCGGAGTTCGTGACCTACGAATGGCCGCGGCCCAACGACCCCAAGGGGCCGACCTATGAGAAGCTGGCCTACTCGGTCCATTTCGAGCCATGGGACTGGGTGATCGGCACCGGCGTCTACACCGACGATCTGCGCTCGGCCTTCGTCGGCATGATGACCGTCTTCGGGCTGGTGGTCGCCGGGCTGTCGGCGCTGGCCCTGCTGCTGGGCTGGGCGGTCGCCCGCAGCGTGACGCGTCCGCTGTCGCGCGTGCATGGCGTCATGCTGCGCCTTGCCGACCATGATCTGGACGCCGAGGTGCCGGAACGCGGGCGGCGGGACGAGATCGGCGGGATGGCGCGCACGCTGGAGGTCTTCAAGGAGAACATCCTGCGCAACCGCCAGATGGAGCAGGAGCGCCGCAGCGCCGCCGTCCAGGCCGCGGCGGAAAAGCGGGCGGCGGTGGTCGATCTAGCGAACCGGTTCGAAAGCCGGGTCGGCCGCATCGTCGACCAGCTCGGCCTGTCGGCCAGCGGCTTCCAGCAAACCGCCTCGCAGTTGTCCGGCGCGGTCCGCAAGGCCGAGCAGGACTGCACGTCGGTGGCCTCGGCGTCGGAGCAGGCGTCGGTCAATGTGCAGGCCGTCGCGTCGGCTGCCGAGGAGATGTCGACGGCGATCCGCGGCCTGTCGGGACGGGTGGTGCAGGCGGCCCAGCGCTCCAAGGTGACCGCCGAGCGGGCGGAGCAGGCCCGCGGCCATCTGGATGCGCTGTCCGCCGCCATCGAGCAGGTCGATCAGGTCGTCGCGTCGATCAACGCCGTGGCCTCCCAGACCAACCTGCTGGCGCTGAACGCGACCATCGAGGCGGCCCGTGCCGGCGAGGCGGGCAAGGGCTTCGCCGTCGTCGCCAGCGAAGTCAAGAATCTGGCGAGCCAGACCCATGCGATGACCGAGCAGATCGGCCAGCAGATCGGCACCGTGAAGGCGGCGTCGGACCGGACCGTGGAGGCGATGCGCGGCATCATCGGTCAGGTGGAGCAGATCGACCAGTCTGCCGCCGAGATGGCCGCCTCGGTCGAGCAGCAGAGTGCGGCGACCGATGAGATCAGCCGCAACGCCCAGCAGGCCGCCCTCGGCACCAACGAGGTCTCGCACAGCGTGGTCGACATCCAGAAGGCCGAGCGCGACAGCGGGGTGGCCGCCGGTCAGGTCAAGCAGTCCGCCGACACACTGGCGACCGACGCGGCCTTGCTGAAACGGGAACTGGACGCGTTTCTGGCGGAGATCCGCGCCGCCTGAGACCCGTTCGCCATGCGATTGCACGAACGCCCCGGCTCGCAGGAGCCGGGGCGTTCGTGTGTCCGGGATGCCGGTGCTTGCGGTCAGGTGAACCAGTAGCGCGTGAGATGGAAGAACAGCGGGGCGGAGAATACCACGGAATCGAGACGGTCGAGGACGCCGCCATGCCCCTCGATCATCGTGCCCCAATCCTTGACGCCGAGGTCGCGCTTCATCGCCGACAGGACGAAGCCGCCGAAGAATCCGGCCGTCACGATGACCAGCGACATGCCGGCCGCCTGGAGCGGCGAGAAGGGCGTGATGACATGCAGCCCGGTGCCGATGGCGACGGCGGTCAGCCCGCCGCCGACCAGCCCCTCCACCGTCTTGGACGGGCTGATGCCGGGCGACAGCCGGGTCTTGCCCCACAGCTTGCCGAACACATACTGGAAGACGTCGCTCAGCTGCGCCACCGTCATCAGATACAGCAGCAGCAGGGCGGGGGGCAGGCTGTAGCCGGGGATGTCGAGCCACAGCAGGGCCGGCGCATGGCTGGTGCAGTAGACCGCCAGCATCAGGCCCCACTGCGCCTTGGCGGTGCGGGTCAGGAAGTCGGTGGTGTCGGCGCCCAGAACCGACAGCGACGGCAGCGCCATGAACACATAGACCGGGATGAAGATCGAGAACAGCCCGTACCAGCCGATCCCGACCAGCCAGTATTGCAGCGGCACGACCACGAAGAAGGACAGGAACAGCCCGGCATGGTCGCCGCGCCGGGTCGGCGTCAGCGTGATGAACTCGCGCAGCGCCAGATAGGAGAGCAGGGCGAACAGCACCAGCGTCACCCCGCTGCCCAGCAGCATCGCCGCGGCGAACAGCGCCACCATCACCCACCAGGAGCGGATGCGGGCGTTCAGGTTGCGCACCGTGTCGCGCCCGGCCGGCGTCTGCACCCGGTAGGCCAGGACGGCGCCGATAAGCGTGGCGACGACCAGCAGGCCGATGGCGGCACCCGACAGCCAGAGGAACAGCGGCTCGGTGGTCGTGAAAACGCTCATCACTGAGTTGATCGCGCTGCTCATCGGGTGGTCCGTCGGTCGGAAGGTTGGGACGCGGGCTGGGAGTTGGACTGCGAGGCGGGCCGGGACAGCGACACCAGCGCGTCGCGCGCCCGTCCCAGGAAGGCCGCCTTGTCCTCGCCCGCGACGGGTTGCAGCGGCGCGCCGAAGCGCATGGTGCAGATCAGCGGCACCAGCAGCGGCATGCCCTTCGGCATCACGCGGTGCAGGTTCTCGATGAAGACGGGGACCAGTTCCGCCGCCGGCACCCGTTGGGAGAGGTGGTAAAGCCCGCTCTTGAACGGCGCCACGGTGCCGTCGCCGCGCGTGCCTTCGGGAAAAAGGATCAGCGACTGCCCGCTTTCCAGCACCGCCGCCATGGCGTCCATCACCTCCGCCGTCGCCTTGCCGGTGCGGTCGACCAGCAGCGCGTTCAGGCAGCCCACCGCCACCGCACGGCGCAGGGCCGAACCGCCCCAATAGTCGAGCGCCGCCACCGGATGCGTGCGCGCCCGCAGCTTCGAAGGCAGGGCCGCCATGACGGCCAGCGTGTCGAGGTGGCTGGTGTGGTTGGCGAAATAGATGCGCGGAGTGTCCGCGGGGGCGCTGCCTTCCCAGCTTGCGCGGGCGCCGACCAGCAGGCGGGTCAGCCCGAGCAGACCGTGGCGGAGCGCCGGTTGGAACAGAGGGATCATGACCGGACCTCCGGCTTGAGGGCTTCCAGATGTTGGGCATTCAAATGTTGAGTATTTAGGCGGCGGGCGATGCCGAGCGTGCGCGTCGCGACGGTCAGCAGGCTGCCGGCCATGATGATCCAGGCCGCCGCGAGCAGGCTGTAGCGTGTGCCCCACAGCATATGCTCGACCGCCTGGGCAAGCAGGGCGACGGTGAGGGCGGCCATGCGACGCTGCTTGGCCATCACGCCGCCGAAATCCTGCGCCAGCCCCAGGGCGCCGCCGAAGGTGCGGACATAGGCGGTCATCATGGCGGCCAGCGCCGCCGCCCAGCCGAGCCAGGGCAGGCCGGCGGCATAGCCCAGCGGCACCAGGAAGGCGGTGTCGGCGACGCGGTCGGGGATCTCGTTGTAGAGCGCGCCGACCGGCGATCCCTTGCCGCCCTCCACCGCGACCATGCCGTCGAGCAGGTTGCAGACGAGGCGCAGTTGGACGCACAGCGCGGCGCCGATCCAGGCCAGCACGCCGCCCTGGAGCAGAAGGGCGCCGCCGATTGCCGCCCACACCGCCGACAGCAGCGAGATCTGGTTGGGGGTCACCGGCGTCGTGGTCAGCCACGCCGCCAGCCGTTGCGCCCAGCGGGCCGACCGGGTGGCGATGGGGCGCCGGTCGGCGGCCGGGTTGGCGGCGGTAGCCTTGGCGGCGGTCGCGGAGGTCTCCATCATGCAGGCTCCTTGGCTGCGGCGTCCGCGGCGAACCGCGTCACGGCCGGATAATCGGTCTTGCCGGTGCCCAGCAGCGGGACGGCGTCGATGCGCAGGATGTCGCGCGGAATGGCGATCTCGGGCGCTCCCCTCGCCCGCGCGGCGGCGACCAGCGCATCGCGGGTCAGCGCGGTGCCGGTCGTCGCCAGCACGATCCGCTCGCCGCGCTTGGCATCGGGCAGGGCGACGGCGGCGTGCGTGGCGTCCGGATCGGCGAGGCCCGCCAGCTCCTCGACGAGGCCGAGCGGGATCATCTCGCCCGCCACCTTGGCGAAGCGCTTGACCCGGCCGACGATGCGGATGAAGCCCTCGGTGTCGATCTCGACGATGTCGCCGGTGTCGTGCCAGCCATCCTGCGGCGGCTGGATCACGCCGGGACAGTCGGCGTGCAGGTAGCCCTTCATCACGTTCGGCCCGCGCACCCGCAGCCGCCCGCCGGCATCGACGCCGGGCACCGGCACCAGCTCGGTCTCGATGCCGGGCAGGGCCTGCCCGACGCTGCCGGGACGGAAGCGGGCCGGGGTGTTGACGGCGATCACCGGCGCCGTCTCGGTGGTGCCGTAGCCCTCCAGCAGATGGACGCGCAGCCGCTCGGTATAGACGCGCCGCGTCTCGTCCTGGAGCCGCTCGGCCCCGGCGAAGACGAGGCGCAGCGAGCGGTAGTCGTAGGGGTCGGCCGACCGCGCCCAGGCGTTCAGGAAGAAGTCGGTGCCGAACAGGACGGTGGCATTGGTCTGGTAGACCAGCTCCGGGATCAGCCGGACATGGCGCGGGTTGGGGTAGAGCACCGTCTTCACCCCGTTCAGGATCGGCAGCAGCATGCCGCCGGTCAGGCCGAAGGAGTGGAAGATGGGCAGGCAGTTGAACACCACGTCCTGCCGGTTGAAATCCACCACCGACGCCACCTGCGCCATGTTGGCGAGCAGGTTGCCATGGCTGAGCGCCACGCCCTTCGGCGGCCCCTCCGATCCGGAGGTGAAGAGGATGGCGGCGATGTCGTCGCTGTTCCCCTGCGGCGGCAGCAGCCGATCCGGCACCACCAGAGCCGCCAGGGCGCGCAGCTTGTCGCCCAGCCGCAGCCCGCGCTTGACCTCTTCCAGATGGATGATGGCGTGGTCGGCGGCCAGCGCCTCGACCAGCGCGCCGAGGCGCGCCTTTTCGATGAACTGGGCGGAGGTGACGATCCGGCGCACCCCGGCGGCGCGGCAGGCGGCCTTCACCGCATCCGGACCGGCGGTGAAGTTCAGCATGGCGGCCGGCCGGCCATGGGCGGCGAGGCCGAAGAACACCGCCGCCGTCGGCGAGGCGGTCGGCAGCAGCACGCCCACCGGCTCGTCCGCTTCCGTGCCGCGCGTCAGGATGCGGCCGAGCACCAGGGCGCGGGCCGCCAGCGCACGGTAGGACAAAGTGGAGAAATCGCCGTCCTGCACCGCCTCTTCCCGTGCTCCGGCCTTGGCCCGGGCGTCGAGCAGGGCCAGCATCAGCGTTTCCTGCCGCGGGCGGGCGGCGAAGACGCTCTCCGTCATCACGCGCGACAGCCAGGACTTCAGGGCGGCGCGCCGCGTCTTGCCGACCAAACCACCGACATCCGGGGTGGTCACCGGCGGCAGCACGGTGATAGTGATGTGCGGGAACAGGCCGAGCCGCAGCCGGCCCTTCATCCGCGACAGGACCGAGCGCTGGGCGCCCTCGATGCAGACCGGCACCACCGGGCAGCGCGCCTTGTCGGCCAGCATGCCGGGGCCGCCGTTGATCTTCATCAGCGACCCGGTGACGGTGATCCGCCCCTCCGGGAAGACGCAGACCTTGTCGCCCTCGGCCAGCGCACGGGCCAGGATGCGGGTGCCGAGCGGGTTGGTCGGGTCGATGGTGACATGGTCGGCGATTGCCAGGAACGGCTTGACCAGCGGGTGCTTGGCGATGTGGGTGTCGACCGCGAAGCGCATGCCCGGCAGGAAGGCGGCGAGCAGAGCGCCGTCCAGGAAGGACTGGTGGTTCGGCGTCACCACGGCGGCGCCGTCGAGCTTGGTCAGATGCTCCGCCCCGCGGACCTCGACACGGAAGGCCAGCCGGAACAGGCCGCGGAAGACGGCGCGCATCAGCGCCTGCGCATCGACGGCGAGCGCCATCACGACGGCGACCGCCATGCTGGCGCCGCCCACCGACGCGACCGTCAGCGGCGAGGCTCCCAGCGCCAGCATCCCGGCGGCGACGGCCGAGCCCGCCACCATGTAGAGCGCATTGACCACATAGGCGGCGGCGATGACGCGGGCACGGGCCCCCGGCGCGGCGCGATGCTGGATCAGCGCATAGAGCGGAACGGCGAAGGCACCCCCGGCGGCGGCAATGACGAACAGGTCGGCCAGCAGCGGCAGCGCCCAGGGCTGGGCCAGCAGGGCCAGCGGCGACAACGGTTCTGCCGCCGGGACGGCCGGGGTCAGCAGGGGCAGGGCGGCGCCCGCCAGGGCGGCGATCAGACCGGCCAGCGCGGCGCGGCCGGCGTCGGCGGTGGACGGCGTGCGGTGGCTGAGACCGGCATACACCGAGCCGGCGGCCACGCCGATGGCGAACACCGCCAGCAGCAGGGTGGCGCCGCCGCTGTCGGTTCCCAGCGTCTCGCGGGCGATGGACGGGAATTGCGCCATCACCACCGCGCCGACGCCCCAGAACACCGAGATGCCGTGGATCGCCCGCATCGACGCCCGGTCCCCGGCGACCGAGCGCAGCACCCGCACCGTCACCGCCAGCGGGTTGAGCCCGACAGCCACCGCCGGATCGGCATTGCCGGCGCGCGGGATGAACAGCGACGCGGCCAGACCCAGCAGCGCGGAAGCGCCCAGCATGCCCGGCACCGCCCAGGGATGGAGCAGGGCCAGCGAGCCGCCGGCGATGGTGCCCAGCAGGATGGCGACGAAGGTCCCGGCCTCGACCAGACCGTTGGCGGCGGTCAGTTCGGACGGGTCGAGCAGGTCGGGCAGCAGGCCGTACTTGACCGGCCCGAACAGTGTCGAATGGGCGCCCATGCCGACCAGCGCGACGATCAGGACCGGCAGGTCGGCGGCGACGATGCCCCAGGACGCCAGCGCCATCAGCCCGATTTCCGCCAGCTTGACGATGCGGGCGATCACCGTGCGGTCGTAGCGGTCGGCCAATTGGCCGGCGGTGGCCGACAGCAGCAGGAAGGGCAGGGTGAAGGCGCCCGCCGCCAGGGTCGAGATCATCGCTCCGCTGAGGGCGCCCTCGCCTGACACGCCATAGACCGCCAGCACCGCGATGGCGCCGCGCAGGACATTGTCGCCGAAGGCGCCGAGGAACTGGGCGAGGAACAATGGCAGGAAGCGCCGCGACGCGAGAAGGGATGACGCGTTCATTGTCCGGCTCCGGTCCTGGCGGTAAGGGGGGCGGCGAGGGGGGCGGTAGGGGTTGCGATGCCGGTGAGGATCGCGTCGGCGACCGGGTCGGCGAGGCTGGAGAGCGGCGCCGTCTGCCGGCCGTAGACCTGCGACTGCACGTTCAGCACGATGGCGCCGATGACGATGTGGGACAGCGCATCGCGGTCGGCCGGCACGATGCTGCCCTCCGCGATCCCGTCGGCGACGATGCCGCAGATCACGTCGACCGGCGTCTCCTGGCCCTGCGGCACCAGCGGCAGCGATTCATGCTGCGACAGCAGAAGGAAGCGGGTGCGGTCGGGAGCCGCCTCCGCCAGATGGAAGGCGTGATGGATGACCCGCCGCAGCCGCTCCGGCGCCGCACCCTGG
Organism: Azospirillum sp. A26; assembly: GCF_042604635.1. Taxonomy (NCBI): domain Bacteria; kingdom Pseudomonadati; phylum Pseudomonadota; class Alphaproteobacteria; order Rhodospirillales; family Azospirillaceae; genus Azospirillum; species Azospirillum sp. A26. Next base: position 1,107,286 of record NZ_CP170474.1, on the reverse strand, counting down.
CCCGCCGCCTCGCGCAGGCTCTGCGACATGGCGGTGTATTCCGCCGCGAACAGGTCGGCCGCCAGCTCCTCCTTGCTCGGCCAGTGGCGATACAGCGCTCCCTCCGAGACCCCAGCGGACCGGGCGATGTCGCGGACCGTCGTCGCCTTCACCCCTTTCTGGGCGAACAGCGCGATGGCGGCATCGCGGACCCTGTGGCGAACGTCGGTGGACATGACGCCTCCATGTGAATGAATGTTCACTCACAAGGTGACGAGGCCATCTGACTGGCGCAACGACGAAAAAGTATAGGGTCCGGCGTTCCGGGCTCATCTGATGGATATACCACCTATGAGCCGCCGCAGTTCGCCTCCCGCCATCCCGATCCGTCCTTGTCGAATGCCCACGAACGATGCAACGCTAGGGGGTAGCGATGCAACGTTGGATGAAGATATGACGCCGGTTCTCCAGTCTCTGACAACCCTTCCGTCATATTTGCTGTTCGCCGTCGTGATGCTGGGGTTCCTGCTGCTGTTCATCCTGGCCTACACCGCCGTCACCCCGTATCGCGATCTGGCGCTGGTCCGGCAGGGGAACACGACCGCGGCCCTGACCCTGGGCGGTGCCATGATCGGCTTCGCCCTGCCGTTGATGAGCGTCGCCTCCCACACCACAAACATCGTCGATCTGGCGGTGTGGGGCGTGATCGCGCTGGTGTCGCAGCTGTTGGTGTACGTCATCGGTTCGCGCGTTCTGCTGCCGGATTTCCGCGCCGGTGTCGAAGCCGACCGCACCGCCTACGGCATCCTGCTCGCCAGCCTGTCGATTGCGGTCGGGCTGCTGAACTACGGCTCGCTGACCTATTGATCCGAGGAAAGGCTTTCCGATGAAGCGCTCGCGCACCGTCGCGGCCCTGTTGCTGGGCGGCATCAGCCCGCTCCTGTTCGCCTGCGGTGAGGACGGCCCAGAAGAGGCGACCGTCTATCCCTCCGTCGAAGCCTGCACCGCCGAGAAGCCGGCAAGCGACTGCGCCGAGGCCTTTGCCGCCGCCAGCCAGGAGCATCTGGCCGGCGCCCCCCGTTTTTCCAGCCGGGAGGCCTGCGAGGCGGAGATGGGCGACGGCGCCTGCACACCGGCCAATGAAGGCGTCGGAAGCAGCACGGGAAGCGTCTTCGTTCCGGCGCTGGTCGGCTTCATGATCGGCCGCAGCCTGACCGGCGGCTACGCCCAGCCGGTCTATTTCGACCGCCAGGGCTATGCCCGCAGCGGCAACACCCGGATCGCCGAGACGCCGTTGCCGCCGCAGCGCCGGGACGAGATTCGCCAGGGCAGCGGGGGCGTGGCCTCCAGTTCCGGGTCCTACTACCGGCCGGGCTCGGCCAATTCGGGCAAATCCTTCACGGTCACCACGAGCGGGCGCAGCGCCGGCTTCGGCTCGACCGGGTCGTCGCGCGGCTTCTCGGGGAGCTGAGATCATGGATCGTGTACCGACCGCCCCCCGCCCGCAGTGGCAGGCGAAGCTCGATGAGATCGGCTTTCCCTTCCACACCGACGCCGACGGCACGGCCTATTGGGACGAAAGCGCCTACTGGCGCTTCTCCCTCGCCGAAATCGAGACGTTGGAAGAGGCCGCCGAGGAGGTCTACCGGCTGTGCGAGGCGGCGGTCGGCCATGTGGTAGCCCGCGGCCTGTACGAGGCGGTCGGGCTTCCCCGCTGGGCGGCTCCCGCCATCGAGGCGAGCTGGAAAGAGCGCGAAGGGCGGGACATGCCGCTTTACGCCCGTTTCGACTTCGCCTGGGACGGCAAGGGCGGGCCGCCGAAGGCGCTGGAGCTGAATGCGGAAACGCCGACCTCGCTCTATGAGACCGCCGTCGCACAATGGTGCTGGCTTCAGGACGTCCATCCGGACGCAGACCAGTTCAACAGTCTGGAGGAAGCCCTAGTCGAGCGCTGGCAGGCGCGGAAGCAGGTGTTTCCCGCGCTGGGATCGCAGGCCGAAGCGGTGCATTTCGCCTGCCTGATGCCGCATCCGGAGGACGAGGCGACCATCGCCTATCTCCAGACCCTGGCCCTGCGCGCCGGCATGACCACCAAGGCGATGCCGATCCAGGCGATCCGCTACGACGACGCTTCCGGCTGCTTCCTGGACGATGCCGGCCTGCCGATCCGGCATCTGATGAAGCTGTATCCCTGGGATTGGATGATCCGGGAGGAGACCGGCCGCGAACTGGTGACCGCCGCGGCGCAAGCGCGGATCCGGATGATCGAGCCGGCCTGGAAGATGGTGATGGCGTCGAAGGGGCTGTTCGCCCTGCTGTGGGAGCTGAACCCCGGCCACCCCAACCTGTTGCAGACCTCGCTCGACCGCACCGGCTTTCCGGCAGGCAGTACGGTGGTGGCGAAGCCGCTGCTCGGCCGCGAGGGCAGCAATGTCAGCATCGCCACCCTCGACGCCGCGGGTTTCCCCGCCGGTCAGCCCATCGCCCAGACCGAAGGGCCCTATGTCGACGAGGGTTGGGTGTATCAGTCCTTCACGCCGCTGGCGGAGGCCGACGGCAACCATGCCGTCTTCGGCGTCTGGATGGCCGGCGACAAGCCCTGCGGTCTGGGAATCCGCGAGGACCGCGCGCTGATCACCGGCAACACCAGCCGCTTCGTCCCGCACATGATCGCGCCGCCTTGACGGCGCCTGGAGTCACGCGCCGCCGAAGACAAGCTCGTCGGCAATGATGGCGCCGCTCGCCTGCATCAGGTACAGCCCGATGTGGTGGGCAACCATTTGCGGGTGGGCGGCGGTGACGGGCAGGCCGAGGCCGCGGGCGGTGTCGAGCGGCAGGTCATAGGTGGAGCAGCCCGGCTCATACACGACGATCTCGCGCAGCGGCCCGGTCATGCCGTGGTTGCGCGCCGACAGCAGGGCCTGCACGGCCTGAAGCACGCAGATGTCGGTGCAGATGCCGTCCACCACCAGCGTCTCGATGCCGTTGGCGGCGATCCAGTCGAACAGCCGGTTTTGCCCCGTCGTCAGGTCGGTCGTCCCGACCACGCCGTTGATGCAGTCCTTGCGCATCAGCGTGACGCCGGGGGCGCCCTCCAGCCAGGACAGTTCCTCGACCAGATTTTCCTCGCCTGTGCCGGCCTCGCAATGCGGCGGGTAGGGGTATTCGGGCTTGCCCGGCTCATGGGTGTCGAGGAAGACCGCGACGGGATAGCCGGCCGAGAGGAACAGCCGGTTGGTGCGGTCGATCTCGGCGACCATGCGGGTGACCTGGGCGTTGGCGACCGGCGGCGCCAGATTGCCGCCGCCGATGGCGGCGAACCCGTTCACCGGATCGACGTCGAGTTTCCCAACCCGCTTGCCGGCCAGCGAAACGCTGCTGCTGCGCACCGGCAGGGCGGCGGCGACGGACTCCAGCGCCGCGGCGGGGCCAATGGCGGTGCTGATGATGGTCTCGGTCATGGTTCCTCTCCTCCGGTTCAGACCAGCACCGGGACGTTGGCGACGCCCTCGGTGCCGAAGATGGCGCGATAGCGGGCGACTTCGGAGGCCGGCCCGGTGGCCTTCTCGTAATTGTCGCTGAGCTTGACCGCCCCCTTCCAGGCGCCATCGACCTCGACGGCGGTCACCTTGCACACGAGGCTCAGCGGGTCGAGCCCCTGGCCGTTGCGCGGGTGGCAGTTCCGGAAATCCGAGGTCAGCAGCGTGCCCCAGCCATAGCCGTCGCGGATGCGGCCGCCGAAGGTCCGGTGAAGCGTCACGATGTCCTCGACGTCCAGCCCGTCGCTGAACAGGACGCGCTTCTCGCGGGGATCGCGGCCGTGCCGTTCCAGCCACGCGATATATTCCTCGCCCGCGGTCACCGGCTCCTTGCTGTCCACCCGCATGCCGGTCCAGTCCGCCACCCAGTCCGGCGCGTCCCGCAGGAACTGGGTCGAGCCGAAAGTGTCGGGCAGGAACACCAGCATCGAGCCGCCATAGGTCTCCTGCCACAGCCGCAGCACATCGTACTGCGCCACCCGCAGATCGCCGTCGGTCCGCGCCAGCGCCGCGACCGTCGTCGGCAGCTCGTGCGCGTTGGTGCCGATGGCCTCCAGATCGTGCTTCATGGCGAGGTGGGTGTTGGAGGTGCCGATGAAGCGCGGGCCGAGTTCGGCCGCCATCGTCTCCACCACATATTCCTGCCAAAGGAAGCTGTGCCGCCGCCGCGTGCCGAAATCCGACAGGCTGAGATCCTCCAGCGGCCGCAGCCGCTCGATCTTGTCCCACAGGCGGACCTTGGCGCGGGCATAGAGGATGTCGAGTTCGGTCTCGGTCATGCTGGCGAGGGCGGCGCGCGTCTTCAGCTCGTTGATGACGCTGAGGGCGTAGATCTCCCACATCGTCGTCATCGCCCACGACCCTTCGAAATCCAGGCGCCACTGGCCGTCCTCCTCCGACAGCCGGTAGTCGGGCAGGGCGAAATCCTCGGCGAGCCAGGCGACGAATTCCGGCCGGAAGATCCCGCGCTGGCCGTAGAAGGTGTTGCCCTGCAGCCAGACCGCTTCGGAGCGCTTCAGGCGCAGCGAGCGGACATTGTCGAGCTGGCGGCGCAGTTCGGCCTCGTCGATGATCCGGGCCAGCTTCACCGAGCGGGTGCGGTTGATCAGGCTGAAGCGGACCTTCACGTCGCGGAAATGCCGCCAGATGAATTGCAGCATCGCCAGCTTGTACCAGTCGGTGTCGAGCAGCGACCGGACGATGAAGTCGGTGGCGAAATTGTGGTTGTGGGCGCGGCCACTGAAATTGACGAGCATGGCTGAAACCTCCTGTTCTCGCTGACCGGGTCACAGCCCGTAATGGTTGGTGACCGGCAGACGCCAGCCCGGCCCGTAGGTCCGTTCGGTGACGACGACGCCCGGAGGGCTCTGGTCGCGCTTGTATTGCGCCCGCGCCGTCATGCGGGCGATGCGCTCGGCATAGGCGGTGGAGATCGGCTGGCCGACGGCGGCGCCCGCCAGTTCGGCGGCACGGTCCGCCCCATTCAACCCCTCGACCATGGTGGCGAGCACCGCGTCGAGATGCTCGTAGGCGCCAAGCGCCTGCTCGTCGGTCTGCCCCTCGCGCAGTTCGGCGCTCGGCGGCTTGGCGATGATACGATCCGGCATCACGGCACCCTGCGGGCCGAGCAGCCCTTCGGGGCGGTGCGTGTTGCGCCAGCGCGCCAGCCGGAAAACGACCGTCTTGTAGACGTCCTTCAGCACCGAATAGCCGCCGCACATGTCGCCGTAGAGGGTCGCATAGCCCACGCTCATCTCGCTCTTGTTGCCGGTGCTCAGCACCATCAGCCCAAGCCGGTTGGACAGCGCCATCAGCGTCATGCCGCGCGCCCGCGCCTGGACATTCTCAAAGGTGGTGTCCGCCGCCGGCACCGGCTGGCCCTCGAAGACCGGGGCGAGCATGCCGTCGAAGGCGGCCAAGGCCGGCGCAATCGGCACGGTCAGCAGGCGGGTGCCGAGCAGGGAAGCGGCCCGTTCGGCATCCTCCATGCTTTCCGCCGAGGTGTAGGGCGACGGCATGCGCACCGGCAGCACGCGCCCGGCCCCCAGCGCGTCCACCGCGACCGCGGCCGACAGGGCGCTGTCGATGCCGCCCGACATGCCGAGCACCACGCCGGGAAAGCCGTTCTTGTTCACATAGTCGCGCAGGCCCAGCACCAGCGCCCGATACATCGCCTCGGTTTCGTCGGGATAGCCGTTCGGCAGCATGCCGAGCACGTCGCCGCGCCGCAGGTCGACGCCGCCGTCCTCGCCGCGCTCCAGCGTGATGTCGAACTCGCACTCGCGGAAGCCGGCCTGGGCGATCACCAGCCCGGCCCGGTCCATCACATAGCTTCCGCCGTCGAACACCAGGCTGTCCTGTCCGCCGACCTGATTGACGTAGAGGACCGGCAGGCCGGTGGCCTTGACCGTGCGCCGGCCGATGGCGAGGCGGACCGCCTGCTTCCCGGTCCTGAAATGCGAGCCGTTCGGCACGATCAGAACCTCGGCCCCTTCGGCCGCCAGCGCCTGGGCAACCTTGCCGTGCCAGAAATCCTCGCAGATGGCGATGCCCAGGCGGAAGCCACGGAAATCGACGGGCGACGGCAGCGGGCCGGGGGCGAAGACCCGCTTCTCGTCATAAACCTCGTCGTTCGGCAGCGTATGCTTGAGCACGATCTTCATCGACCCGTCGGTCTCGATGAGAAAGGCGGCGTTGTAGGGCAGGGCGGCGCCGTCGAGCGGACCGCCGACCAGCACCGCCGGTCCGCCATCGCCCCGCATCTCACCGGCCAGCACGTCGAGCGCCGCGCGGAAATCGCGCCGGAAGCCCGGACGCAGCACCAGATCCTGAAGCGGATAGCCGCTGCCGAAGCACTCGCTGAACACCAGCAGGTCGGCCTTGCCGCGATACTGCGCGCGAAGGCGGCGGACGATGTCGAAATTGCCCTGGAGCGCGCCGACCGTGGGGTTGGCCTGGACGCAGACGATGCGCAGGCTGGAGGTGTTGTTGGACATGGCAAAGCTCCTTTGCCGAATGCCGCCGGTCTGTCCGGCGGGCTTGATCGTCATGGTGTGATGCGACCCCGACCATGTGTGCGGATGTCGGCCGCGCTCAGCCGCTGGACATCGCGATCAGGGTCTGGATGATGTGGTAGTGATCCTCGAACATCCGTTCGGGATCGATGTCCGCAATCGGCATCCAGCGGGCCGATCTGGCGTCGTCGCCGCCGCGCACCTTGGGAAAGCCTTCGTCGGTGGGCTTGAGCTGGATGAGGAAGGCCTGCGTCACCGTGCGCCCGCGCGTCGAGCGGTAGGGGTGATCGAAGATCTGGCTGGCGCGGATGCCGCCCTCCAGGAAGCCCGCCGGAATCTTGAGCTTCGTCTCCTCCCGCAACTCCCGGATCATGGCGTCCTTGATCCGCTCATGCTGGCCGACGAAGCCGCCGGGCAGCGCCAGCAGGCCGCGCCCCGGCAGGCCGCGGCGTTCGACCAGCAGGACATGGCCGGACAGCACCACCACCGCATCGGCGGTCAGGAAAGTGGGAGGATAGGGTGCGTTGGCCCAGCCCGCCTTGTATTTGGCGATGTAGGCGCTTTCCTCGGCCAGCCGCTTGTACTCGTCGGTGTGCGCGAACTCCGCCAGGAAGGCGGCGACAGTGGCGGGCAGGGCCTCTTTCCACTCCTCCAGCGCCGCCGCGGCATCGGCGAAATAGGCATCGCGGATCGGCGTCGCCGAAATGCCGTGGAAATTCGCGCACTCCACGGCGCCCCATTGCGGGAACATGCGCAGATAATAGCTGCTGTGGTCCTTCGAGTGGCCGATCAACCCGACTTTAGGGGGCGAGCCGTCGGCAGGCCGGTGATGCTGCACGACGATGCCATGCACCGCGGCCTGGACATCGCGGATCCATTCCAGGTCGTTGTAGCGGTCGATGAGGGGAAGCACCGTGATGCGCCCGCACTCTTCCGGCGTGAAGGCGCCCTCGATGCAGGAGCGCACCTCTTCGAAGCGGAAGGGATTGCGGTGGCTGCGCGCCTGACGCGACGATCCGACCAGCACGATCAGATGCCGACCCAGCGACAGGGCCCGCTTCATGACGGTGAGATGGCCGAGATGGAAGGGGCGGAAGCGGCCGACGAAGACCAGGAAATCGAAGCCTGAGGCGCTCTGTGCGCCGGGGGCCGCGGTCTTCTGCGGCAAAGACAGGGCTCCGGACTCGCGTCCGGTAGGAGAGACGGTGGTCATGCTCAGCAAGCTCCTTGCTGAAAGAGCGCCGCAGTCTATCTGCGGCACACAAACGATACGGGCTCGGCCGGCATTTCTCAAGGTCCCAAGATATGCTCTTTCGGAGCAATACCGTTGGCCGAGCCGCATGGCTGGCCGCAGCCTATCGCTCGCCGGTGCCGCCCACCTCGCGGAACCAGTCGGCATAGGATGTCGTGTGGATCATGTGCCGGTTCAGGTCCGGCGCACCGTCGGACCACCAGACGGGTCCGCGCTCGCCGAGCGCGCGCTTCGCCTGATCGACAGCGGCATGCGCCGCCGCTTCCGCACTGTCGTCGCCGGCTCGTCTCGCGGTCGCCACGGCCCGGCGCGCCCGCATCAGATCGGCGACCAGGCCGGCGCGGGCCTCGCTGGACAAGGCAGGGTTGGCCGTGCGCCACAGACGTCCGCGCACGACGATGTAGCGGCCATCGGGGGTGGTGAGCGGGCTGGGCTTGGTGGACAACGGAACCTCCGACGTGTCTGCTGCATGAACAGCACAGGCGTCGAAACGGACCGCGCTCACACCGGTTCGGCAACCCGGCTGGCTGGCTGGTTTCGCAGCAGGGCAAGATCGGCCACGGTCCGGCAGCCGAGCAGGGCCATGGTCAGGTCGAGTTCATCCCGCAGGATCGCCAGCGCGTGCTCGGCCCCCGCCTGTCCGCCGGCCGCAAGACCGAACAGCGGCGCCCGGCCGAGCAGAACCGCGGCGGCCCCGGCGGCCAGCAGTTTCGCCGCGTCGCTGCCGCGCCGCACCCCGCTGTCGGCCAGCACCGTCAGACGGTCGCCGACCGCATCCACGACCCGCGGCAGAACGGTGAGCGGCGACGGCGCGCAATCGAGGTTGCGCCCGCCATGGTTGGACACCACGATGGCGTCGACCCCGGCCGCCGCCGCGCGCAGCGCGTCCTCCGGCGCCAGCAGGCCCTTGAGGATGATGCGCCCCCGCCAGCGGCGGCGCAGCTCCGCCACGTCGTCCCAGTTGACCCGGTCGCACAGACGGATCGGGTCGTGTGCCGCGGCGTCGGTGATGCGGGTGCGGAACTGCGCGGGATAATGGGCGTATCCCGGCCAGCCGCCGTTGGCCAGCAGGCGGAGCAGCACCCCGACCGCCCAAGCCGGGTGGCGCGCCACGTCCAGGGCGCCGCGCAGGGACGGCGTGACCGGAACGCTGAATCCGTTGTGTCGGTTATACTCGCGCTTGGGCGATACCGCGGTGTCCACCGTCAGGATCAGCGTGTCCACCCCGCAGGCGGCGACGCGGTCGAGCAGGCCGTGGGTCAGGCTGCGGTCGCGCCAGACATAGAGCTGGAACCACAGCTCGGCCCCGGACTCCGCGATGGCCTCGATGCTGGTGATCGATTGGGTCGAGACGCTGAAGGGGATGCCGGCGGCGCGGGCGGCGCGGGCCAGCAGCACCTCGCCGTCATAGCGGACCAGACCGGCGGCGGCGGTCGGCGCGATGACGAAGGGCATCGGGCGGTCGCGGCCGAACAGCGTCACGCCGGTGTGGCGTCCGCTGCAATCGACCAGCACCCGCGGCGTCAGTTCGGCCTGGGCGAAACTGTCGCGCAGCCGGCGCAGGGAGGTCTCGTCCTCGGTGCCGCGGTCGATGTACTCGAACAGGCCGCGCGGCAGGAAACGGCGGGCGCGCAGCCGCAACTCGTCGATGTTCAGGCATGCCTGATGGGCCGCCATTGGATCACCGCCTCCCGCGGGGTGGGGCCGCTATCGGGAATAGCTGCCGAATTTGTGGACGGAAATCGAGGCCGCGGCCACCTGGACATGGCGGGCAAGCTCCTGCTCGACCTGTTCCGGTGTCCAGCGCGTGGCCGGAACCGAGATGCTGAGGCCGGCCACGGCGCGGCCATGCTCGTCGGTGATGGCGGCGCCGACCGAGATGTCGCCCATCACCGTCTCGTTGATCAGCAGGGCATAGCCCTTCTCCCCGGCTTCGCGCACGCGGGCCCGCAGCCGGTCGGGATCGCAGACGGTGTAGGGGGTCAACGGACGCAGGTCGGTGCGGGCGAGGATGTCCTCCCGCTCCTCCTCCGACAGGCGCGACAGGATGGCGGTGCCGGACGCCGTGTAATAGGCGGGCAGCCGGCTGCCGACCATGAATTCGATGTTGACCAGATGCTTGCCGGGGAAACGGGCGACGAAGACGATCTCGGCGCCGTCCAGCTCCTGCAGGTTGGTGGTCTCACCGACGCTGCGGCTGATGTCGAGAAGATAGGGGAAGGCCTTCTCGATCAGCTCGTTGGCGCGCAGGTAGTTGTAGGAGAATTGCAGCAGCTTCGGCGTCAGCGCATAGTTGCGCGTGCCGTGGACGCGGCGCAGATATCCCAGAACCTCCAGCGTGTAGACCAGCCGCTGCGCGGCGCTGCGGTCCAGGTTGGCGGCCCTGGCGATCTCCGACAGCGGCATTTGCCGGTGCGGCCCGTCGAAGGCGTGGAGGATCTGGAAGGTCTTCTCGGTCGAGCCGACGAACAGCGAGGACTCGCGCGGATCGGGCTTCTTGGCCTCGGGCTCCGCAGTCATTCCGGTCACAGTCATTTCAGCCGCCGTCATGTCAGCCGCAGCGCCGCCCGGCTCCGTCACGGCCTGTTCCGCCTTCGGCTTCCGTCCTGCTGTCCGCGTCATCGGCAATTCCCCAAGGCAGTCTCCATCCCGCCGGACCCTGCTTATACGCAGTCATGCCAGGGTCCGGCATGTCCACGCTAACGCATAGCATCCGGCGAACCGAATGCCACGCGCCGCGCGGTGCAACCCGTCATACCGGCTGGGCGGCCGGCATTCCCTCGTAAGTGACCAGCAGGCGGGACAGCTCGCGCCGCAGCGACTGCTTCAGCGGCTCGCCCGGCTCGCGCAACGGCGCCAGCATTGTGGGAGCATGCACGCCGATCAGATCCATCACCGCCTTCATCGGGCCGGGGTTGGTCTCGGCGAAGGCGAGGTTCATCATCGGGATCAGCGTGCGGTGGATTTCCAGCGCCTTGTCCAGCTTGCCGGTGGAGGCGAGGTCGTGGATCAGGCGCCACGCCCGCGGCAGCAGGTTGGCCGTCACCACGATGCCGCCGCGGGCCCCGGCCGCGACATGCAGCGGGAACAGCGTGTCCTCGCCGCTCAGCACCGCGAAGGAGGAGTCCACCCCCGCCACCGTGCGCAGGAAATGGTACATGTCGGTGTTGCAGGCCTTCATGCCGACGATCCGCTCGTGCCGCGACAGCTCGTGCAGCACCTCCGGATCGATGGCGATGCGGGTGCGGTAGGGGATCTCGTAGATCAGGATCGGCACCGGCGATTCGTCGGCGTAGCGCAGGAAATAGTCGCGGATGCCGGCCTGCGTCGGGTTGGTGTAGTAGGGGGTCAGCACCAGCAGACCGTCCACACCGGCGGAGGCGAAATCGCGGCCCGCCGACAGCGCGTCGTAATAGCCTGTGTCGAGCACCCCGGCGATCACCGGCCCGCGCTTCTCACCGGCTTCCGCCATCGCCTCGACCGACAGCTCGGCGAAGCGGATGCGCTGGTCCTTCGCCAGGGCGCCATACTCGCCGGTGCCGCCGAGCGGGACCAGCCCGTCGATCCCCTGGCGGAACAGCCAGGAGAACAGCGCCTTGGAGGCCGCGACGTCGATGGTGCCGTCGGCAGTGACCGGCGTCGGGGTGGCGGGCAGGATGCCGCGAATCTTCGTGGCGTTCAGCATGTCTAATCCTTGGAAGAAGCTGGTGGTGAAGGCGGTTGGGGATCCGGCCTCAGCCGGCGAGGCTGCGGCGGCGCAGACGGTCCGCGACATAGATCAGGGTGGCGACGAACAGCAGCAGCCCGGTCGACACCGCCGCGATGACGGGGGAGACCTGCAGCGTCACCTCGTCCCAGAACTGCTTGGGCAGCGTGGCGCTCAGCCCGCCCGAGGAGAACAGGGAGATGGTCAGCTCGTCGAAGGAGGTGGCGAAGGCAAACAGGAAGGACGACAGCATGCCGGCCCCCAGGATCGGGAAGGTGACGTGCCGCAGCGCCGCCACCGGCCGGGCGCCCAGGCTCTGCGCCGCGAGGTCGAGCCGGGTGTCGTAGTTGCGCAGCACCGCCATCATCGTCATGACCACATAGGGCACGGCGACCACGGTGTGGCCGATGACCAGACCCAGGATGGTGCCGACCAGACCCATCTGGGCGAAGACATAGAACATGCCGACGGCGATGATCATGCGCGGCACGACGATGGGCGACAGGATGAAGGCCAGCATGGCGCCCTTGCCCCGCATCTGGCTGCGCACCATCAGGAAGGCGGCGGGAACGCCGATGGCCATCGACAGCAGGCCGGTGCCGAACGCCACCACGATGGAGCGCCACAGCGCCTGCATCCAGATCGGCGAGTCCAGCAGCTGCTGGTACCATTGCAGCGTGAAGCCCGACGGCGGCCAGGCGAGACCGCCCTTGCCGAAGGACAGCGGGATCATCAGGAAGGCGGGCAGGCTGATCAGCACCAGCAGCAGCCAGACGAAGGCGGTCAGCGCCACCGGGCGCTCGGACCGGCCGCGGAGCGGATGGCGGCGCGGCACCAGCCCGATCAGCGCATCGCTGGCGGAGCCCAGCACGGCCAGCACGCGCCCGCCCAGCCGCCGCATGGCGGTGTCGCGGTTGCGCACCACGGCGCTCTCGCCGGTCAGCGACGCGAAGCCGAAGACGCGGTCGTACAGCAGGAACACCACCAGCACGACCGTCAGCAGCAGGACCGAGATGGCACCGGCCAGACCCCAGTTCAGCGTCTGCTGAACCTGATCGATGATCAGCTGGGTGATCATCGTCTCCTTCCGGCCGCCCAGCAGGGCGGGCACGATGAAGAAGCCGATGGCCGACACGAAGACCATGATCGCCGCTGCGGCGACGCCCGGAAGCGACAGCGGGAAATAGACGGTCCAGAAGGCGGTGCCGGGCTTTGCTCCCAGCGTGCCGGCGGCGCGCGGCAGGGTGCGGTCGATGTTCTCCATCACCGCCAGCATGGTCATCACCGCCAGCGGCAGCATGGCATGCACCATGCCGATCAGCACGGCGCCGAAGCCGTAGAGCAGGTCGGCCGGGGTGTCGATGATGCCCAGCGACATCAGCGTGCTGTTGACGACGCCGTTGCGGCCGAGGATGACGACCCAGGCGAAGGCGCGCACCAGGAAGCTGGTCCAGAAGGACAGCAGGACCCAGAAGATCAGCCGGCTCTTCGCCGGCCCCTTGGCGATGGAGATCAGGTAGGCGACCGGATAGGCCGCGACCACCGCGACCACCGTCGTCGCCAGCGAGATCTTCAGCGTGATCCACAGGACGGTGATGTAGAGGCTGGAGGCGAACAGCTGGGCATAGGGCGCCAGCGTGAAGCCCTGGCCGTTATAGACGCTGAGCGCCAGCAGCTGCCCGACCGGGAAGACCAGGAAGGCGACGAGCAGCAGGACGAGCGGGGCGCCCATCAGCACCGGCTTGCGCCAGGCGGGCGGGGGCGAATGGCGTTTGGCGCCGGGGGCGTGGGTCATGGTCATGGACTGTCCGCTCATCTCACGCCGTCCCGGCCGCGCGGGCGGCGTCGGTGATCGTGGCGGCCAGCTTGTCGGCGATCACCACGGCGTCCCGGCCGCTCCAGGACAGCGTCAGCACGTCGTCGATGCGCACCGCGTCGTCCTCGTTGCGGGTGGGGAAGGCGGCGACCAGCGGCGGCAGCTTGCCGTCCAGCGGCTCCATATAGACCTTGGTCAGGCTGCCGGTGACCATCACCTCCGACACGCGGCCCTGGAGCCCGTCCGCAGCGCCGCCGCCCTTGCGGGCGACCGTCAGGTTCTGCGGCCGCACCATCACGCGCACCTCGGTGCCCGGCGGCAGGTCGTTGCCGTTGGCGAGCGCCCGGCCGGACACCCCCTGCGAGCCGAACCCGATCTCGACCTCGTCGCCGCTGCGGTTGCCCAGCGCGGCGGGCAGGATGTTGGATTCGCCCAGGAAATCGGCGACGAACAGCGAGCGCGGACGGAAATAGAGGTCGGCCGGCGTGCCCAGCTGCTCGATCCGCCCGGCATTCATCAGGCAGATGCGGTCGGACATCGTCATCGCCTCTTCCTGATCGTGGGTGACGTAGACGACCGTCGTTCCCAGCTCGCGGTGCAGGCGCTTGATCTCCAGCTGCATGTGCTCGCGCAGCTTCTTGTCGAGCGCGCCCAGCGGCTCGTCCATCAGGATGATCGAGGGCTTGTAGACCATGCAGCGGGCGAGCGCGACGCGCTGCTGCTGGCCGCCCGACAGCTCGCGCGGGTAGCGGCCGGCGATGTGCGGCAGATGCACCATCTCCAGCGCCTCAAGCGCGCGCCGCTTGGCCTCGGCCGCCCCGACCTTCCGCATCTTCAGCGGGAAGGCGATGTTCTCCTCGATGGTCATGTGCGGGAACAGGGCGTAGTTCTGGAACACCACGCCGATGTCGCGCTCATAGGGCGGGGCGTAGGTGACGTCCTGCGAGCCAATGCGCACGCTTCCCTCGTCGGGCGGCACCAGCCCGGCCAGCAGGCTGAGCAGCGTCGTCTTGCCGGAGCCCGACGGGCCGAGCAGCGTCAGGAATTCGCCGTCGGCGACGACGAGGTCCGTCGGGGCGAGAGCCACGAAGTCGCCATAGCGCTTGGCAAGACCCTGGACGGAAAGGCTGGAAGAAGACATGCGCGCCTCCTCGCGAAGGGGTGGGGCCGAAGGGGGATGGGGGCGGGAAGGGCGGGGAGGGGACACCGCACCGGCATCCCCCACCCGCTGTTCCTCAGCTCAGCAGCCAGGCGTTGTAGCGCTCAAGACCCTTCTGCTGGTTCTTCAGCCAGTAGTCGGCGTTGATCTGCACGCCGCGCTCGATGTTGGCCGGGAAGGTCGGGCAATCGGGAGCGATCTTGGCGTCGATGTGCTTGAAGGCCTCCGGCTGGGTGACGCCGGCCGGGAAATACTTCACCAGCTCGGCCTGACGCTTGGCATCGGAGGCGAACTTGATGAACTGGCGGCAGGCATCGGCATTCGGGGTGCCGGCCAGGATCGCCCAGCTGTCGAGGCCCCAGATGTTCTGGTCCCAGACGATGCCGACCGGCGCGCCGGCAGCGATGGCGGCCTGCGGACGCGACACCCAGGTCGGGACCATGTCGACTTCACCCGACAGCAGCATCTGCTCGACCTGCGCGCCGCTGGTCCAGAACACCGAGATGTCCTTCTTGATGCGGTCCAGCGCCTTGAAGGCGCGGTCGAGGTCGCAGGGATAGACCTCCGAGGTCGGCACGCCGTCGGCCATCAGCGCCTGTTCGATGGTGTCGAACGGATGCTTGCGCAGGGCGCGGCGGCCGGGGAAGTTGGCGACGTCGTAGAAATCCTTCCAGGAGGCCGGCGCCTTGCGGCCCTTGAAGGCTTCGGTGCGGTAGGCCAGCACGGTGGTGTAGACGTTGGTGCCGACGCCATATTCCGACATGTACTGCTTGGGGATCGAGGCGACAGCCGGATCGGCCTCCAGCCCGTGCTTCTCCAGCAGCGGCTTGTCGCCGCCGGTCAGCATCAGGATGGCCGGCTGGCTGATCTTCGCCATGTCCCAGGTGTAGGACTTGGCTTCCACCATCGAGCGGACCTGCGCGGTCGGCTCGGCATTGGCCTGGACGCCGACCACTTCGATTCCGGTCGCGGCGGTGAAGGGTTTATAGAAGACCTCGCCATAGGCCTTGGTGTAGATGCCGCCGTCGTCGCGCACGACGATCCGCTTGTTCTGTGCGCGGGCCGGGCTCCAGATCGCCGGCATGGCAAGCGCGGCCGTGCCGGCGGCGCCGGCTTTCAGCAGGGTGCGGCGGGACCAGCCGGATTGGCGGATGCTCATGTCGGAACTCCTCTTGGTGAGCCGGAACGGCGGACGGAACGGCAGGAAACGATACGGATAAGGGCTTAGCCCGGCGGCAGCAGGCGGCCGGGGTTGAACAGATTCTGCGGATCCAGCGCCTGCTTCACCGCGCGCATCAGCGCCAGTTCGGCGGCGGGCTTGTAGCGCGCCATCTCGCCGAGCTGGACGCGGCCGACGCCGTGTTCGGCGCTGAAGGTGCCGTTCAGCCGGGCGGCCTCGTCGTTCACCGCATGGCGGATGGCGGCGGCGAGCGCCTCGCGGTCGGCAACCGCGTTCCAGGCATCGAAGGTGAAGAAGGGGATGAAGTGGACGTTGCCGTCGCCGAGATGGGCGACGACGATCGACGGCAGATCCGGCACCAGCGCCTGCACCGCGGCATTGGCGGCGTCGATGAAGGCGGGCACCGCCGACAGCGGCACCGCGCAGTCGGTGGTCAGGCCGACGCCGGCCTTCTTGTTGGCCTCCGACACGCTGTGGCGCACCTCCCACATGGCGTGGCGCTGGGCGTCGCTGGCGGCAAGCGCCGCGTCGGTCAGCAGCCCGTCGCCGAAGGCATCCTCCAGGATCAGCTGAAGTTCCATGTCCAGCGCGTCGCCGTCGCTGTTGTCCGACAACTCGATCAGCACATGCCAGTCGGCCGAAGTCTCGAGCGGGCTGCGGCGGCCCGGAACCTGCTCCACCACCAGATCGAGCTGGAGGCGGTTGATCATCTCGAAGGCCGACAGCCGGGCGCCGCAGCGCTGCTGCACGCGGGTCAGCAGGGTCAGCGCATCGGCGGGATCGGCCATGCCGACCCAGGCGACCGCATGGCGCGTCGGCAGCGGATGCAGCTTCAGCGTCGCCGCCGTGACGATGCCCAGAGTGCCTTCCGACCCGATGAACAGGTGCTTCAGGTCGTAGCCGGTGTTGTTCTTGCGCAGGCCATACAGGCCGGACCAGATCGTGCCGTCGGCCAGCACCACCTCCAGCCCCAGCACATTGTCGCGCGTGTTGCCGTAGCGCAGGACCGAGGTGCCGCCGGCGTTGGTCGCGATGGTCCCGCCGATCTGGCAGGACCCCTCGGCGCCCAGGCTGACCGGATAGAGCCGTCCCGCCGCCGCCGCCGCTTCCTGCACGGTGGCGAGCACGCAGCCGGCCTCGACCTCCATGGTGCTGTTGACCGGGTCGATGCCGCGCACCGCGCGCATCCGCGCCAGATTGAGGATGACCGGGGCGGGGCCGCTTTCCCATGGGGTGGCGCCACCGCACAGGCTGGTGTTGCCGCCCTGCGGCAGCAGCGGAATCCCATGCCGCGCGCAGCAGCGCACCACCGCCGCGACCTGTTCGGCATTCGCCGGCCGGACGAGACAGAGGGCCGGCCCGCGGTAGCGCCCGCGCCAGTCTTCCGTCGCCGCGTCCAGGTCGGATTTGGATGTCAGAACGGCGTCGGCGCCGATGAGGCCCGACAGCTCAGCGATCACGTCCACACGCGATCTCCTTGATCTGCATAGTGTTTGTATGTAATCGCTATTCGATTACAGCAACTGGAATATGATAGCGCGTGATTGGTGAGCCAACAATCCACTTTTTCCATAGAGACCGAATTTTTGGATAGACGGCGAAATTTCCGGGATGGAAGCGAATGCCGGCCGGCCCTGGCATTACCGGGACGCCGCCCATGCGGCGGCGCGCACGCTCGACCTGCGGTGGCGACCCTGCCATTATCCCTTGATTGCGTGGTGCAACGGGGCGGGCCAGCCCCCAGGGCGAGAGTCGATGAGCCTTTCGAGCGATACAGTGCCTACCGATCCCTCGGCAGGGGCGAAGCCCGGCCGGAGCCGGCCGTCTTCCCGCCGTTTCGTCGTCATCGACTGCGAGACCACCGGGCTGTCGACGGCCGGCGGCGACCGCATGGTCAGCTTCGCCGCCATCGAACTGGCGGATGCGGTCCCGACCGGCCGCAGTCTCAGCCTCATCTTCAATCCGGGGCGCAAGTCGAACCCGCATGCGCTGAGGGTGCACGGGCTGCCGGACCATCTGCTTCGCCACCAGGATCCCTTCCGCAGCGTCGCCCGGGACATCCTCGGCTTCCTGGAGGACGCGGTGCTGGTCGGCCACAATGTCGGCTTCGACATCGAGTTCCTGCGGCATGAGTTCGAACTCTGCGGCATTCGCTGGATGGCGGGTCAATCGGTCTGCACCATGCAGCATGCCAGGGCGCAGATGGCCGGGCGTGCGTCGCTCGATGCGGTGGCGACGCTGTTCGGCATCGATGTCGGGATCCGGGCGCGCTTCCACGGCGCCTTCGTCGATGCCGAGATCACCAGCCGCCTGTTCCAGAAGATGATCCTCGGCAGTGCGGAGATGCTGGCGATTCCCCATCTGGCGCCGACGAACCAGATCGACCCGCCGCCGCTGGTCCTGCAACCGGCCGTTTCCATCACGCACGGCATCGCCGGTTATGCCTTCGCCGTCACCGGCGAGCTGACCGGCCTGTCGCGCGAGGCGGTGATGGCCCGTATCCAGGCGCTGGGCGGACACTGGCATCACAGCGTCCGCAAGGACACCGACTATCTCGTCGTCGGCCATGCCCCCGGCGCCACCAAGCTGGACACCGCCGCCGCCCGGCGCGCCAAGTACGGCAAGCCCGACACCATCGACGAGGGGCAGTTCTTCGCCATGGTCGCGGCGTCCGGCGCCCGCAGGCGGGCCTGACGCCCGCCCGGCTTTTTTCATCGCGTGCTTAGCGCCGGCCGGCGGCGGTGATAGAACTGGGTGCCCCCCAGTGTTTCACCCACCGGAGGAACGGCATGGCGCGGTGGCGGCGGTCCACCCGGCTCGTTTCCGAAACAATCGAGTGCCGGCGCCGCTTATCGCGCCAAAACCTGCTCCCATGCGGTCGCAGGGGCGGCGGATGGAACAATGGAACAGGGCCGGAAAACCGTTCCATAGCGTTCCATTCGTTCCATCCGGCCCCGATGCGGCCGGCCCCGATGCGACTGGACGCGTCAGGCCGCGCGGACCTCTCCGATGAAGGCCTGGATCCGCTCGCGCAGCCGCTCGGAATCGTGCGACAGGCTGTCGGCGGCACCCAGCACCTCCGAGGCCGCCTGTCCGACCTGCCCGGCGGAGCTGCTGACCTCGGCGATGTTGCCGGTCACCAGCTGGGTTCCCTGGGCCGCCTGCTGGATGTTGCGGCCGATCTCCTGGGTGGCGGCGGTCTGCTGCTCCACCGCCGCGGCGATGGCGCCGGCGATGGAATCGACGTCGTCGATGGTGCGGCCGATGGTCTGGATCGCCGTCACCGTGCCGTCTGTCACCGTCTGGATTTCGGCGATCTGGCTGCCGATCTCCTCGGTCGCCTGGGCGGTCTGGGTGGCGAGCGCCTTGACCTCCTGCGCCACGACGGCGAAGCCCTTGCCGGCCTCTCCCGCCCGCGCCGCCTCGATGGTGGCGTTCAGCGCGAGAAGGTTGGTCTGGCTCGCGATGTTCTGGATCAGGCTGACGACGTCGCCGATCCGCTGGGCGGCCTCGACCAGCCGGGCGACCAGCGCGTTGGTCCGCTCGCCTTCCTGCACTGCGTTGCGGGCGATGGCGGCGGCGGCGTTGACCTGCCGGCCGATCTCGCCGATGGAGCTTCCCAACTGTTCCGACGCCGCGGCGACGGTCGCGACATTGGCGGAGGACTGCGCCGTGGTGGCGGCGACGGTCGCCGCCTGCTCCGTCGTCTGCGAGGCGATGGCGGTCATGGTCTCGGCATTGCCGCGCAGATGGCGGGCGGCCGTCGCCACCGCCTGCACCACGTCCTGCACATCGGCGTCGAAGCGGTCGGCCAGCGCCCGCATGCCGGCCTGCCGGTCGCGTTCCGCCTGCAGCTTCTGCGCCTCGCGCTCCTCCTGCAGGCTGCGCATGGCAAGGCCGTTGCTCTTGAACACCAGCAGCGCGCGGGCGAGCAGCCCGATCTCGTCCTTGCGGCCGGCGCCCTGGATGTCGACCGCGAGATTGCCGTCGGCGATGGCGGTCATGTCGGCGACCAGCCGGTGCAGCGGCCGGACGACGAAAGCCACGATGATGGAGCCGAACAGGCCGAAGGCGACCAGCAGCCCGACACCGGCGACACCGTACAGGCGGGTCATCACGCTGGAGGACAGCGCCAGCGCCCGGTCCTCGGCGCGCTTGGTCTCCTCCAGGCTGTGCTCCACCCGCTCCGACAGGGCCGCGTTCAGCTTCTGCCGGACCGGGCGGCCGACGTCGATCGACACGCGGATCGCGCTGTCGGTGTCATAGGCCCGCGCCAGCTCGACCGCCTTCTGCGACACCCGCTCATACTCGCCGACGATGGATTTGATCCCGGAGATCGCCTCGCGGTCGGCCGGGGCGTCGTAGGCCGCGGCCAGCCGGTCGATGGCGGTCAGCGCCTTGCCGATATTGTCCTTGTAGCTCGCGAAGGCGGCGTCGATGCGCTCGCGCGTGCCGGCGACCAGCGCGTTGGATTCCGCGTCCATCGCATCGCCCATGGCCGATTGGATGGTCAGTGCCGCCGACAGCCGCCCGGCCACCACATCGGTCACCCGGCTCGTGGAGGCGGTCAGGTCGACCAGGGCCGATCTGGCCGTCCAGACCACGCTGCCCATGACGGCAAGCAGCAGGACCGCCGGGATGAACAGCTTGTGAACCAGTTTCCGATCGGAAAACCAGGCGTGCAGGGCCATGGGATGTGTCTTTCCAAGGACGGTGGAGTTGATCGGGGGCTTTCTGCCCAAGGCAACCGGCGGCAACGGGAGCAGGACAACCCGGCCCAGATAATTGCTATGCGATTGCATTGACTGAAATATGATAGACAATAGTTCGTGTCCAAACAAACGGTTTTTCTTGCCAACCGTGTGCCTTAGACAGGGCCGCTGCAATCAAAGCGGTAGTGAATTGTTAACCCAACTGGGAGGCAGTAGCGGCAGATTGCCGCTTGTCACTGGAAACAGTGGGGACATTCGTTATGATCGCGCGGCCATACCCCTGCCCGATGCCTCGCTGAAGCCCAGAATGCCAACCGATTCCCCGCCGCCCGACGACACAGCCATCCCGTCCGCGGCCGCGGCGGAGGAGCCGGCGTCCGCACCGTCCGTGCTGATCGTCGATGACGAGGAAGGCATCCGCAATTTCCTGTCGCGCAGCCTGGAGCGGCGCGGCTGGCGCGTCACCACGACGGGCAGCGCCGAGGACGCGGCGCTTCATCTCGAACGGCACTGTGTCGATCTGATCATCCTCGACATCGCCCTGCCGGGGCAGTCGGGCCTCGACTGGCTGAAGGAGTTGCAGGCGGCCG
Organism: Azospirillum sp. A26; assembly: GCF_042604635.1. NCBI lineage: Bacteria > Pseudomonadati > Pseudomonadota > Alphaproteobacteria > Rhodospirillales > Azospirillaceae > Azospirillum > Azospirillum sp. A26. The sequence goes on along the minus strand of NZ_CP170474.1, from coordinate 1,086,339 downwards.
GCTTCGGCGGCGACGTGATCCTGATCACCGCCTTCGCCGACATCGACACCGCCATCGAGGCGTTGCGGGCCGGGGCGGCCGATCTGATCCTGAAGCCGTTCCGGGTCGAGCAGATCGTCAGCGCCATCGCCCGCTGCATGGAGCGCACCCGGCTCCAGCGCGAGAATTTCGTCCTGCGGCGGCAACTGGCCAAGCGGCGGGGCACCACCGATGAGATCGTCGGCCGCTCGGCGGCGATCCTGCGCCTGCGGGCGCTCATCGAACGGGTCGCCCCGTCGCCATCCACCGTGCTGATCGAAGGGGAATCCGGCGTCGGCAAGGAGTTGGTGGCGCGCGCCCTGCACACCCGCTCGCACAGGGCCGAGCGGCCCTTCGTGGCGCTGAACTGCGCCGCCGTCTCGGCCGATCTGGTGGAGGCGGAGCTGTTCGGCCATCTGCGCGGCGCCTTCACCGGAGCCAAGGAGGCGCGCAAGGGGCTGTTCTACTATGCCCATGGCGGCACGCTGTTCCTGGACGAGATCGGTGAGCTGCCGCTGGCGCTGCAATCGAAGCTGCTGCGCGTTCTGGAGGAACGCCGCATCCGCCCGGTCGGCGGCGAACAGGAGCTTCCGGTGGATGTCCGCGTCGTGGCCGCGACCAACCGCGACTTGAAGGCGGAGGTCTCCGCCGGCCGGTTCCGGGCCGACCTGTTCTACCGGCTTGCCGTGATGACCCTGCGCGTTCCGCCGCTGCGGGAGCGGGGCGACGATGTGGTCGAGTTGGCGCGCCGCTTCATGGGGGTGCTGTCGCTGCGCCTGGGGGTTCCGCCGCTGGACATCGACCCGCCGCTCGAAGCGGCGCTGATCGCCCATGGCTGGCCGGGCAACGTGCGCGAACTGCGCAACCTCGTGGAGCGCGCCCTTCTGTTCGGCGAGTTTCCGCTGGAGGATCTGGGGCTGTCGGTCCATGTCGCCCAGGAGGGGGCAGGCGCCGACGCAGCCGGCGGGCAGACGCTGGCCGAGGTCGAAAAGCGCCACATCCTGGCCGTGCTGGCCGATTGCGGCGGGAACCGGGCGCGGGCCGCCGCCCTGCTGGGGGTATCGCGCAAGACGCTCGACCGGAAGTGGGCCGAATGGGGCATCTGAGCCGCCTGCGCGCCGCGCTGGACGAGCGTCTGACACCCTTCACCGGATCGGTCCGCCACAAGCTGCTGGCGCTGGTCCTGGCGCCGCTGCTGCTGGGCATGCCCGCCCTGCTGCTGATCGTCTGGTACTGGGGCACCCAGGGCTACAACCAGCTGCTGATCAACAAGGTCAGCGCCGATCTCGGCACCGCCCGGCAGGTGTTCGACCGCGTGCAGGGCACGGTCGGCGACGGGCTGGCGGCGCTCGCCGCCTCCCACCGCTTGGCGCTTGCGCTCGAGCGGCGGGAAGGCGGCAGGCTTGAGGCGCTGCTGGACGAGACCGCGCACCGGCAGGGGCTGGACTTCCTGCTGCTGCTCGATCCGCAGGGCCGGGTGCGGGCTGGTGCCGGTTCGGAAGGGGCCGGATCGGAAAGGGCTGACCGGTCCGGCTGGACGGTGGTACGCTCGGCCTTGCGGGGCGACGGCACCCATGGGCTCGACGTGCTGGAGCCGGAGCATCTCGCCGTCATCGACCCGTCCCTGCCGGCCCGCACCCTCATTCCGCTGGTCCCCACCCGCAACGCCGCATCCACCGCTCGCAGCGTGGAGGACCGGGCGCTGACCATCCACGCCGCCGTGCCGATCTTTGGGCTCGATGGCGAGATTCTCGGCGTGCTGGAGGGCGGCATGCTGCTCAACGGCAGCCAGACCATCGTCGACCGCATCAACACCGTCGTCTATCAGGAGGCGTCGCTGCCGCTCGGCAGCCAGGGCACCGCAACCCTGTTCCTCGACGACACCCGCATCGCCACCAATGTCCGCCTGTTCGAAGGAGAGCGTGCGCTCGGCACGCGGGCGTCGGCGGCGGTCTACCGCCGGGTGATGGGCGAAGGGAGGGTGTGGCTGGGCTCCGCCTTCGTGGTCGACGACACCTATGTCTCCGGCTACGAGCCGCTGCTCGACACCGAAGGGCGGCGCATCGGCATGCTCTATGTCGGCTTCCTGGAAGCGCCGTTGCAGGACGCGCTGTACCGCGCCATGACCGGGCTGGTCCTGGCGTTCCTGGCGGTTTCCGCGCTGGGAACCCTGGCCGACCTGCGCTTCGCCCAGGCGATTTTCCGGCCGCTCGAACGGATGAACCGGGTCATCGCCACCATCGAGGCGGGCGATGAAACGGCGCGCGCCGGGCCGAGCCGGAGCCGGGATGAGCTCGGGCGGCTGTCGCGGGCCTTCGACCAGCTGCTGGACTCGTTGGCGGCCCGCCGGCTGGAGTTGCAGCGGTCGGCCGAAGACCTCGACCGCAAGGTCGCCGAACGCACGGCCGAGCTGGAAAGCGCAAATGCCACCCTCCGGCAGGCCAGCCGCCAGCTGGTGTTGAGCGAGAAGCTGGCCGCCATCGGCCAGTTGACCGCCGGGGTCGCCCACGAGATCAACAACCCCGTCGCGGTGATCCAGGGCAACCTCGACCTGCTGGGCGAGGTGCTGGGCGATGCCGCCGCACCGGTGAAGGACGAGATCCGCCTGATCGACGAGCAGACCCGGCGCATCCAGACCATCATCGCCAAGCTGCTCCAGTTCGCCCGGCCGGGCGACTATGCCGGGCAGGCGGAACCGGTCGACGTCAACGCCGTGGTCCTCGACTGCCTGCTGCTGACCCGCCACACCATGGGGCGCCGCCGCATCGCGGTGGAAACCAGCCTGACAGCGACGGTGCCGGTCGAGATCAGCCGGGGCGAGTTGCAGCAGGTGCTGGTCAACCTGATGGTCAACGCCGTCCAGGCGATGCGGGACGGCGGCACGCTGACCATCGAGACCGCCGACACGCGCTTTCCGGAGGATGGCGAGGCGGGCGTCGTCCTGTCGGTCCATGACACCGGACACGGCATCGCGCCCGACTGTCTCGGCCGCGTCTTCGATCCCTTCTTCACCACCAAGAAGTCCGAGGGGACGGGGCTGGGCCTGTCGATCAGCTTCGCCATCGTCCAGCGCCAGGGCGGTCACATCGCCGTGGAGAGCCGGCCCGGCCTCCGCACCACCTTCACCGTGGCCTTGCGCCGGAAGGCCCGCTTCGCCGGCCGGCCCGGCGAAGCGGCATCCCCATCGGTCCTGTTCGGCGACGGGTGAACCCGACGCTCATCCCGCCTGGGCAAGGAAGGGGTTGCCGCCGATCCGCTGGAATCCCTCGTCGCCGACCAGGATGTCGAGGGCGAAGGAGGCAAGGTCGTCGGCCACCGAGTCGAGGCCGGGCGCCTTCTCCATCAGGAACAGCTTCAGATAGCCGTTGCAGGATTCGCAGGTTTCGGCACGCGCCGGATCGTTGGATCCTTTGCCGAAATCCTCCCCTGCCTCGATCAGCCGCAGCTCGATCCGGTTGCCTTCGCCGCAGGCCACGCAGGCGCTGCGGACATGGTGCCACGCCGTATGGCAGAGGCCGCAATGGAGATAGCGCAGCCCGCCGATCTGGCTCCCGGTGTGGATCACCCCGGCAACCGGCGCGCTTCCGCAAACCGGGCAGTGGCCGGCCACCGCCGAGGCGGAGACCGCACCAGCCTCCAATCCCCCGGCGTGGCGGGTCCAGGCGACCTGAAGGGCGGCGACGATGAAGGGCGCGCCGCCGATGTCCTCACGGTTCGCCTCGCCGGTCAGCAGCCGCGCGGCCAAGGCGTTCAGCGCCGACCCGTCGCCCCAGGGCAGATCCTCCAGCGCATTCTCCGCCGCCGCCGGGAGCGTGCCGCGCAGCCGGTGACGCAGCTGTTCGAGGTCGGAAAGCCAGCCTGCCTCCGGCGACACCGCGGTCGGGACCGTGGCCAGCTCATGCTGGGCGTCGCTCAACTGCGCCACGAAGGCCAGCCAGGAGGACAGCCGGTGACCAGGGGCGAGGCTGCGAAGGCGCCCGGCCCGGCGTTGAAACAGCATGGCGGCATCCGGCAGACGCACGGGGGACGGCGACCGGCCGGGCTCCAGTCCGGCGGCGGCCATGGCGTCGGCCATCGCCCCGCTGACGGGAGTGGAGCCTTCGGTAGCAGTGGCGTGGCGGTGCTGGGACATGGGGGGCCGTTTCTCAAAAGGTTGCGCCTGCCACCCGCTGCAATTTCCGTACAACCCGCTTGAGCCGCCTTTCCACAACGGAAAACGCCAATCGGCCTAACCCTTATGTGGACATTCTGTCCCTCCGATCCGGACAGAATGTCCATAAGCTTGCTAAGGCCATGACGGAAAACCACAGGGATTGAGGGTTTTTCCGGACTGGCACGGAACCTGCCTTGGGCGCGCCCAGAACAGCGCAAATCCGGGAGGAACCATGCAGCTCAGTCGTCGGCAATTCATGAAGGGAACGGCGGGAGGAATCGCGGCCTCCAGCGTGGCCGCGCTGGGGTTCCTGCCGTCCACCGCACTGGCCGAGGTGCGTCAGTTCAAGCTGACCCGCGCCAAGGAGATCCGCAACACCTGCACCTATTGTTCGGTCGGCTGCGGCCTGCTGATGTACAGCCTGGGCGACGGTGCCAAGAACGCGAAGGCGGAGATCGTCCATATCGAGGGCGACCCCGACCATCCCGTCAGCCGCGGCTCGCTCTGTCCGAAGGGCGCCGGCCTGCTGGACTTCATCCACAGCCCGAACCGCCTCAAATATCCAGAGGTGCGCGAGGCCGGCAGCAGCGAGTGGAAGCGCATCTCCTGGCATGAGGCGGTCGCGCGCATCGCCCGCCACATGAAGGACGACCGCGACGCCAACATCGTCGTCAGGAACGACCAGGGCGTGACGGTGAACCGCTGGGTGTCGACGGCGATGCTGACCGCCTCGGCCTCATCGAACGAGACCGGCATCCTGACGCAGAAGTTCATGCGTTCGCTCGGCATCGTCGGCACCGACGCGCAGGCCCGCGTCTGCCACGGCCCGACCGTGTCGGCGCTGGCCTCGACCTTCGGGCGCGGGGCGATGACCAACACCTGGGTGGACATCTCCAACGCCGACTTCATCCTGGTGATGGGCGGCAACCCGGCCGAGGCGCACCCCGTCGGCTTCAAATGGGCCATCGAGGCGAAGAAGAGGGGCGCCCGGATCGTCGTGGTCGATCCGCGCTTCAACCGCTCCGCCGCCGTGGCCGACGAGTATGTCCCGATCCGCGCCGGCTCCGACATCGTCTTCCTGGGCGGCGTCATCAACTGGCTGATCGCCAACGATAAAATCCAGTGGGAGTATGTGAAGGCGTTCACCAACGCCTCCTACATCGTCGACGAAGGCTTCGGCTTCGAGGACGGCCTGTTCTCCGGCTTCGATCCGGCCAAGGGGCAGTACGACCGCAAGAGCTGGAACTACGAGTTCGACGAGGCGGGCAACGCCCGGACCGACCCGACGCTCCAGCATCCGCGCTGCGTTTGGAACCTGATGAAGGCTCATTACGCGCGCTACACGCCCGACGTGGTGGCCGACCTGACCGGCAGCCCGAAGGACGGCTTCCTGACGGTCTGCCGCTATCTGGGCGAAACCTCGGCGCGAGACAAGGTCGGCACGATCCTCTACGCGCTCGGCTGGACCCAGCACACGGTCGGCGCCCAGAACATCCGCACCATGGCGATGATCCAGCTGCTGCTGGGCAACATCGGCATGCCCGGCGGTGGCGTGAACGCGCTGCGCGGCCATTCCAACATCCAGGGCCTGTCCGACCTCGGCCTGCTGTCCACCAGCCTGCCCGGCTATCTGACGCTGCCGAACGAGAAGGCGCACCCGACGCTCGCCGACTATCTCGCCAGGACGACGCCCAAGGCGCAGCAGCCCGGCCAGCTCAATTTCTGGAGCAACACGCCGAAATTCTTCGTCAGCCTGATGAAATGGTTCTGGGGCGACAACGCCACCCGGGACAATGACTGGGGCTATGACTGGATCCCCAAGTGGGACAAGATGTACGACGTGCTGCAGGTCATGGACCTGATGCACAACGGCAAGGTCAACGGGCTAATCGTCCAGGGCTTCAACCCGTTGACCTCCTTCCCCGACGCGCGCAAGACCGCCGCCTGCTTCTCCAAGCTGAAATACATGGTGGTGATCGACCCGATCGCCACGGAGACGGCGTCTTTCTGGCGCAACCACGGCGAGATCAACGACGTCGACACCGCCGCCATCAAGACCGAGGTGTTCCGCCTGCCGTCGACCTGCTTCGCCGAGGAGGATGGCGCCATCGTCAGTTCGGCGCGCTGGCTGCAATGGCACCATAAGGGCGCCAATCCGCCGGGCGAGGCCAAGACCGACCAGGAGATCATCGCCGAACTGTTCGTCGCGCTGCGCGATCTCTACCGCCGGGATGGCGGCACGGCGCCGGAGCCGATCCTCAATCTCTCCTGGCCCTATCGGAACCCGCTGGAACCGACGCCGGAGGAACTGGCGAAGGAACTGAACGGCCGGGCGCTCGCCGACATCCCCGACCCGAAGGACTCGACGAAGTTCCTGGCCCGCAAGGGCGAGCAGCTTCCGGGCTTCGCGCTGATGCAGGATGACGGCTCCACCCTGTCGGCCTGCTGGATCTTCGCCGGCTGCTGGACCCAGGCGGGCAACCAGATGGCGCGGCGCGACAACTCGGATTCCGGTCTCGGCAACACGCCGGGCTGGGCATGGGCTTGGCCGGCCAACCGTCGCATCATCTACAACCGCGCCTCCTGCGACCCGTCGGGCAAGCCCTGGGACCCGAAGCGCACGCTGATCTCCTGGACCGGTGAGCGGTGGGCGGGCGCCGACGTGCCGGACTTCAAGATCGACGCGGCGCCCTCCAGCGGCATGAACCCCTTCATCATGAACCCGGAGGGCGTCGGCCGCCTGTTCGCCACCGACAAGCTGGTGGACGGGCCGTTCCCCGAGCATTACGAGCCGATGGAAAGCCCGCTCGGCACCAACCCGCTCCATCCGAAGGTGGTCACCAGCCCGGCGGTACGCATCTTCCCCGCCGACAAGGCGCGGCTCGGCACCCATGACCAGTTCCCCTATGTCGGCACCACCTACCGCCTGACCGAGCATTTCCAGTTCTGGACCAAGAGCGTGGCGCTGAACGCCATCGCCCAGCCCGAGCAGTTCGTGGAGATCGGCGAGACGCTGGCCGCCGAGAAGGGCATCCGCACCGGCGACACCGTGAAGGTCAGCTCCCGGCGCGGCTTCATCAAGGCGAAGGCGGTGGTGACCAAGCGCGTCAAGGCGCTGACGGTCAGCGGCAAGACCATCCATCAGGTCGGCATCCCACTGCACTGGGGATGGGAGACGGTGGCACGTAAGGGCTACCTGTCCAACACCCTGCCGCCGGCCGTCGGCGACTGCAACACCCAGACGCCGGAATACAAGGCGTTCCTCGTGAACGTCGAGAAGATCGTGGGAGCGTAACGCCATGACCTCGTCATCTCTGGACATCCAGCGCCGCTCGGCGAGCCCGACCGCGGCGGCCGAGGCCCGGAACCCGGCCGAGATCGCCCAGCTCATCGACGTGTCGGTCTGCATCGGCTGCAAGGCCTGTCAGGTCGCCTGTTCCGAATGGAACGAACTGCGCGCCGATGTCGGCACCTGCGTCGGCGTCTACGACAACCCGACCGACCTGTCGTCGCAGGCCTGGACCGTCATGCGCTTCGCCGAGGTGGAGGAGAACGGCAAGCTGGAGTGGCTGATCCGCAAGGACGGCTGCATGCATTGCGCCGAGCCTGGTTGCCTCAAGGCCTGCCCGTCGCCGGGCGCCATCGTCCAGCACAAGAACGGCATCGTCGACTACAACCAGGATAACTGCATCGGCTGCGGCTATTGCGTGTCCGGCTGCCCGTTCAACGTGCCGCGCCTCAGCCCGAAGGACGGCAAGGCGTACAAGTGCAACATGTGCTCCGACCGCGTGGCGGTCGGGCTGGAGCCGGCCTGCGTCAAGACCTGTCCGACCGGCGCCATCCAGTTCGGTTCGAAGGAGGATATGAAGGAGGTCGCGGCCACCCGCATCGCCGACCTCCAGAGCCGCGGTTTCCAGAATGCCGGCCTCTACGACCCGCCGGGCGTCGGCGGCACACACACGATGTATGTGCTGCACCATGCCGACAAGCCGGAGCAGTATTCCGGCCTGCCCAACGATCCGTCGATCAGCACGGCGGTCGGCCTGTGGAAGGGTGCCCTGAAGCCGCTGGCGACGGTCGGCATCGCCGCCGCCGGCCTGTTCGGCTTCTTCCACTACATCACGGTCGGTCCCAACCGGGCCAATGACGACGCCCACCAGGACGCCAACGACGACGCAAAGGCGGACACCCGCGAGGAGGACCGGTCATGACGGACAAGGCTGAAAATCTGGCCACGCAAAATCCGGTCGCAGAAAATCCGGCCAGGGAAAAGCTGATCCAGCGCTACAGCGCCGCCGAGCGGATCAACCATTGGGTCGTTGCGGTCTGCTTCGTGCTGCTGGCGATCTCCGGTCTGGCCTTCTTCTACCCGGCCTTCTTCTGGCTGACCGGCGTGTTCGGCACGCCGGAGCTGGCACGCATCGTCCATCCCTTCGTCGGTGTGGTCATGTTCGTCGCCTTCGGCCGGCAGTTCTTCCGCTACTGGCACCACAACCTGCTGAACCGCGAGGACATCCGCTGGATGGTCGCGGTGAAGGAGGTCATGAAGGGCAACGAGGTCGGCGACATCGGCCGCTACAACGGCGGCCAGAAGGGCATGTTCTGGGTGATGGTGCTGTGCATGGCAGCATTGCTGGGTTCGGGCGTCATCGCGTGGCGGCCCTATTTCGCCGCTTCCTTTCCGATCCCGGTCATCCGCATCGCCCTGCTGGTCCATGCGACGAGCGCGGTGGTGCTGATCTCCTCGATCATCGTGCATGTCTACGCGGCGCTTTGGGTTCAGGGCACGATCCGTGCGATGGTCGAAGGCGTTGTTACCCATGGCTGGGCCAGGAAGCACCATCCGCGTTGGTATCGCGAGACCACGGGCAAGAAGGTCTGAGCCCTAGAGCCTGTCTGATGTTTATCGAAGCATCAGACAGGCTCTAACCTTTTGGTTTTCCGTGTGATTCACGCTTCAAGCGATTCCGCTTGAACCGATCATACTCTAGGAGACTGACATGCCGCTCGACATGCTGACCGCTCCTTCGGACGGGACCGCCTTTCCAACCGTCCACCGCACCGCCGTCCTGCGGCTGGAGCAGGGGCGGGCGGAGGCCTGCGACGATCTTGTGATCGAGGAGGTCCCGGTCGCGCTGGTCTACAACCGCATTTCCCATGCGGTGATGCTGGCTTCTCCTGAGAATCTGGACGATCTGGGACTGGGCTTCAGCCTGTCGGAGGGCATCCTGTCCGGTCCGGACGAGCTGTTCGACATCGCCGTCAGGGAAGGCTGCGACGGGCTGGAGGTCCATATGGACATCCCGCTGGAACGCTTCATGGCCCTGAAGAATCGCCGCCGCAGCATGGCCGCGCGCACCGGCTGCGGCCTGTGCGGGGTGGAGAAGCTGGAGGCAGTGGCGCGTGTCAAGGACAGGGTGGTGCGCGGCGCACCCGTGCCGGTTACTGCCGTAACCCGCGCGCTTGCCGGCTTCGCCGAGCACCAGCGCCTGCACCGCCTGACGGGCGCGGTCCATGGCGTCGCCTGGGTCGAACGGTCGGGCACCATCACGGCGATCCGTGAAGATGTCGGCCGGCACAACGCGCTCGACAAGCTGATCGGCTGGATGGCGCGCACCGGAGCCTATCCCACCGACGGGTTCATCCTGACATCCAGCCGGGCCAGCTTCGAAATGGTCCAGAAGGCGGCGGTTGCCGGGATCGGATGCCTCGTCGCCATCTCCGCTCCGACCGCGCTTGCGGTGCGGCTGGCGGAGGGGTGCGGTTTGACGCTGGCAGGCTTTGCGCGTGACGAGCGCATCGTGGTCTACAGCCATCCCGGCCATTTCATCGTGTGAAGGCCAGGAATCCGCCGATCCCGTCAGCCGCGACTGGACGACGTTGACGAATCCGGCTGCCGCAGCATCCGCGCTGCGAGCAGCCTGCGCGGGATGTGGCGAGCCAGACCCATGGCGATGCCGATGCCGTGTAGTGTCGCGGTGGACAGAACGAAGCCCAGCCCATAAAGGAGCGGCTCAGTGGTCTGCGGCATCTCGGTGCCGTGAGCATGTCCATGCAGAACGGCGAAGGCGCCGACCAGGAGCGCGGCGACGACGACCGGCACCCGCCTGTTCAGCAGCACCAGCAGCCCGAGCACTGCCACCGAGGCGGCGATCCCGGCTTCCACCGCCGGCAGTTCGAACCCCGCCATGCCGAGCGCAGCGCCGCCGGACAGCATGGCGATGAAGGCGGCCGGCAGCATCCAGATCGCACGGCCACCGTTCTGTGCCGCCCAGATGCCGACCGCCACCATGGTCAGCAGATGGTCGATGCCGGTCAGCGGGTGGAGCACCCCCTGAAGGAACATTGCGTCGCCGGCATGGCCGGTGTGGGCAGCAGCCGGTAGAGCCAGCGTCGCCGCCAGAACGCCGGCGAGGCCGGCGGAAAGCAACCTGTTCATCGGAACAATCTCCTGTGGGTTCGGCCGGCCATATCGCCCAGATCAGGCGAGCAGGGAGGCCTTCAGGTGCCCTCGCCCGGCCTCTGCCTCGTCGACCTGGCGAAGCAGGTCGAGGGTGACCCGTGCGTCGGCTTCCTCGACGCGTGAAAGCGCGAAGCCAAGATGGACCAGGACCCATTGGCCGATCTGACCGGTCATGTCGTCGCCCGGTTCGGCGATGCAGGACAGGTTGATTTCCCGCCTTTCACCCAGGATGTCGGCGACGGCGAGCATCCGTTGGGTATCGGCGATGGCGATGATTCTGGCCGGTACTCCCAGGCACATGGTCGGGCTCCTTCTCGTGCCGTCATGCCACTTCCAATTCGACCAGCGTCAGCTCGTCGCCGCCGCGGGGGGACAGGCGCAGTCCGCCGCAGACCGGGCAGGGGGAGAGGCGCGTCGGAACCTCTCTCTCGCTGGAACAGTCTTCACACCAGACCAAACCGGGCGGCTGTTGAATGTCCACCGTCGCTCCTTCGGCCAGCGTATCGCGCCTGACCACATCGAAGGCGAAGCGAAGGGCCTCCGGATCGACGCAGGCGAACCGCCCCACCGCCAACCGGATCCGCGTGACCCGATGGAAGACGTGGCGCTGCGATTCCTCCTGCAGCAAGTCGATCAGGCGTTCGCACAATGAGAGTTCATGCATCGTCCTTCTCCACGATGGGAGCCGGAAGTACCGAGCGGCAAAAGGCATCGGCTCAAAAGACCTCCAAGGCATATCACCGCTATTTGACTGCTGCAAATTATAAATTAGGACAATGGTAGTTTTCATAGAACAAGACTGTTTGATAATGGATTTCTATCGTTCAATAGATAATGTTTATCCAGATCTCTTTGGCGAATATTTGGCATGAGCCGGAATGTCGCATGTCGTTCTGCGGCGGCTTGGTGCAGAATCGGGCAGCGGGTGCTTGGCTGACCTTGCTGCCGGGTTCGATGCTCCAGGGACCGGGCCGCGCCGACGGTAGACCATGACGGACCGTCCAGCCGGCGCCCGCACCTCACCGTCCGCAATTGCCGCCACCGCCAGGGTTTGGGCCCTACCATGGAACATGCAACCACCTGTACCTCCGCGCCGTCCGCCGCACTTTCCCTGGGTAGCCCGCTCTCCCACCACGGACTCCGGCGGGTGCAGGCGATTGTCCGCACGGACTCCGGCTTCGACCGACGGGAAGAGAAGATCGTCGACGAAATGCCGGTCGGGCTCGTCTATGCCGACGATCTCTTCGCCGTCATGCTGGCGACACCCACCGACCTGGAGGATTTCGCCACCGGCTTTTCCCTCAGCGAGGGGATCGTCGGCAGCGCCGACGAACTGGTCGTCACCGCCATTGAGGAGCTGACGGACGGCGTCCGCATCCGCATGCAGCTGCCGGTGGAGCGGCTGGCCGCCCTGCTCAGACGCAAGCGCAACCTGATGGGTGGGTCCGGCTGCGGCCGTTGCGGCGCCGACAGCTTTGCCGAAACCCTGCGGCCGCTCGATCCGGTCCGCTCCGCCGCCCGCATCGAACCGGACGCGATCATCCGCGCCATGGCGGCGTTGCCGGCGGGGCAGAGCCTGAACCGGGAGACCGGGGCCGTCCATGCCGCCGGCTTTGCCCGCCCCGATGGCGAGCTGGTGGCGGTGCGTGAGGATGTCGGCCGGCACAATGCGCTCGACAAGCTGATCGGCGCGCTCGCCCGCGACCGGATCGACCCGACCGGCGGCTTTGTCGTGGTGTCGAGCCGCTGTTCCTTCGAGATGGTCCACAAGACCGCCGCCGCCGGCATTCCGTTGATCGCCGCCATCTCCGCCCCGACCTCGCTGTGCGTCGGCTTCGCCGAAACGGTGGGGGTGGGGGTCGTCGCCTTCGTGCGCCAAGGCCGCCTCACCGTCTACGCCGTTCCGTCACGGGTCGCGATGCCTGTCTGATCGGGGGGGAAGGAAAAGCCTGCGGGCCGGTTCATCGCCGGCCCGCAGGCTTTTCATTTGCATGCGCGGTCTTTTCAGTGGGTCGCCGCCCGCTGTCCCATCGACGGCAGCGGCTTTTGAGCCGGCAGTGGGGTCAGGCCGCCCAGACCCTTGCGGTAGATCAGCCAATAGATGCCGCCGACGAACACCGATCCGCCGACGATGTTGCCCAGCGTGGCGAACAGCAGGTTGTGCAGGATGCCGCCCGCCGTGATCGCCGACACGTCCAGCCCGGCCGGGACATGGCCCGTCACCTTCAACAGATAGGCCAGCGGCAGGAAATACAGGTTGGCGATGCAGTGCTCGAAGCCGGCGGCGACGAAGGCGGCGACCGGCAGGGTCAGCGCCACGATCTTGTCGGTCACCGTGCGGCCGGCATAGGCGAGCCAAACCGCGAGGCAGACCAGCAGGTTGCACAGGATGCCCTTAAAGAAGATCGTCACCGCGTCGGGCGCGATCTTGCCGATGGCGAGCTTCAGAACCGCGGCGCCGACCGTACCGTTGTTCATCTCGGTGTGGTGCGACAGGTAGATCAGGAAGACGAGGCCCATCGCCCCGACCGCATTGCCGATCCAGATCGTCGCCCAATTGCGCAGCACCTGCGCCGTGCTGATCTGGCCGTTGGCCCGCGCCATCACGATCAGGCAGTTGCCGGTGAACAGCTCCGCCCCGCCGACCATGACGATGGCAAGGCCGAGCGAGAAGACCAGCCCGCCCAATATGCGCTGGACGGCGAAGCTCAGAGCGGGATCGGCCAGTACGATGACGAAGAACATGCCGCCCAACCCGATGCCGCCGCCGGCGACCACCGCCAGCATGAAGCTGGGCAGGAAGGGCATCGTCGCCTTCTTCACCCCCAGCTTTTCGACCTTGTCCTGGATCTCGGCGGGCGAATAGGCGTCCATGCCGAGGACCGGCGTGTCTTTCGATGCAGGATCCGCCATGGCGAATTTCCTCCACTTCTTTAGTTGCCTCGATGTCCGGATCAGCCCACCGTCTCGTAGGCCTCGAATCCCTCACCGCGGACCAGCCGGTCATGCACGGCCTCCACCGAACTGCGGACGGTGGTGGTGACCGGCGCGAAGAAGCTGGTGTCCTGCGGCTGGATGCCGAGGAACAGGATCTCCGGCACGGTTTCCCGCAGGCTGTCGATCAGGAAGTTCAGCGGGATGGCGTGGGTGGTGACCATGAACTGTTCGGCGACGCTGTCCTGCTCGATCAGGCGGACCTCGCCCGGCGGCAGCTCCATCTCGGCGGCATCGACGATCAGCACCCGGTGCGGTGCCAGCGCGCGGATGTGGTGGGTGTGGTTTTCCGGCACATCCTCGCCATCCACCACGATCCAGCCGGGGGCCGGCTGCTCGTCGAGCAACTGGGCCAGCAGCGGGCCGGCACCGTCGTCGCCGCGCAGGACATTGCCAACCGTGAATACGACATCGGTCATGACAGCCGTCTCCCCATCAGATAGATCGCAGGTTCGCGCCGGATGGCGTCCAGCGCCGTGCGCAGCCAGTCGAGCCACGCGGCAACATCGGGCGGCGCGGTGGGCAGCGCCGCCTCGACGGCCGTCATCAGCGGCCGGATGTGGCTGCTGTCCACCGTGATCTCGCCGAAGCGCAGCAGGCCCGACAGCTTGCGGTGCGCCTCCTCGCTGTCCTTCAGCGCGTCGAGAACGCGGTCGAACACCGCGGTGGTGCAGCGGAAGGCCGGCTTAAAGCAGTCGAACACGCCGATGTGATGCCCGATGGCCAGCGAATAATAGACCACCTGCTTGGCATCCTCGGGGATATCCTCCTTGCGCTCCAGCACTTTGGCGTTCAGCTGGTAGAACACCACCTCCGGCGCAACGCCGCGGTCGGCGCGCAGACCGGGGATGGAACCGGGATCGGCCTGTACGGGCGTGTTCATGGCGCGTCTCCCCGTATCGCCTGCTGCACCACCTCGACCAGCCGGCCGATGATCTCGGCGCGGCGCGGGTCGCGCTCCTCGCCGATGGCCTCCAGCATCCGCTCGGACAGGGTGAAGGAGCCCAGCATGTGCGCATGCCCCTCCAGCAGGGCCATGAACTCCTCGGCGATGTCGCCGCCCTGGCGGTATCCGGCCATCCGCCGCGCCTCGCGTTCCAGCCGGACCCGCAGCGCATAGGGGATGTCGGGATGGGCCAGGGTGGCGGTCTCGCCGGCTGCCTCGACATGGGTCTCGGCCTTCAGCTTCTGCTCCAGCAGGCCGAGCGCCACGGCGAAGCCGTGGATGGTCGCGGCCGGCGTCGGTGGGCAGCCGGGGATGTAGACGTCCACCGGCACGATGTTGTCGGTGCCGCCCCAGACGCAGTAGAGGTCGTGGAAGATGCCGCCGGTACAGCCGCAGGCACCGTAGGACACCACGATCTTCGGATCGGGCGCCGCCTCATAGGCGCGCAGCCCCGGCATCCGCATGGCGCGGGTCACGGCGCCGGTGAACAGCAGGATGTCGGCATGGCGGGGAGAGGCCACCACCTTGATGCCGAAACGCTCGGCGTCGAACACCGGGGTGATGGACGAGAAGATCTCGATCTCGCAGCCGTTGCAGCCGCCGCAATCGACGCGATAGACGTAGGCGGAGCGCTGGATGTTCTTCAGCAGCGCCTTCTTCATCGTGGCGATCTGTTCGCTGGTGGAGACCGGCGACATCTCCGCCACCAGGGTCTTGGGGTCTACGGGGATGGTCATGGCGTGGTCTCCAGTTCCTTGACCGGTTTTCCGGCTTCCATCTGCCGGGCGATTCCCATGCCGGCGATCTGGTGGACATCCTGGGCGCGCTTGCAGGCCGGGCAGGTCGAGGCGGTCAGCCGCAGCCGGTCCGCCTCCTCCGCACTGCGGGCTGACTGGCTCAGCAGGCGGGCGACGTAATCGACCTCCTTGGCCGGGGCGAAGGGCTTGCCGCAGCAGGCGCAGTCGGCCAGCGTGAAGACCGCCTTGCGCGTCAGGTCGGCTTTGCTGCCGACCGCCAGTTCGAAATCGTCGGACAGGCGGATGGCGCCAGTCGGGCAGGATTCCTCGCAGCGGCCGCAGAAGACGCAGCGCCCGTAATCGATCGACCAGGTGCGGCTGCCGGCGGCGGTGTCGGTCTCCATCCCGATGGCGTTGGCCGGACAGGCGACGGTGCAGGCTGCGCAGGCGATGCAGTCCACCGCATTATGGTCCGGCTTGCCGCGAAAGTCCTTGCAGACCGGCATCGGGGCGAAGGGGTATTTGACCGTCGCCTCGCCCGTGCGGAAGATTTCCTTGAGTAGCTTGAGCATGTCCGCCCCCCCTCACTTCAGCGGTGAATCCGTGCGTTCGCGGCAGTAGCGCTCCATCTCTTTGTAGGCGATGGTCTTGGAGCGCTTCTTGCGGACGTCCACCACGGTCACGCGGTCGGTGCAGGAATAGCAGGGGTCGATGCTGCCCACGATCAGCGGGGCGTCCGACACCGTATTGCCGCGCAGCATGTAGCGCAGCACCGGCCAGTTGTTGTAGGTCGAGGCGCGGCAGCGCCAGCGGTAGAGCTTCTGGTTGTCGCCGGTCATCGACCAGTGGATGTCCTCGCCGCGCGGCGCCTCGGTGAAGCCCAGCGCGAACTTGTGCGGGACATAGGTGAAATCCTCGGTCAGCACCGGGCCGGCCGGGGCGTTGTCCAGCAGCTTCTCGATGATCCACAGGCTGTCGAAGAACTCCGCCACCCGCACCAGCGTGCGGGACAGCACGTCGCAGCCCTGTTCGACATGGACCGGCATGTCGAGCAGCTTGTAGCCGGCGAAGGCATGGTCGGCGCGGGTGTCGCGGCGGTGGCCGCTGCCGCGCACCACCGGCCCGACCGGGCTGTAGTCGCGGGCGATCTGCGGGTCGAGCCGGCCGACGCCCTTGACGCGGCCGCTGACGTTGGCGGTGGACAGCAGCACATCGACCAGCCGGGTCACGTCGTCGCGCAGTTCGGCCACCAGTTCGCGGGTCTTTGCCTGCTGGTCGCCCAGGATGTCGCGGCGCACGCCGCCGATCAGGTTCAGCGCATAGGTCTTGCGCGCGCCGGTCAGCAGCTCGGCCAGCGTCATCGCCTTCTCGCGCACGCGGAAGAACTGCATGAAGCCGGTGTCGAAGCCGATGAAATGGCAGACGAGGCCGAGATTCAGCAGATGGCTGTGCATCCGCTCCGTCTCCAGCAGGATGGAGCGGATAGCCTGCGCCCGCGGCGGCACCTTGATGCCCAGCGCGTTCTCCACCGAACTGGCATAGGCGACGCTGTGGGCGTAGCCGCAGATGCCGCAGACGCGGTCGGCCAGGAAGGTGACGTCATTGTAGCCCATCCGCGTCTCGGCCACCTTCTCCATGCCGCGGTGGACGTAGAACATGCGGTAATCGGCGTCGATGATGTCCTCGCCGTCGACGAACAGGCGGAAATGGCCGGGCTCGTCGGAGGTGATGTGCAGCGGACCCAGCGGGACGACGCGGGTCTCCTGCTTGGCCTCGTTGATGAACTGGTAGGTCTCGTCGTCGCTGGTCGGCGCCGGGCGCAGCCGGTAGTCCATCGAATCCTTGCGCAGGGGATAAAGTTCGTCCGGCCAGTCATCGGGCAGGACGAGGCGGCGTTCGTCCGGCAGCCCGACCGGGCGCAGGCCGAACATGTCGCGCACCTCGCGCTCGCCCCAGACGCAGGCGGGTACCCTGGGGGTGACGGACGGGTATTCCAGCGTGTCGGCCGGCACCTCGCAGCGCACCACCACATGGCATTTGTCGCCGCCCTCCATGGACAGGACATAATAGACGGCGTAGCCGCCGTTCAGCGGCCGTTCGTCGTTGCCGACGACCACCGACAGCCAGCCATTGTGGTCGTAATAGAGGCTGGCGACGATGTCGGGCAGCGACACCGGCTTGACCGTGATGGTGACCTGGGACTCCGTCTGCCAGGATTCATCGAGGATCGCGTGGGGCAGGCTCTCGCGCAGGGAGGCGATGGTGCCGCTCCCGACCCGGTCCGGAGTGATGAGGTTCATTTGGAAATCTCCGTCTGCGAGAGGCTGCCGGTCACCAGTTGCCCGCCGGCGCGGGCCGTGTCGTATGTCTGCCTGTCGTATTTTTGCCAGGGGGCGGCCACCACCGGGCGGCTGTCACCGTTCATCACCACCGCGGTCGCCTGCTGCACCAGAGTGGACAGCGGCTGCGGCACGGCGAAGCCCAGCGTCAGCACCAGCACCGCCAGCACGCCCAGCGGGGCGAGCGCCTTCCAGCCGACGTCACCCTTGGCCATCGTCTCCGGGCTCTTGCCCAGCACGCTGTCGGCGACGATCTTCACCAGACCGGCGATGGTGATGCACAGGAACAGCGCACACAGCGCCATGATCCAGCCATAGCCCTCGTTCAGCCCGGCCATGAAGACCATGAATTCGCTGACGAAGATGTTGAAGGGCGGGAAGCCGGCCAGCGCCAGCGCGCAGCCCATCATCAACAGGCCGGTGGCAGGGGCCACCCGCAGCACGCCCTTCACCGCCCGCAGGTCGCGGGTGCCGTATTTCATCAGGACGTTGCCGGCGCTGCAAAAGAACAGGGCCTTGGTGACGCTGTGGTTGATGGCGTGCAGCAGGGCTGCGGCAATGCCGAGCGGCCCGCCGACGCCGAGCGCCACGACGATCAGCCCGACATTCTCGATGCTGGAATAGGCCAGCTTGCGCTTCAGATCCTGCTGCACGAAGAACAGCAGCGACGAGACGCCGACCGACAGCAGGCCCAGCGTCAGCAGCAACATCTGCGGGAAGCCGGTGCCCACCGTGCCGACGGTGATGACGTAGAAGCGGATGACGATCAGCAGTGCGCATTTCAGCAGCACGCCCGACAGCAGGCCCGACACCGGGCTCGGCGCCTCGGAATGGGCGTCGGGCAGCCAGGCATGCATCGGGAAGATGCCGGCCTTGGTGCCGAAGCCGATCAGGGCGAAGACGAAGGCCAGCTTGACCAGCATCGGGTCCAGTTCCGCCGCATGGCCGACCAGGGCCGTCCACAGCACCGCCTGATGCGGGTCGGCCAGAACGTCGGCGGCGTTGGAGAAGACCAGCACCGTGCCGTAGAGGCCGAAGGCGACGCCGACCGTGCAGATGATGACGTATTTCCACGCCGCTTCCAGCGAGGATTTCTGCCCGTAGAGCCCGACCAGGAAGGCGGAACCCAGCGTCGTCGCCTCGATGGCCGCCCACATCATGATGATGTTGTTGGCGGTGACCGCCAGCAGCATGGTGAACAGGAACAGACTGAAGAAGCCGTAGTAGATGCGGACCTTGCCGGCGTCGATGGCGCCGGACTCCAGGTCGTGGCGGATGTAGGCGATGGAATAGAGGCCGGTCATCAGCCCGACCACGCCGATCAGCATCATGAAGACGGCACCGAGCGCATCGACGAACAGCCAGTCGCCGAAGGCGGAGATGGCGCCGTTCGACAGCACCTGGATCAGGGCCGCGATGCTCAGCAGGAAGACATAGCCGATGGAGCCCAGATGGATGCGCTCCAGCAGCGCCACGCTGTCCCGATCGGTCGCGAAGGCTTCGGGCAACGATTCCCGGAACCAGGGCAGGGTCAGCAGGAACAGCGCCACCGCCAGCGGACCGATCAGCAGAAGTGGGGGAAGGATCGAGGGTACCATGGCGGTCATCCCTTCAGGCTCGTGAGCTGGCGCGCATCGAGCGTGTGCAGCGTGTCGAAGATCCGCGATCCCAGCGCCGCCATCACCACCACCGCGAAGATGGCGTCGGTGGCGATGCCGATCTCCACCAGCTCCGGCGCGTTGGGGGCCAACAGGGCCAGGGTCAGGTGCGACCCGTTCTCCATCAGGCAATAGCCGAACACCTGTTTCAGGATGTTCCGCTGCGCCACGATGCAGGCGAGCCCGATGAAGAACAGGGCGAGCGATACCGCCAGCGCCGGCTTGATGGCATCCGCCGCCGGCAGCGTCACCTTGGACGCCACGACGAAGCAGAGAATGAGGGCGACCGCAGCACCGACGATGGACAGCGCCGTCGGCATCACCGCACCCGTGCCGATGGCCGGATCGCTCAACCGGCGGAAGGCGCGGTACATGATCGCCGGGACCAGGATCACCTTGGTCAGCAGCGCGGTGAAGGACCAGAGATACAGCTCGCCCGACCCGGTGGCCCCCGCCAGCGCCACGAACAGCATCACCAGGATGAAGCTTTGCAGCGCGTAGAAGCGGGCGGAGTTGGCCGGGTTGCCGGCGAGCGTGACCAGAAGGGAGCTGACGATCAGCAGGCCCGACAGGCCGTTGACAATGAGAAATCCGTTCATGACCGTTCCCTCCCTCAACCGAGCCACGAGGCGGCGATGGAGCTTGAGACCAATGTCATCGCCACCAGGGCCACCAGCACGAACTTCATGCCGGCCGGCAGCGGCGCCGCCGCGGCCATCGTGGCGGAAGGCTTGCCGGGCACCGAATGGCCCAGCCATTTCAGGAACCAGGCGAAGGAGCCGACCGATTCCGCCAGCGCGATGACGACCAGCAGCATCAGCGCCCAATGATGCGCGCCGACCTCGAACCCGCCGGCGAAGATGGCGAACTTGCTGAAGAAGCCGTTGAAGGGCGGCACGCCGGTGATCGCCAGGGCGGCGCAGACGAAGGTGACGCCCAGCAACGGCGATTTGGTGACGATGCCGCGCAGCGACGGCAGCAGCCGGGTGCCGGCAGTGTAGCTCAGCGCGCCGGCGACCAGGAAGAACAGCGTCTTGGCGAAGGCGTGGTTGAAGATGTGGGCGATGGCGCCCTTGAAGGCGAGGTCGGAGCCGAAGACCGACAGCGACAGCGCCAGCAGGATGTAGGCCAGCTGTGTGATGGTCGAATAGGCGAGCAGGCGCTTCAGATCGACCTGCGGCAGATACATGAAGAAGCCGTAGACCAGCGTCAGCACCGCCATAATCGAGCCGACCCAGCCGACGATCTCCGGCGCGCCGCCCGACGACATCAGCCCGCGGGCGAAGATGTAGACGCCGACCTTCACCATGGATGCCGCATGCAGGTAGGCGCTGACCGGGGTCGGCGCCTCCATCGCGTCGGGCAGCCACATGTGGAAGGGCAGCTGGGCCGACTTGCCCCAGGCGGCGACCAGGATCGCCAGCAGCACGACCGCCTTCATCCCCGGCGCCAGATCGGCGATGGCGGTCAGCGCGAAGGTGCCGGTCGACAGGAACAGCAGCGCCGCCGCGACATAGAGGCCGAGCGAGGCGACATGGGTGACCAGCAGCGCCTTGGCCGCCGAGCGCAATGCCTTGGGCGATTCGTAATAGCCGATCAGGGCCCAGGAGCAGGCGCCCGTCAGCTCGAAGAAGGCGAGCTGGCCGACGACGGTGGAGCTGAAGACCAGCCCGGTCATGGCGCCAATGAACACCAGCAGGAAGGCATAGTAGCGCCGCCGGCCGATGTCGGGATGCTCGCGGTTGCCGGCGTTCAGATAGGCGGCGGAATAAATCGCCACCAGGAGGCCGATGGAAATCACCGCCAGCGCGATCAGCACGCTGACGCTGTCCACCACCAGCCCGAGGATCGAGACCGATCCGAAGGAGATCAGCTCGAAGGTGCCGCCGACCTTGCCGTCGCCGAGCAGCGACATCGCGAGGATGGCGATCACCGCGACGGTGGCCGCGGCAAAGCCCTGGCACAGCCATTTGGCCGATGCCCGCTCCGATGCCGCAATCGCCGCCGCACCGCCGAAGGGGACGAGGATGGCGGCCAGCGCCAGCAGCCCGAGCGGTTCCGTGGGGAGTGTTATCATGATGCTGCCCCTCGCCGGCTCACAGGCCGACCAGATAGAAGACGAAGGCGAGCGAGGCGGCGCCGACCCCGACCCAGCTGTGCTGGGGGGTCAGGCGGAAGCGGACGCGCGCGACGCTGTTCTCGACCACACCGGCCGCGGCGAAGATCAGGACCAGCTTGATGGCGAAGGCGACCAGCCCGAACAGCAGCCCGAAGAAAGTCATCTCGGGCGCGCTGCCGAAGGGCAGGAAGACGCCGACGAACCAGGCGACGACCACCGTCTGCTTCAGCGCCATCGCCCACTTGATCAGCGCCAGCGACGGGCCGGAATATTCGGTCAGCGGGCCTTCCTGCAACTCCTGCTCGGCTTCCGCCATGTCGTAGGGCAGCTTGCCCAGCTCGATATAGATGGCATAGGCGAAGGACAGGGCGGCGACGATGGTGGCGGTGACCGACCGCACATGGCCGTCGGCGATGGCGCTGCCGATGGCGCCGAGGTTGGTCGAGCCGGCCAGCAGGGCCGCGACGAACAGCGACAGCATCATCACCGGTTCGACCAGAACGCCCATGGTCAGTTCGCGGCTGCCGCCGATGCCGGAGAAGGAGCTGCCGCTGTCGATGCCGGACAGCGAGAAGAAGAAGCGGGCGAGCGCGAACAGATAGATGACCGTGATCAGGTCGCCGATGGGCGCCACCGGCGTGAAGCGGGTCAGCATCGGGATGCCCATGGCGATGACCAGCACCGTCGTCAGCATCACCGCCGGCATCGCGCGGAAGGCGAAGCCGCTGTCCGGCGGGGTCAAATCCTGGCGGGTCAGCAGCTTGGCGATGTCGCGATAGTCCTGTAGCAGGCCCGGCCCGTGGCGGGTGTGCAGCTTCGCCCGGACCATGCGCGACAGGCCGGAAACCAGCGGTGCCGCGGCGAACAGGAGGAGCGCCTGGAACAGCCCCAGGATCAGGTGTGAGAAGGTCAGCATGGCGTCCTCCCGTCAGACGGCCAGCGCCAGCAGCGCAATCAGCGCCGCGACGATGTAGAGGCAGTAGATGCGGAAATCGCCGGCCTGGATGATTTGCAGCCACTTGCCGCTGGCATCGACGGCGCCGGCGATCGGGGCGATGACGCTGCGGTCGGCCAGCGGTTCGGTGCGCCGCGCCAGCGTGACCACCCGCTCGAAGCCGTGGGCGACGCCGGTCCAGCGCCCGGCAATCGCGCGGCGCATGGTGTAGAGTGGGGCGAAGAACATGCGGATCGGCTGGGCGAAGCTGCCGGCGCTGGCGGACATGTGATGGTCCGGCAGATAGCCGGCCGCCCAGGGTGCCGCCACCTTGCGGTCACCGCCGCGGCGGCCTGCGAAGGCGGCCTTCAGCGCGATGGGCAGGAAGGCCATGGCGATCAGCAGGATGGCGATCAGCGGGGTGGAGAGCGTCGCCTGCTGGGCGTCGCCCGGCAGCAGGGTGGTGCCGACCGCCAGGGTGACCGGAGCGGTGCCGATGGTCGCCGCCGCGATGCGGCCCATCACCGGCGCCACCAGCGGAGCCAGCAGGCCGAGCGCCACGCAGGCGACGGCCAGCACCGCCATGCCGGCGACCATCGCGGCCGGCGCCTCGCGCGCCTCCTCCGCATGATGGCTGCGCGGCGCCCCGGCGAACATGATGCCGTAGGCCTTGACGAAGCACATCACCGCCAGCGCGCCGGTCAGCGCCAGCATGACGGCGGCGATAGGGGCGGCGAACTTCACCAGCGGGGTGCCGTCCAGCGCCGCGGCGAACAGCGCGTGGTAGGTGTACCATTCCGACACGAAGCCGTTCAGCGGCGGGATCGCCGAGATGGCCAGCGCGCCGACCAGGAAGGACAGGGCGGTCCAGGGCATGGTGCGGGCCAGCCCGCCCATCTCCTCCATGTCCTTGGTGTGCATGCGGAAGATGGCGGAACCGGCGCCGAGGAACAGCAGCCCCTTGAACACCGCATGGTTCAGCAGGTGATAGAGGCCGGCCATCAGCCCCAGCACCGCCAGCACCGGCTGGTGCAGCGCCATGCCGATCATGCCGGTGCCGACGCCCAGCAGGATGATGCCGATATTCTCGACCGAGTGGTAGGCGAGCAGCTTCTTGATGTCGTGCTCGGCCAGGGCATAGACCACGCCCAGCACCGACGACACCGCGCCGAAGGCCAGCACCAGCAGGCCCCAGCCCAGCATCGCCGGCCCGGCGCTGGCGCCCAGCAGGTCGATGCCGACCTTGACGATGCCGAAGACGCCGATCTTGATCATCACGCCCGACATCAGCGCCGAGGCGTGCGAGGGGGCTGCCGGATGGGCGCGCGGCAGCCAGATGTGCAGCGGGATCATGCCGGCCTTGGCGCCGAAACCGGCGAAGGCCAGCAGGAAGGCGACGCTGTCCAGCGGGGCCGGCAGTGGATGGGCGCGGAAGGCGGCGAAATCGAAGCTGCCGGCTTGGTTCGCCATCAGGAAGAAGGCGGCCATGATCAGCACCGAACCGCCATGGGCGACCAGGAAATAGAGGAAGCCGGCGTCCACCGCCTCGTCATCCTGGTCGAAGATGACCAGGAAATAGGAGGCCAGCGACATCATCTCGAAGAAGATGAGGAACCAGAAACCGTTGTCGGCCGCCACCACCAGCATCATCGAGGCGATGAAGGCGTTCATGAAGAAGCCCATCGCCCCGACGCCGCGCCCGGCATATTCGCGCACATAGGCGAAGCCGTAGATCCAGGCGACCAGCGACAGGAGCGAGATGACCGCGATCATCAGGCCGGCCAGCGGATCGAGCCGCAGGACGAAATGGGCGAAGGGGTAGGGGCCGGCGGCGTCGAGCACGGCCGGCTGGCCCGCACCGATGGCCGTCAGCCCCGAAGCCAGCCCGGCGATGGCCGCGGCGACGCCGATACCACTGCCGCCAAGACGGATGTCCCCCTCCCGATGCTTCAGGAGGAGGCAGAGGATGGCACCGCCGCAGGACAGCAGCAGCGACATGATGAGCAGGGAGAGTGGAATCATGGGTCCAGCCCCTCCAGGGAGGCGAGCGGCGTTTCAGGACTGACCGGTGCCGCCGCGGCCAGCGTGCGCTTGACGGCGGCAGCCTGGCGGGTGGCATAGGCGTCTGCCGCGTAAAGGGCGGCGGTCGGGCACACGCGCACGCAGGCCGGGCCGTCGCCGGAAAAGGCGCAGAGGTCGCATTTCACCGCCACGCTGCGCACGCCGATGTCCCAGGCCAGCAGCGGATCGAGTGCCGCCGAGTGGCTGGGGGTCGCGACGGCGATGCCGGCGACCCCGGCGATGCCGGTGCCGCTTGGCGTGATGGCGCCGAAGGGGCAGGCCAACGCGCACATCTTGCAGCCGATGCAGGTCTGCTCATTCAGCAGGATGGCATCGGCCCCGAAGGTGATGGCGTCGACCGGACAGACGCGGGCACAGGGCGCGTCCTCGCACTGGTGGCAGAGGACCGGGCCGGTGTCGTCGCCGGTCCGCATGACGGTCAGCCGGGGATGCGCTTGCAGCCCCTGTTTCTTGTGTGCCTCGGTGCAGGCCGCCATGCAGGTGTTGCACCCGATGCATTTTCTCGGTTCCGCGATAACGAAGCGATTCATGTCCAAACCTCCGGCTTCCCGGGCGGGTGCGTCGAATCGGCCGATCGGATCTTTGGGAAGGCCCGATAAAAAAACCTGATCGACCAATAAGAAGACAGTATTGGCTCGCGCGCACCTCCCCGCCGCCTGTTGTTGCAGGCGGTGTGGCAGAAGGGGAGCCAGCTGTTGCGAATTTTTGTCGGGCAGGCGGTCTTGTTTTGGATCGCCGTTGACTTCGCCACGCTATTCCCGTGGGTGACGCGATGTCAACTAGACACATAAAAAAAGTGGGTATAAGGTGCGCGACACAAAGACCGGGGCCATGATGGCGTATTGACTGTCAAATAGCGTCCCGGAAACTCCGATAAGGAACAGAATATACTCGATAGGATCGGCTTATCGGCGTCGATTACTTTTAAAGATCGGGCGATAAGCGATTTCAATCGGACGTGAAGCCACCGGTGCCCAACGCGGCCAACCGGCGCGCAACGCCAGGGAACAGTGAAGCGATGCCGGGGCGGGGCCGCTCGACGGCCCCCTCCGGCTGCCAACAAGGACGACGGGAATGAACAGATTCGTCACTGCCAACCCGAGCAAGTGCATCGGTTGCCGCACATGCGAGGTCGCCTGTGCGCTTGCCCATTCCGACGGGGCCGGCGTCGAAGGACTGGCGCCGGACAGCTTCAGGCCGCGCATCCGCATGGTGAAGACGGCCGATGTCAGCACCGCGGTGATGTGCCACCATTGCGAGGACGCGCCCTGCGTCAACGCCTGCCCGAACAACGCCATCGTCTACCGCCAGCACAGCGTGCAGGTGGAACAGGAACGCTGTCTGGGCTGCAAGAACTGCGTGCTGGCCTGCCCGTTCGGGGTGATGGACGTGGTGACGGTGCCGGCGGTCCGGCAATTCGCCGGCATGACGCTCAGCCTGGGCGTCAAGGCGCAGGCGCACAAATGCGACCTGTGCATCGAGCGTGGCGACGCCGGCCCGGCCTGCGTTTCGGTCTGTCCGACCAGCGCCCTGACCCTGATGGACCGGGAGGCGATGGACGAGACCCTGCGCCGCCGGCGCGAGCGCGCCGCCCTGGAAGCCGCCGAAGTCGCGGCCTGATTCCCATCACCCCCCATCACCGCGGCTGACGTACAGCCGGCACAATCGAGCGAACACCGAGGTCGAGATGGAAAAGCATATGGCGGTCTGCCCGTATTGCGGTACGGGTTGCAAACTGAATCTGCTGGTCGAGGGCGGGAAGGTCGTCGGTGCCGAACCCTTGAACGGCGTCACCAATGAAGGAGAACTCTGCCTCAAGGGCTATTTCGGCTACGACTTCATCAACGACACCAAGATCCTGACGCCCCGGCTGCGCAACCCGATGCTGCGCCGCAGCCGCGATGCTGCCTTCGAGGCGGTGTCGTGGGATGAGGCGATCCAGTACGCGGCCAAGAAGCTGGGCGAGATCAAGGCCAAATACGGTCCCGACTCGATCATGACCACCGGCTCGTCGCGCGGCACCGGCAACGAGACCAACTATGTGATGCAGAAATTCACCCGCGCGGTTCTCGGCACCAACAATGTCGACAACTGCGCGCGCGTCTGCCACGGCCCGTCGGTCGCCGGATTGCAGGTGACGCTGGGCAACGGCGCCATGAGCAACTCGATCCCCGAGATCGAGCATACCAAATGCGTCCTGGTCTTCGGCTACAACGTCGCCGACAGCCATCCGGTGATCGCTAAACGCATCATCAAGGCCAAGGAGCGCGGCGCCAGGATCATCGTCTGCGACCCGCGCAAGATCGAGACGGCGCGTCTGGCCGATCTGTGGCTGCCGCTGAACAATGGCTCCAACATGGCGCTGGTCAATGCCTTCGCCAATGTCCTGATCAATGAAGGGCTCTACAACAAGGAGTATGTCGCCCGTCACACCGAGGGCTTCGACGAGTACAGGAAGATCGTCGACAAATACACCCCGGAATATGCCGAGGCGATCACCGGCCTGCCGGCCGAAGACATCCGCGAGGCGATGCGCATCTATGCCGCCGCCCCCTCCGCCACCATCCTGTGGGGCATGGGCGTCACTCAGTGGGGCCAGGGCGTCGATGTGGTGAAGGGGCTGTCGGGGTTGGCGCTGCTGACCGGCAATCTCGGCCGCCCGAATGTCGGCGTCGGCCCGGTGCGCGGCCAGAACAATGTGCAGGGCAGCTGCGACATGGGTGTGCTGCCGACCGAGTTCCCCGGCTACCAGAAGGTCACCGACCCGGAGATCCGCGAGAAGTTCGCCAAGGCCTGGGGCGTCCCGTCGCTGCCCGACCAGATCGGCTATCGCCTGACCGACGTGCCGCATCTGGCGGAGACCGGCAAGCTGAAGGCGATGTATGTTATGGGCGAGGATCCGGCGCAGACCGAGCCGGATCTGGCGCAGGTGCGCAAGGGCTTCGAGGCGATGGAGTTCGTCATCGTCCAGGACATCTTCATGACCAAGACGGCGATGTTCGCCGACCTGATCCTGCCAGCCACCTCCTGGGGCGAGCATGAGGGCGTGTTCAGCGCCGCCGACCGCAGCTTCCAGCGCTTCACCAAGGCGGTGGACGCCAAGGGCGACGTCAAGCACGACTGGGAGATCATCAGCCTGCTCGCCACGGCGATGGGCTATCCCATGCATTACGACAACACCAGGCAGATCTGGGACGAGCTGCGCGAGCTTTGCCCGATCTTCTACGGCGCCACCTACGAGAAGATGGAGGGGTTGGGTGCAGTGCCGTGGCCGTGCCGCGACATCGACTCGGCAGGTTCCAAGTATCTGTACGAGGGCAACGTCTTCCAACGGCCGGGCGGCAAGGGCCTGCTGTTCGCCACCGAATGGCGTCCGCCGCGGGACCAGCTGACCGAGGAGTTCCCGTTGATCCTCTGCACCGTGCGCGAGGTCGGCCATTACTCCTGCCGCTCGATGACCGGCAACTGCGCTGCCCTTCAGACGCTGGCCGACGAGCCGGGCTATGTCACCATCAACCCGAAGGACGCCAAGGCGTTGGGCATCCGCGACCAGGAGCTGGTCTGGGTGTCGTCGCGCCGCGGCAAGGTGATCAGCCGCGCCAGCGTCACCGACCGCACCAACAAGGGGGCCGTCTATATGACCTACCAGTGGTGGATCGGCGCTTGCAACGAGCTGACCATCCACGCCGTCGATCCCATCGCCAAGACGCCGGAATACAAATACGCCGCAGTCCGGGTCGAGGCGATTGCCGATCAGGTCTGGGCGGAAAATTACGTCCAGCAGGAATACGCGAAGCTGAAGGGCGGCCTCAGCAATGCGGTGACCGGTGCGACGAAGAAGGCGCCCGCCTACGTGTGACCGTGGCGGGATTGCACCCGACTCTCCTTTCCCCTTGGGGAGAGGAGAGTTGGCCCGTTCTGCGAAAGACCCAGCCCATGCACGAGATCGCTCTGTGCCAATCCTTGCTTGAACAGGCGATGAGGGCGCGCGAGGCCAATCCCTTCGACCGGGTGGTGCGCGTCACTGTGTCGGTCGGTTGCGCCAGCCGGGTGCAGCCCGATGCCCTGCGTCATGCCTTCGACCTGCTCAGCCGCGACACCTTCCTGGAGGGGGCCGATCTGCGGATCGACCGTCCGTCGGACGAGGCATTCCGGCTCGTCGAGATGGAGGTGTCGTGAGGGTGATGCTTTGCGTGCCTATGATGCGTCGCATTGCCGCTGCGGCAGCCGGCGCCGAGACCTGAACACGTGATTCGGATCAATATTGTTGCTCGGGTCGTGATCGATACGTTCCCGATCCACGCTGCGCAAGACGTGGTGGGAGGAGACCCGGCATGCAGGAAAAACTCGAATTTCTGATCGCGCTGGCGACGGAAAAGCATTTCGGCCGTGCGGCACAGGTCTGCGGGGTGTCGCAGCCCAATCTGTCCGCCGCGATCAAGCAGCTGGAATCGACCATGGGCGTGCCGCTGGTCGACCGCGGCGCACGCTTCATCGGCTTCACGCCGGAAGGGGAACGGGTGCTGGAGTGGGCGCGGCGCATCGTCGGCGACTACAAGGCGATGCGCGCCGATGTCGAGACGATGAAGCAGGGGCTGACCGGCACGCTGCGGCTGGTGGTGGTGCCGACGGCGCTGCCGATGGTCCAGCGGCTGACCGCCACCGTCTGGTCGATGCATCCCGGCATCAAGATCACCATCGCGTCCCACAGCTCCACCGAAATCCTGTCCAAGCTGGAAAATCTGGAGGCGGAGGCCGGGATCACCTATCTCGACAACGAACCGCTCGGCAATGTCGACGAGGTGCCGCTCTATCACGAGCGCTACCACCTGATCACCTCGGCGGACAGCCCGTTCGGCACGCGCGACAGCGTGACCTGGGAAGAGGCGGCGACCCTGCCGCTCTGCCTGCTGAACAGCACCATGCAGAACCGGCGGATCATCGACCGCGCCTTCGCCGAAGCGGGGGTGCATGCCGAACCGATGCTCGAATCCAACTCCATCGTCGTGCTGACCAACCATCTCTGCACTGGCGTGTGGTCGACGATCATGCCGCGGATCATGGCGGATTCGTTGCTGCTTCCCCCTTCGATCCGTGCCATTCCCATCGTCGCGCCGGAACTGTCGACCCTGATCGGCCTTGTGGTGTGCCGGCGCGATCCCCAGCCGCCGCTGACCGCGGCGCTGATCGCCGACGCACGCCGTCTCGCTCCCGAACTGGCGAATGCCGCCTGACGGCATCGCTCCGCCCGTGAAAGAACGCTCGCAGGAGCGGGGCGGGCAGGCGATTATTTCAGTCCATGCAAGAATGAACTGCGAAGTCCGGTCATTCTCTCAGCGGTGATGATCCCGCACTCTGGTGATGCGGAACGGGAATGCTCCTGTCCGACCGCTCCCCAGCATGGGACACCGACGATGACCGCTGCATTGAAAGCACTGCCGCCCTGGCATGAGGGTGAGACGTTCATCCAGCGGAAGCTGGGAGTGGCCGAACGGATGGAGGCTGTCGGTCAGCGGGTGATCCGCGACCACATGCCTGACCAGCATCGCGACTTCTATGCCCAGCTTCCCTTCATCGTGCTGGGCAGCGTCGATCCAGCGGGCGACCCGTGGGCCACGCTCCTCATCGGCAAGCCGGGCTTCCTGTCGTCGCCGACGCCGACGAGGCTCGACATCGCCGCCCATGCCGATCCCGGCGATCCGGCGGGGGAGGGCATGCGGGACGGCGATCCCGTCGGCCTCCTGGGGATCGAGATGCACACCCGGCGCCGCAACCGCATGAACGGCATCGTCGCCGCCATCGGCAGCGGATTTCGGGTCGATGTCGACCAGAGCTTCGGGAATTGCCCGCGCTACATCCAGCTTCGCGATGTCGATTATGCACGGGATCCGGCAGAACCGTTCACCGGCGCGGTGGAGGTCCTGCCGCAGCTGGACGAACAGGCGCGGACCATGATCGGCGAGGCGGACGCATTCTTCGTCGCCACCTATGCGGACCGGGCCGAGCGCCGTCAGGTCGACGTGTCCCATCGCGGCGGCAAGGCGGGCTTCGTCCGTGTCGCGGAGGATGGCACCCTCACGGTGCCCGACTTCAACGGCAACCTCTTCTTCTCGACCCTCGGGAACATCGTTCTCAACGGCAAGGCCGGCCTTGTCTTCGTCGATTACGGCAGCGGCGACATGCTGCAAATGACCGGCGATGCCGAGGTGATCCTGGAGTCGCCGGAGATTGCGGCCTTCCAGGGAGCCGAGCGGCTGTGGACCTTCAAGCCGCGCCGCATTCTGCGCCGGGCCGGCGCACTGGCGCTGCGCTGGTCGTTCCGCAAGGAGGGCTGGTCGCCCAGTTCACTGATGACGGGGGATTGGGCGCAGGCGGCGGCCCGCATGCAGGCCGGCGAGCTGGCGACGCGCTGGCGCCCGTACCGGGTGACGAAGATCGTCGACGAAACCCCGGCGATCCGCTCCTTCCACCTGCAACCGACTGATGGAGCGGGCCTTCTTCCCCATGCCGCCGGTCAGCACTTGCCGATCCGCGTGACGGTTCCAGGATCGGACAAGCCGGTCATCCGCACCTACACGCTGTCGGCCGCGCCGTCTAACGGCCACTACCGGATCAGCGTCAAGCGGGAAGGGCTGGTGTCGCGCTATCTGCACGACCGCATCCGTGCCGGCGACATCATCGAAGCGCGCGCACCCGACGGCGCCTTCACCATCGACCCTTACGGGACAAGACCGGCGGTCCTGCTGGCCGGCGGCATCGGGATCACGCCGCTGCTGGCGATGCTGCGCCACATCGTCTACGAGGGCCTGCGCAAACAGCGGATGCGGCCGACCATCCTCATCCAGGCAGCGCGTTCGGTGTCCGAGCGTCCTTTCGACCGGGAGATCGCCGAACTGGTGAACGCGGCGCAGGGGGCGGCAGGGCAGGGGGCCGTCAGGTGGATCCGGGTGCTCAGCGATCCTGGCACAGCCAAGGAGGGCGTCGATTATGAGGCGACCGGCCGCATCGACATGGCCCTGCTGACCCGCTTCCTGCCGTTCGACGACTATGATTTCTACCTGTGCGGTCCGCCGGCATTCACGCAGGCGCTCTATGACGGGTTGCGGAGCCGCAACATCGCCGACGGGCGGATCCACGCCGAGGCATTCGGGCCGTCGTCCTTGCAACGAACGGCGGATGTCGGGGCCGCACCCCCGCCGGTCCGTCCCCTGCCGTCGAGCAAGCCGGTGCCGGTGACCTTCATGACCTCGCTGAAGGAGGATCGCTGGACACCGGCGTCCGGCACGTTGCTGGAGTTGGCGGAAGCGCGCGGGCTGGAGCCGGAATACAGTTGCCGGGAAGGCACCTGCGGAACCTGCCGGACCAAGCTGCTGAAGGGTGCCGTGACCTATGTCCGCGAACCGGGTGCCAGCGTCACCCCCGGCGAGGTCCTGATTTGCAGTGCCGTGCCTGCCGAAACCGGCCCGGATGAGGAAAACTGCATCCTGCTTGCCCTGTGAGCCTTGCCTCAAGCACGTCAACCGGGCGCGGATCGCACCGCGCCACGCTCTTCCATCACCGTTTGTATCGTTTCATCCGCAAGAAGGAGCATGCCATGTCCCGTCCGCCGCTTCCCCCCTTCACCGCAGAATCCGCCGTCGAGAAGGTTCGACTCGCCGAGGATGGCTGGAACAGCCGCGATCCGGCCAAGGTCACGCTCGCCTATAGCGAGGACAGCCGCTGGCGCAATCGCGCCGAATTCGCGACCGGCCGCGCCGAGATCCAAGCCTTTCTCACCCGCAAATGGAACAAGGAACTTGAATACCGGCTGATCAAGGAACTCTGGACCTTCACCGGAAACCGCATCGCGGTGCGCTACGCCTACGAATACCGCGACGACAGCGGCCAATGGTATCGCGCTTACGGCAACGAGAATTGGGAATTTGCCGAGGACGGGCTGATGCGCGCCCGGCATGCCAGCATCAACGAACACCCCATCGTCGAGGCCGACCGCAAGTTCCACTGGCCGCTCGGCCGCCGGCCCGACGACCATCCCGGTCTCAGCCATTTCGGCTTCTGAAACCGGGCTTTCCGACCTTGAGCTTCGATAGGGAAAGGCAACTGACCCCAGATGCGATGAGGCCGTCCACCGTGGCGGCCTCGTCGCCATTTTATTGCCAGCGCTTTGAAGCTGAGGGAACACTGACACTTCTATGTTGCGCTGGACTGACATTCTGACATTGTACCTACAAGAGTAAAAACACATAACTTTCGTTATGGAAAATACGCATGCGTCATGCGACGTCGCATGGCCCAAGCCAGAGACATTGTTTGATGCACCGATCATTGGCAATTAAAGCGTCTTGCGCCAAAATGTACGAACTGGTACGTTTGTTGGTGTCTACGAACCATGCCGCTGCCGAAGGGGCTCCCATGCCGTCCAGCGCCTTTACCTTCAAAAAGTCGATTGCCACCGTTTCGCTGAGCGGCACCCTGCCGGAGAAGCTCGAAGCGGCGGCTGCCATCGGCTTTGACGGGGTCGAGATTTTCGAGAACGACCTGCTGACGTTCGACGGGTCGCCGGCCGATGTCCGCCGCATCGCCGAGGGCTTGGGTCTGGAAATCACCATCTTCCAGCCATTCCGCGATTTCGAGGCGATGCCGGATCCGATCCGTGCCCGCAACCTCGACCGCGCAGAACGCAAGTTCGACGTGATGCAGGAACTGGGCACCGACCTCGTGCTGGTCTGCTCCAACGTCCAGCCCGCCGCCATCGACGATCCAGCCCGCGCCGCCGCCGACCTCGCCGAAATGGCGGAGCGGGCGCAGCGCCGGGACCTGCGCGTCGGCTACGAGGCACTGGCCTGGGGCCGGCATGTCAACCGGTGGCGCCAAGCCTGGGACATCGTGCAGCGCGCCGACCATCCGGCGCTGGGGCTGATCGTCGATAGCTTCCACACGCTGGCCCTGAACGACGACCCGTCCGGCATCGCTGACCTGCCTGGCGACCGAATCTTCTTCGTGCAGCTGGCCGACGCCCCGGCACTATCGATGGACGTGCTGTCCTGGAGCCGTCATTTCCGCAATTTCCCCGGTCAGGGCCAGTTGCCGGTCCGGCGTTTTCTCGATGCGGTGCTGGCATCGGGCTATCGCGGGCCGCTGTCGCTGGAAATCTTCAACGATGAGTTCCGCGCCGCCCCTGCCCGCCTGACCGCCCTCGACGGTTTGCGGTCGCTCATCCATGTGGAGGCCGAGGCCGGCTTCGGTCCGGGCCTGCCGGCGCCGCCGGTCTGCCACGGCGTGGAGTTCCTCGAATTCGCCGTCGATGCGGCTGCACGCGACAAGCTGTCCGCCTTGCTCGGCAGCCTGGGATTCCGGCATGCCGGGCGCCACCGCTCCAAGGATGTCGACCTCTACCGCCAGGGCGGCGTCAATCTGGTGCTGAACAGCGAAGAGGATTCCGCGGCATCCGAGCATTTCCAGATGCACGGCCCCTCGGTCTGTGCCATGGCCTTCACGGTGGACGATGCCGCCCGCACCATTGCCCGTGCCGAGGCTCTGCGCTGTGTCCTGTGGCGCGAGCGTGTCGGCGACGGCGAACGCAAAATCCCGGCGCTGCGCGCACCCGACGGCACGCTGATCTATCTGGTCGACGGCAAGGAAGCCCGCCGCAGCATCTGGGAGGACGACTTTCACCTGTTCGCGGAAGAGCCGGCTGGACAGGATTCCAACCCGCCGCCGCCACATGGCTCCCCCCTGCTCGGCATCGATCACATCGCTCAGGCCCTGCCCTTCGGGCGGATGGACAGCTTCGTCCTGTTCTATCGCACGGTCTTCGGCTTCGTGCCGGAAAGCCTGTGGGAATTGCCCGATCCCTACGGTCTGATCCGCAGCCGGGCGCTGGTCAGCCCCGATGCTGAGCCCGGCCGGGGCGTGCGGTTGCCGCTGAACATCTCGGAAAGCCGGCGGACCGCCACCGGCCGTTTCGTCAGCGCCACCTCCGGCGCTGGCGTCCACCATGTCGCCTTCGCCACCGCCGATGCCGATGCGCTGGTGACGGACCGCCTTGCCGCCGGCGCCCCCTTCCTGCCGATCCCCGCCAACTATTACGACGATCTGGCGGTCAAGCACCCGCTGGACGATGCGACGCTGGCGACGCTGAAGGACCGCGAACTGCTGTATGACCGCGACGAGCAGGGCGAGTTCCTGCACGCCTACACCGACAGCTTCGACGACCGCTTCTTCTTCGAGGTGGTGGAGCGCCGTGGCGGCTACCGGCAGTTCGGAGCGGTGAACGCCGCCGTGCGCATGGCGGTGCAGGCCCAACTGCGCGAAGGCGCCCGGCCCGAACTTTATCTCGACTGAAAATGAACGAAACAGTGCGTTTGTTTGGAGACGACCCCACCATGAGCCTCCCGATCCTCGTCCTCAACGGACCGAATCTCAATCTGCTGGGCAAGCGCGAGCCGCACATCTATGGCCACGAGACATTGGCCGATGTCGAGGCCGACTGCCGCCGCACCGGCGAAACGCTGGGCCTTGCCGTCGATTTCCGGCAATCCAACGCCGAACATGTGCTGATCGACTGGATCCACGACGCGCGGGAGACGATGACCGGGCTGGTCATCAACCCGGCCGGCCTGAGCCACACCTCGGTGTCGCTGATGGATGCGCTGTCGGCCTGCGCCTTCCCCATCCTGGAAGTCCACATCTCCAACATCCACCGGCGCGAGGAATTCCGTCACTTCTCCTACGTATCGCGCGTCGCCGCCGGGGTGATCTGCGGCTTCGGCACCCAGGGCTACACGCTGGCGCTCCAGCGCATGGCCCGGCTGCTGGAAAGTGCCGCGAAATGAACGCCCTGTCCCGGCCGGCGCCCGCTGTCGGCAATTCCACCCTCGTCGGCCTGATCGGTGCCGGCATCCAGGCCTCACGCACCCCGGCGATGCATGAGCGGGAGGCCGACGCGCTCGGCCTGCGCTGCATCTACCGGCTGATCGACCTCGACCGCCTCGGTCTCGGCCCAGATGCCCTGCCGGAGCTGCTGTCGGGTGCCGAGCGCATGGGCTACACCGGGCTGAACGTCACCTACCCTTGCAAGCAGGCGATCATTCCACTGCTGGACGAGCTTTCCGACGATGCCCGTGCCATCGGGGCGGTCAACACCGTCGTGCTGAAGGACGGCCGGCGGGTCGGCCACAACACCGACTGTTCCGGTTTCGCCGAGGGCTTCCGTCGCGGGCTGGCCGGCGTGCCGATGGACCGGGTGGTGCTTCTCGGCGCCGGCGGGGCCGGAGCGGCGGTCGCCCATGCCGCCTTCCATCTCGGGACCGGCCGGCTTGACATCTTCGACGCCGACCCGGCGCGGGCGGCGCTGCTGGCGGAGCAGATCGACGCGCGCTTCGGCAGTGGACGGGCCATGGCGATCCCCGACCGGGAGAGCTTGCGCGCCGCCGTGGCGGCGGCGGACGGGCTGATCCATGCCACGCCGACCGGCATGGCGAAGTTCCCCGGCCTGCCGCTTCCGGCAGAGATGCTGCACCCGCGGCTTTGGGTGGCGGAGATCGTCTATTTCCCGCTGGAGACCGAGCTGCTGCGCGCCGCGCGGTCCATCGGTTGCCGGACGCTGGATGGCGGCGGCATGGCGGTGTTCCAGGCGGTGGACGCCTTCCGGCTGTTCACTGGGGTTTCCCCCGATGCCGAACGCATCCGTGCGCATTTCGCGTCGATGGACGCCGGCCGATCCGCCGCATGATACTGGCCCCAATCGAATAGAGATAAGCCGGCGGAGCGCCGGCACCGGGAGGACCGCATGAGACAGCTGGTCGAGGCCTATTTCACCCTTATCAAGATTCTGATGGCGCTGTGCATGGCCGGCATGGTGGTGCTGGTGTTCGGCAATGTCGTGCTGCGCTACGCCTTCAACAGCGGCATCACGGTGTCGGAGGAGTTGTCGCGCCTGTTCTTTGTCTGGATGTGCTTCCTCGGCGCCATCCTGGGCCTGCGCGAACGGGCGCATCTCGGCGTCGATACGCTGGTGGCCCGCCTTCCACGGACCGGCAAGATGGTCTGCGCGGTGCTCAGCTGCGGCCTGATGCTATGGGTCACCTGGTTGGTGCTGCAGGGAAGCTGGACCCAGACCCTCATCAATTGGAGCGCGCAGGCACCGGCCACGGGCCTGTCGATGGGGCTGCTCTACGGCATCGGCGTGGTGTTCGGCCTGTCGACCGGCGCCATCCTGCTGCACGAGATGTATCTGCTGCTGACCGGAAAAATCTCCGACGACGATCTCGTGATGGTCTCTGAGTCGGAGGATCTGCCGGAGGCCACCGCCCATGGCGCCCACACCGGCGGCCACCGGACGCACCAGTCCACCAACCAAGTGGGAACCAATCGGCAGGATGATCTGCCACTTCCCCCCCGCACCGCCTCCAGCCGCTGAGGACGCCGGACCATGACCATCACCATCTTCCTCGGCTCCCTGCTGGGCGCCATGGCCATCGGTATGCCCATCGCCTATGCGCTGCTGCTGTGCGGCGTGGCGCTGATGATCCAGCTCGACCTGTTCGACGCGCAGATCGTGGCGCAGAACTTGATCAACGGTGCCGACAGCTTTCCCCTGATGGCCGTGCCCTTCTTCATGCTGGCCGGCGAGATCATGAACATCGGCGGGCTCGCCAAGCGCATCGTCAACCTCGCCATGGCGATGGTCGGCCACATCCGCGGCGGGCTCGGCTATGTCGCCATCCTGGCGGCGACGGTGATGGCCAGCCTGTCCGGCTCCGCGGTGGCGGATGCGGCGGCGCTGGCGACCCTGCTGGTGCCGATGATGGTGGCGGCCGGCCATGACCGCAACCAGTCGGCCGGTCTGGTCTCCGCCAGTGCCATCATCGCGCCGATCATCCCGCCGTCCATCGGCTTCGTCATCTATGGCGTGGCCGGCAACGTCTCGGTCACCAAGCTGTTCCTGGCCGGCATCTTCCCCGGCATCCTTCTGGCCGTCGGCCTGTGCGGCGCCTGGTGGTACGTATCGCGCAAGGAGAACCTGTCGCCGCCGCCGCGCCGCTCCTTGCGCGAGGTGCTGGCGATCCTGCGCGAGGGCGTGTGGGCGCTGATGCTGCCGGTGATCATCATCGTCGGGCTTAAGTTCGGTGTCTTCACCCCCACCGAGGCCGCCGTGGTCGCCGCCGTCTACTCGCTGTTCGTCGCCGTCTGCGTCTACCGCGAAATGTCGGTCGCCGACATCTACCCGGCCCTGCTGGGGGCGGCGAAGACGACCAGCGTCGTCATGTTCCTGGTCGCGGCGGCGCTGGTGTCGTCCTGGCTGATCACCGTCGCCAACCTGCCGGGGATGGTGACCGATCTGCTGGAGCCGCTGATGGGCAACCAGACCCTGCTGCTGCTGGCGATGATGGCGCTGGTGGTGGCGATCGGCACCGCGATGGACATGACGCCGACCATCCTGATCCTGACGCCGATCCTGGTTCCGGTGTGCAAGCAGGCCGGCATCGATCCCGTCTATTTCGGCGTGCTGTTCATCATCAACAACGCCATCGGCCTGATCACCCCGCCCGTCGGCACAGTGCTGAACGTGGTCTGCGGCGTGTCGAAGGTCAGCATGGAGGGCGTCATCAAAGGCGTTTGGCCCTTCATGCTGGTGCAGCTGTTCGTCCTTTTCCTGCTGACCATGTTCCCGTCGCTGGTGATGGTTCCCGCGGCCTGGCTCAGCCACTGATCCCATTCCGCAAGAAAAAACCCGGAGGAAACCCAATGAAGACGCGCATGAAATCCCTGCTCGCCGGCCTGCTGCTGCCCGGCCTGCTGTTCGCCGGTGCCGCCACCGCCGCGGACTACAAGGACCGTTCGGTCAAGTTCGCCTTCCAGAACGTCAAGGAGCACCCGCAGGGCCAGGGCGCGCAGAAGTTCGCCGACATCGTCGAGGCGAAGAGCGGCGGCAAGATCAAGGTGAAGCTGTTCCCCGGCGGCACGCTGGGCGGCGACGTGCAGACCGTGTCGGCGCTGCAGGGCGGCATCGTCGAGATGTCGGTGATGAATGCCGGCATCCTGGTGTCCCAGGCCAAGGAATTCGCGCTGGTCGACCTGCCCTTCCTGTTCAACAGCGCATCGGAGGCCGACGCCCTGCTGGACGGCCCGGTGGGCGAGCAGCTGATGGCGAAGCTGCCGGAAAAGGGCTTGGTCGGGCTCGGTTTCTGGGACCTCGGCTTCCGCAACCTGACCAACAACCGCCGGCCGGTGAAGACCGCCGCCGACATCGCCGGCCTGAAGATCCGCGTCATCCAGACGCCGATCTACATCGACATCTTCAAGGCGCTGGGCGCCAACCCGGTGCCGCTGGCCTTCCCCGAACTCTACAGCGCGCTTGAAACCGGCACCGTCGACGGGCAGGAGAATCCGGCCAAGACCATCGAACTGACCAAGTTCAACGAAGTCCAGAAATACATGACGATCACGCGGCACATCTACAATCCGCAGTCGCTGATCATTTCCAAGAAATTCTGGGACACGCTGAATTCCGATGAAAAGGCCCTGTTCCAGAGCGCTGCCGCCGAAGCCACCGTCTTCCAGCGCAAGCTGTCGCGCGAACAGGAGGCCGATGCGCTGGCCTCGCTGAAGGCCAAGGGCATGATCATCGACGAACTGCCGGCCGACGAACTCGCCAAGATTCGCGAGAAGGTCAAACCGGTGGTCGACAAGTACAAGGCCGAGATCGGCGATGCACTGGTCACCCAGGCTTATGCCACCATCGAAAAGAAGCGCGCCTCGAACTGACCGATGAGGTCAAGGTGGAGCGTCTCCGCACGCTCCACCACTCCGGCATTGAGCTTTCCATCATGTTCGTCCATTACCTCCGTTGAAGGCGCTCCCCGCGCCGCATGAAAATGGAACAGGGCATGACGGCGGACGACGCGACCGGAACAACTCCAAAAGCCAAGCCGAGCCGCAAGAACGATCCAGAAGGCACCCGCCAGGACATCCTTGAGGTGGCGACGGAGGAGTTCGCCTCGCTCGGCTTTAGCGGCGGCCGGGTCGATGCCATCGCCGCACGCACCCGCACCACCAAGCGCATGATCTACTATTACTTCGGCGGCAAGGAGGAGCTGTATCTTGCCGTGCTGGAGAAGGTCTATGGCGACATCCGCGCCATCGAGAACCGGCTGAACCTCCAGAATCTGGACCCTGAGGCGGCGATCCGCGCCCTGATCGATTTCACCTTCGACTATCAGGAGCAGCACGAGGATTTCATCAGGCTGGTCAGCATCGAGAATATCCACCGCGCCGAACACATGAAGAAGTCGAAGGCCATCGCCAATTTGAACATCACGGTCATCGACACACTGGCCCGGATTCTGGAGCGCGGCCGGGATGCTGGCGTGTTCAAGGCCGACATCCAGCCCATCGATCTGCATCTGATGAT
Organism: Azospirillum sp. A26; assembly: GCF_042604635.1. NCBI lineage: Bacteria > Pseudomonadati > Pseudomonadota > Alphaproteobacteria > Rhodospirillales > Azospirillaceae > Azospirillum > Azospirillum sp. A26. Next base: position 1,046,481 of record NZ_CP170474.1, on the reverse strand, counting down.
CAGCGCCTTCTGTTTCTTCCGGGTGTCGAACCGCCACACCTTCAACCTGATCTTCCATCAGAATCTCGCCGCCACCGACACGCGCACCCGGCACAAGCGGATGATCGCCGACGCCATCGTCAGCCTGCTTAAGACCGAAGCCGCGGGCACCTGAACGGACCTCGCCGAACAGGCGCTCACCGGCCCATCAGATAGCCGTCTCGGCAAGGGTGCGAAGTCCGGCGCGGTGCGGAACCGACGCCAGCAGGTCGCGGAACCACCGCTGTGCCGGGTGAACGTCGTTGCGGCGGTGCCAGGACAGGGCGAAGAGGATCGGCGGAAGGTCGAGCGGGACCGGCATGATGCAAAGCCGCTCCGCATGGCCCGAGGCGGCGACCACGCCTTCCATCAGGGTGGCGATCAGGTCCGTTTGCGCCACCAGGGCCGGAGCGGCATAGAGCTGCGGCAGCGTCAGGGCCAGCCGGCGCTTCAATCCCTGCTTTGCCAGGGCCGCATCGACCACCCCGTAACTCTCGTTTTCCGGCGACACCAGAAGGTGCGACTGCTCCAGAAAGCCGCCCAGTTCGAGCGGTGGGCGTACGGTCGGATGCCCCCTGCGGACGACGCAGACGAAACGCTCCTCGAACAGGATGCGGCTGAAAATCCTGCCGGTGGTGGTCGGCGGCACACCGACCGTCAGATCGACCTCGCCGGCGTCCAGCATGCCGATGGCATCGTCCCGCGCGATGAAGTTGCGGATGCGCAGGGTGACGCCCGGCGCCTGTTCGCACAGGATTTCCAGCAGGGCCGGCAGCAGGGCAAAGGTCGGGTGGTCCGACAGGCCCAGGGTAAAGCTGGCGGTGGAGGTCGACGGGTCGAAGCTCTGCGTGAACGCCAGGGCCTGCTGGAGTTCGGTCAGGGCCCGGCCAATCGGTTGAGCCAGGTCGAGCGCCAGCGGGGTCGGTTGCAACCCATTCGGCCCGCGCACGAACAGCTCGTCCTTCAGCAGCCCGCGCAGACGGGCAAGCGCGGCGCTCATGGCCGGTTGGGTGCGGCCGATGCGCGCCCCGGCCCGTGTCACGCTGCGCTCGGCCATCAGGGCATCGAAGGCGACGAGCAGGTTCAGGTCGATGCCATGCAAATCCATGACATGGATGTTTCCATATATCGAGGATCGATTTCAAGCATGTCCGGCCATCGGGTAGCGTCCCTTCATCGCATCCATGATAAGGAAAAGCCACATGGCACCGAAGGACGACACAGTGACCGGAACCGGGCTCACGCCGCAGGAACTCCGCGCCGTCGAGACGCTCTACCGCGCCTTCAGCGACGGCAATCCGGACCTTCTCGACGAGGCGGTGACCGAGGATTGGCAGGACATTCCGCTCAATCCCGGCCAGCAGCCGGGCCGTGATGGAATGAAGCCGCTGATCCGCGGATTTCTCGCGGCATTCCCCGACACCAAGATCGAGGTTCTGGACATCATCGGCTCGCCCGGCCGTGCCGCCGTGCGGGCGATGATGACCGGAACCCACAGCGGCGACTGGTTCGGGATCGCGCCGACCGGCCGGTCCTTCCGCGTGGCGATCCATGAATTCCACCGTATCGCCGACGGCAAGCTGACCCATACTTGGCATCTCGAGGACTGGTTCGGCTGGATGAACCAGATCGGAGCCCGCCCCGTTCTGGCGGAGGAGGCCGGAAAGTAGCCTCTCAACCCGCTGTCCCTTCTGCCGGGGGATAGTTGAAACGGTTTCCCGCCGCGTTCTTTTCAGTGTCGGCATGACGGCGCGCTGGCCGGGGCGAAGCATCCGCCCCCCGGACTCAAAGGCCATCGCCGCCATCGGGCGTGCTTCCAGACAGTCCGGTCCGGTTTGGAAGAACCGGATTTCGGATCTGGACAGTTTGCCTCCCACCACGGACAACCGGCGCACCGCACAGACACGGATGCCAAAAGCCGGACTGCGAGGGTATGCTTCCGACACATCAAGAACAGGGAAATCCACCAATGAACCGTCGCAGCTTTCTCACCACGACCGCATCAGCCGCAACCGTCGCCGCTACCGGGGGATTCGCGTTCGCGCCGTCCATCGCGCGGGCGCAGAACCAGGCGGTGAAGGTGGCGTTCGTCGGCACGCTGTCCGGTCCGGGGGCGGCGCTGGGCACGCATCTGCGCGACGGCTGGCTGGCGGGGGTGACGCGGTTGAACAACCAGCTCGGCGGACGGGCAGTCGAGACGCTGGTGATCGACGATGAGCTGAAGCCCGACGTGGCGGTTTCGAAGGTCCGTGCCGCGCTGGAGCGCGACAAGGTCGATTTCGTGGTCGGCGTCGTGTTCAGCAACATGCTTCAGGCCATCGTCCGCCCGGTGACGGAGAGCAACACCTTCCTGATCACCACCAACGCCGGCCCCTCCACCCTCGCCGGCAAGGGATGCAGCCCCTTCCTGTTCAGCAGCGCCTACCAGAACGACCAGCCGCACGCGACGATGGGGCAGGCGGCCCAGGATCTGGGCTACAAGCGCGTCTTCATCCTGGTGCCGAACTATCAGGCCGGCAAGGACGCGGTGGCCGGCTTCCGCAGCCGCTACAAGGGCGAGGTGGTGGACGAGGTCTATGTGCCGCTGAGCCAGCTCGACTTCTCGACCGAGGTCACCAAGATCGCCGCCGCCAAGCCGGACGCCATCTTCACCTTCATGCCAGGCGCGCTGGGCGTCAATCTGGTGCGGCAGTACCGGCAGTCCGGGCTCGCCAACATCCCCTTCCTGTCCACCTTCACCGTCGACGAATCGACCCTGCCGGCCCAGGGCGAGTCGGCCCTCGACTTCTACACCGCCGCCACCTGGGCGCCCAATTTCGACAACCCGCAGAGCCGCCGCTTCGTGCAGGAGTTCGAGGCGGCCTACGGCTATGTCCCGTCGAACTTCGCCGCCCATGCCTATGACGCCGCCCACATGCTGGACGCGGCGATCCGCCGGACAGGCGGCGACGTCGCCAACAAGGCGGCGCTGCGCACGGCGCTGGAGGCTGGCGACTTCCCGTCGGTGCGGGGCGCGCTGCGGCTGGGGCCCAACCATTTCCCGATTCAGGATTTCTGGCTGTGCAAGGTCGCCAAGCGCGCCGACGGCAAGTTCCAGACAGAAACCGTGCGCAAGGTGCTGAGCGCCGACGCCGACGGCTACGCCGCCTCCTGCAAGATGGGATGACGGGCGGGACGGGCTGACGGGGGGCTTTCGCGATGTCCATGCTTCTGGTGCAGGCCCTCAACGGCCTGCAGTTCGGGGTGCTGTTGTTCCTGGTGGCGGCCGGACTCAGTCTGGTGTTCGGCGTCATGGACCTGATCAATCTGGCCCATGGCGTCCAATACATGCTGGGGGCCTATGTCGCCGCCACGTTGGGGGTGTGGACCGGCAGCTTCTGGCTGGGGACGCTGCTGGCTCTGCCGGTGGCGCTGCTGGTCGGGCTGGCGCTGGAATGGCTTGTGTTCCGCCATCTCTACCGCCGCGATCATCTCGCCCAAGTGCTCGCCACCTTCGGCGTGATCCTGACGGTGGAGGAGGCGACGCGGGCGCTGTGGGGCAGCGCCCCGCAGACCGTGCTGGAGCCGTCGGGGCTGACCGGCGGCCCGATGGGCGGGGTGGAGATCGTCGCCGGACTGATCTACCCGACCTACCGGCTGGTCATCATCGGCGTCGGCATCGTGGTGCCGCTGCTGCTGTGGTTCCTGGTGGAGCGGACGCGCGCCGGCATGCTGGTGCGGGCAGGGGCGACCCATCCCGCCATGGTGTCGGCGCTGGGGGTGGACATCCGCCGCCTGTTTACCGTCGTTTTCGCCTTCGGCGCCATGCTGGCGGGGTTCGCCGGGGCGCTGGCCAGCCCGATCTTCCCGGTGGCGCCCGGCATGGGCGACACCGTGCTGATATTGTGCTTCGTGGTGATCGTCATCGGCGGCGTCGGCTCCATCCGCGGCGCCTTCATCGCAGCATTGCTGGTCGGGCTGCTCGACAGTGTGGGGCGGGCGATGCTGCCCGACCTGCTGCGGCTGCTGCTCGACCCGTCGTCGGCCCGGCAGACCGGGGCGGCGCTGGCCTCCATGCTCGTCTACATCGTCATGGCCGCCATCCTGTTCTTCCGTCCGGCCGGGCTTTTCCCGGGGGGACGCTCGGCATGACGGCCCCGTTCCACAAAGCCCTCCGCAAACATGCCCTCGCCCTGGTCACGCTGCTGGCGCTGGCGGCGGCCCCCTTCCTCGGCTTCGGTGACGGCTTCGCGCTCGGTCTGCTGGCGCGCGCGATGATCCTGGGCATGGCGGCGGTCAGCCTGTCGCTGCTGGTCGGCGGCGCCGGGCTGGTCAGCCTCGGCCATGCCGCGACGATGGGGATCGGCGCCTATGCCGTGGTCGCCTTCGATGCAGCCGGGGTCAACGAGGGGCTGATCGTCTTCCCTGCCGCCATCGCCGCGGCGGCCGTCTACGCGTTCGTGACGGGAGCGGTGTCGCTGCGCACCAGCGGCGTGCATTTCATCATGATCACGCTGGCCTTCGGCCAGATGGCCTTCTTCACCACCTCCTCCTTCTCCAGCCTGGGCGGCGACGACGGCTACACGCTCTATGCCCGCACCGAGTGGCTGGGAAGCCGGATCCTCGACAACCGGCTGACCTTCCATTTCCTCTGCCTGGGCCTGCTGGCCCTGGTGTGGGTGGGCGGTACCCTGCTGCTGGGCAGCCGGTTCGGCCGGGTGTTGCGGGCGGCGCGGGAGAATCCGCAGCGGGCGCTGGCGGTGGGTTTCCAGCCTTACCCCTACCGTCTGGTCGCCTATGTGATGGCGGGGGCGGTCGGCGGCCTGTCGGGCGCCCTGCTCGCCAATGCGACGGAGTTCGTGTCCCCTGCCCTGCTGTCCTGGACGCGGTCGGGGGAACTGCTGTTCATGGTCATCCTCGGCGGCGTCGGCCAGCTCGGCGGGGCGATCCTGGGGGCGCTCGCCATCGTGCTGCTGGAGGAAACGCTGTCGCACCTGCTGGTCTACTGGCGGCTGGTGTTCGGGCCGCTGCTGGTGCTGTCGGTGCTGTTCCTGCCGGATGGGCTGATCGGCGCGCCGCTGCGCCTGCGTGCCGCCTTCCGGTTCGCCTCGCCCAAGCGGAGGAACGCCGATGCCTGATCCGTTGCTGGAACTGCACGGCCTGGGCAAGAATTTCGGCGCGCTGACCGTGACCTCCGACGTGTCGCTGACCGTCCTGCCGGGGGAGATCCATGCGATCATCGGCCCGAACGGGGCGGGCAAGACCACGCTGATCCACCAGATCAGCGGCACCCTGCGCCCGGACCGCGGAACCATCCGCTTCGCCGGCCAGGACGTGACCGCCCTGCCGTTCGAGCGCCGCGCCCGGCTGGGGCTGGCCCGCAGCTTCCAGATCACCAGCATCGTGCCGGGCTTCACCGCGCTGGAGAACGTGGCGCTGGCGGTGCAGGCGCGCAGCGGCTCCTCCTTCCGCTTCCTGCGCCCGGTGGCCGGCGAGGCGGCGCTGAACGACGAGGCCCGCGCGGCGCTGGACACCGTCGGGCTGGGGCGGGTCGCCGAGCGCACCGCCGCCGCCCTGTCGCATGGCGAGAAGCGCCAGCTCGAACTCGCCATCGCCATCGCGATGAATCCCCGCCTGCTGCTGCTCGACGAACCGCTGGCCGGCGCCGGGCCGGAGGAGACCGAGCGGTTGATCGGCATCCTGCGCGACCTGCGCAGCCGCTACGGCATCCTGCTGGTCGAGCATGACATGCAGGCGGTGTTCGCCCTGGCCGACCGCATCTCCGTCCTCGTCTATGGCCGCGTCATCGTCACCGGCACGGTGGACGAGATCCGCGGCCACCCGGAGGTCCGCGCCGCCTATCTTGGAGAGGACGCGCTGGCGTGATGCTGAAGATCGACAACCTCACGGCGGGCTACGGCCAGAGCCAGGTGCTGTTCGGCGTGTCGCTGTCCATCGAGGCCGGGCAGGTGCTGGCGCTGATGGGGCGCAACGGCATGGGCAAGACGACCACCATCTCCGCCGTGATGGGGCTGATTCCGCGCTGGGGCGGCAGCGTCAGCTTCGACGGCCAAGGCATCGGCCGCATGCCGCCGCACCGGGTGGCGCGGCTGGGGGTCGGGCTGGTCCCGGAAGGCCGCCAGATCTTCCCGACCCTGACGGTGGAGGAGAACCTCGTCGCCACCGCCGCCACCCGCGGCGGCGGAACTGCGCGCTGGACGCTGGAGGCGGTGTGGGAGCTGTTCCCCCGCCTGCGCGAGCGCCGCCGCAATCTGGGCAACCGGCTGTCGGGTGGCGAGCAGCAGATGCTGGCAATCGGGCGGGCGCTGATGACCAACCCGCGCCTGCTGATCCTGGACGAGGCCACCGAAGGGCTGGCCCCGGTGATCCGCGCCGAGATCTGGGCGGTGCTGGAGACGCTGAAGCGCGAGGGCCAGTCGATCCTGCTGGTGGACAAGAACCTGTCGGCGGTGCTGCGCCTCGCCGACGCCTGCGCAGTGATCGAGAAGGGCCGCACGGTGTGGAGCGGCACCAGCGCGGATCTGGGCCGGGCGGCCGACATTCAGGAAACCTACCTGCACATCTGAGGTGTCGGGCACCCCCGCACCGCGGGGTATCGGCCGGCCGCTGTCGACGGTGCCATGGCCTCCCGTCCGTCAGCGCACTTCGTTCACATATCTGTGGTCGTCCGTCAGCGTCCTGTGATGGCTGACGATGGTCAGGGTTCCGGTCTGGTCGAACGCCTCCTCGTCGATGATCAGAAGCGGCGTCGGGTCGGGGACGCCGAGATCGGCGCGATCCTCGGCGGTGGCGAGCCCGGCCGAGACCCGCTCGCGCACGGCGGAAATGCGGATGCCGTGAACGTCGAGCAGGTGGAGGTAGAGCCGTTGCGGCACCAGTGACGGATCCAGCGGAAAATCGGGCACCCGGCGGGCCACCATCGCGATGTGGGAGCGCATCACCGCCCGCCCCTCCACCCGGCGCAGCCGCGCGATGCGGATCAGCGGCTCCCCCGGTGCCTCGCCCAGCAGGGCGGCCTCGTCTGCTGTGGCCGGGCTCAGCCCGACCTCGGTCACCACCGCCTCGGAAGAGAGCAGTTGGCCGTCGCCGCCATGCAGGCGGTAATATTGGAAGAAGAAGCGCAGGCTGTGCTGCGGCGTGCGCCCGGTGACCACCGTCCCGGTCTTGCGCCGGCGCATCAGCATGCCGTCGGCGGTCAGGTCGGCCAGCGCGCGGCGCATCGTTCCCACCGCAACCCCATAATCGGCGGCAAGCGCGACCTCGCCCGGCAGCACCATGCCGGGCGGCCATTCGCCCAGCAGAATGGCTTCCGCCATGCGGCGCTTGACGTGCTCGTAGAGCGGGATCGGCAGGTCACCCGCCATGTTTGCCGTCTTTTTGTTCACTACCGCCTCGAAAATAGCCAGAAATTGCTCGAATCTTGACGATTGACAAAGATTTGTGCGCCGGTCACATTTCTTTATAGAATATAGAAAACAGCGAGCCTGTCATGGACAATCGGCATGGAAGCGACCGGCCCACTGGCGACGATGGCCTCGATGCGGCGATGGCCTGGATTGCGCGGTCGGCGGAACCCGCCGTGGCTGATCTCGCCCGCATGATCGCTGTCGACACGTCCTTTCCTCCCGGTGCCGGCTACGACGCCTTCGCCGACCTGATGGATGAGCTGATCGCCCCACTGGGCTTCCGCTCCAGCCGGGTCGTCGTCCCCGACGAGTTGTGGCGGGTGCCCGGTGGGCCGGCGTCCGGCCGGCGCACCAATCTCATCGGCGAACGAGAGACGGGCAAGCCGGTTCTCGGGCTGTATTTCCATGTCGACACCGTGCCTGCCGCCGCCGGCTGGGACAAGGACCCGCTCCGCCTGACCCGCGAGGGCGACCGGCTGTACGGGCTGGGCGCCGCCGACATGAAGGGCACCATCGCCGCCGTGCTGCTGGCTCTGCGCGCCGCCGAGGCCTGCGGCCTGCCGCTCGCCTACGATCCCATGCTGCTGTTCTGCACCGACGAGGAGGGCGGGCTCTATCCCGGCGTGCGCTACCTTGCCGAACAGGGGCTGCTGAAGGGGCATGTCCTGAACTTCAACGGCAGCGCCGCGCCGCGCATCTGGGCGGGCTGCTTCGGCCTGTTCAATCTGCAAATCCGGCTGCACGGCCACACCGTCCATGCCGGCGAGGGCAACAAATCCGGCTCCGGCGTCAACGCCATCGAGGCGGCGCTGCCGCTGCTCCAGGCCTTGACCGACCTCAAGCCGGTGGTGGCGCAACGGACCTCGGCCCTGCCGCCGCCGCCGACCGCCTCCGGGCCGCTGGCCGCACGGCTCGACATCGCCGCCGCCCATGGCGGCATCTGCGGCGGGCAAATCCCCTCGCTGTTCGAGATTCTGGTCTGCCGCCGCTATGCGCCGGAAGAGGACTATGAGGAGGCGCGGGCGGAGATCGAAACCGCCGTCGCCCGCGCGATGGCAGGCAGCCCCGACATCGCGGTGGACATCCAGCTCGTCGGCCATCTCGCCCCCACCGGCGATCCGACCGGGCCGCACTGGCCGCGCTGGCAGGCGGCGCTGTCGGCCGGCTTCGGTTACCGCGGGGAAGAGTTCCGCGCCTGGGGGGCGGCCAGCTGCTCCGACTTCGGCTGGGTCCAACGCACCGGCATGCAGGAGGTGCTGCTGACCGGGCTGGGCCGGCCGGAGAGCAACGTCCACTCCCCCGACGAGCACACCACCGTCGCCGACATCGTCGCATTGGCGCAGAGCATGCTGGCCTATCTGGCCGCCGGCTTCGCCCCCGACCTTATTCCCGAGAACACCGATCCGAACGCCGTGCCGACCCCAGGCCGCGGCCCGCAGAAGGAGTCCGACCGATGAGTTCCGTGACCCGCCGCCTCTTCCTCGCCGGGACCGCCGCCGGCCTCGGCGCCCTGCCCGCCTTTAGCCTGACTGGTGTGACTCCGGCCTTCGCCCAGCAGAGCGCCGCGCGCCGCGGCGGCGTTCTGCGCATCTCGGTCGATCAGGCCGCCAGCGTCATCCACCCGCTGCGCACCCGCGTGAACCCGGAATATCTGGTTGCCGAGCTGCTCTACTCCGGCCTGACGCGGCTCGCCGCCGGCATGAAGGTGGAGCCGGACCTCGCCGAATCCTGGTCGGCCGACCAGACGCTGACCGAATGGACCTTCGTTCTGCGGCCGGGCCTGACCTTCCATGACGGCTCGCCCTGCACCGCCGCCGACGTGGTCGCCACCTTCACCGCCATCCTCGATCCCAAGACCGCCTCGCCGGGCCGCACCAATGTCGGCCCGATCAAGGAGGTGACGGCCAAGGACGAGCGGACGGTCCTGTTCCGCCTGACCTCGCCCTATGCCGACCTGCCGGTGGCGCTGGCCTACACCAACGCCCGCATCGTCCCGGCCAAGGTGATCGAGACCGACCTCGACAGCCTGTCGCGCAGCGCCGTCGGCACCGGCCCGTTCAAGCTGGTCTCCTTCGAACCCGACCGCAAGATCGTGGTGGAGCGCAATCCGGCCTATTACGACCCGGCGCGCCCCTATCTCGACCGGGTCGAGGTGCTGGTCTATCCCGACCGCACCGCCGAGGCCTCGGCGCTGATCTCCGGCGACATCGACCTGATGCTGGGCACCGCCCCCGGCGAATACCAGCGGCTGGAGAAGGCCTCCGGCGTCAAGGCGCTGCGCGTGCCGTCGGGCCAGTTCCTGAACGTCAACATGGGCTGCGACCAGAAGCCCTTCTCCGACCCGCGCGTCCGCAAGGCGCTTGCGCTCTCCGTCGACCGCGAGGCGATGGTCGGCTTCGTCGCCGGCGGCTACGGCACTCCCGGCAACGACACGCCGATCAGCCCGGCCTACCGCTTCCACCGCGAGCAGCCGCTGCGCAAGGCCGACCTCGCCCAGGCGAAGAAGCTGCTGGCAGAAGCCGGCTATCCCAACGGCGTCGACCTGACCATGATCGCGTCGGACAAGCCGGGCACCCGCACCGAGCTGGCGGTCGCCATCCGCGAGATGGCGAAGCCCGCCGGCTTCCGCATCCAGGTGCAGACCATGCCGCACGCCACCTACCTGGATCAGGTGTGGAAGAAAGGCAATTTCTACGTCGGCTTCTACAACATGCAGGCGACCGCCGACGCGGTCTTCTCGCTGCTCTACACCTCCGACGCCGCCTGGAACGAGACGCGCTGGAACAACAAGGACTTCGATGCCCTGGTCGCCGAGGCGCGGACCAAGACCGACGAGACCGAGCGTGCCGCCCTTTATGCAAAGGCGCAGCAGCTGATGCATGACGAGGTGCCCTCGGTCATCCCCGTCTTCTTCGACCTGCTAGCGGCACGGCGCGATTACGTCGAGGGCTACGACCTGCACCCGCGCGGCTCGGTGTTCCGTCTCGACTTCGTCTCGCTCGGGGCGGCTGCTCCCAAGCGGGGTTGAGGCCGTGAGCGCATCCTGGCTCCTGCGGCGGCTGGCGCTGATCCTCTACACGATCTTCATCGTGTCGGTGCTGGTCTTCGGCATTACCCAAGCGCTGCCCGCCGACGCCGCCGTCACCCTGCTGGGCGAGAACGCCACCGCCGAGGCGCTGAACGCGATCCGCGAGCGCCTCGGCCTCGGCGACCCGATCTGGTGGCAGTATCTGCGCTGGGTCGGGCACGCCGCGACCGGCGATTTCGGCCTGTCGATGCGCACCGGCCAGCCGGTGGGGCCGGAGATGCTGACGGCGCTCGGCCGTTCGCTGCTGCTGGCCGTCGCCGCCATCCTGGTCATGCTGGTGATTGCCGTGCCGCTGGGCATGCTGGCGGCGGTGCGCCAGGGCAAGCTGGCGGACATGGCGACCGGGCTGATCTCCTATCTCGGGGTTTCCTTCCCGGAATTCGTCACCGCGACGCTGCTCGCCATGCTGCTGGCCGACACCCTGCAATGGCTGCCCGCCACCGGCTACGTCTCGCCGCTTGAGGATTTCGGCGGGGCGGTGCGGCATCTGGCCCTGCCGGTGCTGACCGCCTCGCTGATCCTCGTGGCCCATGTCGCCCGCATGGTGCGGTCGGAGACGCTCGACGTGCTGCACAGCGACTATATCCGCGCCGCCCGGCTGAAAGGACTGCCGGAACACACGGTGCTGGTCCGCCACGCCCTGCGCAACGCGCTGCTGCCGGTGGTCACCATCGTGGCGCTGGACGTCGGCTATCTGCTCGGCGGCATCATCGTCATCGAGGAGATCTTCGCCATTCCCGGCATCGGCCGGCAGCTGATGGTGGCGGTCACCGCCCGCGACCTGCCGTCGATCCAGGCCGGCGCCCTCATCATGTCGGCGACCTACGCCGTCGCCAACACGCTGGCCGACGTCGCCTACGCCGTCCTCGACAAGAGGATCCGCTATGACTGACCTGCTGCGCCGGCTGATGCGCACGCCGCAAGGCGCCATCGGCCTGATCCTGCTGGCGGTGCTGGCCGCGGCCTGCCTGTTCGGCCCCTGGCTGGCACCCCACGACCCGGAGAAGATGGACTTCCTCGGCCGTTTCCGCCCGCTCGGCGCCCAGAACTGGTTCGGCGCCGACCAGTTCGGCCGCGACGTGCTGAGCCGCCTGCTGGTCGGCGCCCGTTCCACCCTGCCGATGGCGCTGGCCGCCACCCTGCTCGGCACCGTCGCAGGCGCCGTGGTCGGCACCGCGTCGGCCTATCTCGGCGGGCGCTGGGACGAGGCGATCATGCGCACCATCGACGCGGTGATGGCGGTTCCCGGCCTGCTGCTCGCCCTGCTGCTGGTCAGCACGCTGGGCAACGGCGCCGGCAACGCGATGATCGCCATCGCCGTCACCTTTGCCCCCGGCATGGCGCGCGTCACCCGCGCGGTGGCCCTGACCGTGCGCGGCCAGGACTATGTCAAGTCGGCCACGGTGCGCGGCGAGAGCGCGTCCTGGATCATCTTCCGCGAGATGCTGCCCAACGTGATGGCCCCGGTGGTGATCGAGGCGACGATCCGCGTCTCCTTCGCGGTGATGCTGTTCGCCACCCTCAGCTTCCTCGGCCTCGGCGCCCAGCCGCCGGCCTCCGAATGGGGCCTGATGGTGGCGGAGGCGCGCCAGTACGTCCATCAGGCGCCCTGGATCCTCATCGCGCCGTCGCTGGCCATCGCGATGACCGCCATCGCCTTCAACCTGCTCGGCGACGGGCTGCGCGACGCTATGAACCCGCGGGACGAACGATGACCGCAGTCCTTTCCCTGCGCGATTATACGCTGGATTACCTCACCGGCAGGCGACCCTTGCGGGTTTTGCAGGACATCAGCCTCGACATCGCGCCCGGCGAGGTGCTGGGGCTGGTCGGCGAATCCGGCTCGGGCAAGAGCACGCTGGCCTGGGCGATCATGCGGCACCTGCCGAAGAACGCCCGCGAGCTGTCCGGCACCATCCGGCTCGGCGACACCGACCTGCGCAGCCTGCCGCCGCGCGAGTTGACCCGCATCCGCGGCCGGCGCATCGGCATGGTGTTCCAGGACCCCTCGACCGCGCTGAACCCGACGCTGACCGTCGGCCGGCAGGTGACGGAGACGCTGGTCAACAACCGCGGCCTGACCCGGCGTGCCGCCTGGGATCTGGCACTGGAGCTGCTGGGCCATGTCGAGCTGCGCGAGCCTGAGGCGCTGATGCGCCGCTATCCGCACGAGATCTCTGGCGGCGAGAAGCAGCGCATCCTCATCGCCACTGCCTTCGGCTGCCGGCCGGAGCTGATCGTCTTCGACGAGCCGACCACCGCGCTCGACGTCATCACCGGCGCCCGTATCCTCGACCTCTTCGCCCAGCTTCGCGCCGAGACCGGGGTGGCGGCGCTCTACATCTCGCACGACCTCGCGCTGGTCTCGCGCGTCGCCGACCGGGTGGCGGTGATGAAGAAGGGCCGGCTGGTGGAGGAAGCCCCGGCCGCCTCGATCTTCGCCCGCCCCGCCCACGAGGAAACCCGCAAGCTGGTGGCGGCGGTGCCGCGCCCGGAAAACCGCCTGGTCCACGACCGGCCCGGCGACCGCGTCCTGCTCGCCGCCGAGGCGGTCTCGGTCCGCTATGCCCGGCCGCGCCTGTTCCGTCCGCCCCCTCCGCCGGCGACCCACGCGGTCGGCTTCGACATCAAGGCCGGCGAGATCCTGGGCATCGTCGGCGAGTCCGGCTCCGGCAAATCCTCCATCGCGCGGGCGCTGACCGGTCTGGCCGACTTCTCCGGCGGCATCCGCTTCGACGGCCGGCCGATCGGCTCGGCCCGCGACATGGACGGCGCCTACCGCCGCGCGGTGCAGATCGTCTTCCAGCATCCCGACGGTTCCCTGAACCCGCGCCAGACGGTGGGCGAGATCCTGTCGCGTCCGCTGAAGCTGTTCGGCACCGGCCAAGCCAATCTGAGTGCCGAGATCGGCCGGCTGCTGGAGCAGGTGCGTCTGCCGGCGGCCTACGCCACACGCTGGCCGCACCAGCTTTCCGGTGGCGAGAAGCAGCGCGTCGCCATCGCCCGCGCCTTCGCCGCCAAGCCCTCGCTGGTCATCTGCGACGAGATCACCGCCCCGCTCGACGTCTCGGTCCAGGCCTCGATCATCGAGCTGCTGCTGGCGCTGCGGGCCGAGACCGGAGCCGCCTATCTCTTCATCACCCACGATATCAACCTGATCCGCCAGATCGCCCACCGCATCGCCGTGATGCGCCGGGGCGAACTGGTCGACCTGCTGCCCATAGACGCGGTCGACGCCGACCATGTCCACCCCTACACGCGCGACCTGATGGCCGCCTCGCCGACGCCCGTCGGCTGACTTGCCAGGAACCTCCCCCATGGACACCGCAGAGATTCTCGCCCGCCTCGACACCGATGCCGCCCTCGCCTTCCTCTCCCGCATGGTCCAGCACAAGAGCTACAGCCAGACCGAGGGCGAGCGCGAGCTGGCCCGCTTCATGGCCGCCTCCATGTCGGGCCTGGGGCTGGAGGCGGAACTGACGCCGGTGCCCGGCGGGCGGGTCAACGCCGTCGGCCGCTGGCGCGGCACCGGCGGCGGCAAGAGCCTGCTGTTCAACGGCCACATCGACACCAACCCGGTGACCGAGGGCTGGACCGTCGATCCCTGGGGCGGCAAGATCGACGACAAGTTCATCTACGGCATCGGCTGCTCCAACATGAAGGCGGGCGACGCCGCCTATTTCTGCGCGGTGAAGACCCTGATGGACGCCGGGGTGACGCTGCGCGGCGACGTCATCCTGACCTATGTGGTGGGCGAGCTTCAGGGCGGCGTCGGCACGCTGGCGCTGATGGAGCAGGGGCTGCGCGCCGACTGCTTCATCAACAGCGAGCCGACCGACCTCCAGGCGATGACGATGCACGCGGCGGCGCTGAGCTTCGTCATCGAACTGGTCGGCGACACCCGCCACCTGTCCAAGCGCGAGGAGGCGGTCGACGCCGTCGTCGCCGCCTGCGACCTGATCCCGCGGCTGAACGCGCTGGCCCTGTCCGGCGCCAAGTCGCCGGAGCATGCGACGATCAACCGCGTCCATGTCGGCGTCGTCCACGGCGCACTGGGCAAGGAGCTGCACGAGTGGCGCTCGCCGCAGGTCGCCGACTTCGTGCGGATCAAGGGGTCCGCCCGCTACGCCACCGGCCAGAGCGAGGAGGGGGCGCTGGCCGACCTGCGGCGCGAACTGGACGCGCTGGAGGCGCGCTTCCCCGGCCTGAAGGCCAGCGTCTTCTCCGAGGACCGCGGTGGCACCCCGACCATGCCGACCTTCGAGGTAGCGAAGGGCAGCCAGATCGTCCAGGCGGTGAACCGCGCCTACCGCGCGGTGCGCGGCACCGACCAGCCGACCGGCGCCATCACCCCGCCCGGCTTCTACGGCACCGACGCCGGCCATCTCCAGCATTCCGGCGGCATGGAGGGCGTCGTCTGCGGTCCCGGCGGCCGCTACAACACCATGCCGGACGAGCGGGTCGACATCGACGACTATCTCGACATGATCCGCGTCTACATGCTGACCATCCTGGAGATCTGCGGCCCGGAGATCTCCAAATGAAAGCCGACGCATCCGCAGCACGCTTTGCGCCGCGGATGGCCCGGCTGCGTGAGGCCATGGCGGCGCAGGACTGCGACGCCTTCCTGGCCGACCATGCCGAGCTGATCGCCTGGATCGGCGGTTACACCGTGTCGGAAACGCTCTACCGCGCCGTCATCGTGCCGATGGAGGGCGACCCCTGCTTCGTCCTGCGCTCCATCGATGCCGGTCCCTGCCGCGCCGGGGTGTGGTTCAACGACGTCGTGACCTTCGACGATCATGAAGACCCGCATGGCGCGGTGGCGGATTCGCTCACGGCGCGTGGCTTCTCCGGCGCGCGGATCGGCGTCGACCCGGTCTCTTATGGCCACACCGTCGCCACGGCGCAGCATCTTGCCGAGTTGCTCCCCGATGCCCGCTTCGTCCCGCTGCCGGGAGTGAGCGACCGTCTGCGCGCCTGCAAGTTCGCCGACGAGATCGACGCCATCGCGGCGGCGGCGGCCATCGCCGACCGGTGCATGCTGGGGTTGGAAGGCCATGTGCCTCCCGGCAGGCCGGTGCGGGAAGTGGCGGCCGCGGCGGCGGCGGCGCAGCTCCGGCTCGGCGCCGACGACGGCGGACCGGGGCCGATCCTGGTGTCGGGCGGCCACGGAACCGGCGGCCATGTCGATTTCCTGCACGGCAGCGGCCTCGACCGGACGCTGATGCCGGGCGACATCCTGCATGTCGAGCTGACGCCGCGGGTCGGCAACCACGGCGCCCGGCTGATGCGGCCGGTCTTCGTCGGTGACCCGCCGGCCGGGGCGCGGGAGACCTTCGGTCAGTTGGCGGAGCTTCAGGACCGGCAGATCGCCGCCATGCGACCGGGAGCGGCGGCCCGCGATGTCGATGCCCTGCTGCGGACGGCGGTGCTGGACGCCGGATTGCGCGCCGACTACGGCAACGTGACCGGCTACACCATGGGCCTCTACGCCCGCACGCCGCGCCCAAGCGATTTCTCGCAGTCCTTCCACCCCGGAACCGACTTCGAACTTCAGCCCGGACAGGTGTTCCACATGTACGCGTCGGCGCGCGGCGTTGCCGTGAGCGAGACCGTTCTCGTGACCGAAGGCGAGCCGCGCCTGCTGACGACCTGCCCGCGTCGGCCGATGGAAGGCTGAGCCCGCCTCAGTGTCGAGCACGGTTCCGTCAGGTGTTGCGCCAGACCTGAGCCATATGCGGAAAGCGGCGCGCCGGGCCGGGGAGCCCGGGCACGCCGCTTCGGTGATCAGAACGGCTGCTGGAGCAGTCCGATCAGGCCCTTCACACCCGATACGAAATTCCCGACGCGCAGGTTTTCGTCGTAGCTGTGCTGGTTGTTGTCGGCATTCACCAGCGGGACGATGACGAAGGGCACCTTCAGCGCCTCGACCGCCTCTCCGGTGGGCACGGTGCCGCCCATCATGCGGATGCGCACCGGCTCCTCGCCGTAGGTCGCCTTGAAGGAGCGGTACAGCCAGTCGCCGACCGGCGCCTGCATGTCGGTCCGCGCCGCGGAACTGGAGGCGGAAACCTCCTCCGAAGCCAGGGAGGCCAGCTTGTCGTACTTGGCCCGGTCCTCGTCCGTCGGGGCGCCCTGGACCAGATGATAGCCCTGCCCTTCGATATGCGCCTTCAGCATGCCGATCAGCTGTTCCGGCGGCGTTTCCGGAACCGTGCGCAGGTCGAGTTCGGCGACGGCGCTTTCCGGAATGATCGTCCGCGCCTTGGCACCCACGTCGCCGGCCGCCATGCCGCGGACGTTGAGCGACGGGTACTGCAACGCTTCCTGATAGTTCTTGCCGACTTTTTCCGCCTGCGCGATGCCCAGCCGCTTGCGCAGCGCCGCTTCGTCATCGGGGACGGCGGCCATGATCTTTTCCGCCGCCGCGTCGATCTTGACAGAGTCGTAATAGCCGGGAATGGTGACTCGGCCGTTCTCGTCCTTCATCGACGCCAGCAGTTGCGCCAGCCGCATCGCCGGGTTGGCCGAATAATTGCCGAAATGGCCGCTGTGCAGGCCCTGCTTGGCGCCGAAGACCGTCAGGGTCGCCTGGGCGACTCCACGGTTGCCGAACACCAGCGTCGGCTTGTTGCTCTGGTGCATCGGGCCGTCCAGCACCAGCAGCGCGTCATTCTTCAGCAGCTCGGCATTCTGCCGGATGACCTCGCCCAACGACGGCGACCCCTTTTCCTCTTCGGAATCGAGGATGATCTTGACGTTGACGCTGGGCTTCTGACCGGCCTCCTTCAACGCGTCGAAGGCCGTCAGCAGCATCATGATCGGGCCCTTGTCGTCCGACGACGACCGCGCGAACAGTCGCCAGTCCGGATCGACCTGCTCGCCGTACAGCTTCTCCAGCGGGATCGTCTCCCACTCGCCCTTGTCGGTCTTCTGCTTCAGCGTCGCGTCCCAGGGGCTCTTCTGCTTCCACTGCTGCGGGGTGACCGACTGGCCGTCCAGATGGGCGTAGAACAGAATGGTCTTCTTGGCAGGGTCGGCGCCGGGCAGTTCCGCGAACAGCATCGGCTTGCCGTTGTTCGCCAACGCACGCGCCTGGAAGCCGCGCTTCTGGAAGGCCTGCTCCAGCCAAGCGACGTTCTTCTGAATGTCAGCCGGAACAACTGCATCGTTGGGAATGGCGAGAAGCTCGACAAATTCCTTGTAATTCGCAGACGCGTGCTTCGCTGCGAGCGTATCCGTGGATGGCGACGCGGCACCCGCCTGGACCGGCAACAACATGCACGCGCCGATGAGAAGCGCTTGTTTAAGAGAAAATTTCTCTCTGCCCGACATTTCTTCCCTCTTACGTATTCATAACGCAATTTTTACGAAGAAATTGCAGGGACCGTCAAGTTTATCACCCGTTTTCACGGGGCTGACCTGTGTGTGACGCGCAGCAGGCGGCCGGGGCGAACAGCCCCGGCAACTCCCGACGGATCGGCGCGCCCTGCCCTCAACTGCGGGCGACGGGGCGGACAGTGATCTCGTTGACCCCGACATCCCGCGGTTGTTCGATGGCGAAGAGGACGGCCCGGCCGATGGCTTCCGGTTCGATTGCGTTGCGGCGGTATTCGACCATCGCGCGGGCAGCCGTCTCGTCGGTGATGGTGTCCGCGAGTTCGGAGCGCGTCACGCCGGGGTAGATGCAGGTCGTGCGGATCGTCTCGCTCTCCTGCCGCAATCCGTCGGTGATGGCCCGCACCGCGAATTTGGTCGCGCTGTAGACGGCGGAGGTCGGCACCACCTCGAAACTGCCGACCGAACCGATGTTGACGACGTGCCCGCCTCCCTGCGCCTCCATGACCGGCAGGACGGCCGCGATACCATGGAGGACGCCGCGGATGTTGACGTCGATCATCCGGTCCCATTCCTCGATTTTCAGGGAGGCGAGCGGGGACAGCGGCATCACGCCGGCATTGTTGACGAGGACATCGACCCGGCCGAAACGGTCCCTGGCTTCGGCAACGAAGCCTTCCATGCTGGCGCGGTCGGTCACGTCGAGAGCGCGGGCAGCGGCCCTGCCGCCCTTCGCCTGGATTTCCCGGACAAGCGCGTCGAGCCGCTCGGTTCGCCGCGCCCCCAGCATCAGGGCGGCGCCAGCCCCAGCGAGAACGCGCGCGGTGGCCTCGCCGATGCCGCTGGATGCGCCGGTGATAAGAACGACTTGGTCGATGGTCATGACAATTTCCTGTGTTTCAATGGGTCTGGATTTCGATGGTTGCTGCCGACTGCCGGCGGCGGTCACTGCGCCGTGTAGCCCCCGTCGACGAAAAGCTGCGCGCCGGTGATGAAGCTGGAGGCCGGCGACGCCAGGAAGGCGATTGCTTCGGCAACCTCCTCCGGACGGCCGATGCGCCCGACCGGATGGGCATCGCCAAAGCTCCGCAGCATCTCCCGGCCGTTCTCGACCACGCCTTCCATGATGTCGGTGTCGATGACGCCGGGCAGGACCACATTGCAGCGGATGCCGCGACGGCCATATTCGACTGCTACGATGCGGTCGTATTCCTCGACCGAGGTTTCGGCCAACGGCTTGTTCAGGGTCCGTCCGGCATTGCAGACGACGATGTCGAGCCGGCCGAAGCGCTCGCGGGCGAGATCGACCGAACGCTGGGCAAGCCCCTCGTCCGAGACATCGCCGACCAGCGTGGCGACATCGTCGGCTTCGAGCGACCGGACCTCGTCGGACAGGTCGGTCGCCACGATCCGCGCGCCGCGGATCCGCAGCAGATCGAGCACGGTCCGCCCGATGCCGCGGCGGGCGCCGGTCACGAGTGCCACCTTGCCGGTCAGATCGTAGGTGTTTGGCAGATTGGTCATCGGGGTCTCCCTCAATTCGGCAAAGCGATGTGCTCGCCCGCCGTCCATGCCCAGAAGGTGGCATTCGACCTCTGTCGAGAGAACTTGCCAATTGTTGGACGCTGTGGTTAGAACAGCTAACCAATGCAGATCGACCTGAACCTTCTGACCCTGTTCACCGCGGTGGCGGAGACCGGCAATTTCCGCGCGGCGGCCGACCGCCTCGGGGTGACGCGCTCAGCCGTCAGCCAGGGCGTACAGCGGCTGGAGGCGGCGCTGGGACAGGCGCTGTTCCTGCGCACCACGCGCAGCGTGCGGCTGACCGAAGCCGGGGAGCGCCTGCTGGCGCAGATCTCCACCCCACTGGCCGAAATCGCGAGCGCCATCGATGCGGCGTCCGGCTCGGCCGCAGAACCCCGCGGCCTGCTGCGGATCGCCGCCACCTCGATTGCCGAGCGCTTCCTGTCCGGGCCGCTGATCGCTTCGTTCAGCGAGGCCTATCCGGGCGTCACCCTCGACGTGACGGTGACCGATCTGGAATTCGATATCGTCGCTGCCGGATTCGATGCGGGCGTGCGTCTCGGCGAGGTTATCGAGCGCGACATGATCGCGGTGCCGCTGACGGACGACCAGCGCCAGATCGCGGTGGCGACACCCGGCTATCTCGCCCGTCACGGGACGCCGGAGCACCCGCGCGACCTCGTTCGCCACCGCTGCATCGGCTGGCGGCCGCAGCCGGACACGGCCCCCTACCGCTGGGAGTTCGAAAAGGACGGGCACGCCTTCGACGTGTCGGTCGAGCCGCAGATCACCACCAACGACATGCTGCTGATGCTTCGCACTGCGCTCGCCGGGGCCGGCATCACCTTCGGGATCGAGGAGACGTTCCAGCCTTATCTTGAGCGCGGTGAACTGGTCACGATCCTGGACGACTGGCTCCCGCCCTTCGCCGGCTTCTTCCTGTATTTTCCAAGCAGGCGCACGGTAACGCCCAAGCTCCGCGCCCTGATCGACCATGTGCGGCGCCACCGCGAGGGGACAAAGTCCCGGTAACCGTCCCGTCATCCCTCGACATAGGCCGCAAGCTCTTCCGGAGTTCCCTGCGGAAACGCCGACTTCAGATGCTCCAGGAAGGCGGAGACGCGGGCATTGAGCAGCCGTCGCGTCGGGTAGAGCACCCACAACTCCGTCTCGGACCCGGCCACATCGCCCCATCTCACCAGCTTGCCGGCGGCCAGATCCGGGCTGGCGAGCGACAGCGGCAAGCGGGCAACACCCACACCCATGCGGACCGCATCGCGGACCATGACGAAGGACGAGAGGCTCAGCACCGGTTCGACCGCGATGGTCGACGGACCGGCCGGTGTCGCAATCTCCCACGATCCGGACCCGGGTCCAGCCTGTCCCGGCGATCCGCGGGTGACGACAGGAACGGTGTCGTTGCCGGCGGGGAACGGCAGGTCAGGGCTTGCCACGACGACGAGGCGGTCCCGCAGAAAGACGCGTCCGACAAGGCCCGCGTCCGGGTCCGGGTTGACGCGGATGACCAGATCATAGGCTTCCTCGACCATGTCGACGGCGCGGTCCTCCGTGACGATCTCAAGCCGGACCTCCGGGTACTTGCGCAGGAAGCCAGCCGCCAGCTTGCCGATGGCGGTCTGCGAGAACAGCAGCGGCGCGCTGATCCGCAACCGTCCGCGGGGGCTGTGGCCGCCGGATGCAATTGCCTTCGCCGTCTCGTCGAGTTCGGTCAGCAATGCACCGGTCCGCTCGAACAGCGCCTGGCCCTCCGCCGTCAGCTTGAGTGTCCGGGCACCCCGCTCGAACAGGCGGAGATCGAGGCTTGCCTCCAACTCCGCGACGCGCCGCGACAAGGTCGCCTTCGGGCGACCGGCCGCGCGCGCCGCCTTTCCGAACCCGCCATGGCGGGCGACCAGATTGAGATCGGCCAGGGCGAGCAGGTCCATCCGTTCCACCAGTGAGACGATCCGTCCAAATTCTCCGCCTATCGGACCCTGCATGGATCGGTAAAGTCAAGGGCGTCAACTGAACCCCCAAAGCGGAGTGAACCCCATGACCATCCTCGTTACCGGAGCCACCGGCCGTGTCGGCCGCCATGTCGTCGACCAGCTGGTCAAGCGCGGCGCCGACGTGCGCGTGCTGACCCGCGACCCGTCGAAAGCCGCTTTCCCCGCCGGTGTGGAAGTCGCCCAGGGCGCCATGCTGGACATCGATGCGCTGCGTGCCGCCTTCCACGGCATCCGCACCCTGTTCCTGCTGAACGCCGTCACCGGCGACGAGTTCACCCAGGCGCTCGTCACCCTGAACATCGCGCGGGAAGCCGGCGTCGAGCGTGTCGTCTATCAGTCGGTGTTCGAAGCCGACCGTGCGGTGAATGTGCCGCATTTTGCTGTGAAGTTCGGCGCCGAGCGTATGCTCGACCAAATGGGCTTCAGCGCCACCATCCTGCGTCCGTCCTATTTCATCGACAACGAGCTGATGATCAAGGACGTGATCACCGGCCACGGCGTCTACCCGATGCCGATCGGCAGCAAGGGAGTGGCGATGGTCGATGCACGGGACATCGCCGAGGTCGCGGCCATCGAACTGATCCGTCGTGACCGGGCACCGGGGAAACTGCCGGTGGACATCATCAACCTCGTCGGTCCCGACACGCTGACGGGTCCGCAAGTGGCGGCGATCTGGTCCGATCTGCTGGGCCGCACCGTGGTCTATGGCGGGGACGATCCCAGCGGGTTCGAGCAGACCATGGCTTCCTTCATGCCGAAATGGACCGCCTATGAGATGCGCCTGATGGCCGAGCGCTATGTCAGCGATGGCATGATCCCTGAAGCCGGCGATGTCGAACGGCTGACCGGGCTGCTGTGCCGCCCGCTGCACAGCTACCGCAGTTTCGCCGCCGCGCTCATTGCAGCCTGAAGCCTCACGATCCTTGGGTCGGTTGCAAAGTTCGACGGCAGGTTTGAGGGTAACGGAGACCGTGCCCCCGGCTTGCTGTCGGAATTTGTAACAGACCCTCGCGTATGGCGCCCCGCCCTCAAACAGAGGGAACTTTGACAAATTTTGCCATACTCTCCATAATGACAGTCGGTCATGACGAGGAGCTACCCATGGCGACGATGAATGTCAGTCTTCCGTCCGAGATGGTCGATTTCGTCGAGCATGAAGTGGCGACGGGTGGGTATGCGTCGTCGAGTGAAGTGGTGCGCGAGGCATTGCGCCTGCTGCAACGGGATCGCGCGCAGGAGCAGGAGAAGATAACCATCCTGCGGCGCGAGGTCGCTGCCGGGCTTGCGGCGGCGGCGCAAGGCGATTTCTCCTCCCGATCAGCCCTGGATATCGCCGAGCAGGTCGCTCGGGAATGAGCCACCGGCTCACCGCTCCAGCCGAGCGCGACATCCTGGATATCCTGCGCACGACGCGGACACGGTTTGGAACCGCCCAACTGCGCACCTATGCAACGCTGATCGAAAAGGCGATCCAGATGGTTGCCGAGGCCCCTGACCGGCCGGGAATGCTGCCGCGTCCGGAACTTGGTCCAGACGTTCGTTCGTTCCATCTGGAACTGGCAGCAGGCCGACGCGGTGCTGCCGCGCACTGCCTCTATTACACGACCGGGCTCCTGCCCGATGGGACAATCGGCACGATCATCCTGCGTGTGCTTCATGAAGGCATGGAACCGCGGCGCAAGGTGGCCCGATCCTTGACCGGCCTCTCATGACCGGTATCGCTTCTCAACAATCGAGATCAGGAGACAATAGGGGATGGACGGCAGGCTTCAGGAACGGTGGGACGCCATTATCTTCGATTTCGACGGCGTGCTGTGCGATTCCAACGACCTGAAGGGCGAAACCTTCGCCACGCTGTATGCCCATGAGGGGCCGGAGGTTCAGGACGCCATCCGCGCCTATCACCGGGACAATGGCGGCATGCCGCGGCGGGAAAAGCTGGCCCGTTTCGAACGCGATGTTCTCGGCCGCGCCCTGGACGAGGACCGGCTGGACCGTATGGTCGCCGGTTTTGCCGCAGCGGTGGAGGAGGCGGTGATCGCCTGCGCCGAAATTCCCGGCGCGACGGACTTCCTGGCCACACATGCCGGCCGGCCCGCCCTGTTCATCATTTCCGCGACGCCGCATGAGGAAATGCTGCGCATCGCCGAGCGACGGGGCATGACCGACCGGTTCGTGTCCGTCCACGGCAGCCCGCCAAGTAAGGCGGAAACGGCTGCCATGCTGATCGCCCGCCACGGCCTGCGTCCCGGCCGCGTTGCCTTCGTCGGCGATGCCGTTCAGGACTATGCGGCGGCAACCGCCCTCAACCTGCACTTCGTCGGGGTGCGCGATGCCGATGGCCGCCACCCCTTCCCCGACGGAACGCTGACCATCGCCGATCTGCGTGAATTGCCCGCAGCCCTTGCCACGCTTTGAAACCGCTCGATGGGTGCGGAAGGCCGGTTCGCGACCGGTCCTCCGCACCCATCGTCGGGACACGGTCAAGCGTTCAGTGCGACGGGTGGGCGGGGGCGCGGGCGGCCAGCGGCATGACCGGGATGTCGCCCATCCCCTCCAGGACGCGCTCGGTGCCGGCGCTGCTCTGGTTCAGTTCGCGATGCAGAACCTCGCGGTCGCAGGCGTCCTCCCAGATCGACACCACGATGCTGACGACGCAGTTGCTGATGATGCTGGTCAGGGCGCGGGCTTCGGACATGAAGCGGTCGATGCCGACCAGCAGCGCGACGCCGGCAACCGGCAGGTCCGGCATCACCGTCAGCGTGGCGACCAGGGCGACGAAGCCGCTGCCGGTGACGCCGGCGGCACCCTTGGAGGTCAGCAGCATGACGCCGAGCATGGCGACGATCTGACCGGCCGACAGGTGGATGTCGCAGGCCTGGGCGATGAACAGCGAGGCGAGGGTCAGGTAGATCGCGGTGCCGTCGAGGTTGAAGGAATAGCCCATCGGCAGAACCAGGCCGGAGACGCCCTTCTTGCAGCCCAGCGCTTCCAGCTTCTGTAGGACACGCGGCAGGACCGGCTCGGAGGACGAGGTGCCGAGCACGATCAGCAGCTCTTCGCGGAAGTAGCGCAGGACCTTCCACAGGCTGAAACCGTGCAGGCGGGCCAGCGTGCCAATGATCGCAACCAGGAAGACGCCGCAGGCGACATAGAAGGTCAGGATCAGCAGGCCGAGCGAGCCGATGCTGTCGATGCCGTATTTGCCGACGGTGAAGGCCATCGCGCCGAAGGCACCGATGGGAGCCAGCTTCATGATGAAGCCGAAGGCGGCGAACAGCACGTGGGAGAAGGACTCGATGCCCTGCACCACCGGCTCGCCGGCCTTGCCGACCCGCGTCAGGCCGAAACCGACCAGCACGGAGATGAGCAGCACCGGCAGCACCTCGCCCTCGGCGAAGGCGCCGAAGAAGGAATGCGGGATGATGTGCAGCAGGAAGTCAGTGAATCCGACCGGGGCGGCCTGCTTGGCGTAGCGCGCGGCCACCGCCGGGTCGAGCGACGACGGCGACACATGCATGCCGGTGCCGGGCTCGATGATCATGACCGCGGCCAGCCCGATGAGCAGCGCCGCCGCCGTCAGCGCGTAGAACAGCGCCATCGACTTGACCAGCGTCTTGCCGATCTCGCGGGTGTCGTTCAGGCTGGTTATGCCGCTGACGATGGTGCAGAAGACCACCGGCGCGATCATCATCTTGACCAGCTTTACGAACCCGTCGCCCAGCGGCTTCAGGCCCGCGCCGAAATCAGGCCAGAAATGACCGGCCAGGATGCCCAGGGTCAGGCCGACGACGACCTGGAAATAGAGCGCCTTGTAGATGGCCTTGGGCTTGCCCGGCGTCAGGGTATCGGTCCCCGTTTGTGGACGCATGGTGTTTCCTCCTCTCTGATTCTGTGGCGTCAGGCCGCCATGGCGGTCCGCGACGGGGTCGATGGGCGGGCGAACACGGTTCCCTCGAACAGGCGCCGCGCGGTGCGCAGGATGCTGGCGGTCGGCGCGGATTGGCCTGCCTCGAGACGGACAGTCAGCCGGCCGGCCGGATGTTCGAAGGTGATGTCGCCGGGCATGGTGAACCGTCCCACCAGGGCGGCGGCCACGGTTTCCGGAATGGTGCAGGCGGTGGCGGTAGCGACGGCGCCGGTGATGGCCATCGCCCGATGGCAGTCATGCGGCATGAAATAGCGGACGGTCAGCGTGCCGCCGCGCGCCGGCGGGGCCAGCAAAACCGGCTTGGGGATCACCATGCCGGCCGCATTGGGAAAGCCCATGCGGCGGCCGGCCTCGACGCGCAGCGCCTCCAGCCGGGCCATGAATTCCCGGTCGGACCGGAAGCTGTCCACCGGCTCGTACCCCGTCTTGCCGAGATCGGCGGCGCGGACCAGCATCACCGGGATGGCGGCATCGACGCAGGACACCGGGATCCCGTCGATCAGGTCGACCGGCGATCCGGTGGGCAGCAGCCGGCCGGTGTTGGCGCCGGCGGCGTCGAGAAAGGCAAGATGGATGGGGGCGGCGGTGCCGGGCACGCCGTCGATGACGGCCTCGCCCTCATAGGCCACCTGGCCACCGGGGGTCTGGATGCGGGCCTCGATCAGCTTGCCGGTGTTGACGTTGTGGATGCGCACCACCGTGACGCCGTTCGCCGCCGGGACAAGTCCGGACTCGATGGCGAAGGGGCCGACCGCGGCCAGCATGTTGCCGCAGTTGGGCGAGGTGTCGACCACCCCTTCCTGCACCCGCACCTGGGCGAACAGGTAATCCACATCCGCCCCCGTCCTGGTGGCGGGACCAACGATGGCGACCTTGCTGGTCAGCGGGTTGCCGCCGCCGATGCCGTCGATCCCCAGATCGTTCCCCGCCCCCATCACCGAGAGCAGGAGGGCGTCGCGCTCCGCCGGAAGGGCAGGAAGGTCGGACGCCAGAAAGAAGGGGCCGCGAGAGGTCCCGCCGCGCATCATCACGCAGGGAATGCCGATCTGGCGGTTCATCGAATTTGTCATGGCGCTTGGTTTCTCTTGGGGTCGCCGGTGGGCGAAGAAAGCCGATGCGCCGATATTCTGTCCGCGAACGATATTTGTGAAATGCATTGATTCGCACTATTATTCCATTTCACGCATCAATATGCCGTCAGCGACGCTGGGCATAAATCCTGTGGAGCCGGGCATGAATTTCGAACTGGTCGATCTGAAGGCGTTCATCGCCGTGGCGGAGTTGGGCAGCTTCAACCGCGCCGCCGAGCTTCTGAACCTGTCGCAGCCGGCGCTCAGCCGCCGTATCCAGAAGCTGGAGGACACGCTGGGCGTGGCGCTGTTCGAACGCTCCACCCGCCATGTCGCGCTGACGATGGTGGGGCGGGATTTCATGCCCAAGGTCCGCCGCTTCCTGGATGAGTTCGAAACGTCGCTGCTGGGGATCAGCGATCTCGGCGCACGGAGCGGCGGCCAGATCACCATCGCCTCCGTCCCGACGGCAGTGTTCTATTTCCTGCCCAACGCGATCAGCCGCTTCAGCATCGCATTCCCGCGCATCCGCATCCGCATCCTCGATCTCGGCGCCAACGAGGGGCTGGAGGCGGTGGCGCGCGGCGAGGCCGATTTCGGCATCAACTTCATCGGCACCTCGCACCCGGACATCGAATTCACGCCGCTGGCCGAGGATCCCTTCGTCGTCGCCTGCCGGCACGATCATCCGCTGGCGGCCCACACGGTGGTAAACTGGGACGAGCTGGCCGCCCACCGGGTCATCACCGTGGGCCGGACCAGCGGCAACCGGGCGCTGATCGACAATGCGCTGGCGCAGCATGGCCTGAAGCTCAACTGGTCCTACGAGATCACGCATCTCGCGAGCTCGCTCGGTCTGGTGGAGGCCGGGCTGGGCGTCGCCGTGCTTCCCAAGCTCGCCACGCCGTCCTCCGGCCATCCCATCATCCTGACCCTCCCCCTGGGCCATCCAAAGATCTCCCGAACCATTGGCGTGGTCCGGCGGCATGGCGCCATCCTCTCCCCAATGGCCGCACGCTTTCTGGAGGTTCTGCTCGGTTCCTGGAGGCTATGACTGGCGGCATGCCGTCACGCCCTGTCCTGCTGCCGCCCGTCCCGCCGCAGCGAGACGACCGACGCGCCGTCAGCGGCGGACGACGTGTCCGCGACCTCCAGCAGGCC
This sequence comes from Azospirillum sp. A26, assembly GCF_042604635.1. Lineage (NCBI taxonomy): Bacteria > Pseudomonadati > Pseudomonadota > Alphaproteobacteria > Rhodospirillales > Azospirillaceae > Azospirillum > Azospirillum sp. A26. Next base: position 1,018,933 of record NZ_CP170474.1, on the reverse strand, counting down.
GCCGGATTGTCCGGGCAGAAGCATCTGCGGCTTCATGGTCAGGTAACGCACGCAGCTGACCCGCAGGAAGGAGGCGAGATTCTGCACGGCCCCATGGGCCTCCAGAACCTCGTCGTACAGCGACAGGATCAGTTTGTTCGTCGTCGTCCCCTGTTCCGCGGCGATGTCCGCAAGGACGTTCCAGAACAGGTTCTCCAGGCGGATGCTGGTGACCATGCCATGGATGCGCACCGACCGTGACCGCGCCTCGTACAGGATCGGATCGGCGTTGACGAAGATTTGGCACATGCGCCCATCCTTCCTTGAACGCGGTTTCAAACCCGGCTGCCGTTGATCCGGGCGGAGCGGCTTTTAGGCCTTGCCGGCGGATGTGCGCTGAATGCCGTGATGGCTCATTTTCCGATACAGCGTGCTGCGCGAGATGCCGAGGACGGCCGCCGCGTCCGACAGGTTCCCGCCGGTTGCCGCAATCACATCCTTGATTGTCCTCTGCTCGGTCTCCGTCAGCGCCATCGCCGTTGGAGGCGACACTGGAGTCGATGCGATGGCGCCGGGCGCCACGATGGGCGGGGCCGGGGATCCCAGCAACGGCCACCCATCGGCCGCCATGCAACCGCAGGCATCGCGCAGCTCGTCCGGCAGGTCGTCGATGCCGATGCTGCCGCTGGTGGACAGCAGGACCGCCCGTTCGACCGCGTTGCGCAGCTCCCGGACATTGCCCGGCCAGTCATAGCGTTGCAGCAGATCCAGCGCCGCCGCGGTGAAGCGGACGGGTGCCCGGCCATGCCGCTCCGCCAGCAGGCCGTTGAAGTGGGAGATCAGGCGGGGAACATCGCCATGGCGGTCGCGCAGGGGCGGCACCCGCAGGGCAGTCACAGCGAGGCGGTGGTACAGGTCGCGGCGGAAGCGGCCGGCGGCAACCTCCTGCCGGAGGTTCCGGTTGGTCATGGCGAGCAGTCGAACCGACACCCGGCGCGGCACGTTGTCGCCGATGCGGTATAGCACGCCTTCCTCCAGAACCCGCAGCAGATAGGGCTGAAGGTCGAGCGGCAACTCGCCGATCTCGTCGAGGCACAGCGTGCCGCCGTCCGCCAGTTCAAAGCGGCCGATGCGCCCCTCCGCCGCCGCGCCGGTGAAGGCGCCGCGCACATAGCCGAACAGCTCGCTGCCCAGCATCTCGCGCGAGACGGCACCGCAGTTGAACGGCACGAAGGGACCGCCGGCAGCCGCACTGTGGCCGTGGACGGCGCGGGCGAACAGTTCCTTGCCGACGCCGGTCTCCCCCTCGATCAGGATGGGGACCGGCAGCGGCGCCAGACGTTCCCCCTGTCCGATCACCATGCGCAGGCTGTCGCTGTCCCCGACGATGTCGGCGAAGCGCGAGCGGCTGTGGTCGGACTCGTCCGGAACCGCACGGCGTCCGGCGGATTGGCGGCCCGATGCCGCAGCGGGGATGACCAGCAGCGTTCCCCGCCGCTCCCCATCCAGAATCAGCGGCCGGACCCAGTCGGCCGGAACCGGCAACCGGTCCCCTGCCCCACCTCCGAGTCCGCCTCCGATCCCAGCTATCGGCAGCCTCGTCCCCCGGTTCAGCTGCGGCAAATCCGATCCGAAACTGGCCTTCAGCAGATGCGCCGCCTTGCGGCTGGCATAAAGCAGGCGCCCGCGGGCATCGAGTGCGATCAGCCCTTCGCCGGCATATTTCTGGCTGTCCTCCAGGCAGGCCTCCAGCAGCCGGACATGTTCGGCCTCGGTCTGGCGGGCAAGGTTCCATTCCACCTGCCGGGCAGCGACCACAGCCAGGGCAAGAGCCTGCCCGGTAAAACTCTGCTTCAGGCCGGAGATGTCGAGCAGGCCGACGACCGATCCGTCGACGGGGTCGTGGATCGGCGCCCCGGCGCAGCTCCATCCCTTGATGCCGGCGCAGTAATGCTCCGCCGCCTGGACAAGCACCGGCTGCTTGGACGCCAATGCCGTGCCGATGCCGTTGGTCCCGGCGAAGGTCTCGCCCCACTGTCCACCGCAGGCCAGACTGATGTCGCGCGCCACGCTCAAGGTGGCACGGTCGCCGGCCGCCTCCAGCACCACGCCGTTGGCATCGGTGATCAGCATCACCGTGCGGGTGCCGGACAGCAGGTCCGCCGCCTCCGCCAGGGTCGAGGCTGCCGCCTGGAGCAGGTCGCGGTTGTCGCGGCGCAACGCCTCAATGTGATCGCGGCCAATCACCGGAGCGGCATCCGCCCGCGCATCGACCAGGAAGCTTTGACATCGCGCCCAGGATCGGATGACCACATCGCGCACGGGCAGATTGTCCCGACGCGAGCCGGAAACGAAATCCTCCCACGCCTTCATCGTCGCCGTTTCGCCATCCACCAGAGCGTGGAGCGCCGGTGCCGGCGAAGCGACAGCCAGACGGCCGGCGCCAGCCTGTTCGTTGGCCAACATTGTCCCTCCCTGCTTCCCGGCGTCTTCTGTGGAGTGTTTCCGATGCGCCGATTGTCTTTGGACAAGGGATGCGGAGGCTCAACCCGGATAAGCTCCGCATCAAGGATTGTTTGTATAAGAAACCATAAGCCGAACCGAAGCGGGAGCGGTAGTAGTGGATTACTCTATGGCTTTTTTCCTGCCTTTCTCTCCGAAGGGGGAGGGGGGGGGTGTTACGGCCGGGAGAGGATCAGGTCCGCCCGTACCGTTCCATTCCGCCGCCGCGGGCCGGGCCGGCGGTGGGATCGACGTCGTCGGGGATGTCGGCGATCAGGGTGTGGGTGGTCAGCACCAGCTTGGCGACCGAGATCGCGTTCAGCAATGCCAGCGTGGTGACCTTGACCGGATCGATGATCCCGGCGGCGAACAGGTCGCCGAACCGGCCGCTGCGGGCGTCGAAGCCGGACCCGTCGGGAAGCGTGGCGATGCGCGCGGCGACGCCGGCCCCGTCCAGCCCGCCATTCTCCGAGATGCAGATCAAAGGTTGCAGCATCGCCCGCTGCACCAGCCGCACCCCGGCCCTCTCGCCCTCCCCCACATCCTCGGCCAGCCGGTCGAGCAGCGGGGCGACGCGGGCGAGCGCAGTGCCGCCGCCGGGCACCACCCCCTCCGCCAGCGCGGCGCGGGCGGCGGCGAGCGAATCCTCCAGAAGCTGGGCGGTGCGCTTCTGCTCCACCGGGGTGGCGCCGCCGACCTCGATCAGGGCGGTGCCGTGCGTCAGCTTCGCCAGCCGCTGGGACAGCTTGTCCCGCTCGATGTTGGGCGGCGCCTCCTCCCACTGGCGCTGTACCAGGGCGCGGCGGGCCGCCAGCGCGTCCGGATTGCCATGGCCGCGCAGGATGGTGGTCCGGCCGGCGGACACCTCGATGCGGTCTGCGCCCCCCAGATCCTCCGCCGCAACGCTGTCGAGGCGTCCACCCAGGTCGCGGGCGATCACCCGTCCGCCGGTCAGGACCGCGATGTCCTCCATCGTCGCCTGACGCCAGTGGCCGAACTCCGGCGGATTGATCGCCACCACCGTGGCGCGCCCGTCGCGGCGCAGCGCCATCAGTGCCGCAACCACCTCCGGCGCCACGCTATCGGCCATGATCAGCAGCGGGCGGTGCCCGGCGGCGATGCGGTCGACCAGACGCAGGATCGGTTCCGGATCGATGATCTTGTGGTCTGTCATCAGGATGTAGGGCCGGTCCAGCACCGCGCTCTGTCCGGTCGCTTCGGTCGCCATGTGGTGGGACAGGAAACCGCGGTCCAGCACCATGCCCTCCAGCACATGCAGCGCCGTCGGCGCGCCCGGCTGGCCGTATTCGATGTCGATCACCCCTTCCACCCCGACCCGGCGCAGCGCGTCCGCAACCAGCCGGCCGAGCACCGGATCGGTCGCCGCGACGGTCGCCACCTGCTCCAGCTGGGCATGGCTTTCCAGCGGCCGGGCGATGTGGCGGAGCCGGTCGACGACGAAGCCGCAGGCGCGCTCCATCCCCTCCACCAGTTCGACCGAGCCATGCCCGTCGGCCAGCACCGCGACACCGTCCTGGATCAGCGCGTCGGCCAGCACGGTGGCGGTGGTGGTGCCGTCGCCGGCCACGTCGTTGGTCTGTTTCGACACCTCGCGCACCACCTGGGCGCCCATATTCTCGAAACGGCAGGGCAGTTCGATCTCGGCGGCGATGCTGACGCCGTCGCGGGAGATCATCGGCGTGCCGATGGGGCGGTCGATGATCGCGTTCGTCCCCTTCGGCCCCAGCGTGCCGCGCACCGCCAGCGCCAGCTTGCCCACCCCACGGGCAAGCGCGGCCCGCGCCTCGGCACGGTGCAGCATCATCTTCGGCATGGCGTCTTTCCCTCCCATTTTTGATTTTGCGGATTTGAAAAAAGAGGCGGAGCCCACCGGACCTGAAGCAGGCCCCGCCTTCCCGAGGTCATTGGCCCGAGATCACTCGTCTCAGGTCATTCATAGGCCAGCGCATCGTCCATGTTGCCGAAGAGGACGACGGTGTCCTCGTCGATCATGACCATGCGGCCATAGTGGGTGGAGGTGGAGATCTCGAAGATGTGCGGGGTCATCTCGCGGCCCAGCGCTTCACCGATCTCGCTCATTTTGAACTCGATCTTGCCTTCGCCGTCGATGCGGATCATCGCCGGCAGGTAGGTGACGGTGATGCCGGGCTTGCTCTCCATCACCTCGGCGATGCAACGCGCCTCGACGCTGTCGTTCATCGTCACGCCGCACTGGTGCGAGATGGTGCCGTCCTGGGTGATGTCCTTCAGCGGCTTGAAAAGCTGCTGCACGGTGGTGACGCTCATGGTTTTCGTCCTTTTGGCGGAAATGCGGGAAGGATCACTCGGCAGCAGCGTCAGTGACCGCCGCCGGAGTTGCGGCCTGCCCGACCTCGACCGGCGGCAGGGCCGGCAGGTCGGCGTCGATGCCGATCTCCCGCCCGATGGCGGCGACGCGGTTGCGCGCCCGCTCGAACGCTTCGACGAAGTTGGCCGCCTTGACCCTGGGCAGCGACCACAGCGGCTGAAGCTGCAAGGCCGCCTTCACTGCCAGCCCGCCATGATGGGTGAACCAGCTTTGCAGCATGGTCCGGTTGTCCTCGCCATGGGCCGGATCGCGCAGCAGCAGGGCGAACAGCTCCACCGCGTTGGCGAGGTTCCGTTCATAGTCGGCCTCGGCCGCCGAGATGACCGACGGGGTGGAGAAGTCGTTCTGCGCAGCGGCCACCTGCATGACGAAGCCGCTGCGGAACAGCTCGCCGACCAGCGGTTCGAAGACGAGGTTGACGGCGAAATACTGCTCCAGGAAGTCGGTGGCGGCGCGGATATGCTCCACCGCCTCGCGGCAGGGCTGCCAGATCGGGTCGTCCAGCCAGTGCGCCTTGCCGGCGTCCAGATCGAAATTCCCGATGTCGCTGCCGACCTCAGCTAGATAGAGCGTCAGATCCTGGGCGAAGCGCAGCTTGTAGGAGGCGTTGGTCAGGATGGCGTTGTTGACCATCTGGGTGTAGCCGTAGCGCTGCGCCCGCATCAGCGCGGTGCCCAGCCCATATTCGGCGTGCTTGAAGGCGCCGACATGGTTCTGGAGCACGGCGACCCAGGCCTTGTCGAAGCGCTGGGGCGCACCGGCGCGGCGTGCATTCTCCACCACGTTCTGGATCATGCCGACGATGGTGGACTGGCGCTGGTAATGGGTGCGTTCCCATTCCTGGTCTGGCGCGCGGTAGCCATGCCAGTCCGTGCATTTCAGCGCGGTCCAGTCCTTGGAATAGGTGGGCGTGCCGTCGCCGAAGGAGATGATCCAGTTCTGGAGCAGATAGCGCTCCGGATCGGGCTGGACGTCGACCGTCACGTCCTCATAATGGGTGGCCTTGCGGCCCTTCGGCTCGAAGTAATTGTAGCGGCGGCTGTCGGAGCCTGGAAAGACCTTGGCTCCGGCGGCAGCGGATGCGGTTTCCTGCATGGTCATCGTCGTTCCTCCCGTGTTTGCATAAGCCCACCTCAGCGGCCCGCCTCAGCGGGTGGCGGGGGTGAATTTGTCGAAATAGACGCGCGCGGAATCGACGCCGGCCATTTGCAGGACCGGCAGCACCGCGTCGATCATCGGCGGCGGCCCGCAAGAGAAGACGTCGGCCTCCTCCACCTCATCCATCCCGGACAGGTGCCGGCGCAGCACCTCGTGGATGAAGCCGGTCTCGCCGGTCCAGCCGTCGCCCTCCTCGGCATGCGACAGGGCGGGGATGAAGGCGAAGTCCGGCAGGCGGCGCGCGAACTCCTCGAACTGGTCGAGGTGGAACAGATCCCGGCGGCTGCGGGCGCCGTAGAAGAAGCGCACCGGCCGTGTCTCGCCGCTGGCGGCCTGATCGCGCAGGATCGACAGCAGCGGCGCCATGCCCGACCCGCCGCCGACCAGGATCATCGGCCCCTCCCGCCCCTCGCGGCGGAAGCAGCTGCCGTAGGGACCGCGGACGCTCACCCGGTCGCCGACCGACAGGCCGCCGTCCAGCTGCTGGGAGAAGGCGCCGTCCGGGTATTTCTTGATGATGAACTCCAGCCGGCTGCCGTCCGCCGGCGGGTTGCCCATCGAGAAGGAACGGGTCAGGCCGATGCCGGGCAGCGTGATGTCGGCATATTGCCCGGCCCAGAACTTCATCGGCTGGTCGAGGTCCAGCGCGATGGCGACGATGTCGTGGGTCAGCGGCTCCACCGCCGCCAGCCGCGCGTTGAAGTCCTTCACCGGGATGGAGCGGGACAGCAGATCCTCGTCGTAATTCAGCAGTTCTACCGCCACGTCGCTGTAGGCCAGCGAGCGGCACAGCAGGATGTGGTTGCTGTCGCGCTCCGGATCGGAGAGCGCGAAGGTGGAGTATTTCAGCATCTCGACGTCGCCGTCGATCAGCAGGCATTTGCAGGCGGAGCATTGCCCCTCCTTGCAGCCGTGCATCAGCGAGACGCCCTGGCGGAAGGCGGCGTCGAGGATGGTTTCCCCTTCCGCCACCTCCATTTCGATGCCGACCGGCTCCAGCCGGACGGTGTGGACGGCCGGGCTGTTCTGTAGCGCTTGTGCGGTCATGGTCTGTCGATCTCCGCGGCGATGTCCGCCTGTAAAGTCCGCAGGGGATCCCGTTCCCCCTCTCCAGCCGGAAAGGGGGCCGGAAAGGGGGGCGGACCCAAGTGAAGGGGCGGGAGATCAGACCCGGCGGATCTTGAAGCCCTTGCGGTACTCGTCCACATGCGCCTGACGCTGCTGCGGCGTCATTTCGCGGAGCGCCAGCAACGGGCTGCGGATGGTGTGGCCGCGCACATGGTCCAGTGTCCACATGTCCTTCTCCTCGAAGGACAGATGCGGCTGGGCGACCAGCGTCTTCCCGTCGGGACGGACGAAGCCCATGTCCTGGATGGCGTCGGCAAGGTCCCAGCCGTCATAGACCTCCTCCCACTGGCGCCGGCCGGAGAAGCGGCCCATCGCCGGGGTCGGGCGGCCCTGGTACTCGGCGGCGAACGCCTCCTTGTGGGTCCAGCGGTCGACCTCGGAGGCGTAGGTGAACAGCTCGCCGTCCACTTCGTCGATCTGGAAATCCTCGCGGATGACGCAGGGCACCAGGCTCGACCAGCAGCGGTGCGGATAGACGTAGCCGGTGTCGGCGAAGGTGATCGGCACGCTGCCGGGCTTGCTGAGCTTGGCGTAATTCTCCCACCAGACGCCGAACTCGTCGTACCAGCCCGGATATTTGCTCTCGAACCATTCGAAGTCGCGTTCGGTCATCGCCTCGATGCGCCAGAAATTGGCCCACCAGCCGGCGGAGAAGAACTGGGCGATCTTGTGGACGTAGTTCTTCTTGACGATGCTGTCGAAGGCTTCGTGGACGTCGTCATGGTGGATCTTGATGCCGTACTTCTCCAGCGGCAGCAGGTAGGTGCGGTAATAATCCTCGAAGATCCAGCGGTGCCAAAGCTCGGCGTAGGATTCCTTGTTCTTGTCGCGGTGCTTGGTGCCGTATTCGATGATCGTGCCGATGGCGGCGTCGACGATCATGTGGTTCTGCCAGAAGGAATAGCGGATGTCGCGTTCCAGCAGCAGATGGTTGTCCGGCTCCTTCAGCACCGACATCAGCATGGAATGGCCGTTGCCGATGTGGCGGGATTCATCGCTCTGCACCGACAGGAAGACGGTGGGCAGGGCATAATCGCCGTTGCGCGCCGCCTCCGACGGCATGGCGACGAACAGGGTGTTGGTGAAGGCGGTCTCGGCCACGACCTGGAGGTAGATGTTCGACGCGGTGATGGCGTCGCCGGTCAGGAAGGCTTCACCGAACTGCCGGCCGATGGTGGTGGCGTAGCATTTGCCGAACGCCTTCTCGGTGATGTCGAACCCGGCCGGGTCGATGTAGTTCTCCATGTACCATTTCTTGAGGTTCATCTGGATCGTCGAGTGCCGGAACTCGTCGATCATCTGCATGGTAAAGCCGGTGCGCAGATCGTCGCCGGGTGCCAACTGGCCCAACGTCGCCATCGACCGCGCCGCGGAGATCTCCGGGAAGGGGATGATCGCCAGGAACAGCTTCATCCACTCGATCCAGCGCGGCTCGACATTGCGGAACATGTCGCCGCGCAGGGCGGCGTCCAGCGCGCCATAGACGCGGTTGTCCTTCTCCTCCTGCATCGGGAAGTAGGAGCGCAGGACCTGCTTCATCGGGTCGCGCGGCGCCTTGGAGATCTTGTAGTCGGTCGGGAAGCTCATCGCCTCCTTGACGTAGGACGGCGTCCAGCCGAGATCGGCGACGCGGCGGGCCGCCTCGGTGATGCCGATGCCTTTCTGGCTGGTGATCTTGTTCAGCGTCAATCCATCCGGCATGTCGTCTCTCCCCATGATTTTGATGATGTTGATCCGGGCCTGAAGGATCGCGTCGGCCGCTTATGCCGGATGACGGGACACCGGCAGGTTCAAGGGCGGGATCATCGGCCGGACCGGGGCCGCACAGCAGCGCGGCGAAGATGGTCCGCAGCTTCAGGCTTTTTGCGACCGCCGAAGCGGGGCGGCTGCAACGCCCACCCCACAAAGCAATCGACGTGCCAGAACGCCGGAGGCAGCCGGACAAGTGATTTTAAAGAAGGTTCGCATAACGCATTGTCCCATCATGGGACGATCTGTCGCACCGGGGTTGTCCCATAATGAAACAGTTGGGACAGCGATCTCCCGCAACGCCTCACAAAACCCGCCTTTCCCCTTAAGGAGAGCGGTTTCGCGTCGCATGGCACGCCCCTTGCTCCATCCACATCGACGGTGCCGCACCGGCTGGTCCGAAGTCGCGGCGCCCAAAGGTTTCGGCCGAGATTTCGGACCAAGAATTCGGGAGGATTTTCAAACGATGAGGCATGCGATGCACGCGAGGATGTCGCCGCACCGCTGGGTGATGTTGCTGCTCCTTCTCTCCATTCCCTTTTCGCCCTTCACGAAAAAATCCGCGGCGGCGGATGGCGAGACGCTGTTCCGCCAGCAATGCGGGACCTGCCATTCGGTGAAGAAGGACGACGGGCCGCGCGCCGGACCGCCGCTGTACGGCGTCATCGGCCGCAAGGCCGGCACGGCTGACGGCTTCGAGTATTCGGACGCGCTGCGCAGCGCCGGCTTCGCCTGGGACGCCGGCCACCTGGAGAACTGGCTGGCCAACTCCAACCAGTTCGTTCCCGGCAGCTACATGAATTACCGGCAGGACGACGACAGCGTCCGCAAGAGCATCGTCCAGTTCCTGGAAGCCAATGCCAAACGCTAACGCCCTCCCCCCAACGACCTCATGGGAAGCAGCATGGCCAAGATCATCCACATGATGGTGCGCGTCCTCGACGAACAGCGGTCGCTGGACTTCTACGCCAAGGCTTTCGGGCTGGAACCGGCCGAGCGGCTGGGCTTCGACGGTTTCACGCTGATCTACCTGCGCAACGCCGAAAACGACATGGAGTTGGAGCTGACCGTCAACCATGACCGGACGGCGCCCTACACCCATGGCGATGGCTACGGCCACATGGCGGTGGCGGTGGACGATCTGGACGGCGAGCACGCCCGGCTGTCGGCCCTGGGCTTCCCGGTGACGCCGGTGAAGGAGTTCGCCCCCGGCGGCACGCTGCTGGCCCGCTTCTTCTTCGTCACCGATCCGGACGGCTACAAGACCGAGGTCCTGCAACGCCACGGCCGCTACCGATAAGTCCAAACCTCGACCCAACAACAACCGAACCATGGGAAGGAGACGTCGATCATGCGCGTTCTCGACAAACGGACACGGTTCAACCGGCGGAATTTTCTGAAGACCTCCGCCGCGTCGGTTGCGGCGGCCGGTGCGGTTTCCGGCGGGATGGTGTCGATCACGGCGATGCCGGCCTGGGCCGAAGGGCTGACCGCCATCAAGCCCGACGCGGCCAAGACCCTGCTGACGATGGTGCGCGACCTCTATCCGCACGACCGGCTGGGCGACGCCTATTACGAGAAGGCGCTGGCCTCGATGGACCAGGAGGCGGCGAAGGACGCCACCCTGGCGGGCCAGCTCAACGAGGGTGCGAAGGCACTCGACGACGCCGCGCGCAAGCTGCGCAACACTCCCTACACCGCGATCAAGGCGGAGGCGGACCGCGTCGCGGTGCTGAAATCCATCGAGACCACGCCCTTCTTTCGCAAGGTCCGCGGCGACATGGTGGTCGCCCTCTACAACCAGCCGGAGGTGTGGGCGAAGCTCGGCTACGAAGGGGCGTCGGCCGAATATGGCGGCTACATCCACCGCGGCTTCGACGATCTGGACTGGATCAAGGACGCCTGACGGCGCCGTCCGTCTGCCGCACTGAACGCCCGAAAAAATGGGGAGGATCGAGACATGGTTGCGAAATTCGCGATGGATGACGACAACGTCGTGGTGGTGATCGGATCGGGGGCCGGCGGCGGCACCCTGGCGAACGAGCTGGCCCAGAAGGGCGTCAAGGTCGTCTGCCTGGAAGCCGGCGGGCGTCACGAAATCCAGGATTTCGTGAACGACGAGTGGAAGAGCTTCTCGCAGATCTCCTGGCTGGACAAGCGCACGACCTCGGGAAGCTGGCGGGTGGCGAAGGACTTCCCCAATCTGCCGGCCTGGATCGTCAAGGCGGTCGGCGGCTCCACCGTCCATTGGGCCGGCGCCTCGCTCCGCTTTCAGGAGCATGAGTTCAAGACGCGCACGACCTACGGCGCGGTGGAGGGCGCCAACCTGCTCGACTGGCCGGTGACGCTGGCGGAGATGGAGCCCTATTACGACAAGGCCGAGTTCAAGATGGGGACGACCGGCACCAACGGCATCCCGCGCCTGCCCGGCAACAACAATTACAAGGTGCTGGCGGCCGGCGCCAAGAAGCTGGGCTACAGCGAGTTCCACACCGGCAATATGTCGATCAACAGCAAGCCGCGCGACGGCCGCGGCGCCTGCCAGCAGATCGGCTTCTGTTTCCAGGGCTGCAAGTCGGGGGCGAAATGGTCGACCCTCTACACCGAGATCCCCAAGGGCGAGGCCACCGGCAATCTGGAAGTCCGGCCGAACTCACAGGTCCTGAAGATCGAGCATGACGCGAAGGGCAAGGTCAACGCCGTGCTCTATGCCGACGCCACCGGGGCCATGCACCGGCAGAAGGCCCGCATCGTCGCGGTCGCCGGCAACTCGATCGAAAGCCCGCGCCTGCTGCTGAACTCAGCATCGGCGATGTTTCCGGACGGGCTGGCGAACTCGTCCGGTCAGGTCGGGCGCAACTACATGCGGCACATGACCGGGTCGGTCTATGGGATGTTCGACCGGCCGGTGCACATGTACCGCGGCACCACCATGGCCGGGATCATCCGCGACGAATCCCGCTTCGACCCGCGGCGCGGCTTCGTCGGCGGCTACGAGATGGAAACGCTGTCGCTCGGCGTGCCCTTCATGGCGGCCTTCCTCGACCCCGGCGCCTGGGGCCGCGACTTCAGCTCGGCGCTGGACGCCTACGACCACATCGCCGGCATGTGGCTGGTCGGCGAGGACATGGCGCGCGAGACCAACCGCGTCACCCTGCACGCGACGGAGAAGGACAAGTTCGGCCTGCCCATCCCGAACGTCAATTTCGACGACCATCCCAACGACATCGCCATGCGCACCCACGCCTATGGCCGCGGGTCGGCCGTCTATGACGCGGTGGGCGCGGTCAGGACCATCCACACCCCGCCCTACCCGTCCACCCACAATCTCGGCACCAACCGGATGAGCGCCAACGCCCGCGACGGCGTCGTCAACAAGTGGGGACAGGCGCATGACGTAAAGAACCTGTTCGTGTCGGACGGCAGCCAGTTCACCAGCGGCGCGTCGGAGAATCCGACCCTGACCATCGTCGCGCTGGCGATCCGGCAGGCCGACTACATCGCCGACCAGATGAGCAAACGGGAAATCTGACGATCCGCGAGGACCGCAAGCCTCCCGGCGTGAACGCGCCGGAGGCTTGCGGTTTTTCCCCTGTCAGCGTGCCGGGTTGAAAACCGGTCCGCTAAGTTCCGGCCCCTTCGCAGCGTCGGCGATGGTGATGACGGCCGGCCCCTGCGCGCCCAGCGTGACCGTCACCGGCTTGCCGTTGTTGTAGTTCTTCCACATCTGGTAGAGCGCCAGCGCAGCGAACATCTTGGCGTCGCGGCCGGTGTTGTACAGCCATTCCTGGGTCGGAATGACCCTCAGCGTGCCGTTGGCGCCCTGCTCCACCTTGTCGGCGAAGCGGTAGCCGAGCTGCTCGCCGATGCCGGCGACCAGACCGTCGAAGCCCGGCGAAAGCTTGCCGAAGCCGGCCGGCGCCGGCGCGCTTTCGCCGCTGCCCAGCGTGCTGGCGCTCTGCCGCTTGACGAGGTCGGAGAACAGCCAGCCCTCCTCCCCGGTGCGCAGGACGCGGACGCCCATCCAGCTGCCCTCTCGCCGCAGTTCGACCACGTCCTCGCCGCGTATGATCGTGGAACGGACCGCCGCGTCGTCGGACGGACCGGCACGCAGATTGACCTTCTCACCCGTCACCGCATGGATGTCGCCCGATGCCGCCAGCGCCGGCACCGACGCGGTTCCCGCCAACCCAAGCGCTGCAACCAGGACCATGATCGTCGACCGTGACATGACAGTTCCTCCCGTTGGGGGTGCCCGCGCACCGTTTCGCGAACAACGCACGGCGGCCGCCGGATGATCCGCCGAACCGGAATTCCACATTTCCACTTGACCTGAAGTTAGCTTGAGGTTTTAGGCTGCCTGCATTGGATCTGGCATACCAGACCCGCCGATGACACTCGCAGGCAGGATGATGAGCAGTACGCAGCCTGAAACGCCGCAGCCCTCAGCCAAGGCACCATGGACGTTGCGCGTGCACCGCCTGGACCGGATCACACCGCAGGTCCGGCTGGTCGAACTGCGCGATCCGGACGGGCGGGGGCTGCCGCCGGCCGAGCCCGGCGCCCATATCAACCTCCATCTGCCGGACGGGGCGGTGCGCTCCTATTCGCTGTGCGGCGATCCGGCGGACCGCAAGGCCTATCGCATCGCCGTCCTGAACGTGCCGGGCGGGCGGGGATCGGGCTTCGTCCATGGCGAACTGGCGCTTGGCGCCGACCTGACCATCTCCCCACCCCGCAACAATTTCCGCTTCGACGACGCGGCGCGCTACCTGTTCATCGCCGGCGGCATCGGCATCACGCCGCTGTTGCCGATGATCCGCAGGGCAGCGGAGCGGGGCGCCGACTGGGTCCTGCATTATTGCGTGCGCAACGCCACTGCTGCGCCTTTTCTCGACGACCTCCGCGCCCTGCTCCATGGCCGCCCCCATGGCCGCATCGACCTGCATGCCGCCGATGACGGCCGACGGCTGGCGGTCGACGCGTTGCTGGCATCCACCCCCGTCGATGTCCCGGTCTATTGCTGCGGTCCACAGCGGCTGATGGAGGCGGTGGCAGCCGCCGCCCGGCCGGACCAGGATGTCCGCTTCGAGTGGTTCACCCCGCGTCCGGAGCTGGTCCGCCGGGACGCCGCAGACGACAGCTTCGAGGTGGTCTGCGCGCGGTCGGGCGTCACCGTCACGGTTCCGGCGGGAACCAGCATTCTGGACGCGCTCTACGCCGCGGGCGTCGAAGTCGACTCGTCCTGCGAACAGGGCATCTGCGGCACCTGCGAGACGACGGTGCTGGAGGGGGAGCCCGACCACCGCGACAGCGTCCTGTCCGACGCGGAGCGCGCTGCCGGCAAGACGATGATGCTGTGCGTCTCGCGGGCGCGCAGCGCAAGATTGGTCTTGGATGTCTGACACTTCATCACGAAACGATCATTGGGAGGAATAGATGACCGAGGAAGATCTGCGCCAACTTGGGGTGGCGCTTTTAAACAGCCCGGCGGAGGCCATCGTCTATTCCGACCGGGAGGGTCTCATCCGGTTCTGGAATGCGGGGGCGGAACGCCTGTTCGGCTTCACCGCCGAAGAGGCGCTGGGCCAGTCGCTGGACATCATCATCCCCGAACGGCAGCGCCAGCGCCATTGGGAAGGCTATGACGAGGTGATGAAAACGGGGGTGAGCCGCTATGGCAGCGGCGACCTGCTGTCGGTTCCGGCATTGCGCAAGGACGGCAGCCGCATCTCGGTGGAGTTCACCATCGTGCCCCTGAAGGACGCGGACGGCGCCATGCTCGGGATGGCCTCCGTCATGCGCGACGTGTCCGCCCGCTTCGAGGAGTTGAAGACCCTGCGCCGTCAACTAGCCGGACGCTGATACCTCCCTTTCCCGTCTGGCCCTACCCGTCGGCCAGACGGGCGCGCAACTCACGCTTCACCACCTTGCCATAGTTATTCTTCGGCAGGTCCTCGACGAACAGGTAACGCTTGGGCCGCTTGAATCGGGCGATGCTGGCGTTGCAATGCGCGTCGAGGTCGCCGGGAGAGATTTCGCGTCCCGGTTCGGCGACGATGAAGGCGACGACGATCTCGCCCCATTCCGGATCGGGCTGCCCGGTGACACAGACCTCGGCGACGTCGGGGTGGCGCAGCAGCACCTCCTCCACCTCGCGCGGATAGATGTTGCTGCCGCCGCTGATGATGACGTCCTTCGACCGGTCGCGCAGCGTCAGGTAGCCTTGCCCGTCGAAGGACCCCATGTCGCCGGTGAACAACCAGCCGTCGCGCAGCGCTTCGGCCGTCGCCTTGGCATTGTTCCAGTATCCGGCCATCACCACGTCGCCGCGGCAGACGATCTCCCCCACCTCGCCGGTGGGCAGCGGCCGGTCGTCGGCATCCACCACCGCCACCTCGACGCCGCTGCGGGCGAAACCGACCGACCCCAGCACCGCATCGTCGTCGCTTGCATGGTCGCGGCGCCGCAGAGACGCGATGGTCATCGGCGCCTCGCCCTGGCCGTAGATCTGGGCAAAGACCGGCCCGAAAACCGCCAACGAGCGGCGCAGTTCCTCCACATACATCGGACCGCCGCCATAGACGATGGAGCGCAGATGGGCCGGCCGCCGGCCGCCGCGTTCCGCCTCCAGCCGCAGCCTCTGCACCATCGTCGGGGCCAGGAAGGCGCCGCAGCCGGGGTGACGGTCGCAGAGGTCGAGGAACTCCGCCGGCTCGAACGCGGAGGAGGCCGGGACCACCTGCCGGGCACCGCGGGCGACATAGGCCGCCATGTAGAGGCCGGAGCCGTGCGACATCGGCGCCGCGTGCAACAGGCTGCACTCCTCGTCCACCGCCTCGACATCGGCCAGATGGGCGATGGTCATCGCCAACAGATTGCGGTGGGACAGCATCGCGCCCTTCGACTGCCCGGTGGTGCCGCTGGTGTAGAACAGCCAGCCCAGCGCCTGCGGATCGGGATCGATCGGCCCGGCCAATTCGTCCCCCGCCGTCAGCGCCGCATAGCCCTCCCCGCCGATGACGATCCGGCGGCAGGACGCCGCTGGCGACCCGTCCAGCGCCTGTTCCAGCCTGGCGGCCAGTTTGGGCGAGAGGAAGACGGCGGACGCTCCGGAATCCTCCAGGATCTGCACCAATTCGCGCGGATGCAGCTTGGCGTTCACCGGCGTCGCCGCCATGCCGGCGGCCCAGATGGCGAAGAACAGCTCGACATATTCGGGCACATTTTCCGTCGCGATGGCGATGCGGTCGCCCGGCCGTCCAGACGCGCGCAGGCCGGCGGCGATCCGCAGCGCGCGGGAGCGAAGCTCGGCAAAGCTGTGAAGCTGCTCGGTGCCGCGGAACACCGCTCCGCGGCCAGGGAAACGGGCCGCCGCCTGATCGAGAAGGGAGAAGAGATTCACCGGCGCTGTTCCTTCCTGCCACCGCTCATCCGCCAGGTGCCACCGAGGTCTTTCGACCGGCCAGGGCGCGGATGCGTTCTTTAACCTGTTCGTCCAGCGGATTGTAGACCAGAAGACCGAGATCGGGGCGTCCATCGACGGCGAAGGCCGAATATTCCATCTCGACGCTGCCGAGGTCCGGGTGCTGGAGCCGTTTGAACCCCTCGCTCGGCGCGTACACGTCATTCTCGTTCCAGAACCGGGCGAAGTCGGCGCTCGTCCGGCACAGTTCGTCGACAAGATCGGCGATCTCCTTCACCGCTCCGGCCCGCGCCGCATCGACGCGGAAGGCGCCGACGAGGTGCCGCGCCATGCCCTCCCAATCCGTCTGCTTGGCCCGGATCGCCGGATTGCCGAACACCAGCCGCAGGATGTTCCGCTGGTCGGGCGGCAGCGTGCCGTAATCGGTCAGCACCACGGCGGCGGCGCGATTCCAGGCCAGCACGTCCCAGGTCGCGGTCTTGATGAAGGCCGGACAGGCATCGAAGGACTCCAGCAGCCGTTGCAGACGCGGGCTGACGCCCTGCGCCGGCCTGTAGCGCATCTCCGGCGGCCGGCCGAGCGCCAGGATGAACAGATGCTCCCGCTCCAGATCGGTCAGCATCAGGCTGCCGGCGATCCGGTCCAACACGTCGGCCGACGGCGCCCCGCCCCGTCCCTGCTCCAGCCACGTGTACCAAGTCGGGCTGATGTTGGCGCGCTGCGCCACCTCCTCCCGGCGCAGGCCCGGCGTGCGGCGGCGTCCCGCGAACCCGAAGGCCGCCGGGTCCAGCCGCGTCCGGCGGTCGCGCAGGAAGGCGGCGAGCGTGCCGGCTGGACCGGTCTGTCTAGTATCGGTCTGCATTGGCTGATCCTGGTAGCCGCTATACTAGGAAAACGTCACTACTTTAACAGGATATCACGGCGGGACAGAGTGGGGGCGACGGAATTGGAAAGGTGATAGTCCCATGCGTATTTTCCTCACCGGCGCCACCGGCTTCATCGGCCGGGCCGTGCTGTCCGAACTGCTCCAGGCTGGCCACCAAGTCATCGGCATGACCCGCTCCGAGAACGGCGCCCACGCGCTGGAGTCCGCTGGTGCCGAGCCGCATCTCGGCACGCTGGAGGATTTGGCGAGCATCCGCAGCGGTGCCGAAAAGGCCGATGCGGTGATCCACACCGCCTTCGACCATGACTTTTCGCGCTTCGTCGAGAATTGCGCAAAGGACGGCCGGGTGATCGGTGCCTTGGGCGCGGTGCTGAAAGGCTCGGACCGGCCGCTGCTGATCACTTCCGGCGTCGGCATGGGGGGTGCCGGCCATGGCCGGCTTGCCCGCGAAGATGTCTTCGACGACGGTCACCCCAACCCGCGCATCGCGTCGGAACGAGCAGGCAACGAGCTGTTGGACGCCGGCGTCACCGTCGCGGTGATGCGGTTGCCGCAGGTCCACAACACGGAGAAGCAGGGGCTGATCGCCCCGCTGATCGAAATCTTCCGCGCGAAGGGCGTCGCCGCCTACATCGGCGAGGGACAGAACCGTTGGTCCGCCGGCCATCTCGGCGATGTCGCACGCCTCTACCGTCTGGCCATCGAGAAGGCGGAGGCCGGCGCCCGCTACCATGCGGTTGGGGAGGAAGGCGTCGGGACCCGCGAGATCGTCGAAACGCTGGCCCGCGGCCTGAAGATTCCGGCGGTCTCCATCCCGCAGGACAAGGCGGCCGAGCATTTCGGCTGGATGGCGATGTTCGCGGGCATCGACATGGCGGCGTCCAGCGCCCTGACCCAGCAGACACTCGGCTGGCATCCCGAAGGCCCCGGCCTCGTCGCCGACCTGGAGGCGATGCGCTACGCCTGACCGGGCCGGCCGGAGGTCATTCGGCACCCTTCAGATAAGCGCGCGGCGAGGAACCGAGCACGCGCTTGAACATCGCGGTGAAGGCGGCGGGGTTGTCATAGCCAAGGTCGATGGCGACGGCGGTGACGGCTTCGCCCGCCACCAGCCGCGGCAGGGCGGCGGCAAGGCAGGCCTGCTGGCGCCATTCCAGAAAGCTCAGTCCGGTCTCGCGCCGGAACAGCCGTGTGAAGGCGCGCCGGCTGACGCCCAGCTCGTCGCACCAGTGCTCGATGGTCTCATGCACCGCCGGCTGCCGCAGAAAGCGCCGGCAGCGCTCGGCCAACGCCGGACTGGTCGGGAACGGCACGCTCAGCGGCTGAGCCGGCAGATGCAGCATCTCGTAGCGGACCAGCGCCATCACCGCGCCGTCGTGGCTGTCCGGATCATAGTCCGCCGGCACATCCACGGCGCGGGCGATCAGGCTGCGGATGAAGGGCGACAGCCCGACGACCTGACAGCGGTCCGGCATTCCGCCGGTCAGGTCCGGGTCCAGAAAAAGGCTGTGGGTGGTCACCGCCCCGAGCATGCGCACCTCATGCATGACGCCGGGCGGGATCCACAGGCCGAAATCGGGCGGCACCACCCAGCGGCCCTGCGGCGTCGACATGATCAGCACCCCGGTGATGCCGGAAATCAGCTGCCCCCGCCGGTGCCAGTGCAGCGGCAGCGTGCCGCCGTCTGGATAATCGTGGGTGGTGGCGAGCAAGGGCCGCTCGACGGCATCGATTTCATCGACACGGACATTCCTGACCATGGCCCGGACTCGTAGAAAACTGGCCTGACCGCGGTGGCGGGCCTTCTCAGTCGACCGTAAGCTTACGATGCAGTCAACGCAACAGTGCCGGGCCAACCGGGCCGCCGATACGCGGCCCGGACGCCCCAAGGCAGAGAGAAGAGGGCATGCCCCCGTGACCGACACCACCATGAGCCGGCCCAGCGCCAGCTCGACGGCCTTTTCCATCCTGGCCGCGATCAGCGCCTGCCACCTGCTCAACGACATGATCCAGTCGCTGCTGCCGGCGGTCTACCCGATCCTGAAGGACGAGTTCGGGCTCAGCTTCGCCCAGCTCGGCCTGCTGACCTTCGTCTATCAGCTGACCGCATCGCTTCTTCAGCCTCTGGTCGGACTTTTCACCGACCGCAAGCCGATGCCCTACTCGCTGGTCTTCGGCATGGGCTCCACCCTGTTCGGTCTTCTCACCCTGGCCTGGGCGCCCGGTTTCCCGGCGCTGCTGGCCGGCGGGATGCTGCTGGGCTTCGGCTCGTCCATCTTCCATCCGGAAGCGTCGCGCATCGCCCGTCAGGCGTCCGGCGGCGCCCATGGGCTGGCCCAGTCGCTGTTCCAGGTCGGCGGCAATCTCGGTTCCGCGCTCGGCCCGCTGCTGGCGGCCTTCATCATCCTGCCGCGCGGGCAGGGCAGCCTCAGCTGGTTCGCCTTCGTCGCTCTGGCCGGCATGGTGGTGATGGTGCGGCTGGGAAGCTGGCAGCGCCGGAACGCCAAGCCGCGCAAGGCCGGCGGCCCGGCGGCTGCGCGCCATGCCGATCTGCCGGCGGGTCAAGTCACCCGCGCCGTCGCCATCCTGATCGCGCTGATCGTGTCGAAATACGTCTATCTCGCCAGCATCACCAGCTACTACATCTTCTACCTGATCGACCGCTTCGGCCTGTCCACCGGCGACGCGCAGCTCTGCCTGTTCGTCTTCCTGGCGGCCGTCGCGGCCGGTACGGTGATCGGCGGCCCGGTGGGCGACCGCATCGGCCGCAAGACGGTGATCTGGGTCTCGATCCTCGGCATCCTGCCCTTCACCCTGGCCCTGCCCTATGTCGGTCTGACGACGACGGTGATCCTCAGCGCCGTGATCGGGCTGGCCCTGGCATCGGCCTTCCCGGCCATCGTGGTCTATGCACAGGAACTGCTGCCCGGCCGGGTCGGCATGGTGTCGGGCCTGTTCTTCGGACTGGCCTTCGGCGTCGCCGGCATCGGCGCGGCGGGGCTGGGCATCGTGGCGGACTGGAAAGGCATCGGCTTCGTCTACACCGCCTGCTCCTTCCTGCCGCTTCTCGGCTTGCTGACAATCTTCCTGCCGAATGTGGAACGCCGGTAACCGGTACCGGGACGCGGCACCGGCACGAGGGGGAGCGCAAGCTCCCCTTTGTCCATCCCGACCCTCAGGCGTCTTTCCCCAGCTTGTCCAACGCCTCCAGCGCATCGGCGGGCAGAACCAGATCCGCCGCCAACAGATTTTCCTGCAGATGCTTGACCGACGAGGTTCCCGGGATCGGCAGGATGTTGGGCGACCGGTTTAACAGCCAGGCGAGCGCCACCTGCATCGGCGTCGCCCCGAGCCGGCTGGCGACATCGGACAGCAGGCCGGACTGGATCGGCGAGAAGCCGCCGAGCGGGAAGAAGGGCACATAGGCGATCCCCTTGGCGGCGAGATCGTCGATCAGCGCATCGTCCGCCCGATGCACCAGATTGTAGTGGTTCTGCACGCAGACGATCTCGCAGACGCGGCGGCCTTCCTCGACCTGCCGCGCCGTGGCATTGCTGAGCCCGATATAGCGGATAAGCCCCTGCTGCCGGAGTTCGGCAAGGACGCTGAGTTCCCGCTCGACCGGCCCTTCCGCCGGGGCGTGTCCATGGTCGCCCCACAGACGCATGTTGACGACGTCGAGCACGTCGAGTCCAAGATTACGCAGATTGTCATGCACCGCCTGCCGCAACTCTTCCGGCGAGGATGCCTGAAGCCAGGAGGCGTCCGCGCCGCGCCGGGCGCCGACCTTGGTCACGATCAGCAGATCGTCCGGATAGGGCGCCAGCGCCTCGCGGATCAGCTGGTTGGTGACATGCGGACCGTAGAAGTCGCTGGTGTCGATGTGATTGACGCCGGCCTCGACGGCATGGCGCAGCACGGCGATGGCCGCATCGCGGTCCTTCGGCGGACCGAAGACACCGGGACCGGCCAACTGCATGGCGCCATAGCCGAGCCGGCGGACTGTCTTGCCGCCGAGGGTGAAGCTGCCGGATTTATCGATTTTGGTCTGGGCGGGGTTTGACACGATGATCTCCTTGATGGCTTGACCACTCTAGCCATCGCCCGCCTGTCCGATTAGTCTGCACAATCAGGACAGCCCGTGCGGAATTCCGAACAATGCAGCATGATTTGGGGGATCTGAACGCCTTCGTCGCGGTGGCCCGCGCCCGTGGTTTCCGCGAAGCGGCGAAGGCAGGCAACGTCAGCGCCTCATCCCTCAGCGAAGCCGTGCGGCGGCTGGAAGGACAGCTCGGCGTCAGGTTGTTCAACCGAACCACCCGCAGCGTGGTCCCGACGGAAGCCGGCGAACGCCTGCTGGCCCGGCTGGAGCCCGCCCTGCGCGAGGTCGATGCCGCCCTCGATGTGGTGAACGGCTTCCGCGACCGGGTGGCGGGCACTCTCAGGCTCAATGTGCCGGTCAGCGCGGCAAGGCTGGTCCTGCCATCGATCCTGCCGGCCTTCCACGCCGCCTATCCCGATATCCGGGTGGAGGTGATGGGCGAGGACAGCTTCGTCGATGTCCTCGCCGCCGGATGCGACGCCGGCATCCGCTACGACGACCGGCTGGAACAGGACATGATCGCCGTTCCCATCGGTCCCCGCCGCCAGCGCTTCGCGACCGCGGCCTCCCCCGCCTACCTCGATGCACACGGCCGGCCGGAGCATCCCCGCGACCTGATGGCCCACAGCTGCGTGCGCGGACGTTTCGCCAGCGGTGCGATGCCGCTCTGGGAATTCGAACGCGACGGCGAAGCGATCCGCCTCGACCCGACCGGACCGCTGGTCGCCGGACCGGGCGGCATCATGGACCTCGCCATCGATGCGGCGGTTGCGGGCGTCGGGGTCTTTCAACTGTTCGAGCAGTGGCTACGCCCGCATCTGGACAGCGGCGCGCTTGAACCCGTCCTGGAATCCTGGTGGCCGTCCTTTTCCGGACCGTTCCTCTATTACCCCGGCCGGCGTTTGGTGCCGGCCCCGCTCCGGGCCTTCCTGGATTTCATCAGGACCGCCCCCATCGCCTGACAAGCCGTCACTCCGCCAGCATGGCCGCCAGCTGCTCGGCGATCTGGTTCGGCGAGAAGGGCTTGCGCAGCAGGCGCACGGCCTCGCCCAGATCAGGCGTGTCCGCATAGCCGGTGACGATCAGCGCCGGCAATCCGGGGCGCAGGGTCCGCACAGTGCGCACCACCTCGGCCCCGTTCATGCCGGGCATGGCAAAGTCGGTGACCAGGGCGTCGATCTCCGCACCCTCTTGCAGCAGGGCCAGGGCAGTTTCCCCGCTGTCCGCCTCGATAACGTGATGGCCCTGGCTTTCCAGCAGCGCCATCGTCCCCATCCGCACGATGGCGTCGTCCTCCACCAGCAGGACGGTGCGGCCTTCGCCGCGCTCGACTTCGGCAGCCGTCCGTGCCGGCCAGTCGGCGACGGCTCGCACGCTCGGCAAATAGAGGGTGATCGCGGTTCCGCCGCCGAGGCTGCTGTCGATGTGGACGCCGCCGCCGGACTGGGTCGCCATGCCCTGGACCATCGACAGCCCCAGCCCCGACCCCTTGTCGAGCGGCTTGGTGGTGAAGAAGGGTTCGAACACATGCGGCAACACCGACGGGTCGATGCCGGTGCCGGTATCCGCCACCCGGATCGCCACATAGGTCCCGGGCCGCAATTCCGCCGGCCCGGCCACGGAACTGCCCGTTTCTCCATCGCCGATTTCAGCAACGGAAGCGGTCAGCGACAGCCGCCCGCCGCCTGGCATGGCATCGCGGGCGTTGATCGCAAGATTCAGGATGGCGGATTCGAGCTGTGCCCGGTCGATCAGCGCCGCCGGAAGTCCGGGCGGCACCTCGATCGTGACGCTGATCTGCCCGCCCAGGGAGCGCTCCAGCAGGGAACTCATGCCGGTGAGCAGGTCGCCGAGATCGGTCGGCTCCGGCATCAACGTCTGGCGCCGTGCGAAGGACAGCAGCGACTGGGTCAGCCGCGCACCGCGCTCGATGGAGCGGTTGGCCGCCTCGAAGAGCTCGCGCGGGGTGCCGTCGGGCACGGTGGGGGCCAGAACGGCAAGGCAGCTGACGATGCCCTGGAGCAGATTGTTGAAGTCATGCGCCACGCCGCCGGTCAACTGCCCCAGCGCCTCCATCTTCTGCGCCTGATGCAGCTGCTCCTCCGCCCGCCGGCGGTCGGCCATTTCGGCTTGCAGGGCCTGCGTCCGCTCGGCGACACGCTCCTCCAACCGGCTCGACGCCTGGGTGATCTCCTGAAGATGGCTGCGGGTCCGGTACTGGCGTTCCCTGCTGCGCAGCGCCGCCTGGGCCGCACTTTGCAACGCCTCGCGGTGCAGCGGCCGGTCCAGCAGCGTGACATTGCCGAGCGACTGGAAGAACGCCTGCCTGCCCCGCCCGGCCTGCCGGCTGCGCCGCGACGTCAGGATCACGATGGGCAGGTCCGACCAGCGCGGCTGCGCCTCCAGCCATGCGGTCAGCGGGTCGATGTCGGTCAGCACACCTTCGGAAAGCATCAACGCCCCGACATCGTCGCCAAGGCTGCGGCAAAGCTCGGGCAAATCGGTACAGGGCTGCGTCGCCAGACCGATTTCCGCCAGGACCGAACCGATCACTTCGGCATCCCGCCCTTCAGGGGCCAGGACAAGGATGGACCCGCGCATCGGCATCGATCACCCGGTCTCGGACGAGGTGCGGAGCAGAGGTTCCGCCGAACCGTCATATTCCGGCACGCCCGTCAGCACGCCACGGAAATCCATCAGCTGCGGCCCGACCTGCATCCCATCCGGGAACAGCCGGAATTCGCGGATCGACAGTTCATGGACACCGGTGCGCTTCTTCACCACCGAAATTGCCTTGCGCACCTCTCCCCCGGCCTCGAAGAAGCGCAGCAGGACAACGGTGTCGCTCATGAAGGACAGATCGATGGGGTTCTGCACGTCGCCGATGATGCCCTGCTGGGCCAGGATCAGGATGGTCACCACGCCCTTGTTGTTCAGGTACGTCAGCAGCTCATGCATCTGAAGCGAGAGCGCCTTCTCTTCCGGCATGGTGCTGAGATAGGAGTTCAGGCTGTCGATCACCACGATGCCGGCGTTGCGGTCCTCAACCTCGCGACGCACCTGCCAAACGAACTGGCCGGGCGACAAGCGCGACGGATTGGCCCGGTGCCAGCCGACACGGTTCTTTTCCACTGCCTCTTCGATGTCGATGCCGAGTGCGATGCTGCGCAGTTGCAGCGTCTTGAAAGTCTCGTCGAACGAAAAATATGCCGCATGCTCGCCACGCTTGACCGCGGCGGTGACGTACTGGAGCGCAATCGAGGATTTGCCGACCCCCGATGGCCCCACCAGCATCGTCGTGGTGCCGTGCGTCAGTCCGCCGCCCATCAATTCGTCCAGGGTGGGCAGGCCGCTTTCCATCCCGGTCTGTTCGAAATCGCTTTTGTGCTCTTCGGCGATCAGGCTGGGGAAGACCAGGACATTGGTCTTCGTAATGGCGAAATCATGCCAGCCGCTCTGGTACTCCGCCGCCCGCATCTTGGCGATGCGCAGCCGCCGCCGCGCGGCACCATAGGTGCGCTCGATCTGCTCCAGCACGATCACGCTGTGAGCGAGGCTGTGCAGATCGCTGGCGCCGTCCTGATGGGTCAGGTCGTCGAGGATCAGGGTGGTGCAGCGGCGCCCTTGCAGAAACTGCTTCAGGGCCAGGATCTGACGGCGGTAGCCGAGCTGGTCCTGGGCAAGCAGCCGCAGTTCCGACACCGTGTCGATCACCAGCACTTCCGGATTTTCCTGCTCGATCCGCTCGATGATCAGACGCACGGTCTCGCCAAGCTCCACCTCCGACGGGTAGAGGACGCTCTGCTGGCGATCCAGCTGCGCCTCGATGGGCACGATGTCGAAGACCGCAAAGCCGTCGAGCGACCAGCCATGACTGGTGGCGGTCGCTTCCAGCTCCTTGGCGCTCTCCGACAGGGTGATGTACAGCCCCTTCCTGCCGTCGTCGCGCGTCTGGATCAGAAGCTGCAAGGCAATGGTGGTCTTGCCGGTGCCGGGGGCGCCCTCCAGAAGATGTATTCGACCGCGCGGCAGCCCGCCGCGCAAAACCAAATCGAATTCGGGAATTCCGGTCTGAAGTTTCTCGGTCGGGATGGGCGTGGGCACCAACTGCTCCTTAAGGTCCATGTCTTCAGACAAACACGGTGCAGCGGAAATGTTCCGCCGGAGCTTGGGCGCGGCTTAAAAATTGGTGTGGGTCACAGGGTGGCCGAAGGCGGTTCGGCGGTATCGGCGACCGGGATGCGGACGTCCCCTTCCGCCGCCGCCAGACGGCGGCCGAGTGCCGCGGCGAGGCTGCGGGGAGTGACCGGCTTGTGCAGCAGGTCGAAGCCATGGGTGAGCGCGTCGTTCTGCGGCTCCGTGCCGATTTCCCCGGTGACGATCAGGCCGGGGATGTCCGCATCGTGCATGTCCCAGATGCGGAGGATCGCCTCCGTTCCGATGCGCTTGTCCCGCAGGCGGTAATCGACGACGAGGATGTCCGGCCGGCGGCCGTCCAGCGTCAAGCGCTCCACCGCGATGTCGGTCGAATCCGCAGTGATCACATCGAATTTCCATGCGTGCAGCAGGCTTTCCATCCCGGCCAGCACGATGGGGTCGTCGTCCACCACCACCGCCAGCCGCCGCCCCTCCCGCTCCGGCGGTGCCGGTGCCATTTCCACAGGGACCGTCTCCCCGGATAACGGGGCAGGGGCAGAAGCTTCTGCCGCCAGCGGCACCGCGATGCTGAACAGCGAGCCCTGGCCGGGATCCGAACTTACGGTGACGGGATGGTCCAGCAGGTCGGACAGGCGGCGGACGATGGCGAGCCCAAGGCCCAGGCCCTGGTTGCGGTCGCGTTCAGGGTTTTCGACCTGATAGAGTTCCTCGAACACCCGGTCGATCTGGTCGGCCGGGATGCCGCGGCCGGTGTCGTGGACACCGATCAGCAGATGGTCGGCCGCCACATTGCAGTCGACCGAAATGCCGCCGCTGTCGGTGTAGCGGATGGCGTTCTCCACCAGATTGCGCAGCATGCGGCCGAGCAGGACCCGATCGCTGCGGATGGCGGCATGGCAGGGCTGAACCCGCCAGTCCAGGCCCTTTTCCTGTGCGACCGGGGCATAGGCGTCGTCCAGGCTCCTCAACAGGTCCGAGATACGGAACTCCTCGAACTGCGGCGCCACGATGCCGGCGTCGAGCCGGGAGATGTCGAGCAGGCCGTCCAGCAGCCCTTTGAGGATTTCGAGCCCGTGCTGGAGGCGCCCGAGTGCATCGAGACCGGGGCCGTCGCCCAGATGCGGGCGGAGCACCTCGGCGAACAGCAGGATCGACTGCATCGGCTGGCGCAGATCGTGGCTGGCGGCGGCAAGGAAGCGGCTTTTGGACCGTCCGGCCTCCTCCGCCGCGTCGCGGGCGCGATGGATGTCGTGGATGTCGACGGCCCCGCCGAACCACGCGACGATGCGTCCGCCATGGTGGATCGGGTGGGTCCGGCTGAGGTGCCATCTGTAGGCTCCGTCGGCCCGGCGCAGGCGCAGTTCGTACGCATGCGCCGCACCGGCGGCGATGGCCGCTCTCCGAACCGCCTGGATGCGCTCGACGTCCTCCGGATGCAGATCCCCCATCCGGTTCTCTTCGTTCGTCATTCGGCCGGTGTAGGCCCGGAACGCGGCATTGACATATTCCAGCGTGCCATCGGGCCGGTTCACCCACATCATGTGCGGGGCGTTCTCCACCAGCGCACGCGAGCGCTCCTCGCTGGCCCGCAGCGCGGTGGACGCTTCCTCCTTGGCCTGCATCTGCCGGCCGAGATCCTCGACCAGCCCATCGAAGGCCAGCCCCAGCCGGCTCATCTCCGGCCCGTCCACCGCACCAACGTGAGCGGAGCGGTCGCCGGCACGCCAGCGCTCGGTCGCCGAGATCAGTGCCGCGACCGGCCGATAGATGTGCCGCCTGGCGATCAGGAACGCCGCCAGCAGGCCGAGCAGCAGCGTAGCGGCAATCCACACCAGCGACCGCGTCAGCGCGGCGTCGATGCCGCTCATCGCCGCGTCATGGTCGATGCCGACCGCGACGAAGATGTGCCGGACCCCGGCCGACAGCGGAACATAGGCGAACACCCGCTCCACCCCGTCGATCCCCATCAACTGGGCGGTCCCGACCGCATCGGCATCAAGCAGAGGACGGAAGCGCGGCGGCAGCGCAGTGCCGACGGCCCCCGGCCTCGCAGGGGCATGGGCCAGTACGATGCCGTTGCCGTCGGCGATCATCAGCGCGGCATTGTCGGGAAGCGGGTGTTCGGAGAGGTAGCGTTCAAGCCAGCCAAGATCGATCAGCGCCGTGACCACGCCGATGGTCCGGCCGTCCTCACCGGTGCGGCGGATCGGCAGGCCGAACGGCATCGCCGGCTTGCCGCTGTGCCGCTGCCGGATGAACTCGCCGACGGTAAAGCCGCCGCTTTCCAGGGCGGAGCGGACATGCATCCGGTCGGCAATGGCCCGCCCGCGCAGAAGCGGGTCGGTGGAACAGAGAATGACCCCGTCCTCGCCGGTCAGGTTGATCGTCAGGTAATCCGGGATCCGCATGGCCGTGCGCGTCAGAAGCGCCTGGCATCCCGTCGCGTCGAGGGTCTGCGCCGACGTGGTTTCCGCCAGCAGTTCCAGCATCTGCCGCACGCCTTCGACCAGCCGCTGCTGCTCGCCGCCCAGCAGGCTGAGCAGTTGCTGCGCATGCTCGTGGATCTCATCGGAGCGCTGGCGGCGCAGGTCGATCTGGTTCCAGACCTCCAGCGCGCAGATCGGCACCAGGGCCAGCGTCACGAGCAGCAGCAGGCGGGTCAGGAAGCTCATGGCGTCCTCGTTCCGATTGCGGCCCACGTCCTGAGCCCGACCACAATTCTGTGGGATGCGACCGCCATGCCCCGTCTCCCGACCGGCCCTGCTGCATACATAACCGTTCGGGAGGCCGAATGCTGCCGCTCTCTGGCGTTACCCTGCGGCGATGGCGCGGTTCAGGGAGGCGATCAGGACATGGGCGTCGACCGGCTTGCCGAGCACGTCGCAGGCACCGCCGCCCAGCGCGCGCAGCCGGGTGGTCTCGTCGGCATAGGAGGTCATGAACAGGATCGGCGGATGCCCGCCGCCCTCTTTGTTCAGCCGCTCCTGCAACTCCAGCCCGGACAGGCCGGGCATGCGCACGTCCAGGATGATGCAGGCAATCCCCGTCCGGTCGGCCAGCGCTAGGAAATCCTCGGCGGAGACGAAGGGCCGGCAGCGGAAACCGACCGACCGCAGCAGGTCGTCCAGCGCCTCGCGGATCGCCTCGTCGTCATCGACCACCGCTATCAGGGGTGCGTTGGACACGTCGTGATGCCTTGATCGGATCGGGAACTGAATGAAAACGCCAGTCACTGGCGTCACACGCATCCTATCCGGATGGGGCAGGTAGCAGATACCACACCTAGGTCTAGAGGCGGACAGCCGGGCCGGACGCAGGACCGGCGCGCCCGAACCGTAGCCGTCACTCCTCGTGGTCGAGCACCTCCACCTTGCGGACGAGGTCGGCGACGGAGCGCACCTGCATCTTCCGCATCACCTTGCCGCGGTGGAGCTTGACCGTCACCTCGCTGATGCCGAGGTCGCCGGCGATCTGCTTGTTCAGCCGGCCCTTGACCACCTCCGCCATCACCTCGCGCTCGCGCGGGGTCAGCGTCGCCGCCAGCGATTCCACCGTCATCGTGGCGGCCCGCTGGCTCCGCCGTGACCGGTCGCGGGCAAGCGCGGCATCGACCGCGTCCAGCATGTCCTGGTCGCGGAAGGGCTTGATGAGGAAATCGGTCGCGCCGGCCTTCATCGCCCGGACCGACATCGGCACGTCGGCGAAGCCGGTCATGAAGACGATGGGCAGCGCGATGCCCAGGCTGTCCAGCCTCGTCTGGAACTCCAGCCCGCCCAGTCCAGGAAGCCGCACGTCGAGGATCAGGCAGCCCGGCCGGTCGGGGACCGCCGCCGCCAGCAGCTCCGCGGTGCTGCCGAAGGCCCGGCTTTCGATGCCGACCGATTGCAGAAGGTCGACCACCGCCTCCCGCATGCCGGCATCGTCATCGACGATCAGAACCAGCGGATCGTCCTTGGCTGACCCGGTCGGCGGGGCGGTATTCTGGGCCATGGCGGTCAGTCCTCTCGTGCCGCGGCCAGCCGTTCGGCCGGCGCTTCGGTGGACGGCGTGGGTGCCGCCGGTATGGTGAACTCGAACACCGCCCCGCCGTCCGCATGGTTGTGGGCGGTCAGCGTGCCGCCGCAGGACTCGATGGTGGACCGGCAGATGGCGAGGCCCATCCCCATCCCGTCGGGCCGGGTGGTGAAGAAGGGGTCGAACAGGCGGGCATGGCTGGCCTCGTCGATGCCCCTGCCGCGGTCGCGCACGGCAACCCTGACCTGTGCCCCGCCGTCCAGGCTGCCGATGGCGACGGTCAGTTCGCGCCGGGGGCTGTCCGCCTCCGCCATGGCGTGCAGACCGTTGGTCACGAGGTTGACCAGCACCTGCTGCAAGCCGACCCGGCTGCCCAGCACCGGCGGGACGGAGGCGAAGTCGGTGACCAGAACGGCCCCGGCCCCCGACAGTTCGCGCTCCAGCAGCAGCGCCACCTCGATCACCAGTTGGGACAGGTCGATGGTCTCGTCGCAGTGGGTGTCCTTGACCAGCATGCCGCGTGTCCGCTGCACGATGTCGGCGGCGCGCCGCCCGTCGCGGACGATGCGGTCGGCCGCCTTCGCGGCGGTTTCGATGTCGGGCCGGTCGCGGCGCAGCCAGCGCAGGCAGGCCTGCGCATTCAGCACGATGGCACCAAGCGGCTGGTTCAGCTCATGGGCGATGGAGGCGGACAGCGCGCCAAGCGTGGCGGCGCGCGCGGCGCGCGCAAGCTCTGCCTGGGCCGCCAGCAGCGCCTCCTGCGTGCGTTCGCGCTGGGTGATATCGACGACGCCGACCACCACCTGATCGAAGCCGACGCCGTCGTCGGGAAAGCTGATGCCCAGCAGCACCGTCAGGGTGCGCCCGTCCGCCGCGATCAGCTGCGCCCGCCCTTCGAAGCGGTCACGCTTCTCCCAAAGCGCTAGCAGGACCTGAAGCATCGCCGGATCCTCGGCCGGCAGATAGCGGTCGAGCGGCCCCAGCACCGCCGGCCGGCCGGCCGCCCCCAGCAGTTCCACGGTGGCGTCGTTGACGTTGGTGGTGCGGATCAGCGCGCCCATCCCGCGCGCCCAGCCGGGATCGGCCTGCGCATGGGCGGCAAGGTCCGTCACCCCGCGTGCCCGCAGGGCGTCGAGCGCCGCCGTCACCGCGGTGAAGTCCTGCTCCCAAAGGGAAATCCGCGCCTGTTCGAACATTCCGCGGTGGCGTTTCTCGCTGCGCGCCAGCGCAGCGTTGGCCCGCAACAGCAGCGCGCGCGACTCATGGTCCCGCACCAGCAGCGCGCCGGTGATCAGGATGGCCGCCAGCGACACGCCGCAGCGCAGGACCGAAGACAGGTCCATGTCCTGCCAGTGCGACAGGAAGAAGGACAGCACCGCCAGCAGCGCGCAGCCGGCGGCCACCCGCAGGATGCCCCGCCGCGACAGGGCAGTGGCGGCCAGCAGGAGCACCAGCACATAGAGGACGGCGATGGCGCTTTCGATGTCGGTGAAGGTGTCGACGAAGAACACCGCCAGGGCCAGCGGAATCGACAGAAGACCGAGACGGCGCTCCATCGGCTACCCGCTGGCCGGCGAACCGCCCCATGCCGCGTCGCCCTTCGCACCGCCGTCCGCGCCGCCCATACGCCAGTCTCCAACCCCTCGCCATGCCGTTCCGGCTCCCGGAGATTGCCTGCGGGCACCGTCCGGTTCTTGAACGATCTGACGATCACTTGAACGATAGGGATCATCCGCCGCCAGTCATACCTTGGTTTGCTTGGAAGACGCCCGGCACCGGCGTTACCATCCTGCCCCACGCCATTTCCCCGAAGAACGCAACCGGCCGCAGGAGCCTGCCATGGTCGACGCCATCATCATCGGAGCCGGCCAGGCCGGACCGCCGCTCGCCGAACGTCTGACCGCCGCCGGCATGAGCGTGGCGGTGGTCGAGCGCAAGCTGTTCGGCGGCACCTGCGTCAACACCGGCTGCACCCCGACCAAGACGCTGATCGCCAGCGCCCGCGTCGCCCAGATGGCCCGGCGCGCCGCCGAATTCGGTGTGGTGCTGGACGGGCCGGTGCGCATCGACATGGCGCGGGTCAAGGCGCGCAAGGACGAGGTTTCCGGCCGCTCGCGCCAGAATGTCGAACGCTGGCTGCGCGGCATGCCCAACTGCCGTGTGTTGCAGGGCCATGCCCGCTTCGAATCGCCGGGCAGCGTGCGCGTCGGCGATGAGCTGCTGACCGCCGAGCGCATCTTCCTCAATGTCGGCGCCCGTGCCACGATCCCGGATATGCCGGGGGTGCGCGACGTCGACCTGCTGACCAGCGGCACGATCCTGGACCTCGACCATGTGCCCCGTCATCTGGTGGTGGTCGGCGGCAGCTACATCGGCCTCGAGTTCGCCCAGATGTACCGCCGCTTCGGTGCCAAGGTGACGGTGGTGGAGAAGGGGGAGCGGTTGATCGGCCGCGAGGACCCCGACGTGTCCGACGCGATCAGGGAGTTGCTGGAGAAGGAGGGGGTGACCGTCCGGCTGTCGGCCAACTGCATCCGCTTCGCCCGCCATGCCGACGGGGTGGAGGTGGGGGTGAACTGCACGTCCGGCACCCCATCGGTGGTGGGAAGCCATGTGCTGCTGGCCGTCGGCCGCACGCCCAACACCGACGATCTCTGCCTCGACCGTGCCGGCGTGGTGACGGATTCCCGCGGCTTCGTCACGGTGGACGACAAACTGCGCACCAATGTGCCGGGCATCTGGGCGATGGGCGACTGCAACGGGCGGGGCGCCTTCACCCACACCGCCTACAATGATTTCGAGATCGTCGCGGCCAACCTGCTGGACGACGATCCGCGCAGCGTTGACGACCGCATCCAGGCCTATGCGCTCTACACCGATCCGCCGCTGGCGCGCGTCGGCATGACCGACGAGGCGGTCCGCCGCTCCGGCCGGCGGGCGCTGGTCGGCCAGCGGGCGATGACCCGTGTCGGCCGTGCGGTGGAAAAGGGCGAGGCCCAGGGCTTCATGCGCATCGTCGTCGATGCCGACAGCCAGGAGATCCTCGGCGCCGCCATCCTCGGCCCCGGCGGTGACGAGGCGATCCACGGCGTGCTCGACATGATGTACGCCAAGGCGCCCTACCCCACCCTGCAACGCGCCGTCCACATCCACCCCACCGTCGCCGAACTGCTGCCGACCCTGTTGGGCGAGCTGAAGCCGCTGGAGTAGGAAGAGCCGAAAGCGGTTTTGTTCGAAGCAGGCAAGGGGCACGCACCGGAGACGGTGGCGGCACGGCTGGGCGCAGAGCAGAGCAGCGTTTGCGCACCACAGAAACTCCTTGACCCCGGACCATGCCACGTCGATTTTAGATCACACGATCTAAAACGGGTTCGGGAGGGGGGAGCGATGGCTCGGCCGCGGAAATTCGACGAGACGGCGGTGCTGGATGCGGCGGTGGACCGCTTCTGGACCCAGGGCTTTGAGGCGACCTCCACCCGCGAACTGGCGGAGAGCATGCAGATGACTCTTGCCAGCATGCACAACGCCTTCGGTGACAAGCGGGCGCTGTTCCGCCGCTCGCTGGAGCATTACCTGGACGGTTCCCTGCGCGCCCGCATCGCCCGTCACGAGGCGGCACCCTCCCCGGCCGCGGCCATCGCCGGCTTCCTGCGGGAAAGCATCGAGCGCTCGCTCGGCGACGGCTGCCGGCGCGGCTGCCTGCTGGTCAATTCGGCGCTGGAGGTCACGCCGGCCGATCCTGAGATGCGCGACTACCTGAACACCGAACTGGCGACCATCGAGGATTTCTTCCGCCGCTGCATCGTCAAGGGACGGCAGGGCGGCGAGATCCCCGCCGGCATCGATGCCGACGACGCGGCCCGCCTGCTCTTCTCCTGCCTGTTGGGCATCCGGGTGCTGGCCCGCGTCCGCCCCGAACGCAGCCTGCTGGAGGGGGCGGCCCGCGCCGCCCTCGCCAGCCTCGGCCTGCCGCCGATGCCGGACAGCTGATCCTACCCTCCGACCTCCATTCCCAAGATTTCCCGATCAACCGGGCGGGCCGCAGCCGCGGCGCCGTCAACAGGGACGCACGCCCATGAGCACGACCTCCGTTGGTGCGAAGGATCACCTCGACAGTTCCGCCTGGATGGCGACGTTCGCCGGCATGGCGGGCAGCCTCGTCGCCATCGGCTTGGCACGCTTCGCCTACTCCCCGCTGGTCCCGTCGCTGATCGAGGCTCACTGGTTCTCCGCCGGTGACGCCGTGACGCTGGGGGCGGCGAATTTCGCCGGCTATCTGGCGGGCGCCTTGCTCGGCCGGCCGCTGGCCGGGCTGCTGCCGAACCGGGCGCTGTTGCGACTGCTGATGCTGGCGACATCCCTCGCCTTCATCGCCTGCGCCTATCCGTTGTCGCTGGCCTGGTTCTTCGGCTGGCGCTTCGTCTCCGGCCTTGCCGGCGGCGCCATCATGGTCCTCGTCGCGACCAGCATCCTGCCCCACATCCCCGCCTCGCGGCGCGGCTTCGTCAGCGGCATGATCTTCCTCGGCATCGGGCTTGGCATCGCCGCGTCGGGCACCGCCGTGCCGGCGCTGATGCGGCTCGGCCTGCACGAGACGTGGCTTGGGCTTGGCGGGCTGTCGCTGCTGCTGACCACCCTGTCCTGGTTCGGCTGGCCGGCCTCGGCCCCGCCGCAGGGCATTGCCGCCCCGGCGGTCGAGCATGCCCCGAAGCATGAGGGAGGGATCCTGCGCACCCTCTACGGCGAGTATGCGCTGAACGCCCTCGGGCTGGTGCCGGTGATGCTGCTGCTGGTCGATTACGTCGCCCGCGGGCTGGGCCATGGCGCGGACACCGGCGCCTTCTATTGGGTCCTCTATGGCGTGGCGTCGGTGGCCGGGCCGGTCGCCGTCGGATCGCTGGCCGACCGGGTCGGTTATGCAGCGGCCTACCGCGTCGCCCTGCTGCTCCAGGCGGTGTCCGTCGCCGCCCTGGCGGTCAGCGGCAGTCCGCTGGTGGTCGGCGCTGCCACGGTGATCATCGGCGCCCTGACGCCGGGCGTGGTTCCCCTGGTGCTGGGCCGCATCCACGAGCTGCTGCCGCACAGCCAGACCGAACAGCGCGCGGCCTGGAGCCGGGCCACCACCGCCTTCGCCCTGTTCCAGGCGCTGGGCGGCTACGGATACTCCTATCTCTTCGCCCACAGCGGGCAGAGCTATGCCGCCGTCTTCCTGTGCGGCGCCGTCGCCCTGACGGTTGCGCTCGGCGCCGACATCCTGGTCAACGCCCGCCGCCGTCATCACTCTGAAAAGCGGGCCGGAAAGCGGGCCACCGCCGTCATCCGCTCCTGAAACTCCGTCTGCAACAGGGCCAGGAAGGCGCGCACCGCCGGGTTGGTCCTGCGGCTTTCCGGCCAGAGAGCTGTGATATTGTGCCGCTCGACGGCGAAGTCGGACAGCACCGGGACCAGTTCGCCGCGCGCCACATAGGGGGCGGCGATGAAGGTGGCGGCGATGCCGATGCCGCCGCCGGCCGCCAGCGCGGCGACCAGCGCGTCGCTTACATCGACGACGATGCCGGAGGGTGGCACGACCTCGACCAGACGCTCGCCGATCCGGAAGGGCCAGCGCAGCGTCTGCCCCGTGCTCTGGAAGCGCAGGCTGACGGTGTCGTGCCCATCCAGCCCGTCCGGGTGCACCGGCGTGCCACGGGCCGCCAGATAGGCGGGCGAGGCGAAGCAGCAGAGCCGATGCGGTGCCAGCCGGCGCGACAGCAGCCGTGAATCCGCAAGCTCGCCGATCCGCACCGCAACGTCGATCCCCTCTTCGATCAGGTCGACCATCCGGTCGTTCAGGCGCAGATCGACCGACACCTTCGGGTGGAGCCGCCGGAACGCCGGCAGCGCCGGTGCGATGACATGGACGCCGATCGGCAGCGATGCCGCGACCCGCAGCGTGCCCGAAGGCTCCGAGCGGGCCGCCATCGCCGCCTGCTCGATCTCCTCCGCGTCGCGCAGCAGCCTCAGCGCCCGCTCATGCAGGTCCCTCCCCTCCGCCGTCAGCGTCAGCGAACGCGTCGTCCGGGTGAACAACGACACGCCGAGCCGCTGTTCCAGCCGCTGCACGCTCTTGCTGACGGCCGAAGGCGAGACCGACAGCGCATGGGCGGCGGCGGTGAAGCTGCCCAATGTCCCAGCGCGCGCGAAAGCGATCAGGCCGGTCAGGCTCTCCAGGACGATTTGTTCCTTCATGGCATGAGTGAAGCGATATCGAGGCCGATTATCAATCCCAAAACCGTCTGCCATATGGTCATCCGGTCCTGAACACCTGGAAAGGAGACCATGATGAGCGAAACGATGAAAGCGGTCCGGCTGCACGCCTTCGGCGGTCCGGAGGTTCTGGTTTACGAAGACGCGCCGAAGCCGGTGCCGAAGCCGGGCGAGGTCCTGATCCGCGTCCATGCGGTCGGCATCAATCCTCCCGACTGGTATCTGCGCGACGGCTATCGGATGCTTCCGCCCGAATGGCAGCCGAAGGTCTCCTTCCCCGTCATCGTCGGGACGGACGTTTCCGGCGTTGTCGAGGCCGTCGCCGACGATGTGCGCACGCCGGCGCCCGGCGACGAGGTCTATGCGATGATCCGGTTTCCCGCCGGCCTCGCCGGGGACAGCCGGGCCTATGCGGAGTATGTCACCGCACCGGCGACGGATGTCGGCCGCAAGCCGGCCGGCATCGGCCATGTGCAGGCTGCCGCGGCCCCGATGTCGCTGCTGACCGCATGGCAGTTCCTGATCGATCTGGGCCATGACGAACCGAACCCGCTCCAGCCGCACCAGCACCGGCCGGTGCCGCTCGACGGCAGGACCGTGTTGGTCAACGGGGCCGCCGGCGGTGTCGGGCATCTGGCGCTTCAGCTTGCGAAATGGCGGGGCGCACGCGTCATCGCCGTCGCCTCCACCCGGCATGCAGCGCTTCTGCGCGACCTCGGCGCCGACGAGGTCATCGATTACACCAAGGTCAAGGCCGAGGAGATGGTGCGCGGGGTCGACCTCGTCGTCGATGCGGTCGGCGGTCCATCCTCCGCCCGGTTCCTGAAGACGCTGAAGCGCGGCGGCGCCCTGTTTCCGATCTTCCCGCTGGGCCTCGACGCCGCGGCCGAGGCAGCGGAGCGGGGCGTCACGGTTTCGGCGACACAGGTCCGCTCCAACGGCGCGCAACTGACGGAAATCGCCGGGCTTCTCGACAACGGCACCCTCCGCGTCGTCATCGACAGCGTCTTCCCCCTTGCAGACGCCCGCCTTGCCCACGAGCGCGCCGCGAAGGGCCATGTTCAGGGCAAGATCGTGCTCACCGCCGTCTGACCGGGCGGTCCCACCCGGCATTGCCCGAGCAACCACACTCACTGATTGCGAGCAAATCCGGCAACGGCCAAACCGATGGAAGCCGAAGCTCAAGCCCAGGCTTGCAACCCGCTTCACTCACGCACCATTCTGTGACCGCAGCAAATATGAGAATGCGGACACCGAGAGGACGCGACGTGCAGTCAGAGATTGTTGAGATTCCCGAAGGGCAGACCAAAACGGCCGTGCCGGCCCTGCAGGTGCTGTGGCCGAAATACGATGCGGCGGAGATGACCCGCATCATCGACACGGAGCTGCGGCCGAACGGCTACCGCCTCGTCGGCATCATTCCTGAACCGGGCGGCCCGGTGGCCTGTGTCGTGGGCTTCCGCCTGCAACAGTCGCTGTGGCTGGGGAAGTCCCTCTACATCGTCGACATGGCGACGCTGCCGGACTATCGCGGCCGCGGCTATGCCGCCCTCATCCTCGACTGGGTGAAGGCGGAGGCCGAACGGCTGGACTGCAAGGCGCTGCATCTCGACTCGGCCGTCGGTCCGGAGCGCAGCAGCGCCCATCGCGTCTATATGGGCAAGCGCTACCAGATCGCCTGCCACCACTTCGTGCACAAGCTGGGCTAGCCTTGCGGGACCGTCACCGGGCCGCTGCGCGATACGGGGCGAACCAGCCGAGCCCGTCCAGCGTGGCGGCGCGCGGCCGGTATTCGCAGCCGACGAAACCGCCATAGCCGAGCCGCTCCAACTCGGCAAACAGGAAGGGCCAGTTCAGCTCCTCGCCGTCCGGTTCGTTGCGCGACGGGACGGAGGCGATCTGCACATGCCCAACCAGCGGCATCAGCCGGCGCAGCGCCGTGGTCACGTCGCCATGCAGGATCTGCCGATGGTAGAGGTCGAACTGGAGCCGGACGTTGGGCAGCGCGGCCTCGGCGATCAGCCGTTCGGCAAGGCCGAAATCGTTCAGGAAATAACCGGGCATGTCGCGCCCGTTGATCGGCTCCAGCAGCAGCTCGATCCCGCGGTCCGCCAGCGCCTCTCCGGCATGGCGGACGGCCCGCCGGTAGGCGTCGAGCGCAACCGAATCGGCGGATTTGGCCAGCCCGGCCATCATGTGGAGACGCCGGCAGCCTGTTGCCCCGGCATACTCCAGCGCCGTGGCGACCGCAGCACGGAACTCGTCGAACCGGTCCGGCAGGGCGGCCAGCCCGCGCTCGCCGGCCGCCCAGTCGCCGGGCGGCATGTTGAACAGCGCCTGGGTCAGGCCGTTGCGCTCCAGCCGCTGCGCCACCGCGTCCGGCGCATGCTCGTAGGGAAAGAGATATTCGACTGCCCGGAACCCGGCATCGGCGGCGGCGGCGAAGCGGTCGAGGAACGGCCACTCCGTGAACATCATCGTCAGGTTCGCGGCGAAGGCGGGCATGGCGGCGGTGAACTCCCAAAAGGCTGCTGACGTGTCCGGATCCTGCATCATACCCCAGCCTCCGGGCAACCGCCGGCTTTCTGCGGAAGGCCCGGTCAGGCCGCCCGGATGTCCGCCAGGAAGCTCTCAAGGTTCGCCCGCAGCATTTCCGACTGGTACGCCAGATCCTCCGCTGCGCTCAGCACCTGGGAGGCGGCGGCCCCGGTGTGCCCCGTCGCTTCCATCACCTGCTGGATGTTGCGGGCAACCTCCTCCGTCCCGGCCGCGGCTTCGGTGACACTCCGGGTGATCTCCCCGGTCGCGGCATTCTGCTCCTCCACCGCGGAGGCAATGGCGGCGGTGATCTCGTTCATCTGGCGGATCATGCCGGAATTCACCCGGATCGCCTCGACCACCCCACCGGTGGCGGCCTGAATGGCGCCGATCTGCGCGGTGATCTCGTCGGTGGCACGGGCGGTCTGTTGGGCAAGGCTCTTCACCTCGGCGGCGACGACCGCAAAACCCTTGCCATGCTCGCCGGCG
This sequence comes from Azospirillum sp. A26, assembly GCF_042604635.1. Taxonomy (NCBI): domain Bacteria; kingdom Pseudomonadati; phylum Pseudomonadota; class Alphaproteobacteria; order Rhodospirillales; family Azospirillaceae; genus Azospirillum; species Azospirillum sp. A26. The sequence continues at coordinate 980,190 of NZ_CP170474.1, read as the reverse complement.
CGAGCCGCCTCGATGGTGGCGTTCAGGGCCAGCAGGTTGGTCTGCCCGGCGATGGCGGAGATCAGGGCAACCACGTCGCTGATTTTCCGGGCGGAATCGGCCAGCCCCTGCACGGTCGCGTCGGTGTGCGCGGACTGGGAGACGGCATCGTTGGCAATCGACGAAGACCGGGTGACCTGCCGCGCGATCTCCTGTAGCGACGCCACCATTTCCTCGGCGGCGGTGGCGACCGTCTGCACATTGGCGGAGGTCTGCTCCGCCGCACCGGCCGATGCGGTCGACTGCCGGTTGGTCTGCTCGGCCGTCTCGTTCATCTGATGCGCGGTGCTGTCCAGTTCGGTGGAGGCGGAGGACACCGTGCGCAGGATGCCGGCGACGGTCCCCTCGAACTCGGCGACCAGCCGGTCCACCGTCGCCGTCCGGGCCTCCTTGCGCTGCTGCTCGGCCTTCTGTTCCGCCTCCAGCCGGCGGGCCGTGACCGCATTCTCCTTGAACACCGTCACCGCTGCGGCCATGGCGCCGATCTCGTCCTTCTGTCCGGCGCCGGGGACGGCGATGTCCAGATTGCCGCCGGCCAGTTCCCGCATCGTGCCGGTCATGGCGGTCACCGGCCAGGTGATCGCCCGGCTGATCAAGCCGGCGCAGATCAGGCCGGCCAAAAGCCCACTGGCCGAGAACAGGACAACCAGCATCTCCGTGTTGGCGATATCGTCCAGGGTGGATTGGCGAATGCGATCCGTCTCCGCCAGGGCATTCCGGCTGATCGCCTCCGCCTCTTCGGTGACGGCCGTGCCGGCTTGCGTCATCTCACCGTTGATCAGCTCATTGACGGTGTTGCTCAGTTCCTTCGCCCGCACAAAGCCGGCTTGGTAGCGCAAGACCATAGCCTGGAGATTCTTCACCTTCGTTGCATACGGACGGTCGGCGACTGCGCCAGCCAGCTGTTGGAGGAGCCGGGCGAGTGCGGCGAAAGCCTCGTCGGCCTTCCTGGCGGACTCGTCGTCGTGCCGGGCCAGCATCTTGTTGGCGGACAGCCGCCCTATCATCAATGTTTCGATGCTTTCCCAGGCATGGGCGACGGCAACACCGTCGCCGGCCTTTGCAGCTTCATCGCGGATATGCCCCAATTCGACGCGGGCATCCAGTCCCAGCGGATCCAGGGTTTCCGTCACCAACCCCATCAGTTCGTGCTGCATCGGCGCAACACGCTGGAAGCCGTCCATATACTGACCAAGGTGGTTCCTGGCGAGATTCAGCCTGGATTTCAGGTCAGGATCGCGGACGAGGCCATAGGCCGTCTCGAAACTCGCGCGCAGCTTCTCCATGGCTTGGCGGGCCATCGCTTCGCGGCTGGCATTGCCGCTCAATGCGAATTCACGCACGGCACCACGCATGGCCAACACTTCCATCTCGATGTTGGAAGCCACGTCCATGACCGAGACGCCGTGATCGTAAGTTTCGAACTGATGGGAGATGTTGCTGAAAGACAAATAGCTTCGTCCCGCCAGTCCAACCATGATCAGCAGCACGACACCGAAGCCGATTGCGATCTTCCGTCCGATCCTGATGTTTGCAAGCATCCCGCCCGCAGGGGCCGCACCTGTGAACCCGGTCATCTCATTCCCCCACGCACCTGTAGTCGTCACATAAGCTGGCCTGCACCAAATATGCCACTTTGGTGCCGCAAAACCGGCACTAAAGTCCTGTTATTTAAAACGAGGCGATTCTCAGTCACGAACGTTGTCGGACGATGTGCTTCGGTACTGCCCCTGTGCTGAAATTCGTTCCCGTCAGGAGCGATACAGAATAAATACGACTTCCCTAGGCAGAGAAAATAGGTATTTTTCTATATTAAACATAAAAATATTTTAATGCTTTCGTATTTCTCAGAATTATCTTAATATAAATGGCTTATCTCGCATCGATTGACGAAATTATTTATGACTTTTAATTCCATAATATATTAAGGGTGACAATTTTAGCCTCACAACGATATCTCCCCACTGGATTCCTGCCTCGCAGATTGCAAGAAATGTCCTTCGGACTGCGGCTCAATTCGCAGGATGGAATGACTTGGCACCCCCGCATTGCTGGCCTGCCGCTGCGATGGGTTGGCGGATACCGGGCGAACAGCGATAAGGGAGGCCGCGCAAAAAAAGCCTCAGCCAAGCGGCAATCACGAAAGCGGAGAAGGGCCGATGACCAAGTCCACCATGCTGAACGCAGTCCTGACCGGCAAGGCGGTCCCGTTCGGCCGGCCGGACACGCTCAGCGCCATCGGCAAGCATCCGGTCGATGCCGCCATCGCCGTCGGTCCGGCCGGCCTCGAAGGCGACGAACAGGCCGACCGTCGCAACCATGGCGGGCCGGACAAGGCAATCCACCATTATCCCTTCGATCATTACGCGGCATGGCGCGGCGACCTGCCAGCCTCCTGCCCGCTGCTGGAATCCGTCGGTGCCTTCGGCGAGAACCTCTCCACGCTCGGCCTGACGGAGGAGACGGTCTGCGTCGGCGATATCTTCCGCATCGGCACGGCGACGGTGCAGGTCAGCCAGGGGCGCCAACCCTGCTGGAAGCTGAACCATCGCTTCGGCGTGAAAGATATGGCGCGGCGGGTACAATCCACCGGCCGGACCGGCTGGTATTATCGCGTGCTGGAGCCGGGCATAGTCGCCGCCGGCGACGGGATCGCTCTGGTCGAGCGTCCGTTGACCGACTGGCCGCTGGCCCGCATCCTGCGCGCCTTCTACCACGACACTGGCGACCTCCCGACGCTCGCCGGCATCGCGGAGCTGGAGCCGCTCGCCACCGGCTGGCGCACTCTGGCCCGGCGCCGGGTGGAGAGCGGCAGGGTGGAGGACTGGTCCGGCCGCCTCGGCGAGTAATCCGACGCGGGCAGCCCGCCCGGCCCGTTCGGATTTCCGAACGCCCGAGCGCGGGCCGCGTTCGGAAATCCGAACATCAGCGGTTCTGACCAGCAATCCTATCCAAAAAGATCAATGGCTTAGGCCGCGACGTCCTGTCAGCCCGCGCTGGCATGGCGGTTGCTCCTGATTGGTTGCGTCCCGCGCAGACGGGACGGTCTCAATCAAGGGAGCGAAACGTACGATGCCTGCCACAACGCGCACCGAACACGACCTGCTGGGCGACCGCGAAGTCCCGGCCGATGCCTATTACGGCGTCCACACCCTGCGCGCTGTCGAGAATTTCCCGATCACCGGCACGCCGATTTCCCACTACCCCGATCTGGTCCGCGCGCTCGCCGAGATCAAGATGGCAGCATCCCGCGCCAACCATGAACTCGGCCTGCTGAACGCCGAGCGGGCCGACGCCATCGCCGCCGCCTGCCGCGAGATCCGCGCCGGCAAGCTGCACGACCAGTTCGTCGTCGATGTGATCCAGGGCGGCGCCGGCACCTCGACCAACATGAACGCCAACGAGGTGATCGCCAATCTGGCGCTGGAGATCCTGGGCCACAGCCGGGGCGACTACGCCCACCTGCACCCCAACGAACATGTGAATATGAGCCAGTCGACCAACGACGTCTATCCGACGGCGCTGAAGCTGGCGACCTACACCGGCATCTTCCGGCTGGTGGAGGCGATGGGCCATCTGCGCGCCGCTTTCCAGCGCAAGGCCGACGAGTTCCGCGACATCCTGAAGATGGGCCGCACCCAGCTGCAGGACGCCGTCCCGATGACGCTGGGCCAGGAATTCTCGACCTACGCCGTCATGCTGGCCGAGGATGAGGAGCGGCTGAAGGAGGCCGCCCTGCTGATCCGCGAGATCAACCTGGGCGCCACCGCCATCGGCACCGGCATCAACGCCCATCCCCAATACGCCGCCCTGGTCTGCCGCCGTCTGGCCGAGATCAGCGGCGTGCCCGTGCTCACCGCCCCCAATCTGATCGAGGCGACGCAGGATTGCGGCAGCTTCGTCCAGCTGTCGGGCGTGCTGAAGCGGGTGGCGGTGAAGCTGTCCAAGACCTGCAACGACCTTCGCCTGCTGTCCAGCGGCCCGCGCGCCGGCTTCGGCGAGATCAACCTGCCGGCGCGTCAGGCCGGCTCGTCGATCATGCCGGGCAAGGTCAACCCGGTGATCCCGGAGGTGGTCAACCAGATCGCCTTCGAGGTGATCGGCAACGACATGACCGTCACCTTCGCCGCCGAGGCCGGTCAGCTCCAGCTGAACGCCTTCGAGCCGATCATCGCGCACAGCCTGTTCAAGAGCATCACCCACCTGCGCCAGGGCTGCCTGGTGCTGGCCGACCGCTGCGTCAACGGCATCACCGCCAACCGCGACCATCTGGAAGCGGGCGTGCGCAACTCCATCGGCATCGTCACCGCGCTGAACCCCTACATCGGCTACGCCAACGCCACCGAGGTGGCCGCCGAGGCCCACCGCACCGGCAAGGGTGTCGCCGAACTGGTGGAGGCGCGCGGCCTGATGACCGCCGCCGCCCTGGCCGAGGTGCTGCGGCCGGAGGTGCTGACCCAGCCGCGGCTGCTTGCCACCGCCGGCTGACCCGTTCCGCCACCCGGCCCCGTTTCCGGCTCCTTTCCAGATATTGGGGAAGAGCCAGGGGGCCGGCTCCCATCGACCGCAACCCGGCCGACGCTGACAGGCGGGCGGGACCAAGGTGAGGTAACAGGACCATGAACAAACAGACGACGCTGATCATCGTCGCCATGCTGCTGGGCATCGTCACCGGCTATGTCTGCAACAGCCTGTTCGACGCTGCCACCGCCAAGGAGATCGCGGGCTATTTCGCGATGGTGACGGACATCTTCCTGCGCCTGATCAAGATGATCATCGCCCCCCTGATCTTCGCCACCCTGGTCGCGGGCATGGCCGGCATGGGCGACGCCCGCACCGTCGGCCGCATCGGCGGCAAGGCGGTGGGCTGGTTCCTGATGGCGTCCTTCGTGTCGCTGTTCATCGGGCTGATCTTCGCCAACCTGCTGCATCCGGGCGCCAATGTCGGCGTGCCGCTGCCCGACGTGGCGGCCAGCGCCGGCCTGAAGACCTCCGCCCTGAACCTCAAGGATTTCCTGACCCACGTCTTCCCGCGCAACTTCTTCGAGGCGATGGCGAACAACGAGATCCTGCAGATCCTGATCTTCTCGGTCTTCGTCGGCCTCGCCATCGGCCAGTTGCGCGACACCAAGGCCGGCCTGCTCGCCCGCTCGATCGAAGAGGTCGTGCCGGTGATGCTGAAGGTCACCGACTATGTGATGCGCTTCGCCCCCATCGGCGTCTTCGCCGCCGTCGCCAACGTGGTGACCACCCAGGGGCTGGGCGTGCTGCTGGTCTACGGCAAGTTCATGGGCAGCTTCTACGTGGCGCTGGCTGTGCTGTGGGCGGTGCTGGTCTTCGCCGGCTTCGTCGTGCTGAAGGGTGAGGTGTTCCGCGTGGTCAAGGCGATGCGCCAGCCGATGCTGCTGGGCTTCTCCACCGCGTCGAGCGAATCCGCCTATCCGCGGGTCATGGAAGAGCTGAAAGCGCTCGGCGTGCGCGAGCGGGTGATCGGCTTCGTGCTGCCGCTCGGCTACTCCTTCAACCTCGACGGCTCGATGATCTACACGGCCTTCGCGTCGCTGTTCATCGCCCAGGCCTATGGCATCCCGCTGACGCTGGAACAGCAGATCGTCATGCTGCTGGTGCTGATGGTGTCGAGCAAGGGCATCGCCGGCGTTCCGCGCTCCTCGCTGGTGGTGGTGGCCGCGGTACTGCCGATGTTCCACCTGCCGGAGGCCGGCGTGCTGCTGATCATGGGCATCGACCACTTCCTCGACATGGGCCGCACCGCCACCAACGTGCTGGGCAACGGCATCGCCACCACGGTGGTCGCCAAGTGGGAGAACGCCATCGGTGTGGAAGAGGACGAAGAGGAGGCCGGCGCCGCCCTTCCCTCCCCGGCCGCCGCCGAGTAACGGACGGGCGCTCTGAAAAAGCGGCTCGGAAGACAGGCGGGCAATGGGACGGGGGCTTCTGCTATGATGCGGTGGCCCCTTTCCCTGCCCGCCTTTTTCATGCCCGTCTTTCTCATGCCTGCCGCCAGACGCCTCCGCACCATCGGCCTTCTCCTGCCGGCGCTCGCCGGTCTGGCCCTGCTTGCCGGCGTCATGGGCTTCCGTCTCAGCGAGGGGATGGGCCTCGCCGCGTTGCAGGAGACCGGGCACCACCGGCTCGATCTCTATGCCGAGAGCCTTGAGCGCGAGATCGACAAATACGCCTATTTCCCGGCGACGCTGGGGCTGGAGCGCGACGTCCTCGACCTCGTCGCCGGACGGGCGCCGCTGGCCTGGGGGCTGAACCGCTATCTGGAACGGCTGAACGAGCGGGCCGGCACCCTGTCGATCTATGTCCTGAACCGCCAGGGCCGGGTGCTGGCCGCCAGCAACTGGAACCGCCCCGACAGCTTCATCGGCGAGGATCTGTCCTACCGCCCCTATTTCATCGAAGCCACGGCCGGCCGCCAGGGCCGATTCTTCGGGGTCGGCACCACGCGGGGGGAGGCCGGCTACTACCTGTCCTCGCCGCTGACCGAGGATGGCGCCATCGTCGGCGTCGCCGTGGTGAAGGTCAGTCTGGAGCAGCTGGAGCAATCCTGGTCGACGGTCGAGGCGCCGGTGCTGGTCGCCGACGAGAATGGCGTGGTGATCCTGGCCTCCGTCCCCTCGTGGAAATTCACCACCCTGCGGCCGATGGACGAGCCGACCCGCCGCCATTTCGACCAGACCCTGCAATACAACGCCCGCCCGCTTTCGCCGCTGGGGCTGATGCGGCAGGAACGCGTCGCCAGCGATGCCGAACTGGTGCGCCTCTCCCGCCCAGCCGATGGACAGTTGGAGGAAACCGTCTTCCCGGTGTCCGGCGGGTTCCTGGCCCAGACGGCCCCCCTGCAAGGCACCGGCTGGACAATGACCGTGCTGTCGCCGGTCGATCAGGTGACCGGCATGGCCTGGACCCGCGCCGCCCTCGCGGCCATGGGCAGTGCCGTCCCCGGCATCCTGCTTCTGATGTGGGTGCAGCGCCGCCGCCACCTGCATGAGCTTGAACGCAAGGTGGAGGAGCGCACCCGCAACCTGCGCGCCGCCCAGGACGAGCTGGTCCATGCCGGCAAGCTGGCGGTGATCGGCCAGCTCTCCGCCGGCCTGGCGCATGAGCTGAACCAGCCGCTGGCGGCGCTCCGCACCCTGTCGGGCAACACGGTCAAGTTCCTCCAGCGCGGCAATCTGGAGGCGGCGCAAGGCAACCTGGAGCGCATCGCCCATATGGTGGACAGCATGGGGGCGCTGACCAGCCAGCTGAAGTCCTTTGCCCGCAAATCCTCCGGAGCGCCCCGCCCGGTCGCGGTACGCCGGCCCATCGACAATGCTTTGTTCCTGCTGGACCAGCGTCTGCGGCGGTCGGGTGTCGCCGTGCAGGTCGATGCATCGGAGGATGTCGCGGCACTCTGCGATCCCAACAGGCTGGAGCAGGTGCTGGTCAATCTGCTCGCCAACGGCCTGGATGCGCTGAGCGGTCGGACAGGGGGCAGGCTGACGCTGACCGCCCGGACGGAGGGCGACCGGGTGCGCATCGAGGTCGCCGACAACGGCCCCGGCCTGCCCGCCGAGGTGCTGCCCCGCCTGTTCGAGCCCTTCTTCACCACCAAGGAGGCGGTGAAGGATGGAGCCAAGGAGGGAAGCGGCGGGCTCGGCTTGGGACTTGCCATCTCGGCCGGGATCGTGCGTGACTTCGGCGGCGCCCTGACCGGGGCGAACGGTCCGGATGGCGGAGCGGTCTTCACCATCGACCTTCCCGCCGCCACGCTGTCCACCGACCCGGCCTCAATCCTTGCCGCCGTCCAGGCCGGAGAACTCAAATGTCCGACCCTGCCGTCCCAGCCTTGAATGCCCTGCCCCTGAAGGTCCTCATCGTCGAGGATGACCCCAATGTCAGCCTTGGCTGCCAGCAGGCGTTGGAATTGGAGGACATCCCGACGGAGGCGGTGGACAGCGCGGAGAAGGCCCGGCGTCTGGTGGCCGACGGCTTTCCCGGCATCGTCGTCACCGACATCCGCCTGCCGGGCATGGACGGGATGGCTCTGCTGGCCGAGCTGCTGGCAAGCGACCCGGACCTGCCGGTGGTGCTGATGACCGGCCATGGCGACGTGTCGATGGCGGTGCAGGCGATGAAGCTGGGCGCCCATGACTTCATCGAGAAACCCTTCTCTCCCGACTATCTGGTCGAGGTGGTGCGCCGCGCCCTGGACAAGCGCCGCCTGACGCTGGAGGTGCGCGACCTGCGCGCCCGCCTGCAGAACCGCGACAGCATCGAGGCGCGGCTGGTTGGCGGATCGCCGCAGATGGCGCGGGTGCGCCGGCTGATCGGCGACCTCGCCAGTTCGGCGGCCGACGTGCTGATCCATGGTGAAACCGGGTCCGGCAAGGAGCTGGCCGCCCGCTGCCTGCACGACGCCAGCCCGCGGCGCAGCGGCAACTTCGTCGCGATCAACTGCGGCGGCCTGCCGGAAAGCCTGATCGACAGCGAGATCTTCGGCCACGAGGCCGGCGCCTTCACCGGGGCCGGCAAGCGGCGCGTCGGCAAGGTGGAGCATGCCAGCGGCGGCACCCTGTTCCTCGACGAGATCGAGAGCATGCCGATGCCGGTGCAGATCAAGTTCCTGCGCGTGCTTCAGGAGCGCACGCTGGAGCGGCTGGGCTCCAACACCCCCGTCCATGTCGATTGCCGGGTGATCGCCGCGACCAAGGTGGATCTGCGCGAGCTTGCCGACCGCGGGCAGTTCCGCGCCGACCTCTATTACCGGCTGAATGTCGCCAATCTGCCGCTGCCGCCCTTGCGCGACCGGCGCGAGGACATCCCGCTGCTGTTCGAGCAGTTCACGCTCCAGGCCGCCGCCCGCCACGGCCGCCCGGTCCCGCCGCCGGACGCCGAGCGCATGCGCCGCCTGATGGCCTACGACTGGCCGGGCAACGTGCGCGAGCTGCACAATGTCGCCGACCGGTGCGTTCTGGGCATCGAACAGGGCTTTCCCCCCTTCGCAACATCCCATCCCGCCGCCAACCGCCCGTTGGCCCAGGCGGTCGAGGCCTTCGAACGCGCCCTGATCGCCGACACCCTGCGCCGCACCGACCACAGCCTCGCCCGCGCCGCGGAAGAGTTGCAGATCGCCAAGACCACACTGCACGACAAGATCAGGAAATACGGCCTATCTTAGGGCATATTCGAAGAAAAACGTTACTCCTGAGATGCTCTGAAAGCCTGTGGAACGGCTTCTGCGGCCCAGGCTGGAAGAATCGGAGCCTGCTTGATTACCCGTTCCCTTTCGAGCTTCAACAAAAGGCGACGCTGTCCGCCGGAATTGTCGAACACCCAGCTTCTGTGCGCTATCGCAACAGCCTCGGCCAAGGCTGCCATGCTACGACCATATCGGCGCAGAATGGCCTCCTTCGGAACGTCATGACCGCCGAGGAGAACGCGCGTCCGAACGCGCGCGGCGGAAATCGCGACGTTGCCAATACCGACGAAGATGAGATTGACCTTGTAGCCGGCCTCCCGGGCGCGCCGCATCAATGCCAGTTCGCTCTTGCCGGTCAGCGTCGTTTCCATGGCGAAGGTTTCGCTCCGGTTCAGGTAGCCGTCGCGAAGTTCCAAAGCGATGCGGCCGGCCCGCATGTGGGCCGAGATGCTGTTCACGTCGTTCGGATCGAGGTCGCGCGCGATGTCATCGGCATTGACGAAAGGAATTCGTCCAATGAAGAAGCGGCGTGCAATGGTCGACTTGCCTGCCCCGTTCGGACCGGCGAGCACCCAGATCTGTGGCCGGATCATTTTGCGAGCGGTGAAACCGGGCGTTCGTCACCTGTCGAGAAATCGACCAGTTCCGTCCGGCCGTCCGGATATTCCTTGATCACGCACCCCGGCAGCGTGTCTTCCCTGGTGTAATAGACCGGCACACCGGCGCGAAGCACACGGCGCATTTCCGCCCCGTCATCCTGCTCCAATTGGGATTCGAACAGACGCTCCTGTTCCGGGGTCATCCTGTCCAGCATGCCGGGTGTCAGGTCCATCGCTCGGTATCCACCGCAGTTCCTCAATCACAATGAAGAGTAGGACTCTGCGTTGGGATGACAAAGCAGATTGTGGGAGAGCCGCGCCCTCCCATCGGCCGGGAGGGCGCGGGACCGGTCAGACGGCGGTGTCGAGAGGAACGCCATCGCTGCCATGGCCATGAGTCTCGCCATGGATCTGGGCATGGCCGGGGTCGAGGTGCAGCGACTGGACGGTGTCGACGAACCCGTCGACCGCCGCCACCACGTCGGCATTGCCGGTGACCGCGCTGTCGCCGGAGGCATAGTGGTTCAGGAAATGCTGCCACATGGCACTGCCACCGTCGGCAGCGGCCTGACCGGTACCGGCATCGGTCGAGCCGGCGGTGCCCGAGCCGTCATGCTGTGCGATCAGGCGATCGTGCCAATGCGGTGCGTCGCCGGTGCCGCTCTTGGCGTCGTCGGTCGCCGTGGTGATGGAGGTGCTCCCGGTGGACGTACCTGTGTCCGTCCTCGCATCGGCCGTCCCGGTGTGGCCGGTGGCATCGGTCAGGTGTTCCTGGTGCAGCACGCCGCGAACCTGCTGCAACACGCCCTGGACCGTGGCGGTGCTTTCACCGGTGGCGTCGGCCAGGATTTTCACCAGCGGATCGGCCGGCGGCTGATGCGTGGTCGTGTCAGAAGTCTTGCCGATGGCGGCCTTGTCCGTCGCGGAGCTATCGCTCGTCGCGGTATCGGTTGCCGTGCTGTCGGTCGTCGCCGTATCCGTCGCCGTGCTGCCGCTCTTGGCGTCGGCGATGGCCTTTTCGACCGCGACATAGGCGGCCTTCAATTCGGCGACGGCGCTGTCCGACAGCGTCGGAGCGCTGTGCCCGACAGTGGTGTCGGCCGTCGTGTTCCCATTCGTGCCGTTGGTGGCGGCATCGCCCTGGACGTGCTGGTGCTGAAGCTGGTGGTCCCGGAACTCGGCGACTGCGCTGTCGGTGGTCGTGACGGCTGAGGTCGGCGCAGTGGCCTTGGACGTCACGGACTTGAGCGTATCAGTGGCGAAGTTGGTAGCCATAGGAAGTCTCCAAGCATTTCAGCCGATCGTCATCCGGCATTCTCGCGCCAATATTCCCGGCGCCTCCGGATGGCATCCGACCATCACGCATGATGATCGTCGGCTCTCGTCTGCAGTCGTCATCCGACCGCCGGCAGACAATAAGTGCGAGTTTTCCGCAAATTGAACCGGATTCTGTCTGTCGCCACTCTTTGACACCGCTTGTGACGATGAGCGGTCATTCGGGAGTCAGGAATCGGTTATTTATAAACATTCACACCTACTCTTTGAAAATGGCATACGTCCACATGGGTGATACGCATGGGGCCGCGATTCCTGCGCTGAAAATTCACGGCCCCATCATGGTCACAGCACTCCTGGCGCAGACTTACCCCAGCAGCGCCGCTTCGATCCCGGCCGCGATGCCCAGCAGACTGCGGTCGCTGCCGCGCCGGCCCATCGCCATCAGGCCGACCGGCAACCCATCGGCCGGAACCGGCAGGGAAATGGCCGGCAGGTCGAACAGGTTGGCGACACGGGTGTTTCGCAGCAGGGCCAGATTGACGCGGTGGAAGGCCGCATCGTCCAGCACGTCGGCGATGGTGGGCGCCGTCATCGGCACCGTCGGCAGCAGCAGGACGGGATGGCGGGTCAGCCGCTCATCCATCAGGCGGATCAGCGCGGCCCGGCGGTTCTGCATGCGGACATAATCGGCGGCGGGCGCCTTGCCACCGGCCTCGATCCGCGCGCGGGTCTTCGGGTCGATGCCGTCGAGCGCCGTGATGCCGAGATCGGCGAGGGTCGCCGCCAGCTCGATGGCGGTGAAGACGCCGATGCGGTCCAGTTCCGCCAGCGCGTCCAGTTCCGCCTCGATGGACCCGTCGACGACCTGCGCCCCGGCCGCCCGCAGCCGGTCGAGCGCCGCCTCGAAGGCGGCGGCGACGGCAGGCTCGATCCCGTCGAACAGCCGTCCGCGCGCCACCAGGAAGGATTGCCCGGCTAGGGACAACGGCGCCAGCGGCGCCAAATCGCCATCGGAAAGGATGCTGTCCAGCAAAGCGGCATCCGCGACAGTGGCGGCAATCGGCCCGATGACATCCAGCGTCGGCGACAGCGGAAAGGCCCCGTCCGACAACAGGCGCCCGGCGGACGGCTTGAAGCCGACCGCACCCGACAGCGCCGCCGGAATGCGCAGCGACCCGCCGGTGTCGCTGCCCAGCGCGATCTCCGCCATGCCATCGACCACCGAGATCGCCGCCCCGGACGAGGAGCCGCCCGGCACCCGCGAGCGGTCCTGCGGATTTCCGGGATTGCCGTAATGGGGATTGATGCCGACCGCGGAGAAGGCGAATTCGGTCATGTGGGTCCGGCCGACGATAACCGCCCCGGCGGCGCGCAGCCGGGCCACCGCCCTGGCATCGCGCCCGGCTGCCGGACGGCCGCGCAGGATGGCGGAGCCGGCCACTGTGGCATCGCCCGCCACGTCGAACAGCGCCTTCACTGAAACGATCCGCCCGTCGAGCGGCCCCAGTTGGCGACCCGCCGCCGCCCGGCGGTCGCTGGCAGCCGCAGCGGAGCGCGCCTCCTCCGCATAGATCTCGGTGAACACCATGGCACCCTGCCGTTCCGGATCGGCAATCCGGGAGAGCGCCGCTTCCAGCCGGTCGCAAGCGGAAGCGTGGGGGGCGGGCTGGACGGGCGGCATCGACATCGGGCGTGCTCCTGATCGGTCTTGCAGCAAAGCTGCGCGGTGGCGGCGGTGCCCGAACGCATGTGCCATATCGGCGCGGACTTGGCGACAGCGATGATGCGGGGCAGCATGCGTAAAAAACTGGCAAATCCCTACTTTTGGAATAGTGTTTGCCGTTCGGCCGATGGCGCGTGTACCCGGCGCTGTGATATTCAGGGCAGAACGAAGCGGACCGAGCAGACACACGGCCGACGCGAGTCCCCTCTTTCAGCGATAGCCTGACGGGTTCGGGGAACAGACGCCAACGGCCGGCCTTTTCCGGAATGACTCACGGAAGGACGGACTTCGATGCCTGCAACGCCTCACTTCCATCGCCCTGGCGTCACACCCCCCGATGCTGTCCACCAGCCCCGCCAGATCGCCATCGTCGGTGCCGGCTTCACCGGCAGCCTGCTGGCCGCCCACCTGCTGCGCGGCGCCCAGGCGCCGCTGGTGGTGCATCTGATCGAATACGGGCACCGGCCGGGCACCGGCGTCGCCTATTCCACACCGAACGGCACGCATGTGCTGAACGTCCGCGCCTACAACATGAGCGCCTATCCCGACGATCCGCGCCATTTCCTGCGCTGGCTGTGGAGCCGCGCGGACGGTCCGACACCGGACGAGCCGATGCCGCCCAGCGGCCATGCCTTCGCCTCCCGCGCGCTCTACGGCGCCTATATCCAGGACGTTCTGGCGGAGGCCCAGGCGGAGGCGCCCGCTCATGCCCGGCTGAACCTGATCCGGGCCGAAGCGGTGGATGTCCGCACCGAGACCCCGTCGGGCAGCCGGCCGGCGGTGCATGTGCGGCTCGGCGACGGCCGGGTGGTCAGCGCCGACAGCGCCGCCCTCTGCATCGGCAATTTCCCGCCCTCGCCGCCTTGTCTGGCGTCCCCGACCGCGGACGAGGCCTTCGCATCGGACCGCTTCATCGGCGACCCGTGGGATGCCGCCGCCATCGGCACCATCGACCGGGACGCTCCCGTCGCCATCCTCGGCACCGGGCTGACCATGGTGGACACGGTGCTGTCGCTGCTCGACCAGGGGCATCGCGGGCCGGTCACCGCGGTGTCGCGCCGTGGCCTGCTGCCGCTGCGCCATGAGGAGACGCGGCCCTACACCTCCTTCCTGCATCCGGACGTGCTGCCCAGCACGGTCCTCGACGTGCTGATCGCGCTCAAGGCCGATGCCCGGCGGGCGACCGCCGCCGGCTATGACTGGCGGTCGGCCTTCGACGCGTTGCGGCCGCACCATCACCGCATCTGGGCGCATCTGCCGATGGAGGAGCGCCGCCGCTTCCTGCGCCACGCCCGTCCCTTCTGGGAGGTGCATCGCCACCGCATGGCCCCGCAGGTCGCCGACCGCATCGCCGCCGCCCGCGACAGTGGCCAGTTGAGCATCCTGCCCGGCCGCCTGAAGGACGCCGCCCTGACCGCGCACGGCCTGGAACTGACCGTCGCCGAGCGCGGCGGCGGGGCGGAGCGGCGGCTGACGGCCGGCGCGCTGATCAACGCCACCGGCACCAACTGCGACTACACCCGCATCCGCCACCCGCTGGTGCGCTCGCTGCTCGACCGCGGCCTCGCCCGTCCGGACGAGTTGCGGCTGGGGCTGGACGTGACGGAGGGCGGAGCGGTGATCGCCGCGGATGGCACGCCGTCGCCGCGCCTGCTGGCGTTCGGGCCGGTCGCCAAGGCGCCCTTCTGGGAAATGACGGCGGTGCCGGAACTGCGCAGCCAATGCGCCGAAGCCGCCCGCCGCATCCTGAGCGGCGGACTGGCGGGCGGAGCGATGTCAACCCAGGCGGGGTTGCCCGGCATCGGCACGCCGGACTTCCCGGAACCGCTGCCGTTGTAAAAAGGACGGCGGAGGGGTCAGCGCGCCTTGGGCAACGGCGGCGCATAGCCGCCGACCTTGCTGGTCCGCAGCCCCAGGGCGGCCAGCCCCTCCACCAGCTTGACGGCGGCGGTGACCCCGTCCACCACCGGCAGGCCCATCTCCTCGCTCAAGGACCGGGCAAGGTCAGCCATGCCGGCACAGCCCAGCACGATGGTCTCGGCGCCATCCTGCTCCACCGCCCGGCGGATTTCCGCCCGCACGCGCTCGACCGCACCGGACGCCGGATCCTCCAGCGCCAGCACCGGCACGCCGGCCGCACGGATGGTGCAGCGCCCGGCCATGCCGTAACGCTGGGCCAGCCGCTCCAACGCCGGGATGGAACGGGCCAGCGTCGTCACGACACTGAACCGGCCGCCCAGCAGCCCGGCGGTCTGCATCGCCGCCTCGCAGATGCCGACCACCGGTGCAGTGGCGAGGCTGCGCGCGGCGTCCAGCCCGACATCGTCGAAGCAGGCGATCACCGTACCGGCGAGGACGCCGTCGCGCTGCTGCCGCTCGATTTCGGCCAGCATGCCGGGAACCGCCAGCGCCTCGTCGTAATAGCCCTCGATGCTGGCCGGTCCGCCCGGCGGGTTGGTGGCGACGATCTCGGTGCCGAGAGCCGCGACGATACGGGCGGCGGCACCGATCCGCGCGGTCATCGAGGCGGTGCTGTTCGGGTTGACGACCAGAATGCGCATAGTATCGGTAATCCTCAGGCGCCGGTTCGGCGCAGGCGATTGCGGCGCAGCAGGATCAAGCCCAGGAAGAACAGGCCGATCACGGTGAAGGAGAAGACCGTCGTCAGCGACCCCAGCGCATAGAGCACCGGCGTGGTGACGTTGGTGGTCATGCCGTAGATTTCCAGCGGCAGCGTGTTGAAACTGCCGGCGGTCATCAGCGTGCGGGCGAACTCGTCATAGGACAGGGTGAAGCCGAACAGCCCGACGCCGATCAGGCTGGGCAGCAGGATCGGCAGCACCACGTGGCGCACCGTCTGCCACGGCGTGGCGCCCAGGTCGCGCGCCGCCTCCTCATAGGCCGGGTTGAAGCGGTTGAAGATGGCGAAGACGATCAGCAGCCCGAAGGGCAGCGTCCAGGTCAGGTGCGCGCCCAGCGCCGAGCTGTACCAGGACGGCTCCAGCCCCAGGATGTTGAAGAACAGGCCGATGCCCAGGCTGACCAGGATCGACGGCACGATCAGGCTGGCGATGGCAAGATAGAAAATCGCCCCGCTGCCGCGGAACCGGCGGCGGAAGGCGAAGCCGGCCAGCACCGAGAACAGCACGGTCAGCACCATCACCATCAGTCCCAACGCGATGGAGCGGCGGAAGGAGCCGCCGAAATCGCCCACCGCCTGCTGTTCGAACAGGTTGCGGAACCAGTGCAGCGAGACGCCGTTCATCGGGAAGGTCAGTCCGCCTTCCGGCCCCTGGAAGGACAGGATCAGGATGGTTGCGGTCGGGCCGTAGAGGAACAGCACGAACAGCGCGAAGAAGGCCCCCAGCAGGTAGAAGGACAGGCCGCGGCGGGAGGTGTTCATCTCTCACAGCTCCTTGCGGATGTCGACGATGCGCAGCATCGCCACCACCATGATCAGGACGACGGCCAGCAGCACCACGGCGTTGGCGGCGGCCGCCGGGTATTGCAGCAGCGAGATCTCGTTGGCGATCATCAGCCCGATGGAGGCGCTCTGCCCGCCGCTCATCAGCCGCACGGTGATGAAGTCGCCCATCACCAGCGTGACGACGAAGATGGAGCCGATGGCGATGCCGGGCTTGGTCAGCGGCAGGATGACGTTCCACAAGGTCTGCGCCGCGCTGGCGCCGCCGTCGCGCGCCGCCTCGATCAGGGCGCGGTCGATGCGCATCATCGAATTGAAGATCGGCACCACCATGAACAGCGCATAGAGATGGACGAAGGCCAGCACGACCGAGAAGTCGGAGAACAGCAGGAACTCCAGCGGCTGGTCGATGATCCCGGCGGAGATCAGGCCGGAATTCAGCAGCCCGTTGCGTCCGAGGAATGGGATCCACGAGATCATGCGGATGATGTTGGAGGTCCAGAACGGGATGGTGCAGACCAGGAACAGCACCATCTGCCAGGTGGTGGAGCGCACATGGAAGGCCAGGAAGTACGCCACCGTGAAGCCGATCCCCAGCGTGATCGCCCAGGTGAGCGCGGCATATTTCAGCGTGTTCAGATAGGTCTTCCAGGTGACCGGCGAGGTCAGCAGCTCGGTGTAGTTGGTCAGCACGAAGTCCGGGTAGAAGCGGACGCTGTCGTAGTCCCAGAAGCTGACGACGACGATGGTCAGAATCGGCACAAGCAGGAACACCAGCAGCGCGACGGTCAGCGGAGCCGCCTGGAGATAAGGCGCCACGCGCGGCAACAGGCGGCGACGGCGCACCCTGCCGGCGGCGGCCGTGACGGACGGTCGGGACGTTTCGGCGGTCAGGGTCATCGGCGGGGTCCTGCGGTGCGTGGTGTCGACGATTATCCCCCTCTCCCCCCCGGGGAGAGGGTCGGGGTGAGGGGGATGCACAGGGTGTGTTCAATAGGGAGCGGAGAGTGTGCGACGCTTGAAGATCCTCGCCGCGCGTCCCCCTCTCCCCCGGGGGGAGAGGGGATTGCTCACGGCTGCGATCGTTACGCCGCGATGAACTCATTCCACTTGCGGACCATGTAGCGGTCCTCGTCCATCACCGCGTTCCAGCAGGCGACGCGGCCCATGCGGTCCTGGAACGAGCCGCCGTCACGCACCGCGCCGGCCTTTTCCATCACCTTGCCTTCGGGGCTGAGGATATCGGCCTTGGCAGGCTGGCCCTCCATCCAGAAGGCCCATTCTTCCGGCGACATGTGCTGCTTGGCGGTGTCGAGCACGGCCGAATAATAGCCCTGGCGGTTCAGATAGGCGCCGACCCAACCCGACAGGTACCAGTTGATGTATTCATAGGCCGCGTCCAGCTCCAGCCCGCTCAGATGCTTGGCGATGCCGAGACCGCCGCCCCAGGCGCGATAACCCTCCTTCAGCGGCTGGTAGACGCACTGGATGCCCTTGGCGCGCACGGCGGCGACGGCCGGCGACCACATCGACTGGATGATGACCTCGCCCGACGACATCAGGTTGACGCTCTCGTCGAAGGTCTTCCAGAAGGCGCGGAACTGACCGGCCTTCTTGGCGTCGGTCATGATCTTGAGGGTCTTGTCGATCTCCTCCTTGGTCATGTTGCCCTTGTCGCCATATTTGACCTCGCCCATCGCCTCGCAGACCATGGCGGCGTCCATGATGCCGATCGACGGGATGTTCAGCAGCGACGCCTTGCCCTTGAAGGCGGGATCGAGCAGATCCTTCCAGCTGGAGATCGGACGGCCGACCAGATCGGGGCGGATGCCCAGCGTGTCGGCGTTGTAGATGGTCGGGATCAGCGTCATCCACTCGGTCGGCGCCTTGGCGAACTTGGTGCTGTCCTTGCCCTCGACGAAGCCGACGGTGTGGGGGGCGGTGCCCTGGGCGATGGCGCTGTCGGGCGTCAGCTTGCCGGTGATGAAGATCGGGACGATCTTGTCGAAGTTCTTGATCTTCTTCACGTCCATCGGCTGCATGACGCCGGCCGGGAACACCTTCTTGCCGATCCAGTATTCGATGTCGGCGATGTCGTAGGACTTCGGCTGGGTCACCGCACGCTGCGTCACCGCATCGGAATCCAGCGCCGTCATCTGCAGGGTGAAGCCCAGATCCTCCTTCACCTTGTCGGCGACGGCGTTCAGGTTCGACACGCCGGTGCCGAACTGGCGCAACGTCACGTTCTTGATGTTCTGCGCCCAGATGGTCGGAAAGCCGGTGATGGCGCCCGAGCCGACGGCGGCACCCGCCACGGCGGCGGTGCCCTTCAGCAGGGTGCGGCGGCTGACGCCGGTGGAGAGCTTCGAAGGAGTACGGGTGTCGGTCATCGCTGAGCCTCCAGTCTGTTCGTCGTGTTGTTTTTTGATGAGCGGTTTTTGAAAAGGTCAGGCCACCAGCGGGTGGATGTCACGGCGGCTCCAGCCGGCACGCACGCGGTCGCCCACGCCCACGGGGGCATCGAAATAGCGGGCCTCATCCAGCACGACGGCGAACTCGTCGGCACCGGCAACGTCGAGGCTGAGATGGACCGAGGCGCCGTGATACTCCAGCGAGCGCACCGTGCCCTCCACCTGGATTTCGCTCGGCATATCGGCCCCGCCGAGTTGGATGCGGTCGGTCCGGACGGCGCAGCGGCCGGCGTCGCCCACGACCCCGCCTTCGATCACGTTGTGGCCGCCGATGAAGCGGGCGACGAAGGCGGTGCGCGGCTGGTTGAACAGTTCGCGCGGTGGCCCGGCCTGCTCGATCCGCCCCTGGTTCATCACCACGGCAAGGTCGGCCAGCGCCATCGCCTCGGTCTGGCTGTGGGTGACATGGATGAAGGTGATGCCGATGTCACGGTGCAGGCGCTTCAGCTCCTCCCGCATGCGCACCCGCAGGAAGGGGTCGAGCGCCGACAGCGGTTCGTCCAGCAGTAGCACGCCCGGCCGGGTGATCAGCGCACGGGCCAGCGCCACGCGCTGCTGCTGCCCACCCGACAGCTGCGACGGCAGGCGGCCGGCATATTTGCCCATGTCGACCAGATCGAGCATCCCGGCCGCCCGGCGCCGCCGCTCCTCCTTCGCAACGCCCTTCATCTTCAGGCTGAAGGCGACATTGTCGGTGCAGTCGAGATGGGGGAACAGGGCGTAGCTCTGGAACATCATCGCGGTGCCGCGCTTGGCCGGAGGGTCGTCATTGACCACCGTGTCGCCGATCAGCAGGTCGCCGTCGGTGATGTCCTCGTGCCCGGCGATCATCCGCAGGGTGGAGGTCTTGCCGCAGCCGCTCGGCCCCAGCAGGCAGCAATAGGACCCGGCGGCGATCCGCAGATCGATGCCGTCCACCGCCACGGTCGTTCCATAGGCCTTGCGCAGCTTCACCAGCTCGACCGTCGAACCTGCCGTCATCGAAGGGCCTCCAGAATTGTGCACAATCTGCGCGGTCGTTTGTGACCGTTCCGCCTTTTGCATCCCGCGTGCCAACGGTCAAATGGCGGAAACCCGCCGATCCCATGGCCGTCTTCTGCGTAAAGGCGCGGCATTTGTGCAGCAGTTCGGCGCAGTGGCGCGGTTTTAGGCACTTCTGATCAGGGCGAATACCGGCATCCCGCTCAAGCGATTGCGGTTCCCTCGCTGGCCCGCTTTGTGCACAATTTGCGGTACGTTTCCCGCACTCCGGTAAAAGCACATTCCCCGCCCATGACCACCGCCGCCCCCGCCAAGCCAGCCCGCCGCACTCCTCTCGCCCGCACCGGTGGGCCGCGCGGCAACGCGGAATCCCGCATCGTCCGCAGCATCGGGGAGGCCATCGCCGACCGCCGCCTGCCGCCCGGCACCAAGCTGACGGAGGAAAGCCTGGCCGAAGCCTTCGGCGTCAGCCGCGAGCGGGTGCGCAAGGTGCTGCTTCTGCTGGCACAGCGGCGGGTGGTGACGCTGATCCCCAACCGTGGCGCCTTCGTCGCCAAGCCGTCGCCGAAAGAGGCACGCGAGGTGTTCGAAGCGCGCCGGGTGATCGAGCGTGCGATCATGGAACGGCTGGAGCGGCTGCCCCGCCCGCTGTCCGACGACATGCTGGAGAAGCTGCGCGGCCATGGCGCGCTGGAGGACGCGGCGGAACGCGCCGCCGACCGCAAGGCGATGATCCGCCTGTCCGGCCAGTTCCACCTGCTGCTGGCCGAGTTCGCCGGCAACGCGACGCTGGCCGGCATCCTGACCGACCTGATCGACCGTTCCAGCCTTGCCATCGCGGCATTCGAGCGGCGCTCGTCGCACACCTGTTCCGCCGACGATCACCGCCGCCTGATTGCCGCCCTGATCGGCAACCGCCCCGGCGAGGCGACCGCCCTGATGATCGAGCATCTCGACGAGGTCGAACGCCAGCTGGATCTTGAGGCGAAGACCGACACCCGCATCGACCTGAAGGCGATCTTCGCCGACGAGCCGGAACCCGCCTGACGGTACACAGGCCTCAAAAGACGGAAAGCCCCGGTTCCGCGAGGAACCGGGGCTTTCCAATGGTGGGACCGGGGTGCCTTCGATCAGACCCGCAAGCCCGCCGACGCGTTCAACGAGTCCTGGATCTCGCCCGCCAGCTGGTCGGCAATCGGACCGACGATCACCTGGACCGAATTGGCCGACGGCTTCACCACACCGCGGGCGCCGATGCGCTTCAACTCCACCTCGTTCACCCGGCTGGCATCGGCGACGTTCAGGCGCAGGCGGGTGGTGCACGCTTCCACCGAGCGCAGGTTGCCGGCCCCGCCCAGTGCGGCAACATAAGCGCCGGCACGGTCGCTGACCGCCGGGGCCGATGCGGCCGACACAATGGCGGGCCGGACACCGGCAGCGGTTGGCGCCTGACCGGCGGGAATGGCGATGTCGTCGCGGCCCAGCGTCTTCAGGTCGAAGCGCTGGATGACGAAGCGGAACAGCCCGTAATAGATGGCGAAGTAAGCGGCGCCCACCGGCAGCAGCAGGATCGGGTTGGTCGCCTTGCCATAGTTCAGCACATAGTCGAACAGCCCCGCCGAGAAGCCGAAGCCCAGCTTCACGTTCAGCACGTCCATCAGCACCATCGACAGGCCGGTCAGCACGGCATGGACAGCGAACAGCACCGGCGCCAGGAAGATGAAGGCGAACTCCACCGGCTCCGTCACGCCAGTCAGGAAGGCGGTCAGCGCCATCGACAGCAGCACGCCGCCGACCGCCGCCCGGTTCTCCGGCTTGGCGGTGTGGTACATGGCGAGGCAGGCGGCGGGCAGGCCGAACATCATCACCGGGAAGAAGCCGGCCATGAAGGCGCCGGCCGTCGGGTCGCCCTTGAAGAAGCGGTTCAGGTCGCCGGTGACGCCCTGGTAATCGCCCAGCAGGAACCAAGCGATGTTGTTGATGATGTGGTGCAGCCCGGTGATGATCAGGATGCGGTTGAGCACGCCGTAGAGGAACAGACCGAACTCGCCCAGCCCCAGCACGCCGGTGGTCAGCGCGGTCAGTCCGGAATCGACGACGGGCCAGCCATAACCGAAGACCAGCGCGATCCCCAGCGCCGCCAGACCGGTGACGATGGGCACGAAGCGCCGCCCGCCGAAGAAGGCGAGATAGTCCGGCAGCTTGATGTCCTTATATTTGTTATAGAGCTGTCCGGCGATGATGCCGATCAGGATGCCGACCGGGATGCTGATGCGGCTCGACATCTTCGCCACCAGTTCCGGCGCGACGCCGCTCAGCACCACCGCACCCTTCACCGCCACAAAATAGCCGACGGCGCCGGCCAGCCCGGCGGCGCCGTGGTTCTCGCGGGCAAAGCCGATGGCGATGCCGACGGCGAACAGGACGCCCAGGTTGGAGAAGACGGCGTCGCCCGCCGCGGCGATGAAGGCGATGTTCAGCAGGTCGGGCTGGCCGATGCGCAGCAGCAGCCCGGCAATGGGCAGCACGGCGATCGGCAGCATCAGCGCCCGCCCAAGCCTCTGGACGCCCGAAAAACGGTCGCCCGACAAACGATCAGCAGACATTCGGACGTCTCCCAGTGCAACGGGCTCCGGCCTCAAGGGGGCCGGGCCTCGCATGTTGGTCATTCTTGCGTTTTGGAGCCCGACCGCGCCTGTTCCATGGCGCGGCGCAGGTTGCCGCCGGTCTCGACCAGCAGCCGGTCGATCTCGGGCGCTTCCAGCCCGGCCAGCCCCAGCACGGCGCGGCGCACGTCACCGTGCCGCTCCAGCGCCGTCCCGGCCGCATCCTCATCCACGCCGGCGATGCGGGCGACCATGGCGGTGCAGCGGCGGCGGAGCTTGGCATTCTCCGGCCGGACATTGATCATCAAATTGTCGTAGACATTGCCGAGCGCGGTCATGACGCCGGTCGAGAACAGGTTCAGCACCACCTTCTGCGCGGTGCCGGCGCCGAGCCGGGTCGATCCGGCGATCACCTCGGCCCCCGTCACGGTCAGCACCGGATGCTCCACCGCGTCCAGCAGGGGGGAGCGCGCGCTGCTGGCGATGCCCATGGTCAGGGCCCCCGCCTCCCTTGCTGCGCGCAGGACACCGACGGTGTAGGCGCTGGCGCCGCTGGCGGACAGGCCGACCACCACGTCGTCGGCGCAAACGCCCGCCCGTCCGGCATCGGCCCGCCCTGCCCCCTCGTCATCCTCCGCCGCGCCGGCCAGCCCGCGCGACAGGTCGAGCCCGCCGGCGATCAGCAGCACCAGCCGCTCCGCCGGCCAGTCGAAGGTCGGCCCCAGATCCAGCCCGTCGAGGGCCGCGACCATCGCCGACGACCCGGCCCCGGCATAGACCAGCCGCCCATTTCTCGCAGCGAGACGATCCGCGGCCGCCTCCACGGCAGCGGCGACCAGCGGCAAGGCGGGAGCGCAGGCGGCGAGTGCGCGCGTCTGCCCCTCCCAAAGGGCCGTCATCAGTTCGGCGGCCGGCCACACATCCAGCCGGCTGTACCGGTTCGCCGCATCTTCCGTGCCGCCCGCCATCGTTCCGGCTCCGCTGTCGCCCCGGCGTCAGGTCAGGGGCTGGTGTTGTCTGGTTGGTGGTATTAGATTGGACTGTATGCGCAGAATACCAAAATCCGGACATTCCGCAATCTGAAACTGGTTGTAATTGTGCTTGCCCCTCTGCATCCCGTCCGGCGCCTGTTGCCCAAAGGCCTTTCAGTGGTATCATGCCGGTTCCGGAGCACTGGAGTGGTTGCCGATGTCCACTGCCGCCGCCGCGGCCCCGTTCGACCCGACCGCCCTGTCGGATGCCCTGCCCCTGCCGCTGTACTTGCAATTGGCGCGGCATCTGCGGACGCTGATCGTCGAGGGCAGGCTGACCGACCAGGACGCCCTTCCCGGCGAGCGGGAGCTGGCGGAGACCTTCGGCGTGTCGCGCGTCACCGTGCGCAAGGCCCTGCGCGAACTGATCGCGGAGGGGCTGCTGCACCAGCGCCAGGGTGCCGGCACCTTCATCAACCGCAGCCCCCATGTGGAACAGCGGCTGTCCGCCCTGACCAGCTTCACCGAGGACATCGGCGGGCGCGGGCTGAAGCCGGATTCGCGCTGGCTCAGCCGCTCGGTCGCCACCGCGACGCCGGAGGAGGCGATGGCGCTGGGCCTGCGTCCGGGGGCGGAGGTGGTGCGGCTGCACCGGCTGCGTCTGGCCGACGGCACCCCGCTCGCCATCGAACTCAGCGCCCTGCCGACCAGTTTTCTGCCCGATCCCGATCTGGTGCAGGGTTCCCTGTACGAGACCCTGCGCGGGCGCGGCCATGCACCTTTCCGCGCGCTGCAACGCTTGTCTGCCATTCGCCTGCCGGCGGATCAGGCCACGCTTCTGGGGGTTCCCGACGGCGCCCCCGCCCTCTACATTGAGCGCCGCACCTTCCTGGAAAACGGAACCCCTCTGGAGTTCGTCCGTTCCCACTACCGCGGCGACGCCTATGACTTCGTCGTGGAGCTGTCGCTGGTCTGATCCCCCCGGACCATTCCGTCCCACACCGACGATTCCAACGAGAGCGAGCGATGAAGCCTGCCCTTGATACCCCCTTCCGCGTCCGCGCCATCCTGTTCGACATGGACGGCACTCTGATCGACACCAAGGGTCCGGTTGAGCGCTCCTGGCGCGCCTGGGCCGCCCGGCACGATCTCGATCCCGAGGCGATCCTTGCAGTCTGTCATGGCGTCCGCAGCATCGAGACCGTCCGCCGCTTCGCCCCCGCCGGTGCCGACATCGACGAGGAGGTGCGTCTGGTGGAGGAGTGCTACACCGGCGACACCGAAGGGGTGCGCGCCGTCCCCGGCGCGCTGGAGCTTCTGCAATCGCTGCCGCGCCACCGATGGGCGGTGGTCACCTCCGCCCCGCACGACATGGCGCGGAAGCGCATCGCCCAGGCCGGCCTGCCGCTGCCCGACCTGTTGATCGGCGCCGACAATGTCAGCCAGGGCAAGCCCCACCCCGAAGGTTACCGCACCGCCGCCGAGAGGCTCGGCTTCGACCCGCGCGACACCGTGGTGTTCGAGGATGCCCCGGCGGGACTGGCGGCCGGCAACGCGGCAGGCGCCTGGGTGATCGGATTGACCACGACGCTGGCGGCGCATGAGCTGGACGGCAACCTGTCCCTGCCCGACCTGACCGCACTGCGGGTGCGCGTGGACGAGGATGGTCTGGAGATCGTGGCGGTGGGCGTGTGATCTATGTGAAGTCAGCCCCCACCTAAGCCCCCCGCCACTCCCCCTCGACCCAAGTCCCGCGCACCGTCAGGTCCGGCCGCAGCAGCACCAGATCGGCCCGCCAGCCAGGCGCGATCCTGCCCCGCTCGCCGTCCATTCCCAGGAACTCAGCCGGATAGAGCGACGCCATCCGCAGTGATTCCTCCAGTGGCAGGCCGATCAGCGTCCCGGCATTGCGCACCGCCGTCGTCATGTCGAGATCGGCCCCCGCCAGAGTGCCGTCGGCCAGCACCAACCGCCCGTCGCGCCGGTAGATCGTCCGCCCGTTCAGCTCGAAGCGATCCGCGTCGGTGCCGGTCGGCGGCATGGCGTCGGTCACCAGCATCATCCGGCCGCGCGGCCGGGCGGCCAGCGCGGCGCGCATCATCAGCGGATGAACGTGATGCCCGTCGGCGATCAGCCCGCACCAGGGCCGTCCGTCGCCCAGCGCCGCCCCGGCCGGGCCGGGCTGGCGGTTGGCGATGCTGGGCATGGCGTTGTAGAGGTGCGTCACCCCGCGCACGCCGAGATCGAAGGCCTCCACCACCCGCTCGGCGCTCGCCATCGTGTGGCCGACCGACAGGATCACCCCCGCCGCCATCAGCCGGGACAGCGCCGCATCCTCCACGCATTCCGGCGCCAGGGTCAGCAGCACCCGGCCACCCGGCATCCGTGCCGGCAGCCCGCCGATGAAGGCGAGATCGCCCTCGTCCGGTGCGCGGACGAAGCGCGGGTCATGGGCGCCGACCCGCTGCGGGCTGATGAAGGGGCCCTCGAAATGGATCCCGAGCACACCGCTGCCCGGTTTGGCCACTGCCGTCACCGCCGCCTCGGCGGCGGCACGGTGGCAGTCGGGAGTATCGGTGATGATGGTCGGCAACAGCCCGGTGGTGCCGAAGCGCCGGTGCGCCGCGGCGATGGCCAGTGTCGCGTCCGCCGTCGGCTGCTCGTTGAACAGCACGCCGCCGCCGCCGTTGACCTGGATGTCGAGGAAACCGGGCGCCAGCAGGCCGCCGGCCTCCAGCGCCACCGTCCGCTCGACCTCCGGCGGGGTGCGGCCGGGCGCCACGATGTCGAGGATGCGGCCATCGGCGACCAGCAGGCTGCGGCCGTCGAGGATGGTCTCGCCCGTGAAAATCCGGGCACCGGTCAGGAGCTGTCGCATCAGACGGTCTTCGTCACTTTGGCAAGGTTGGGCGGGCTGTCGGGGTCGATGCCGCGGGCCAGCGCCAGTTCATAGACCGCGCCATAGAAGCTCTGCAATGCCGCCAGCGGCGCCGCCTCCGGCGCGATCCCCGGCAGGCTGGGCAGCAGCGTGGTTCCCGCCAGCCCCGCTTCGGTGGTGGCGACGCTCGCCCCCAAACCGACGATGCGCTCAACCACCGCGCGGGTGTGGGGCTCCGCCGCATCGGGCTGGGTCAGGGCCAGCACCGGGAAACTGGGGCCGACCAGAGCCAGCGGACCATGGACCACCTCCGCCGCGCTGAAGGCCTCGGCATGCAGGCGGCAGGTTTCCTTGAATTTCAGCGCCATCTCCAGCGCCGCGCCAAAGCCGACTCCGCGCCCCAGCACATAGAGGTTCTGCGCGGTGGCGAGCGGCATCAGCGCCGGCTTCCAGTCCAGCCCCTTCGCCGCCTCCAGCGTGTCGGGCAGGGCCGCCAGCGTCGCCTTCAACGCCGGATCGTCCTGCCAGTGCGCCACCAGCTGCAGATAGGCGGCCAGCGAGGCGATGCAGGATTTCGTCGCGGCGACGCTGCGTTCCGGCCCGGCCGCCAGCGGCAGGAAATGGTCGCACATTTCCGCCAGCGACGAGTCCTCGGCATTGACGAAACCGACCACCCGCGCACCGCCGGTCTTCGCCGCCTCCACCAGCCGCAGCAGGTCTGGGCTGCGGCCCGACTGCGAAACGGCGATGAACAGCGCCCCCTCCAGGCTGAGATGCCCACCATAGACCGAGGCGATGGACGGCCCGATGGAGGCCACCGCCCGCCCGATCCGCGTCTCGATCAGATATTTGCCATAGGCCGAGGCATGATCGGAGCTGCCGCGGGCGCAGGTGACGACGAAGCGCGGCGGCTCGCGGCGCAACCGTTCGCCCAGTTCGGCGAAGCCGGCGCCACAACGCTCAATCTGCCGGGCCACCGCGGCGGGGGCCTCCGCCGCCTCCACCGCCATCAGTGGGGCCATCAGCGGGGTAGAGCGGGAGGCGTTGAACTCTGGAATGCCCTGATCGGTCATGGCGGCGCTCGCGATTGACTGGTATAGATACCAATGTAAGACCTTCTTGCGCCGGAGGCCAGCGTCCATTGGTGGAATCTCATCACGACAGCCGCCGCAATGCGGAAAAGAAAAGCGGCGCGACCCGGAAAAGGTCGCGCCGCACGATAAAACCACTCAAATACCAGACAGGATGCCCGCTATTCGGCGGCGCGCCGTCCGCCCGGCAGCATGCCGGTCATCGCACCGGCCAGCGCGTCGGCGTCGTTGCCGACGATCAGGTCCAGGCCGTTGGCGCCCAACCCCATCACCGCGCGCACGCCGGCCCGCTTCAGCGCCTCGGCATTCGCCTTGCCGGCATCGCTCAACTCGACCCGCAGACGGGTGGTGGCGAATCCGGCCACGTCCTTGATGTTGCCGGCGCCGCCCAGCGCCTCGGCGATGCGGGCGGCGCGGTCGGTCGGGACCGCCGCCGCGGCCGGAGCGGATACCGGCTTCGCTGCGACCGGTGCCGCCACGGCGGCGGGACCGTCGGCTTCCGCGCCAGCGCTGTGCAGATACTCCTGCATCTCCGTCTTCAGATTCTCCGACAGGGTGCCGAACACCGCCTGCACGCTGTCGCGCACCCGCAGGACGCCGGACGCGCCCATGCCGCGCAGCTTGCCGTCGTCGACGCGGGCCGGGTCCTTCACCACCACGCGCAGGCGGGTGATGCAGGCGTCCAGATTGCTGATGTTGCCACGCCCGCCGAAGGCCAGGACGAGGTCGCGCGCCCGCTCGCTGCCGGTGGCGGTGCTGACGCTTTCCTCCGTCGCGTCCTCGCGGCCGGGGGTCTTCAGGTTCAGCGCCAGGATGGTGTAGCGGAACACGACATAGTAGATCGCCGCATAGACCGGCCCCAGGATCAGCACCAGCCACCATTTCTGCGACAGCGGGCTCAGCGCATTGAACAGCACGAAGTCGATGCCGCCCTGCGAGAAGGTGAAGCCCATATGGGCGCCCAGCGAGTTCATGATGAACTGCGAGGTCGCCGCCAGCACCGCATGGATCAGGTACAGCACCGGCGCCAGGAACAGGAAGCTGAACTCGATGGGTTCCGTAATGCCGGTCAGGAAGGAGGTCAGTGCGGCGGACACCATGATGCCGCCGACGCGCACCCGGTTCTCCGGCTTGGCGGTGTGCCACATGGCGATGGCCGCCGCCGGCAGGCCGAACATCTTGAACAGGAAGGCGCCGGACAGGATGCCGGCGGTCGGATCGCCGGCGAAATAGCGGGCGATGTCGCCATGGACCACCTGCCCGGCGGCATTCTGGAACGACCCGATCTCGAAGAAGAAGGGCACGTTCCAGATGTGGTGCAGGCCGAAGGGGATCAGCAGGCGTTCGACGAAGCCGTAGATGGTCGCGGCCAGACGCGGATCGTTCACCGCCGCCCAGCGCGAGAAGCTGTTGATGCCCTCCTGCACCGGCGGCCAGACCACCGACAGCACGATGCCGAGCACGATGGCGGCCAGCGCCGTGATGATCGGCACGAAGCGCTTACCGGCGAAGAATCCCAGATAGGCCGGCAGCGCGATCTTGTAGAAGCGGTTGAACATCGCCGCCGCCAGCCCGCCGGCCAGGATGCCGCCGAACACGCCGGTTTCCATCGACTTGATGCCCATGATGGTCTTCGGCTCCATGCCCCAGACCCCGGTCATCACGCCCAGCGTGGCGAGCATCACGATATAGCCGATGGTGGCCGCGATGGCCGACACGCCGTCATTCTCGGTGTAGCCCAGCGCCACGCCGATGGCGAAGATCAGCGGCAGATTGCCGAAGATCACGTCGCCGGAATTCTTCATCAGCATCGACAACAGCGGCGGCATCCATTCGAAGTTCGCCGCGCCGATACCCAGCAGCAGACCGGCGACGGGAAGAACCGCCACCGGCAACATCAGTGACTTGCCGATTTTCTGTAGAAACGCAAAGGGGTTCATTGCCATGGCGGCTCTCCCGCAAATTGTCCGGCGGCGGCGACATCCTAGGTTCCGGATGGGTCGGCCCTGGGTGGAACTACAACCTGACCCATGCTCGGGTTTCACGACATAGGCGACATAGCGTGCCGGGCAAGCTTGCGGCTTATCCCCGATGCGCCATGCGGGGCGCGGATTGGCCGCAGGCTTCCGCCTTTCCCGGACGGGATCTTTCGATAACATATGACGAGAATTGCGCTTGGGCTATGCGGCGTCTGCGCACAGACGGCGTCCGATACAGGAGACGCCCGCCAGGGGATGCCCGCTGCGGTCTGGCGATAAGAAAAGAGGACCGAACCACATGATCGCGATCACGCTTGCAGCCCCGCTGGCCGGATGGGCCATGCCGCTGTCCGAGGTGCCCGATCCCGCTTTCGCCCAGGGGCTGGTCGGAACCGGCATGGGGATCGACCCCACGGTGAACGAGTTGCGCAGCCCCTGCGACGGCACCGTGCTGTCGATCCACCGGGCGCGCCATGCCTGCACCGTCCGCACCGCCAGCGGGGCGGAAATTTTGCTGCATCTGGGGGTCGACACCGTCGGCCTGAACGGCGAGGGCTTCACCGCCCATGTCCAGGACGGGCAATCGGTGAAGACCGGCGACCGCCTGATCAGCTTCGACATGGATCTGGTGGGAAGCCGGGCGCAGAGCCTGGTCAGCATGATGGTGGTGGTGAATGACGGCTACACCGTCGACGGCCAGTCCGTGAACCGCGAGATCGCCGCCGGCGACGCCGCGATGACCGTCCATGGCGGCAGCGGCGCCGATGCCGGACTTCCCGCCGCCGCTCCCGACTCGGGAGAAGACGGCGACGGGGAAACCGGCGAGCGGAGCGTCGTGCTGCCCATCGCCAGCGGGCTGCATGCCCGGCCGGCGGCGGCCCTGGTCGCCGCGACCAAGGCCTATCCCGGCACCGTCACCATCCACTGCCGCGACCGCCGCGCCAACGCCAAGAGCGTGGTCGCCCTGATGGGGCTCGGCACCATGCTCGGCGACCGGCTGACGGTGCGCACCGCCGGCCCCGGCGCCCAGGACATGGCGGAGAGCATCGCCGTGCTGATCGAGGGCGGGCTGGGCGATCCGGTCGTCCCCGGTGCCTCGGCCGCTGCCGCTGAACAGGTCGCGCCGGCTGCCACCGCCATCCCGGCCCAGCCGGCCGCCGAGGAAGAGGTCGGCCCGCCCTTCGCCCCCGGCGAGGAGGTGCTGCTGAAGGGCACCATCGCCGTGCCGGGACAGGCGGTCGGCGCCGTCATCCGCCGGTTCCGCAGCATTGTGCGCGTGGTCGAACAGGGCGCCGGCCCGGATGTCGAGGAGCCGCGCCTGCGCCGGGCGCTGGAGCAGGTCGTCGTCGGTCTGGCCCAATCGGCGCAGCGGATGCCCGAACACGCCGCCATCTTCCAGGCCCACCGGGAGCTTCTGGACGATCCGGAACTGCTGGACGGGGCGCTCGCCGACATCCGGGCCGGCAAGAGCGCCGAATGGTCCTGGCAGCGCACGGCGCGCCTCCAGGCCGACGCCCTGGCCGCCCTCGCCGATCCCCGCATGGCCGAACGCGCCGCCGACCTGCGCGACCTCGAACAGCAGGTGCTGACCGCCCTGTCCGGCAAGGGGCCCGACGTCGGGCTGGCCGAGTTGCCGTCGGGCAGCATCGTCCTGGCCGACGAGATCCTGCCCTCCGACCTCGCCGGGGTTCCGGCCGGACGGCTGGCGGGCATCGGCATGGCGCATGGCGGCCCGACCTCCCATGCCGTCATCCTGGCGGCGGCGCTGGGCGTGCCGACCGTGGTGGCGCTGGGCCGGCAGGCGGAGCGGGTGCCGGACGGCGCCCCCGTGGTGATCGACGGCAACCGCGGCGAGCTGCTGGTCTTCCCACCGGAGGACACGCTGGCGGCAACCCGGACCGCCGTCGCCGCCCGCACGGCGCGCCGCGAGGAGAACCGCCTCACCTCCCGCGAGGACTGCCGCATGGCCGACGGCACGCGGATCGAGGTGTTCGCCAATCTGGGCCGGGTCAGCGACGCCCCCGGCGCGGTGGTGGAGGGTGCCGAGGGCTGCGGCCTGCTGCGCACCGAGTTCCTGTTCCTGGAACGCCAGTCCGCCCCGACCGAGGACGAGCAGTACCAGCAGTACCAGCAGATCGCCGACGCGCTGGAAGGCCGGCCGCTGGTGATCCGCACGCTGGATGTCGGCGGCGACAAGCCGCTGTCCTACCTGCCCCTGCCGAAGGAGGAGAACCCGGTGCTCGGCCTGCGCGGCGTCCGCGTCGGCCTGCGCGAGCCGGAGCTTCTGCGCGCGCAGATCCGCGCCATCCTGCGGGTGAAGCCGGCCGGCGTCTGCCGCATCATGGTGCCGATGATCGCCTCGCCGTCCGAACTCCAGGCGGTGCGGGCGATGGTGGATGAGGAGCGGGCAAAGCTCGGCCGGGCCGAACCCATCGAGCTGGGGGCGATGATCGAGGTGCCGGCCGCCGCCCTGATCGCCGACCGCATCGGCGCGGTGGCCGACTTCCTGTCCATCGGCACCAACGACCTGACCCAGTATGTGCTGGCGATGGACCGCGGCAACCCGCATGTGGCGGCCCAGCTCGACGCGCTGCATCCGGGCGTGCTGCGGCTGATCCGCCTTGCGGTGATGGGGGCGAAGACCCATGACCGGGTGGTCGCGGTGTGCGGCGGCTCCGCCTCCGACCCGATGGCGGCGCCGCTGCTGATCGGCCTCGGCGTCACCGAACTGTCGGCCACCCCGGCGGTGATCGCCGACCTGAAGGCGTTCATCCGCACCCTGCGCATGGAGGATTGCCGCCGCGTCGCCGAAGCCGCCCTCGGCACCGACAGCGCCGACGAGGTCCGCCGGCTGGTCGCGGAGGCCTGGCCGGCGCTCTGAGATCCTGACATGGAAAAAGCCGGCCGCCCATCGCTGGGCGCGCCGGCTTTTCAATGCGTTATCGAATAAGCGCTACACCCGCCCGGCCATCAGCAGCACCGCCGCCGCCTGCCGGCCGCCATGCCAGCGGGCGGCACTCCGGGCAGCGGCGCGCATCGCGGCGATGCCGATCAGCGATGCGGCGACGAACAGCCCCGGCGTCAGGTCGCCGCGCATCAGCAGCGCCGCACCCAGCCCGACGATCAATACGCGATAGACGGTTTCGCAGAAGCCCAGCCCGGCGAGGAAGCCGTCGGTGCAGCCGAAGCTGTCGGCTCCGGCCAGCCGGGCGAGCTGCGACTGCCCGCCCGCGGCATGCGCCGGCCCGGTCGCCCCCACCGCGATCATCGCCGCCAGCGCCGCAACTCCGGCCAGCGCCATGGCACCCATCAGCGGAGTCACCAGCGCCAGCACCGCCAGATGGACCGGCGCCCATGCCGCCTCCAGCACCCACAGACGCGGCAACCACCCGGTGGCGGCACCCGACGGCACCAGCCGCGCCAGCTCCCGCGATTGCGCCAACTCCAGCATCGCATGCAGGGCGAACAGGCTCAGCGCCACGGCCACCAGCAGAAGAAGGCTGCCATCGTCGCCCCCCACCCACAGGGCATCCTGCAATGGCCGGGCATAGAGTGCGCTGCCGGCCACCAGCAGGTTCGCCGCCACCCCGAACAGGCAACTGCGGATCAAAGCGGACCGGTTGGTGACCGCGTGACGGGCGATGGACGACGCCATGTCGGACGCTCGCGTTCGGAAGGGAAGGACCGGCGGCAGGCTCTGCGCCCCGCGCGCCATAGCGGGGGCCGGACAGTCACGGCCAGCGGGCTGGCGGGCGGGCTGATGATCGAACGATGACAGGCTCATGCTGGCTACGGCCGGGCGACCGCTCCTTAAACCTCGGCGGACCTCGACGGTCCTCCTGGCACTGCGCAGCCACGGCGACCGTCGCATGTCCGGCATGATGAGTGGGAAAATTTCCCACATCAAGCGAAAAGGTGATTCCCTTTCCCTTCCGCCGCGCTATTGTCACGTCGGTCCTCAGATCGATACAGGACCCAGCCCCCAACCGCCGGAGTGTCAGGCGCGTGCCGATCCGCAGCCCCGAACCAGACCGCGCGACAGTGGCCGGCAGCACCGGGGCGGCACCGCCGCCGGCGCTGCTGACGGCGGTGCGCCGGCTGCTGGTTCCGCTGGTGCGGACGCTGATCGGCTTCGGCATTTCCTGGCCGATGCTGGCGAACCTTCTGAAGTCGGTGTATGTCGAGGTGGCGGAGCGCGGCTTCGCGCTGCCCGGAAAGCCGATGACCGACAGCCGCATCACCCTGCTGACCGGCGTCCACCGCAAGGATGTCAGCCAGATCCGCAGCGCGCCGCCGGTCGCGGAGGCCGCCGCCGCCGCCGCCCCGTCGCTGGGTGCCCAGGTGCTGAGCCGCTGGCTGACCGACGCCGCCTTCCTCGACACCGACGGCCGCCCCCGCCCCCTGCCCCGCGTTTCCGATGGCGAAGCCGGCTTCGAAACGCTGGTGACCGGCATCAGCAAGGACATCCGCCCGCGCGCCCTGCTGGACGAGCTTCTGCATGCCGGACTGGTGACGGAACGGCCGGACGGGCTGCTCGACCTTGCCGAGGCGGCGCATGTGCCGCGCGGCGACCTGGACAAGCTCGCCTACTATTACGGCCGCAACCTTGCCGACCATCTGGCGGCGTCCGGTCACAATCTGGCGGGCAGCACGCCGCCGTTCCTGGAACGGGCGCTCGCCTATGACCGGCTCAGCCCCGACTCGGTCGCCGTCCTGCGGCGGGAGGCCGACCGGCTGGGCATGGCGATGCTGGTCGAGCTGAACCGCCTGGCTACCGATCTCGCCGATGGCGACGCCGGCCGCGACGACGCCGGCTACCGCTTCACCGCCGGCCTCTACCTTTATGACGAGGAAGAGGCCGGCGATCCTGCGCGGCAGGATGCCGGGGCCGGCGAGGGAGCGGCGGCATCGTGATCCGCAAGCCCGCCCCCCTTGGCCGCATGCTGTTGCTGACGCTGATGCTGGCCGCCGCCGGCTGCGGTCCCTCTCAGAACCGGGATGGTGGAGTGGCGGACCGGGGCATCGGCGGCACCGGCGTTTCCGTCGCCGACCGCGGCATCGGCGGCACCGGCATAACCAGCACCGGCATCGTCGGAACCGTCACCGCCTTCGGCAGCGTCTGGGTCAACGGCCTGCGGGTCGATCTGCCGCAGACGACCCAGGTGCGGATCGAAGGCCGGCCGGCCCAGCCCGGCGACGTGCGGATCGGCCAGACGGTCGCCATGACCGCCGCCCCGGGCGGGCCGACCGGCCTGACGGCGCAGACGCTGGAGGTGCGTTTCGCTGTCGCCGGCCCGGTGGACCGGACGGCGACCGGCGGCGCTCTGGTGTTGGGACAGCGCATCGACCTTGCCGAGGCGGAGGGCACCACGGCGCTCACCCCCGGACGCTGGGTCGCGATCTCGGGCCTGCGCCGGCCGGATGGGGTGATCGACGCCAGCCGCGTCGATCCCTGGGAGCCGGCGCGCGGCTGGGTCCTGCGCGGACGGCTGGACTCCGTGACAGCGAAGACGCTGACCGTCGCCGGGCTGACGCTGTCCCGCGGCCGGAGCCTGACCGGCGCCCTCCCGGCGGTGGGCAGCATGGTCCGCGTCGCCGGCAAGCCCGATCCCGCCGCGGCGCTCGCGGTGGAATCCGATCCCTTCAATCCCTTCGGCAGCACGGTCAACGCCCTGTCGATCGAAACCTATGTCGATGCCTCCGGGCAGACGACGAGTCCGGGCGGCCCGCGCATCGGCCGGCCCGACGGCAAAGCCGCGCCTGCGCGTGTGGTGATCGACAGCGTGGTGACGGCCGGCGGCGGAATCGACCGCAGCCGGTCCTTCGGCGCCCAACGCCTGGGAGGCCGCTCGCTCGACGGCGCCGATCCCGCCGCCCGTGCCGCCGGGCTGGCACGGGCAGGCATGCGCCCCGACGGCCCGCAGGGGCAGGACGCACCGGGTATGGAGGGGCTGGGCATGGAGAGGCCGGCCATGGAGAGGCCGGAAGGACCGCTCGACGGCGTGCGCACCCATCCGGGATGGGGGGCGCCACCCAGCCCTTATGGCGGCCCCTATGGCGAGCCGGCCACCGGCCAGCGTCCCGCTGCCGGCCCCAACTTTGGCCCGGACGGCAGCTCCGCCTCCGGTGCCGCCCGTGCGGCCAGCCCGCCCTCTTCCACGGGCGCCTCGCCGGAGTCCACCGCCGCCCCGACCGGCGGTGGGTTCGGGGGAGGATTCGGCGGTCCCGGCCGGGGACGGGGCTCCATGCCGGGGGATGGCGGTTCGCCCCATGGCGGCCCAAGAGGAGGGTTCGGCGGAGGGTTCGGTGGTGGGCCGGATGGGAGTCGCGGCGGGCGTTTTTGATCAAGCACCGCGACCGTTGCGTACAAATAACGCCACTTCCTGGACTTAAGTATTTATTTTAAAAGCCGGAGATCTGCCTTTGCCCCCGCTCGCAAGGTGCTGCGGCATTTTGATCCATACTTGGATTTCGCCTGCATTCCCGACCTTATCCGCATTAGCATAT
This sequence comes from Azospirillum sp. A26, assembly GCF_042604635.1. Taxonomy (NCBI): domain Bacteria; kingdom Pseudomonadati; phylum Pseudomonadota; class Alphaproteobacteria; order Rhodospirillales; family Azospirillaceae; genus Azospirillum; species Azospirillum sp. A26. Next base: position 944,432 of record NZ_CP170474.1, on the reverse strand, counting down.
TAATATATCAACGTCGGAGGAAAGCCGTCGCGGAAGACCGGCGCCATTGTCAACCGGGGATGAACCGAAACCGCATAGCCGGTTTCCGGTATCGTCTTCGGTTCAGGCCCTGACCGGTTTCCAAGACCCGCCCTGGCAGGGGGAACGGTGTCGCGCCGTCCGCAACGGCTCCAACCTTTCGCACAGACAGGACCAGACCATGATCCCGCTCCTTTCGCGGCTGTCGATCCGCGCCACCCTTGGACTTGTCGTCGCCGCGCTGGGGCTGTTGCTGATCGCCACCAGCAGTGTCACCCTGATCGACGTCGTCGACCGCACCCGCAACGCCCAGCGGGTCGCCACCCTCAGCGAGACCAGCCGCGACCTGCTGCGCACGCTGCTGGCGATCCGGTTGGAGCGCGGTCTGGTCGGCCCGGCGCTGGGGGCGGAGGAGCCGGCCGGCGACGCCGAACTGCGCGACATCGCCGCCAACCGCGCGGTGGCGGAAAACGGCTATGCCGCCATCGCCGCCAAGCTGGATGCGCTCGACCTTCCCGGCCTGCCGGCTGCGGCCGCGACGCTGCGCACCGCCCACGACACGCTGGCGGCCCTGCGCCGGCAGGCCGATGGCGCGCTGCGCCAGCGCAAACCCGCCCGCGATCCGGCGGTGGCGGAGGCCTGGGCGACGGCGCCGGTCGCCTATCTCGACGCGCTGACCGCCGCGACCGATCTGCTGGACGGATCGCTGAAACTGGCCGATCCGATGATCGACCATCTGCTCGGCATCAAGCGCGCCGCCTGGAACACCCGGCTGAATGCCGGCGGCATGGCGCTGCGTATCCAGACCGCGGTCGCCACCGGCCAGGCCTGGACGCCGGCCGATGCGCAGGCAGTGGCGGAGGCCATCGGCCGTACCGGTCAGGCCTGGGCCCTGGTCAGGGAATCGGCCTCCCGCCCCGACACGCCCGACCGGATCCGCGAGGCGGTCGAAAAGGCCAAGGTGAATTTCGAAGGCCCGCTGGTCGAGCAGCGCAAGGCGGTGCTCGCCGCCCTCGCCGAAGGCCGCAAATCTCCGGTCGAAATCGGCACCCTGCGCCAGCAGGACACCGCCAGCCAGGGCTACATCGTCGACGCCGCCCTGGCGGCGGTGGACCGCATGGTCGTCCGTTCCGATGCGCAGGCCGCGCGTGCGACGCAGGATGCCGTCATCGCCGGACTTCTGGTGGTGGCCGCCGTGCTTCTGACCGTCATCGGCATGGTCGTCGCCAAGCGCCGGGTCAGCGATCCGATCCGCGAGATGACCGAGGCGATGCGGCGTCTGGCCGACCGCGACATGGCCGTCGCCATCCCCGGCCTGGGCCGCGCCGACGAGATCGGCGGCATGGCGGCGACCGTCACAATCTTCCGCGACAGCATGTTGACCGCCGACCGTCTGGCGGCGGAGCAGGCCCGCGAACAGGCCGCCAAGGAGGCGCGGGCCGCCCGGCTGGAAGCGCTGATGCGCGATTTCGATGCCAAGGCCATGCACATCGTCGAGACGGTGGCATCGGCCGCCACCGAGATGCAGGGCACCGCTGGCGCCATGTCGACCACCGCCAGCCATGCCAGCGCGCAGGCGACCGCCGTCGCCGCGGCCTCCGAACAGGCGTCCGTCAACGTCCAGACCGTGGCGTCGGCGACCGAGGAGCTGTCGGCCTCCATCCTGGAGATCGGCCGGCAGATCGCCGCCTCCACCCGCATCTCGGGCGAGGCGGTGACCCAGGCCGAACGGACCAACAGCACCATGCGCACGCTGGTGGAGGCGGCCGACCAGATCGGCCATGTGGTGGAGATGATCAACACCATCGCAGCACAGACCAACCTGCTGGCGCTCAACGCCACCATTGAAGCGGCCCGCGCCGGGGAGGCCGGCAAGGGCTTCGCCGTCGTCGCCGGCGAGGTCAAGGCGCTGGCCAGCCAGACCGCCCGCGCCACCGACGAGATTCAGGCCAAGGTGAAGGAGATTCAGCAGGCCACCGGCGGCGCCCAGGACGCCATCCACGGCATCGGCCAGACCATCGGCCGCATCAGCGAGATCACCACCACCATCGCCGCCGCCATTGAGGAACAGGGCGCCGCCACCCGCGATATCGCCGGCAACGTGACGGAGGCCGCGCGCGGCACCACCGAGGTGTCCTCCACCATCGTCGGCGTCAACCACGCGGTGCTGGAGACCGGTTCCGCCGCCACCGAGGTGCTGGACGCCGCCAGCAGCCTTGCCCGCGAGGCCGAAACCCTGCGCGGCGAGGTGACCTCCTTCATCACCGCCGTGCGGGCGGCGTGACGCCAGTCCCCGTCGTCGGTCCGGCCAGCATGGTTTCCTGCACCGCCATCACCGCGGCGCCGATCACCCCGGCGCTCTCGACCTCCGGCACATACTGGATGTCGAGATGCCGGGTGGAGAGGGCGAGCGAGCGCCGATAGACGCTCTGCCGGATCGAGGCCAGCAGCAGCGGCCCGATCCGCGCCACGCCGCCGCCGATGAAGATGTGCGACGGGTTGAAGAAGTTCACCACGGCGGCCAGCATCCGCCCGATATGGCCGCCGGCCTGCTGGACGATGGCGGTGGCCGCCGCATCCCCCGCCCGGCTGGCGTTGCCGAGATCGACCGTCGTCAGCGCGCCGTTGCGCTCCAGCACCTCCATCAGCCGCGGGCTTTCGCCGCCCCGCGCCGCGTCCTCCGCCATGCGCGCGATGGCCGGTCCGGCCGCCATCGCCTCGACGCAGCCGGCATTGCCGCAATGGCAGACCGGCCCCTGCGGATCGACGCAGATATGGCCGACGTCGCCCGCCGACCCGTCCCGCCCGCGATAGACCAGGCCGTGGCAGATGATGCCGCAGCCGATGCCGGTGCCGACCTTGATCACCAGGAAGTTCTGAAGCTGGCCGCGCAGGCGCCAGTGCGTGCCCAGCGCCATGATGTTCACATCGTTGTCGACGAAGACCGGGGCGGCATACTCCTCCGCCAGGAATTCACGGATCGAGAAGGTCTCCCACCCCGGCAGCAGCGGTGGGTTGACCAGCATGCCGCTGTCGAAGGCGACCGGCCCCGGCACGCCGACACCGATGCCCAGCACCCGGCCCGGCCCGATCCCCATCCGCTCCCGCGCCTCGCGCAGCAGGGCCCGCACCCGCCCGAACACCGCCGCCGGGCCGTCGCGCACGTCCGCCGCTTCCGACCTGTGGTCCAGCACCGTCATGTCGGGGGCGAGCAGAGCCACGTCGATGCTGGTGGCGCCGATGTCGATTCCCGCCAGCACCCCCATCCGGTGGCTCAGCCGCAGCACCTCCGGCCGCCGCCCGCCCGACGAAGGCTGCACCCCGCCTTCCTCGATCAGTTCGCGGCCGATCAGGCTGGAGATCGCGAGGTTGGCCTTGCTCTTGGAGAAATCGACCGACGCCGCCAGTTCGCCCCGCGACAGGCCACCCGCCCAGAACAGCCGCTCCAGCAGGGCGCGCTCGCCGTCCGACAGACGTTGCCAGTCAACCATCGACGAGTGCCTTTCCGAACGACGCGTGTCTCCTTCCCTATCACAGCTTACCCACTTTTGCCAAATTATGTTCGAAGTCGGCCATTGTCTGTCCAAAGCGGCGGGCTTACCATCAGCCCAACGAACGAAGCGGCGTCTTACGGGACGACACGCTTCGCAGTGGGAGAAACGTCATGGACGGTATCCGCCCGGCCGCAGGCTTGCGGTTGGTGGAGAGGCCGTCAGGGGGTGCGGAGCCATGAGCCTGCATGTCGCCTTCGACGGCATCACCAAGGAATTCGGACCCGTGCGGGTACTGCACGGCGTCAGTTTCGACCTGCATCCGGGCCGGGTGCATGGGCTGCTGGGCGAGAACGGCGCCGGCAAATCGACGCTGATGAAGATCCTCGCCGGCTATCACGCGCCGACCTCCGGCACGCTCAGCATCGACGGCGAAGCGGTGACCTTCCGGAACTCCCGCGACGCCGAACAGCGCGGCATCGTGCTGATCCATCAGGAACTCAGCCTCGCCGACGACCTCACCGTCGCCCAGAACATGTTCCTCGGCCACGAGATCAAACGCGGCTGGCTGCTCGACGACCGCGCGATGCGTGAGCAGGCGGCCCAGGCCCTGCGCCAAGTCGGCTTCGAGCGCGACCCCGACACCAAGGTCCGCGACCTGATCGTCGCCGAGAAGCAGTTGGTGGAGATCGCCAAGGCCCAGCTGCGCAACGCCCGCCTGCTGATCATGGACGAGCCGACGGCCAGCCTGACGCCGTCGGAATGCGACCGGCTGTTCGGGCTGATCGACCGGCTGCGGCGGGACGGCGTCACCATCGTCTACATCTCCCACAAGCTGGATGAGGTCGAGCGCATCACCGACGAGGTGATCGTGATGCGTGACGGCCGTTTCGTCGCCCGCGCACCCACCGCCGAGACGCCGCGCCAGCGCATGGCGACGCTGATGGTCGGGCGCGAACTGACCGACATGTTCCCGGACAAGCGCATGCCCGCCCTCGGCAAGCCGCTGATGGCGGTGCGCGGCCTGACGGTGCCCGGCTGGGCGGAGGATGTGAGCTTCGACCTCCATCCCGGCGAAATCCTGGGCTTCGCCGGCCTTGTCGGCGCCGGCCGCACCGAGCTGTTCGAGGGCATCCTGGGCCTGCGCCCGCGCAGCGGCGGCACGGTCGAGATCGAAGGCCGCCCGGTGTCCTTGCGCAACCCGCGCGAGGCGATGCGGAACGGCCTGACCTATCTCAGCGAGGACCGCAAGGGCAAGGGCCTGCACGTCGCCATGGGGCTGCGCGACAACCTGACCCTGATGACGCTGCGCCACCATGCCCAGCCGCTGCTGTCGCCGGCCTCGGAGGATCGGGCGCTGGAGCATGCCGTCGCGAATTTCGGCATCCGCGGCAACCCGCAGGGCACGGCGTCGTCGCTGTCCGGCGGCAACCAGCAGAAGCTGGCCATCGCCAAGTTCCTGGAGCCCGACCCGCGCGTCTTCGTGCTGGACGAGCCGACCCGCGGCGTCGATGTCGGCGCCAAGCGGGACATCTATTTCCTGATCGCGCGGCTGGCTGCCGAAGGGCGCGGCGTGATCGTCATTTCATCGGAACTGATCGAACTGATCGGGCTCTGCCACCGGGTGATCGTGATGCGCGGGCGCCGGGTCGCCGCAACCGTGCCCGCCGACCGGCTCAGCGAAGAGGAGTTGATTGCCCATGCCATCGGGACCAACGCCGGCACCGACATCGGCGCCCACGCCCGTCACTGAGGCCGGCACCATGCCCACAGGCAAGCCCGCCCGCCGCGTCGATCCGCACCGCTTCGGCCCGGTCGTCGGGCTGGTGCTGCTGCTGATCGTCGGCACGGCGCTGAACCCGGATTTCGCCACCTGGGACAACATGATGAACGTGCTGACCCGCACGGCCTTCATCGGAATCATCTCCATCGGCATGTGCTTCGTCATCATCTCCGGCGGGATCGACCTGTCGGTGGGGTCGATGGCGGCGCTGATCGCCGGCGGCATGATCCTGCTGATGAATGCGCTGTCCGGATCGGTCGGCTCGCCGGTCGTCGTCGTGGCGCTCGGCATGCTGTTCGCCCTGCTGCTGGGCGGCGGCTTCGGGCTGGCGCACGGCTATCTGATCACACGCGGGCGGATCGAGCCCTTCATCGTCACGCTGGGCACGCTCGGCATCTTCCGCGCCGTGCTAACTTGGCTGGCCGACGGCGGCGCCATCACGCTGGACAACGACCTGTCGGACGCCTACGGCCCGGTCTATTACGGCAGCCTGCTGGGCATTCCGGTGCCGGTCTGGGTCTTCCTGGTGGTGTCGGTCGCCGGTGCCGTCCTGCTGAACCGCACCGCCTTCGGCCGCTATGTCCAGGCCATCGGCTCCAACGAGCAGGTGGCGCGCTTCGCCGCGGTGGATGTCGACCGGGTGAAGCTGCTGACCTACGGGCTGCTCGGCGTCTGCGTCGGCATCGCCACGGTGCTGTATGTGCCGCGCCTGGGCTCCGCCTCCCCCACCACCGGCCTGCTGTGGGAGTTGGAGGCCATCGCCGCGGTGATCGTCGGCGGCACCTCCTTCAAGGGGGGAGAGGGACGGATTGCCGGCACGGTGATCGGTGCGGTTCTGCTGTCGGTGATCAGCAACATCCTGAACCTGACCAGCATCATCAGCGTCTACCTGAACGCGGCGGTGCAGGGCTGCGTCATCATCGCCGTCGCCTTCCTGCAGCGCCGGCGTCCTTAAAAAATCAAGAGGAGGAGAAACGTCATGTCGGAAGTTGCGCGTTATACCCGCCGTCTCGTCCTGGGCGCCGGTGTCGCCATGGCCGCGACGGTCGCCCTCGGTGGCGGCCTCGGCGGCGTCGCCTTCGCGGCGGACACGGTGAAGCTGGGCGTCAGCATCCCGGCCGCCACCCACGGCTTCACCGGCGGCATCGTCTGGTGGGCCAATCAGGCGAAGGCGGAGCTTGAGAAGGCCCATCCCAACCTGAAGATCACCGTCAAGACCGCCAGCGGCGCGCCGGAGCAGGCGAACCAGCTTCAGGATCTGGTGACGGTGACCAAGATCGACTCGCTGGTCATCTTCCCCTTCGAATCCGCCGCCCTGACCCAGCCGGTGCTGCAGGCGAAGAAGAAGAACGTCTACGTCACCGTCGTCGACCGCGGCCTGACCGATCCCAGCGCGCAGGACGCCTACATCGCCGGCGACAACACCGCCTTCGGCCGCATCCCGGCCGAATACATCGCCAAGAAATACAACGGCAAGGCCAACATCGTGGCGCTCCGCGGCATCCCGACCACGCTCGACAACGAGCGCTGGGAGGCCTTCACCGGCGCGCTGAAGCAGTATCCGGACATCAAGATCCTCGACGGCAAATACGCCAACTGGAACCGTGACGACGCCTTCAAGGTGACGCAGGACTTCCTGACCCGCTTCAAGGACATCGACGTCGTCTGGGCCGCCGACGACGACATGGCCTTCGGCGTGCTGAAGGCCATCGAGCAGGCCAAGCGCACCGACATCAAGGAGGTGTTCGGCGGTGCGGGTTCCAAAACGATGGTGAAGACCATCCTCGACGGCTCCAACCCGCTGATCCACGCCGACGTGTCCTATTCGCCGAAGTTCATCTACGACGCCATCAAGATGACCGCCGAGGCGCGTCTGAAGGGCGACAAGCTGCCGGCGACCTACATCATCCCGTCGGCGCTGATCACCAAGGAGAACGCCAAGGAGTTCTACTTCCCGGATTCGCCGTACTGATCCCTGGTTCGTCAGTCCCCCTGACCGTCCCCCTCCCAGCGGGGGAGGGTTAAGGGGGACAGCCGCCAGCCGACACCTCCCGAAAACCGGGGAGCCAGACCCATGAAGACCATCAAAGGCCCGGCGATCTTCCTCGCCCAGTTCGCGGGCGACGCAGCCCCCTTCAACTCGCTGGACGGCATCGCCCGCTGGGCCGCCGGCCTCGGCTTCAAAGGCGTGCAGATCCCCAGCTGGGACCGCCGCCTGTTCGACCTGCACAAGGCCGCGACCAGTCGAACCTACTGCGACGAGATCAGGGGCACGCTGGCCGATGCCGGCGTCGAACTGACCGAGCTGTCGACCCACCTGCAAGGCCAGCTCGTCGCCGTCCACCCTGCCTACGACGCGCTCTATGACGGCTTCGCCCCGGCAGAGGTCCATGGCCGTCCCGACGCCCGGCAGGCCTGGGCGGTAGAGCAGCTGCACCTCGCCGCCAAGGCATCCGCGAACCTCGGCCTCACCGCCCACGCCACCTTCTCCGGCGCGCTGGCTTGGCCCTATCTCTATCCGTGGCCGCAGCGCCCGCCCGGCCTGATCGAGACCGCCTTCGATGAGCTGGCGAAGCGCTGGCGGCCGATCCTCGACGCCTTCGACGAGGCCGGCTGCGACCTCTGCTACGAGATCCATCCCGGCGAGGATCTGTTCGACGGCACCACCTTCCAGATGTTCCTCGACCGGATCGGCGGGCATGAGCGCTGCAACATCCTGTTCGATCCCAGCCACTTCGTCCTGCAACAGCTGGACTATCTCGGCTACATCGACGTGTTCCGCGACCGCATCCGCATGTTCCACGTCAAGGATGCCGAGTTCAATCCGACCCCCTGGCAGGGCGTCTATTCCGGCTATGCGCCGTGGAAGGACCGCGCCGGACGCTTCCGCTCGCTGGGCGACGGGCAGGTCGATTTCAGCGGCATCTTCTCCAAGCTGACCCAGTACGGCTTCGACGGCTGGGCGGTGCTGGAATGGGAATGCTGCATCAAGCATCCGGAACAGGGGGCCGCCGAAGGCGCCCGCTTCATCCAGGACCATATCATCCGCGTCACCGACCGCGCCTTCGACGATTTCGCCGATGCCGGCACTGACGAGGCGGCGAACCGCCGGATTCTCGGTCTGGGGAAAGGGGCATCATGAGCCCGGATCAAACACCCGCTTTCTCCAGACGGCTGAGGCTCGGCATGGTCGGCGGCGGCCAGGGCGCCTTCATCGGCGCGGTCCACCGCATCGCCGCCCGCATCGACGACCGTTACGAGCTGGTGGCCGGCGCCCTGTCCTCCAACCCTGAGCGGGCGCGGGCCAGCGGAGCCGAGCTTTTTCTGGCGCCCGACCGCTGCTACGACGACTTCCACAAGATGGCGGCGGCCGAGGCTGCCCGCGCCGACGGCATCGACGCGGTCGCCATCGTCACGCCGAACCACCTGCATTACCCCGCCGCCAAGGCCTTCCTCGAAGCCGGCATCCACGTCATCTGCGACAAGCCGCTGGTCCACACGGTGGAGGAGGCTGAGGAGCTGGCCGCACTGGTGCGCAGCCGCGGCCTCGTCTTCGTCCTGACCCACAATTACAGCGGCTATCCGATGATCCGGCAGGCGCGCGCCATGGTGGCGTCGGGCATGCTGGGCCGCATCCGGGTGGTCCAGGCCGAATATGCCCAGGACTGGCTGGCGACCGACCTCGAGGCCAGCGGCCAGAAGCAGGCCTCCTGGCGCACCGACCCGGCGCAGAGCGGCATCGCCGGCTGCATCGGCGACATCGGCACCCATGCCTTCCATCTGGCGGAGTTCGTGACCGGCCTCAACTGTACCCACCTTGCCGCCGACCTGTCCGCCTTCGTGCCCGGCCGGCGGCTGGACGACAATGCCCACATCATGATGCGCTTCGACGGCGGCGCCCGCGGCATGCTGTGGGCCAGCCAGGTCTCCCCCGGCACCACCAACGGCCTGCGCCTGCGCATCTTCGGTGAGGCCGGCGGGCTGGAGTGGCAGCAGGAGCAGCCCAACGAGCTGCGCTTCACCCCGCTGGGTGAGCCGACCCGCACCCTGCTGCGCGCCGGTGCCGGCAGCCTGCCGGCGGCAAGCGGCATCTCCCGCACCCCGGCCGGCCATCCGGAGGGTTATCTGGAAGGCTTCGCGCAAATCTATCGCGACGCCGCCGACCGCATCGCCGCCAGCATCGACGGCCGCCCGGCCCCTGCCGACGTGCCGCTGCCGACAGTGGAGGATGGGGTGCGCGGCGTGCGCTTCATCCATGGCGCCGTCGAGTCCAGCCGCCGCGACGCCGCCTGGGTGTCGTTGGCGGGATAGTACCCTCTCCCGCCTCGGGAGAGGGTACTATCCCTACGAAAAGCCGGTCCTCCTGTACGGGGACCGGCTTTTTCGCGTTTACGGTGCGGGATGCGCAGAACCGGCAAAAGCCGTTCCGAAGAGGCAATCCCCCGCCCGGCCATTTCCCTAACATCCGTTCACCAAGACAGCCGGCGCCGGTCCTGCCGGCCCGGCCCCGAACGGACTTCGCATGACCACCCAGGATTTTCATCCGTCCCGCCGGACGGTCCTTTCCGGCAGCGCCGCCCTTGCCGTCGGGGGCAGCGGCTTGCTGACCGCGGTCGCCGGCACCGCCGTCGCCGCCGAAAAGACGGCCACCCGCCCAGACCAGACCAAAGGAACGAAACCCATGCTCCAGGGCAGCCACGTCACCACCAAGGACGGCGTCCAGATCTACGTCAAGCAGTGGGGTCCGCAAACCGGCCAGCCGGTGGTCTTCAGCCATGGCTGGCCGCTGACCGGCGACGCCTTCGAAGACCAGATGATGTTCCTGGCCCAGCACGGCTACCGCACCATCGCCCATGACCGCCGCGGCCATGGCCGGTCGTCGCAGCCGGGCTTCGGCAACGATCTCGACCATTACGCCGACGATCTGGCCGCGGTGACCGAGGCGCTGGACCTGAAGAACGCCGTCCATGTCGGCCATTCCACCGGCGGCGGCGAGGTCGCCCGTTACATCGGCCGCCACGGCGTGTCGCGCGTCGCCAAGGCGGTGCTGATCGGCGCCATCACACCGATCATGGTCAAGACCGGCTGGAACCCGGACGGCGTGCCGCTGGAGGTCTTCGATGGCATCCGCGCCAGCGTGAAGGCCGACCGCTCGCAGTTCTTCAAGGACCTGACCACCCCCTTCTACGGCTACAACCGGCCGGGCGCCAAGGTCTCGCAGGGCGTCATCGACAGCTTCTGGCTTCAGGGCATGATGGGCGGCCTTCAGGCCGAATATGAGTGCATCAAGGCCTTCTCCGAGACCGACCAGCGCGACGATCTGAAGAAGATGATCGTCCCGACGCTGGTCCTGCACGGTGACGACGATCAGGTCGTCCCGCTCGCCACCACCGGCAAGGCCGCCGCGGCGATGCTGCCGAAGGGCACCCTCAAGGTCGTTCCCGGCGGGTCGCACGGCATGTGCACCACGCAGAAGGACCTCGTGAACGAGGAACTGCTGGCCTTCATCCGCGCCTGACCGGCCTGCGGGACATTGTCCTTAAATTTGCAACAATCATATTCCAACCTATCTGATTGTCCCGAATAGCCGCCCCATGCCATTGTCCCTTCAGACGGCGGCGCCGACGAAAACGGCAGCCAACCCCTTAAAAATCCATACGGAACAGGAAACGATCATGACCTTCAACGCCAAGTCGCTCATCAACGCCGACGACACCGTCTTCATCTTCATCGATCACCAGCCGCAGATGTCCTTCGGCGTGGTCAACATCGACCGCCAGCAGCTGAAGAACAACACCATCGCGCTCGCCAAGACCGCCAAGCTGTTCGGCGCCTCGACCATCGTGACCGCCGTGGAGACCGAGAGCTTCTCCGGCTACATCTGGCCGGAACTGATGGACGTGCTGAAGCAGGACCCCATCGAGCGCACCTCGATGAACAGCTGGGACTCCGAAGAGCTGGTGGCCGCCGTCAAGGCGACCGGCAAGAAGAAGCTGGTCATCGCCGCGCTGTGGACCGAAGCCTGCCTGCTCTACCCGACCCTGTGCGCCATTGAGGAAGGCTTCGAGGTCTACATCGTCACCGATTGCTCGGGCGGCACCTCCAAGGAGGCCCATGACGCCGCGGTCCGCCGCATGGAACAGGCCGGCGCCCATTCCATCACCGCGGTCAACGTCCTCTTGGAAATCCAGCGCGATTGGGCCAAGCGCGAGAGCTACGACGGCGTGATGACCATCGTCCGCGAGCATTTCGGCGCGTACGGCATGGGCGTCGATTACGCCTACACCATGGTCCACAAGGCCCCGCAGCGCGGCGAATTCCCGCACAAGGTGGTCGGCGGCCTCAAGCACGAGCACGCCTGATCCCTGCCTGCATGCCTTGCCGGCGCCCGGTTCCGACCGGGCGCCGGCCCCCATTCCAGAAAGCGGGAGAGCGGACCCCATGATGCCCTATCTTCTTTCGGGCGGTGCCGGCATCCTGGTCGGCGTCATCTATGCGCTGCTTGGGGTCCGTTCCCCGGCGCCGCCGACCATCGCCCTGATCGGTTTGCTCGGCATACTGGTCGGCGAACAGGTGGTGCCCGTCGTCAAGCGGCTGGTGGCCGGCGAGCCGGTGCTCGCCTTCATCCAGACCGACTGCGCCCGCCATGTGCTGGGGCCGCATGCCGGGGCTGAGACGCCGCCGGCTGCCAAGGAAGACAAGGCGTGACGCCTCCCCCCATCGATCGCCCCATTGATCGTCGCAAGGCGATGGCGGGAACCGCCGCCGCTTCCCTGCTAGCATCGCCGCTGCTGTCCACCCTCGCGTCCAGACCCGGGAATGCCGCCATGCCGAACACTGCCGCCCCGAATCAAGCCGCCGGCGATCTGATCCTCGTCAACGCCAAGGTCACCACGCTCGACCGCGCCAACCCGCAGGCCAGCGCCATCGCCATCCGCGACGGCCGCTTCCTCGCCGTCGGCACGGAGGCGGAGGTGCGCGCCGCGGCTCCCCAGGCGACGGTGATCGACGCCAAGGGCCGGCGGGTGATTCCCGGGCTGATCGACAGCCACATGCACATCATCCGCGGCGGCCTGAACTACAACATGGAGCTGCGCTGGGACGGCGTGCCGAGCCTCGCCGACGCCATGGCGATGCTGAAGCAGCAGGCAGCCATCACCCCGGCACCGCAGTGGGTCCGCGTCGTCGGTGGCTTCACCGAGCACCAGTTCGCCGAGAAGCGCCTGCCGACCATCGAGGAGCTGAACGCCGCTGCCCCCGACACGCCGGTCTTCATCCTGCATCTCTACGACCGCGCCCTGCTGAACGCCGCGGCCCTGCGTGCCGTCGGCTACACCAAGGACACGCCGAACCCGCCCGGCGGCGAGATCGTGCGCGACGCCGCCGGCAACCCGACCGGCCTGCTGCTGGCCCAGCCCAACGCGACGATCCTCTATTCGACGCTGGCCAAGGGGCCGAAGCTGCCGCCCGAGTATCAGTTGAACTCGACCCGCCATTTCATGCGCGAGATGAACCGGCTGGGCGTGACCGGGGTGATCGATGCCGGCGGCGGCTTCCAGAATTATCCCGACGATTACGCCATCGTCGAAAAGCTGCATGCCGACGGCGAGCTGACCCTGCGCATCAGCTACAACCTGTTCACCCAGAAGCCGAAGGAGGAGTTGGCCGACTTCGCCGGCTGGGCGTCGAAGGTGAAGCCGGGAGACGGCGACGACCGCTACCGCCACAACGGCGCCGGCGAGATGCTGGTCTATTCCGCCGCCGATTTCGAGGATTTCCGCGTCGCCCGCCCGGACATGCCGCCCAACATGGAAGGCGATCTGGAGCCGGTGATCCGCCTCTTGGCCGAGAACCGCTGGCCCTGGCGCCTGCACGCCACCTATGACCAGACGATCAGCCGCGCGCTCGACGTGTTCGAGAAGGTCAACCGCGACGTTCCCTTCGACGGGCTGCACTGGTTCTTCGACCATGCCGAGACGATCAGCGACCGCAACATCGACCGCATCGCCGCACTCGGCGGCGGCATCGCCGTCCAGCACCGCATGGCCTATCAGGGCGAATATTTCGTCGAGCGCTATGGCGCCAAGGCGGCGGAGCGGACCCCGCCCATCGCCAAGATGATGGCGGCCGGCCTGCCGGTCGGCGGCGGCACCGACGCCACCCGCGTCGCCAGCTACAACCCCTGGGTCTCGCTGTCCTGGCTGGTGACCGGCCGGACGGTGGGCGGCCTCAGCCTCTATCCGCGCGCCAATTTGCTGGACCGCGAGACGGCGCTGCGGCTGTGGACCGAGGCCAACACCTGGTTCTCCAACGAGCAGGGCAAGAAGGGCCAGATCAAGGCCGGACAGCTCGCCGACCTCGCCGTGCTGTCCGACGACTTCTTCTCGGTGCCGGAGGACCGCATCGTCCACCTGACCTCCGTCCTGACCATGCTCGGCGGTGCGGTGGTGCATGGCGAAGGCGATTACGGCCCGCTGGCGCCGCAGTTGCCCAAGCCGATGCCGGACTGGTCGCCGGTGCGCACCTTCGGCGGCTACTACAAGTCGGCCGACGCCGGTGCGAACAGCCAGCGTCAGGCGCTGGCCTCCGCCTGCGGCTGTGCCACCGGCTGCGGCGTCCATGGCCACGACCACGCCGCCGCTTACGCCGCCGACGTGCCGGCCGCCGACGTGCAATCCTTCTGGGGTGCGCTCGGCTGCGGCTGCTGGGCGGTTTGATCCCACCCTTCCCGAAGCAAGTTCCCTCTCCCCTCCGGGGAGAGGGTCAGGGTGAGGGGGTAGCACAGGCGCAGCCTGTGCCAGGGGATTGCCAAGGGGCAGCATGCCCCTTGGTGGTGCGCGAAGCGCGCCCTCCCCCTCACGATTTTGCGTTCCCCCAAAACCGAAACGGTCCCTCGCCATGACCCTCCGCTCCTTCGAACGTCCGGCGGACCGCATCGTCGACCGCATCCTCGACTGGGACGGCACATGGCTGCTGGCCCGGCTGGCCCTGGTCGGCGCCTACCTCCTCGGCGGTTTGGTCAAGCTCACCGACTGGCCGGGCGCCGTCGCCGAGCAGGCGCATTTCGGCCTCACCCCGCCGGCACTCTGGGCAGCCCTGACCATCCTGGTCGAGCTGGTCGGCCCGCTGCTGATCCTGCTGGACCGTGCACTGTGGCTGGGTGCCGGCGCGCTCGGCGTCTTCACCGTCCTGGCCGCCCTGATCGCCAATGATTTCTGGACGATGGCCGGACCGGAGCGCTTCATGGCGACCAACGCCTTCTTCGAACATATCGGGCTGGTCGGCGGCTTCGCGCTTGCCGCAATCGTCTCGCGGATGCGCCGCCGCTTGGGCATAAACCGGTAAGCGAAGGAAAGCGCCCCGGCCTCATCACCCTCCACGACAACAGCACAGCGGACCCCAGCATGTCGCCATCCGGTCAGTTCGAACTCGTCCTCGGCCTGATGGCGGCGATCATCGTGCTGGAACTTGCGGCCAAGCGCCTGCGCATGCCGCCCTCGGCCGTGCTGGTGCTGGGCGGCATCGCGCTCGCCCTGATCCCCGGCCTGCCGGAGATCACGCCCGATCCAGATCTGACCCTGCTGCTGTTCCTGCCGCCGCTGCTGTTCGCCAGCGCCTATTTCACGGTGTGGAGCGATTTCCGCGCCAATTTGCGCATCATCATCCAGCTTGCGGTGGGGGCTGTCGCCTTCACCACGCTGGCGGTCGGGGTGGCCGCCCATCTGGTGATGCCGTCGCTGCCCTGGGCGGCCTGCTTCACGCTGGGCGCCATCCTGTCGCCGCCCGACGCCGTTGCCGCCAAGGCGGCGCTGAAGGGACTGCCGCTGCCGCCGCGCATCGTCACCCTGCTGGAGGGCGAAAGCCTGGTGAACGACGCCACCGGGCTGGTTCTGTTCCGCATCGCCATCGCCGCAGGGATGACCGGCACCTTCGAGGCCGGCCACGCCTCGCTGGAGTTCCTGTGGCTCGCCATCGGCGGTGTTGCGGCCGGCGTGGTCTTCGGCCACATCGCGGCACTGCTGCTTGGTCGCCTGCGCGACGTGCCGCTCAGCATCGTCGGCGGTTTCCTCGCCGCCTGGGGCAGCTATCTGGGCGGCGAGGCGCTGGAGGTGTCGGGCGTGCTCGCCACCGTCGGCTGCGGTCTGGTGATGGGCCGGCGCCAGCACGACCTGTTCACCGCGCAGCTGCGCACCCACGCCAACGCGGTGTGGGCGGTGGCGGTGTTCCTCATGGAATCGATGGTCTTCATCATCATCGGCCTGTCGCTGCGCGGCGTGCTGGGCCGGCTGGAGGCCGCCGGCACCGGCCTGACCGACCTGCTGCCGATGATCGTCGCCGTCACCCTGGCGATGATCCTGTCGCGCTTCGCCTGGCTCTTCCCCTCGACCTACCTGCCCCGCTTCCTGTTCCCAAGCCTGCGGCGGCGCGATCCCTACCCGTCGGTGGCGGTGCCGGTGATCATGGGCTGGGCGGCGATCCGCGGCGTGGTCAGCCTTGCCGTCGCCCTGTCGGTGCCGGTGGAGTTTCCCGGCCGCGACATCATTCTGGCGACCACCTGGGCGGTGATCCTGGTGTCGATCCTGGGGCAGGCGACCACGCTCGCCCCGCTGATCCGCAGGATGCGGCTGGGCGGCTTCACGCTGGAGCGGCGCCCAACCCTGTCGGAATCCGAAGCCCGCATCCGCATGGCCCGCGCGGCGCTGGACGCGGTGCGCGAGCGTTCGGGGACGGCCGACGGACGGCAGCGCCACCCCCGCCTGCTCGAACAGTACGGCCACCGCGCGACGATGGCTGAGCGCTTCCATGAGAGCGAAGGCATGCTGACGGAGGACCGGCGCGAGCATTTCGCCGCCATCCTGGCCGCCAACCGCGCCGCCCGCACGGAGATCCTCGACCTGCACCGCGGCGGCCGCATCCACGACACGGTGCTGCACCGTCTGGAGGCGGAGCTGGACCTTGAGGAACTCAGCGCCGAACAGGCGCTGGCGGAGGGGGAGGCTGCGGGGTAAAGCGCCTCTCCCCCTAGAGTCTGTCCGATGCTTATTGAAGCATTAGACAGACTCTAAGCATTTGGTTTTCCGTGTGATTCACGCTTCAAGCGATTGCGCTTGAACCGATCACACTCTAGGCAGCCTCGCCCACCGGGGCCGGCTTGGCCGCGCGCAGGATCATGCCGAACAGGTCGCGCGGCTCGTCCGGATCGGCCAGCATGTCCAGATTCTCGAAGAATCCCGTCCCCGCCACCTTGTCGCGGACATAGCGCAGGGCGGAGAAATCCTCCGTCGCGAAGCCGACCGAATCGAACAGCGTGATCTGCCGCGCGTCGCGCCGCCCCACCGCCTGCCCGGCCATCACCGTCCACAGCTCCGTCACCGGATGGTCGGGAGCGAGCTGCTGGATTTCGCCCTCGATCCGCGTCTGCGGCGGATATTCGACGAAGATGTCCGACCGCAGCAGGATGTCGCGGTGCAGCTCCGTCTTACCGGGGCAGTCGCCACCGACCGCGTTGATGTGCACCCCGGCCCCGACCATGTTGTCGGTCAGGATGGTGGCGTACTGCTTGTCGGCGGTGACGGTGGTGATGATCTGCGCACCCTCCACCGCCTCTTCGGTCGATTTGCAGGCGGTGATCTCGAAGCCCTGGTCGCGCAAGTTGCGCACGCATTTCTGCGTCGCCGCCGGGTCGATGTCGTAGAGCCGCAGTTTCCGGATGCCCAGCAGCGCCTTGAAGGCCAGCGCCTGGAATTCCGCCTGCGCCCCGTTGCCGATGATCGCCATGCAGGCAGCATCCTTCGGCGCCAGATGCTTGGCCGCGACGGCGGAGGTCGCGGCGGTGCGCAGCGCCGTCAGGATGGTCATCTCCGTCATCAGCACGGGATAGCCGTTGCCGACATCGGCCAGCACGCCGAAGGCGGTCACGGTCTGCCGCCCCTCCCGCGTGTTCTTCGGATGGCCGTTGACGTACTTGAAGCCATAGGTCCGGCCGTCGCTGGTCGGCATCAGCTCGATCACGCCCTCCGCACTGTGCGAGGCGACCCGTGGCGTCTTGTCGAAGCTCTCCCAGCGGCGGAAATCCTCCTCGACATAGGCCGACAGCTCGGTCAGGAAGCGCTCCACGCCGATGTGCAGCACCAGCTTCATCATATGGTCGACGCTGACGAAGGGAACGAGATTCAGGTTCGGGATCATGGTCAGACGCTCCATTCGCTCAGAAGCTACGGGTGGGGTAATCGAGGACGCGGCGCCCCATCAGGCTCGCCAGCAGTTCCACCATCAAGGTCGCGGTGCGGCCGCGCTCGTCCAGGAAGGGGTTCAGCTCGACCAGATCGACGCTGCTGACCAGACCGGTGTCGTGCAGCATCTCCATGATCAGATGGGCCTCGCGGAAGGTGGCGCCGCCGGGAACCATGGTGCCGACGCCGGGGGCGATGCCGGGGTCGAGGAAATCCACGTCCAGGCTGACATGCAGCAGCCCGTCCGCCTCCACCACCCGCTCCAGGAACGGGCGCAGCAGGGCGACGATGCCGTGCTCATCGATCTTGCGCATGTCATGAACGGTGATGCCCGAGGTCTCCAGCGCCCGCCGTTCGGCCGGATCGACGCTGCGGATGCCCATCATGCAGACATTGTGCGGGTCGAGCCGTGCCGGCGGCGGCGGGAAATAGCCGTCGAAACCGGCCAGCCCGGTGGCGTAGGCCATCGGCACGCCATGCAGGTTGCCGCTCTCCGTCGTCTCCAGCGTGTGGAAATCCGGATGCGCATCCAGCCACAGCACGAACAGCGGGCGCCGCATCCCGGCGGCGCGCTGCGCCAGCCCGGTCAGGGTGCCGGCGGCAAGGCTGTGGTCGCCGCCCAGGAAGATCGGCATGGCATCCTGTCCGGCGCTCGCCTCGTAGGCCACCTGGGTCAGCGCCGCGGTCCAGCCGGCCACTTCCGGCAGGAACTTCAGCGCGGCGTTGCCATGCACCGGCGGCCGCTGCGGCAGCGGCGCCACGTTGCCCAGGTCGGTCACGCTGTGGCCCAGGTCCGACAACGCCTTGGCGATGCCGGCGGTGCGGTAGGCGCTGGGTCCCATTTCGCAGCCAAGCCGGCCCGCCCCATCCTGCACCGGCACGCCGACCAGCCGGCACTGCTTCGTTTTGGTCTTGTGGTAGGACATTGTTTGGTCTCTTGCCTGTTCCTCTCACCAGCAAACCACAGGCCTCCGGCGGAACGGACAGGGCAATTTGACAAATGTCGCCAATCCACCTACCAAACTGAACAGCCAAGCTTGCCAGAATGTTGGAGTGCCTCACCCATGACGCTCGACCAGCTCGACGAGAAGCTCATCACATTGCTGCGCCATGACGGCCGCCGCAGCATTTCCGACCTCGCCATCGAACTCGGCGTCTCGCGGGCGACGGTCCGGTCGCGGATGGAGCGGCTGGAAAGCTCCGGCATCATCACCGGCTACACGGTGATCCTGCGCGCCGACACGGTGGAGGCGCCGGTGCGCGGCATCATGCTGATCGAAGTCGAGGGACAGGCCACCGACCGGGTGGTCCGCACGCTCAGCGGCTTCCCCGAAATCATGGAGATCCACAGCACCAACGGACGCTGGGACCTGATCGTCGAGCTGTCGGCCGGCAGCCTGCCGGAGTTCGACGGGGTGCTGCGCCGCATCCGCCTGATCCCCGGCATCACCACCAGCGAAACCAACCTGCTGCTGAACACCCCGCGCAGCACCCGTGCCCGGCTCTAGCCGGTATATGACTTGCCAATCCGCGCAGTCCAGGCTTCCATTCTGGCAAGTTCGGCCGAGTCTTCTGTCACTTTTTCCTCTTCCGGCCGCCGTCTGCTTCGCTGATGCTCCGCCCCACCAACGAATTCGGGACGCCGCATGGACCAGCATCGCATCGCCACCGATCCTATCGCCACCGTCGGCCGGAACCGCCCGGCCCACCGCCACCCTCCCTCCAATCCCACCGCCACGGTCGCCGTCCAGGCGGACGGCCTGCACAAGCGGTTCGGATCGCTGGAGGTGCTGAAGGGCGTGTCGCTGACCGCCCGCGAAGGCGACGTCATCACGCTGATCGGCTCTTCGGGGTCCGGCAAGAGCACGTTGTTGCGCTGCATCAACATGCTGGAAGTCCCCGACGAAGGGCGCGTCACCATCTGCGGCGAGACCATCGCGATGAAGACGGCGCGCGGGCGGACCCTGCCGGCCAATTCCCGTCAGGTCGACCGCATCCGCACCAGCCTCGGCATGGTGTTCCAGAACTTCAACCTCTGGAGCCACATGACCGTTCTGGAGAACGTGATCGAGGCGCCGGTCCATGTGCTGGGCGTGCCGAAGGGCGAGGCCATCGACCTCGCGCGCAGCCTGCTGGACAAGGTCGGCATCCTGGGCAAGGCCGATTGCTACCCGATCCAGCTGTCGGGCGGCCAGCAGCAGCGCGCCGCCATCGCCCGCGCCCTTGCCATGCAGCCCAAGGTGATGCTGTTCGACGAGCCGACCTCGGCGCTCGATCCCGAACTGGTCGGCGAGGTGCTGCGCGTCATCCGCCAGCTGGCCGATGAGGGCCGCACCATGATCCTGGTGACGCACGAGATGGACTTCGCCCGCGAGGTCTCCTCCAAGGTCGTCTTCCTCCACCAGGGCCGCATCGAGGAGGAAGGGGCGCCCGACAGGGTGCTGACCAATCCCGAATCCGACCGCGTGCGCCAGTTCCTGTCCCGCCATCTTTCTGCCGCGTGACTCTGCCGCCCAAAGGGGGGTGCGCCACACAAGCGCAGGCTTCCCGGCTTTCGCGGCGATGACGGCCGGCGGACGCCTGTGCCAAAGTCCGCCGTTCCGCGGCCGGCACGGATCGCAAGAGCCGGACCCGAGCGGACAAACGAAAACAGGATACCAACCAATGAAGAAGATCCTTTTGGCCCTGGTGCTGGGCGCCCTGGCCGCCGGCAGCGCCGTTCCGGCGATGGCGAAGGATGCAAAGAAAATCCGCATCGCGTCGGAAGGCGCCTTCGCGCCGTGGAACGGCATGGATTCGTCGGGCAAGCTGGTCGGCTTCGAAATCGACCTCGCCTGGGACCTGTGCAAGCGCATCGAGGCCGACTGCGAGCTGGTCGCCATGGATTGGGACGGCATGATCCCGTCGCTGCAACAGGGCAAGATCGACGCCATCATGGCCGGCATGACCATCACCGACGAGCGCAAGAAGGTCATCGCCTTCGCCGGCCCCTACGGCACCGAACAATCCACCTTCGCCACCCTGAAATCCTCCAAGCTGGCCGGTGCCGGCGTCGGCGCCGAGCGTGTCGATCTCGCCGACGAGGCTGCTGCCAAGCCGGCAATCGCCAAGCTGGCGGAGCTGCTGAAGGGCAAGACGGTGGGCGTCCAGACCTCGACCATCCAGGTCGATTTCCTGGAGAAGTATCTGCCGGACGTGACCGTGCGCAACTACGACAAGATCGACAACGCCGCCATCGATCTGGCCGCCGGCCGCGTCGATGCGATCTTCGGCGACCGTTCGCCGGTCGAGGCGCTGATGCGCGCCGCGGGCACCGACAGGATGACGCTGTTCGGCCCGGCGATGACGCGCGGCGTGCTGGGCGAAGGCATGGGCGTCGGCCTGCGCAAGGCCGATGCGGAGCTGAAGGGCCGTCTCGACAAGGCCATCGCCGATGCCAACAAGGACGGCACCATCGCGACCCTGAGCCAGAAGCATTTCGGCTACGACGTTTCGGTGCGGTGATCGCAATGCTGGACCTCCTCGATTCCGGGCTCACCTCCGGGCTGCACGGCTGGGGGCCGCAGCTCCTGTCCGGGACGGCGATGACCGTCGCGGTCGCGCTGTCGTCCTTCCTGCTGGGCCTCGCCTTCGGCACCGCCGGCGCCGCCGCCAAGCTCAGCGACAGCCTGGTGTTGAGGGGTCTGGCGGAGCTTTACACCACCGCAGTGCGCGGCGTGCCCGAACTGCTGGTGATCTACCTGCTGTTCTTCGGCGGTTCGGGCATGATCATGGCGGTGGCCGGGATCTTCGGCTACGGCGGCCTCATCGAGCTGAACGCCTTCTCCATCGGCGTCGCCGCCGTCGGCCTGATCTCCGGCGCCTATTCGACCGAGGTCATCCGCGGCGCCGTCAAGTCTGTGCCCTACGGCCAGATCGAGGCGGCGCGGGCCTGCGGCATGGGGCGCTGGCGCATCCTGCGCCGGGTTCTGGTGCCGCAGACCCTGCGCTTCGCCCTGCCCGGACTCGGCAATGTCTGGCAGCTGACGCTGAAGGACACCGCCCTCATCTCCGTCACCGCCCTGGCCGAGATCATGCGCGTCGCCCACACCGCCGCCGGCTCCACCCGGCAATCCTTCCTGTTCTACAGCGTCGCCGCGCTGCTGTACCTCGCGCTGACCACCGTCTCGACGACGGCGTTCCAGCGGGCCGAGCGCTATGCCAGCCGCGGCGTGCGGAGGGCCTGACGATGAACTGGACCCTGATGTGGGACAGCCTGCCGCGCCTGCTGGCGGCCCTGCCCCTGACCTTGCAGCTGGTGACGCTGGCGCTCGCCTTCGGGGCCGTTCTGGCCTTCGCCACCGCCCTTCTGCGCCTGTCCGGCAACCGGGTGGCGGTGGCGCTGACCTCGGCCTACACCTTCATTTTCCGCGGCACGCCGCTGCTGGTGCAGATCTTCCTGATCTATTACGGCCTCAGCCAGATCGACCTCATCCGCGACAGTTTCCTCTGGCCCATCCTCAGCCAGCCGATGTGGTGCGCCATCCTGGCGCTGGCGCTCAACACCGGTGCTTACACCTCCGAGATCCTGCGCGGCGCCATCGAGACGGTGCCGCAGGGTCAGGTGGAGGCGGCGCGGGCCTGCGGCATGTCGCGGGTGCGGCTGTTCCGCCGCATCGTCCTGCCGGTGGCGATCCGCCAGATGCTGCCGGCCTACGGCAACGAGGTGATTTTGATGGTGAAGGCCAGCTCGCTCGCCAGCACCATCACGATGATGGAGATCACCGGCGTCGCGCGGCGGATGATTGCCCAGACCTTCGCCGTCTTCGAGATCTTCATCGTCGCCGGCATCCTCTACCTGCTGATCAACTTCGTCGCCACCCGCCTGATCAAGCACGCGGAATGGCGCATGACTCCCTATCTGCGGGCGCGGGCCTGACGCGCGGCATCCATGCTATCCTGCCGTCCGGCTTCGACTGCACCAGCAACAGCAACCGGACACCATGACCACCGCCGTCAGCGACCAAGACCGCCTGTTACCCACCTCCACCGGCGCAGGCTTCGGCCGTCTTTACGTGAAGGATTGGACGCCCTCCCCGGCCGGCGGGCTGCCGCCGATCCTGCTGTTCCACGATTCGCTCGGCTGCGTCGATCTCTGGCGCAGCTTCCCGGCCTGCCTTGCCGCCGCGACCGCAAGGCGGGTGATCGCCTATGACCGGCTGGGCTTCGGCCGCTCCGATCCCCACCCCGGCACCCTGCCCCGCGATTTCGTCGCCGCGGAGGCGCGGGACACCGTCCCCCTCCTGCTCGACGGTTTCGGCATCGGCGATTTCGTCGTCTGCGGCCACAGCGTCGGCGGCGGCATGGCGGTGGAGACGGCGGCGCGCTTCCCCTCCCGCTGCCGCGCGCTGGTGACCATCGCAGCGCAGGCCTTCGTCGAGGAGCGCACGCTCGACGGCGTCCGCGAGGCCAGGCAAGGCTTCCAGGATCCGGCCCAACTGGCCCGTCTGGCAAGATACCAGGGCGACAAGGCGCGCTGGACGGTCGATGCCTGGACCGAAAACTGGCTGTCCCCCGCCTTTGCCGACTGGACCCTGGACGCCGCCCTGGCCGATGTCCGCTGCCCGGTTCTGGCTCTGCATGGCGACCGCGACGAATACGGATCGGTCGAGCACCCGGCCCGCATCGCCGCCGGACGCGGAACCGTCCACCTCCTGCCCGACACCGGCCACGTCCCGCACCGCGAATGCGAGGAGGCGGTGGTCGAGGCGATCCGCGAATTCCTCAGCGAACCCTGACGCCCGCCCCGTCTGCCCCCAGCGCCGCCTCCAGCAGCTCCGCAAGCTCCCCGATCCGGTAGGGTTTCGGCAGCACCCGCACCCCTTCGGTCCGGGCGATGTCCTCGCTGTAGCCGGTGGTCAGCACCACCGGGAGGCCGGGGCGCAGGCGCCGGGCGGTGTGGGCCAGATCGATGCCGTTCATCGCCCCCGGCATCACCACGTCGCTGAACAGGATGTCGATCCGCAGGGCGCGGTCATTCAACAGCCCCAGCGCCTCCTCGGCATTGCCGGCGCGCAGAACGGCATAGCCCATCTCGTCGAGCGCCGCCGCCACCATGCTGCCGACGATGGGGTCGTCCTCGACCAGCAGCAGGCGCCGGCCGGCCCCGCGCGCGGTGTCCAAGGACCGCTCCTTCGCGGGTGCGGCCACCGGCTTGACCGTCCGCGGCAGGAACAGCGAGACGGCGGTGCCCTGGCCGGGCGCGCTGTCGATCTCCACCCGGCCCGACGACTGGCGGGTAAAGCCATACACCTGCGCCAGCCCGAGGCCGGAGCCCTTGCCGACCTCCTTGGTGGTGAAGAAGGGTTCGAAGACGCGCGCCTTCACCTCCGCCTCCATCCCGGTGCCGGTGTCGCTAACCGTCACCTGCACGAGATCGCCGCTTGCCCCGTCCGCCGGCCGGTTGCGGGCGGTGACGCGCAGCCGTCCGCCTTCGGGCATGGCATCGCGCGCATTGACGGCGAGGTTCAGGATCGCCAGCTCGAACTGGGTCGGATCGACCTCCACCGGCCACAGCCCCGGCTCCACCTGCGTCTCCAGCGTGATGTCGGCGCGGATGGCGCGGGTCAGCAGGTCGGCCATGCCCAGCAGCCGGTCTCGGACATCCATCGGCTCCGGCCGCAGGGTCTGGCGGCGGGCGAAGGCCATCAGCTGCTGCACCAGCTTGGCGCCGCGGTCGATGGCCTGCTGCCCGGTCTCCAGCAGCGGCTGGATCGACGGCTCCTTCGCCCGCCGCCCGACCAGTTGGAGGCAGCTGGACAGCGCCTGGAGCAGGTTGTTGAAATCGTGGGCGATGCCGCCGGTCAGCTGGCCCATCGCCTCCATCTTCTGGCTCTGGCGCAGGGCGGCCTCGACCTTCTCGCGCTCGGCGATTTCGGCGTTGAGCGCCCTGTTGGCGGCGGAGAGGTCGCGCGCCCGTTCCTCCAGATCGTGGTTCGCCCGCGTCAGCGCCGCCTGCGCAGCACCCAGCACCAGCACGATCAGCAAAGTCATCGCCAGCAGCAGCGCCATGCCGACATAGCGTTCGGCCCGGCGGACGAAGGGCTCCAGCTCCGTGCGCAGGGACACGCTGCCGATGCGGTGCCCGTCCTGCATCACCGGCACGTTGACGGTCAGGGTGTCGTCGTCGAAATGATGGCCCGGCGGCTCGGCCATCGCAGGCACCGGCTTCATTCCAGGCGCGGTGTAGGCGGCGAACAGGGTGCCGCCGGCGTCATAGATACCGGCGGCCTCGAACTCGGGGCTGGCCGACAAGGCCGTCAGATACTCACCGGCGGTGGGCCTGTCGTTGAAGCTCAGCGCCGCGGTGGTGGTGGTGGCCAGGATGCGGGTCTGCACCTCCACGTCGCCGACCTTCTCCTCGCGATAGGCGGTTTCGCTGGCGACCGCCATAAGACCGCCGGCAATCAGCAGCACGGCCATGGCCAGCACAGTCAGGCGCGGCGTGTGCCGCCAGAATCCGGCCAGATCGGTCACGTTCCGCTCTCCTGCTTCCTCATGGCCGCACCGACAGGCTCATCAGCTTGGAACTGACCGCCAGCCGGTTGCCCTGGGCCGCCGCCGCATCGATGACGAAACGGACCCGGTCCTCCTGCAACACGAAGGTGATAACCGCCCCGGCAGCCGATCCACCCGGCGCATCGGCATCGCTGACCGTCAGAACGGGCTCGCCGCGCAGCCGGTCCATCGCCATTGTCCCATACAGCAGATGGCAGCCCGACCCTTTTTCGAACTGCGGCCGGCGCATCAGTTCGATCGGCCGGCCGCCGGCGCTCTGTCCGGCGACGGCCCGGTCCAGCACGTCGCCGAACGGGTCCGGCCCTTCCACGCAGAGGCGGAACGGGCTGTCCGCCGCGGCGAAGGCGCCCGGCGGCCAAGCGACGAAGGCGATGAATTTGTAGAGGAAGGTCGCCTTCACCGCCGCTTCCAGCGGCTCTGCCGATGCAATCGACACCGGCGCGCCTGCCAGCACCAGCAGCAGGCTCAGCGCCAGCGGACTGCACCAGCGGAGGGTTCGTTCCTCCATGCTCAAAACCCCGCCCGCATGCGCGCGTACACGCTCCGTCCGATGGCGCGCGGCGTGGTGCTGGACGGGTCGTAGGCTTCCAGATGCCGGGCATGCAGCAGATTCTGGCCGAACAGCGACAGTTCCAGCGCCGGGGTGACGTGCCAGCCCAGATGCAGGTCGGCCTCGGTATAGGCCGGGACGTTCGACACCGCGACCCGGCCGACCCGGCGCAGGGTGGCGTCGAACTCCACCTCCGGCGTCAGGTTCATCTGCGACCGCACTTGAAGCTGATAGGCCGGATCCTGGCCGGCGGCCTGGAAGTTGGAGAGATCGGTCGCCCCCGGCTTCAACCGCAGGTTCTTGTGCAGCCAGTTGGCGCCGGCATGCAGGGTCCACCAGCTGGTCAAGCCATAGCTGCCCCAGCCTTCGACGCCGTAGATGTTTCCCTCCATATCGTTGCGCAGCATGACCGGCAGGCCGCCGTCGGTAAGGCTGGTGGTGCGCAGGTCGTCATAGACATTGTAGAAGGCGGACAGCGCCACCCGGCTGTTCGCCACGGGCCGGCCGCGATAGCCGACCTCATAGGCCACCAGCCGCTCCGACTGGAAATCGGGCGAGGGCGCCAGGACACCGGCCCCCGACAGCTCGCGGTCGACGCGCGACGGCGTGCGCACCGACCGGCTGACCGCCGTCCACAGCATGTGGTCGTCCGACAGCCGCCAAGCGAGCCGCAGGTTGGGCAGGATGTCGAAGCCGGAATAGCTGTTGTATTCCACCTTCATCCCGACCGTCAGCTTCAGCTTCGGCGCCAGCGTAACCTCGTCCTGGGCGAACAGGCTGCCCAGCGAGATCGTCGCATCATCCTCCGGGAAACCGAGGGACACCCGCGAGCGGAAGGCCGACTGCCACACGCGGTACTGCGCGCCCCAGACCAGCTGGTGCCGGCTGCCCAGCGCCACATTGTGCTGGGCCTGGACGTCGACGGTCTCCAGACGGTCGGTCGCGACCGCATAATCGCGGGTCTGCTGGTCGTAGTAGGCCTGCAACTGCACCGACGATCCGTTGTCCAGCCTGTGCGTCCACCGCCCGAGCAGGTTCCCGCCATGCAGCGAGGTGTCGAGCCACTCCGTATGGTTGTGGAACAGATCGCCTTGCAGGGTGTAGGAGGCCGCGCCGTCCGCCGCGGTGCCATCCAGCCGGAACCCGGCCTGGGAGCCGTCGAAGGCGTCGGTGGTTATGTCGCCCGGCACCGCCGCGAAGCTGCTGCGCCGGTCGAAGCCGGTCAGATAGCCGCGCAACGCCAGTCCGCCATCCGCGGCCTTGACGCCATAGCGCAGGGTGCCGTTCCGCTCGCCGGAGCCGCCGCCGACCTCGGCGAAACCGCCCTGGCTGTCCGCGGCCGGCCGGGTGATGACGTTGACGACGCCGTTGACCGCATTGGCGCCCCACAGCGTGCCGCCGGGGCCGCTGACCACCTCGATCCGCTCGATCTCCGACAGCGGGACGTTGATCGCTTCCCAGAAGACGGTGGAGGCGACCGGCGAATAGACGCTGCGGCCATCGACCATCACCTGAAGCTTGTTGGCGGCCTCCGGCGAGTTGAAGCCGCGCGCGGAGATCGTATATCCGGCAGTGTTCAGCCGGGCGACCTCCAGATTGGGCGCCAGCCGCAGCGCTTCGGGCAGGCTGGTGGCGCCGGAGCGCCGGATGTCGTCGGCCGTGATGACATAGACCGCCGCCGCCGCGTCGCTCAACCGCTCCGGACGCTTGGAAATGGAGGTGACCTTGATCGTCCCCAGCTCCTCGAGCGACAGGGTCGACAGATCCTCGACCGTCTGGGCCGTCGCCACATAGGGACTTAAGACCAGAGACAGCGTCAGGAGGGCGCCCAGCCTGCGGGCGGGACCAATGGCTCCCCCGGTTCTCTCGCACCGGCTTTCACGACGGAGGGCTGCCCATGGCATCGACGCTTGGTTGCTCTGTTCAGTGTCTGCACGAACGAGCTTTATAGCAGTCCTGAGCGTGGCATCCCGCTAGGCGGAACGGCCGAACTCTACCTAGAGCGTTCGGACGTCTGACCAGGACGGTCGACCAGTTGGCCCCGGCCTACCCGATCACGCTCCTCCCGCAGCAGGGCGAGTTTCGCCTCCAGCTTGCCGATCTTCCTGTCGAGCTTGCGCAGCCGCTTGCGCGGCGCCTTTTCCCCGGCCAATCCGGCTTCGCTGCCCTGCCGGGAGTTGTCCGCGATCCTGGCATTGACCGCCGCCTTGGCAGCATCGCTCAGCCGCTTCCACCCCTTCACCTCCGCCTTGGTGCGGTGACAGCCCAGGCAGTTGCCGTCGCCGCCGAAACGGCAGAGGCCGATGCACGGGTTCCCGCTGTCCATTTTCGCTGTCCTGTCGCTCTGCTTTCCGCTCAAGGGGGCCTGCCACATGGTCGTCTCCGGTCGACGACAATGTGCGGCGTTGTTTGCGTCCGGCAATGGCAGCCGGCGGAAAGCTGGCATGCCTGCAACCCGGAAGCGCTTCGACACATCGTCCGAATGCATGGATCACTCGGAAAGAAATCCATACAAAAATGCGACACACCGCCGCATCACGGTTTCAAGGGCCGAAATCACCCTACAATCGTCTTGCTGTATCCGTACAAATAATCCATACAACCCCCATCGCCGGATGGCCGCTTCTCCATACGCCATAGAGCATGGACGGGCGCCCGGACGGCTTCTTCGTGCCAGGTGATCCATGCCCAGCGATGCGCCCATCATCACCCGCCGCCCCGACCATGCGGCGGACACTCCGGACCCGCCATCGGCCTACGCCTCCCACCGCAAGATCCATCCCAAGGCGGTGCGCGGGCGGTACCGGCGGCTGAAGACATGGCTGGGCGTGGTCCTGCTGGCGCTGTTCGCCATCCTGCCCTGGCTGCGCTGGGACCGCGGGCCGGGGCTGCCCGATCAGGCGGTGCTGTTCGATCTGGGCAGCCAGCGCTTCTACATCTTCGCCCTGCAGCTGTGGCCGCAGCATGTCTATTACATCACCGGCGTGATGATCATCGCGTCCATCGGCCTGTTCCTGGCGACGGCGCTGGGCGGACGGGTCTGGTGCGGCTTCACCTGCCCGCAGACGGTGTGGACCGACCTGTTCGTCTGGGTCGAACGGCGGGTGGAGGGCGACCGCGGCGACCGCATCCGGCTGGACAAGCATCCCTGGACCGCCGGCTGGCTGGCGAAGAAGACGGTCAAGCACGCGGGATGGCTGGCGATCTCCCTGGTCACCAGCTTCATCGGCATCGCCTACCTGACCGACGCGCCGTCCCTGGCGGCCGATCTGCTGCGCTTCGACGCCTCGGCTCTCGCCGCCGGCTCCGTCCTGTTCATCGCCGCCTGCACCTATGCCATGGCCGGCTTCATGCGTGAACAGATGTGCTTCTACGTCTGCCCCTGGCCGCGCATCCAGGCCGCCATGCTGGACGAGGAAAGCCAGGTCGTCACCTATCAGGACTGGCGCGGCGAAGGGCGCGCGCCCCTGCGCAAGAGCGAGGGCTGGGACACCCGCACCCACAAGGGGTTCGGCGACTGCATCGACTGCGGCCAGTGCGTCCATGTCTGCCCGACCGGCATCGACATCCGCGACGGCATCCAGATGGAATGCATCGGCTGCGGCCTGTGCGTCGACGCCTGCAACGACGTGATGGCCCGCATCGGCCGGCCCGGTGACCTGATCCGCTTCGACACCCTGACGGCACAGGCGGCGAAGGCGGCCGGCACCCCGCCGGCCCGCTACCGGCTGATCCGGCCGCGCACCATCGTCTATGGCCTGATGCTGGTCGTGGTCGGCGGGGTGATGGCAATCGCGCTGGCGATGAAGTCCAGCAACGACGTCTCCGTCCTGCGCGACCGGGCGCCGCTGTTCGTCACGCTCACCGACGGCCGCATCCAGAACGCCTACACCATCAAGATCGCCAACATGTCGCTGACGGACCGCCACTACCGCCTCAGCCTGTCCGGCCTTCCGCAGGCGAGCCTCAGCCTGTCGGGCGACGGCACCGAGACCGGCGAGCTGTCGCTGTCCGCCCGCGCCAACGCGGTGGAAACCTACCGCATCCAGGTCCGCGTGCCGCAGTCCGCCCTGCCGGACTCCTCCACCCCGGTGACCGTCGTCCTGACGCCCGACAGCGGCGCCGGCCAGCCGGCCCGGCACGACAGCGTCTTCCTGGCACCGTGACCCTCCCCCCTGAGGACTGCCCCTCTCCCGTCGGGGAGAGGGGCACTGGACGCTTGCAGCACCATGATCGGAGCGCGCATATGATGCCGACGGTGCCGCCGCAATCAGGCAAGGGAACGGCCAGGACATCCATGCAATCCGACACCCCGGAACACACCGGCCCGGCCAACCCTTCGGACACCGCCGTCTGGCAGCCCGACCTGACCAACCGCGCCAAGCCGGTCTATCTCGCCATCGCCGATGCCTTGGCCGACGACATCGCCGCCGGCCGGCTGGCGGCCGGGCAGCGACTGCCGCCGCAACGCCTGCTCGCCGACCGGCTGGGCGTGGACCTGACCACTGTCAGCCGCGCCTACAGCGAGGCCCGCCGCCGCGGCCTGCTCGACGCCCGCGTCGGTCAGGGCACCTTCGTCAGCGCGCAGGAGGGTGCGCCGGACCGCCTTCCTCCCGAGAGCGCCCGGCCCCGCCGCGAGGCCGCCGCCCCGCCCGCGGTCATCGACATGACCATGAACCAGCCGCCGCTGCCCGACGCGCCCGATCTGCTGGACCGGGTGCGCCGCAGCCTGTCGCAGGCGATGCTGCGGCTCGACCCGCAAACGCTGCTGCGTTACCCGGAAGCCGGCGCCGGCTTCCGCGCCGGGGAGGAGGATTGCGCCGCCGGAGCCCGCTGGCTCGCCAAGCGCCTGCCCGATCTGGACGCGTCCCCGCTCGGCGATCACGGCCGCATCGTCGTCTGCCCCGGCACGCAGAGCGCCCTCCTGGCCCTGCTGTGCATGCTGACCGGCCCCGGCGATACCGTCTGTACGGAGGAGCTGACCTATCCCGGCTTCAAGGCCATCGCCCGGCAGCTCGGCCTGCGGGTGATCGGGGTGGCGATGGACGGCGACGGGCTGGACCCCGACGCCCTGCGCGCCGCGGTGCGGGCCCATTCCCCGAAGGCGCTCTACTGCACCCCCACCCTGCACAACCCGACGACGGCGACCCTTCCCGCCAGCCGCCGCGCCGCCATCGCGGCAATCGCCCGCGAACACGGCTTCCCGATCATCGAGGACGACATCTACGGCGTGCTGCCGCTGGACGCCCCGCCGCCCATCGCAGCCTTGGCGCCCGACGTGACCTTCCACGTCGTCGGCCTCGCCAAATGCGTGGCGCCCGGCCTGCGCGTCACCTATGTCGCCGCCCCCGACGCCCGTCAGGCCATGCGGCTGGCCGCCGCCCAGCGCGCCACCATCCTCGGCACGCCGCCGGTCCCGGCCGCCGTCGCCACCCAATGGATCGCCGACGGCACCGCCGACGCGCTGCTGACCGCCATCCGTGCCGAGGCGGCGGCCCGCCAGCGCATCGCCCGCGACCTGCTTCCCGCCGCCGCACAGACCGCCCACCCCGAGGCGTTCCACCTGTGGCTGACCCTGCCGCCGGCCTGGACGCGCGGGGAATTCGCCGCCCATCTGCGCAGCCACGGCATCGCCGCCGCGGTCAGCGACACCTTCCTGACCGCCGGCGCAGTGCCGGAGGCCCTGCGCATCTGCCTCGGCGCCCCGGTGACCCGCGCCGACTGCCGCCGCATGCTGGAGGTTCTCGCCGACGCCCTCGACCAGAGCCCCGCCCTGGCCGGCATCGTGATCTGACCTGAGCTTTCAGACCAGATCCCGCGCCATGCCAGACCGGACCAGCAGGTCGGTGTCGGGCGAGAAGCGCGCCTTCAGCGGCAGCATCGCCGCCCCCAGCACGCGGGCCATCGGACCGATGGAGCCCGCCACCA
This sequence comes from Azospirillum sp. A26, assembly GCF_042604635.1. Classification (NCBI taxonomy): domain Bacteria; kingdom Pseudomonadati; phylum Pseudomonadota; class Alphaproteobacteria; order Rhodospirillales; family Azospirillaceae; genus Azospirillum; species Azospirillum sp. A26. Next base: position 912,872 of record NZ_CP170474.1, on the reverse strand, counting down.
CCGGAGCGGCCTTCAGGCCCGACCGGTTGAAGCGGTCCACCGCTGCCGTCAGCCTCTGGGTGAAGCGGTCGCGCCAGGACGGCGGCAGGAAGCCGTCGACCACCACCTCCTGAAAGTCGATGACGCTGAGCGCCGACACGACCGCGCGCGACAGCTCCGCACACGCCGCTTCGGCCCAGGAATCGAAGATGGCGTCCGCCTTCTCGCCGCTGCCGTCGGGCAGTCCCGCCGACAGCGCCGCCGTCGGATCGATGCCGGCGGCCTCCAGTTCGCGTTCCAGCAGGAAGATCGAGGCGGCATGGATCAGCTGCCCCGGCGGCGTGCCCGGCCCGGCCGACCGGGTCGGCATCGAGCCGATGGCCCCGGCATTGCCCTGCTCTCCGCGATAGAGCCGGCCGTCGATCACCACCCCGCCGCCGATGAAGGTGCCGAGATAGATGTAGAGCGCGCTGCGGCTGACGATGGCATGACCGGCGATCATCTCGGCCGCGCAGGCCGCCGCGGCGTCGTTGTAGAGCGTCACCGGCAGCCCGGTCTCGCGCGCGAAGGCACCGGCGATGTCGGCATCGCGCCAGCCGTCCAATGCGCCCGGCGCCAGCCCCAGCTCCGCCGACCAGGCATGGATTTCGTCCGGCATGGCGACCCCCAGCCCGACCACCCGCGCCCGCGCCGCCGGCGACAGATGCGCCAGCAGCCCGACCGCCTGGGCGATGGCGGTGGAGATCGTCGGCTCCGGCAGCGGCGCGTCGTAGCGGACGCGGCTCGCCCCCAGCTCCTCCCCCAGCAGGTTGATCAGGATGGCCTCGACGCTGCGCCGGCCGATCTTGACCCCCAGCGCATAGGCGCCGTCCGGATTCGGCGCGATCGGTGTCGACGGCTGCCCGACCTGCCCGCGCACCTTGTCCAGCTTGACCAGCAGACCGTCCTCCAGCAGCCGGTTGACGATCACCGACGCCGCCTGACCGCTGAGACCGGTCTCCCGCGCGATTTCCGCCTTCGACAGCATGCCGGCCTGCAACAGCGCATGCATGACCAGCCGCTCGTTGTAGGCGCGCAGCCCGGTGGTATCGCCGCCCCGCATCCTTCCGCCGCCTCCCCGCCCTTGAACTCGACAACAGTCCGTATAACAACCAATCATAACAAAATCAAAGTGATTTATTTAATCCGACTTGGCCGCGGTCATGGCTGTTGGATCGATCGACTTTGAAACTTCGCCACCGTAGCAAGCGGGCCCCCAAGGGAGCAAGGCCGGCGGCAAATCCGGCTTAATCCATAACTCCGTTGCGTCGCCAGCCCCGCTGTCCGAGCCAGCTCCCCGCCCTGCCCCACAGAACGCCCGGGCCATACGCCGCCGAATATCAAAATCAATGTGATTTATCTATTGCGGCCTCTGATCGCCTGCGCCATAGTGTTGGTGTGCCCTACAAACCGAATGCCGCAATCGCATCCGGGTGTCGGGCGACCAGTCGCAAAGGGCCGGCGGGACGAAAGCCAGGGCGCGGCCGGACAGGATTTTGGGGAGGAAAACAGGAATGAAGCGTGCGCTTTCCTTGATCGGCGCGGCCGTCGCCGCGTTTCTCGGCAGCTCCGCCCAGGCGGAAACGCTGTCCATCGCCACGGTGAACAACGGCGACATGATCCGCATGCAGAAGCTGTCGGAGCATTTCACCAAGGCGCATCCCGACATCACGCTGAACTGGGTGACGCTGGAAGAGAATGTGCTGCGCCAGCGCGTCACCACCGACATCGCCGCCAAGGGCGGCCAGTACGACATCCTGACCATCGGCACCTACGAGGTTCCGATCTGGACCAAGCAGAAGTGGCTGATGCCGCTGACCAAGCTCGGCGCCAACTATGACGTCGAGGATCTGCTGCCCTCGATCCGCAGCGGCCTGACCACCGACGGCACGCTCTATGCCGCGCCTTTCTACGGCGAAAGCTCGATGGTCATGTACCGCAAGGACCTGTTCGAGAAGGCCGGCCTGACCATGCCGGAGGCGCCGACCTGGGCCTTCGTCTCCGACGCGGCGCGCAAGCTGACCGACAAGAAGTCCGAAGTCTACGGCATCTGCCTGCGCGGCAAGGCCGGCTGGGGCGAGAACATGGCCTTCCTCAGCGCCATGGCGAACTCCTTCGGCGCCAGTTGGTTCGACATGAACTGGAAGCCGCAGTTCAACACCGATCCCTGGAAGCAGACGCTGACCACTTATCTCGGGCTGATGAAGGACGCCGGCCCGCCGGGCGCCTCCTCCAACGGCTTCAACGAGAATCTGGCGCTGTTCCAGTCCGGCAAGTGCGCGATGTGGATCGACGCCACCGTCGCCGCCTCCTTCGTCTCCAACCCGGCGCAGAGCAAGGTGGCGGACAAGGTCGGCTACGCGCTCGCTCCCGACACCGGTCTCGGCAAGCGCTCCAACTGGCTGTGGGCCTGGAACCTCGCGGTTCCCGCCAGCAGCAAGAAGGGCGATGCGGCGCAGGCCTTCATCTCCTGGGCGACCTCCAAGGAGTATCTCGATCTCGTCGCCAAGGAAGAGGGCTGGGCCAACGTGCCGCCGGGCACCCGCACGTCGCTCTACGCCAATCCCGAGTACCGCAAGGCCGCTCCCTTCGCCGACCTGACGCTGAAGTCGATCCAGGCTGCCGATCCGCTGCACCCGACGGTCCAGCCGGTCCCCTACACCGGCGTGCAGTTCGTTGCCATCCCCGAGTTCCAGGGCATCGGCACGGCTGTGGGTCAGGCTTTCTCCGCCGCGCTCGCCGGCCAGACGACCGCCGACCAGGCCCTGCAGACCGCCCAGACGCTCGCCACCCGCGAGATGACCAAGGCTGGCTACATCAAGTAAGCGGTCACGCCTGACCTTCCGTCCTGTCAGATCACGGCTAACCTTCTTCCTCCGTCGTCCCCGCTTTCGCCGGGCCGGCGGGGAAGCAGGCCGCGCTCCACAACGCCGTTACCCAAGGGTCGAGCCATGGCCACCGCACATTCGCGTGCCGCCGCGCGCCTGACGATGTCTCCGGCCGTCATCCTGCTGCTCGGCTGGATGCTGATCCCGCTCGTGATGACGCTCTACTTCTCCTTCCTGCGCTACAATCTGCTGATGCCGGGGACGGAGGAGTTCATCGGCACGCTGAACTACCAGTATTTCCTCACCGATCCGGCCTTCTTCGCCGCGCTCGGCAACACGCTGGCGCTCGTCGGCGGGGTGCTGGTGCTGACCATCGCCGGCGGGATCGGGCTGGCCCTGCTGCTCGACCAGCCCTTCTGGGGCCGGGGCATCGTCCGCCTGCTGGTCATCGCGCCCTTCTTCGTCATGCCCACCGTCTCGGCGCTGGTGTGGAAGAACATGCTGATGAATCCGGTGAACGGCCTGTTCGCCGCCATCGCCAAGGCCCTGGGCCTCCAGCCCTTCGATTTCCTGGCCGAGGCACCGCTGTCCTCGATCATCCTGATCGTCACATGGCAATGGCTGCCCTTCGCCACGCTGATCCTGCTGACCGCGCTCCAGTCGCTCGACCGTGAGCGGTTGGAGGCGGCGGAGATGGACGGCGCCGGTGCGGTCGACCGCTTCATCCACATCATCATGCCCCATCTGGCGCGTGCGATGACGGTGGTTACGCTGATCCAGACCATCTTCCTGCTGTCGGTCTTCGCCGAGATCCTGGTGACGACCAACGGCGGCCCCGGCACCGCCACCACCAACATCACCTACCTCGTCTATGCCCAGTCGCTGCTGCAGTTCGATGTCGGCGGCGGCTCCGCGGGCGGCATCGTCGCCGTCGTCCTCGCCAACATCGTCGCCGTCTTCCTGATGAGGATGATCGGCCGCAACCTGGACATCTGACCATGGCGCGCGCCGCAACCAACCGCCACAAGCTGGTCGTGACCCTGATCGCCTGGACCGTCGGGATCGTGATCTTCTTCCCCATCCTGTGGACCGTCCTGACCAGCTTCAAGACCGAAGCCGAGGCCATCGCCAGCCCACCCTCCTTCCTCGCCTTCCACTGGACGCTGGAGAATTACGCCGAGGTCCAGCAGCGTTCCGACTATTTCCTCCATTTCTGGAACTCGGTCGTCATCTCGGTGGGGTCCACGCTGCTCGGCCTGCTGGTCGCGGTTCCCGCCGCCTGGTCGATGGCCTTCGTCCCCGGCAAGCGCACCCGCGACGTGCTGATGTGGATGCTGTCGACCAAGATGCTGCCGCCGGTCGGCGTGCTGATCCCGATCTACCTGCTGTTCCGCGATTTCGGGCTGCTCGACAGCCGCATTGGTCTGGTCATCGTGCTGACGCTGATCAACCTGCCGATCATCGTCTGGATGCTGTTCACCTATTTCCGTGAAATTCCGGGCGAAATCCTGGAAGCGTCGCGGATGGACGGCGCCGGGCTGCGCGACGAAATCCTGTTCGTGCTGCTGCCGATGGCGGTGCCCGGCATCGCCTCCACCCTGCTGCTGAACATCATCCTGGCATGGAACGAGGCCTTCTGGACGCTGAACCTGTCCGCCTCGCAGTCGGCGCCGCTGACCGCCTTCATTGCCAGCTACTCCAGCCCGGAAGGGTTGTTCTACGCGAAACTGTCGGCCGCCTCGACCATGGCGGTCGCGCCGATCCTGGTTCTCGGCTGGTTCAGCCAGAAGCAGCTTGTGCGCGGCCTGACCTTCGGCGCCGTGAAGTAGGGGGGAACCCGCTATGGGTCAGATCACGCTCGACCGCGTCACCAAAAGCTTCGGCGACATCGACGTCATCCCGCCGCTGGATCTCTCCATCGGCAACGGCGAGTTCGTGGTGTTCGTCGGCCCGTCGGGCTGCGGCAAGTCCACGCTGCTGCGCCTGATCGCCGGGCTGGAGGATGTGTCGTCCGGCACCATCCGCATCGACGGCAAGGACGCCACCGCCCTGCCGCCCGCCCAGCGCGGGCTGGCGATGGTGTTCCAGTCCTACGCGCTCTATCCGCACATGACCGTGCGCAACAACATCGCCTTCCCGTTGAAGATGGCCCGGCTCGACAAGGCCGCCATCGACCGCAAGGTGGAGGCGGCGGCCAAGGTGCTGAACCTCACCAACTATCTCGACCGCCGCCCCGGCCAGCTCTCGGGCGGCCAGCGCCAGCGCGTCGCCATCGGCCGCGCCATCGTCCGCGAACCGACCGCCTTCCTGTTCGACGAGCCGCTGTCGAACCTCGACGCCGCACTCCGCGTCAACATGCGGCTGGAGATCTCCGAGCTGCACGCCAGCCTCGGCACCACCATGATCTATGTGACCCACGATCAGGTGGAGGCCATGACCATGGCCGACAAGATCGTCGTGCTGAACGCCGGCCGGATCGAGCAGGTGGGCTCGCCCATCGACCTCTACAGCCGTCCGCGCAACCGCTTCGTCGCCGGCTTCATCGGCTCCCCGCGCATGAACTTCATCGAGGGCGAGACCGCGCGCGGCGCCGGCGCCGACTGCATCGGCATCCGTCCCGAACATCTGGCGCTCTCGACCGACTCCGGCCTGTGGTCCGGCACCGTCACCGTGTCCGAACATCTGGGATCCGACACCTTCGTCTATGTGCAGGTGGACGGGCTCGGCACGATGCTGGCACGGGCCGGCGGCGAGTTCCCGGTCCATCACGGCGACCGCGTCTGGCTGACGCCGCAAACCGAAAAGCTCCACCGCTTCGACGCCCAGGGCAACGCGCTGGCTTCCGTCGCCGACGGTGCGAAAGTGGCATGAAAGGGTCCAGTCCGATGACCAGTTCCATGAAGCGTCTCGACGGCAAATCGGCCATCGTCACCGGCGCCGCCCGCGGCATCGGCCGCGCCTTCGCCGCCGCCTATGTCGCGGAGGGCGCCACCGTCGCCATCGCCGACATCAACCTCGCCGCGGCGGAGACGGCGGCGGCGGAGATAGGCCCCGGCGCCTATGCCGTGGCGCTCGACGTGACCAGCCAGTCCTCCATCGACGCCGCCGTCGCCGCGGTGGTGGAGCGGGCCGGCGGCATCGACATCCTGATCAACAACGCCGCCCTGTTCGACCTCGCCCCCATCGTCGAGATCACGCGGGAAAGCTACGACCGCCTGTTCTCGATCAACGTCGCCGGCACGCTGTTCACCCTGCAGGCGGTGGCGAAGCGGATGATCGTGCAAGGCCGCGGCGGCAAGATCGTCAACATGGCCTCCCAGGCCGGACGGCGCGGCGAAGCGCTGGTCGGCGTCTATTGCGCCACCAAGGCGGCGGTCATCAGCCTGACCCAGTCGGCCGGCCTCGATCTCATCAAGCATGGCATCAACGTCAACGCCATCGCCCCCGGTGTCGTCGATGGCGAGCATTGGGACGGCGTCGACGCCCTGTTCGCGAAGCACGAGGGCCTCCAGCCCGGCGAGAAGAAGCGCCAAGTCGGCGAAGCGGTTCCCTTCGGCCGCATGGGCCGGGCGGAGGATCTGACCGGCATGGCGATCTTCCTGGCGAGCCGGGAGTCCGACTACATCGTCGCCCAGACCTACAACGTCGACGGCGGCAACTGGATGAGTTGAGAACGCCTCCCTCTCCCGCCCCGGGAGAGGGAAGGGGCCCATGGCATCGCCATGGGAAGGGTGAGGGGCAATCCGGACATGGATTTCTGATCCTTGCTCCACCCCTCACCCTCCCCACGCCTGACGGCGCGGGTCCCCTCCCTCTCCCGGGACGGGAGAGGGCGATACATCCCGCCTCCGCCGACATCCGCAGGACCCCCGCCATGACCATCGCCCTCTCCGCCGCCACCCTTCCAGCCATCGCAGCCCGCGCTTCGGTGCCGGCCTATGACCGTTCCGCCCTGTCCGCCGGGATCCTGCATTTCGGCGTCGGCAACTTCCACCGCGCCCATCAGGCGGTCTATCTCGACAGCCTGTTCGCAGAGGGCCGCGACCATGACTGGGCGATCCTCGGCGCCGGCGTGATGCCGTCGGACCAGCGCATGCGCGACGCGCTGGAGGGCCAGGACTGGCTGACCACCGTCGTCGAGCAATCCGGCGCACAGAGCCTTGCCCGCGTCACCGGCGCGATGATCGACATGCTGCCGGTCGGCGACAGCGACGTCCTCATCGCCAAGCTGGCCGATCCCGCCATCCGCATCGTCTCGCTGACGGTGACGGAGGGCGGCTATTACATCGACGCCGCCGGCAAGTTCGACGCCGGCCATCCGGCGATCCGCGCCGACATCGCCGTACCCTCCCGCCCGACGACCGTTTTCGGCCTGATCGTCGCCGGTCTGGCCCGCCGCCGCAGCGACGGCACCGTGCCCTTCACCGTCATGTCCTGCGACAACATCCCCCACAACGGTGTCGTCACCCGCAACGCCGTGCTGGGCATCGCCAGGGAGATCGACGCCGATCTCGCCGCCTGGATCGAAAACTCCGTCGCCTTCCCCAACGGCATGGTCGACCGCATCACGCCTGCCACCGGCGTGCAGGAGCGCGAGACCCTCGACCGCGATTTCGGCATCGCCGACAACTGGCCGGTCTTCTGCGAGGACTTCACCCAGTGGGTGCTGGAGGACCGCTTCTCCGCCGGCCGTCCGGCGCTGGAGGCGGTGGGCGTGCAGTTCGTCCCCGACGTGACGCCCTTCGAGACGATGAAGATCCGCATCCTGAACGGCGGCCATGCGGTGATCGCCTATCCGGCCGGGCTGCTCGGCATCACCTACGCCCATGAGGCGATGGAAACCCCGCTGATCCGCAGCTTCCTGCAAAAGATCGAGCGGGAGGAGATCATCCCGACCGTGCCGCCGGTGCCCGGCACCGACCTTGCCGGCTATTTCGGCATCATCGAGCGCCGCTTCGCCAACCCCAAGATCAAGGACACCATCCGCCGGCTTTGCCTCGACGGCTCCAACCGCCAGCCGAAATTCATCGTCCCGTCCATCGCCGACCGGCTGAAGGCCGGGGTCGGCATCGAGGGGCTGGCGCTGGAATCGGCGCTGTGGTGCCGCTACTGCTTCGGCACGACCGACGACGGCCAGCCGATCGAGCCGAACGACCCCAATTGGGACCGCCTGACCCAGGTCGCCGCCAAGGCCCGCACCGAGCCGACCGTTTGGCTCGACCAGGAGGAGGTCTACGGCGAGGTCGGCAAGTCGCAAATCTTCCGCGACGCCTTCTCCGCCGCCCTGCGCGCCCTGTGGACGGACGGCACCCGCGCCGTGCTCACCCGCTATGCCGGCGGATCCAACTGAAGGACTTGCCCGCCATGACCGCTATGCCGCCCGACGCATCGCAACCCCTCGACGTGCTGTGCCTGGGAGAGGTGCTGATCGACTTCATGCCCGCCGGCCCGGCGCAGCCGGGGGTGATCGGCGCCTTCGATCCGGCGCCGGGCGGGGCGCCGGCCAATGTCGCGGTCGGTCTGGCCCGGCTGGGGGTGCGCAGCGCCTTCATGGGCCGGACCGCGGCGGACGGCTTCGGCCGCTTCCTGGCGCGGGCGCTGACCGATGCCGGGGTCGATGTGTCCCACCTGCGGCGGGTGCCGGACGCCCGGACACCCGTCGCCTTCGTCTCTCTCGACGAGGACGGGGAGCGGGAGTTCCTGTTCTATGGCGAGCCGATGGCAGGCTTCTCCGCCGCCGATCTCGATCTCGATGCCATCGCGGTGGCCCGGCTGCTGCATTCCGGCTCCATCGGCCTGATCGACCCGGCCGCCCGCGAGGCGAGCCTGCTGGCGGTGGAGACGGCGCGCCGCCACGGCCGGCTGGTGTCCTTCGACGCCAACCTGCGCCTCGCCCTGTGGCCCGACCGGGACACGGCGGAACGCCTGATCCGCCAGGGCATCGCCGCCGCCTCCATCGTCAAGCTGAGCGACGAGGAATTGGAGTTCCTGACCGGCAGCGCCGATCCGGACACCGCCGGCCGCAGCCTGTGGCATGAGGGCCTGCGCCTGCTGGTGGTGACGCATGGCCGCAATGGCTGCACCTTCCTGACCGCCGATGCGTCAGGCCATGTGCCGGGAATGACCGTCACCACCGTCGACACCACCGGTGCCGGCGACGCCTTCGTCGCCGCACTCCTGGCCGGCATTCTCGAAGATGTGGACATTGCCTTCACCCCGGACCGGCTGCGCGACATCTGCCGGTTCGCCAACGCCGCCGGCGCGCTGACCACCACCGCCCCCGGCGCCATCCCCTCCCTGCCCGACCGCGCCGCGGTCAACCGGCTGCTGGACCGCTGAAGCCGGGCGGATTTTGAAGCATTTGTTTTTGAAGCTTTCGGTGGTCCGCGTGAACTGAACCGCGCTTGGTTTGCTGGAGGCCATTCGGTTTGAGTCACGCCGCCATGGCGACGCCCTCGGTTTGAGCATAGTAACGCGCTTCGGCCTCGGCGGGAGGGATGTTGCCGATGGGTTCGAGGAGGCGCCGGTGGTTGAACCAGTCGACCCACTCTAGGGTAGCGAACTCGACAGCCTCCAGGGTGCGCCATGGCCCGCGGCGACGGATCACCTCGGTCTTGTAGAGGCCGTTGATGGTCTTGGCCAAGGCGTTGTCGCAGGAATCGCCGACGCTGCCCACGGACCCGTCGGATAGCCAAACTCAGCGCCGCGTCGCTTCGCGAGCGGGCCGGCGCCCTGGACGGATCGGCCCGCCGGGCGGCATGGGTGCGGTAAGTGGATGGGGCGATCGGCAACACCTTGCAGATCGGCTCGACCCCGTGACCAGCCTGGAAGCGGACAAAGCCCAGCTGCTCGCTGCGCCCCAGGAGCCCGATGCGGTCCTGCCGTCGGTCCTGCTGCACCCCCAGCTGTCGGACCTCTACCGCCGCAAGGTGGAAGCACTGGAGGCGGCCCTCGCTGGCGGCGAGGACAGCGCCGAGGCGATGGAGATGGTGCGGATTATGATCGACCGCGTCGTCCTGACGCCCTCCCCTGCCGGGGCCGGGCTGAACGCCGGCCTGCACGGCGAGTTGGCCGGCGTCCTGGCGGTCTGCAAGGGCGCCGCCCGGATGGGCAAGGCCCAAACGCACGAACGCCCCGGCTCTTTCAAACCGGGGCGTCAAGTGTCGGTGGTTGCGGGGGCAGGATTTGGCCTTTGCCGAACCTGACATTGGTCGAGGCGAAATCGACTATGCCTCAGCGATGATCAAAGACCATACGCGCCACGGAGCAGGCCGGCAGGTCGAACTCCGACAACGGCCAGACTTCGCCCTCTCCCGCCATCCATTGCGGAGCCCGGGAGGACTCTGCAAAATGATCGGCGGTCAGCATTTGGACCCTGCCGCCGCAAACGCTGCCGATGTCGATCCGGATCGGATCGGCTGTGAGATTGGCAAGCCAAAGCTCGACCGCCCTCTCCCCGCCCGGCCGCTGCCATGCGAGCGCAACCGGCGTCGCCCCCGGCCCGTCGAAGCGGCACTCTAGCAGCGAGGCTCCGCCGGCCGAAGCCAGCGCACGGATGATATGGTAGGCGGGATAGATTGCCGTCGGCTCTCGATCGAACCAGGGCTGCGGCCAATCTCCAGGTTGACGGACGAAGCCGAAATCACCGGCTATGGCCCCAAGCGTGACAGAGGCGGCGCCCTGCCGCGCAAGCTCCGCGACATAGCCAAGATACCAGCCGGCTCCGAACAGCCCACGCTGGCGCGGATCCATGCGCGCCATGGGTATCCGCCCGTTTCCGGGGTTGTCGACCGGCCCGCGTCCGTAGGGGTTGTCGCGCATCCCGATGGCCGATGGACCCACCCGGATCGGCAGGCCACCGCAGAAGGAGCGCGCCGTCTCCATGATGGCCGGCAGGACTTCCAGGGACTGGGCTATCGACCGCTCGTCGGCGGCATGAACGATGGGGCTGGTGCAGAAGCTGACATAATCGCAGCCCTCCACCGGCGGCCGGGCCCGGTTCAGTTCGGGGAAGTAGGCATGAACTCCGCCGCCGACCGGCAGTCCCGGGAAGGCGCGGCGCGTGGCCCGGTAGATGTCGACGAATGATGGTCCGTCCGGCCAGGGGCCGGAGGGCTGATAACTCCTGAGATAGGTCGCGGGCGCAACCGTCAGCCCGGAGATCGGGAGGCGGGCGGCGTCGATGCGGGCGGCGATCTCTCCAAGCTCGGTGTCGAGCGGTTCGCGGCAGGGCAACGGCAGTTCGAGCAGCAGGTCCGCACCCGTGGCTTCCACCAGCCGCGCGAAGGCTGCCAGCGTCTCATCGCCCGAGGCCAGCGGGTCGAACCGGCCGACGAGCAACCGCACGCCGGCATCATGGATAAGGGAGGCGCCGGCCTCCTGCGCCGGCAGGCGGAGCGTATCGATGCCCACCCCCACCTGCGGCATCCTGACGTTCAACGCCTCACCCACCGTCAGCCGAAGCGTGCCGTTCGCCGGCTGGGCGGCAGGTAGCCCCCTGTCACCCCCGGCCTCTTCCGTGACGGTGAGTCTTACCGTCTGCTCCAGCCGCGTCCCGGCGGCCAGGACATAGGGCGTCGGCAGCGCCAGCGGCCGGACGTAGGTCTTGAAGGAGGCGTCGGTCCAGTTCCTCTGGTCCTCCATCTCGAACACGTCGCCGTCCAGGCGGCAGAGGGCGTGCAGCCCCGGCGCCGGTTCATGCGCAAGGCTACGGATCGAGAAAATCGGCTGGCCGGGGCTCACCAGCGCCGGGAAGCAGCCCTCCTCCCCGCTGCCATCCGCATGTTCGATCCTGACCGGCCGGCCGGCCACCCCGGCGATGGGATGCAGCACGACGAAACCGGTGCGGCAGGTGACGATATCGGTCTCGGCCATGCCGGCGGCCTCGAAGACGAACTCGCCGTCGGCCGATCCGCCGATCCGCACCTCGTAGCGGAAGCGTTGCCCGTCCTTATCCACCAGCCCCTGAAATCGGACGTCGAAACGGTCGGGCGTTTCCGTCACCTCCGGATCGGACAGTTGCGCGGAGTGCGTGCCCCAATGCGCGTCGCGCACCAGGAAGGCGACGCCGCGCAGGATCTCCACGTCACGCCAGCGGATGGAACGCATGGCCCCATCCTCCAGCTCGGCGCTGAGAGGACCGGCCCGCAGCACATGGGGGCGTGACGGTGGCTGGGCTGTCCCATAGCACGCGATGGCATGGTCCGAGATGGCATGGTCCGAGATGGACGACAGGCGGTCGAACACGACAGGTCCTTCCCTGTGATTCTTGGTACCGTGAGGCGTCAGCCCTGCTCGGCGTCCCGGTCCTGTTCCCCGGCGGGCGCAGCGGCCTGATCCTGCACTTGGCGGTAGAGGTGGTGGGCACGCTTGAGGTGGTCGGTCATCGCCTCGGCCGCGGCGTCCGGATCGCGCACGGCGATGCCGTCGAAGATGCGCTCATGCTCTTCGATGGTCAGCATCTCCATGCCGGGCGCCCGCAGCAGGTTGACGTAATAGGCCGACATCCAGTCGAACATCGCCTGACTGACGGCTGCATAGATCGGGTTGCCGGAGATCGCGGCGATCTCGCGGTGGAACGCCATGTCCCGCGCCAGGAACTGACCGCGGTCGTTCATGCTCTCCCGCTGTTCGTGCAGGCGCCAGCCCAGCCTGTCGATGTCGGCCTCGGTCGCCCGCTCGGCGGCGATGCGCACCATGCCGACCTCGAAGAACAGGCGCGCCTCCTTCAGATGCCCCAGATTTTCCGGCGCGGTGGCCAGGAAGTGACGGGCGGAGCCGCCGACCTGTTCGATCAGCTTCTCGGCGGTGACCGGCGTCACCCGCGCCCGCTCGCCGTGGGTGATGGAGACCAGCCCCATATGGGCGAGGGTCTGCATCGCCTCGCGGATCGCCGGACGCCCGACCTGGAACATCTCCATCAGCTGCCGTTCGGAAGGAAGCTGGTCTCCGGGCGCGTAATCTCCGGTCGAAATCCGCGTCAGGAGCCGGTCGAGGACCTCCTGCGAGAGCTTGCGGCGGGGGATCGGATCGATGGCGCTCATGATCGACTCTGCTGTGGGACGTACCGGAAGCATCCTCCGGGCGCGGGGCCCAGGGATCCGCCGAAGGCGACGCCCACCGGTGTGCCTCCGTTCCCGGATTCCGCGGTCGGCGGCCGGAACCCGCGGGAGCACCCCGGTATGACGATCACATCAGTATAGCGCAATGCCGCCGCGCCGGATGCCTTTAAGCGCAGATGTCCTTCACCGACTTCAGAACGGCCTCGCGGTCGAAGACGCGGCCGAGCCAGCCATCGCGGAAGATCTCCGGCTTGGCCTTGTCGATGGCATGCAGCGCGCCGTCGGAGAAGCGGCCTTCGGGGAAGATGTTGAAGGCGATGGCCAGCTCGATGTTCAGATGCCCGAGCATGAAGTCGATGGCGGCCTGACGAGGAACGCCCTGGCGCTCCGCCTCGTCCACGGCGTCGCGCATCGCCAGCGACAGGGTGGCGCCGACGGTCTCCGACAGGGCCGGCTCCAGGAACGCCAGCTGCTCCACCGTGACGCGGTGCGAGCGCATGACCGGCTTGTAGATGGTGCGGGAGATCTCCTCGCACAGGGCGTAATGCTCCTCCGGCCCCTGCATCAGCGCACAGACGATGTGCTGCTTGGCGGCGATCCCGCCGAAGAAGTCGGACTTGGCGGACGGCTCGACCTCGTCGTTGAAGATCGGCGGATGACAGGGATGGGTGACGAAATAGGTCACGTCGCCGCGCTCGGGCAGCAGGCCGGCATAAGGCGCGGCGGCGTCGAGCATGATGATGGCGGTGCCGGGCCGCACTTGGTCGATGAAGGAATGCGCGATCTTGCCGATCAGCCGGTCGGGCACCGCCATCAGCACGACGTCGGCATTGGCCAGCGCCTGCTCGCGGTCGACGCACTCGACGCCGATGGCCGATTTCAGCCGGGCCCGGCCCTCGTCGGAGATCTCCACATGGTCGACGGCGAAGCGCGAGCCGTGGAGGTTGGAAGCTAGCCGGACGCCCATCTTCCCGCCGGCGCCGAGCAGAGCAATCTTGGTCATCTGTCTTCGATCCTTTTTGAAAAAGCTCAGGGAGCGGCAGCGCCGCGTTTGACCGCGGCGAAATAGTCGGGCGCGCCCATCTGGCCGCCCTTCAACGCGATCTCCAGCCCGTCATGGGCCGGTTCGTCGGAATGGGCCCGGCACAGCGGCGCCCCTGGCGCGACCGGCGCCAGAACCGTCAGGGCGTGGATGCCCAGCTGCAAGGCCGCATGGCCCGAGGTGTCGCCGCCGGCAATGACGCCGCGCCTCAGCCCGGCGGTCCGCAGCACCCGGTCGAGCAACCGGCCGAGCCCGGCGCCGATGCGGTCGTTGACGTCGTCCGCGCTCAGCCCGTTCGATGCGGTGGCGTCGCGCAGGCGGGCGACCGCAGGGTCGTCCGGCCCCATGGCCGAGAAAACGAGCGGGTCACGCCCCTGCCCGACCGTCGCCAGGGCGGCCTCTGCAGCGCGTCCCAATTCGCGCTCCCACTCCGCCCCGTCGACGGCGCGGGCCGCGTCGATGCGCAAGGGGCGGAAGCTGCTCTCACCGGCGACGGCGATCTGGGCGGCGGTGACCGGCGCGCAGGACCCGGAGACGCAGGCGATCCGCTCTGCCGGAGACGCGCGAAACGGCTCCTTCGGCGGATCGATCAGGCCGGCCGCCTGCCAGTGCGCGACCAGCGCATACTCGACCCCTTGCGAGCCGAGGGCGAACAGCCCATCGCCGCGCCCGTCCCAGATCAGCCGGCCGGCTTCGCGCAGCGTCTCCGCATCGACGACATCGAGCGCCATGATCGCCGCTCCGCGCGCCCGTTCCGCGGCGAGGACCGCATCGGCGGCACCGGTCTTCATGGCGACCAGATCGACGAGCCCGAGCGCAAGCCCGGTCTGCCGGGCGATGTGCAGCCGAACGTCCGCCTCGTCCATCGGGGTGACCGGATGGCGCGCCATACCGGGATGCCGGTCGAGCCGATGACGGACGCCGTCGGACGCCACCGCGAAGAGGTTGCCGAACGCCTGATACCGGGCGATGGCCGGGGCGCCCGCCACCATCGGAATCCAGCCGCCGGCACCGAGGATCGGCATCGCCAGTTCGGTCGCCTTGCCGACCGACCCGATGTGGGGAGCCGAATCGAGGGTGGAACAGATCTTGTAGTGGGCGAGCGGCGCGCCCATCGCGGCCATCGCGCGGAACACCGGCGGAAGGTTGGCCTCCATCCACTCCGGCGTTTGCGACCGCGCCACTCCGGCGATGCCGACCCCCCGATATCCGGCGAAGCGGGCCAGACGCTCCGGCGTCGGCACGTCGAGAAACAGCACGGTCGGCAGACCGGCGAAGCTCATCACCTCCATCACTGCGGCCGAACCGGTATAGTCGTCGCCGTAATAGCTCAATAGCAGACCGTCGGGCAGCGGCGGGGATAACGCCGGGGGTGGGACCATGGAGGACGGGCTCATGCGTAGGCCTCGATGGCCTTGGCGAGCGCCGGATGGGTCTTCGCATGCAGGGCGAGCGGAATGCCGGCCAACGCCGCGTCCCAGGACTCGCGCAGGCTGGCGACGCCGACCGCCGGACCGTCGGGATGGCCCATGATCCCGCCGCCCGCGGCATAGATCAGGTCGGCGCTTCCCAGCGCGGCATACGTGTCCGGCGCCTGACGGGCGGACTGGCCGGAGGAGAAGACCGGCATGACGGTGCAGGGCTTGCTATCGAACATCGGGGTCAGGCAGCTGCGGGCCGACGCGATGACGCTGTCGTCCGGTTCGCAGAACTTGTTGCGCAGCCCGTTGACATGCATGTGGTCGGCGCCGGCCAGCCGCCAGATCTTCTGCCACGCCACATAGGACCAGCCGAGCGACGGGTCCCGCGACAGGTAGCCCCAGCCGTTGCGGTGGGCATGGATGGGCAGCTGGCTGAAGCGGCCGAGTTCGATCATCCCAGCAAGGCCCACGGAATTCAGGCTCGCCATCACGCAGGTGCCGCCGAGCGACAGCACAAGGTCGTGGCGCCGCCGCATCTGGTCGAGGTCGCCCGTGATGTTGAAGGCGTACATCACCTTCTTGCCGGTGCGGTCGGCCTGCCCGTTCACCACCCGCATCACCGCGCGCGCGCGCTCGTCGAAGGGACAGTGCGGGCCGTCGGCCTGCAGCTCGTCATCCTTGATGAAGTCGATCCCTGCCGCGCACAGCGTCCGGGCGACCTCGGCGGTCTCCTGCGGCCCCAGCCCGACGCTCGGCTTGACAATGGTGCCGATCAACGGCCCCTGCTCCACCCCGGCCAGCCGGCGGGTGCCGGCGACGCCGAACCGCGGTCCGGGATAGGCGGCGGCGAACGCCTCCGGCATCGTGATATCGAGGATGCGCAGACCGCTGAAGGGGCGCAGCTCGAACAGGTTGCCGGCGACGGTCGCCAGCAGGTTCGGCAGGGACGGACCGCAATTCTCCAGCGACCAGGACAGCACCACCTCCGCCCGGCGCCACAGCGGATCGCCGCCGGCCGCCGCTGCGGCACGGGGCAGCCCGGCACCGGGCAGCGACGGCGCACCAACCGGTTCCAGTTCGGTCACCTGCTCGATGTGCGCGCCGTAGGCGTCGCGCATGGCGTCGGTCTCGCCGGGAAGGCGGATGAAGGTCCCGGTCGATTGCTCGCCGGCCATGGTCTCGATCGCCTCCATCAGCGGACAGGCGGTCTCGATCCGGTAGGTCGCGGTGATGCGATGCGCAGACATCGTGCGTCTCACCTGTGGTCAAGGGATTTCTTCGGATTAGCCGCGACAGAGGGCATGGGCGTCACGCAGTTCCGATATACTCATCATACCAGTATTCCAGTTCGAGGCAACACAATCTTTTTTAAAAATGATCTTGCACACGAACGATAACTGGTATGATGATCGTGCCGTGTGCAGCCGCTGCTGGCGCCCGTTCGGCGGTCATGCCTGGGGCGGCGCGTTGCGGAGCCGCCCCTGGCATGACTGCCGAACGGCGCGCGGCTGCCGACATCCCTGCAAATCCGCTGCGAATGATCCCTACTGCAAAAACACCGGGAGGAGATGATGATGGAACGCCGACTGACTGGGACCGCGCCGCGGCCTAGCGCCACCCTGCCGCTCACCTCCCGACTGATGGTCGCGCTGCCCGTCGCGGCGGCCTCCCTGGCCGGCGCGCTGGCCTGCGGCATGCCGGAGGCGCTGGCCGCATCCGACAAGCCGGTAATCGCGCTGTCGAACTCCTATTACGGCAACACCTGGCGCCGGCAGATGGTGGAGTCCTTCGAGGCCGCGGCCACCCAGGCCAAGCAGGAGGGCAAGATCGCCGACTTCATCGTCGCCAACGGCGACGGCTCGACCAACCAGCAGATGAGCCAGATGGGCGACCTCATCCTGCGCAAGGTCGATGTGATCGCCATCGACGCCGCGTCGGAAACCGCGCTGAACGGCGTGATCCAGAAGGCCTGCAAGGCCGGCATCACCGTCGTCGCCTTCGATTCCCTGGTGTCGGCGCCCTGCGCCTACACGCTGGGCTTCGATTTCCGGAAATATCAGGCCGACATGGCGACCGAAATCGCCAAGCGCCTGAACGGCCGCGGAAACGTCATCATCGTCCGCGGCGTCAAGGGATCGGCGCCCGACAACGAGATGTATGGCGGCCAGATGGAGGCGCTGAAGAACTTCCCCGACATCAAGGTCGTCGCCACCGTCTACGGCCAGGCCACGACCGCGACGGCGCAGTCCGCCGTCGCCAACGTCCTGCCGAGCCTTCCGAAAATCGATGCGGTGATCGGCCAGGGCGGCGGCGACGATTTCGGCATCGCCCAGGCTTTCGAGCAGTATGGCGGCGACTATGAGAAGAAGCCGCCGCTCATCACCGGCGGCGGCAGCTCCAACTTCATTCAGTGGTGGGCGGTCCAGAAGGAGAAGTCCGGCTACTCGACCGTCTCGATGAATTCGGCCCCCGGCATCGGCAGCGCGGCCTTCTGGCTCGCCTATGAAATCGCCAAGGGCGCCAAGCCGGCGAAGGCGCTGACCATGCCGGTCACGGTGGTCGACGAGACCAATCTGAACGAGTTCCGCTCGATGCCGTCCGGCACCATCGTCAGCCCGACCTACAGCCAGGATTGGGTTCAGAAGACCCTGCTCGGTGCCGGAGGCCAGACCCAGGCGCAGGCCAAATAGCATCGGCCGCTCCCGCAGGGGACAGCCATCGGGCCGGCACGCAGCCGGCCCGTTTTTGCCTTCACCGACGAGAGGCCGACCGCGCCATGAGTTCCGCCCTTTCCAAGGATGCCCACCGTCTTGACCGCGTCCCGGCGGACGGCGACCCGCTGCCCGGGCGCTCCGGGCCGGTCGTCGTCCTCGACGGGATCTCGAAATCCTATGGCCCGAGCCGCGTCAACGACGACATCCACCTGTCGATCCACCCCGGCGAAGTCCTTGGGCTGGTCGGTGCCAACGGCGCCGGCAAAAGCACGCTGATGCGCATTCTGTGCGGCGTCACCCAGCCGGACGAGGGAACCCTCGCCATCGCCGGCACGCCGGTGGAGTTCGCCGGCCACAGCCCCCGCGCGGCACGGGCCCGCGGCATCCGCATCGTCCATCAGGAACTGTCGCTCTGCACCAACCTGACGGTCGCTGAAAATTTCTTCCTCGAATCGCCGGATTATGGCGGGCGGTTGCCACTGTGGCGCCCGCGCTACCGCGCGCTGGCGCGGCAAGGCATCGAAGCCGTCTTTCCCAACAGCGGCATCGCTCCCGACACCGTGGTCGGCGACCTGACGCTGGGCCAGCGCCAGATGGTGGAGATCGCGCGGGCCGCCAGCGATCCGGCCCTGCGCCTGCTGATCCTCGACGAGCCGACCTCCTCCCTCGACAGCGAACGCGGCGCGCAACTGCACGCCTTCATCCGCCGCCGCGCGCGCGACGGGGTGTCCTTCATCTTCATCAGCCACAAGCTGCGCGAGGTGCTGGATGTCGTCGGCAGCGTGGCGGTGATGCGCAACGGCCGGGTCGTCCGCGAGGGGTCGGCCGCCGGCTTCACAATCCACGCCCTGGTCGATCTGATGGGCGGCGACGGCGAGCGGCGCGGCCGCCGCACCGGCGACAACGCCGCTGGAACAGCCCGACAAGGCACGGCCCCCCTGTTGCGGATCGGCGGACAGGCGACCGCCCCGCTCGGCCGCTCCATCGATGTCGCGGCCGGGACGGTCCTCGGGCTCGCCGGGCTGGAGGGCGCCGGCCAGAAGGAACTGCTCCACCGCATCCGCGCCTGCGCGGCGGGCGGACGCGATCCCGATCTCACCTGCACCGCCAAGGCGGGGTTCGTGTCGGGCGATCGCCAGCGCGAGGGCGTCTTCGCACTGTGGGACGTGCTGCGGAACATGACCGTCGCCGACGTGGCGCGCCGCCGCTTCACCGCCCTGCTGTCGCCCGGCGCCGAGCGCGAGGCGGCGGAGCGGTGGGCCGGCCAGCTGCGGCTGGCGCCGGAGCGGCTGCCCTCCCGCTTGCTCGACCTCAGCGGCGGCAATCAGCAGAAGGCGCTGGTCGCCCGCGCCCTGCTGCCCGGCTTCGACATCGTCCTGCTCGACGATCCGATGCGCGGCGTGGACATCGGCGCCAAGCATGATTTCTACCGGGTGATCCGCGAGGCCGCCGATGCCGGCCGGCTGGTCGTCTGGCTCAGCACCGAGGATGTCGAGCTGCTGGAATGCGACCGGGTGCTGGTCTTCCAGAACGGCGCCGTCGTACGCGATCTGGAGGGCGAGGACATCTCCGAGGACAGCATCGTCGGTGGCGCCTTCCAAAGCGAAGCGTCCGGCCGGTCCGCCACATCTTCCGCGGCTCCCATTGCGGCCACTCCCGAAACGGCACGCTGGACGGCCGGTCTGGTGTCGGCGATGCCTCTGGCGAGCCTCGCGCTCGTCGCCGGGGCGCTGGGCTGGCTGAACCCGTCGGCGGTCAGCCTGTTCGGCATGGATCTGCTGCTCAGTTCCGCGGTGCCTCTCGTGCTGATCGCGCTCGCCCAGATGATCGTCGTCGGCGGCAGTCAGGTCGATCTCGGCATCGGCGCCTATGCCGGGCTGGTGAACGTCGTCAGCGCCACCCTGCTGGTCGAACAGCCCGCCCTGGGTGCGGCGATGCTGGCCGCCGTACTCGCCGGCTATTCGCTGCTCGGCGCCGTCATCGAACGCCGCCGGATTCCCGCCATCGTCGTGACGCTCGGCGCCTCCTTCATCTGGCTCGGCTGCGGCTTCACCCTGCAGGCGGCACCGGGCGGCTCCAGCCCCGACTGGCTCACCGCCGCCTTCGGCTGGCAAATCCCCGGCCTGCCGACCGCGGCGGTGATGGTGGTGCTGGCCGGACTGTGCGGGCTGCTGGTCGACCGTTCGCGCCTGGGCGTCGTCCTGCGCGCCTTCGGCAACAACGGGCACGCCCTGGTCCAGGCCGGATGGTCGCCGCTGCGCCACAGCGTCCTGCGCTATCTCGTCGCCGGGCTGTTCGCCACCGCCGCCGGTCTGTCGATGACCGCCATCACCACCGCAAGCGACATCAACGCCGGCAGCAGCTTCACCCTTCTCAGCATCGCCGCCGTCGTGATCGGCGGCTGCCGGCTGGTCGGCGGCGTCACCGCCCCGGCCGGCGTGGTGGCGGGGGCGGTGACCCTTTCGCTCATCGGCTCGCTGCTGAGCTTCCTCGACATCAGCACTGATTACAACGCCGCGGTCCAGGGCCTGCTGCTGATCGGCATCCTGGCGCTGCGCACGCTGATCGACCGCAAGGAGACCGAAGCATGAGGACGCTTCTGACCTGGACCGACAAGCGCCCCTGGTCGTGGTCGCTTCTGGGCATCCTGATCCTGTGGCTGGTTCTCGGCATCCTGACCGCCCGCTTCAGCGTGCAGAGCCTGTCGGGGGTGATGACGACCGCGGCTTTCCTGCTGTTCCCGGCGCTGGGCCAGATGCTGGTCGTCACCACCGGGCGCGGCAACATCGACCTTTCGATCCCCAGCGTCATCACCCTGTCGGCCTTCCTGTCGGTGAACATCGTCGACGGATCGGACCGCATGCTGCCGCTCGGCCTGCTTGCGGTGCTGGGGGCCGGCCTCGCGGTCGGGCTGCTCAACGCCCTGCTGGTCCTGATGCTGCGCATCCCCGCGATGATCGCGACGCTGGCGACCGGCTATGTGCTGGCCACTGCCACCATGCTCGCCAACCGGTCGGCCGCCGGTTTCCAGATCAGCCCGATCCTGACTTGGCTCACCAGCGGGCGGGTGCTGTCCATCCCGGTGATCGTGATCGTGGCACTGCTCGCCACCATCCTGTGCGCCTTCGTGCTACGGTGGACGGTGTTCGGCCGCGTGCTGTCCGCCGTCGGGCAGAACCAGCGCGCCGCCGCCTTCGCCGGCATCCCGGTCGGCCGGGTGGTCACCACGACCTTCGTCGCCAGCGCCATGATCGCCGCCCTCACCGGGACGCTGCTGTCGGCACGGGCGGGGGGCGCCTTCCTCGACATGGGCAGCCCCTTCCTTCTCCAGTCGGTCGGGGCGGTCGTGCTCGGCGGCACCCTGATCTTCGGCGGCAGCGCCACCGCCGCCGGTACCCTGTTCGGTTCCATCCTGCTGGTCCTGATCGTCACCACCATGCAGATCGCCGGACTGCCTGGAGGAACCCAGGAAATCATCCAGGGGCTGGTCATCATCGCGGTCCTGGCCTTCGCAGGCGATGCCCGCAGCCGCGGCTCGGCATAGGCGGAGCCCGACGTTGGTGCAAATAAGCCGGGCTTGTGGCGGTCGGGAGGGAGAGCAGGTATAGAGGCGGCCCGCTGAAGCCGAGACCCCGATGCCGTACAAGGCCAACGAGCCCCGCCGCCATAAGATCCCGAAGGCCCGCTATCGGGTTGAGAACTGGTCGGCTTACGATGCGGCGCGGCGCCGGCGGGGTGACCTCTGACGATCTGGGTGTCGCCGGAGGCGGTCGCCACGTGGACGCCGCCCGCCACGGGGCGGCGTGGCCGGCCGGTGCGCTACTCGGACTTGGCGGTCGAAGCCGGGATGCTGCTGCGCCTGGCGTTCGGTCGGCCTTGGCGCCAGACCGAGGGGCTGCTGGGATCGCTCATGCGCCTGCTCGGCCTGGAGTTGCCGGTCCCCGATCACACCCCCTTCTCCCGGTGATGCCCGTAACCATCATCTCGCGCCTACAACAAAATTTGCAACAGAGCCGCTGCGGGTTATGCAGTCCGGATTGAAGCGAGAAAACCGCCAACCTGTGCATGCAGCGACGATGCCTCACCGGAAAGCGCTGCGGCAGCGTTCTTGACTTGGTCGGCCGCCGCCTCGGTGTCGCGGGCTGCCGCCTCCACACCGCTGATGTGTGAGGACACTTGGCTGGTTCCCTGCGCCGCCTCCTGGGTGTTGCGTGCGATCTCCCGCGTTGCCGCGCTCTGCTGCTCGACTGCAGCAGCAATGGTGGCAGAGATTTGGCTGATGGAACGAATCGTGTTCCCGATGCTGCGGATGGCCGTGACGGTCTCGGTGCTCGCCGCCTGAATGTCCTGGATCTGTGCGGTGATCTCCTCCGTCGCGCGCGCTGTGGAGGCGGCGAGGTTCTTCACCTCGTTCGCCACGACGGCAAAGCCCTTGCCCGCCTCGCCGGCCCGCGCCGCCTCGATGGTGGCGTTGAGCGCCAACAGGTTGGTCTGGCTGGCGATGCCGGTGATCAGATGGGCGACTTCGCCGATCTTGGTTGCGGCCGACGACAACCCCTCCACAGTCGTGTTGGTGCGCGCCACCTGCTCCACGGCCTCGCCAGCGACGCCGTTGGCCTGCTCGATCTGGCGGCTGATCTCGGCGATGGACGCGGTCAACTCGTCGGCAGCCGCGGCGACCGTCTGCACATTGCCGGAAGCCACCTCGGACGCGTTGGCCACCGCGGCGGTACGCTCGTGCGTCGATTCCGCGGTGCGATTCATGAGTTGGGCGGTTTGCTGCATCTGGTCGGCAGCGTTTGTCAGTACCTCGAGTTGCCCGGTGACGCCAGTCTCGAAGTCGGCGATCAGTCCGTCGACCGTCTGGCGGCGCCGGTCCTTCATCGCCTCCTCCTCATGCTGCCGTGCCTCCAGACGGTGCATCTCGCGCGCATTGTCGCGGAAGATGTGGAGCGCGTGCGCCAGCGTGCCGATTTCGTCATGGCGTCCGATGTCGAGAGCCTCCAGTTCGACCTCCAAGTCGCCACGCGACAGCCGTTCGGTCGCCGATGTCAGGCGGCCCAGCGGGCGGGAGACGTGACGCCGGACGATCCAGGCCAACAGTCCCAACGACAGGGCAATACCAAGCCCCGATCCCAAGGATTGCCAAAATACCGCGGCGTTGTAGATGGCCTCGCCGCTCTTTTGGGCAGCCTGCATCTCTTCCTTGGCTGCGGCGACCAGTTTGTCCGCCTCGCCGTTGATCTTGAAGCGCACGTCGCGCATCTCGCCGAAGATGACCTGGAAAGCCTCGTCCTTCTTGCCTTCGGCCGACAGGGCGATAGCCCGCTGGGCCAACCGGTCATATTCGCCCGACAGGGCCTGAATGTCCTTTGCCGGCATTGAAATGGCCGGCGCAGGATTGGTTTCCAGAATGTGTGCCGAATGATCCAGCACAGCGGTCAGGCGCTGCTGATAGCGTCCGCGAATTGTCTTCACGTCCTCCGGCTTGGTGGCGAGCACGGCGTTCGAGGTGGCGATCGCCGTGACGTTCAACTCGCTGCTCAGACGTAGAGCCATCTCCAAACGCGCCGCATCGCGCTCAACCAATTGCACATTCTGTTCGTGCAAGGTGGACAGCAATACCAGACCATACACCGCGATACCGATGGCGATGGAAGCCAGCAGCAGCGATGGACCCATGATCTTGGTGACAAGACGGGTGCGGGTGAGCGACAGCGACATTAGAGACACCTTATTAAACCCAATCAACCGGACGGACGCTGTACGGGCAGAACACTGTGACGTCACTGTCGAATAGAAATATTTACGGTCAGTTTACATTTTTCATTGTTTAGGATGTTTGCGCGCCGTTTCAGCTGATGCGCCTACGACCAGAACTGCGGTCTACCGCCGAGTATTGCCGACGCTTCCAACGGTTGCGCCGCTGACATGCCTCTCACGACTCTGCGGAGGATGGCGGCATGATTCCAACCCAATTGCTTCTGGAAAATCCGGGACGGTTCGGTCCATCCGATCGTGCCCCACCGTGGCTGGATGTGTCGGAACGCCCCGCATCGGGTCCACGATGTCGTAGCCGGTCCGCGATCCTTCAGTCTATGCTGTCGCTCATGCGGGCATGGCTGATTGTTTCATGTGTCATGATGATGGGCGCGATGCCTGCGATTGCGGAGCCGGACGCCGTGCATGTTGGCGTGCTTGCCTATCGCGGGTCGGAGCGGGCCGCGCGGGATTGGGAACCGACCCTGGCCCATCTTGAGCGCGCGATCCCCGGCCGCCGCTTCGTCATGCTGCCGCTCGACCTGCCGGGCATGGTTCTGGCCGTCGCCGACCGCCGCGTCGATTTCGTCATCACCAACCCCGGCAGTTACGTCACGCTGGAGGCACGCTTCGCGGTGACGCGCATCGCGACGCTGGAGTCCGGCTCGCCGGACCTCCCCATCGCCGCGGTCGGATCCACCGTCATCCGCCGCGCCGACCGCACGGCAATCCGCGGGTTGGCCGACCTGAAGGGCAAGCGGTTGGCGGTGGTGTCGACCGATGCCTTCGGCGGCTTCCAGATCGCTTGGCGCGAGATGGAGGAGGCGGGTGTCCGCCCCTTCACCGATCTGGCGGATCTGACGACGGTGGGCTTTCCGATGGATGGGGTGGTGGAGGCGGTGCGCAGCGGCAGCGCCGACGCCGGCGTGATCCGCGCCTGCCTGCTGGAGGCGATGATGGCGCAAGGCCGCATCGCCCCGGACGAAATCGCGGTGGTCGGCGAGAAACCGTCGGCGGGCATACCTTGCCGTGTGTCGTCGCGGCTTTATCCCGATTGGCCCTTCGCCCGGCTGGCGCATACACCGCGCGATCTGGCCAGGCGCGTGGCCGCGGCACTGATGACCATGGACGGCCCAGCGACCGGGGGACTGAGTTGGACCGCCTCGCTCGACTACACCTCTGTGCATGAACTGTTCCGCACGCTGCACATCGGCCCCTATCCGAAGACGCCGCCGACGCTGGAGGAGATGCTCAGCGACAACTGGCACTGGCTGGCGATCGCGGCGGCGGCGGTGCTTTGGTGGGTGGTCCATGCCGCACGGATCGAGGTGCTCGTCCGCCGCCGCACCGCCGAACTGGAACGCGAAATCGCCGAGCGCGAACGTGCGGAAACGACCGCGCTGCGCCTGCGCGAGGAGCGCGACCAGCTCTCCCGCCTCGGCATCGTCGGCGAGATGGCCAGCAACATCGCCCATGAATTGAATCAGCCGCTGGCGGCCATCGGCAATTTCGCCGGCGGCATGGCCCGCATCCTGGACGCCCCGGCGCCCGACCTCGCGATGCTGCGCGCCGGAGCGCGCTCAGTCGCGGAACAGGCCGAGCGCGCCGCCGCGATCATCCAGCGCACCCGCGGCTTCGTCAGCCGTCGCGACGCCCAGCGCTCCCCCCTGTCGGTGAACGCCGTGGTGGAGGAAACCCTGTCGCTGTTCGGCGCGCTGCCGGAGGCCGGGCTGTCCATCGTGACAGAGCCGGCCGACGGGCTGCCCGAGGTCAGGGCCGACAAGGTGGAGCTTCAGCAGGTGCTGCTGAACCTGCTGCAGAATGCGGTGGAGGCAACGCGGAGCGGCAATGATGGTGGCGGCGGCGACATCGTCCTGCGCACCGCGCTGTCCAGCGGCATGGTGATGATCGAGCTGCGCGATTCCGGTCCGGGCGCGCCGGAGGAGGAGAGACGGCGGATGTTCGAGCCCTTCTTCACCACCAAGCCCGGCGGGCTGGGCCTCGGCCTGTCGATCTGCCGTACCATCGTCGAGCGGCATGGCGGCCGCATCTGGGCGGAGCCCGGGGTTCCGCACGGGCTGTCCGTCCGCTTCACCCTGCCGCCGGCCGCCGGGGAAACCGCATCATCATCGCCCGTCCAGGAGACACGCACATGACCGACACCCCCCTGGTCCTGGTGGTGGACGATGACGAGGCGATGCGCAGTTCGGTGCAGTATCTGCTGGCCTCCATGGGCATCGCCTGTGAAAGCTACGCGTCTGCCGAAAGCTTCCTCGCCTCGCCGCACCTGCGCCCGCCGTTGCGGCCGGGCTGCATCCTGCTGGACGTCCGCATGCCCGGCATGAGCGGGATCGAGCTGCTGCGCCACCTGAAGGAACGCGGGTGCAAGCATCCGGTGATCATGGTCACCGGCCATGGCGACGTCCCGCTTGCCGTCGCCGCCCTGAAGGGCGGAGCGGAGGACTTCATCGAAAAGCCCTGGAAGGAGCAGGCGCTGCTCGACGCCATCAACGCCGCCACTCGCAAGAGCCGCGAGGTGCTGGCGCGCAGCGCCGGCCGCGAGGCGGTGGAGGCCCGGCTGGCCCAGTTGAGCCGGCGAGAACGCGAGGTGCTGGCCCTGGTCCTCGACGGTCGTCAGAACAAGGAGATCGCGACGGCGATGTCGATCTCGGTCAAGACCGTCGAGGGCCATCGCCAGATGGTGATGGAGAAGATGGGCGCCCGCTCCGTCGCCGAACTGGCCCGGCTGGCGCTGACGCCCGGCGACCGGGTTTAAGCGACCGAGTTTAAAGGGGCCGACCAAGGCTTCAGCGGCACGCCCTGCCTGAAACCAAGGGTTTTCCCTTGGTCCCGACCGGAATCGACCCGGTGGCGGCGATTGTTCGCCACACGTACCATAAGCGCGACAAGAACACCGGCAGCGAACCGGAAGGAATTCAGACCGACATGAGCAAGTTGCGGCCAACGGGAGAAGCGACTCCCCGAACCGATCCGCTCGTCCCCGGCGCGGATATAACCAGCCCGGATATCCCCGGCGCGGATATCCGGGCCGGCCGGTTGCGGCGGGCGCCCGAGAATTTCCTGACCGCCGACGACATCCGGCTGGTCGACAAGGGACGGCGCGATTTGCTGCGCGCCAGCTTCCTGGCGGCGGTGGCGGCCGGCAGCGCGGCGGCACTCGCTGGTCGCGCCGCTACGGCAGCGGCCCCGGCGGATGCCGCCGGCGACCCCAACATCCTGAACCCCACCCCCTGGGGCAGCAGCCTGGGTCAGCCGGTGGCGGCCAATCCCTACGGCCAGCCGTCGAAGCACGAGCGCGGGCTGGTGCGCCGGCAAAGCCCCGGCCTGACCCAGGTGGCCGCCGCCAGCGTGTCCTTCGCGCCTTTGCAGGGTCTGTTCGGCATCGTCACGCCCTCCGGCCTGCATTTCGAGCGGCACCACCAGGGCTGGCAGGACATCGACCCCACCCGGCACCGGCTGATGGTCAACGGCGCCCGGCCGGACTTCGTGAAGACGCCCAAGGTCTACACGATGGACGACATCATGCGCCTGCCGCCGGTGTCGCGGATGCACTTCATCGAATGTGGCGCCAACACCGGCATGGAATGGGGCAACGTCGCGGTCCCCACCGTGCAGTACACCCACGGCATGCTGTCATGCAGCGAGTTTACCGGCGTGCCGCTGCGCACCCTGCTGGAGGATTGCGGTGCCGACCTGAAGGCCGCCAAGTTCATCCTCGCCGAAGGCGGCGACGGCTCGTCGATGACCCGCACCATCCCGATCGAACTGGTGCTGTCGGGCGAGGTGATGGTGGCCTACGGCCAGAACGGCGAGATGCTGCGGCCGGAGAACGGTTATCCGCTGCGCCTCGTGGTGCCGGGGGTGCAGGGCGTCTCCTGGGTGAAATGGCTGCGCCGGATCGAGGTCGGCGACCGGCCCTACGCCACCAAGGACGAGGCGGTCCACTACATCGACCTGATGCCCGACGGCCAGCACCGGCAATACACCTCCATCCAGGAATGCAAGTCGGTCATCACCAGCCCGTCGGGCGGCCAGACCCTGCTGGACAAGGGGTACTTCACCATCAGCGGTCTCGCCTGGTCGGGCCGCGGGGCGGTCAAGCGGGTGGATGTCTCGACCGACGGCGGCATCAATTGGACGCAAGCGACCTTGCAGACGCCCGTCCTGTCCAAATGCCTGACCCGCTTCACCCTGCCCTGGAACTGGGACGGCCGTCCGGCGCTGCTGCAATCGCGCGCCGTCGACGAGACCGGCTTCGTCCAGCCCGCCTACGGCCAGCTGCGCGCGGTGCGCGGCACGCGGTCGATCTACCACAACAACGCGATCCAGACCTGGCAGGTCGCCGAAAGCGGGGACGTGAACAATGTCCAGATCCTGTAAAGCGGCGCTGTTCGCCGCCGTCCTCCTCGGCTGGGCGGCGCCGGCGCTGGGGGATGGCTTCGCCAATGTCGGCCGTCCGGCGACACCGGCCGAGGTCAAGGCCTGGGACATCGATGTCGGTCCCGACTTCGCCGGCTTGCCCAAGGGGTCCGGCACCGTGTCGCGCGGCATGGAGATCTGGGAGCAGAAATGCGCCAGCTGCCACGGCACCTTCGGTGAGAGCAACAGCGTCTTCAACCCGCTGGTCGGCGGCACGACCGCCGAGGACATCACGAGCGGCCATGTCGCCGCGCTGAAACGCACCGACTTCCCGGCGCGGACGACCTTCATGAAGGTCGCCACCGTCTCCACCCTCTACGACTATATCCGCCGCGCCATGCCGTGGAACGCGCCGAAGTCGCTGAGCGATGAGGACGTCTATGCCGTGCTGGCCTATCTGCTGAATCTCGCGGAGATCGTGCCGGACGACTACACCCTGACCGACGCGACGATCCGCGACGTGCAGAAGCGCATGCCCAACCGCGACGGCATGACCACCGCCCACGCCCTGTGGCCCGGCCCCGACTTTCCCGGTGTCGCGACAAAAGCCGACACCGCCAACGCCGTCTGCATGACCAACTGCAAGCCGAAGGCCGAACTGGCGTCGCAGCTGCCCGAGCATGCCCGCGGCGCCCATGGCAACATCGCCGAACAGAACCGCATCATCGGGCCGGTCCGCGGCCAGCGCACCGGCCCGGACACGGCGGCAGCTGCGGCCCCCTCCCCTGCCCTGGCGCTGGCGGAGCAGTCCGGCTGCCTGTCCTGCCACGCCGTCGACACCCGCGTTGTCGGTCCGAGCTACAGCGAGATCGCCGCCCGCTACCGCGGCAAGAACAACGCCGACGCACTGGTGTCGAAGGTCAAGGCCGGCGGCGAAGGCGCCTGGGGCGCCGTGCCGATGCCGCCGCAGGACGATCTGAGCATCGACGACGCCAAGACCCTGGTCGCCTGGATCCTGTCCGGCGCGCCGCAGAAGTAACGAGACCGAGGAGGAGCATCTCTCATGACACAGGCAGCGATGGAACGGCGTCAGTTACTGACCTTCCTGGGAACGCTGGCGGCGGCCGGATTCGTGGTGCCGCGGGTGGCTCTCGCCAACTGGGACAAGACCGCCTTCGACGCCAAGACGATGGACGACGCGTTGAAGGCGCTGGGCGCCGGCGCACCGGCCAACAGCGGCGACGTGCAGATCGTCGCCTCCGACATTGCGGAGAACGGGGCGGTGGTTCCGGTCCAGGCGATCAGCAAGCTGCCCAACACCGAACGCATCGCCATCCTGGTGGAAAAGAACCCCAACATGCTGGCCGCCGCCTTCGACATGGGGCCGGACACCATCCCGGAGGTCACCGCCCGCATCAAGATGGGCCAGACCTCCAACGTCATGGTGCTGGTCAAGGCGGACGGCAAATTCTACGCGGCCGCCAAGGAAATCAAGGTGACGCTCGGCGGCTGCGGCGGCTGAGCGGACAGGAAAGGAGCACGACGATGGGCAATCCGATGAAGATCCGCGCCTCCGCCAAGGACGGCGTCACCGAGATCAAGATCCTGATGAGCCACGAGATGGAAACCGGCCAGCGCAAGGACGCCAACGGCACGGTCATCCCCGCCTGGTTCATCAACGAGGTCACCGCCAAGCTGGATGGCAAGACGGTGATGCAGGCGCAGTGGGGGCCGTCGATTTCCAAGAACCCCTACCTCGCTTTCAAGGTCAAGGGCGGCAAGTCCGGCGACAAGGTGTCCGTCACCTGGGTCGACAACAAGGGCGACACCCGCTCCGACGAAGCCACCGTCACCTGAAGTCAGCACTGGCGGACGGACAAGAACAAGGACGGGAGGGGGAAGAGATGGACCGCGTAAGCGTTGGGGTTGCGGCGTTCCTTGCGGTGTCGGCGGTGGCCGCCACGGCGGCCTACGCACAGAAGGATGCGGCACAGGAGGGCATCGAGGCCTACCGCGAAGCTTTGCAGGACGGCAACCCCGCCGAACTGTTCGAGTTGAGCGGCGAGGAGCTGTGGAAGACGCCTGCCGGCCCGAAGAAGGCCTCGCTGGAGAAATGCGACCTCGGCCTCGGCCCCGGCGTGGTCAAGGGCGCCTATGCCCGGCTTCCGCACTACTTCGCTGACACCGACCGCGTCCAGGATCTGGAATCCCGCCTGCTGACCTGCATGGAGACCTTGCAGGGCAAAGACCCGAAACCCTATGTCGAGGCCGCCTTCACCGCCCCGCCGAAGGAAGAGATGATCGCGCTCGCCGCCTACGTCTCCGGTCAGTCCAAGGACGATCCCATCGCCGTCACGCCCAAGCATCCCAAGGAACAGGCGATGTACGACTTGGGCAAGCGGATGTTCTACTATCAGGGCGGCCCTTACGACTTCTCCTGCGCCACCTGCCACGGCCAGGAAGGCACGCGCATCCGTCTCCAGGAGCTGCCCTACATCCCCGGAACCAAGGGAGCGGCGGCCGGCTGGGGCAGCTGGCCGGCCTACCGGGTCAGCGCCGGCCAGATGTGGTCGATGCAGTGGCGGCTGAACGACTGCTTCCGCCAGCAGCGCTTCCCCGAACCGGTCTACACCTCCGACGCGACCATCGCGCTGTCGATGTTCATGGCTGCCAACGCCAGCGGAGCACCGATGAAGACACCTGGAATCAAGCGTTGAGGGAGGCCGCCATGAAAGATGTCGTGAAATACGCCGCCTTCGCCGCCGTCCTGCTGCTGGCCGGCCCCGCGCTCGCCGAGACCAAGGCCGGATCGTCCTGGGGACCGGGGGCCGACGATACCGCCTTCGCCCACATGCTGGCCGCCAGCTTCAAGGATAAGGGCATCGCCAAGCTCGATCGCCTGACCCAGGACGAGACGCAGGCCTTCTGCTCCGACCCCGAAGCCGCCGCCAGCCCGGCCGCCGCCGAGAAGCGTCAGCGCATCGAGGCCGCCAACATGGCGACGGTCAACTGGCCGTCCGACGGCAAATGGCTGGGTGACTGGAAGGAGGGCGAGAAGATCGCCCAGAGCGGCCGCGGCAACACTTGGACCGACAAGCCGGGCGAGCCCAACGGCGGCAACTGCTACAACTGCCACCAGATCAGCCCGGCGGAGATTTCCTACGGCACCATCGGCCCCAGCCTGCTGCAATATGGCGCGCTGCGCGGCGGCGACGAGGAAACGATGAAGGCAGCCTGGGCCAAGATTTACAACGCCAAATCGCTGAATGCCTGTTCCAACATGCCGCGCGCCGGCCATATGGGCATCCTGGCGGAGGCGCAGATCAAACACCTGATGGCCCTGCTGTTCGATCCGGCCTCTCCGGTCAACGCCAAAGCGGGGAAGCCGCAATGAACCGCCGCGAGTTCCTCACCGTCCTGGCCGCCGCCAACGCCGCCGGCCTGCTGCTGCCGGGCGCTGGCCTCGCTCGCGCGGAGGCTCTGGCGGACGCTGTATATGACGCGCCGGCTTTCGGCAACGTCTCGCTGCTGCACATCACCGACTGCCATGCCCAGCTGAAGCCGATCCATTTCCGCGAGCCGAGCGTCAACCTCGGCATCGGCGACATGGCCGGCCGGGTGCCGCATCTGGTGGGCAACCGGCTGCTGGAACATTTCAAGCTCCCCGCCGGAGGCCGCGAGGCGCATGCCTTCACCTGCCTGGAGTTCGAAAAGCTGGCCGGGCTGTACGGCAAGGTCGGTGGCTTCGCCCATCTGGCGACGCTGGTCAAGCGGGTGCGCGCCAACCGGCCGGGCGCCCTGCTGCTCGACGGCGGCGACACCTGGCAGGGATCGGGCACCGCGCTGTGGACGCAGGGCCAGGACATGGTGGAGGCGGCCAAGCTGCTGGGCGTCGACATCATGACGCTGCATTGGGAATGCACCTACGGCCAGGACCGCGTGAAGGAGATCGCCGAGAAGGACTTCGCCGGCCACATCGAGATCGTCGCCCAGAACATCAAGACCGCCGATTTCGGCGACGAGGTGTTCAAGCCCTACACCATGCGCGACGTCAACGGCGTCAAGGTCGCGGTGATCGGACAGGCCTTTCCCTACACGCCGATCGCCAACCCGCGCTACATGGTGGCCGACTGGACCTTCGGCATTCGCGAGGAGGAGATGCAGGCGACGGTCGACACCGCCCGCGCCGCCGGTGCGGCGGTGGTCGTCGTGCTGTCGCACAACGGCATGGACGTCGACCTGAAGATGGCGTCGCGTGTTCGCGGCATCGACGCCATTCTCGGCGGCCACACCCATGACGGCATGCCGGCGCCCAGCATCGTCGCCAATCCCGGCGGCCGGACGCTGGTCACCAACGCCGGTTCCAACGGCAAGTTCCTGGGCGTGCTCGACCTCCATGTGACGGGCGGGCGGGTCGCCGATTTCCGGTACCGGCTGATGCCGGTCTTCGCCAACCTGCTGCCCGCCGATCCGGAGATGGACGCGCTGATCACGCGTGTCCGCGCCCCCTACGAGGCGAAGCTGGGCGAGACCCTGGCGGTGACGGAGGGCACGCTGTACCGGCGCGGCAATTTCAACGGCAGCTTCGATCAGGTGATCCTCGACGCCCTGATGGCGGAGAAGGATGCCGAGATCGCCTTCTCTCCCGGTTTCCGCTGGGGCACCACCCTGCTGCCCGGCCAGCCGATCACCATGGAGAACCTGCTGGACCAGACCGCCATCACCTACCCCTACGTCACGCTGACGCAGATGAGTGGCGAGCAGATCAAGACGGTGCTGGAGGATGTCTGCGACAACCTGTTCAACCCCGACCCCTATTACCAGCAGGGCGGCGACATGGTGCGCGTCGGCGGCCTGTCCTACGCCTGCGACCCCGCCGCCCCGGCCGGGCAACGCATCCAGGACATGACGCTGAACGGCAAGCCGCTGGAGGCGTCGAAGAGCTACAAGGTCGCCGGCTGGGCACCCGTGGCGGAAGAGGCGAAGGCGGCCGGCGGCGAGCCGATCTGGGACCTCGTCGCCCGCAATCTGCGCGCCCGCAAGACGGTGGCGCCGCCGCAGCTTAACCTGCCGACCCTGAAGGGCATGGACGGCAACCCCGGCCTCGCCGCCTGAACCCCGGCTCCCCTTTTCCACGTGTTCCAGCACCGAACCGGAAAGGCTCAGACCATGAGCGTTCGTCGTTTCCTGGCCCCCCTGCTGATGCTGTTCTCCCTGGCCGGCGCCGCCCCGGCGCTGGCCCAGGACAAGGTCGTCTACCACATCGACAATGCGGCCGAGCAGGGCACCAAGGCGTTGCGCAACATCCGCAACCATCTGGACGTGGCGCCGAAGACCGAAATCCGCGTGGTCACCCACGCCGAAGGCGTCGACCTGCTGATGGAAGGCGCCAAGGACCAGAAGAACAACATCGAGTATGCGCCGCTGATCTCCGATCTGAAGGGGCGCGGTGTCCATTTCGAGGTGTGCGAGATCACCATGAAGCGGCGCAACCTGACCAAGGACCAGTTCGTGATGGAGGCGGAGTTCACGCCGTCCGGCGTCGTCCGCATCACCGAATTGCAAGCGCGCGACCACTACGCCTACATCAAGCCCTGAAAGGGCTGCGGACATGGGTCTCACCATCGACGCCCTGATGGAAAGCCTGGGCGAGGACAGCTTCATGGCGCTGGGCGGGCTGCTGATCGGCACGTTGTTCGGCGTGGTGGCGCAGCGGTCGCGCTTCTGCCTGCGCGCCTCGACGCTTGAGGTGGCGCATGGCCGGCTGGGTGACCGGCTGGCGGTGTGGCTGCTCGCCTTCTCCACCGCGCTGATGACGACGCAGGGACTGATCCTGCTGGGGCTGTTCGACACCGGCAGCGTCCGCCAGCTCAACAACCCTGGCAGCCTGTCGGGGGCGGCGATCGGCGGGCTGATGTTCGGCTGCGGCATGACGCTGACCCGCGCCTGCGCCAGCCGCATGCTGGTGCTGTCGGCGACCGGCAATCTGCGGGCGCTGCTGTCCGGTCTGGTGTTCGCGGTGGTCGCCCAGGCGGCGATGCGCGGCGTGCTGTCTCCGCTGCGCGAGGCGATCAACGGCTGGTGGGTGATTTCCGGTCAGCAGCGCGACCTGCTGGCGCTGGCCGGCGCCGGGCATGGCGGGGCGCTGCTGTTCGGGTTGGGCTGGTTCGCGGCCGGCGTGGTGATCGCGCGGCGCAACCGCCTGTCGGGCTGGTCCTGGCTGGGTGCGGCGGGGGTCGGAGCGACGGTTGCCGCCGCCTGGTGGTTCACCTGGCGGGCCGCCGCCGCCGCCTTCGATCCGGTGACCATCCATTCGCTGAGCTTCACCGCGCCCTCGGCCGATTTCCTGATGCTGGTGCTGTCGCCGCCGGGCACCCGCTGGAGCTTCGACACCGGCCTCATTCCCGGCGTGGCGCTGGGCGCCTTCCTGGCCGGGCTGGCAGGTCGCGATCTGAAGCTGGAGGGCTTCAATGACGGCTCCACCATGCGGCGCTACATCGTCGGCGGCTGCCTGATGGGGTTCGGCAGCGTGCTGGCCGGCGGCTGCGCGGTTGGGGCGGGGGTGTCCGGCGCCTCCATCTTCACGGCGACGGCGTGGCTGGTGCTGTGGTCGATGTGGATCGGCGCGGTGCTGACCGACCTCGCCATCGACCGGCCGGCACGGCCGTACACCGCCGCCACCGCCACCGCCACCGTTCCCCCCGTCGCCGCAGACTGACTTCCGGCACCATGCATAGGAGAGCCCGCATGCTTCGCCTGCCCCGCCGCCGCCTGCTGACCGCCGGTGCGGCGCTCCTGGCCGCCTTGCCGGGACTGGAGACGGTCCGCGCCTTCGCCGCCGGGGTGGAGTCCTTCGTCAAGGGGCCGCCGGTGCCCGACATGCTGCCGGTCCAGGTCAGCCCACATGTCTGGATCATCCAGGCGCCCGACGGCTTTCCAACGCCGCAGAACCAGGGAATGATGGCGAACATCACCTTCGTCATCGGCCGCGACGGCGTGATCGTCGTCGACAGCGGCGCCTCGCTCCAGATCGGCGAGATGGCGATCCGCATGCTGCGGACGCTGACCCCCAAGCCGGTCGTCGGCATCGTCAACACGCATTATCACGGCGATCACTGGCTAGGGAACCATGCCTTCGCCGAGGCGTTCGGTGAGGATCTGCCCCGCTACGCCCTGCCCGGCACGCGGGAAGCGATCTCAGGCGTGCAGGGCAGCTTCTGGCAAAGCGCCATGGTCAAATGGACGGCGCAGGCGTCAGCCGGGACGCGGATCGTCGCCCCCAACCGCGACGCCGCCCATGGCGACGAGATGTCGCTGGGCGACGTCCGGCTGCGCCTGCACCATTACGGCACCGCCCACACCCCATCCGATCTGGCGGTCGCAGTGGTGGAGGACGGCGTCATGTGCGTCGGCGACATCATGATGGACCGCCGCATCGCAAACATGGACGACGGGTCCTATCTCGGCACCTTCGAGACGATGGACAGGTTGCGGGCCGACAGCGATACCCGCATCTGGCTGCCGGCCCACGGCGTGCCTGGCCCCGGCGTGCCGGAGTGGCAGCGCAGCCTGTTCGAAGGCATCTATGAGACCTGCGTCGCCGCCGTGAAGGCTGGCAAGCCCGTCGAGCAGGCGAAGGCCGCCGTGCTGGCCGACCCGCGCGTCGCCTCCCGCGCGGCGGAAACCAAGGGCTGGGACAGCAACATCGCCAAATACATCAGCCTCGCCTATCTGGAGGCGGAACAGGCCGACTTCTGAGCGGTGGGCTCCCGGAGTTCTGGAGCGTGGTGAAAGATGCGGCCGGTTGTGGCGGGGTGAACCGCGCCGGGTTTCCCGGAGGCCATTTGTCTTGAGTCACGCTGCCATGGCGACGTCCTCGGTTTGAGCATAATAGCGCGCTTCGGCCTCGGCGGGAGGAACGTTTCCGATGGGTTCGAGCAGGCGCCGGTTGTTGAACCAGTTGACCCACTCCAAGGTGGCGAACTCGACAGCCTCCAGGGTGCGCCATGGCCCGCGGCGCCGGATTACCCCGGTCTTGTAGAGACCATTGATGGTCTCGGCCAAGGCGTTGTCGTAGGAATCGCCAACGCTGCACACGGAGAGCTCGACCCCAGCTTCGGTGAGACGCTCTGTGTAGCCGATCGCAACGTATTGCGATCCACGGTCGCTATGGTGGATGAGGCCGCTGCCCTTGGCGGGCCGGCGGTCGTGGAGTGCCTGTTCGAGTGCATCCAGAACGAAGCCGGCATGGGCTGTGCTGGATACCCGCCATCCCACAAGGTGTCGATGACGAAGACCACGTAGACGAAGCCCTGCCATGTCGATAAGTACGTAAAATCTGCCACCCACAAGGCGTTTGGACGTGGCGCCTGGAATTGGCGGTTCACCAGGTCAGCGGGACAGGGCGCCGCCCGGTCGCTGACCGTGGTGCGCACCACCTTGCCACGCATCGCTCCCTTCAAGCCCATTTGCTCCATCAGTCGGGCCACCGTGCAGCGTGCCACGTCGATGCCCTCCCGCCTCAACTGCCGCCAGACCTTGCGTACCCCATAGACCTGGAAGTTCGCGTCCCAGACCCGCCGGATAGCCCCACTCAGCTCGGCGTCGCTCCGCGAACGGGCCGGCGCCTTGGATGGATCGGCCCGACGGGCGGCATGGGCATAATAGGTGGACGGGGCGATCGGCAACACTCGGCAGATCGGCTCGACCCCGTGAACGGCGCGGTGCGCGTCGATGAAGGCGATCATTTCTTGAACGGGCGGTCGAGCTCCGCCTGGGCGAAATAAGCCGACGCCTTGCGAAGGATCTCGTTCGCCTGGCGCAGTTCCCGCACCTCGCGCTCCAGCGCCTTGATCCGCTCCTGCTCGTCCGTCGTTGGGCCGGGGCGCTTGCCCTGGTCACGCTCGGCCTGGCGGACCCAGTTCCGCAGTGTCTCGGGATTGCAGCCGATCTTCGCCGCAATCGAACTAATCGCCGCCCACTGCGAAGCGTGTTCGCCTTCGTGCTTGAACACCATCCGAACCGCACGCTCGCGGACTTCAGGGGCGTATTTGGGGGATGCCTGTTTCGTCATGATGACCCCAGTTTCTCAGAAGATGGGCCCTCCGGGAAACCCGGCGAGGTTCACAGAACCAGATCGTCCACCGAACGGGTCGAGACGCCCTGGATATAGGCCTCCTGGATCACTGCCGTCAGCGCCTTCTCGGCCATCCGCCGCGGCTCCAGGAAGCCGGGGAAGTAGCTGCCCCTGCGCAGCTTGGGGATGCGCAGTTCGACGGTGCCCGCTCGGGTTTCCCAGTCGCGATCCCGATAGCCGTTGCGCCGGACCAGCAGCTCGACCGACCGTTCACCATGACTGGCGCCGGTCAAACCCTGAACCTCCAGTTCCATCAGCCACTCGGCGGCGAAGCCGATCATCTCGCGCAGAACATCCGCATCCGCGCCCTTCTCAAGCATCGCGCGAAGCGCCATCATCTCGTCGGTCATCGTGGTCACCATCGGTCGAGGTTGTGTTGTGGTGACCAGACGCTATCGAAGAACCACGATGACCGCCCCGCTATGGATAACCGGCCCGCCTACGCCAGCCATCGAAGGGCGCTGCGGCGGGCCGGTTCCCCACAGCTCCTACACCACCTCATGGGACACGACCATAGCCGGTTGATCGCAATTGGATAATTGCTGTCACGGCTCCTCACAGACCGTCCATCAGCCACAATCGGCGACATTGGCATCCCCGCGGCGGAGCGGTCGCCGGTCCCGGAAGTGGGCCTCCATGCTTTTCCAGGTGCCGCTTGCCCGTGCCGAACACCTTCAGCCCGGTGGAGTCGATGACCATGCTGACCGGCCCGTCCGTCCTGGCCAGGGCTGACGCGACCCCCACATTGGCGCTGCGCCAGGAGAAGGTCGTGTGATCCGGAACCGTGATCCGGCACCGGCACCGGCAGTTCCGGGCCGAGCAGGCGCATGAACAGGCCCAGCAAACCCTTGGTCTGCCGCCATGGCCGACTGAACGCCAGACTCAGCATCAGCCCGGCTTCGATCGCCACGTCCGAGTAGCGCGCCGGCCCATTGCGGGCGGCGTCCAGCCGGCAACCGTCTCCGGCGTCACCCAGATCGTCAAGTCACCGCGCCGGCGCAGCGCCGTATCGTAGGCTGACCAGTTCTCCACACGGTGCCGGGCCTGCGGGATCTTATGGCGGCGGGGCTCATTGGCCTTGTACGGCATCGGCGGCTCGACTTCTGCGGGCCGCCTCCATACCCGCTCGCCCTCCCGACCACCACCAGCCCGGGCTTTGTGCATAAACGTCCTTTGAAATCACTTCGCTCGCGGCATGGTGGCCTATTTGCCCCGGTGGCTTCATCGCTTTGAAGCGTCAACTACGCTCCGCATAAGCCTCCAGCCCGCCCTGCAGCAGGGTGAGCATCTCGTCTCGCAGTTCGTCGCGCACACCGCGAACCCAGGACACAGCCAGAGGCAGTCCACTGGCTCCCTTGGAACTCTTCGCCATCAATGGGATGAAGCAGACAGCATCGTTCTTCATATGGGAGGTCCATCGCGGAACGATGGCAATGCCCAGGCCGGCGCCGACAAGATTGATGATCGTCTGCTTCTCTTCGGCAAGTTGTCCGATCACGGGCCGCAAGCCTGCTTCCGCAAACAATCCGGTGGTCGCGTCATGACTGTGAGGACGAAATCTGCGATCGGGCACGATCAAGGGCTGGTCCGCCAAATCCGCAATTTCAACCTGTTCCCGGTTGGCCAGCGGATGCCGGGCTGGAATGGCCACCACGACGGTTTCATGGAATAGAAACTGAAATTCAAGGCGCTTTTCGGGACTTTCCGGCGGCCGGACGAAGGCGAGATCGAGGCGTCCGGACAACAGACGGGGCAACAGGCGGATCGTCTTGTCCTCAACCAGCTGGACGGCGACTTCGGGGTATCGTTCCCGGAAATCGCGCAGCAATCGAGGGATCAGGCCAGCAGCCGCGCTGTCGATGGCCCCGACCCGAAGAACCCTCGCGCGGCTACGTCCCCGCAACCGGAAGCGCGCAGCTATGCCGTCAGCCCTGAGGAGGAGGTCACGGGCTTCGACGAGCAACGCCGCACCGTTCTCGGTCAGTGCAACGTTGCGTGTGGTCCGGCCCAGAAGGCAAGTTCCGAGCTCCTCCTCCAGCAACCTTATTTGGCGGCCCAAGGCTGCCGGCAGCATGTTGAGCCGGTGTGCCGCACGTCCGAAATGCAATTCCTCGGCCGCCGCGACGAAACAGCGAAGCTGGTGCAGATCCATGACTGACTCCCCCGCAAAGCGATTATATCACGTTTTTATATAATCGCGGATGAATTGACTCCCTCGTCGATCTGACGGAATTTGCCTGGAACGGCCATCCGTTCTTCGTCATTTCTGTCGATTTCAATAATCCGGATACTCATTAAACTGAATGATGGGCTCCAGCGAAGCTATCAAAAATAAAGGACAGGAACGATCATCAGTTATTAGATGAAACGCTTGGTTTTTGTGGAT
The DNA here is from genome assembly GCF_042604635.1 of Azospirillum sp. A26. Lineage (NCBI taxonomy): Bacteria > Pseudomonadati > Pseudomonadota > Alphaproteobacteria > Rhodospirillales > Azospirillaceae > Azospirillum > Azospirillum sp. A26. The sequence goes on along the minus strand of NZ_CP170474.1, from coordinate 873,126 downwards.
TTCATCGCATCTGTATTGTCCTGTTGAATCCGTCCGTTATCAGGAAACGCAGCGAAATCGACGTTCCTGCTCTGGCAAATGCTCCAAATGAACCACAGACGGGCAAGTTCCATATCGCCCGATGCCACTCTTCGTACTCCGGACTGAGGAACTTTCCAATATGCGCACATACTCCATCGCCGCCATTCCCGCCGACGGCATCGGCCCGGAGGTCATCGGCGCCGGTACGATCGTTCTTCACACGCTGGAGCAGCGGATTTGCAACGTCCGGTTCGATGTCGCCACTTTCAACTGGGGTTCTGACTATTACAGGAAACATGGCGTCATGATGCCTGCAGACGGGCTGCAGACACTCAAGTCATTCGACGCCATCTATTTCGGCGCCGTCGGTTCGCCGGATGTGCCCGACCATATCACGCTATGGGGCTTGCGGCTGCCAATTTGTCAGGGCTTCGACCAATACGCCAATGTCCGTCCCACCCGGATCCTACCGGGGATAACCTCGCCGCTCCGGAACGCCGGTCCGGAAGACCTGGACTGGGTGATTGTCCGAGAGAACTCCGAGGGGGAATACGCCGGTTGCGGCGGGCGTGCCCACCGCGGCTTGCCCGAAGAGGTCGGAACCGAGGTTGCGATTTTCACTCGCGTCGGCGTTACACGCATCATGCGTCATGCTTTCAAACTGGCACGGTCCCGGCCGCGCAAGAAGTTGACGGTGGTGACCAAATCCAATGCTCAGCGGCATGGTATGGTGATGTGGGATGAGATCGCCGCCGAAGTGGCGAAGGAGTTTCCTGACGTCGACTGGGACAAGATGCTGGTCGACGCCATGACGGTTCGCATGACGCTGAAGCCGCAAAGCCTGGACACTATCGTCGCAACCAACCTGCATGCCGACATCCTATCGGATCTGGCTGGTGCGCTCGCCGGCAGCCTGGGCGTGGCCCCGACCGCCAATATTGATCCGGAACGTCGCTTTCCCTCCATGTTCGAACCAATTCATGGTTCAGCCTTCGACATCGCCGGCAAAGGCATAGCCAATCCGGTCGCATCGTTCTGGACCGCCGCTCAGATGCTCGATTATCTAGGGGAAACCGAAGCTTCCGCACGCTTGATGCGCGCCATCGAGCGGGTTTGCGCTTCCGGGATCCGCACCCCGGACGTCGGCGGAACCGCAACCATGAAAGAGGTCACCGATGCGGTCGTGGACGCCATCCATAGTTCGAACGTATGACCGGATCCCGACAAATCATCCGCCTCGAGGAAAAGCAACGTCGCGCGTGGCCCGGAGGTCGCTTCGCCGCCATCCGTGCCCACATGGAGGCCAAGGACCTAGCGCGGATTGCCGGGCATCTGGATCGGAGATTCCCATGGACGGGCAGTTGTGATTCAAGGTTCGGACTGGTTGAAGGAGGCCGGTTGCGGCTGGTGCCTCTTGCCGATCGGCAGCTGCGCGCTTCGAGGTTGGGGCTTCCTCGGCGATCCGCTGGGTTGCCCATGTACGAGCGCGCGGCGACCTGAGCCCGGACAAGCGCGGTGGCAATGTCCGCTCGCATCGGATCGACGAGCATCGGGGATCTCATCCTCTTATGTCGAACGGTTTCTGGGACCGACGCTGAGCCACGGAGACGTCGCCGTGGTGGACAACCTGCCCGCCCACAAGCTTCCGGCCGTGCGGGCGGCAATCGAGCGGACAGGCGCTGTCCTGGAGCTCCTGCCGCCCTATAGCCCCGACTTCACCACCATCGAGATGGCATTCTCGAAGATCAAGGCGAACCTCAGGAAAGCCGCTGCAAGGACGCTCCCCGAACCGTGGGAGGCCATTCGCGATGCCATCGACAACGTGACGCCAACCGACAGTCGAGCCTTCTTCATCGCCGCCCCGGCTACGAATCAGAATGATCCGAATCCGCTCTAGTCGTCCTATGTAGCTCCGAACTCATGGATATGCCGGGTCCCATCGGCCCGTCTCCAATGTCCGAGGCTTGTCGTCTCATGTCACAGCAGGAATTCGTTAGGCAGCTTTGCTACAATCCACATGATCTTCGCAGAAAAATCAGTATTATTCTGCAATTGGTGTGGTCGTGTTCCATCGAACAATAGACTATCTCCAACATTAAGATCACTCGATTCACCATCAATCGAGAAAGTTATCTTTCCTTCCATTACCAACGCCCCCTTCTCGGACGGATAAGAGGAAAAGTCCGAGCTGGATCTTGGCGGCAAATCGATAATCATCATTTCAAATACTCTGGACTTGGCATGATGGAGAAGTTGCTTTGACAGCCCTTGACGACCAAACTTCAGTACTGGCCGCCGATTACTGCGGCAAATCGCATCATCTTCCCGGGCGTTGTCGATAGGGCGTTCCTCATCGAAGAAAAAACCGATTGGAAGGTCCAATGCATTTCGAATTTTCTCGACGGTGCGCAAAGATGGGACATTCATTCCGCGTTCGATTTGGCTGAGAATACCCACCGATACGCTAGCCAACGCAGCCAGTTCTTTTAGACCAAGTTTGCGTGATTGCCTGTAAGCGCGCAGCCTGGGACCAAGGCCTCCCGAAGAGGTATTAGCCTGCATTTCGCTCCCATCGGATGGCTGGTCCAATTTTTCCACAATTTTTGTATCCAGCATCATAGATTTGCTGTTTTTCATCCTGTCCTTTGCGGAAGTCTTGGAAACCATTGGAATCTTTCCTGTTGACAATCTTTATTACGAGCAAACAGACCATGCAGCTTACCACATCGGCGCGATCTTAGAGCATTTCACTTCATTGAAACAAGCTTTCAATGAAGTGAGAAATGCAGCCGCTGGACGTTTATACACAAAGCCCGGGCTGAAGGTGTTCGGCACGGGCGAGCGGCACCTGGAAAAGCATGGAGGCCCAGCGCGCCGGAGCTGGAGAAAGCTCCACTTGGCGGTCGATCCCGATACCGGCGAGATCCTTGCCTCGGAGCTGACGACCACGCAGGAAGGCAATGCCTCGCTGGTCGGCCCGCTGCTCGACCAGACCAAGCGCCCGATCGGCACGGTGCTGGCGGACGGCGGCTATGACGGTGAGCCGGTCTACCGCGCCGTCGCCGCCCACATCCCCGACGTCGAGGTGATCATCCCGCCGCGCTCCACCGCGGTGCCGGGCGAGACCGCTGCAAGCGCGCCCACGCAGCGCGACCAGCACATCCCCATGATCGCCGAGCGTGGTCGGCTCGACTGGCAGCGGGCGGGCGGCTACGGACGCCGGTCGCTCGGGGAGGTGGCAATGTTGCGGTACAAGACCTTGATCGGGCTCAGCCTCTGCGCCCGGACCCTGCCTGTCCAGAAAGTCGAGACGGCGGTCGGCTGCAAGGTCGAACATGATGACCAGCCTCGGCATGCCGGCCTCCCGCAAGGTCGCCTGAACGACAACTTTCCAGGGCGGAGTCCGTCAATACGCCACGTTCTCCACCAACGTCTTCGGGCCGATTACCGGCACGAGATAAAATGCGCTGAGGCGCGCCGATATGGGCTGTGCTTCATCGAGCGTTGCGAGCGGCGACCACTCGGCACTGCCTCGTTTTCGCTTCCCGAAGTCCGCATCGGTGCCCGTCCGTGGGAATTCAAATGGACCGGAAAAGACCGAACCAAAACGTCCCGGGCGACTCCAACATTCGATTGACAGAGGCAATCTTCTCTGTTTCAATAAAATGAAACGAGTTCAAACGTCTGAACCGAAGAATTGGCCGACGCCGTTACGTAGAGGCGTTGAAGAACAGGGGGATTAAATGACCAAGACAACGCTTGCTCGGCGCAAGTTCCTGGGTCTGTCCGCAAGTGTCATAGCGGCTCCCTATATACTGACATCGCCGGCCCGTGCGGCACAACGCGTCGTCGTCCGCACGCCGGGCGGCCACCGCGACGAGATTTTGTCAGAAGTCGCCTACCTTCCGTTTCAAAAGGCAACGGGAATCGAAATCGTACCGGTATCTGCTCCGACTTCGAAATTGGTTGCCATGACGAAGATGAAGCAGTCCGAAGTCGACTTGGTCGATAACGGTCCGGTGTCGCTCACCATGCTGGCGAACGCAGGCGCGCTGGAACCCGTACCCTACGACGGCTTCAAGCGTACCAATCCCAACGACATCGACATGGCGCACAAATGGGAGTTCTTTGTCGCGAATTCGATCTACGCCTCGGTCATCGGCTATAATACCGCCATGTTCGAGGGTCGGAAGCCGCCAAACTCCTGGGCAGAATTTTGGGACACCGGGGCGTATCCTGGTCCTCGATCGCTCGGCAGCATGGACGCGAACGTCGCAGATCTCGAAATGGCGCTGCTGGCCGACGGGGTGCCGATGGACAAGCTCTATCCCCTGGATCTGGAGCGTGCATTTGCGTCGCTCACCAGAATTCGCGCATCGGTTCCGAAATTCTGGGAGTCGGGAGCGATGTGCGCACAAATGCTGGCGAGCAAAGAAGTAGCGATGACGTCGATCTGGTCCGATCGGTTGATCCCGCTGGCCAATCAGGGTGCACCCGTCGCGCTCACGTGGAACCAGTGCCGGATAGAACAACAGGTCTACGGGGTAATGAAATACGGCAGCAATCCCAACGGAGCGAAGCTGTTCCTCGACTATGTACTCAGTCCCGAGGTCCAGTCGAAATTCGCCGAAAAGATCGCGGCAATTCCAGCCAACAATAAAGCACTCGATTATGTGCCAGCGGGCTTGGTCGATCCGTCGACCGGAAAATCCTACATGGTACAGCAGGGTTTCTACGTTAATGCGGAATATTGGGTGAACAACATCAAGACGGCGACCAACGAATGGTCCAAGTGGACAGCGCGCCGTTAGCCACCGGCTACCTAGTCGGGTGATGATTATAAATTTGGTCGAATTTACAGGATATGGCGCCGGTGAAAATGTTGAAAGATCAATCTCCAGCGTCATCTGCGACGTTGGCAAAGCCAGCCGCCCAGCAGGCCAATGCGCTGGAGATGTGCGGACTGACAAAGCACTATGGCAGCGAAGTCGTGGTCAACGGCATCAACCTTTCGATAAAACAGGGAGAGTTCTTTTCGTTGCTGGGACCGTCCGGATCGGGCAAGACCTCTTCACTCATGATGGTGGCAGGATTTGTCAGTCCGGACTCTGGGCAAATTCTCGTCGGTGGCCGCGATGTCGTTCCGCAAACACCGCAGCAGCGTGGGTTCGGCATGGTGTTTCAAAACTACGCCATATTTCCCCACCTCAACGTCTTCGAAAATGTGGCCTTTCCCCTTCGCGCCCGCCGCGTTCCGACGGCAGAAATCAAGCAAAGGGTCATGGACGCGCTGCGCATGGTGCATCTGGAACGGTTCTGGGATCGGTCATCGAAGCAATTGTCGGGCGGACAACAGCAGCGGGTCGCGCTGGCCAGAGCCATCGTGTTTCACCCACCCATCGTCCTGATGGATGAGCCGATGGGAGCGCTCGACAAGAACCTCCGCTACCAGATGCAGGCCGAAATAAAAGAAATCCAGCAGCGTTTGCGCATGACGGTGCTCTACGTCACTCATGACCAGGAGGAAGCGATGAGCATGTCCGACAGGCTTGCGATCATGAACAAGGGACATATTGAACAGGTCGCATCGCCGCTGGAGGTCTATGAGCGTCCAAACAACGTCTTCGTGGCTCAGTTTCTCGGGCAGGCGAACTTCGTGCGAGGCGTGGTCACTTCGCTCACCGGCGGATTGGCGCGGATCGCATTGCCGAGTGGAAAAACCATCGTCAGCCGGGCGGCCGAAGGGTTGAGGATGAACGATCGCGCATGCGTCTTTGTCCGGCCGGAGAGGCTGATGCTTACGCAATCCGCAGCTCCGCCGGAAGGAAACGTCAACCGGCTCAACGGAGTCGTCGACCGCATCACCTACCTGGGCAACGTCTTCCGGTTCCATGTCTCCACTGATGACGGCGACCAGCTGACGAGTGAAATTCCCAACATCAACAACCTCTTCCGCCCGGCCGTCGGCTCGCGGATCTCCATCGAATGGGACACGGACAGCGGCCTCGCGATGGAGACGTCCGCATGACGCACACACATAATACCCGTTTTGCGGACGCCATGATCTTCCCCGCGCTGGGAATGTTGATCGTCATCTTCGTGTTTCCGGTTGGGTTCTTCATCTTCGAATCGCTGGAGGGCCAATCCTTCGGCCAGATCACAAGCACGGCCTATGACGTATTGCTCGCACCGGCGGTCGTGAATTCCATAGTCACGACAAATGTGATCGCAGCGGAAGTAACTCTGGGCACGCTGCTGGTCGGCTATCCGATCGCCTTCTATCTGACCCGGACAGCCGGATGGCGATTCTATCTGATCATGTTCGGCATTGTCGCGCCGACCCTTACCAGTACCGTCGTCCGCACATTTGCCTTGATGGTGCTCGGCGGGCGCGCGGGAATCGTAAATTCGTTCCTGCTGCGCATCGGGATATTGGAGAGCCCGGCTCAACTGCTCTACAACCGCGCCGCAGTCGTGGTCGCAATGGTCTACGTGTTGCTCCCTTACATGGTTCTTACCTTGTACGCGTCGATGAGAGCGATCGACGTAAATTTGATGAAAGCATCCAGAGGCTTGGGCGCCAGCGAATTTTATGCGTTTTCACGAGTATTCTTTCCTCTCACTCTGAACGGCGTCATCGCGGGATCGATCATGGTGTACATATTTTCCATGGGTTACTATTTGACACCGGCACTTGTCGGCGGCCGGAACGACGTCATGATTGCACAATTGATTCAATATTCGATCGATAAGACGCTTGACTGGGGTTCTGCCGCCTTCATGTCGCTTGTTCTGACCGGAATGACGCTGGTGCTTTTCGTGATCTATTGCCGGTTTGCCGATATCCGAAATCTGATGGGGCGGAAGACATGAACGGGAAAGTCTCTATAGCCCTCGGCATATATTCGCTGGGAATGGCGGTGCTCTTCATCATTCCCATCATCGTCATTGTGATTATTTCTCTCAGCGGTGATGACTACCTGACGTTCCCGCCCTCGTCGCTCTCCATGAGATGGTTCGTCCAGGTTACCAGTGAGGCGGGTTGGCGCAATTCGCTTGGTCTGAGTGTCGGCGTCGGATTCCTGTCTGCGGTCGTGACGCTCCTGGTAAGCGCGATGGCCGCATATTCGCTGACGCGGGGTATGTTGGTTCCGGCAAAAGCCATCCTCGCGCTCCTGCTTCTGCCGATGATCGTGCCCGGCGTGGTTTCGGCAGTCGGGATGTATTTCGTATCGATGGAACTCAGGCTGGTGGGCAATCCGCTCTGGCTGGCGCTTTGTCACTCGATTATCTGCACTCCGCCCGTCCTGCTGATCCTGCTGACCACATTCGGCGGCATCGACGTTAACTTGGAACGCGCAGGTTACGGTCTCGGGTGCTCGCGCTGGGGCGTGCTCCGCCGCGTTACGCTTCCGCTCGCCCTGCCCGGATTGGTGTCAGGCTTTTTCGTCGCCTTTCTCGGTTCATTCGACGAGTTCATCGTCTCGTCGTTTCTGATGGGGACTGCCGGAGAAACGTTACCGGTCAAGCTGTTCCAGAGCATCGTTTACGAGATCAGGCCGAGCATAGCGGCGGTCAGTACGATCATCATCGGGCTAGCCTGTCTGATGGCAGTCTTCGAAAGAATAATCAGGCGCGCCCTCTCGCGTGCCTGAAATCCGATCCGATCAAACCGGAACATGAAAAGTCGCATCGAGGAGATCCAATGTCCTACGGTAAAGAACGCATTGTCGTCGTGGGTGCCGGCATAGTTGGAGCGTCGCTTGCACTTTATCTGAAGAAGGCGGGAAAGGATGTCCTTTTGCTCGATACCGGTGTCGCTGGGGGAGGTGCATCTTTCGGGAATGCGGGACAAATCAGCCCCGACACCTGCGTTCCCGACGTCATCCCAGGCATAATCAGCAAGATTCCCGGCTGGTTGACCGATCCGCTGGGCCCGCTGGTGGTCCGCGCATCCTATTTGCCCCGTGCCGTTCCGTGGCTGCTGCGGTCCGCAAGATCGGGGGGGCTCGATGAAGTGCTGAAAATCGCGGATAAGATCCGCTCGTTGCATAAGAATGCATTCGGTTGCTACCGGGAACTACTGGGGGACCGGTTCGACTCCCTGATCAAAGTCAATGGCCAAATCTATTTCTGGCAGGACGATCCGACCGGAAAAGCGGCATCGATCCGTGACATCATCGCGGAACGTGTCGGCGCCTCGGTGGAGCCGCTGCCGTTGGAAGATTTGTATCAGATGATACCAAGCCTGACACGGAATATCAAAAAAGCCGTTATCATGAAAAATAACGGGAACACCGTGAATTCATTTAAACTTGTTCAGACGATCGCCGACGAATTCGTATCCAGAGGGGGAGAATTGCGGGCGGAGACGGTAATGAAACTGCTCCCCGAAGAGGACGGGTTCCGAGTGGTGACAAATGTCGGAAATTATCGGACGCGGCAGGTCGCGGTCTGTGCGGGCGCATTCTCGCAGCGCCTGCTAGCCCCATTGGGATACCGGCTGCCGCTTGAATCGGAACGGGGCTACCACGTCACCATCCACAAGCCGAATATCGATCCGCCGCGCATACCGGTCATTTGCATGGACCGTCCCGCCGCTGCGACGCCGGTCGACGCTGGGATACGATGCGCGGGAACCGTGGAGTTCGCTGGACTCGATCGGCCGCTTGACGAAGCCCGGGCAGGCGTTCTTCTCAAACGGATAACCGGAATCCTGCCCCAGCTGAAAATTGACGAGCACTCGATCTGGATGGGACATCGCCCGTCTTTTCCCGACAGCATGCCTGTGGTCGAGCAATCCACGGCGCATCCCGGACTTTTTCTTGGGTTTGGTCATGGAATGGCCGGGATGACCGGCGGTCCGCCGACCGCGCGTGCTCTCTGCGAATTGATGCTGGGAAGAGAGCCGTTCATTTCACTTGCGCCCTTTGCTTCGGCACGATTCGGAAAATGACAAACCATTCCGCCCTTCGCCAGCCGCTCCTGCGTATTCAGACCGACAGTCAATTGCCCTCGCATGTCGACGTGGCCATCATCGGCGCGGGGATCGTCGGAATCACTGCGGCGTACTATCTCGCAAAAAAGCGCCTTTCCGTGCTTGTCTTGGAAAAGGGGATCGTCGGGGGAGAGCAATCGAGCCGAAACTGGGGGTGGTGCCGACAGTTGGGCCGCGACCCGAAGGAACTCGCACTGATGCGGCGCAGCATCGACTGCTGGCAGGATCTGCAGAAGGAGACCGGCCGCGACCTCGGCTTCCGGCAAGGCGGTTCACTGATCGTACTCGGCGACAATGCGCGTGAGGTCCAGTGGCGTGCTTGGCAACAGACCGCCGCGGCACACGGCGTCGAAAGTACCTTTCTGAAGGAAGCGGAGATTCGAGCCCGACTGCCGGATTATGAGGGGCCGTGTGTCGGCGGGGTGACCGTTGCAACCGACGGCCATGCGGAACCCGAGAGGGCAGCGCCATTGCTGGCGAGTGCCGCCCGAGATCTCGGCGTGCGAATTCTCCAGAATTGCGCGGTGCGCCTGCTCGATATGGCCGGTGGTCGCGTGACCGGCGTCATCACCGAGAAGGGCCGGGTATCGGCAAATGCCGTTGTCTGTGCCGGCGGAGCATGGTCAGGCATGCTGATGCGCAGACACGGCATCGGATTGCCGCAGGGTCACGTCCATGGATCGGCCATGACGACCGCCGCTAGTATTGCGGAACTGGCCCGGTGCGTTTCCACACCGACCGTATCCAGTCGAATTCGTAGCGATGGTGGATTGACGGTGGGAATGAATGGAAGGGGTACGGTGTATTTCACCCCCACCCTCCTTCGACATGCGTTCCGCTTCCTTCCGCTTTACATGCATCGTCGTAAATGGGTCAAACTGAGGGTATCACCGCGCTTCTTGGCGGAATTGCTGGAGCCCGCCTGGGGTCCGACGGATATCTCCCCTTTCGAACGCACGCGTACTCTCGACCCACAGCCGGATATGCAGCTGATCCGCAAGTCGTTGCAGGGGCTGATCGAGGCTTATCCGGCAATGTCCGGTGCGACACCGAAATACGCCTGGGCTGGGGTCATTGATTCGCTGCCCGATCTGTTGCCTGTGATATCCGCAGTCGACCAGGTAAAGGGGCTGTACCTGTCGACCGGCTTCAGCGGACATGGTTTCGGCATCGCGCCCGCGGCCGGAGAACTCATTGCCGATCTGATAACCGGCGCGACGACGAAGGTGGATGGCGCGGCGTTCGGTTACAGCAGATTGATAGACGGGACGAAACTCCAACCGAACGAGATGTGACGGTCGGCAGGGCCGTCATGCCGGCGGCGGTAATCGACGCTTCTCCAGCACCGACACAAACCAGAATCCACTGCGCTTCGCGTGGCGTCCGACCCGTGCGAAACCGGTCTGCGTCGCGTATGGAGCCAGATGACGCGAGGGGGTATGGCGATGATTACCCGCGTAGACGTATCAAAAAGCTCATGTGCGGCAACGTCTTTCGGCGGTCTCGTTTTTTTGGCGGGGCATGCGGCGGAGGCAACCAAAGGCAGGTCGGTCAGGAGGCAGACCGAGGAGGTCTTGACACGCATCGATCGGACGCTTGCGACACTCGGCCTTTCCAAGGCGGCTATTCTTGGCGCGCAGATCTACATCGCCAGGGATGATATGTGGGCCGAGATGAACGAGGCATGGGATGCCTGGGTCCCCACCGGGTGCCCTGCAGCCCGTGCATGCGTCGAGGCAGGTCTTGCCGACGGCGTATTCGTCGAGATCAGCGTAACGGCGGCACAACTCGGCGCCGAATAATCCTTGGCCTGGAACGACCAAGGGCGCGGCATCGGAACAACCCGATTTCATGTATAAGGGGCATCTTTCAATGAGTGAGATAAAACGAGTTGGCGTGGCCCACCGGTGGTGTGCCGCCGCCTCTTTCGGTCGGATCGCTTTCATCGGCGGGCACACCGCACGCGAAACGCGCGGCCTGACCGTAACCGAGCAAACCGCAGAGGTGCTTCGTCTGCTGGATCAGACGCTTGCCGAAATCGGCTGCACCAAAGCCGATATCCTGGGTGCTCAGATCATTCTCTCGAACATGAGCATGGCTGCGGAAATGAATGAGGTCTGGGACGCCTGGGTCGCACCGGGTCACCCGCCGGCCCGCGCATGCGTCGGCGCAGAACTTGGAAAGGGGCTGGCAGTCGAAATCACCGCGACGGCGGCAGTTCGTAACCAGGAGGCGTCACTTGACGGTCTTGTATAAATCCGACCCGGTGCGGGGAGCCGTCTGGGCTGAGCTGTTCGCAAGTAAGGCCCCAGACCTGCCCTTCCGGATGTGGCCGGACATCGGCAATTCTGCGGAGGTCCGTTACCTTGTAACCTGGCAGCTTCCCGAGCGCCTCGAACAAACCTTCCCCAATCTGGAAGTGGTTTTTACCATCGGTGCCGGTGTCGACCAGATCGACTTCTCGGAAGTTCCTGCTCACATCCCGATCGTGCGCATGATCGACCCGGCCATAATCGATGGAATGGTGGAATACGTAACGCAGGCGGTCATATCGATACAGCGTGATTTGCCCGACTACGCAATGCTGCAGGCCAATCGACAATGGAGACCGATGCCGGTCAAGGCCGCCGCGGAGACGCGGGTGGGAGTGCTTGGACTCGGTTCTTTGGCGTCTGCCGTGCTTGAACGGCTTGTTCTATTTAAATATTCATGCATGGGATGGAGCCGATCGCAACGAAATATTCCCGATGTCACTTGCTTTTCGGGAATGCAAGGCCTTACCGAAATGATTCGTTGCGCGGATATTTTGGTGTGCCTGTTGCCGCTGACCGACGATACCCGCGGAATTCTAAGTCGCACTCTGCTCGAGACGTTACCCAAGGGAGCATCTCTGATTCAGACGGGTCGCGGCCCACATCTCGATCAGGCCGCGCTGCTTGATCTGCTCGCCTCAGGGCAAATCAGAAATGCATTTCTCGATGTCACCGATCCGGAACCGCTGCCGCCGGACCACGCGCTTTGGTCCCACCCTCGCGTCCGGATCACACCGCACATTGCAAGTGCGACCCGTCCGGAAACCGCCTTCGAGGTTGTTCTCAACAATATCCGACGGCACCAAGCGGGCCTTGGGATGACGGGCTTGGTTGATCGTGACAAGGGATACTAGATGTTTAGTCCCGGCATTTGATGATGCACCCTCCCTGCATGAATGGAGGGAGGCACTATGGGCCAAATACTCCATGTGAGGACGTTGGCGCACAAAGCCCGGGCTGGTGGTGGTCGGGAGGGCGAGCGGGTATAGAGGCGGCCCGCTGAAGTCGAACCGCCGAGGCCGTACAAGGCCAATGAGCTCCGCCGCCACAAGATCCCGCAGGCCCTGCACCGTGTGGAGAACTGCTCAGCCTACAATGCGGCGCTGCGCCGGCGCAGTGACCTGACGATCTGGGTGACGCCGGAGGCGGTCGCCGGCTCGACGCCGCCCGCAACGGGACGACCAAGTTATGCACCAACGTCCGTTCGCGACCGATCTTCAGGAAAGAACACTACATGACTCTGTTGAAGACCATCGAACCGATGCCGAATTTCCCCCCGCGCGAATCCGCGCCTTCGCCGGAGAGATTGATCTCCGGCTCGCCGACCTACAGGACATGGGCGCAGGACGAGGCCAAGGGGCGAAGCGTGTTGACCGGCGCCTGGGAAGCGACCCCCGGTGTCACCCGGTCGATCAAGGGCGACATGTTCGAATTCTGCCATATCGTTTCGGGCATCATCGAGATCACGCCGGACGGAGGCGAGCCGGTCACCTATCGTGCCGGCGACAGCTTCATCATGAAGCCGGGCTTCACCGGTGTCTGGAAGACCATCGAGACCGTACGGAAAATCTACGTTGCTGTGACATGACGAGCGGAGGTGTCCCGGCACCTGGAAGCCATGGTGGCCGTCCCGCCGCCAGCAACGATCGCGGCAGTGACGCATGTCCTGCCAAGTGCCGCGCCGAAGGCATGCCGGGCAGCCGAAGGCCATGCATCAAGTCAAAGGTTAGGCAACATGAGACGCCATTCCATTGCCATTATCAAAGGTGACGGCATCGGACTTCCTGTAATCGACGCTGCCTGGGAGATCCTTCAGGCAGCAGCCAAAGGGTCGGACTTTGCCCTCGACGGCGTGGAGTTTCCCTGGTCCTGCGCTTACTACAAGGAAACCGGCGCGATGATGCCGGCGGACGGACTCCGCACTCTGCGCAGCTTCGACGCCATCCTGCTTGGCGCGGTAGGCTGGCCGGCAGAGATACCGGACGCAGTGTCGCTTCACGGGCTTCTGTTGCCGATCCGGAAGGCATTCGACCAGTATGCCAACATCCGGCCACACCGACCGCTTCCCGGTGTGCGGGGACCGCTGCGACAGGAGGTCTTCGACATCCTGTGTATCCGCGAGAACACCGAAGGCGAGTATGCCGGTGCAGGCGGACGTGTCCACAACGGCACCCCGCACGAGGTTGCGGTGGAAACCAGCATCTTCACCCGCACCGGCGTCGAACGAATCCTTCGGTTCGCCTTCACCCAGGCGCGTGCCCGGCGGGGAAACTGGCATCGGTCACCAAGTCCAACGCCCAGAAACACTCCATGGTGTTTTGGGACGAGGTTACCCGCGAACTCGCCGCCGAGCATCCGGACGTAGAGGTCACCAGCTGTCATGTCGATGCTATGGCGGCCCGCATGGTCACGGCGCCAAAAAGCCTGGACGTCGTGGTCGCCTCCAACCTGTTCGGCGACATCCTGACCGACCTCGGCGCCGCCATTCAGGGGGGCCTGGGTTTCGTCGCCTCCGCCAACCTCAACCCCACGCGGAACGCGCCATCGATGTTCGAGCCGGTTCATGGCTCGGCCCCCGACATCGCTCATCTCGGCATCGCCAATGCCGACACTACGGCGCGGTGCATCGGTACCGTGCCCGGCAGGGACCGGACCGACGAGATTGCCGCCGCGGTACTGCTGGCGCTTTCATGAACAGTACGAAAGGAAAGTTCAATATGTTGCTGGACTTGTGCGATCCGACGCTTTTCCGTCAGCAGGGGTTCATTGGCGGGCAATGGCGCGACGGGACCGCCCGACGCATGATCGAAGTGATCGACCCGGCAACCGACCGAACGGTCGGCACTGTACCGGACATGGACGGCGACGACACCCGCGCCGCGGTGGAAGCCGCCGCGGCCGCCTTCTCCGCTTGGCGCCGGCGCACCCATGCGGAGCGCGCCGCCCTGTTGGAGGGGTGGTATGGGATGATGATCGCCAACCTGGAGGATTTGGCCCGCATCTTGACCATCGAACAGGGCAAACCGCTGGAAGAGGCGCGCGGGGAAATCCGCTACGGCGCCGCCTTCGTCAAATGGTTCGCGGAGGAGGCGCGCCGTGTCGGCGGCAGCACCATCCCATCCCCCACGGCCGACCGTCGGATCGTAACAATGAAGGAACCCGTGCGGGTGTGCGGCATCTGAGATGGTTCCCGTTTTCCGGACAGTCGGATAAGCTTGGTTCGCCCAGGAAGAAGGACGGACCCGATGACGGGGAAACGGAAGCGGTATTCGGCAGAGTTCAAGGCGAAGGTGGCGCTTGAGGCGATCCGTGGCGAGTTGACGGTGTCGCAGTTGGTGGCCAAGCACGGCGTACACCAGACGCTGATCAACGCCTGGAAGAAGCAGGCGATGGAGGGGATGGCCGGTGTGTTTTCCGGCAAGGCTGAAGCTGCTGAATCCAGCCATCGGGGCGAGGTGGAGAAGCTGCACGCAATGATCGGTCAGTTGGTCGTGGAGCGGGATTTTTTGCGCAAGGCCTCCGGTCGATGAGCGTCGGTCGGAGGCGGGAACAGGTCGAGGCGGATCATCCGCGCCTATCGATCACTCGACAGTGCGAGCTGGTTTCGATCAGCCGGTCCAGCTACTACGGACCGGCCAAAGGCGAGCCGGCCGCGAACCTGGAGCTGATGGGGCTGATCGACGGGCAGTTCCTGGAAACGCCCTGGTACGGAAGCCGGCAAATGACCCGGCATCTGCGCCGGTACGGCCATGAGGTCAACCGCAAGCGGGTTCGCCGCCTGATGGTGCGGATGGGCTTGCAGGCGGTTTACCAGCGCCCGAAGACGACCGTGCCACATCCCGAACACAAGATCTGGCCGTACCTGCTATGCGATTTGACCATCGACCGCCCCGATCAGGTGTGGTCCAGCGACATCACATACATTCCTATGCGCCGCGGCTTTCTGTACTTGGTGGCGGTGATGGACTGGGCAACGCGCAAGGTCCTGAGCTGGCGTCTATCGAATACCATGGACGTCGAGTTCTGTATCGAGGCCGTAGAGGAGGCGATGACACGCTACGGTCGGCCGGACATCTTCAACACCGATCAGGGCAGCCAGTTCACCAGCCCGCGCTTCACCGGACTCTTGACCGCGGCCGGCATCCGGGTGTCGATGGACGGGCGCGGCCGCTGGATGGACAACGTCTTCATTGAACGGCTGTGGCGATCGATGAAATACGAGTGCGTCTACCTCCACGCCTTCGAAACGGGCAGCGAGGCCAGAGCTGGGATCGGCCGCTGGATCGATTACTACAATGACGAACGCCCGCACTCGGCACTCGGCGGCAGAACCCCGACAGAGGCCTACCAGGGCACACCGGACCAGATCAGAATGGCGGCATGATACGAACCTGAACCAAGCTTATTCCAGCCGCCAAACTGTCCGGGGAACGGGGACCACCTCACCGGGAGCCCTCGGAGGCATCACCGGTGCAGGCGGGATTTCGCTCGAGTTTCAGTGCAGGAGATTGAGGAGTTTCCTTGGCGCCGACTCACGGCCGTTCTCGTCATCACCAATGTGGACGCGAACGTGCAGCCACGCCCATGTCAGCACCGCATTCTCAGTTTCCGGACAATTTGCGCACTCTCGTGTAGTGACCCCATGACGGCCCCTAATGGAAGGTCCAGAAGGTCGATCGCCTTTAGGTGTTGTCACTCACCGGAAACAGGGGGCGTCCATCCCATCGGAGCCCAACATTCCGCTTTGTTCAGCAAGGGGCCTGTGGGACAAATCGGCATGCCAACCAAGCTGGACTTCCGCCGTCTCCGCTATTTCGTCGCCGTCTGCGAACTTGGCAGCTTTTCAAAGGCCAGCGAGTTTCTGAACGTGGCGCAATCGGCGCTCAGCCAGCATGTGGCTGTGCTGGAAGAGGATCTGGGCGTTCAGCTGCTTGTCCGGCAACCGCGCGGCGTTAACAGGACCGAGGCGGGTGACCGGCTGTTCGCCCATGCCAGAGGCGTGCTGCACGCGCTGGAGCAGGCGGAGCTGGACGTGCTGTCGCTGTCGCGGGCGGTGGTCGGGCCGGTGATGGTCGGCTTCAACTACACGGCGATGGAGGCCATCGGCCTGCCCTTCATCCGCCGCGTCGCCGCCACCCTGACCGAGGTGAAGCTGCGCGTGATCGAAGCGCACAGCGAGATCATGCATCAGTGGATGCTGTCCGGTCAGGCCGACATCGCCCTGACCCTGGTACCACCGAACGACGACCGGCTGGACGGCGTGCCGCTGCTGGACGAGGAACTGGTCTGCCTGGGTACCCGCGCGATGATCGGCGACGGTGGCCCCATCGACCTGGCCGACGTGCTGCGCCTGCCGCTGATCATGCCCGGCCGCACTGCCGTTCTCCAGGCGCTGGCCAGCGACGCCGAGGTGCGCAACGCCATCGCCGCGAAGGTCTATCTGGAGATCGAATCGGCCATCCCGCTGAAGCGGGCGGTCAGCGCCGGGCTGGGGGTGACGGTCCAGTCGGCGGCCCTGGCCGGCGACGAGATCGCCCGCGGCGAGCTGGTGGCGCGGCCGGTGGTGAACCCGTCGATGGGCCGCACCCTGTATCTGGTGTCCTCGCGCATGAAGACCGCGTCCCGTGCCGTGGTGGAAGCCCGGCGGCTGATGATCGACGTGGTGCGCGAGGCCCATCGCAGCGGCCGCTGGCCCGGCCGGCTGCGGGATAGCCATCTCGAAACCAGATAGCTCTCTTCGCGTCTTTGTATTTTACGACGCAACCTCCCCCATGCTGTTCTGCTTTGCAGACGAACAATCCGAAGGCCCGCAGTTGAACGGGCTTCGCTTCCGGCCCTGTTTCCCACCCCGCCGGAACGCTGCAACGAACCACCACCGGGAGGTGCAGGACATGACGCCCACCAAGACGTCCAGCCATTTGAAGACCATGCTGTCGCTGGCCGCCGCGACCTCGGCCCTGGCGCTGACGACGCTGCCGATGGAGGCGGAGGCCGCCACGCGGATGCGGTGCAGCCATCAGCTTCCGCCGTCCCACCACATCTCCAAGGTCATCGAACGCTGGGCGGCGGAGGTGAAGACGCTGTCGGACGGCAACCTCGACGTCCAGGTCTTCGGGGCCGACAGCCTGATCAAGGCCAACGACAACATCCTGGCGGTGGCCAAGGGCGACATCGAATGCGCCTTCTCGCTGAATTTCCAGTGGGGCAAGACGCTGCCGCTGATGAACGTCACCGTCGGCCCCTACACCATGTCGTCGATCGACGCATGGCGGAAATGGCCGACCTCCGAAGCGGCGGCTTTCCTTGAGGACCGGTTGCTGAAGAAGGGCGTCAGGAACGTGGTCTGGATGTTCCAGACCAACACCAGCGTCTTCACCTCCAAAGGCAAGCCGCTGCTGAAGCCGGCGGACTTCCAGGGCCAGAAGATGCGCGGCATCGGGCCGGCCTTCGACCGCGGGCTGAAGGCGATGGGCGCCACGCCGGTCGCCATCCCCGGCAGCGAAGTCTATCAGGCCCTGGCGACCGGCGTCATCGATTCCGCCATCACCGACGTCGCCGCCGCCTGGTCGCGCAAATATTTCGAGGTGCAGGACCATATGACGGTGGTGCCGGTCCTGGCCGCCTATCTGCATGGCTACGTCAATCCCCGCTGGTACGACAAGCTGACCGACAAGGACAAGGCCGCACTGAAGAAGGCGGGCGAGGATGCCGCCGGCTGGGCACTGGAAGCCTCGCAGGAGGCCGCCGCGAGCGCCCCGGCGGAGTTGGAATCGAAGGGCGTCAAGGTCCACGTCGCGACCCCGGAGGAGAACGCAGCCTTCAAGGCGGCCATGGCCCCCGCCTTCGCCGAGGGTTTCGCCGACGAAACCGGTGCCGATGGCCGCAAGCTTCTCGAACTCGTCCAGAAGCTTCAATAAGGGGACCAGACATGAGCAGCATGTCCACCCCGGACGCCGTAACACCGGTCAGCGGCAAGGGAACCTCCCACGGCGCGCTCCGCCTGCTGATCGGGACCGCATCGGCCCTGTCGCGCATCGGCGGCGCGCTGAGCATCCTGCTGATCGCCATCGTACTGGCCCTGACCACCGCCGGGGTCGTCGCCCGCTATGTCGTCGGCCATCCGCTGGAGGGTGTGGACGAGGGCTGCGGCTATCTGGTCGTCGCCATGGTGATGGCCGGCGCCGCCGAGGCGCTGCGCACCGGCCACCATATCCGCATCGATCTGATCATGGGCTTCGTCGGTCCGCGCGGGCGGCGTTGGCTGGATGCCTGGGCCAGCCTCGCAGTGCTGGTCTTTGCCGGCCTGCTGGTCCGCACCGGCTGGCACAGCGCCGCCTTCTCCTACGATTTCGACGCCTTTTCCTCCGGCCAGCTGGAACTGCCGCTGTGGATCCCGCAGGCGACGCTTCCCGTCGGAGCCGCCCTGCTGGGGATCGTCGCCTTCGCCAAGCTGGTCTCCGCCCTGGCGGGCGTCGAAACCGACGAGCGGACGGGGGGCCACTGAGATGACCTTCCTGATCCTGGGCCTGCTGCTGCTCCTGCTGTTCAGCGGCATGCCGATCTTCGCGGCCCTCGCCCTCACCTCCCTCGGCGTGCTGGCCCTGTTCGAGGGCAGCGTCGACAGCATGGCCGACGCGGTGTTCGCCAGCCTGAACAACCCGCTGCTCGCCACCATCCCGATGTTCGCCTTCATGGCCCACATCATGATCAAGGCCAAGGTGGTCGACGACCTCTATGAGATGTCGAACACGCTGGTCGGGCACATCAAGGGCGGGCTCAGCTTCGCCACCATCCTGTCCTGCACCATCTTCTCGACCATTTCCGGGTCTTCGGTGGCGACCGCGCTGACCATCGGGTCGATCTCCATCCCGCAGATGAAGCGCTACGGCTACCGCCAGCGCGACACCTACGGGCTGATCGCGGCGGGCGGCACCCTGGGCATCCTGATCCCGCCGTCTGGGCCGATGATCCTCTACGCCATCGTCACCGACGCCTCCATCGGCGCCCTGTTCCTGGCCGGCATCATTCCCGGCCTGCTGATGGCGGTGATCTTCGCCGGGTACAGCTGGCTCCAGGCCAAGCGGATGGACAGTGTGCGGTCGCAGCCCTGGCCCGGCTTCGGCACCGTCGCCGCCGCCTTCCGCAAATCCGTCTGGGCGGTGATGATGCCGCCGCTGATCCTGGGCGGCATCTATCTCGGGATCTTCACCGCCGGCGAAGCGGCGGCGGTCGGTGCGGTCTATGCGCTGGCGGTGGCGTTGCTGGTCTACCGCAACATCTCCCTCGCCGACCTGCTGGACTGCGGTGTGCAGACGATGCGGACCAGCGTCATGCTGTTCATGATCATCGCCGCCGCCGGCATGTTCGGCCACGCCATCACCATCATCCGCCTGCCGGCCCAGATCATGGAAACCGTGGCGACGCTGGGCCTGTCGCAGAGCGGCTTCATCCTGGCGGTGATGGTCGCGATCTTCATCCTGGGCATGTTCCTGGAGACCATCGCCATCATCCTGATCACCACGCCGATCATCCTGCCGGTGATGACCGCGCTGGGCATCAACCCGATCTGGTACGGCGTGATGCTGATGATCAATCTGGAACTGGCGCTGATCACCCCGCCGGTCGGCATGAACCTGTTCGTCATCAAGGGCATCACCACCTCCTCCCTGGCCGAGGTGACGCGCGGCGCCCTGCCCTATGTGCTGCTGATGATGGCGGGCCTGTTCATCATCTGGCTGTTCCCGCAGCTCTCGCTCTGGCTGCCGCAGGCCGCCGGCTTTGGAACGTAACCGCCGGCTTCCAAACCGCATTCCCTTCAAAGCCTTCCCCCGGATGCGCGCCCTCCCGCGCGCATCCGAACGGAGACTCCTTGCCATGACAAAAGCCCCCGTGACCATCGTCGAGGTCGGCCTGCGCGACGGGCTCCAGATCCTCGACCGCGTGATGCCAACCGCCGGCAAGCTGCGTTGGCTGGAGGCCGAGTTCCGTGCCGGTGTCCGCCGGTTCGAGGTCGCCTCCTTCGTTCCGCCCAAGCTGCTGCCCCAGATGGCCGATGCGGCGGAGGTGGTGGTCGGCGCCCGCAAACTGCCTGGCGTCATCGTCCACACGCTGGCCCCCAACCTGAAGGGCGCCACGGCCGCGCTCGATGCCGGCTCCGACGTCATCGTCCTGCCGCTGTCGGCCAGCGAGGCGCACAGCCGCGCCAACATCCGCAAGACCCGCGAGGAGTCGGTGGAGGAACTGGCCCGCGTCTGCCGCGCCCGCGATGAAGGCGGCTACAAGACCCGCATCGACGCCGGCATCTCCACCGCCTTCGGCTGTACCATCCAGGGCGAGGTGCCGGAGGACGAGGTGGTCCGTCTCGCCGAGGCCTGCCTGGAGGCGGGCGCCGACCGCGTGGCGCTCGCCGACACCGTCGGCTATGCCGATCCGGCGCAGGTCCGCCGCCTGTATAAGCGGGTGAAGGACATCGCCGGCGACCGGTTGCAGAGCGCCCATTTCCACGACACCCGCGGTCTCGGCCTTGCCAACTGCCTTGCCGTGCTGGACATCGGCATCCGCGAATTCGACGCCTCGCTCGGCGGACTGGGCGGCTGCCCCCACGCCCCCGGCGCCAGCGGCAATGTCGCCACCGAAGATCTGACCTTCATGCTGGAGGCGATGGGCTTCGACACTGGCATCGATTTGGACGCCCTGATCGAGGCGCAACGCCTGCTCGCCACCCTGCTTCCCGGCCAGACGCTGCACGGCAAGATCGCCGCCGCTGGTCTGCCGAAGCATTTCCACCGGAGCACCGTCCATGCCTGACGCCAACAACCTTGCCGCCACCCTCCCGCTGGCCGGCATCCGGGTCGTCGAATTCTCCCACATGGTGATGGGGCCGACCTGCGGCATGATCCTGGGCGATCTCGGCGCCGACGTCATCAAGGTGGAGCCGGTGACCGGCGACAAGACCCGCGCCCTGCCGGGCGCCGCCGCCGGCTTCTTCCGCACCTTCAACCGCAACAAGCAGTCGCTGGCCGTCGACCTGAACAACCCGGACGGTCTAGCCGCTGTCCATAGGCTGGTCGACACCGCCGACGTGGTGCTGGAAAATTTCCGCCCCGGACTGATGGCGAAATACGGCCTCGACTATCCCAGCCTCAAAGCGCGCAACCCGCGCATCATCAACCTGTCCCTGAAGGGCTTTCTGCCCGGCCCCTATGAAAAGCGCACGGCGCTGGACGAGGTGGTGCAGATGATGGCCGGGCTCGCCTACATGACCGGCCCTACCGGCCGGCCGCTGCGCGCCGGCAGCTCGGTGAACGACATCATGGGCGGCATGTTCGGGGTGATCGGCATCCTGGCGGCGCTGCGCACCCGCGAGGCCACCGGCCATGGCCAGGACATCCAGTCCGGACTATACGAGACCTGCGTCCTGCTGTCGGCCCAGCACATGCAGCAATTCGCCGTGACCGGCGAGGCCCCGCCGCCCTTCCCCGAACGCATCGCCGCCTTCAGCATCTACGACACCTTCGAGGTGAAGGACGGCGAGCAGATCTTCCTCGGCGCGGTCAGCGACGTGCAGTGGCGGACCTTCTGCACCGCCTTCGGCTTCGACGATCTGCTGGCCGACCCCAGGCTGGACGGCAACACCAAGCGCTGCCACGCCCGCGACTGGATGCTGCCGGAGATCCGCCGCCGTCTCACCGCCTACAGCAAGGCCGAGATTGCCGAACTGTTCGAGCGCAACGGCCTGCCCTATGCCCCGATCAACCGGCCGGAGGAGCTGTTCGACGACCCCCACCTGATCGAAAGCGGCGGGCTTGCCGCCATCACCACCGAAACCGGCGGGGAGACCCGCGTCCCGCTTCTGCCGCTGACGCTGGACGGCCGCCGGCTGGAACCGCGCATGGCGCTGCCGCCGGTGGGCGCGCAGAGCGCGGCGCTGCTGACCGGACTGGGCTACACCCGGGCCGACATCGACCGCCTGCTCGCCGCCGGGGTGATTGCCGATCCGGCAGCGGAGACAGAGGCCGAACGGCTCGCCTCCTGACCGGCGCCAAACGCCCGCAGGCCCCGAAGAGGACAACAGAGAATGAGCACCGAGAGCGCAACTGAAACCGCCTTCGAAACCGGGGCCTTCGAAACCGGGGAAGCCCTGCTCGCCCGTCACCCCGGCGCCATCATCCAGCCCGTCAAGGGAGTATGGCCGCGCATCGCCGCCGACGCCTACATCGCCCCCGGCGCCGTGGTGGTCGGCGACGTCACCATCGGGGTGGAGGCCAGCGTCTGGTACGGCTGCTTGCTGCGCGGCGACGACCACAGCATCACGGTAGGGCCGCGCACCAACATCCAGGACGGCACCATCGTCCACGTCATGCTGAACGAGTATCCGACCTTCATCGGTGCCGATATCGTGATCGGCCATGGCGTGCGGATGCATGGCTGTACGCTGGCGGACGGCTGTCTGGTCGGCATCGGCGCAATCGTGCTGGACGGCGCGGTCGTGGAAAGCGGCGCCATGCTGGCGGCCGGCGCTGTGCTGACCCCGCGCAAGCGCATCCCCGCCCGCCAGCTCTGGGCCGGCAGCCCGGCCAAACATCTGCGCGACGTCACCGACGCCGAAGTGGAGTTCATTGCCTTCGACGTGCGCCACTATGCCGGCTTGGCGCGGGCAGCATCCGGCGTGTTGCAGGGAGGCGGGAGGGCATCGTCAACTTGTTGAGGCTGGCGGTTCGAGAGGACACTGTTTACCGACAGATAGCTGGGACCGAGCGAGGTCCTTCTTGGCTGCCGCGTTAGGACTTCAGCTTGTCGGTGAGGCATTGTCACGTTAACCCGACCGGAGGCAAGGAGAGGGGTTATCAGCGCCCCAACGACACCTGCTACGCAACTTGATTTTGGAGCAAAAATCGGTGCACCGGCGGATTTCGCCTTTTCCCGGAATGTTCAGGCGACGCGGCGTGACACCGGCCCTTTTCGGCAATCAGCTGAAGATGTCGGTCGCGTCGGGTCGGCGCCGTTTCGGCCGTGTCGCTCAACACCGCGCTTTTCCGCGGTGGGATGATCACCGCGGCCTCAGCTGAGTGCGCCGCCACGGCCCGGTGGACGGGATCACCGTCATACGCGCCGTCCGCAAGAACTGCGGCGATCTCCTGCGGGACCTTTTCCAACAGGGCGCCGACCAGAGAGGCATCGCCGTCGTTCGTGGTCCTCAGCTCGGAGGCGAGGAAGGCACCGGTGTCTGGATTGACGGCCAAATGCAATTTCCTCCAGGTCCGGCGCGTTCTCATGCGCGAAATTCTTGCTTACCGTCCTGATCGGCGCCGTCAGGGTCGTGCATCAGGTCCTGAAGGATTTGGCCGGCGGGCCGGCCAGCATCGAGGCTGTGATCGACCGGGCGACCCAGTGCGCGGTACGCTGATCACCCCCGAAACTGGCCCAATGTTCCACAACGATGCTCAAGCTGGGCCGGTCGGTCCTGCGGCGAAACGCATGATGCAGGCGTCGAGCGATGCTGTGGTCACCTCATGATAGACTTCTGTTCCTGCGCGACGGACGACGGAAATTTCCCGGCGGTCGCCGAGATCCGCGATTTCGGCTGTAAACCCACCTGCTATGGCAACCGCGACGCTCAATAAGATACCCACTTCAAAGGTCCCCCTGGACAAGATGTCGCAGGGTGGTACGGCCGAGTTAATAGCGGATGAACATACCTTGGTATGCCACTGCCTTCCTGCAAATAGCTCAGTTTGTTGGCCCACCCATCATGATGTATGAATGATGCCGCCGCACGGAACCGCTGGCTCATTGAGAGGAATGCCCAAAGCCGACTTTGGCGCGTAAATCGCCGTGAACACGGAGTCCAGCGGCCGGTGGCGGGTAATCAGGCGCCCTTGCGGGAGATGGGCATGCCGAGGATGGCCATGATGTTCAGGACCTTGCAGCCGACGGCGGCCTCGACCTTCTGCGTGGGCAGAGTCCGGGCGCGGAGGCTGCGGCTGATCACCTGTTTGTAGCGCATCATCGCCACCTCGCCCAAGGAGCGGCGGCCGTACCGGACGGCCCGCTGCCAGGCCAGCCAACCACACTCGGCAATCCTCTGGATGTGGCGGTCGCGTTGGCTGGGGGCATTTCCGGTCGTGGCGCTCGGCACCGCCGTCGAGCGTGGCGGGACGATCACCTCCGCCGCAGGGCTGTGGGCGGCGACCGCACGGTAGACCGACTCCCCGTCGTACGCGCCGTCGGCCAGCACCGTGCTGATCGGGCGGGCGAACCAGAGAGGCATCCCCTTCCTCGTTGGACGTCAGCTCCGAGGCCAGGAGCTCGCCGGTATCGGGATTGACGGCCAGATGGAGTTTGCGCCAGTTCCGGCGCGCTCGGCCACCGTGCTTTTCCAGATGCCTGTGCGTCTGTGAAGCGCCTTCCAAAGTTCTGCGATTGCGGCCTGGCTACTGCCGGTTTCCCGCTGCGGATATTTCTTCTTTCGACGCTGAGCACGGGGTTCAGCCTGGAAGGAAGGTTCAAGACGATGGCACTCAAGGATATTCTGCCGGGGAAGCTCGGTTTCGGCGCCGCGCCGCTGGGCAATATGTTTCGCGACATCCCCGAAGCGGAAGCCCGCGCGACGGTCGAAGCGGCCTGGAATGACGGCATCCGGTATTATGATAATGCGCCCTTCTACGGCGCGGGTCTTGCCGAGATCCGCATGGGCGCGGCGTTGGCCGACAAGCCGCGCGGGGATTTCGTCATCAGCACCAAGGTCGGCCGTATCATTCTCGATGAGATCGAGGATGTGAGCGCCCGTGATCTGGGCGAGAAGGGCGACGTCTTCAAATATGGCCGTCCGAACAAGATCGTGAACGACTACTCGGAGGCGGCCGCCTACCGCTCGATCGAAGACAGCCTCAAGCGCCTGAAGACCGACCATATCGATATCGCCTGGGTCCATGACATCGCGCAGGATTTCTACGGTGACGAATGGCTCGCCATGTTCGAGCAGGCGCGGCGCGGCGCGTTCAAGGCGCTGGACCGGATGCGTGACGAGGGCGTCATCAAGGCCTGGGGCCTGGGCGTCAATCGCGTCGAGCCGATCGAGCTGCTGCTCGATCTCGAAGGGCCGCGTCCCGACGGCTTCCTGCTGGCCGGGCGCTATTCGCTGCTCGACCATGACCGCGCGCTCCAGCGCGTCATGCCGAAAGTGGCGGAGCGGGAGCTGGGGATCGTGGTCGGCGGCCCCTACAGTTCCGGTGCGCTCGTCGGTGGACCGAATTTCGAATATGCGCCAGCCACGCCGGCCATTCTGGCGAAAGTTGCAGCGATCAAGGCGATCGCCGATCGCCACGGCATTTCGATGAAGGCGGCCGGTCTTCAGTTCGCGCTCGCCAATCCCGCGGTCGCGGCGGTGATCCCTGGCGCCAGCCGCCCCGGCCGCATCGCCGAAGATCGCGCCGCGCTCGATGAAGCCGTGCCGGCGGAATTCTGGCGCGAGCTGCGCGATGCCGGCCTCGTCAATCCGGCGGCCCCGCTTCCCGTCACCGGCTGAACGCTTCCCCCTTCTTGATGCTTTCCCGGTCACTGCGCCCTGCAGCGACCGGAAGGACCCCTGCGCCCCGTATCGGGTGCTCCCCAATCAAACCGAAGGAGAATGATCATGGACAGCGTGCGTAAAGATGATGCCACCAATCTCGGCAGGCGGGACGTCCTTCGCACCACCGGGGCCGCCCTGGCTATCGGCGCCGCAACCGGCTTGGGCGGTCAGGCAATCGCGCAAACCGGAGGGAGCATGTCAGCCGCCTCCCGCAATGCTGCGCCGCTCGGCCTGCGGCTTCAGGGCGTTCAGCATTTCGGCCTGACCGTGCAGAATATGGAGCGGGCCTATGAGTTCTATACCGAGGTGCTGGGTGGCACTGAGGTGTTCCGCCACGGGGATTTTCAGGGCGATCCGGTCCAGAACACCCTGCTCGCCGATCAGGAAATCCGCGCCAATGAGCTGCATGTCGATCCAACCACGATCGGCGTGCCGAACCTGCGCGATGGCGACCAACGCCTCGACGTCCGTTTCATCCAGTTCGACAATGTGGTGATCGAGCTTCTGCAGTATCGCAACGCCGACCAGCCGATGGGCGGCCCCAACAGCTTCGCGCCGCCGCTGGAGAATATGAGTCCGGCATTCCCTCGGATGATGCACATCTGCTTCCATGTCGCCGATGACGTCGACTTCAACGCGTTCATCACCGATCTTGAGGCCGAATCCGCACGTCGTGGCGTGACGCAGGTGCGCGCGAACCGCACCATCCGCGTCCGCAGCGAGGCCGAGCGCCGCTCCGCCCCGCAGGATACCAACACCAACAAGGTCACGGTCGCGCCGTCCGACGGTTGGGAACTGATCTACTGCAAGGGTCCGGAGGGCGAACAGCTCGAGTTCGTCAAGGCGATCGGGCCGGTTAAGCAGCGCTTCGCCAATGCTCTTGCGGGGCGCCAGCGTGCACGCTCCAGCCTGTGATCCTTCCGGGATGGAACGGGCCGTTCCGTCCCGCCCCTCCCCCTTCGGCATGAGGAGATCCGCATGCGCATCCCGCTCATCACGCTCGCACTCCCTGCACTGTTGATGGCTGCCATCCCCGCACAGGCGCCGGCTCAGGAAAGCGCTGCGCCCAGGGAGGACGTCCATTACCCCCGGATCCCGCAAGATGCCTGGTCGATCGTTGCTCAGGTACGGGCAAAACCGGGCAAGGCCGCCGAACTCCGCGAAGCCACTCTTCCTCTCGTGGCGTCGGTTCGAAGCGATCCAAAGAACCTTGTCTATTTCCTGCAGGAGGATCGGGTTGAACCTGGACACTTCATTTTCTATGAAATCTTTGCGACGCGCGAGGATTTCGAGGCGCATAACGCCATGCCCTATGTCCAGGCATGGTTCGCAAAGCTCCCCGAACTGGCGGAAGGCGGCGTGGAGGTGATGCGGATGGAGGTGCTCGGATAGAGCCGGCGTTGACTGGAGGCTGGCCGGTTCGTTTCCCGAGCGGCTCGGTCGCCTCGATCACTCCAGGAATTTCTGCATTCGGGGCACCATGAAGTCCAGAAAGCTTCTCACCCGCGCCGGCAGGAACTGGGATCCGCGAAACAGGGCATGGACGTCGTCCACCACGCCGATGTCGCTGTCGGCGAGAAGCTCGACCAGTTCGCCGCGCTCGATCGGGCCGCGCAGATGATAGTCGGCCAGCCGGATGATCCCCACGCCGGCGATTGCCATCCGGCGCAGCGTGTCGCCATTGTTGACCAGCAGCGATCCGCTCAGCATCCGCTCGACGATCCGCCCGCCCTCGCGCATCGGCCAGACCGGCATGGCACGGCGGAAGTTGAAACCCAGACAATTATGGTGAATGAGATCTTCCGGCGTCTTCGGCGTGCCGTGCCGCTTGAGATAGGTGGGGGACGCCACGATGCACCGCTTCGTCTCGCCGATCTTGCGCGCCATCAGGTTCGAATCCGTCAGCTTGCCGACGCGGATCGCGACATCGGTGCGGTCGAGATAGAGATCGACCACCTCGTCCGAGAGCGAAAGATCGACGATCACCTTCGGATAGGCCTCGAAAAAGGCGGGCAGCAGCGCCTCGAGTGCTGTCGTGCCGAAGCTTACCGACGAAGTGACGCGGACGACGCCCTCGGCCTCGGCGCCGCCATGCGCGATCTGCTGTTCCGTCTCATCGAGCTGGCCGAGCAGTTTCTGGCTTCGCTCATAATAGAACTGCCCCTCCTCGGTCAGCGCAAGCCTGCGCGTCGAGCGCTCGATAAGCCGCACTCCAAGCCGGGCTTCCAGCCGGGCGATCAGCTTGGACACGGTTGAAGGCGTCATCAGCATCAGTCGGGCGGCTTCGGAAAAGCTGCCCGCCTCGACGACCCGGACGAACACCATCATTTCGCCTGCGCGGTTGTCCATGTCCCGCCTGTGACGCGGTTTCCCGAAACGGCGATCCTTATAGCATGGCCGGCGCCGCCATGTCGCCCGATCTGTGAACCAGACTATCAAATCCGGTGAAAAGCGGCTGTCTAATCAATCCTGCGGAGGCATGCGATCTGTATCGGCGACGGGCCAACCCAAAGAGGTCCGCAGGGTCAGCACGAAAGGAATGTTGCCATGTCCGATACGAAAGCCACCGACCTGTTCACACCGACATCCATCGGCGCCATCGCGGTTTCCAACCGCATCGCCATGGCGCCGCTGACGCGTTCGCGCGCTGGAATGGATGGCGTGCATAGCCCGCTCGCCGTTGACTATTACCGTCAGCGCGCCTCCGCGGGTCTCATCATCACCGAAGCCACCAACATTTCACGTCAAGGCCGCGGTTACGCCTACACGCCGGGGATCTATACCGAAGCCCACGTCGAGGCCTGGCGCGCGGTGACCGAGGCGGTGCATGGGGAAGGCGGCAAGATCGTGCTCCAGCTCTGGCATGTCGGCCGCGTGTCGCACAGCAGCCTGCAGGAGAATGATGCCGCGCCGGTCGCGCCATCGGCAATTCGCGGTGGCGGCCGCGTCTACACGCTGGCCGGCGATGATGTCCCCTCCATGCCGCGCGCGCTGGAGACCGACGAAATACCCGGCCTGGTCGAGGATTATCGGCACGCCGCCCGACTGGCCATGGAGGCCGGGTTCGATGGCGTCGAGGTGCATGCCGCCAATGGCTATCTGCTCGACCAGTTCCTGCGCGACAGCACCAATGTGCGCACGGACATCTATGGCGGTTCGATCGAGAACCGTGCGCGCTTTCCGATCGAGGTCGTGAAGGCCGTCGCCGGACTCTGGGGCGGGGACCGGGTCGGCGTCCGGCTGTCGCCGCTCTCCACAGCGATTGGCGAGACGCCGCTCGACAGCGATCCGCAGGCAACCTATGGCCATTTCGTGCAGCAGATCGGCACCCTCGGCCTTGCCTATCTTCACTGTGTCGAAGGTCAGTTGCGCCAAGAAAACGCGTCTTCGGCGTTCGATTTCAAGGCCCTGCACAAGGCGTTCGGCGGCAGCTACATCGCCAACAACGGCTATGATCGGCAAATGGCCATGAACGCCATCACGTCCGGCCATGCCGACATGATCTCGTTCGGCCGCGCTTTCATCGGCAATCCCGATCTGGTCGAGCGACTGGGTCGTAACGCGCCGCTCTTCGATGCCCCGCCCAGCGCCTATTACGGCGGCGGGGCCGAAGGATACACCGACTTCGCAAGTCTGGCCGACTGAGCGCGTCGATCCCCGGGCGTCGCGCCGGGCACACCATACAGTCATGGAGGTTGAAATGAGCAAGTCAGCATCGCTGGCGCTGGACGACCCACGCCTTCATCGCCCCGCCGGGGCATCGGCCCATGCGCCCGGCCACCCGTCATCCATCGTTCAGAACAAGACCCTGCCGCTTCTGGCACTCGCTCTTGGCAGTTTTGTCATCGGCACATCCGAGTTCGCGAGCATGGGGATCATCCAGCTCTTTTCAGAGAGCCTTGGCCTCACCGTGCCGGAGGCCACCAACGCAATCACCGCCTATGCTTCCGGCGTCGTGATCGGCGCACCGCTGGTGACGCTGGCGGCCGCCCGGCTCAACCGGCGCACGCTCCTGCTGATGCTCATGGCCCTCTTCGTCGTCGGCAATCTGCTCTCGGCCATGGCGGACAATCTCGGATGGCTGATGGTTGCCCGCTTCATCAGCGGCATGCCGCAGGGCGCCTATTTCGGGGCCGGCGCCGTGGTTGCGTCCCATGTGGTCGGACAGGGGCACGCCGGCAAGGCCTTTGCGATCGTCATGACGGGCCTGACGGTCGCGACGATCTTCGGCTCGCCGCTCGCCACGTTCATGGGCCAAACCCTGGGATGGCGCGAAACCTATGTCGCCGTCGCTGTCCTTGCGGCTTTTGCGTTCGCATCGATCTATCGGTGGGTGCCGCAGACCGATGCGCTGAATGGCGTGCCGGTGGTTCAGGAACTATCGGCACTGCGCAAGGGATCCGTCTGGGGCGTCATGCTGGTCGCCGCGATCGGCGTCGGCAGCATCTTCGCCGTCTACACCTTCATCGGCCCGATCGTGACGGATGCCACGCATCTTTCCGCCACCATGATCCCGATCGCACTCACCGTTTTCGGCATGGGGATGACCACAGGCAACCTCATTGGCGGCCAGTTGGCGGATCGCTATCCCGCGCGAGGCATCATTCTGGGTTACGGCAGCGCCCTCGTCATATTGGCTGGGCTTGCCTTTGGCGGGGCCAATCCCTGGCTGCTCTTCCCCGCCCTGTTCGGCGTAGGGGCGGCGATGATGGTGGCGATCCCAACGATCCAGGTGCGCCTCACCCGTTTTGCACCGGAAGCGCCGAGCCTGATGGGGGCGATGAATCTCGCTTCGCTCAACGCCGCCAATGCCCTGGGCGCCTGGATGGGCGGGCTGACCATCGACGCCGGGTTCGGCCTTCTGTCACCCGCCTGGGCCGGCTTCGGCCTCACGCTCGCCGGTCTCCTCCTTTTCGGCTTGACCCTCTGGGGTCGGCACCGGACTGCGACAGCCATCTGAGCCAAATTCTTGCCCATCACGTTCAAACTCAAAGGAATGACGTGATTCCCATTTCCCGGAAAGCTTGGCGGCCGGAATAAGCATGGTTCGGGTTCGTGTCACGCCGCCGATCTGATTTGGTTGGTTGTGCCTTGGTAGGCCTCGTCCGGGGTTTTGCCGCCGAGTGCCGAGTGCGGGCGGTCGGCGTTGTAACAATCGATCCAGCGGCCGATCCCGACCCTGGCCTCGCTGCCTGTCTCGAAAGCATGGAGGCAGACCCACTCGTACTTCATCGATCGTCACAGGCGTTCAATGAAGACGGTTTTCATCCATCGGCCACGGCCATCGATCGACACCCGGATGCCGGCCACGATCAAGAGGCGGGTGAAGCGTGGACTGGTGAACTGGCTGCCCTGATCGGTGTTGAAGATGTCCGGCTGACCGCCTCCATTTCGTAAAGCAGGGTCCGGGCATTATGGAATATGGGGCGGCCAGCCGGATCCGGATCGCCGCGGCGGTACCGGCGAGGTGATCGTCCAGGGCGGCACCGCGCCGTCGCCGCCGGACATCGGGCACCAGGCGCGGGGCCTCGACGTCGACCTGTTGGCGGTCTCAACGGAGATCGAGGAGCCGGCCGGGCGAGTGCTGGCCAGCCTGATCCGGATCACCGTCGTCTCCCGGCGAGGTGCACAAGCCCGGCTGCATGGAAAGGGAACCGCCGTCACTGGCCGTTCTTGACCCGCAGGTTGTAATCGTCCACCAGGCTGTTGAACGATTCGGTGATCCGGTTCAGGTCCGGGCCGAGCTTGCGGGTGTCGCCGCCGGCGGTGTCGCGCCGCAGCGTCTTGAGCGCCGTCAGGAAATCGACGGCCTTCGATTCGATGTAGAAAAGCACCGGCTTGTTACCGAGCGCGGTGGTCACCGTGGGATTGGCCGCCATGTAGGCGCGGGCCCCATCGAGCGCCTGTGAGAAGCTCTGCTCGGCCGCTTCGACCTCCGCCGTCTCGACCTTGCCGTTCCGAACCGCCTGTTCGGTCCTGTCGAAGCTGAGACGGGCGCGATGCATCACGTTCAGTTCGTGCCAGCGATAAGCGCGGCCGTCCCGTTTCTCGATGTCGTTCAGCCGCTGTTCGGCGACCACGAGGTTCGCGGCCTCGACGGCGACGCGCATCCGGTCGGAGGCCTCGAAGAAGGTCGCGAAGGAGGCGGTGAGTTTCGGATGCAGGTCCTCGCGCATCCGGCGCCAGCCATCGTCGCGGTAATTCTGCTGGTTCAGATAATCGTCGGTCTGGTTCAGCAGCGGAACCAGCGCCGTCAGGGCGTCGGCGTAGCGCACAGCGGACCCATCGAGTTCGGAATTCGCGGGCGCGGTCTTGCTGGCCGCGACCAGGCCCGACGCGCAATCCTTGGTAAAGCGGTTGTCCACCTCGTAGGGCGCGATCTTGAAGCTGCGGTGATAGATCGTGCCGCCATTGAAGGCAGCCGGAAAGGAGCGGCTGTAGGGTTCGTAATTGTTGCGCATGGCGACGTCGACGCGATTGAGGCAGGTGATGAACGGCGTGAGCTTGCCGGCAAGCGTGTTCGCTTCCGTGGCAGGTGCCGCCGTCCCGGTCGGTGCGCTGCCCGACGCCGCGCTGCCTTGACTGTTTCCGGACAGGCCGAGGTCGCGCAGGAGGGACTGAACGTCACCGTCCTTCGCCAGGAAGATGACGGCCAGCAGGATGACCCCGAGGAGGACGGAGCCGGTTTTCTTCAGGATGGGCATGGGGTCTCTTTCCGGGACGATGCCGCCGGGAAGGCCGCCGGCATCGGACGACGGGGAATGGTGATCAGAGGTTCTTCTCCAGAACGTCGGTGATCGCCTTCACGCGGGGATTGAGGTCGTCGACATTCGCGAAGGGTTTCCAGTTCAGCTTGAGCGCGCCGTCGGCGAAGGTAACGCCATCCCGGTAGTTCGAAGCCGGCGCCGTCGCCTCGTCGTAGGAAATCGTGATCGACTTCAGCTTGTCCTTGAGCGCCTGCCGGCCCATCTCGTCGGAACCGATGGCGGACAGCGCCTTGATCAGGGGATCAATGATCGGCTTGCGGAGGTAGTCGTCGTTTCCGTAGCTGTCCGCATAGCCCGGCAACGCCAGGCTCTTCAGATCCAGCGAGACGGGAACCGCGAAGCCGGCGGTATCCTGGATGGATTTCTCGAGCGGCGGCCAGACATCCTTGGAATAGGCGGCGATGGCACGGCGTTCGGCAAGTCCGCCCCCGCCTTCGGCCTGGACGCCGGTCGCCGGCAGGACGAGGAGCGTGGCGAGAAGCAGGATGGAACGGGTATTCGGCATGGAAACTCCTTTGCCGTCCCGCGTCGGACGCCCGGCATGGCGGGCGTCCGACGGCAAGACGAAGATCGCATTTCCCAGAATCATGGTGCTGGGGATCGCGTTATTGGGCGTTCTCGAACGCCTTGGCGTTCTCATCGTAAGACTTGCAGAATTCCTCCGGCGTCTGGTTGAGGCCCTCCGCCATCTGCTCCAGGCGCAGCTGGCTTTGCTCGCCGTTGTAGATCACGCCGTCCTGGCCCTTCCGGAGATAGAGCGCCGATTTTGCGGCATCTTTCGGCGCCGGCATCGAGGCCATGTACTTCTCGTAGGTCGCAACCGCCTTCTGGGACGGGAAGCCCTTGCCGGTGCAGTATTTGAGGATGCCAAGCTGGTTGCTCATCATCTGATGGAAGCTGTCGGGGTCGGGCATCTGCGCCTGGGTGGCGACGGGCTGGAGCGCGAGCGTCGAAAAGGCGGTGAAAGCCAGAAGCGCGGCGCGAACCGTCCCCTTTGACAGCGTGCAAACAGCCTTCATCGAAAATCTCCTTGGATTTGTGACGATCAACCGGCAGCGTCGGGCCGAAGCCCATCTGGGATTTCCCCATGGCCGGTCGCAGAGGAAACAGGCATCCGTCTCCTAGCCGGGCTTCCGGGGAGCTTGCGTTCCCGACCGGGCTGGGAAATACGGTGATGGGGCGTTGTCGGGTGGGTCATGCATGGACGGTAGCAGGATCGATCCGGAGACGGGTTTACTGGCGAACTCCATCTTGGCTTAACCCGCTGCACGCGTGTTCTCCAATGGGCGAAAAGTAGAGGAATGGTGATTCACCGCTACCCACAATGCCCATGAAGGCTACCTCAGGAGTCTGCACTGTGGCGGTCCCCGGCCAGCCGCCAAGCCGGATTGCGTAAGACTGCTTCGACCTGGAGTGTCGATCCGATCTAAATGCATTCAGCCATCTGCGAGGCGACCGATTGAACGATGACGTGAAGAAAACCGGGTCGGCCATCGAGGGCAGTGAGGCTGCGGGCGTCTCCGTAGCGGCAGGCAGGTCGCCGGCGGCGACGCGGCTCTATGCGATCCTTGCCCGAACGGCGCGGACAGGTGTGATCTTTCGGCGCGGGCCATCACGACAGGTCCAGTTGATCCGTTGGGATTTGCAGGACGACACATTCGAGCATGGCCAGTGGTTCAAGGGCCGCATTTATGAACGGCGATGCGATCTCTCTCCCTCGGGCAGGCTGCTGGTCTACTTTGCGGCGACCTATCGCCCACCCTACGGGAGTTGGACGGCCTTGTCCGAGCCCCCCTTCGTCACGGCTTTGGCGCTGTGGCCGAAGGGCGACGGCTGGGGCGGCGGCGGCGTGTTCGAGGACGAGGAGACGCTCCTTCTCAACCATCGGGCCGCCCCCGATTCGATGGGCTTCGAACTGGCCGAAGGGTTTCGGCTGGCTGCGGGCATGCGGGTGAAGCCGCTCGGAGAGAGGTCGGGCGGTGGGGAGGACAATCCGGTCAACTGGGTGATCCGCAGCCGCGACGGCTGGCGCATGGTCGCCGAAGGCCAGGGGCGGAAAGGCGGACGGCGGGCCAAGGCGTTCTACGCATTCGAAACCCCGCGGACCGTCGAGAAGGAGGGAGAGGGCGGACGGCGGCTGCAAGAGTTGCTGCATGCCATCGGTCGAAGGAAGAGCGCCTGGTACGACCTCAGCCATCGCGTCCTTGATCAGGAAGGACAGGTGCTGGTCGATCTCCCCGGAAGCGACTGGGCCGACTGGGACGGCGGCGACCTCGTCTTCGCCCGCGATGGCCGCCTGTACCGGCTTCCCGAAAGCGCCTTCCGGGACCACGCGCGACCGGGGGCCGACGCCTTCCGCCTGCTTTACGACTTCAGGAACGCGCGGTTCGCAGCGATCCCGCCAGCGGAGAAGCGCCATCAGGAGAGATGAGATGCGGGCTGACGGCGCCGGTCAGCAGCTGAGCCGGTCCCCAATTTCCGGACAGTCGAATAAGCTTGGTTCGCCCAGGAAGAAGGACGGACCCGATGACGGGGAAGCGGAAGCGGTATTCGGCGGAGTTCAAGGCGAAGGTGGCGCTGGAGCCGGTCGAGGCGGATCATCCGCCCCTGTCGATCACCCGCCAGTGCGAGCTGGTTTCGATCGGCCGGTCCAGCTCTACGGACCGGCCAAAGGCGAGCCGGCCGAGAGCCTGAAGCCGATGCGGCCGATTGACGGGCTGTTCCTGGAAGCGCCCTGGTACGGCAGCCGGCAGATGACCCGACATCTGCGCCGGCACGGACATTTTATCTGGTGGCGGTGATGGACTGGGCGACGCGCAAGCTGTTGAGCTGGCGGCTGTCGAACACCATGGACGTCGAATTCTGCATCGAGGCCGTCGAGGAGGCGATGAAGCGGCACGGTCGGCCGGACATCTTCAACACCGATCAGGCCAGCCAGTTCACCAGCCCGCGCTTCACTGGCCTCTTGACCGCGGCCGGCATCCGGGTATCGATGGATGACCGATGGAATACGAGTGCGTCTATCTCCACGCCTTCGAGACCGGCAGCGAGGCCAGGGCTGGGATCGGCCGCTGGATCGATTGTTACAACGTCCACCGCCCGCACTCGGCACTCGGCGGCAGAACCCCGGCGGAGGCCTACCAGGGCACACCAGATCAGATTGGCGGCATAACAGGAACCGGAGCCAAGCTTATTTCAGCCGCACATCTGTTCAGGAAATGTGGACCGGCTCCCTTCTTCAAGGTGCGACAGGTGCGGCGAAGGCATAGCCACGAGACCGCAAGGTCCGTAACGGCAGGATTTCTCCGGCCTCGCCCTCCACCTTCCGACGCAGCCGGTGAATCAGCAGGTCGATGCTGCGGTCGTCCACCATCAGACGCTCGGCCAGCACGCGCCGCTGGATCACCTGCTCGGGGAATTCGAAGAAGGGCGCCAGAAGCTTGACCTCGGCGTCGCTGAGGGCGACCGCCTTTCCGCCCGGCGTCATCAGGCGCCAGTGCGTTGCTTCCAAACGCCATGGGCGCTGGGCAAGCGCGGCGGGGCCGGCCGGACCACGGCGACGCCGCACCACCGAGCCGATGGCAGCCTCCAGTTCGCGCATGTCCAGCGGCTTGACCAGATAAATGTCGGCACCGGCATTCAAGCCCAGAATGCGGTCCTCGACACGGCCGCGCGCCGTGATCATCACCACCCCGAGTTCGCGTTCGCCGGGCTGGACACCGGCAGCCAACCGTTGGGCGATCGATACGCCGTCCTCCTCCGGCAGGCCAAGATCGAGCAGGATCAGGTCGGGACGACGCTCGGCGATGGCCTGATCCATCGCCCGGCCGCAATCGGCAGCGCGCACGGTCATGCCACGGGCCCGGAGATAGGAGACGATCTCCTCGCTCAGATCCGCATGATCTTCGACAACCAGCACGTCCAGCATCGCCGGGGGCCCTCCAGTCTCAGCCATTTCCGTTCTTCGCCCTCTCCGGGATGCTCCCCCAGCCGAATCCGTCATCGCCATCTGCCGGCAGGTCTTCCAGGACGTTCAGCCGGATCGTGAACAGCGTCCCCCCGTCCGGCCGGTTCCGCATGCCGACAGTGCCGCCATGGGCCGACACGATATGGCGGACCAGATGCAGCCCCAGCCCCGCTCCCGGAACACGTGCGGAGCCGGCTCCCCGGTAATATTTCTCGAAAATGCGCTCACGCTCGACCTCCGGGATGCCCGGCCCCCGGTCGGCGATGCAGAATACGGTCTCCTGCCCCTCCCGCCGCAGCCCGACCTCGATCACGCTGGCCGGGCCGGAATATTTCACCGCGTTCTCGATCAGGTTGGCCAGTGCCATGCCCAGAAGCGGTTCGTCACCGGTCAGGTCCGGCACGTCGTCGAGCCTCACGGCGAAGGTGTGATGCGGAGACGCTCCCTCGGCCGCCTCTACGATCCGGCGGAGCAGAGCTGCCGGATCGAACCGGTTGGAGCGCAGCATCAGGCCCGCCCCCTCGATACGGTCGTCCAGCAGGCAGGCGTCGATCATGCCGTTCATATGGCGCACCGACCGTTCGATCCGCTGCACACGCTGCACGGTCGCCTCGTCCCCGGCCGTCAGCGCCATGTTCTGGGCAGCGGTGCTGATCACCGCCAGCGGCGTCCGGAACTCGTGGCTGATCATGGCGAGGAACTGGCGCTGGGCCTCGCGGGCGGCCCTTTCCAACGCGACGGAGGCGTCCGCCATCTCCTTCGCCTTTGTCAGTTCCTGTTCGAGCTGCTTGCGGCTGGTGATGTCGTTGACGGCGAGCAGCCGGGCCGGCTGGCCCTGGTAGTCGAGCGGCACCATCGATGCCAGCGCCCAGAACCGGATGCCGGCAGCGTCCAGCATCTCGATCTCGGCGTTCTCCACCCGCCCGTCGCGCTCCAGCAGGGCCAGCAGCCGGCCGCGGTCGGCGGGGTCGTGATAGAGATCGCTGCCCCCCAGCGACTCCCGCGCGCGCCGGTTGGCGTAGAGAGGAGTCACGCGGGTTCTGTGGCTGATGACGATGGCGAGCGGCACCGCCTCCAGCGTCCGGCGAAGCTGCGCTTCGCGATCCTGCAACGCCACGTTGGCGCGATCGAGCGCCGCCGTGCGCTGCGTTACCCGTTCCGCCAGTTCGGCCTCGTTGCGGCGCAGGGCGACCACCAGGGCACGTTGGGCGTTCTCCTTCTCCACCCGCAGCAGACGCAACTGCGCCGCCATCATGGCCCCGAACAGGAGCATTTCGGCCATGGGCGCGTAGACCGGCAGGAAGTAGGTCGATTCCACCCACGGCACGATGCCGGCATTGCGCAGCGCCGTCACCACGTTGCCGGCCGCAAGCACCGTCCAGCCGGCAATCATGTAACGCGCGGCCCGGTGCCCGCCCGCCAGCCAGGACTGGATGCTGGCGGCAAGACCTGTCACCAGGATCAGCAGCGCAAGGTTGCGCGGGCGCAGGATCACGTCCGGCTCCAGGTCGCCCTCGATGAACAGATCGTAGACCGCGAGCATCAGGACGCCGAACAGGACCGGCGTCGCCAGGATCGGGGCGATCCAACGGACATCGCGGCGCATCGGCAGCGCCGCGAACAGGAACCCGATGCCGAATGCTCCCGAGACGACTAGCCAGACGAAGGGATTGTTGTCACCGGGCAGCACGTGCCGCCCCCACAGCAGCCTGTCCAGACCGGTCATCGCCAGGATGTGTCCGGCGACCGCCAGAGCCGAAACGCCGTAGAACGCCAGCGCCACGCTGGTCAGCGCCATCGCCAGCGCCAGGGCGACGACCCCCAGCAGCACGACGATGGTGATCAGCGCCGTATGCATTAGATTCTCGACCTGCTCGGTCCGCATCAGGGCGCCAGGACGCCAGAGATCGAGCGGGACGGCCATCGAGCCGCTGGTCACCCCCCGGAACCACAGGGTGTGGTGGCCTGCCGGCAGATCGATGAAGGCCGCATTGCGGCGGACCGGCAACGACTGCGGAACACGGTCGCCCAGGACCGCGACCGGGTCCGGCGACACGCTCCAGGAGGCCCACACCTCCATCCGGTCGAAGTTGGGCACCGCCAGGGTAAGGATGCGGCGCCCGGCGGCCGCGGGAAGAACGTCGATCTCGGTCCGCAGCCACAAGGCGTCGCGGGTGATCCCGAGGCTATAGTCCTGGGACAGGCGGGAAGACGGCGTGAACGAGCCTGCCTCGCCTCCCCGCAGGTCGTCGATCGACAATCGCCGACCCGGATCGCGCCGCATGGAAAAATCCGACAGCTCCACGCGGTCCCGGCCGTCGACCAGCACGGGTTCCGCCCGCACCATGGTGGTGGCCAGGCTCAGACACAGGGCGATGAGGCTGCACGCCGCGATCCAATGCCGTTTCACGCGCCGCACATCCCGATCCACGAGTTTCTCTCCCGCCATCCGGCGGCGAAAGCCGCACGCCATCGATGAACGGCCTTCCGTTTCGCCTCCATAAGGATCCGCTTTCGACCTTCAAAGACGACCGGAATCTGGCTTCGATTGACACCATACAGGCTAGCCGCCAGCCGGAAAATGAAAGATTGTGAAACATAAAAGCACCGTGAAATATTAGAGCGATCTTATCGCCCCTCTCCAACAAAAAGAATTCCGGCGTCGGCAAGCTCGAAAGGTCGATCTGAAATGAAGGTCAGGCCACTCCGCTTCGAGACAATTACTGGTGGTCGCCGCCTTTTAAAATGACTGCCGCCAGGAAGCGCTCATTTCGAGAGGCATGCCCGGTGTTCCAGGAAACCGCCGCCTCGAAGCGGCCGTCGCAACGATTCATTGAACACGCCGTCCTCGGAAGAGTAGCGGAGCTGCAATCCCTCGCCCGCAAACGTGACATTCGCCGACCGAAGCGCGGCTGCGTTGAATGAATCGAACGCAAAGCAAGAAACATAATTTCTTCCAATTAACTGGGAGACGAAAACTTCTGAAAGGAAATGAAAGATAGTGAAAGATAACGCTAAACCAACTGTTCAAGAAGTTGCAATTCGTTTCATTTGCTGACTCACAGGCATTGAACGAACTCTATATGATAGCAGAATGAGGTAATTACTTTGAGACAGGGCAGCAGTCTCACGTGATGTTCGTCCGGAACCCGACCGGACCGGCGGCACGGGAACCCCTGCGGGCGAAGGTTCAAAGATGGAACATGGTGATGAGCAACCATTAGGTTGCACCCCCTAAAGGACCGCCATGGTCTGGCGCGGCGCGCCGGGGTTCCGGGCCTGTCCCGAACCTCCGGCAAAGCCTTCACATCCCCGAAGTCAACCGGCAAATCTTCCTGGAACAAGGTGCGTGCGATGCGTTACGGATCCCTGCGGGTGCTGCTGTTCTCCACGGTCGCCATCCTCCCCGCCACCGCCGCCCTGGCGCAGACCGCGCCGATGCTGCCGGTGGAGGGTGCCTTCGTGGCGGGGCGCGGCGGCATCAGCCGCTCCGGCGCCACCATGACCATCGACCAGACGACCGCGCGCGGCATCATCGAGTGGAAGGACTTCTCGATCGGCCAGGGAGCCGCCGTCCAGGTCAACAACGGCGCAGGCGCCACGCTGAACCGGGTGACCGGCGGCAACCTGTCGCAGATCCTGGGCACGCTGAAGGCGACCGGATCGCTCTACCTGATCAACCCGCAGGGCGTGGTGATCGGCGACAGCGGCGTGGTGGTGACCGGCGGCAGCTTCGTCGCCTCCACCATGGACGTGCTGAACGAGCATTTCATGGCCGGCGGCAGCCTGGTGTTCCGGGGCGACAGCAACGCGACGGTCACCAACCTGGGCAAGATCAGTTCGACCGGCGGCGATGTGGTGCTGATCGCGCGGGAGGTGGTGAATTCCGGCACGATCCGGGCGCCGAAGGGAACGGCGGCGCTGGCGTCGGGGACCGAGGTGCTGCTCAGCGAAAGCGGAGCCGACGGCGAGCGGGTCCTGGTGCGGGTCGGAACGGCGGGCGGGAAGGTCGAGACCTCCGGCCTGATCGAGGCGGCGACGGCGGAGCTGAAGGCGGCCGGCGGCAACGTCTATGCGCTGGCCGGCAACAACGGCGGGCTGATCCGCGCCACCGGGGTTGAGACGCGCGGTGGCCGGGTGGTGCTGTCGGCGACCGGCGGCAACGTGGCGACGGCGGGCACGGTGGAGGCGAAGACGGCGGCCGGCGACGGCGGGACCGTCAGCGTGGCGGCCACCGCCGTCACCACCGGCACGGGGGCCGGGACCGTCAAGACGGGCGGCGTGGCGATGCACACTGGCACGCTGTCGGCCAACGGCCGCCGCGGCGGTTCGGTGACGGTTAAGGCGGATCGGGTGTCGAACCAGGGCCGGCTGTCGGCCGACGGCAGCGCCGGCAAGGGCGGCAGCGTCTCGGTGGAGTTCGGCAAGACCTACATCGCGCCGTCGAATTCGACGCTGTCGGCGCGCGGCGCGACCGACGGCGGGCGGGTTTCGGTGACGGGCGCGCAGGCGGACTCGACGCTGTTCACCTCGGGCCGGCACGATGCGACGGGCGGTCAGGCCGGCGGTGCGGTCGATCTGTTCGCCGGCGCGGTCACGATGGTGGACGCGTCGGCCGACGCGTCGGGCGGCGGCAAGGGCGGGTCGATCCGGGTCGGCGGGGACTATCAGGGGTCGGGCGCGATGCTGAAGGCGGGCACCACCCGCATCAGCCCGACCACCAGCCTGCGCGCCGACGCGACGGGCACTGCCGGCGACGGCGGCCGGATCATCGTGTGGTCGGAGACGCGGACCGATTATTACGGCGCCGCGTCGGCCAAGGCCGGACCGCAAGGCGGGGACGGCGGCCTGATCGAGGTGTCGTCGCACGACACATTGACCTTCGCCGGGACCGGCGACGCCTCGGCGGCGGCCGGGCGCACCGGCTTGCTGCTGCTCGATCCCAAGAACATCGTGATCGACAGCACCGCCAACGGCTACCCGCAGTTCCAGCTCAACGACCCCAATCCGGCGGCCGGCAACAAGTTCGGCGCCGTGGTCAAGGCGCTGTCGACCGGCAACATCATCGTCAGCGCGTCGCAGGACGATTTCGCGGCGACCGACGCCGGGGCGGTCTATCTGTTCAACGGCCTGACCGGGGCGTTGATCTCCACCCTGAACGGTGCCAACAGCAACGACAACATCGGACAGAACTCCTCCGACATAACCCTGCTCGCCAACGGCAATTTCCTTCTCGGCAATCCCTATTGGACCAACGGGACGATCACCAATGCCGGGTTCTTGACCTGGGGCAGCGGCGTGACGGGGGTCAGCGGCGTCATCTCCGCCACCAACAGTCTGGTCGGCACCGCCGCCGACGACACGATCGGCTCGAGCTGGACCACGCTGTCCAACGGCCACTATCTGGTCGTGTCCTACAACTGGAGCAACGGCACCGCGACCGCCGCGGGTGCGGTGACCTGGGGCAACGGCAGCACCGGCATC
The DNA here is from genome assembly GCF_042604635.1 of Azospirillum sp. A26. NCBI lineage: Bacteria > Pseudomonadati > Pseudomonadota > Alphaproteobacteria > Rhodospirillales > Azospirillaceae > Azospirillum > Azospirillum sp. A26. The sequence continues at coordinate 831,005 of NZ_CP170474.1, read as the reverse complement.
ACCGGCTCGGTGTCCGCCGCCAACAGCCTCGTCGGCACCGCCAGCGGCGATTACGTCGGCATGGGCTATATAACGCTGTCCAACGGCAATTACCTTGTCAAGTCCACCAGCTGGACGAACGGCACCGCAACCGGTGCGGGTGCGGTGACCTGGGGCAACGGCACGGCCGGCGTGACCGGCGCGGTGTCCGCCGCCAACAGCCTCGTCGGCACCTCCGCCGACGATGCCGTCGGTTCCGCCATAAACACCCTGTCCAACGGCAATTACATCGTGATGTCCACGGCCTGGGCGAACGGCACGGCGGCCTCGGCGGGCGCGGCGACCTGGGGCAGCGGCACGGCCGGCGTGACCGGCGCGGTGTCGGCCGCCAACAGTCTGGTGGGAAGCTCCACCGGCGACAGGGTCGGGACCAACATGGTGCCCTTGACCAATGGAAACTACGTGACGATGGCCGGGGGCTGGCGCAATGGCACCGCGACCAGCGCGGGTGCGGTGACCTGGGGCAACGGCACGGCCGGCGTGACCGGCGTGGTATCGGCCACCAACAGCCTTGTCGGCACCACCGCCAACGATCGGGTCGGGTCGATCGTCACCCCGCTGTCCAACGGAAATTACGTCGTCGGCGTCAATGGCTGGAGCAACGGCACCATGGCCAGTGCGGGCGCGGCGACCTGGGGCAATGGCACGTCCGGGGTGACGGGGGCGGTGTCCGCCGCAAACAGCTTCGTCGGCACCAGTGCCGGCGACCAGATCGGCGCCAGCATAAGACCGCTGTCCAACGGCAATTACCTGATCGTCAGCCAGTACTGGAAAAATGGCACCTTTAGCAATGCTGGCGCGGTGAGCTGGGCCAACGGATCGACGGGCATGACGGGAAGTGTCTCGTCCAGCAACAGCCTGATGGGATCGTCCAACAACGATTATGTCGGGTCCAACGTCTATACCCTGTCGAACGGCAATTATCTGGCGGGCTCCAGCAACTGGAATTACGGGACCGTGACGGCGGCCGGAGCGATTGCCTGGGGCAGCGGCACCGCCGGCGTCACCGGGGTCGTGTCCGCCAGCAACAGCCTGATCGGAACCAGCAGATTCGCCGCGGTGGGTGGGCAGATGACGCAGCTCGCCAACGGCGCCTACGTGCTCCAGTCCACCGGCTGGTCGAACGGCACCGTGACCTTTGTCGGGGCGGTCACCTGGGGCAGCGGCACCGCCGCCATGACCGGCACGCTCTCGGCGGCCAACAGCCTGATCGGAACGTCCGCCAACGACAAGATCGGCGACGGCATCACCGTGCTGTCCAACGGCAACTATCTGGTCAAGAGCACCTCCTGGAAAAACGGCACGGTCGCCAGCGCCGGCGCGGTGACCTGGGGCAACGGATCGACCGGGGTGACCGGCACGGTGTCCACCGCCAACAGCCTTGTCGGCACCACCAACGGCGATTTCCTCAATCTCAATATCGACCGGCTGAGCAACGGTAATTACGTGGTCCGCGGTACCTTCTGGGACAACGGCACGGCGAGCAACGCCGGCTTCGTCACCTGGGGCAACGGCACGGCCGGCGTGACCGGCGCAGTGTCCGCCGCCAACAGCCTCGTCGGCACCTCCAGCGGCGATTACGTCGGGTCGAACCTGACCACATTGTCGAACGGCAACTACGTGGTCCGGTCCACCGGCTGGGCCAACGGCACCGCCAGCATGGCCGGTGCGGCGACCTGGGGCAGCGGCACGGCCGGCGTGGCCGGTGCGGTGTCCGCCGCCAACAGCCTCGTCGGCACCACCGACTATGACAGTGTCGGCTATCAGGTGACCGCGCTTCCCAACGGAAATTACGTCGTCTCAAGCTATCAATGGGCCAACGGCACGGCGACGAGCGCGGGCGCGGTGAGCTGGGGCAACGGGACGAGCGGCCTCTCCGGCACGATCTCGCAGGCCAACAGCATCATCGGCTCGCAACCCGACGCTTGGCTGGGGAATGGCGCCACCATCGCCGCCGCCGACGGTTCCGTCATCATCGCGGCGAGCCGCGACGGGACCGGCGGACGGGTCTACGTCATGCTGCCGCCGTCGGCGATGGGGTACGCCATGGCAGCCGGCCAGACCGTGACGCTGGCGCCGTCGCGCATCACCGATGTGCTGAACACCGGGACGGCGGTGACGCTGCAGGCCAACAACGACATCACGGTCAACAGCGCAATCACGGCGAACAACCCCTCAGGCAACGGCGGGACGCTGACCCTCCAGGCCGGACGGTCGATCCTCATCAACGCCGACATCACCACCGACAACGGCACCCTGACGCTGATCGGCAACGACCTGACGGCCAATGGGGTCATCGACTCCCAGCGCGACGCCGGCAACGCCGTCATCACCATGGCCGGCGGTACGACGATCGATGCCGGCACCGGCGCTGTGTCTATCGAGCTGCGCACCGGCGCCGGCAAGACGAACAGCGCGTCGGGCGACATCACGCTGGACGCCGTCACCGGGGGCACGATCGGCGTCCTAAACCAGGGCCTGTCCGCCAACAGCGGGATCACCCTGAACGGCGGCACGCTGACGGCCTCGGGGACCGGAAACGCGCTGGTGCTGGCCGCCGACAACGGCGTCTTCAACAACAGCGGCTCGGCAACGCTCAGCACCGCCAGCGGCCGCTTCCTGATCTATTCCGCCGACCAGCCCACCACGACGCTGGGCGGCCTGACGCCGGGCGTCCTCACCGCGAAGACCTACGCGACCTACGCACCGGGCTCGGTCGCCGAGACCGGCAACCAGATCCTCTACGGCAACGGCATTTCTTCGCCCCCGCCGCCCCCGCCGCCCCCGCCCCCGCCCCCGCCGCCTCCGCCGCCTCCGGTATCTCCGCCGCCGCCGCCTGTCGTGGTCTCCCCTCCGGTGGTGGTCTCGCCGCCGCCTGTCGTGGAGACACCGGTCTCGCCGCCCGTCGTCGTCTCTCCCCCGGTGGTGGTTTCTCCGCCGCCCGTGGTGGTGACGCCGGTCTCACCGCCGCCGGTGGTGTCTCCCCCCGTCGTGGTTTCCCCGCCGGTCGTGGTGGCGCCGCCCGTCATGCCCGTCACGCCCACCACGCCCGTCGTGGTCGCTCCGCCTCCAACTCCGCCGGCCCCCGCCCCGGTTCCGCCGGCCCTGGTGCCGCAGACGACGGTCATCGGCGGCACGGCGTCCGGCACCGCCGGCAATGCCGGTTCGGGAAGCGTGGTCATGGCTCCGGTGACGTCCTTCGTCGCCCCGCCGCCGCCCGCCGCCCCGCCGCCGAACGGGCAGCCGGCCGGCCGGGTCGAGGCGTCGGTCAGCGCCGGCGGCTTCCAGGTCGTCTACAGCCAGCCGGCCAACGCCCGGCCCGGCCCCGGCGCTGCCCCCGGCGCGGGAGGCGGATCGGCCTCCATCGCCGGCACGGACGGCACGGGCAATGCGCTCGCCACCGCCTCCAGCTTCTCCACCTTCCGCGCCGACGACAAGCCGGCCGTCGCCATCATCGACGGCGCCAGCGCATCCACCGGCACCGCCGACGACAAGAAGACCGCCCCATGATCCGCCGTTCCGCCGCCACCCCCGTCTCCCTCTCCCTCGCCCTTCTGCTGGCGGCGGCCCCGGCAGCGGCCCAGGACTGGGAGCGGGTGGCGCCCAAGCAGCCGCCGGCCAACCCGCCGGCCGAGGCCCCGGCCCTGCCGGCCCCGCCCCCGGCGGTTCCCGCCGGCGACAGCGTCGTCACCGCCGACCTGAAGGGCCTGCTCTTCGTCCCCGCCGGCTCCGACGTCCGGCGCGGCGGGAGCGACCGCCGCGGTGTCGCCGCCGCCGGCCTCGACATCCCCGACGACCCGGCCTTCCGCGCGGCCCTGGCCTCCCGTCTCGGCCGGCCGCTGACCCTGGACGGGCTCAACGACATCGTCCGCACCACGGTGCTGTGGTTCCGCGAGCACGACCGCCCGCTGGTCGACGTCGTCGTTCCCGAACAGGACGTCACGTCCGGCACCGTCCAGATCGTCGTCGTCGAGTTCCGGGTCGGCGCCGTCGCTGCCGAGGGCAACCGCTGGTTCTCCGACGACCTGCTGACCTCGCAGATCCGCACCCGTCCCGGTGACCGCGTCCGCGCCTCCACCATGCTGGAGGACATCGACTGGCTGAACCGCAACCCCTTCCGCCACACCGACCTCGTCTACCAGCGCGGCGCGGAGCCCGGCACCACCGACGTGGTCCTGCGCACCGCCGACCGCTTCCCAGTCCGCGTCTTCGGCGGCTACGAGAACACCGGCACCGCCGCCACCGGCCGTGACCGCCTGTTCGCCGGCTTCAACTGGGGCAACGCTTTCTGGGCCGATCAGCAGATCTCCTACCAGATCTCGGCCAGCCCCGACCTGCTCGACCGCGGCCTGCGCGGGCCGGGTGGCGACCCGCGCTCCGTCACCCATGCCGGCAGCTGGTTCGTGCCGCTGCCCTGGCGCCACACGCTGACCGTCTTCGGCAGCTACACCGAGACCCACCCCGACCTCGGCAGCGGCTTCGGCCAGACCGGCCGCTCCTCGCAAATCTCGGCCCGCTACGCGGTGCCGCTGCCCAACCTGGGAACGATCCGCCATGAGCTTCAGGGCGGCGTCGATTGGAAGCGGTCGAACAACAACCTGGATTTCGGCGGCAGTTCGGTGTTCCGCAGCAGCACCGACATCGCCCAGGCGGTGCTGGCCTACAGCGCCTCACGCCCCGACGAGTCCGGTGCGACGGCGCTCAACGCCAGCCTGTTCCACAGCCCCGGCGGCATCGGAGACCGCAACAGCAACAGGGTGTTCCGCACCAGCCGGGCCGGGGCGGACGCGCGCTACAGCTACGCCCGGCTGGGGGTTGACCGGCTGACCCGGCTGCCGGCCGACCTTTCCTGGCTGGTTCGGGGGCAGGCGCAGTTGTCGAGCGGCAACCTGCTGCCGTCGGAACAGCTGAGCCTGGGCGGCAACGCCAGCGTGCGCGGCTATGCGGAGTCCGAGGTGCTGGGCGACCAGGGGCTGCTGCTGTCGACCGAGCTGCGCTCTCCGGAGACGAGCCTGGCGCAGCTGTTCGGCGAGCGCGACCTTGGCGACAGCCTGCAGGGACTGGTTTTCGCCGATTACGGCGTAGCGTCGCAGCGCCACCGCCAGGCCGGGGATGACCGGCACACGGTTGTGCTCGGGGTTGGGCCCGGGCTCCGCTACAGCCTGCCGCCCTACGTGACGCTGAAGCTCGACTGGGGTTTCCAGCTCCGCCAGACCAACATGGGGGAGAACCGCTTCGGCCGCCCCCATCTCGGCCTATCCATCGCCTACTGAGCCCTCCCGCGGAGCGACAGCATGTCCGGCACGCCGATCCCGCCCCCGTCCCCGCAAACGCAGACGCTGCGCATCGAGGAAGCGGTCGCCCTGGCCGCGGCTCATCACCGGGAAGGCCGGCTGGAGGAGGCGCTCGCCCTCTACGGACCGGTGCAGGCAGCCCGTCCGGCCGATCCGGAGGTGAACGCCCTGCTCGGCACCGTCCTGGCACAGCTCGGCCGGCTGGAGGAGGCGCTCACCTTCCTGGCGCAGGCGGAGCGGCTGGCTCCCGGCAATCCGGAGACGGTGAACAATCTGGCGATGGCGCTGGAGCAGGCCGGCCGGACCCAGGAGGCTGCCGACGGCTGGAACCAGCTCGGCAGCCTGTTCTACACCGCGCGACGGTACGAGGACGCGCTCGGCATCTTCGGCAAGGCGCTGGTCCTGGTTCCCGGTCATCTGGGGGCCAACGCCAATCTGGGCGCGACGCTTCAGGCGCTGGGCCGCCATGCCGAAGCGGTGGAGCGGCTGGGCGACCTGCTGGAGGGGAACCCCGACGAGGCCGAGGCGCACAACAATCTGGGCAACGCCCAGATGGGAGCCGGCGATCTGGGGGCAGCCATCGCCAGCTACCGCCGGGCCATCGCCCTGCGGCTCGATTACTTCGAAGCCTACAGCAACCTCGGCCTCGCCCTGGCGATGCAGCGTCCGCCCGCGACCGGGGAAACCGGACCTGACGGGGGTGAGCCCGGAGACGACGCATCGCCTGTCCCAGCCAGCCAGGACGTGGCCGGCGCGCTGGTCAATCTCGGCAATGCCCGCGGCAGCCTGGACCCGGCGCTGAGCGTACGAGGCTGCTACGAGAAGGCGCTGGAACTGCGCCCGGACTTTCCGGCCGCCCACTGGAACCTCGCTTTGTGCCTGTTGCTGCAAGGCGATTTTGCCCGGGGCTGGGCGGAGTACGAATGGCGCTGGCGCTGGGACGGCTTCGGCGAGCAGGTCCGGCCCTTCGCCCAGCCGGTGTGGCAGGGCGAAGGGCCGCTGGCCGTCGGCGGTCCGCTGCTGGTCACCGCCGAACAGGGGTTCGGCGACACGCTGCAATTCGTGCGCTACCTCCCCCTGCTGGTGGAGCGCGGCTTCACGGTGGTCTTCGAGGCGCAACTGCCGCTCTTCACCCTGCTGTGGCACAGCCTGGGCCGCTTCGGGGTGCGGGTGGTGCCGCGAGCCGACAGCCCGGCCCGCGTCCACGACGACCTGCCCTTCGCCCGCCATGTCCCGCTGCTGAGCCTGCCCGCGCGCTTCGGCACGACGCTGACGACCATCCCCGACGCCCTTCCCTACCTGTTCGCCGAACCGACCCGGCAGGCGCTGTGGGCCGACCGTCTGGCCGCCGCCGCCGGCCCGCGGCGCAAGGTCGGGCTGGTGTGGAAGGGCCGCCCCGCCCATGCCCGCGACCGCGAGCGCTCGATGCCCGCCGCCGCCCTCGCCCCGCTGCTCGCTCTGCCGGACATCCAATTCTTCGCCCTGCAGAAGGCCGATGCCCTGACGGGCGGCATCGGGCCGGGAGGCGAGACGGGAGGCGAGGCGGAAGCCCTGCCGGCCGGCATCGTACCGCTGGACGGGCTGCTGCATGATTTCGCCGAGACGGCGGCCGCGGTGGCGACCCTCGATCTCGTCATCGCCGTCGACACCGCCGTCGCGCATCTGGCCGGTGCGCTGGGACGACCGGTCTGGCTGCTGCTGCCTTTCAGCCCGGACTGGCGCTGGCTGCTCGACCGTGACGACAGCCCCTGGTACCCGTCCATGACCCTGTTCCGCCAGAGACGGGCAGGCGACTGGGAGGAGGTGGTGGCGGCCGTGGCCGCGCGGCTCGCGGCGTTCGTCGAAAACGGGCAGACGGAGGGAACCGGCGCATGACGGCGGACAGGTTGGCGGACAAGCTGGCGGAGGCCAGCGACGCCCTGGCCAAGGGCGACTTGGCCCGCGCGCAGGCCCTCGCCGAATCCGTGCTCGCCGACGCGTCCGGCCACCCCGAGGCGCTGTTCATCCTGGCCAGCGCCACCGCGATGGCCGGGGCGGCGGCCAAGGCGGTGCCGCTGTTCCGCCGCAGCATCGAGGCCGGCGGGGCGACGCCGGAGCGGCTCTACAACCTCGCGCTGGCGCTGCACCAGAGCGGCGCGCTCGCCGAGGCCGAGCGGAGCTTCTTCGCCGCCATCCTGCGCGCGCCGCGCTTCGCCGAGGCCTATCACGGGCTTGGGGTGACGCTGGCGGCGCGCGGCGATGGCGAGGATGCCGCCGCCGCCTTCCGCCGGGCGGTGGAGGAGCGCCCCGACTGGATCGACGCCCGTCTCAACCTCGCCGCCGTACTTTCCAACCACCGCCAACCGCAGGCGGCCTTCGAGGTCTACCGCGACCTGTCGGCCCGACAGCCGCAGAACGGACATTTCCTGTTCCTGGCCGGGACCGCCGCGCTCAGCGCCGATTTCCTGGAGGAGGCCGACCGGCTGCTGCGCCAAGCCCTGCTGCGCGCCCCCCGCGACGCGGGCGTCCTGAACAATCTGGGTCTGGTCCTGGGACGGCTGGGCAGGGTTGGCGAGGCGGTGCACAGCTTCCGGCAGGCAGTCGCAATCAGGGGCGATTACGTCGAGGCCTGGTTCGGTCTGGCCGCGGCGCTGGAGGCGCAGGGGGATGCCGACGAGGCGCTGGAGGCTTATCGCAAGGTGGCGGAACTGCGCCCCGACGATCCCGGCGCCGACAGCAACCGGCTGATGGCGCTGAACTACCGCGAACCGCTGGCACCGGCCGAGCTGTGCGCCGCCCACCGGCGCTGGGGCGAACGGTTCGGGCGCGCGCTGGTTCCCCTGCCGGCGCCATCGCCGCGCCCGCTGGCTGGCCGGCGGCTGCGCATCGGCTACGTCTCGCCGGATTTCCGGCTGCATTCGGTGGCGATGTTCCTGCTGCCCCTGCTGGAGGCGCATGACCGGACGCGGGTCGAACTGTACGCCTATTCGAACGTCGAGATGCCGGACGTGATCACCGACCATGTCCGGCGGTCGGTCGACGGCTGGCGCGACGTCCAGGCCGCATCGGACGCCGCGGTGGCGGAGCGGATTCGGGCCGATGGGATCGACGTGCTGATCGACCTGACCGGACATACCGCGCGTAACCGGCTGGGTGTCTTTGCTCTTCGGCCGGCACCGGTGCAGATCTCGTGGCTCGGCTATCCGGCGACCACCGGACTGCCGGCGATCGGCGCCCGTTTCACCGACGCCGTCGCCGATCCGCCGGGCGAGGCCGACCGTCACCATGCCGAGCGTCTTGTCCGGCTGGACGGCGGTTTCCTCTGCTATCGCCCGCTGGGGCCGACCCCCGATCCGGCGCCGCCGCCCTGCCTGGAGGCCGGGTTCGTCACCTTCGGGTCCTTCAACGCGCTGAACAAGGTGAATCCCGCCGTCGCAGCGCTGTGGGCAGGGGTGCTGCGCGCGGTGCCGGACAGCCGGCTGGTCCTGAAGGCCGGGCCGCTGATCGACGCTGCGGTGCGCAAGCGGATGCTCGGGCTGTTCACCGTCCACGGCATCGCCGCCGACCGGATCGAACTGCTGGCGCGGGTCCCCGACAATGACGGGCACCTGAAGGCCTACGGCCGGATGGACATCGCGCTCGACCCCTTCCCCTACAACGGGACGACGACCAGCTGCGAGGCGCTGTGGATGGGCGTGCCGCTGCTGACCCTGCGGGGAGACCGTCACGCCGCCCGTGTCGGCGCCTCGCTGCTGACGGCGCTGGACCGGCCGGACCTGATCGCCGCCGACCCCGAGGACTACATCCGGAAGGCTGCGGCGCTCGCCGCCGACCGGGAAGGGCTGGCGGCCCAGCGCAAGGGCTTGCGTCCGCTGATGCGCACCTCCCGCCTGTGCGACGCCGCCGCCTTCGCGCGGGAATTCGAGCGCCAGTGCTTCGCCTTGGCGCAAGTGGCGGAATAGGCGGGACTTCGGGTAGCTCCCCTCCGGACGCGGCGAGCGGTGGCTCAGGAGACTGACCTTGCCCTCGTGCGAAACATTGGTGCAAATCTCGGCGCGTTGACGGATTGCGCCTGAGAACGTTGGAGTTCAGGCGACCTTGCGGGAGACCGGCATCCCGAGGCTTGCCATGATGTTGAGGACCGTGCAGCCAGCGGCGGCCTCGGCCTTCTGCGTCGGCAGAGTCCGAGCGTGAGCCTCCTCCGGATCGGTGGACACCTTTGTTAAGCTCCCGTTGGGAGCGGAGAGGTGGACATGACAACGACACGGCGCTTTTTCACGGATGAGTTCAAGCGAGAGGCAGTGGCCCTGCTGGAAAGCAGTGGCCGGCCCCTGGAACACGTTGCCAAGGAGTTGGACATCCAGCCGTCGATGCTGCGCACCTGGCGGCGGCGCGTATCCGGGTCAGCGGGGCCGGCGCAGCTCCCCACCAAGCAGGCGCCGGCCCCGCTGGCCGCCGGCGATCAGTCGGCGGAGATCGCGCGCTTGAAGCGCGAACTGGATCGTGTCCAGATGGAACGAGACATACTAAAAAAAACTGTGAGCATTTTCTCGGAGCCTCTGAAATGAGGTTCCGGATCATTGAGGACTGCCGCGACGAATACCCGGTTCGATTGCTCTGCGACGCCCTCGGCGTGTCGTCTTCTGGCTATTATGCTTGGCGCACGCGACCGGAGAGCCCGCGCAAGGCGGCGAACCGGCAGTTGCTCGATGACATCCGGCGACTTCACGCCGATCACCGCGAGCGCTACGGAGCCCCGCGCATTCATGCCGCCCTGCGGGCACAGGGCCGGACCGTCAGCCGGGGGCGCGTCGAACGCCTCATGCACCGTCATGGCCTTCGGGCTCAGCGCCCCCGGGCCTTTCGGGTCTGCACCACCGACAGCCGCCACGCCCTGCCGATCACCCCCAACCTCCTGGACCGCAACTTCGCTCCAACCGCTCCGAACAAGGTCTGGCTCACCGGACATCACTTACGTGCCGACCGACGAGGGCTGGCTGTACGTGGCGGTGGTCCTCGACCTGTTCAGCCGCAAGGCGGTCGGCTGGGCCATGCGCGATCACCTGCGCACCGAATTGCCGCTGGCGGCGCTCACCATGGCCCTCCAGCGCCAGCAGCCCGCCCCCGGCCTTCTGCACCATTCCGACCGCGGTTGCCAATACGCCTCGGCAGACTACCGCAAGGCTCTGAAAAACCATGACATCACCCAGTCGATGAGCCGTAAGGGGAACTGCTGGGACAACGCACCAATGGAAAGCTTCTTCGGAAGCCTGAAATCGGAACTCGTCCACCATCACCGGTACGCGACACGCGAGAATGCCAAGCGCGACCTGTTCGCCTACATCGAAGGCTATTACAATCGCCAACGCCTCCACTCGGCAATCGGCTATAGAACACCTGAGCAGGCCGAGCTTCAGGCCGCATAACCCGGTGTCCATCGTTCCGGGGGAAGCTCATACCGCCGGTCGCGGCCGGTGCGGACAGGTCGCTCGATATCAAGGCCTTATCGGGCGGAGACTTTCGACCATATGCCGGAACGCGATCATGCCTGGATCGTCGAGCCCGACCGACCGTTCGGCGAACATGCGGGCGCGACCGATGCGGTTCGGTTTGTTCCGGAAGATCTCGATTGTCCGGTCGGTGGCCCGTGTCGCCGCCCCGTGCTGGGCGGCGGTATCGCTCCGTTCGCCGGCGTCGAGCGACGCCAGCGCCTCCCGCACCGCATCCAGCGGGTCGAGCACGGTCTTGTCGCCCAGGGCCGCCCCACCGCGGGCCGAAAGCGCGCTGAGGATGTCCCCCAGCAACTGCGGCAGCTCGGAGCATGGCAGGGAGGTTCGCCCGGCGGTCGCCTTGGCGGCCGTGAGGAAGGCAACAGCCAGCAAGGTGCCGAAGCTCGACCCCGACGCCTTGGAGCAGGCCATCGCGCAGGCTTTGAAGGCTTGGCCGAGGTCGCCGTCTCCAACACCGCCGTCCCCGGTGCCGCCGTCATCCAGACCAGGGCGGATCGCACGGATGTTCTGGGCGCATTTTGCGAGCGTGGCGCCGAGATCGCCATCGCCCAGACGGCCGTCGAGGGCATTCAGCTCGTCGGCCGCCGCCTCCATCCGGTCGGCCCAGCGGTCGAGCGCCGACGCCAGAACCGCCACCGTCAGTCCATTTTCAGTCGTGTTCATCTCACATGCTCCAGAAGGGGCAGCTGGCTGGGGCGCGCAGCAGCGCCTCCAACTCCTCGTCGAGGCGCAGCAGAGTCAGCGAGGCCCCGGCCATCTCCATGGAGGTGGCATAGCGCCCCACCAGCGAGACGGCGACCGCAACGCCGGCATCGGCCAGCCGGCGGGAGAGGTGGCGGTACAGGATGTACAGCTCCTCATGCGGCGTGGCGCCCAGCGAATTGACCAGCACCGAGACCCGCTCGCCGGGGCCGATGCCGGTGTCGGCCAGCAGCCGGTCCAGCATCTCCCCGGCGATCTCGTCGGCGCGGCGCAGGGGCCCGCGCCAGATCCCGGGTTCGCCATGGATACCCATGCCCATCTCCATCTCGTCGTCGGTGATGGAGAAGGTCGGCCTGCCGGATTCCGGGACGATGCAGGGGGTCAGCGCAACGCCGATGCTGACGGTCGCCGCAACCGCCTTGCGCGCCGCCGCGGTGACCTCGCTCAGCGTCGCGCCCGGCCGGTCGGCCATCGCGCCGGCGATCTTGTAGGCGTAGACCAGCCCGGCGACACCGCGCCGCTTGGTCCGCTCCTCCGGCCCGGCGCTGGCGACGTCGTCGGCAACCAGCACGCTGGTCGTCTCCATCCCCTCCATCTCCAGCATCTCGCCGGCCATGTCGAAGTTCATGCGGTCGCCGCCGTAGTTGCCGTAGAGCCGCAGCACGCCGGCCCCGCCATCGGCCGCCCGCATGGCGTCCACGCAGTCGCCGACACTGGGACCGGCGAAGACGTTGCCGATGGAACAGGCGTCGAGCAACCCCGGACCGACATAGCCAGTGAAGGTCGGCAGATGGCCGGAGCCGCCGCCCGACACGATGCCGACCTTGCCCTGCACCGGCCCGCCGGCCCTGGCGATCACCCGCCCGGTCTCGCCGAGGCGGCGGTAGCTCTCCGGATGGGCGGCGACCAGCCCATCCAGCATCTCATCCACATAATCGGCGGGGTTGTTGAGGATCTTCTTCATGATTGTCCTCCCTGAAGCCGGAACCGGTTCAATAGTTCAGCCGGGCGTTGCCTTCGAACATCGTGACCGGCGGGTGGGCGCGCTGCTCGGTGACGATGTCCAGCACCGTGCTGGTGCCGGCGGCCAGCGCCCGCTGCAGCGCCGGCAGGAAGGCGTCGGGCGTCTCGATGCGCTCACCGGCACAGCCGCAGGCCCGGGCGATGGCGGCATGGTCGACGGCGGCGAAGTCGCAGACGTCGGAGTAGTCGTTGAACAGCACCTTCTCGGCGTGCTTCTGGTAGCCGAGGATCTGGTTGTTCAGCACGGCGACCACGACGTTCAGCCCCATGCGGCGGGCGGTCTCCAGTTCCGACCAGACATGGGCGAAGCCGCCGTCACCGACCAGCGCGAAGACCGAGGCGTCCGGTCGGGCGCATTTGGCGCCGAGCGCGAAGGGCAGCCCCCAGCCGAGCCCGGCCAGCCCGCGCGGCGTGACGAAGCGCATGCCCGGCTTGAGCGAAGTCAGGTAGTTGGCGACCCAGATCGACGAGTAGCTCGCATCGGCCACCACGATGGAGTCCGGCGTCAGCACGCTGTCGAGGTCGCGCATGAGACGCTCGGGCCGGACCGGCGCCGCGTCCATCGGGATGGCGCGGGCGACATCGTCCTTCCAGGCGGCCAGACCGGCGGCGATCTGCGTCTCCACCGCCGGCCGGGCGGCCTGGCGGGCGGAGAGATCCTCACCCTCCATGGCCTCGGCCAAGGCGGCCAGGGTCAGCTTGGCGTCGCCGACCAGCCGAAGAGCCTCGTAGTTGCGGCCGATCTCCTGCCCGTCAACGTCGAGATGGATGAAGCGGGCGGTCTTAGGGTAGAGCGACCAGCTATCGGTGCCGTTCTGGTTGGTGCGGTTGCCGATCAGCAGGATGACGTCGGCGTCCTCGACCATCGGGCGGAGATGGCGGGTGCGGCCGCCGGTGCCCATGAAATAGCCGACCGGACCGAGCGACAACGGGTGCCGCTCGTCCACCGCCCCCTTGCCCATGGCGGTGGTGGCGACGGGCAGCGAGGCGCGGTTTTGGAGTGCCGCCAGTTCGTCGGCGGCGTCTGACAGGTGGATGCCGCCGCCGGCAATGACCAGCGGCGCCTTGGCCGAAGCGAGCAGGGCCGCGGCCTCGCGCACCCGTGCCGGATCGGCGGCGACGCGGTCGAGCGGGAACTGGCCGAGCGAAGCCACACGTTCGCCGCCGCCGGGAGCAGGCACGTCGTTGAACAGGTCGATGGGGGCGATCAGCACCGCCGGGCCGGGACGGCCCGAGGCGGCGGCTGTGAAGGCCATGTCGACATAATCGTCGATGCGCTCGACCTCCGAAACGCGCTTGATCCACTTGGCGCAGCCGCGGAACAGCTCCAGATGGTCGAGTTCCTGGAAGGCGTTCTTGTCGGTCTGCTTGCGGTGGACGTCCTGGACGATGGCGACGATGGGCACGCTGGCCTTCAGCGCCTCGGCGAGGCCGGCGACCAGCAGCGTCGCGGCCGGGCCATTCTGGGCGGTGACGACGGGAACCTTGTGGCTGACGCGGGCGTAGGCGTCGGCCATGGCGGTGCCGGCATTCTCGGTGCGGTAGCCGATCTGGCGGATGCCGAACTCCGGCGCGACCAGGAACAGGGCCGACGGGATGCTCTGCCCGAAGATCATCTCGACGCCGTGACGCTTCAGGGCGGCCGCGAAGACATGGGCGCCGGTGCGGTTGGAGCCTTCGACCGGCTTGGCCGCGGCGAGATGGGTATCCATGCGTGTTCTCCGAAGGGAGTGAATCGGTAAATCGTTTTAGTAAGCAGACGCGCGAAACCGCTCAGGCGGCGGCGGTCAGACGGTGCCGTCGTCCCGCAGGGCGCCGACATCCGCCGGGGTCATGCCCAGCCATTCGCCCAGCACCTCGTCGGTGTGCTGCCCCAACATGGGAGCAGGGTGGCGGATCTCGCCGGGCGTGTCGGAGAGGCGGACGGTCAGGCCGTGGGTGGTCACGGTGCCGGCCTTCGGGTGCTGCGTCTCGACGATCTGCCGAGCCTCGCGCATGTAGGGGTTGGCCAGCAGGTCGGGCAGGGTGGCGATCCGCGCCGCCGGCAGTTCGGCCTGCCGGAGCAGGGCCACCACCTCGTCGGCGGGAAGGCCGGCGATCCAGTCGCCGACCACCGCCTCGATGGCGGGGATGTTGCGCATCCGAGCCTCCAGCGTGGCGAAGCGCGGATCCTCCAGCAGGTCGGGCCGCTTCATGATCCGGGTCAGCCGCGGGAAATGGGCGTCGTTGCCGGCGACCATGTGCAGCCAGACGCCGTCGGCGGCGCGGAAGGTCTGGGCCGGCGCCGAATAGCGGTCGCGGTTGCCGACGCGGGACATAGCCCGGCCGAGCATCGCCTGCTCGGGAATGGCGGTGACCAGCATCGACACGGCGCTGCCCATCAGGCTGGCGTCGACCATCTGGCCCTTGCCGGTCTTGTGGCGGTGCTCGACCGCCGCCAGGATGCCGATGGAGGCGTAGAGCGCGGTGGCGTAGTCGACCAGGAAGGTCCCGCCCATCGTCGGCGGGCCGTCCGGATCGCCGGTGATCTCCATCAGGCCGGAGGTCGCCTGGGCGATGCCGTCGAAGCAGGGCTCCGCCGCCATCGAGCCCTGCTGGCCGTAACCGGAGATACGGGCCATGATCAGGCGCGGGTTGACCGCGTGGAGATCCTCCCAGCCGCAGCCCATCTTCTCCATGGTGCCGGGGCGGAAATTCTCGATCAGCACGTCCGCCTGCTTCACCATCTCGCGCAGCAGGCCATGGGCGCGCGGATCGCGGAAGTTCAGCGTGATGCTGCGCTTGTTGCGGTTGAACACCATGAAGTACAGGCTCTCGCCTTCGACATGGGGTTCCAGGGCGCGGGTGTCGTCGCCGCGGCGCGGTCGCTCGACCTTGACGACGTCGGCGCCGAGATCGCCCAGCATCATCCCGCAATGCGGGCCGGCGATGAAGCGCGACAGGTCGAGGACCTTCAGTCCATCGAGGGGTCCAGGCATGGGGGTCACCTCAGACGCGCAGCAGGACGCGGTTCGGATCGATCACCCGGCGGATGAGATCCAGTTCCTGCATGCTGGGAAGCGGGGTGGCGGGAAGCTGCTCCGGCAGGACCGGGCGGAAGGACATGAGGTCGAACACCTCTTCCGCCGTGACGCCGGGGTGCAGCGATCGCAGGCGCATCTGCCTGCTGCCGGGCTCGAAGTCGAAGATCGCCTTGTCGGTGACGACGAGCTGCGGTCCGCCGGGGGACAGCCCGGCCTCCTCGCGGCTGCGGCCGCCCCGCAGATGGCCGACGCTGGTGATGAAGTCGACAGCCTCGACGAAGACCCGGCGGTCGAGATCGACCACGACGATCGGGCGGGGAACGAAGGCGAAATGCTCGGGCTGGGCGAGGCAGCCGACCAGCCGGACCTTCGGATCGCGGTAATCGCCGATGGCGGTGATGTTCAGGTTGCCGAAGCGGTCGATTTGCGCAGCGGAGTCGAAGCAGACGTCGAAGGCGCGGCGGGCCAGCATGTCGCATTTGACGCCGGTGTCCGACGGGCAAGCGGCGGCCTGCCAGCGGGTGAAGCTGTCCTGCTTCAGGTCGGCGGGCATGCTGGACAGGTCCGGCTCCAGCAGGTTGCCCCAATAGACCGAGGCCGACGGTGCATGGAGCATCTGGGCCAGCCGCACCGCCGTCAGCGGGATGCCCACCGCCAGGGTGAAGGCCCGCCCGTTGGTGCCGACGCCGACGAAGGCAAGGTCGCCGTCACGGATTTCCCGTGCGATGGCGGCGGTGACGATCTCGTTCGTGGTGGGGGACATCGTCGCCGCGTCAGCAGCTAAATCGATTTTATTTTCAGGCATGAGTCTGCTCGCGGTTCGGGACGTCGAGAGCCTCCAGGGCGGCGAGGCCGCCGACCTTGGCGACATAGGCGTCGTGGTCGGGCACGGAGCGGGCATACTCGTCCAGATAGGCCTGCGCCCCCTCCGGCGTGCGGCTGCGCTCCAGATAGCCGGTCAGGTGGGCGTCGTCCTCGTCGTAATGGCCGTCGCAGGCGGCCGGATGGGCGCCGTAGGGCAGCTCGACGATGGCTTCGACCCAGTTGCCGGGGATGTAGGTCAGGGTGGGCCGGCGCTTGATCTCCTCATGCGGGATGATCTTCTCCACCGTCACGATCAGGCGCGTCGCGGCGCTGGCGATCATCTGGTCGATGTCGTCGCTGTCGCGCACGATCGGCCACTGCACGTTGCCGTACTTGTCGCCGACATAGCCGTGAATGATTGTGAAGTCCGCCTTCGCCGCGGCGACCGCCTGGAGCGGCTCGCCGGTGAAGGGACAGGAGAAGGGCCGGATCTGCTCGGGATTGTGGCGGGCGATGTCGGACCCCAGCAGGGTCTTGATCGGCAGGAAGGCCAGCCCCTGGGTCGCGGCGCGGAAGCGGGCAACCATGGCGGTTTCCGAGAAGTCGCGCACGGCGATGGCCCCGCCCTCCACCCCGCGGCGGAAGTTGGGTGCCAAGCCGTAGCTGAACATGCCGGTGTAGATGCCCTCATAGCGGCTGATCGCACCGGCGGCAGCCAGCATGTCGGTGGCCGTCGTCGCCGCCCAGCTCTGCACCGTCAGGTCTTTGACCCCGCGGCGGATCAGGGAGCGGATCGCGGCATTCGGCTGACGGCGCAGCAGGCTACCGCCGAGCGCCAGCGTGCTGCCCGACGCGATGGGGGCGAGCGCCTCCTCCAGGGTTACCAGTTTCTCTTTCACGGTCGATGTCTCGCATTGGTTGGGCCGGGGACCGGCCGGACATGGTCGAGCGGAAGCGATGCGCGGCGGCGGGCACCGCGCTGGAAGAACGGTTTGGGGGTGACGGGCCGTGGTGTTGCGCGTCAGCCGCCTTCGGCGGTTCCGCGCGCCGCAGTCGGCCTGCGGCGGCGCGGTTTCGGCGCGGCCTGCGGCGGTGCCGTGGTGCCGCGCACGATCAGCGACGGCTTCAGCACCACCGAGCGCGGCGGCTCCGTGCGGTCGCCGGCGATGCGTTGCAGCAGCAGGCGGGCCGCGGCATCCCCGGTTTCCCGCTTGGGGTGGTTGATAGTGGTGAGGTTGAGCAGCGGGTGCTCGGCGAGCTGGATGTTGTCGAAGCCGACGACCGAGACGTCGGCCGGAACGCGGATGCCAAGATCGTGCAGGGCGCCGAGCGCGCCGAGCGCCATCAGGTCGTTGGCCGCCAGGATGGCCGTCGGCCGCTGCGAGAGCGCCATCAGGCTGCGCGCGGCGCTGTCGCCGGATTCCATGCTGTAGTCGCCCTGGACCGCCAGCGACGGATCGTCGTCCAGCCCATGCGCCTGCACCCCCGCCTGGTAGGCGGCGAAGCGGTCGTCGGCGGAACTGGAGCGGAAAAGCCCCTTGACGAAGGCGATGCGGCGGTGTCCCAGGCTGACCAGGTAATCGAGCGCCATGCGCACGCCGGACCGGTTGTCGATGCCGACATAGTCAGTGCTGAAATCGGGAGCGCGGCGGTTGACGGTGACGAGCGGGATGCCGGCCGCCGCCACGCGCTCCATGTCCTGGGCGTCGAGATTCTGGGAGAGCACGATCATGCCGTCGATCTGCTTGTCCAGCAGCGAGCGGACATAGGCCGTCTTCTTCTCCGCCTGGAAATCGGTGTTGCAGAGGATCAGGTTCTTGCGTTCCCGCCAGACCACGTCCTCCACCCCGCGGACGACGTCCGGCACAAAGGGATTGGCGATGTCACCCACCACCAGCCCGATCGACCAGCTCCGCCCCAGTCGAAGGCCGCGGGCGGCCGATGAGGCGTGATAGCCGATCTCGCGCGCCTTGCGGCGCACGAGGTCGCGCGTCTCGGCCTTCACGTTCGGCTTGTCGGCCAGCGCGTTGGACACGGTCGCCGGGGAAACGCCGCACAGCGCCGCAAGATCCAGGATGGTCGGCCGGGCGCCGGACACGGACGCAATGGCCGTTCCGTTGGCCGCCCCGCTTGCCGGAGCGCCGTCGCCCTGTTGTCCGCTTGCCTGTTCTTCGCGAGGTCGATTTCTGGACATGCCCCACCAAAAAATGCTTGCGAACCAAATTAAAAACGTTTTAGCTCCTGACTGCAAGCGAAAAAACAATAAGCCGGCACCACAATCCGGCCCGCCAGCGACAAGCACAACCGAAAACATAGGGAGGGGAGCGATGCGCGATTCGGCGCCCCTGCTACGACTGACAGGCATTTCCAAGAGTTTTCCCGGCGTGCGTGCCCTGGACGGGGTCGACCTCACCGTCGGAAAGGGCGAAGTTGTTGCTTTGATTGGAGAAAATGGGGCCGGGAAATCGACGCTGATGAAGATCCTCAACGGGATCTACCAGCCCGATGCCGGGGAGATCGCGCTGAACGACGCGCCTATCTCCTTTCCAGACCCCCATGCGGCGCTCGCCCATGGCGTCAGCATGGTCCATCAGGAACCGAAGCTGTGCCTCGCTCTCAGCGTTACTGAAAACGTTTTAATTGGGCATCTGCCGTGTGGCCGTTTCGGCGCCATCGACTGGAAGCGGGCGCACGAGCGCACGCGGACGCTGTTGCGGCGGGTCGGGCTGGCGATGGAGCCAACGATCCCGGCGGAGCGGCTGTCGATCGCCGAGCGCCAGCTGCTGCAGATCGCCAAGGCGCTGGCATCGGAGTCGGCGCTGATCGTGTTGGATGAGCCGACCGCCAGCCTGACGCCGGTCGAGGTCGACCTGCTGTTCGGCATCGTCCGCGACCTACAGGCCGCCGGGGTCAGCTTCATCTACATCTCCCACCACCTGGAAGAGATCCTGCGCATCGCGCAACGGGTGTCGGTGCTGAAGGACGGCCGCAAGGTCGCCGACCGTCTGATCGTCGACACCAGCAAGGAGGAGATGCTGTCGCTGATGGTGGGCCGCAGCCTGGGCGACCGCTTTCCGGCCAAGGACCGCCGGGCCGGGCCGGTCGCCCTGGAGGTGCGCGGCCTGAGCGGCCGGGGCTTCGCCGACATCTCCTTCCGCGTCCATCGCGGCGAGGTGGTCGGCATCGCCGGCCTCGTCGGAGCCGGGCGGACCGAACTGGCCCGCGCCATCTTCGGTGCCGATCCCCTCAAGGGCGGCTCGATCCTGGTCAACGGCCAGCCGGCGCGCATCCGCAACCCGGCCGACGCCATCGCGCTCGGCATCGCCTACATCGCCGAGGACCGGCGCGACGGGCTGTTCATGCCGCTGCCGGTGAAGGAGAACATCACCTGCGTCACGCCGGAGGCGGTGGCCAGCGCCGGCGTCATCCGCGAGTCCAGCCAGAGGCGCATCGCGCTCGACTACATCAAGCGGCTGAACATCCGCACGCCGTCGCCGGAACAGCAGATCCGCTTCCTCAGCGGCGGCAACCAGCAGAAATGCATCCTGGCGCGCTGGATCATCAAGGGCGTGCAAACCATCATCTTCGACGAGCCGACGCGGGGCATCGACGTCGGCGCGAAGACCGAAATCTACCGCCTGATCGACCAGCTCGCCCGCGAGGGCAAGTCCGTCATCCTGATCTCGTCCGAACTTCCGGAAATCCTCGGCATGAGCGACCGCGTCCTCGTCATGGAGCGCGGACGGCTCAGCGGCGAAGTCGACGGACGCGACGCGACCGAGGAAAGCCTCCTGGCGCTCGCCCTTCCGGCCAACCCCTCTTCCCACGAGCTGCAGCCATGACCGAACCGTCCCAGCCGATGGCGGCACCCGCAACGGGCCCCGCCGCACCGCAATCCGCACCCGCCGGCCGTTCCGTCAACTGGACCGGCTATCTCGTCCAATACAGCAACGTGCTGGCCCTGATCGTCATCCTGCTGGTGGCCTCGGCGCTGTCGCCCTACTTCTTCTCGACCCGCAACATCTTCAACGTCCTGCGCGGCGCCACCATGGTGGGCATCGTCGCGGTGGGCATGACCTATGTGATCCTGAACCGCGGCATCGACCTGTCGGTCGGCTCGCTGGTCGGCCTGTCGGCGGCGCTGACGGCGTCCTTTGCCGACCAGGGCATCCTGGCGGCGGCGGCTATCGGGCTGGCCTCGGGCCTGTTCCTGGGTCTGGTCAACGGGCTGATGATCACCGTGCTGCGCCTGCAGCCCTTCATCGCCACGCTGGGCATGATGATCTTCGCCCGCGGCCTCGTCTTCGTCTACACCGGCGGCAGCAACATCGCAGTCGACCAGCCGAGCGACGCCTTCACCCTGCTGGGATCGGGCTATTTCGGCCCCGTGCCGGTGCCGGTCGTGGTGTTCATCGCCATCTGGGCGCTCGCCGCCTGGGTGCTGCGCTACACGGTGTTCGGCCGCTCGATCTACGCGGTCGGCGCCAACGAGGAGGCGGCACGGCTGTCCGGCATCAACGCCGACCGCAACAAGGTGCTGGTCTACTGCATCAGCGGCGTGCTGGCCGCCTTCGCCGGCGTGGTGATGGCGAGCCGCCTGACCGTCGGCGAACCCAACGGCGGCACCCTGTTCGAACTGGACGCCATCGCCGCGGTGCTGATCGGCGGCACAACCTTCGATGGCGGCGTCGGCAGTGTGCATGGCACCGTGCTCGGCATCCTGATCCTGGCCTTCCTGTCCAACGTGCTGAACCTGCTGAACATCTCCCCCTATTCGCAGATGCTGCTGAAGGGCGTGATCATCGTTCTGGCGGTCGTGGTCAGCGAGTGGCGCAAGCGCAAGTAGCCGGTCGGCAGCCTGCCGCCCTTTCCCAACAAACCGGATAATAAAACGAGGAAACGCATCATGTCGAAGAAGGATATCTGGATGCCCGGCCGCCGCGAGCTGCTGAAGGTAGGCTCCGTCGGACTGGCCGCCGCGACCGCCCTTCCCTTCGTCAACCGGACCGCCTGGGGCGAGACCGGGGTGGAGGGCAAGACCATCGGCTTCACCATGTCGTTTTCCAACACCGAGTGGATCAAGCAGATGCAGCGCGGCGTCGTCGACACCGCCGCGAAGTACGGGATGAAAACCGTCGTCTACGATGCCAACGACCAGCCCGCCAAGCAGGTGCGCGACATCGAGGACCTGCTGGTCCGCAACGTCGACATCATCATCATCTCCACCTACTACGCCGACGCGATCCGGCCGGCGGTGCAGGAGATCAACCGGGCCGGCATCCCGATCGTGGTGCTCAGCTCCCCCCTGCCGGCCGGGGTCGACTTCAACTGCCTGCTCTCGACCGATATGATCGGCACCGCCCACAAGGCCGGCGAATATTACGTCAAGAAGCTGAACGGCGAGGGCAGCGTCGTGCAGATCGAGGGCAAGCCGGGATCGCTGATCAACCAGCAGCGCGGCAGCGGCTGGCGCGAGGTCATCGACAAGCACCCTGGCATCAAGGTGGTGTCGCATGTGGTTGCCAACTACGACCGCACCCAGGCGATCCGCGGGATGGAGGACGCCCTGCAGGCGAACCCGAAAATCGACGCGGTCTACAGCCACAACGATGACATGGCGCTGGGTGCTGTCCGTGCCGCCGCGGAATTCGGCCGCGAGAAGTCGATGTTCTTCACCGGCTTCGACGGGCTGACGCCGGAGGCGCTGGAAGCGATCCACAACGGAACCCTGGATGCCGTCTGGGAGTATCTTCCGTTCGGTGTCGAGGGCGTCGAGGCGGCGGTGCGCATCCTCCAGAAGAAGCCGATCCCGAAGACCATCGCGTTCGAATCGCCGATGATCACTAAGGAGAACGTGCTGGAGTGGTACGACCCGGAGACGCGCAAGCGCCGCGTCCTGCCGTCGCGCCTTTCGCTCTGACCGGAGCCGCTCCGGCCGGCTTCGGCCGGCGGCTCCGCCTCCGGCGGAGCTGGCCGGCCTTGTCCGCCGCACCATTCACTGCACCGGAACTCCTGCCGTGACACCAAGCACATCTAAGGTGGGAAGCATCGCCGATGCCGTCGCCCTGATCCCCGACGGGACGCGGCTGGCGATCGGCGGCTTCGCCATCTACCAGCATCCCATGGCGGTCGTCCGAGCGCTGATCCGCGCCGGCCGCCGCGACCTGACCGTCGTCGGCACGGTCAGCGGCAACGAGGTCGACCTGCTGGCCGGCGCCGGCTGCCTGAAGCGGGTGGAAACCTCCTATGTCGGGCTGGAGAAATACGGCCTGGCCCCCAATTTCCGCCGCGCCGTCGAAGAGGGGCGGATCGAGGTGGTCGACTACCCCGAAGTTCTCAGCTTCGACCGCTTCCGCGCCAGCCAGGAGAACCTAACCTTCTGGCCCTGCGATTACCTGGGCGGCACCGATGTGCTGGCCCGCAACCCCGACATCAAAATCTTCACCTGCCCGATCACCGGGCGCAGCCTGCAGGCGGTGCCGCCGGCCGACCCGGAGGTCGTCGTGCTGCATGCCATCGCGGCCGACGAGCGCGGCAACGTCATTCTGCCGCGGCGTCATCTGCTGCCGCAGGGGCTCGACGTCATCATGGCGCGCGGCTGCGACACCGTGATTGTCACGGTGGAGAAGATCGTGCCGCGCGCGCTGGTGCGCCGCCATGCCGAACAGGTCCAAATCCCTGCCTACAAGACCAGGCTGGTGGTGGAGGCTCCCTGGGGCGCGCATCCCACCGCCGTCCTCGGCCGTTATGCCACCGACGACGCCCATTTCCGGGATTATGTCGCCGCCTCGGCTAGCCCGGAAGGGTTCGCCGCCTATCTCGACCGCTATGTCCATGCCCCCGCCGACCATGCCGCCTATCTGGAGCGGATCGGTGCGGAGCGGCTGGGCACGCTGACGGAGCTCGACACGCTATGAGCGGATCGCACCACACCCCGTCGGCGGGTGCGCCGACACTGGCCGAGACGATCGCCGTCAATCTGGCCCGCTCCTTTTCCGACGGCGAAGTGGGGTTCACCGGCCTCGTCACCGGTGGCGCCGCGGCGCTGTTCGGGACCTCCATCCCGCTGGCCGCCATGGCACTGGCCCAGGCGATGCATGCGCCGAACCTGACCATCCTGCTGGCCGGCTGGTCGCACAATCCGGATTTGCAGTCGCTGTCGGTCATGCCGGATTCGGAATTCGACGCGGTCCTGCGCGACCTGCCCTGCGACGCCCAGATGGTGACCTATCCGGGCCCTTGGTCGATCCGGCGCGGCGACATCGATTTCGGCTTCAGCTCCGGCGTCCAGGTCGATGTCGTGGGCAACATTAACAGCGTCTGCATCGGCGATCCGGCGAAGCCGAAGGTAAGGCTGGTCGGACCGATCCTCCAGCCCGAGCACATGACCCTGTTCGGACGCGAATATGTGATGATGCCCCACCATGCACGCCGCAACTTCGTGGAACGGGTCGATTACGTCTCCGGTGTCGGCTATCCGGGCGGGTTGGAAGGGCGGCGGCGCCTGGGTCTTCACCATGGCGGCCCGGAATGGGTGGTAACGCCGAAGTGTATCTTCGATTTCGACAAGGAGAACGGCCGCATCCGTTTGAAATCGGTGCATAGCGAGGCCGACCGGCAGGACATCGACGTCCACACCGGGTTCGACATCGACAGCGCGGGCGTACCGCGGACGGCTGCGCCGACACTGGAGGAGTTGGACCTGTTGCGGCGTCATGTAGATGCCAGGGGCGTGCTGCTTGGCAGGCGCGACGCCTGACTGGCCCGGGCCGCGTGCATTCCCACGAGTCTGCCGGACGCGAAGGCCCAGGCCGGCGTTGTCACGGGAACCGTGGCGGCGCGTCCGTCGCAGTATTATCTTGCTCAGATGCCGCCGCTCTCCTATGCCCGCCATCAGTTCCCGCCCGCGATCATCCGACATGCGATCTGGCTCATCTCCGCTTCACGCTGAGTTACCGGGATGTCGAGGAACTGCTGGCCGAACGCGGCGTGGAGGTGTCCTACGAGACCGTCCGCCGCTGGGTCCTGAAGTTTGGACCCGCCATCGCAGGCAACCTGCGGCGATTGCGTCCCAAGCCCAGCCCACGCTGGCATCTGGACGAGATGGTGATCAGGGTCAGCGGAAAGCTGATGTACTTGTGGCGGGCTGTCGACGACGAAGGCGAGGTGTTGGAGGCGCTTGTCCAGCGTCGGCGCGATAAAGCCGCAGCCCGCAAGCTGATGCGTAAACTGCTGAAGAAGCATGGTTTCGCGCCCACTCAGGTCACCACCGACAAGCTCCGGTCCTACGGGGCCGCCTTCCGCCAACTCGGTCTGACCGCCCACCATGAACAAGGGCGGCGAACAAACAACCGCGCCGAGGTCTCACACCAGCCGGTGCGGCGACGAGAGCGCCAGATGCAGCGGTTCAAATCATCGGGTTCCGCCCAGCGCTTCATCTCTCTGCATGCCGCCGTCTACAACACCTTCAATTTCCAGCGCCACCTTGTCTCCCGCCGCACTCTGCGCACCTTCCGGGCACAGGCCGTGGCCGATTGGCAGGCCGCCACCGACGCGGCATGAACCAGGTGCGAAGTTCGCAAGTTCTACTTGCCGAATCAGTTGCCGTGACAAAGCCCGCTGGACGCTTGGCCTTTGCGGAGCGCCCGCATCCCTGCTCCATCCCGGTTTGCGCATCGAGGTTGGTGGGCATCCACTTGGCATCCTACCGCCGCGCCACTGCAAAGACGACCGAATCGGCCCAGTCGCGAAAGGTATTCTTAACCATATGTGAAGAAATTTCAAAGTAGTTAACGACTGCTTGCAATGTAAGCATCGCCTGGCTGTCGGGCCGATCGAAGAACACAGGGGTTGATCCATGTCGACCGCAGCAATGGAAAAGACCGTTTCCACGGAAAAGGCTCCCGATGGCGACCGCCGGCTACTCGTCCTGACCGGCCTGTTGCAGCTCGAACGCCGCGCACGGGCGGCGCCGACTGCAGCGGAACTCGGCTTCCTGATGGTGAACGAGACGCTTGGGCTGGTGCGTTACCGGCAGGCCGCCCTGTGGCAGGGCCGGGCGGGCGGGCAGGGCACGGTGGCGGCGCTGTCGGGCGTCTCCGTCATCGACCGACAGGTTCCTTATGTGATGTGGCTGCGCCGCGTGCTGGACTGGATTCACGTGCAGCATGGCCTGGGCACGCCGGTGCAGCTGGTGGCCGCGGACCTTCCCCCCGACCTCGCGCGCCCCTGGGCCGAGTGGCTGCCGACGCGCGCGCTCTGGCTGCCGCTGCACGGCCGCAAGGATCGCGACCCCGGCGCGCTGCTCCTGGCGCGCGACGAGGACTGGACGGTCGGTGAGCTCCATCTGCTGGGTTACGCTGTGGATGCCTACGGGCATGCGTGGCACGCCCTCGCCGGACGCCGCCGGCGCTCAGTAGGGCCGCGCGGCCGGCACATGTTTCTGGCGGCGCTGTTGGCCGGTAGCGCGGTGGTGCTCGCGCTTCCGGTCCCGCAGTCGGCCCTGGCTCCGGCTGAGGTGATCCCCCGTGAACCGACCATCCTGCGCGCGCCCATCGACGGCGTGGTCGACCGGTTCGAGGTGAAGCCCAACGAGCCGGTGCGCGAAGGCCAGCTGCTCCTGGTGCTCGACCGGACCAAGCTGCAGAACCGGCTGGAGGTCGCCCGCAAGGCGCTGGAGGTGGCGCAGACCGAGCACCGCCAAGCCGGCCAGCAGGCCCTGTTCGACCCTCGGGCGAAGGCCGGCCTGGCCATCCTCAAAGGGCGCATGGATCAGCAGGCCGCCGAGGTCGCCTATGTCGAGCAACTGCTGGACCGCATCGAGATCCGTGCCCCCCGCGCCGGCATCGCTGGACTGGATCGGCAAGCCGGTGACGATCGGCGAGCGCATCCTCACCGTCGCCGATCCCCAGGAGGCGGAACTGGAGATCCGCCTTCCGGTCGCCGACGCCATCGCGCTGGAACCCGATGCCGACGTACGCCTCTTCCTCAACATCGACCCGCAGAACGTCATCGCCGCGCGGCTCAGCTACAGCGGCTACCAGGCCGAAACCACGCCGGACGGCGTCGTCGCCTACCGGCTGAAGGCGACGCTCGATCCGACCGTCGCCCCGCCCCGCATCGGGCTGAAGGGCGTCGCCAAGCTTTATGGCGAGCGCAGCCCGCTGATCCTCTCCATCCTGCGCCGGCCGCTCGCCGCCGTCCGACAGCGGCTCGGCCTGTGAGCGTCGCCCTGCACCCCGGCGCGGTGGCTGCCGCTCCGGCGACGCCTGCGCCGCGCCTGCCGCCGTTGCGGGAGGAGCTGTCGCTGCATGCCGGGCCGCCGACGCCGGACGGCGCCCCGACCTGGACACTGCACGACCCGTCCTGCAACCGCTTCTTCCGCATCGGCTGGCCCGAGCTGGAGATGCTGTCGCGCTGGCACCTCGGCGAGCCCACCGCCATCGCGGCGGCCGTGTCGCGGGAGACGACCATCGCCGCAACCCCGGCGCAGGTGGAGACCCTGGCCCGTTTCCTATGGTCGCAGGGTCTTCTCCAGGCCCTGGGCGCGAGCGCCCTCGGCCGGCTCAAGGTCCTAGCGGACGCGCAGCGTCCCCATTGGCTGATGTGGCTGCTGAAAACCTACCTGTCCTTCCGCATCCCCGTGCTGCGCCCGGACGGCTTTCTCAACGCCACCATGCCGCTGGCGAAGCTCCTGTTCACGCGGCTCTTCCTGGTGATCACCGTCCTGGCGGCGCTCATCGGCGGCTATCTGGCGCTGCGGCAGTGGGATGCCTTCCGCACCACCTTCCTTCATTTCTTCTCGCTGGAAGGCGCGCTGCTCGCCGGCTGCGCGCTCGGCGGCGCCAAGCTGCTGCACGAGTTTGGCCATGCCTACACCGCCAAGCGCTTCGGCTGCCGCGTGCCGACGATGGGAGTGATGTTCCTGGTGCTCTGGCCGGTGCTCTATACCGATGTCAGCGAAGCCTGGAAGCTGCCGTCGCGACGCCAGCGTCTGTCGATCGGCGTGGCCGGCATCACAGCGGAGCTGGTGCTGGCCGCCTATGCCACGCTGGCCTGGAGCTTTCTGCCGGACGGCCCGGCGCGCAGTGCCGCCTTCCTGCTCGCCACCTCGACTTGGGTGCTGACGGTGCTGGTCAACCTCAACCCGCTGATGCGGTTCGACGGTTATTTCCTGCTGTCGGACCTGTTGGACGTGCCGAACCTGCAGGAGCGGGCCTTCGCCCTGGCCCGCTGGCGGCTGCGCGAGCTGCTGTTCGGCTTCGGCGATTTGCCGCCGGAGCGCTGGGCCCCGCGGCGGAAGCGGGTGCTGCTGCTCTATGCCTACGCCACCTGGGTTTACCGCTTCTTCCTGTTCCTCGGCATCGCGCTGCTCGTCTACCACCTGTTCTTCAAAGTGCTCGGGGTGTTCCTGATGGCGGTCGAGATCTGGTGGTTCATCGCCAAGCCGGTCGCCACCGAGCTGCGGGGATGGTTCCGGCGTCCCGGCGGCCTTCGCGTCACCCCCAACCTGCTGCTCAGCGCGCTGCTGCTTGCTGCCGGGCTGGCGGCCTTCCTCCTGCCCTGGAGCAGCGGCGTCTCCGCGCCGGCGATCCTGCGCGCGGAACGGCAGACCCATCTTTTCGTCCCGGCCGACGCCCGGTTGGCCGCGATCGACGCCAGGGCCGGCAGGACGGTGGCGGAAGGCGACCGGCTCTTCCGGCTGGAGTCTCCCGACCTCGACCATGAACTGGCGCAGGCCGAGCGGCAGGTGGAGACTCTGCAGGGCCGCGTCCAGGTTCAGACCCTGAGCGCGGACCTGCTCGAGTCCAGCCGCTCGACCTGGCGGGAACTGGAGGAGGCGCAGGCCAAGCTGGCGGCCCTGAGGGACGAGACGGCGCGGCTGGCGGTCAAGGCACCCTTCGCCGGCGTGCTGGTCGACGTCACCGACCCGCTGGTGGCCGGCGAGTGGATGAAGGAGGGAACCGCTCTCGCGACCCTGCTCGATCCGCGCAGCAGCGTGATCGAAGCCTATGTTCCCGAGGAGACTCTGCGTCGGATCGCCGTTGGCACCAAGGGTCGTTTCCTGTCCGACGATCCGGCCGGCCGGGCCGTTCCGGCCGAGGTGATCGCGATCGCCGCTGCGAGCAGCCGCGTCCTGACCGAACCGTCGCTCGCCTCCACCTATGGCGGTCTGGTGCCAACCCATCTCGGCCGCGAGAACATCCTGGTGCCGGAGGCGCCGGTCTACCGCATCCTCCTGCATGCGGCCGAGCCGCGGCCCGCCCCGACGCGAATCGAGCGCGGCATGGTGACCCTGGACGGCGAGCGGGAAAGCCTGGCCGTCCGCCTCTGGCGCAGCACGGTCGGCGTGGTGATCCGGGAAAGCAGCTTCTGAACGGCGATAGAGCCGGAAAGGAACCTGGAAAAGAGCAGGGGGCGGAAGGCCTGACCCTTCCGCCCCCTGCTGGGTTTCGGATGCCGGCGCGCTTGCGCGTCAGTGGAGCGGAGCGAAGACGGCGGTGCCGCTCATGCCGGCGATCAGTTCGGGGACACCGCCACCGGTCACGGTGCCGAACACCTTGATGGTCTGGCTGACCGGATCGATGCGCGCTCCCGTCCGGCCGATGGTCGCCGCATATTCTTTGCCCGTCTCGTCCAGCCGCAGTGTGAACGCGGTACCCTGGCGCAGCCATTGCAGCCAAGTCGACGGCACGGCCAGTTCGACCTCCAGCTCGCGATCGTCGAGGATCTCCATCAGCTCGTGGCCTTCGCCGACATACTGGTGAGCTCTGGCCTTCAGCTCCACGACGCGCCCGGCGAAGGGGGCGGTGATGACGCAGTAAGTGGCGATCGTCCGGTTCATCGCCACCTCGGCTTCCGCGACGGCGAGCTGGGCCGCGGCGGTCTGGAACTCGAGCGCGCTGTTGGAGCCGAGCTTGTCCAGACGGGCCTGGACATTGTAGGTCTTGCGGGCCTGGTCCTGCTGCGCTAGGGCCTTGTCGAGCCGCGCCTTGTGCAGCCGGCAATCCAGGGCGGCGAGCTTCTGCCCCTCGGTGAAACGCTCGCCCTCCCGCACCGTCAGCTCGCTGATCGCGCCCGGAATCTCGGCCGACAGGATCGTGCTGCGGACCGGGCTGATCTGCGCGCGGATCTCGGGATGTCCGCCCTCCGCCGTCTGCGCGTGTGCGGCGCCGGCGAGGGCGAGCAGGGCGGTCAGGCCGGCCCCCGCCAGGCGCCGCGCCGTCACGACCGCGGCCCCACGCTGGCGAGCTGCGTCCGCACGGCCGCCGCGGGGCCGGCGGCCACCGGGATCCCGCCGTCCTTGGAAGGCTCTTCCTTGGCCGGTCCTTCCGCCGGCCGTTCCGCGGTCGGAAGCTGCGGCGCCTCCACTGGCAGGCTGTCCAGCGGAATGCGGCCGGCCGTCCAGTCCGCGACCACCGGGGTCAGCCCCGCGGTCAGGCCCTTGATGTCCTGGCTCTGCACGGTTTCCGGGATCGGATCGAGGCCGAGCGAGACGTAGAGGCTCGACACCGCGTTCTGCAGTTCGGCATAAGCGCGGTCGCGCGCCAACTGGGAGCCCAGCGCCGCCGCCTTGGCACGGATGCGTTCCAGCGGAGATTCGGCGTCGGAGGCGGCGGCCTTCTGCACGTTCTCGTTGATGCGCTTCTCGATCGATTCGAGCTGGAGGGCGCGCTCGAAGGTCGTGCGGCCGCGCTGGTACTGCTGCAGGGCGACATGGACCTGGGTCAGCGTCGCCATGCTGAGCGCCAGGCGCCGGAAGTCGCCGGCCTCTACCTGAGCCTCCGCGGCGCGGATGTTGGCCGGGCCGGAAACGAGGTTGAACAGGTTCAGCGTCACGCGGGCTCCGGCCTCGGCCCAGGCGTTGTTGAGCAGGTAGGAATTGCTGTCGTAGTTCAGTGACGGGTTGAAGGAGATGCCGGGAAGCATCCGCAGCATCGCCTTGCGGACCTCGGCCGAGTTGATGCGCCGCTGATACTGCTCCTCGACCGACGCGGCATCCTTCAGCGCCTGGCGCGCCTCGACCAGCAGACCGTCGATCTCCCCCAACATCCGCTCGCTGCCGGCCGCCAGCCAGAAGGCCCCGCGCACCTGCTGGATGATCGAGTTGACCAGCCGGCGGCGGCGCTCGTGCGCAATCAGCACGCGGTTGGCCTGCTGGTTCGCCTGGTAATAGCTGACGCCGAAGTCAAGGATGTTCCAGGTCAGGCCGAGATCGGAGACGAAACGATCCTTGTCCTGGCTGATGGCCGGTTCGACCGAGCGGAAGTTGGTGGTGGTATTGCGACTGTAGGTCTCGTTCGCGGGGCTGCGCGTGACGAAGCCGGCACTGGCCGCCATGCGCGGCAGCATGTCGTAGCTGGTGACGTCGAGCTGCCGGTTCTGCAGCATCTCCTCCATCAGCGCCTGACGGGAATCCAGGTTGTACTTGATGGCGCGGGCCATCGCCTCGGCCATGGTGATCGGGCCGGTAACCGGCTCCTGGTCGACGAAGAGGCGGGAGCGATCCTGTGTGACCTGCGCCAGCTGTTGATCGACCGTCAGCGGCTCGGGCGTCACGGAACAAGCCGAGACGGCAGCCGCCAGCGCAACCAATACCAGATGTGACGCGCCCAACCGCAGGCGGCGCATTCCGCTCCTTGCCATCGTCATTCCCCTCTTATAGACCACCGACCAAGAACAAGCGGGCATCTCCCTATAGGATATATTGAAAATATCAAGCCGATATCGTTTGTTGCGATGTCAAAACTCCACTACTGTGTTTTTTGTGAAGCACTTATTAGATAGATTTTGTTAACTTTTTGGTCATGCGGTCGGTTTTTTGGCGGACCGTAGTTGAAAGATTCGAAAAGATTCATGGGAAAAGGCCCGTTTAACTGAGATAGCTTTGAGGTTTTCGCCCGTTTTCTGTTTCATATCGTCACATATTAATGAATGTAATAAATATCCGCCTTGGCTTCGCTGTGTCGCGAGTAAATCTTTGACAAAATGGTGAAAATTGTAACGGCCCGGCTGTTGAAGAGCGTTCGAGGCAAGAAAAATTTTGGTTGTGAACCTATTGAAGCCCGCGTATCCGTGAACCGGGAAGTGACGTAGGCCGAGCTGCGGCGGGTCTTCTTGCTCGTTGTCATCATGGAGGGCGAAATGGGTGTTGTGAGACGTGTCGCAGGCAACGGCTCGACGAACGGTGCCCACGTAGCTTCCGGTGGCATGACGGGTGGGCTGGCGATGGCCTTGGAGCCACGCTTCCTGTTCGATGCCGCCGGCGTGGCGACGGCTCAGGACGCAGCCCAAATCGCGGCGAAGGATGCGGGCATTCCCGCTGCAGAACCGGTTTCCGCCGATCACCACATGCTGGCGGCGCTGGCCGGCGAGGCTCACCCGGATCAGCCGGCCGCCTCGAAGGAAATCGTCTTCGTAGATGCAAAGGCCGCCGACAGCCAGGAGTTGATCCGGAACGCTCCCGCGGGCGCACAGGTCTTCGTGCTGGACGCCGCGCGCGACGGGCTCAGCCAGATTGCCGAAGTCATGGAGAACCAGCAGGGTGTCACCGGTCTCCACATCCTGTCGCACGGCAGTCAGGCGTCCTTCTCGCTCGGCAGCAGCACGATCGGCACCGCCACCCTCGGCACCCACCAGCAGGATCTCGCCACCATCGGCGCTGCGATGGCTCCCGGCGGGGACATCCTGCTCTATGGCTGCGATGTCGGGAAGGGGACGGCCGGCCAAGCCTTCATCGACAGCCTCGCCGCCGCGACCGGCGCCGATGTGGCGGCCTCCACCGACGCCACGGGTGCCGCGGCGCTCGGCGGCAACTGGGTGCTGGAACGGCAAAGCGGCACGGTCGAGACCAGGACGCTGACCGACGCCGGCTATTCGCATCTGCTTGCCAATCCGACCGTAGTCAGCATCGAGGACGGCGATTCCGACAACGTCGTTTCGGCGTCCACGCCGTTGACCTATACGGTGGTCTTCAGCAAGGACATCGACGCCTCGACGGTCGATGCCTCCGACTTCAGCAACGCCGGCTCGTCCGGCATGAGCATCGGCACCATCACCAAAGTCAGCGCCGGCATTTTCACGGTGCAGGTGACGCCGACCACGCCCGGCACGCTGCAATTACAGATCGCAAAGGACGCGATCATCCAAGCGGCCGATGGCACCCAGCTCGACACGAGTTCAGCCATCCCCGACAACGACACGCTGACGGTCGAACGTGCCCCGCTCGACACCGGCGGCAATCTGCTGGACTTCTCGGGCACTCCCACCCTGGTAACCGGCACGGCCCTGACACAAGGCGCCGTCTACAAATACACCAATGTACTCACGGTCGGCGGCGTCCAGGTCGATGCCTTCGTTACGCTGACGGACATTACGAACGCGACGCTCACGACCCTCGACAACAACAGCCCCGGCAGCTACAGCTACGCCAACATCGCTGGAAGCAAGCTGTTTGCGCCGGAGATCAAGACCTCGGCCGCCAACGGCGGCGTCACCTTCACGATCGACTTCAAGGGCACCGACGGCAATGCCATCAAGCTCTTGAATTTCTACAACAACTCGCTCGACATCGACGGCCCGGAGATGGTCGAGTATGGCGGATTCGATTCCTTCACCCTGGGATCGAGCAGCGACCTGAAGACCCTCGCCGGCACCGGCAGCAACCTGCGGTTCCAGCAAAACAACAGCAGCACGTCCTACAGCGGTCTGGCGGTCAATGACACGGGGCGCGTTCAGACCCATTTCAACGACGTCTCCAGCATCCAGATCAAAATGGGTGCGACGGGCGACACCGGCGCCACCGCCCGCCAATATGGGGCAGCCTTCGGCGCCATCAGCTTCGCGTCCGCCAAGAGCTACAGCGCGCCCACGGTCAACGGACTCACCACCACGAACCGGACACCGACCCTGACCGGTTCGGTCGGCAGCGCCTATAATTCCGGCACCGACTCGCTGTCCGTCACCGTGAACGGAACCACCTACACCACCGGCAGTGGACAGGTCACGGTCAACGGCACGGCCTGGACCTTGACGATTCCGACGGCGCTTGGCAACACCAGCACCCCTTACGACGTCAAGGTGACGCGACACTATGGCGGCCCGAACCTCGACATTGTGGACCAGACCACGAACGAACTCACCGTGGTCGGCGACAGCACCCCGCCGGTGGTGCTGAGCAGCACCCGTCAGAGTCCCAGCACCGAAGCGACCAACGCCACCAGCGTGACCTTCCGCGTCGTATTCAACGAAGCGGTCACCGGCGTGCAGGCGAACGATTTCGCCCTCTCCGGTACGGCTGCCTCGGGAGCCACCATCGGTTCGGTGACTGAAGTGACGCCCGGCGTCTATGACGTCGTCGTCAACGGCCTCACCAATGCCAATGGCACGCTCAACCTCGACCTGGCTGCGAGCCCGACCATCAACGACCTCGCCGGCAACAGCCTGACCAACACTACGATCTCGGGTGCGGACGAGACCTACATCATCGATCAGACGCCGCCGACCACCCCGACGGTGGTTGCGAAGACGACGAACAGCACCACGCCGTCCATCACCGGCACAGCGACGGTCGGCAGCGGCGAAGTGCTGACGGTGGCGGTCAACGGCACCACCTACACCGCCGGCGACGGCAATCTGGTGCTGACCGGCAGCAACTGGACGCTGACGATCCCGCAAGGCAACGCGCTGACGCAGGGGACCTACGCGGTGACGGCGACGGTCACCGACGCCGCCGGCAACGCCGCCTCCGATACGACGACCAACGAACTGGTCGTCGACACCACGCCGCCGACGGCCCCGACGGTGGCTGCCAAGACGACGAACAGCACCACGCCCGCCATCACCGGCACGGCGACCGTCGGCACCGGCGAAGTGCTGACGGTGGTGGTCAACGGCACCACCTACACCGCCGGCGACGGCAATCTGGTGCTGACCGGCAGCAACTGGACGCTGACCATCCCGCAAGGCAACGCCCTCACCCAGGGGACCTACGCGGTGACGGCGACGGTGACCGACGCCGCCGGCAACGCCACTTCGGACGCGACAACCAACGAGCTGGTCATCGACACCACGCCGCCGACGGCCCCGACGGTGGCTGCGAAGACGACCAACAGCACCACGCCGTCCATCACCGGCACAGCGACGGTCGGCAGCGGTGAAGTGCTGACGGTGGTGGTCAACGGCACCACCTACACCGCCGGCGACGGCAATCTGGTGCTGACCGGCAGCAACTGGACGCTGACCATCCCGCAAGGCAACGCCCTCGCGCAGGGTACTTACGCGGTGACGGCGACGGTGACCGAAGCCGCCGGCAACGCCACTTCGGACGCGACAACCAACGAGCTGGTCGTCGACACCACGCCGCCGGCCACGCCCACGGTGGTTGCCAAGACGACCAGCAGCACGACGCCGGCGATCACCGGCACGGCGACCGTCGGCAGCGGTGAAGTGCTGACGGTGGTGGTCAACGGCACCACCTACACCGCCGGCGACGGCAATCTGGTGCTGACCGGCAGCAACTGGACGCTGACCATCCCGCAAGGCAACGCCCTCACCCAGGGGACCTACGCGGTGACGGCGACGGTGACCGACGCCGCCGGCAACGCCACTTCGGACGCGACAACCAACGAGCTGGTCGTCGACACCACGCCGCCGACGGCCCCGACGGTCGATCCACAAACCAGCGGCACACAGACTCCCACCATCACCGGCACGGCAACGGTCGGCACCGGCGAGGTGCTGACAGTCGTGGTCAACGGGGCCACTTACACGGTGGTCCCGAACGGCGACGGCAGGTGGAGTCTCGATCTCCGTACCGCCACCCCAACCTCCGGCACGTTGGAGCCGCTGTCCAACGGTGGTGCTTACGACGTGGTCGCAACAGTGACCGACGCGGCCGGCAATGCCTCGTCAGATACGGCGAGCGCTGAGCTTGTGATCAATCTGCCGGCACCCCTGTCGCCGGTGTCTCCGCTTTCGCCGCCGGTCCTGCCGGCGCCTCCGCTTCCCGCCGAACCGCCGCTTCCGCCCGCAGATCCATCGCTTACGTTGGTAAAACCACCTGTGGCCCCGCCGATTCTGTCGACCGTGAGCGGCAGCACCGCCACGCCCACCATCCTCGGCGCGGTGATCACCAACACTGTGGCGCCTCTGACGCCGACGCGGGTGCTGGATTTTGGCGGACTGGCGAATTCGCTGTCGTTCCTGGACGGTGCGACACAGAGCGGCAACCTGCCGCGCGGCGTGGTACTTGCGTCCGACGCTTCCCCGGACGGTCCGCGCCTGTCCGTCATCGGGACGGTTGGCGACCGCGTGATCAGTGCCGGTCAGCAGAACAATATCCCGATCCCGGCTGGCACCTTCCAGAGCACCGATCCGCAGGCGATCGTGAAGCTGGAGGCGACACAGGCGGACGGCTCGCCGTTGCCCGTGTGGTTGAAGTTCGATGCCTCCACCGGAACCTTCACGGGAACACCGCCCGCCGATCTCGACCGGCCGGTCAATGTGAAGGTACTTGCCCGGGACAATCAGGGCGCTCAAGCCGTCACTGAGTTCCGCATCAGCGTCGGGCAGAAGGAAAAAGCCGAGGAGGGCACACGCCGCCCCCGCAATCCACAGGCCCCCCCAGAACCGGCCATCGACGCGCCCGCGGACAGTCCGCCGCAAGCACCGCCGGGCGATGCCCCGCCCGACGGACAACCGGAGGGCACCCAGGATAACCTAGGTCCCTCCCCCGATGGTCAGGCTCCCGACGGTCCGATGCCGGACCGGCGTGCCGCCAACGACGGATTCGATCGCCCCCTTCCGGTTGGTAAGCTGCCCTTCAGCCAGCAGTTGGGCGTCGCCGCGGGGTCGGGTGTGGCGGCGGAAATCGCTGCCCTTCTGCACAGCCTGGAGGAGATCATGGCCTGAGCGACGGTATTGCGACACAGCGGCATTGGCTGTTTGGTTGCGGAGCGTTGCAGGGACGTGAATCACAATAAAGGCGGCGCCGTCCCCAACGACGCTGCCGAGGCTTGCCATCACCGCCCGCTTCGGGCCTCACAACTCACAGAGACGCTGCCGATGACCGGAAGAGGCTTCGGTCTCAGGTCATGTTCAGCCGGCCACGTCGCTGGATGGTCGTTGGGCCGGGTGGCTGGGTTGACGCAGAAAACCCGGCCGATCATCCTGGCCGCATATGCGGACGCTTTGCCATCCACAGCCCGACCGATCAGATTGCCAGCCGATTCGGCGTGGTCGGCCAACCTCCCGAGTTCGGCCCGCGCTACAACGGGTTCCGTCAGCGTGCGCGCCAGCTTGATCATCGCGGCGGTGCTGCCGTACCCGCCGGCCTTCGACGAGGTGTTCGGCGACGACGTCGAGCATCGTACTTCCAAGTTCAAGAATAACCATCTCGAGCAAGATCATCGCGGGGTCAAAGGCCGCACGCGCCCGATGCGCGGCTTCCAGACCCACATCAGTGCTCACCGCTTCTGCCGGGCACACGATGAGGTGCGCAACTTCCTGCGGCCGGCGACCCGGCGCAACCAGCACGTCCCGGCCGCCCAGCGACGGGCGATCCATGCCCAAAGGGTCGCCGCCTTGCGCGACATGCTCGCCATCGCCTAACCAACCGTGCTGGAAACTGGCCGCGCCGCGCCCACTCGCCCGGCTTGGCGCGAGAGCTGACGGAACCGCTCGACGGGCGCTGCACGGCCTCGTCGATCAGTTCCGCCTGCTCGGCGAACCGGTCAGACCGGGGATCGACAAAACCCACGGGGACCAAGCGCCCAAGAACGCGCTGAGGTGATTTGGGCGTTGATCCGCGGACTTCATCAAAGTTAGCGGCCATAGGCCGCGACAACAGGCCGGGCGCATGGATGGACCTGACCAACCGTCAACACGAAGTCTTCTCTTGCGCCGAGAAGGCCGTCCACACATGGTCTCAACCTCGTCGCCGTCCGCCGCTCAGTCCCTGCCGTCCGCCGCAGTGGTTGGCCGGGCAGGCCCTTCGAACGCTTCCATCGCAAGGTACCATTGGTCGGATAGGGCTTTTGCAAGGCTGTCGGCAGTGGGGAAGGACCGGCAGAGCAGCGCGTCGCCATGGACGAATCTTTCGCGCAGGCTCTCGATCGTCATCGCGATCAGCAGGCGCAGGACGCCCTCGAACCTGCCGCGTTCCTTCATGCCGAAGGGCTGTCCGCGACGGCGGGCGACGGCCCGGATGATGCGGTCGACCCATTCGGAATTCATCCGCTCGCGCATGCGCAACACCTCAGGATCCCGCGTGGCCAGTTCCGAGAACAGGCTGTAGAAGCCTGCGTTCGCCTCATAGGCGCGGCAATAGTCGGTGTTGGCGGCCAGGATCGCCTCGTAGCTGCTTCGTGGTCCTTTCGATACGGTGCGGCGGTGGGTGACATATTCGAAGAACAGATTGACGAGGACGACGGCACATTCGTCCATGTCTTTGAAATGATTATAGAAGGTTCCGCGTGACAGCCCGGCTTCGTCCAGCAGGGCCTCCACCGTCAGCAGCTTTCCCCGTGTGATGCGCAGGTGGCGGGCGACAAGGGAAAGCAGCATGTAGCGCGTCCGCTCCCGCTTCGGGCGCGTCCGCTCCCGACTCTTGATCGCCAGCACCTCCTCGAAGAAGAGAGGGGGAACGGTTTCATCCTGCTCAGGCCCGCTGCCCTGAATTTTCTCATCCTGCTGCATTCTTATGCCCTCGCTCCCCAACCATCACGGCCCCGACAAAAATGTTCTGCGAACTGACGTTCACGGCTTGACGAGGGCCAATTTTATACATAGCGTCATATTTAGACAATGCGTCATCACTGGACAGGCCGATGGTACCTACGATGGTGGACGTCAATAAACCTTCCAGCGGCTCCTTGAACAGGGAAGCTTTTTCGAAAGCGAAGGCGACCGGTGCGACGATCGAGTTCCAATCCGTTCGCAAGGCCTATGGATCGGTAACAGCACTGCACGATTTTTCTCTGACCATTCATCCCGGCGAGTTCCTGACGATCCTCGGGTCGAGCGGATCGGGGAAAACGACGGCCCTGAATGCACTTGCGGGTTTCTCCGGGGCGGACTCGGGCGACATCCTCATCGACGGCAAGTCGGTAATCGACGAGCCGCCGGAACGCCGGAACCTGGGGATGGTGTTCCAGAACTATTCCCTGTTCCCGCACATGACGGTGTTCGACAACATCGCCTTCCCGCTGCGGATGCGCCGGGCCCCGCGGCGCGAGATCAACGAACGGGTGGAGCGGGTCCTGGAGATCGTCCGGCTCGGTGCGCTCGCAAGGCGGATGCCCCGCGATCTCTCCGGCGGACAGCAACAGCGCGTGGCTTTCGCCCGCGCCATCGTGTTCGAGCCGCCGGTCCTGCTGATGGACGAACCGCTCGGCGCGCTCGATCTCAAGCTGCGCGAAGCGCTGCAGTTCGAGATCAAGGAAATCCAGCATCAGCTCGGCTGCACCGTGGTCTATGTGACCCACGATCAGCGCGAGGCGCTCGCCATGTCGTCGCGCATCGTCGTGCTGCGCGACGGCCGGATCGAGCAGGTCGGCACGCCGTCCGAAATGTACGATGCACCAAAAAGCCGCTTCGTCGCCGATTTCATCGGGCAGACCAACCTGCTGGCCGCCGATCTGTCGACGGCCGGATCGGTGTCCATCTCCGAACTGGGCGCCGTCTATCGGGACGCGGACTCCCAGGCCCGCCAGGGGTCCTGGTACGCCAGCGTTCGTCCTGAAAAGCTTCAGCGCCGCCCGGCCGAAGGGGCGGACATCGCCGTGGGCGTGACCGTTCAAGAGGCGGTGTTCCTCGGCGATGTGATCGAGTTCAGCGCCCGCACCGCCCATGGTGCGCTCATCCACTTCCGGGAACAGAGACGCGACAGGGATCGGATCCCGGAACGCGGCGAGACCATCGGTCTCGTCCTGCGCCCCTCCGACGTCGTCCTCGTTCCGGATCTCGCCAAGACCGGTCGCTAAAGAACTGATTGGGAGTGCCGTTATGAAGAAGCTGCTGTGGAGCCTCTCCGTTGGAGCGGCGATTGTCGGCGGTGCCGGCGACGCCGCCCTGGCCCAGTCCGGCAACAAGTCGATCACGATTGCCAATTACGGCGGTGCTTGGGCGGAAACCCTGAACCGCATCTGCATCGAGCCGTTCACCAAGGAGACCGGCATCACCGTCACCCAGGCGGCAACCGAGGACTCCCTTGCCCAGATTCGCGTCCAGCAGACCACCAAGAACATCCTGTGGGACATTGCGCCCACCGAGCGTTCGGGCCTGCCGGTCTCGTCCAAGAATGGCTGGCTGGAGCCCATCGACTGGTCGGTGGTCGACCCGGAGAACAAGCTCCCGCCGGTTGCCCGCAAACAATACGCCATCGGCGCAATCGCCTATTCCACCACGATTGGTGTGCGCACCGACAAGCTGCCGGAAGGCAAGAGCTTCGGCGGCTGGAAGGACTTCTGGGACGTCAAGGCCTTCCCCGGTCCGCGCACGCTGCGCAACTCCCCGGCGGAAAACCTCGAATTCGCCCTGATCGCCGACGGCGTGAAGCCGTCCGAGGTCTATAACGTGCTGCGGTCGCCGGACGGCGTCGACCGCGCCTTCAGGAAGCTGGACGAGATCAAGCCGGCGATCACCGTCTGGTGGACCAGCGGCCAGCAGCCGGTCCAGCTGCTCGCCAGCGGCGAGGTCTTCTACGCGACCGCCTTCAACGGCCG
Organism: Azospirillum sp. A26; assembly: GCF_042604635.1. Lineage (NCBI taxonomy): Bacteria > Pseudomonadati > Pseudomonadota > Alphaproteobacteria > Rhodospirillales > Azospirillaceae > Azospirillum > Azospirillum sp. A26. The sequence continues at coordinate 790,908 of NZ_CP170474.1, read as the reverse complement.
CATCCAGCAGCTGCAAAAGGACAAGCTGCCGGTCAGGATCATCTGGGACGGCGGGTCGTTGGACGTCAGCTACTATTCCATCGTGAAGGGCGCCCGCAACGTGGCCGACGCCCAGAAATTCATGAAGTATTGCTGGAACACGCCGACGCGCCTGGCCGAGATCGCCCGCGCCATGCCCTATTCCTCCTTCAACCCCGACATCTACAAGATCCTCTCGGCGGACGAAGCCAAGGAACTGCCGACCAGCCCGGCCAACCTCGAGGTTCAGTTCGCGCTGGATTCCGAATATTGGGCTGAAAACCTGCCGCGCATCCAGAAGCGGTGGGAAGCTTGGCGCCTGCAATGAGCGACGGCGTTGCCATGCCGCGCGATGGGAAAGGGGCGGCGCGCGGCAGGCGCGCGCCTCTCTCCTCCCTCTGGCTGCTTGCCCCGGCGGCCGTGCTGTTCCTCTTCGTGTTCATCCTCCCGGTGGGCGAGGTCGCGTTGTGGAGCGTGCAGGGTGAAGCCGGGCTGTCGGCGGAGAATTACGAGGCGGCACTCGGCGCGGGGCCATACCGGACGATCCTGTTCGGAACCTTGCAGCTTTCCTTCGGCGTGGCCTGCGCCTGCATCCTGGTCGGCTATCCGGCCGCCTATTTCCTCGCATCCCGTCCGCCGCGCAACCGCACCCTGCTGCTCCTCCTCATCCTGACCCCGCTGTGGGTCAGCGTGCTGGTGCGCACCTTCGGCTGGATCGTCGTTCTCGGCCGGGAAGGTCTGGTCAACTCCATGCTGATCGGGATCGGCGCCGTCGATGGGCCGCTCCAGATGCTGTACACGCGCGGAGCCGTCTACATCGCGATGGTCCAGGTCCTGCTGCCGGTCGCCATTCTGGTCATGTTCTCGACCATGACCACCATCAACCGCTCCCTGCTGATGGCGTCCCGGATTTTGGGTGCGTCGCCGTGGCGCGGCTTCGTCCACATCTTCCTTCCGCTGAGCGCGGGGGGAGCGGTCAACGCCTGGATGCTCACCTTCGTTCTGGCTCTCGGCTTCTTCATCACCCCGGCGCTGGTCGGCGGTCCGAAGGAGACGATGATCGCGAACCTGATCGCGACGCAGATCACGCTCACCCTCGACTGGGGCCTGGGTTCCGCGCTGGGCATGGTGCTGGTGGTCGCGGGCTTTGCCGTGGTGGGCGCCATCGCGCTGCTCTTCCGGCGGGTGACGGGGCTGAGCGGCCATGGAGGCTCGCGATGAAACGATCGCTTTGGGAAAAGTCCGGGTGCTACCTGCTTCCGGTCTATTTCGTCGGCGTCCTGCTTTACCTGCTGCTGCCGTTGCTGCTGGTCATCCCGATGTCGATCAGCGAAACGCGCTATCTGAAATTCCCGCCGCAGGGCTTCACGTTCCGCTGGTATCAGGAGTTCTTCGCGTCCGCCGGCTGGATCGACGCCACCCTGCGCAGCCTGCTGATCGCCGCGGCGAGCGCCGTGCTGGCCACCGCCATCGGCACCGCGGCCGCCCTGGTGCTGAGCCGGGAGGGCAGCAAGGCCGCGCGGGTGGCCGGACCGGTCTTCCTGGGGCCGCAGGTGGTGCCGGTCATCATTCTGGCGCTGGGCACCCTGCTGGTCTTCAGCCGCTTCGGCCTTTACGGCTCGCTGTGGGGCGTGGCCCTGGTCCATGCCGTTCTGGCTCTGCCCTTCGTCACCACCACGGTGTCCGGGGCGCTGCGTCAGACCGGCGACACGCTGGCCCGCGCAGCCCGCGTGCTGGGGGCCCGGCCGCATGAGGCCTTCTGGCACGTCACCTTGCCGACGATCCGTCCGGCGGTGATCTCGGCCGCCGTCTTCGCCTTCTTCATTTCCTTCGATGAGCTGGTCATCGCCCTGTTCGTCATGGGGCAGAACGAAACCCTGCCCATGCGCATCTGGGCGGACATGCGTCACGACCTGACGCCGGTCGTGGCCGCCGTCGCCACTCTGCTGATCGTCGTCACCTTCGCCGCCGTCTTCATGAGCGATCTGATCCAACGCCGCGCCCAACGGCGCGCGGGGTGACCGGTCGCCCGGCACCGCGCGCCAGCGCCGCACCTCACATGGGCCGCCGCACCCGATGGCCCCATCACCCAGGGAAAGTGTGATGTTCTCAGATTTCCGCAGGGAAGAACCCGATGCTCTCGCCCGCCGCCTGGAGGCGATGACGCTTCCGGATTCGGTGTATGACCTGCTGCTGACCACCGCCACCCGTGTTCCGGCGGCGCCCGCCTGGCGCTTCCTCGACGATGGGGTGGAGCGGAGCTGGGGCGAGGTTCTGGCCAGCGTCGATACCGCCGCCGCCGCGCTGTCCGCGGTCGGCATCGGACCGGGCGTCCATGTCGCGGTGATGGCGTGGAACCGCGAGGAGTTCCCGATCACCTGGCTGGCGCTGTCGCGTCTCCAGGCGGTGATGGTGCCGGTCAACGCCACCTACACCGCGCGCGAGGTCGAGTATGTTTTGAAGACCTCGCTCGCCACCCACATGGTGCTGGAGGCGGAGTTCCTGCCGCATCTGGACAGGCTGGAAGCGGTGACGCTCGATCCCTCGCACGTCATCGTGATCGGCGATGCGGTGTCGGACCGTCACCGCAACTGGCGGGTCCTGATGGACGAGGCCCGCGGCCGTCAGGCTCCGGCGATCCCGCGGTCGATGGACGCGACGCTGAACCTCCAATACACCTCGGGCACGACGGGCTTCTCCAAGGCCTGCATGCTCAGCAACGAGTACTGGCTGTGCCTCGGCATCAGCTCGACCGAGTTCTTCGCCACCGACCTGCACCGATTCTATGTCGGCTCCAGCTTCTTCTACATGGTGGGGCAGCGCATCCTGCTGAACGCCATGGCCAGCGGCGGCTGCGCCTTCTTCCCGCGCAAGCCGGGCGCCAAGCGCTTCATGCCCGACGTGTCGGCGCTGGACTGCGATTACTGCGCCCTGTTCGAGATGGTCTACAAGCAGCCGCCGCGCGCCGGCGACGCGGACAACAGGCTGAAGATCGCCACGATCTTCGCCTTCGGCCCTGAAAGCCACGCCGACTTCCAGCGCCGCTTCGACGTGTATGGCCAGGAATTCTACGGCATGACGGAGATCGGCGGCGGCAGCTACGTCCCCGCCCATCGCCTGCCGGAGATGGCCGGTTCGGGAAGCTGCGGCGTGGCCGCACCCTTCCGCGAGCTGATGGTCGCGGGCGAGGACGGCAAGCCGGTTCCGACCGGCGAGACGGGCGAGCTGTGGGTCCGCGGCCGCGGCATCCTCAAGGGCTATTTCGGCAACGAGGACGCGACGGCGGAGGCCTTCACCGACGGATGGTTCCGCACCGGCGACCTCTGCCGGGTGGATGCCGGCGGCTACCACTACATCCTCGGCCGCACCAAGGACATGGTCCGCCGCATGGGCGAGAACATCGCCGCGCGCGAGGTCGAAGTGGTGCTGCGCATGCTCGACGATATCCAGGACGCCGCCATCGTGCCGGTGCCCGACGATTACCGCGGCGAGGAGATCAAGGCCTACATCCTGCTGGCCCCCGGCGCATCCCCGGACACCTGCACGCCGGAGTTCATCGCCGATCACTGCTCCCGCCATCTCGCCGGGTTCAAGGTCCCCCGTTATTACGAGTACCGCGACAGCTTGCCCCTGACCGACTCACAGCGGGTCCAGAAGAAACACCTGATCGCCGAGAAGCCCGACCTGCGCGTCGGCTCCTATGACCGGCAGGACAAGATCTGGCGCTGACGCCATCCCATCCCCATCGACCCAATCCGAAAAGGCCAGCCGGCCTTTAATCGAGGACCATTGCCATGCCCGAAATTTCCACGCGGACCGAGGGCGCCATCCGCATCCTGACCATCTCCAACGAACGCAAGCGGAATGCGTTCGAAGGGTCGATGGCGGCGGACTTCCTCCGGCTCCTGAACGAGGCGGAAAGCGATGACGCCGTGCGTGTGATCGTGGTCACCGGGGCCGGGGACATCGCCTTCTCCAGCGGCCATGACCTGAACGAGATCGCATCCGGGGCCCACGCCGAAACCAACCTGGGGGAAGAGCCCTTCCTGCGCCCGCGCAGCATGCACAAGCCGGTGATCGCGGCGGTCAACGGCCATTGCTATGCCGCGGCCCTGATCTTCGCGGTGAACTGCGACCTGCGGGTGGCGAGCAGGAATGCGTCCTTCGGTTCGCCGGGGGCGCGTCTCGGCATGCTGCCCGAAGGCGGCCAGATCGGCCGTCTGCCGCGTCTGATGACATCGGCGCGCGCGCTGGAGCTGATGTTGACGGCGAACCCGCTGTCGGCCGACGAAGCTTACCGGACCGGCTTCATCAACCGGCTGGCCGAAAAGGGCGAGGCATTGAGCGAAGCCCTCGCCCTGGCGGGCGACATCGCCAGGAATTCCCCGTCGGTGGTCGCCGCGATCAAGGCCGGGGTTATCCTGGGGGAGGTCGAGGGGGTAGAGGCCGCGACCGCCTATGAGGCGACCGTCGCCCGTCGCCTGGAGAAGGAGGCCGACGCCCACGAAGGCGTCAGCGCCTTCCTGGAAAAGCGCCCGCCGGTGTTCGGCGGCGGTGGGAAGCAACAATAGGGCGGGATGGCGGAAGGCCGCAACGGCAGGCGCCGACAGCGGGTGTCCCCATGGTCGGGCCGCCGGATGGCGCCTATGTTCACCATGATCCGCTGTCCCGGCATCGGCTGCCTCCCGCTCGACGGCGCCGTGCTCATCGCAAATTCTGTTTATCGCGGGGAGGGTCCCAACCATGGCCGAGAACTTCAAAGCCTTCGTGATCGAAGATATCGACGGCAAGCCCAAGGGCGGTTTCACGACGCTGACGCTCGCCGAACTGCCGGACAACGATGTGCTGGTGGAGGTCGCTTACTCCACCCTCAACTACAAGGACGGGCTCGCCGTCTCCGGGAAGGGCAGGATCGCCCGCAAGCTGCCGATGGTCGCCGGCATCGATCTGGCCGGCACCGTGATCGAGTCCCGGTCTCCCGACTGGAAAGCCGGCGACAGGGTGGTCGCCAACGGCTGGGGCATGTCGGAAACGCAGTGGGGCGGCTACACCCGCTTCCAGCGCTTGAAGGCGGAATGGCTGACCCGGCTGCCGGACGCTTTCTCGTTCGAAGAGGCCATGGGCATCGGCACCGCCGGCTACACCGCCGCGTTGTGCGTGGACGCGTTGGAGCGGTGGGGCGCCGTTCGTCCAGGCGGCAAGGAGGTGCTGGTTACCGGAGCGGCCGGCGGGGTCGGCTCCGTCGCGGTGGCATTGCTCGCCAGGAGCGGCTATCCGGTGGTGGCCTCCACCGGTCGGCCCGAGACGCACGACTATCTGCGGGGGCTCGGCGCCACCGGCTTTATCGACCGCGCGGTGCTTCTGGAAAAAGGCGCGCCTTTGCAGAAGGAGCGTTGGGCCGGCGGCATCGACTCCGTTGGCGGGCAGACGCTGGTCAGCGCGCTGTCGCAAACCATGTGGGGTGGGGCGATTGCCGCCTGCGGCTTGGCCGGTTCGTCCGACCTGCCCGGTACGGTCCTGCCGCATATCCTGCGCAGCGTCGCACTTCTCGGCGTCGATTCGGTGATGGCTCCGCAGCATCTCCGCGACGCCGCCTGGAAACGTCTGGCCCGCGACCTGGACAGGACGGCATTGAAGGCAATGTACGAAGTGCAGCCCTTCGACGCGCTGCCCGATCTGGCAACCCGGATCCTCGCCGGACAGATCCGTGGCCGCGTTGTTGTCGATGTAACCCGTTGAGGCGGGTTCCAGGGCTCTGTTGCAAAGTTTGAAGGCAGGCGCGAGGTGATGGGTTACGGGCATCGCCGCCGACGCTATGCGTCCTGGAGTTCGAGCTGCTGGCTGATGAACTGTACAGCTTCGGCGAGCACACCGGGTCCAAGGTTGAAGGTGCGTTCCACAAGGCGCGCCTCGCCCGGTATGTCGCGGGTGATGTTGAAGCTGGACGCTTGGCCTTTGCGGAGCGCCCGCATCACCTCAAAGCCCTTGATCGTCGCGTAAGCCGTCTTCAGTGTCTTGAAGCCCCGCACCGGGCGGATCAGCTGCTTCAGCTTGCCATGGTCGGCCTCCACCACATTGTTCAGGTATTTGACCTGCCGGTGCTCGGTCTCCTCCGGACATTTGCCCTCGGCCTTCAGCTCCGCCAAGGCCGGCCCATACGTTGGCGCCTTGTCGGTGTTGATGACCGTCGGCGTCTCCCACTCCTTCAAGCCGTTCAACGCCTTGGACAGGAAGCGCTTGGCGGCGGCGGTGTTTCGTGTGGGAGAGAGGTAGAAGTCGATGGTGTTGCCATGCTTGTCGACAGCCCGGTACAGGTACGCCCACTTGCCGCCCACTTTCACGTAGGTCTCGTCAACCCGCCAGCTGGTTGACCGTGGGCAGCGCCACTGCCAGCGAAGCCGCTTCTCGATCTCCGGCGCGTACTTCTGCACCCAGCGATAGATGGTCGAGTGGTCGACCGAAACGCCGCGCTCGGCCGTCATTTGCTCAAGGTCGCGGTAGCTGATGCCATATCGGCAGTACTAGCGCACCGCCCAGAGCACGATCTCACCCTCGAAGTGGCGTCCCTTAAAGTCCGACACGGCTTGGCTCCATCCAGCGTCCAGCCATTCCGCCGCCTGCCGGCAAACTTTGCAACAGAGTCCTTCCATGTGTCAGTGCTTAAGCTCGGCGGTATAAGGCCCCCGTTTAGGGGGTGATCGGCAGGTAGATCTTGCGAAAATTGCAACGGGTTCACGCCGCGGCGGTAGCGGCCTGCAGGTCGGCCATGGCCTGTGCACGGAAGGTGCGCATTCTGAGAACCCCCTGAACACACACCTACTGAAACCATATTTTCTGCTCGTCGGCGATCCCGTTCCGCAGCCATTTTTCGAACACCGTGATCTGCGTGCCATACCGATAACCGGGCGGCTTGACCAAAAAGTATGAGGTTGTTTCCACCTGCAACGACGCACCCTCGTATAACGGAATCAATTTTCCCTCATGAACCTCCTTTGCTGTCAGAAGTTCGCTCTCAAGTACAACGCCAACGCCGGCGACCGCGGCATCAATCGCTATGGTTGACCGGTCAAGCCAAAGCTCGTTCAGCGGCCTGAGGCCGTCATGGCCGATGGTGCGAAGATATTCCGCCCAAGTGAGCGCATTGACCGAATGGATCAGCGTGACCCGCGTCAGGTCCTCGACTGTCTTCAGATCAAGCGCCTCTGCAAGCTGTGGAGAGCAATATGGGCGCAGCCTTTCGACCAGCAATGGCTCGGCATGCCAGTGTGGTGATGCGGGACGGCCGTAGGAGATCGCAATGTCGAACCGGACATTGTCCAAATCCCCACGGTCGGACAAGGTCGACAGCCGCACTCCCACTCCCGGATTGGCAGCCAGGAATTGTGGAAGGCGCGGCTGCAGCCATTTGGCCGCGAAGCTGGGGCCGGAGGCGATGACGAGGTGTCCGGTCTGGGATTGCGGGGCGGCCCGCCGGGTCGCTTCGGCGATCAGTCCCAACGCGTGTTCGATCTCGCGGGCGTAAGCCTGCCCCGTGGTCGTGAGGACCGCCCGGCCCGCATGCCGCTGAAAGAGCGCTGCCCCCAGAAAATCCTCCAGTTGCTGAATCTGATGGCTCACGGCCGAGGGTGTCACGCCAAGCTCCTCGGCGCCCTGGCTGAAGCTGCCGTGCCGGCAGGCTGCGTCGAAGGCAAGCAGTGCCTTAAGCGGAGGAAGTCGGGGGCGTTTTGGGCCGGCCGTTGAATTCATCTCACACCGCATTGATTTTTTTCGACTGGTTCGGAAGTCGAACATTGAGTATCAATTTTGTCAAGCACACGCAAGTAAAGATTAGAAAACGCCGAAAGGCGTTGACGAAAATCTCTGTTCTCCATTGAAAATCCACGGAAATACGCAAGCCGTCACAGCAGAACTGTTTGCGGCCTGCAAGCTCAGATCAGCCATGGCGCCAAAGGAAAATCGAAAATGAGCGAAGATCTTTATAACCTGGCTCAGGAATATATGGTCAGGTACGGTGGGGACGTCTTTCCGACCCTGTTCACATCGGCGAAGGGAACCATCGTAAAAGACAGTCAGGGCCGGGAATATCTCGACTTCACGTCGGGTCAGATGTGCGCGACGATCGGCCACAACCATCCAGCCATCGTTGAAGCGGTGCAGAAGGCCGGTGAGAAGGCCTTCCATTTCTTCAGCGGCATGATCCCGGAAGTGGTGGCGGAACTTGCCCAGACGCTGGCACGGGATTGGCTGCCGGGGGATCTCAAGCGCTCGATCTTCATCAATACCGGCTCCGAGGCCAGCGAGGTCGCGCTTCGCATGGCGAAGATGTACACCGGCGGCTTCGAAATCCTGGCGCTGGGCGGATCGTGGCACGGCATCACCGGAGGGGCGAGCGCGGTTTCGATGGCAAGCGACCGCAAAGGCTACGGCGTTCCGGTTTCCGGAATCTACGTGATCCCCGAACCGAATTCATATCGGCCCTACATCGACAAGGCGACCGAGGAAGAGGCGGCACTGGCCAATCTTGACCTTGCGCTCAAGATGTTCGACATGCAGTCGACCGGCCGCGGCGCCGCGATCATTGTGGAACCGGTGATCAGTGCCGGCGGCGTGCTGGTGCCGCCGAAGGCTTTCATGCAAGCGCTGCGAAAGGCCGCCGACGACCGTGGCATGCTGCTGATCTTCGACGAGGCCCAGACCGCATTTGGCCGCATCGGGACCCGGACGGGATCGGAATATTTCGGCGTCGTTCCGGACATCATGACCATGTCGAAGACTCTGGGCGGAGGCCTGCCCGTCGCGGCGGTTTCCACGACCGCGAAGATCGAGGACGACATTCATTCCAAGAAATTCGCCTTCTACACCAGCCACGTCTCGGACCCGCTCGCCGCCGAGGTCGGGCTGGCGGTTCTGAACGTCATCCAGCGGGAAAGCCTGGTCGCGCGAGCCAACGTCATGGGAGCCTATCTGCGTGGCAGGCTGGAGGAATTGCAGCAGCGTTACGAGGCCATCGGCGACATCCGGGGGCTCGGCCTGCTGCTCGGCGTCGAACTCGTCACCGACCGGACCTCCCGCACGCCGGCACACCAGCTGGGCGCATTGACCACGCAGAAATGCTTCGAGCGCGGCCTGAGCATGAACATCCGCAGGCGGCCGGAACGTGGCTCGGTGTGGCGCATCGCCCCACCGCTGACTGTCTCGACCGAGGAGATCGACCGCGCCGTCGACATTCTCGACCAGTCCCTGCGCGAAAGCCTGGACGAGCTGACGGCGAGCAAGGCTGCCTGACCTGATCGGGTCCGCCCAATGTCGGACTCGATCTGCAGCGTGACTCCGATCGCCAAACCCGATGCCGGAGCCTCGTGCACTGACCTAAGACGCACGAGGCTCCGGCGGAGCGCGGACGACTTTTTAATTGCTCGGGGTCCCCGGCTGTTCGACCGCATTGAATCACAACTTGCATCGCCCGAAGGCGACCGACAGGAGGCTTCATGCACCCACGTCAATTCTTCGTCGGCGCCGTCCTCGGCGCCCTCGGCCTGATCACGGTGGCCGAGGACGCTGCCGCCGACAGCAAGACGCTCGCGAAGATCGCGGACAATGGCACGCTGACGCTCGGCTATCGTGAGTCCTCGGTTCCCTTCTCCTACCTGGATGGCAATCAAAAGCCGGTGGGTTTGTCCATCGATCTGTGTCGGGCCGTGGCGGACCATGTGAAGGCGGAGCTGAAACGCCCCGATCTCAGGATCGCCTATGTGGCCGTCAACGCATCGAACCGCATTCCGCTGATCCAGAACGGTACCGTCGATCTCGAATGCGGCAGCACGACCAACACCGCCGAACGCCAAAAGCAGGTCGCCTTCTCGGTAACGACGTTCGTCAGCCAGGCCAACTGGCTCACGCTCGCCTCATCGGGGATCGCCAAAGCGGACGACCTGAAGGGAAAACCCGTCGTCGTGACGCAGGGGTCGCTCAACCGTTCTGTCGCCGAGCGGATCAATCGCGAAAAGGCTCTCGGCCTGGCCTTCATTCAAACCAAGGATCAGGCGGAATCCCTGTTGATGCTCCGCATCGGCCGCGCCGTCGCCTGGTTCGAAGATGACATCCTGCAAGCCGGGCTGGTGGCCAACGCACCCGATCCGAAAGCCTTTGCCATCCTACCGGACTCCCATGGCGACAGCACCTTCTACGGCTTGATGCTCGCCCGCGACGATACCGGCTTCAAACAGCTGGTCGACGGGGTGCTGGCGCGGGTGATGGCGTCAGGCGAGTTCGAACGCCTGTACGACCGCTGGTTCGTGCAGCCGATTCCACCGGCCGGGATGAGCCTCAATTTGCCGATGAGTGCCGCCCTGAAGGAACGCGTCGCCCATCCCAGCGACGCCCTCGCCCCCTGAGTTCCGGTTCACAGACTGGAAACGGCGCCGGACGACAGCGCAGTCCCACCGGCCCAGCAGAGGTCTGACGGTGCTTGCGCCTGCGCTGTCCGGCACCGATGCGGCCAACCGGAAACCTTGCCGAGGGTTTGTCGAATGTTCGATGTTCTTTTCGATCAAGCGTCCGATGGTCAACGCTATCTGGACTGGTTGCTATCGGGGCTTGGCTGGACGGTTGCCCTGGCCTTTTTCGGATGGTGGATTGCTTTCGCCATCGGCGTCCTGATCGGTGTCGGCAGGACGGTCGAGAACCGGTTGGTCGCTCTCCTGGCGCGCCTGTATGTCGAGATCTTCCGGAACATTCCGGTCCTCGTCCAGATGTTCCTCTGGTACTTCGTCTTGCCGGAAATCCTGCCGACGGCGGCTGGCGGCTGGCTCAAGCAGCTTCCGCCGCCTTGGGGAAGCTTCCTGCCGGCCCTGGCCTGCCTGTCGCTCTATACGGCCTCGCGCGTCGCCGAACAGGTCCGGGCGGGAATCGAGGCGTTGCCGAAAGGACAGGCCGAAGCCACGCGGGCGCTGGGACTCTCGTCCATCCAAGCCTATCGGCTGGTAATCCTGCCGCAGGCCCTGCGGCTGATCGTACCCAGCCTGACCAGCGAGGTGATGGCGATCTACAAGAACACGTCCGTGGCCTTGACCATAGGCCTGCTGGAACTCACCGCCCAGGCGCGGCAGGTCAGCGAGGAAACCTTTCAGACCTTCGCGGCTTTCGGAGCAGCGACCCTTGCTTATCTGACCCTGGCGCTCGCGGCTTACGGCCTCATGACCCTGATCGACCGCCGTTTCCACATTCCAGGGCCGACACAGCGCAGCCGGCCGCAGTTCGGTCGCCTGCGGACGGCAAAGGAGGCCTAGGAATGCAAGCCATGGATTTCACGATCATCCTTCAGGCTTGGCCCTATCTGTGTTCGGGTCTCGCCTTTTCTCTGGTTCTTACCGCAACGGCCTTTACGGCCGGGATCGTCCTCGGAACCGGCCTCGCCCTGGCGCGGCATCTCGAAATTCCGGTGCTGGGCCATGCCGCCCGGGTTTACATCGCGACGATGCGGTCCATTCCGCTGATCCTCGTGCTGTTCTGGTTCTTCTTTCTTGTCCCGATCATTCTTGGATCGCTGTCGCCGGATGGCCGGCCTGTCTCGATCGGTCCGACAACGACGGCATTCATCACATTCTGCCTGTTTGAGGCCGCTTATTATTCGGAGATCATCCGGGTCGGACTGCGCGCTCTCAATCGCGGTCAGGTCGAAGCCTCACAAGCGCTTGGCCTCACCACAGCGCAAGCCTACCGCTACGTCGTCCTCCCCCAGGTCGCGAGAACGGCGGCGCCGATCGTTCTCAGCCAGACCATCATTCTTTTCCAGGATACGTCTCTGGTTTATGTGCTTTCCCTGACGGATCTGGTCGGGGCAGCGTCGAAACTCGTCCAGATCAACGGGCGGTTCGTGGAGCTCTACGTCACCGTGGCTCTGGTCTATCTGGCTGTCTGCTGCACGGCATCCCACTGCGTCACCATCCTCAAGCGCCGGACGACCGCCCACGCGGCACAGCGGTGACCCTTCGAATTCGTAAATTCCCGGTCGAGCTTTGAACGGTTGGAAAGAGGCCCATGGACATCCAAATCGCCACTACGGAAAGACGTGCGACGCCGACGATCAAGGAACCGATCATCCGCCTGGACGGTGTGAGCAAAACATACGGTGGGTTCCAAGCCCTGTCGGGCATCGATCTGGTCATCGGCAAGGGAGAGAAGGTCATCATCTGCGGCCCTTCGGGATCCGGCAAATCGACGTTGATCCGTTGCATCAACCACATCGAACGGCACAGCCACGGGCGCATCGTCGTCAATGGCAAGGAACTGACGAACAACACCAAGGATATTGCCGCCGTCCGACGGGACACCGGCATGGTCTTCCAGAACTTCAACCTGTTTCCTCACCTAACGATTCTTGAGAATTGCTGCCTGGCGCCGATGAAGGTCAAGGGAGTCGGGCGGGAACAGGCTCGGGAACTGGCCATTCATTATCTGCGCCGTGTGCGGATTTCCGACCAGGCGAGCAAATATCCTTCCCAGCTTTCCGGTGGGCAGCAGCAACGGGCCGCGATCGCCCGCGCACTCTGCATGCAGCCCAAAATCATGCTGTTCGACGAGCCGACCTCCGCTCTCGATCCCGAGATGGTGAAGGAGGTTCTCGAGACGATGAAGTCCTTGGCGAACGATGGGATGACGATGCTGTGCGTGACCCATGAAATGGGCTTTGCCCGCGAGGTCGCCGACCGGATCATCTTCATGGATCATGGAAGCATCGTCGAGCAGAGCGATCCGGGCGCCTTCTTCTCTGCGCCCTCCACCGAACGGGCCAAGGATTTCCTCAAAATGATCCTATAGCGGTGGCGGCCCCGATCCGGCGCTTCACGCCGGACAGTCGAACCAATCGCCGATCGGTCGGGATTCGCCTCGACGTTGGGGGCGCGCCCGGCACGCAGGGGCCAATGATGAGCGACATGACATCGATCCTGGGCAATGCCCTGATGGAAGACGGGTATTCTTTCCTGGCTGCCGCCGATTTGCAGCGACTGTTGCCGGAGCCCGCGCTGGCGGACTGGGCCGGCTTCAGAGCGAGCTGGGGCCAGCTGGGCCTGGACGCCCACATGGCCGATGGCGGGCGCTACCGTCGCCGCCGCTTCGCCGCATTTTTCGTCGATTCCGGCGGACTCCGCCGCAAGCCGCACCAGCCGCATTTCCAAAGCCGGGACCACAACCCTCTCAACGGAGGCGTGGAACGATGGTTCGAACCGATCGACGACTTCATCGCCGGCCATTCGGTGACCGAGGCCATCCTGAAATTCGGCTTTGCACTTTTCGACCCGCTGGCTCCCGCCGGGACAAGGCCCGACGCCTGGCATGCCGAACTCCATCAGTTCCGGATCGAGCCCGACGCCGGGGCGTCCGCGCCTCCGACACCGGAAGGCATCCACCGGGACGGGGTCGATTGGGTGTGAGTTTCCCCCGGAACGATGGACACCGGGTTATGCGGCCTGAAGCTCGGCCTGCTCAGGTGTTCTATAGCCGATTGCCGAGTGGAGGCGTTGGCGATTGTAATAGCCTTCGATGTAGGCGAACAGGTCGCGCTTGGCATTCTCGCGTGTCGCGTACCGGTGATGGTGGACGAGTTCCGATTTCAGGCTTCCGAATAAGCTTTCCATTGGTGCGTTGTCCCAGCAGTTCCCCTTACGGCTCATCGACTGGGTGATGTCATGGTTTTTCAGAGCCTTGCGGTAGTCTGCCGAGGCGTATTGGCAACCGCGGCCGGAATGGTGCAGAAGGCCGGGGGCGGGCTGCTGGCACTGGAGGGCCATGGTGAGCGCCGCCAGCGGCAATTCGGTGCGCAGGTGATCGCGCATGGCCCAGCCGACCGCCTTGCGGCTGAACAGGTCGAGGACCACCGCCACGTACAGCCAGCCCTCGTCGGTCGGCACGTAAGTGATGTCGGTGAGCCAGACCTTGTTCGGAGCGGTTGGAGCGAAGTTGCGGTCCAGGAGGTTGGGGGTGATCGGCAGGGCGTGGCGGCTGTCGGTGGTGCAGACCCGAAAGGCCCGGGGGCGCTGAGCCCGAAGGCCATGACGGTGCATGAGGCGTTCGACGCGCCCCCGGCTGACGGTCCGGCCCTGTGCCCGCAGGGCGGCATGAATGCGCGGGGCTCCGTAGCGCTCGCGGTGATCGGCGTGAAGTCGCCGGATGTCATCGAGCAACTGCCGGTTCGCCGCCTTGCGCGGGCTCTCCGGTCGCGTGCGCCAAGCATAATAGCCAGAAGACGACACGCCGAGGGCGTCGCAGAGCAATCGAACCGGGTATTCGTCGCGGCAGTCCTCAATGATCCGGAACCTCATTTCAGAGGCTCCGAGAAAATGCTCACAGTTTTTTTTAGTATGTCTCGTTCCATCTGGACACGATCCAGTTCGCGCTTCAAGCGCGCGATCTCCGCTGACTGATCGCCGGCGGCCAGCGGGGCCGGCGCCTGCTTGGTGGGGAGCTGCGCCGGCCCCGCTGACCCGGATACGCGCCGCCGCCAAGTGCGCAGCATCGACGGCTGGATGCCCAACTCCTTGGCAACGTGTTCCAGGGGCCGGCCACTGCTTTCCAGCAGGGCCACTGCCTCTCGCTTGAACTCGTCCGTGAAAAAGAGCCGTGTCGTTGTCATGTCCACCTCTCCGCTCCCAACGGGAGCTTAACAAAGGTGTCCACCGATCCGGAGGAGGCTCAGAGCGCCTGACCATCCTGGGGGCGGACAAGGCTCGGCTGCTTGCCGAGGCCCGGGAGCCCGACGCAGACCTGCCGGCGATCCTGCTGCACCCCAACCTGCCGGACCTTTACCGTCGCAAGGTGGAAGCGCTGGAGGCGGCTCTCGCTGGCAGCGAGGACAGCGCCGAGGCGATGGAGATGGTGCGGATCATGATCGACCGCGTCGTCCTAACGCCCTCCCCGGCCGGGGCGGGGTTGGACGCCGACCTGCATGGCGAACTGGCCGGCATCCTGGCGGTCTGCGAGGGCGCCGCTCAGATGGGCATGGCCCAAACGCACGAACGCCCCGGCTCTTTCAAACCAGGGCGTCAAGTGTCGGTGGTTGCGGGGGCAGGATTTGGCCTTTACCGAACACGTGCTCGGCATTGAAGAACGGATGGAGTTCGAAAAGCACGGTACGAGGAAGCGGCGATCCTGGCTGAAGTTATACATCGGCATGGATGTGGCAAGCGGCCGGATTGTCGCCGCGGCTCTCACCGACCGCGCGGTCCCAATCGACGGTGCGGAAGGCGCGAAAGCGCCTCCCCAGCCGGCGGAATGTCGTTCCGATCAGTGACCCACCGGCAGCGCGATGGCGTCGGCCGGCCCCCATTCCACCCGATAACGGCCACCCGGACGCACATGCTGGTGATCGGCGTTGTTGGGAATTTTCGCGACCAGCCCTGCGGCCGGACCGTCCGCCAGATGCACGCGGATGTGGTCGCCCAGATAAATCAGCTCGGAGACATGGCCGAACAGGCTCCGCTCTCCTCCGGCGCCACCAGCCGCCTCTGCAGGCACCAGCCGGACCCGCTCGGGCCGCAGCGACACGGTGACCGAAGCCCCCGCCTCCAGACCGGCGGCAACACGGGCCTGCACCACCGAACCGCTTTCCAAACGGATGGTCCCGCGATCGTCCTGCCGGTCGGCCAGCACCCCAGACAGCCGGTTGTTCTCGCCGATGAAGCCGGCGACGAAGACGGTGGCTGGTTCCTCGTACAGTTCCGCCGGCGTCGCCAGCTGTTCGACCCGGCCGCGGTTGAAGACGGCAATGCGGTCGGACATGGTCAGCGCCTCCGCCTGGTCGTGGGTGACATAGACCATGGTTACGCCGAGACGTTCATGCAGATGCTTGATCTCGAACTGCATGTGTTCCCGCAAATTCTTGTCCAGCGCCCCCAACGGTTCGTCCATCAGGACCAGATCCGGTTCGAACACCAGCGCCCGCGCCAGCGCCACCCGCTGCTGCTGTCCGCCCGAAAGCTGAGACGGGCGGCGTTGCGCCAGCGCCCCCATCTGCACCATGTCGAGCGCACGGGCCACCCGCCGCTCCGTCTCCACCCGCCCCATCCGCCGCACCTTCAGCGGATAGGCCAGATTCTCGGCGATGGTCATGTGCGGGAACAGCGCGTAGTTCTGGAACACCATGCCGATGTTGCGGCGGTGCGGCGGCACATTCTGGATCGGCTTGCCGGCCACGCGGATTTCGCCGTGCGATGGCGCCTCGAACCCCGCCAACATCATCAGGCTGGTGGTCTTGCCGGAACCGGATGGCCCCAGCATCGTCAGGAACTCCCCCTTCGGGATCGACAGGTCCAACCCTTCGATCACCAGAGTGCGCCCGTCATAGCTCTTCTGGACGCCGGAGAACTCCACAAAGCCCTGTTGTTCCATGATCATACCCTCCGGGGTCAGGCGGCGTGGACGGGCGGGCGGCGGTCCCGCCAGGGGCGGGCGGCTTCCAACTGGCCGGCAAGACGGAACAGCGTTGCTTCATCGCCAGCGCGGCCGGTGAACTGGGAGCCGATCGGCAGTCCTTCGGCGTTCCAGGACAGCGGAACGCTCATCGCCGGCAGGCCGGCCATGTTGGCGAAAGTGGTGAAGGCCAGGAACTGCATGAAGCGGTCCATCACCGCCTCTCCACCATGCAGCCCGGCATCGAAATGGCCGAGCTTCGGCGGCGGAGAGCCCAGCGTCGGGGTCAGCCAGACATCGTAACGTTCCAAGAAGCGCCCGAGGATGCGCGAGAAGCCGTGGAACCAGCCGAGATCCGTCACGTAATCCGCCGCCAGGATGCGGCTGCCACGCTCGAACAGGTAACGGTTGAAGGGTTCGACTTCTTCCGCCAGGGCGGCAGGCGAGCGGTTGGTGGCGCGGCCGATGCTCCACAGGCTGCGCGTCGCCGTCATCGACCAGAAGCGGCGATAGGCCGACTGGTATTGCTCCGCATCGAAGACCGGGGCGGCGATTTCGACGTCATGCCCCAGCTCGGCGCAGAGACGCGCGGTGTCGCGTGCCGCCGCTACGCAATCCGGGTCGACGTCGGTGCCCAGCAGCGACCGGTCGGTGACGGCGATGCGCAGGCGTCCGGGCTCGCGGCCGACCTGCGACAGGAAACTGTCTGCCGGCGGGGCGGCGCTGTAGGGATCGCCGGCCATCGGCCCGTGGGTGGCATCGAGCAGGGCCGCGCTGTCGCGCACGGTCATCGTCACCACATGTTCGTTGACGATGCCGCCCAGGCTGTCGCCCAGATCGGGACCCATGGTGATGCGCCCTCGCGTCGGCTTCAGACCGAACAGGCCGCAGCAGGAGGCGGGAATGCGGATGGACCCGGCGCCGTCACCTCCATGAGCCGCCGGCACCATGCCCCCGGCCACGGCAGCCGCGGCGCCACCGCTCGACCCGCCGCTGGACCGGCTGGTATCCCAAGGGTTGCGGGTGGGGCCGAACAGCGCCGGCTCCGTCGTGCCGAGCGTGCCGAACTCGCACAGGTTGGTCTTGCCCACCGTCAGCAGCCCGGCGCGGCGGTAGCGCGCCATCAACTCGCTGTCATGGTCGACGACGGCGCCGGCCAGAAGGCGGGAGGCGCCGGTGGTCGGCGTGCCGCTGACATGGCAGTAGAGATCCTTGATCAGGAAGGGCACGCCGGCGAAGGGGCCGGACGACGCCTCTCCACGCGCCAGCGCGGCGCGCCCCTGATCGTAGAGCGGCAGGATCACGGCATTCAGCACCGGGTTCACCGCCTCGATGCGGGCGATGGTGGCATCGAGCAGGTCGGCGGCAGAGATTTCGCCGTCGCGGATCAGACGGGCCTGATCGAGCAGATCGAGATAAGTCATGACGGTCCTCTCAGGCGGCGAGGCTATCGCGGGACAGCGCGTCGGCGACATCGTCCAGCGCGGCGCGCAGCCGCTCCACCAGCGCGTCGATCTGGCCGGGTTCGATGACGTAGGGCGGGCAGAGCGCAATGTTGTCGCCCATGTTGCGAATGATCGCGCCATGGGTGAGGCAGCGCCGCTCCACCTGCGCACCCACCCGCAGGGCGGGGTCGAAGTCGCGGCCGGTCGCCGGGTCGGCGGTCAGGCCGACGCCGGCCAGCAGGCCGACGCTGCGGATTTCACCGACCAGCGGGTGCCCGACCAACGCCTCGTCCAGCGCGGCGCGCAGATGGGCGCCCAGCCGGCGGGCGCGGCCGACCACGTCGATCTCGTGATAGATGCGGATCGCCTCCGCCGCGACCGCTGCCGACACCGGGTGGCCTGAATAGGTGAAGCCATGGCCGAAGACGCCGACCTCCGCGCTCTGGTCGGCAATCGCCTGATAGATGCGGTCGCTCAGCGCCACCGCGGCGATGGGGATGGCCCCCGACGACAAGCCTTTGGCCATCGACATCATGTCGGGCAGGAAGCCGAAGGTCTGGCTGCCGAACCAGTTGCCGGTGCGGCCGAAACCGCAGATCACCTCGTCGGCCAGCAGCAGGATGTCGTGGCGGGCCAGCACCGCCTGGATTTTGGGGAAATAGGTCTCCGGCGGCAGAATCACCCCGCCCGCCCCCATCACCGGTTCGGCGATCATCGCCGCGATGCGGTCGGGACCCTCCGCCTGGATCAGCGCCTCCAGCTCGGCAGCGAGCCGCGTCGCGTAGTCCTCCTGGCGTTCGCCCGGTTCGGCATGGCGGGCATGGTTGGGGCAGGCGGCGAAGACCACGCCCTGGTCCGGCAGGTTGAAGGCGCGGTGCATGTGCGGCAGGCCGCTGAGCGCTGCGCCCATCACCGTGCTGCCATGGAAGGCGCCGGTACGGCTGATGATCTTGCGCTTCTCCGGCCGGCCGCGCGCGGCGTTGTAGTACCAGGCCAGCTTCACCATGGTGTCGTTGGCTTCCGACCCCGAATTGGCGAAGAAGATCCTGCCGCCCTTGATCGGCGAAATGCCCGAAATCGCCTCCGCCAGCGCCACGCAGGCGTCGTTCGTGCGGTGGTTGAAGGTGTGGTAGGTCGCCAGCGTCCGCATCTGACGGGCGGCGGCATCGGCCAGCCGCGCCTCGTCGAAGCCGAGTGACGCGCACCACAGCCCGGCCATCCCCTCGATATAGCGGCGGCCGGCCTCGTCGACGACATGGATGCCGTCGCCCCGCACCAGGGCGAGCGGCCCGCGCTCCTCGTGGGCGCGGGCGTTGGTTTGCGAATGCAGATGCAGGTCGATGTCCAAGGCACGAAGGGCGTTGGTCATGGGATCGGCTCTTCCTGATTGCGGGAATTGGGTGGGGACGCCAACGGCGTTCCGGCTTCGGACCCGGCTGGAGACTGGGTCGGAAGGAGCGGCAACGTCGGGCTTGCCATTTCCAACTTGTATCTTATAAGTTATAAGTTGTCGAGGGCAATTCGGCGCGCCTTCGCACCCCGCCCCTCACGTTCCAGCGCCGATCCGCTGACAGGAAGACCATGCCAACGACCGCCATCGCCGCACCGGCGCCCGATCCCATGGGCGCCGACCGGACCCTCACGCCTGCCCCTCTGACACCCGAAACGATCGCCCACCTGGAGGAGCGTGCCCGCCATGTCCGGCTGGAGACGATCCGGCTGATCGCCATCGCCAAGGTCGGCCATTATTCCTCGACCTTCTCCTGCGCGGAGCTGTTCGCGACGCTCTATTACGACGCCATGCGCCTGCGGCACGGCGAGCCGCGCTGGCCCGACCGCGACCGCTTCCTGATGGGCAAGGGCCATGCGGCGGTCGGGCTCTACCCGTTGCTGGCCGACTGGGGCTTCTTCCCGAAGGAGCTGCTGGACGGCTACACCCGGCTCGGCAACCCGCTGGGCGACCATCCGGACATGACCAAGGTGCCGGGGGTGGATTTCAGTTCCGGCTCCATCGGGCACGCGCTGTCCGCCGGGCTCGGCATGGTGATGGGCGGCCGGATGACAGGCCGCCGCTTCGACGTCTATGTCATGCTCGGCGACGGCGAGATGCAGGAGGGGCAGGTGTGGGAAGCGGCGATGGCCGCCGCCCACCAGAAGGCCGGCAACCTGATCGCCATCGTCGACCGCAACGGCTACCAGCTCGACGGCGAGGTGGACGAGGTGATGGGGATCGAGCCGCTGGCCGGCAAATGGCACGCCTTCGGCTGGGAGGTGCATGAGGTGGACGGCCACGACGTCGCCGTCCTCGCCACCCTGTTCCGCCGGCTGAAGCAGGACAAGGCCCGCGACAAGCCCGCCTGCATCATCGCCAGGACATTGAAGGGCAAGGGCGTCGGCTACATGGAGCGGGAGGCCGGCTGGCACCTCGGATATCTGGCGCTGGAGGACGAGGCCGCCGCCATCGCCGAGATCATGGGCCAGCCCGCCTGCCCGGCCATCACCCACGAAGACGTAGCTCAGGGAGACGCCCGATGACCGCCCCGATGACTGCCGCCATGACTACGGCCGACACCCTCACCGGACCGGTCGATCCCGGCAGCTGGCAATACCGGCAGCTCAACTCCCGCGCTCCCGGACTGTCCTACCTGTCGGACGCGCTGTCGGCGCTGGTGGCGGAGGGCCATCCGGTGATGGCCGGGACCGCCGACCTGCAATATTCCAACGGCCTCGCCCGCTTCGCCGCCCGCCACCCCGACCGCTTCGTCCAGTTCGGCATTTCGGAACAGAACATGGTGTCGGCGGCGGCCGGCATCGCCACTACCGGGGTGATGCCCTTCGTGGCGACCTTCGCCTCCTTCCTCGGACTGCTGTGCTGCGAGCAGATCCGCATGGATGTCGCCTATTCCGCCCTGCCGGTGCGGCTGATCGGACATCATGCCGGCATCGCGCTGGGCTTCTACGGCACCTCGCACCATGCGACCGAGGATCTGGCGATCATGCGCTCCATCGCCGGGCTGACCGTGGTCAATCCGGCCGACGGGCCGCAGCTGGCCGCCGCGATCAGGGCATCGGCCGGCCACCCGGAGCCGATCTATTTCCGCATCGGCCGCGGCCAGGAGCCGAACGTCTATGACGACCTCCCGGATTTCCAATTCGGCAAAGCCATCGAGCATGAAACGGGCACCGACCTGACTGTCATCGCCTGCGGCACCATGGTCCATCCCTGCCTTGAGGCGGTCCGCGCCCTGCGGGCCTCCGGCTTGTCGGTCGGCCTGATCGATATGCACACGATCAAGCCGCTGGACCGCGACGCGGTGCTGGCGGCGGCCGAGCGCTCCCGCATCATCCTGACGGTGGAGGAGCACAACATCCTCGGCGGGCTCGGCGGCGCGGTGGCGGAGGTGATGGCGGAGGCCGGCACGAAGGCTTTGCTGATCCGCCACGGCATCCGCGACGAATACAGCCTGATCGCCCCGCCGACCCATCTCTACCGCCACTACCAGCTCGACGCCGCCGGCATCGAAACGGTCGTCCGCGACATCCTGGCCTGACACCGCCGGCCGGGACGGCCGATTCCGGCTTCGTCCCGGCGGCACCACAAGGACCGACCATGCCCCTCAAGACCGACAACGCCGCGCTCACCGCGCGGGCGCGGGCCGTCATGCCCGGCGGACTGCTCAGCCCCAGCCGCCAGTTGGCCCACCCTTATGTCTTCGTCCGCGCCGCCGGACCGTACCTGTATGATGCCGACGGCAACGAGCATGTCGATTATCACTGCGGTTTCGGCGCCAACATGCTGGGTCACTGTGCCGCCGCTGTGCGCGACCGTGTGACCGCGGTGTCCGAGCGCATCGACCTGATCGGCGCCGCGGCGCTGGACCTGGAGATCGAAGCGGCGGAAACGCTGGTCCGCCTGATCCCCTGCGCCGACCGGGTGGCCTTCTGCAGCAGCGGGTCGGAGGCGACCTACCACGCACTGCGGCTG
Organism: Azospirillum sp. A26; assembly: GCF_042604635.1. NCBI lineage: Bacteria > Pseudomonadati > Pseudomonadota > Alphaproteobacteria > Rhodospirillales > Azospirillaceae > Azospirillum > Azospirillum sp. A26. The sequence continues at coordinate 769,053 of NZ_CP170474.1, read as the reverse complement.
GCCCGGGCCGCCACCGGGCGGCGCACCGTCATCAAGTTCCAGGGCGGCTATCACGGCTGGCACGATTACGTCGCCATGAACGTGCAGTCGCCCGCCGAGCGCATCGGGCAGTACGACCCGGTGTGCGACGGCATCCTGCTCGACGCTGCGCGGCACACTATGGTCCTGCCCTACAACGATGCCCAGGCGTTCGAGGTTTACCTGACCGCCCATCCGGGCGAGGTCGCCGCGGTGATCGTCGAGCCGATCGCCCACAATATGGGATCGGTGATCGCCCATGACGCCTTCCTGCGCGACCTGCGCCGGCTGACCGCCGACCATGGCACCGTGCTGATCTTCGACGAGGTCATCACCGGCTTCCGCCACGCGCTGGGCGGCTACCAGTCCATCGCCGGGGTGACGCCCGACCTCGCCACCTTCGGCAAGGCGGTGGCTTCCGGCCATCCGGTCGGCATCCTCGCCGGCCGCGCCGACCTGATGGAGCGGCTGGCACGGACCGGCGAGGGGGCGGTCTTCATGGGCGGCACCTTCAACGGCACGCCGCCGTCGCTGGCGGCGCTGCTGGCGACCATCGGCGAACTGGAGCGGCCGGGTACCTACGAGCGGCTGTTCGCGCTCGGCGACCGCATGCGAAACGGCCTGTCCGCCATCGTGGAGCGGCTGGGGATTCCGGCGCAGCCGGCCGGCTACGGTTCGGTGTGGCTGCTCTATTTCTTCCAGGGCGCCTTCCAGCGCTACGAGGATCTGCTGCGCAACGACAACGCCGCCGACCTCGCCTTCCGCCGGCGTCTGGTGGAGCAGCGGTTCATCTTCCAGCCCCTGCCGCTGAAGCGCCTCTACCTGTCGACCGCCCATGACGAGGCGCTGATCGACCGCACGCTGGACACCATCGCCGAAACGCTGCATGCGCTGCATCCGGCGATGCGGGTCGGCGCCTGACTTTTCTGTGTTATAGCTTATAGGACGGCAGGAGGCGTGCCCAAGGCATCGCCCCCTGCCGTTCGTCCGTGTGTGAGGAGATGACGTCGTGCGAATGCAGCCGATCGAACCGGGAAACCTGTCGGCGCGGTCCTATGTGGCGGTGCGCGAAGCGCTGATCGCGGGGAGCTTCAAGCCGGGCCAGCGGCTGGTCATGCAGGATCTGGCGGACGAGTTGGGAACCAGCATCACGCCGGTGCGCGAAGCCTGCCTGCGGCTGGTCAGCGAACAGGGTCTGGAGCTGCGGTCGGGCCGCTTCGTCTGCGTGCCGGGGCTCAGCCTGTCGCGCTATCTGGAAATCCGCACCATCCGCATCGCGCTGGAAGGTCTGGCGGCGGAACTCGGCGCCGCCCATGCGACGGCGGCGGACATCGCCCGGCTGACCGAGGCGCATGCCCGGTTCGACGCGGCGGAGCGCGCCCGCGATGTCGCGGCGGCGCTGCAGGACAACCGCGACTTCCATTTCACCGTCTACCGGCTGTCGGGGATGGAGATGCTGGTCGGCCAGATCGAAAGCCTGTGGGTGTCGATGGGACCGATCCTGAACGTGTTCTACAACGATGTCGAACACGACGATTATGCCGGTGCCGACGAGCATCTGGCCCTGATCGCCGCACTCCGCGCCCAAGACGGCCCCGCCGCGCGGGCCGCCATCGAACGCGACATCGTCCGCGGCGGCGAGAGCCTGATCCCGTATCTGGAAAAGGTCGGCCAGTCCCTGACGCCGGCCTGACCGGCGCCGGGGAAAGCCTTTATTCAGTCTTCGTCCAGACCGCGCGGCGTCCGCATGCCGGCGGTCTCGCCGCCGTCGATGGTCAGGACGGTGCCGTTGACGTAGCTCGACCGCTCCGACAGCAGCCAGGCGACCGCGTCGGCGACTTCCTCCGGCGCGCCGAAGCGGCCGGCGGGAATGCGCTGCTCCAGGCGGCGGCGCTTGATCTCCTGGGTCTTGATGCCCTGCATCATGCGGGTGTCGATCTGGCCGGGGCAGACGGCGTTGAAGCGGACCTCGTCGCCGAACTCCAGCGCCAGCGCCTGGGTCATGCCGATCACCGCCGCCTTCGACGCGCAGTAGATCGCCAGCCCCTCCTCGCCGATCTTGCCGGCGACCGAGGCGACATTGACCACCGCCCCGCCCGCCGCCCGCAGCCCCGGCAGGGCGAGGCGGGTGAACAGGAAGGCGCTGCGGGCGTTCACCGCCATCACCAAATCCCAATCCTCCACCAGCGCCTCGGCGAAGGCGACGCGGCGCGACATGCCGGCATTGTTGACCAGCCCGTCGATGCGGCCGCCGCCAAGCTCCATCGCGCGTTCGACCGCAAGGGCGCAGTCGTCGGGCGAGGCGACATCGCCCGGCTGGAAGACGGCCCCCGGACAGCGGCCGGCGAGGTCGGCGCCGGCCGCCTCGTCCCGGCCGGTGAAGAGGACGGTTTGCCCGTCGCCGGTCAGGCGCTCCACACAGGCACGGCCGATGCCGTGCGTGCCGCCGGTAACGATAATCATGCGTTGCTCCCAGGCTTTGAACCGGTTCCCCGCCCCAGCCGGGTCAGGAGAACCATGAAGACGACGGTGACGCCGACCAGCAGGGTCGACATCGCCAGGATGGACGGGTCGATGGTGTCGCGGATGCCGTCGAACATCTGGCGCGGCAGGGTCCGCTGCGCCGGCCCGCCGATGAACAGCGCCACCACCACCTCGTCAAAGGAAAAGATGAAGGCGAACAGGCCGCCGGACAGCACGCCTGGCAGGATCAGCGGCAGGGTCACGGTGAAGAAGGCCCGCACCGGCGAGGCGCCCAGGCTGTAGGCCGCCCGCACCAGGGTGCTGTCGAAGTTTCGCAGCGTCGCCGTCACCGTGATGACGACGAAGGGTGCACCCAGCACCGCGTGCGCCAGGATCAGCCCGAGATAGGAGGCCGTCAGGCCGATCCGCGCGAACAGGAAATACATGGCGACGCCGCTGATCACCACCGGCACCACCATCGGCGCGATCAGCAGACCGAGCAGGAATGAGCGTCCCGGCAGGTCGTTGCGCGCCAGCCCCAGCGCCGCCAGCGTGCCCAACAGCGTGGCGAGCGCCATGGCGCCGGTGCCGACGATCAGGCTGTTGCGCAACGCCGGCAGCCAGGGGCCGGAGGTCGCCAGCACCTTGTCGTACCATTGCAGCGACAGGCCGGGGATCGGGTAGGACAGGAAGCCGGCGGAGCTGAAGGAAATCGGGATGACCGCCAGGATCGGCCCCACCAGGAAGACCATCATCGCGCAGCAGAATGTATAGTGGAGAACACGGGTCGGACTGGGCATGGTTCGGCCTCTCGTGATTGCTCTCTGGAGCGGGGACCTCATTGGATGCCGGCGATGCGGCCGACGCCGATCAGGCGTCCGACCGTCGCGTAAAGCAGCATGATGCAGAGGAGCAGGATCCCCCCCAACGCCGACGACAGGCCCCAGTTGATTGTGGTGTTCGCATAGTAGGCGATGAAATAGCTGGTCATCTGGTCGCGGGCGCCGCCGACCAAGCTGGGCGTGATGTAATAGCCGACGCCGATGATGAAGGTCATCAGGCAGCCCGCCCCGACGCCCGGCAGCGTCATTGGCAGATAGACCTTGAGGAAGCCGACCGCCGGATGGGCGCCCAGCGAGGCCGAGGCCCGCATGTAGGAAGGCGAAATGCCCTTCATCACGCTGAGGATAGGCAAGATCATGAAGGGCAGCAGGATATGCACCATCGCGACATAAAGGCCGAAGCGGTTGAACACCAGTTCCAGCGGCGCATCGACAATGCCGAGTCGGGTGAGCAGCCCGTTCAGCACGCCCTCCTTCTGCAGAACGACGATCCAGGCGCTGGTCCGCACCAGAAGCGAGGTCCAGAAGGGCAGCAGCACGCAGACCATCAGCACCGACGCGAAGCCGCGCGGTAGGCTGACCAGCGCATGGGCGAGCGGGAAGCCCAGCACAAGGCACAGAAGCGTGGTGACGAAGCCGATCCACAGGGTGCGGCCCAGCGTGTCGATGTAGATGCGCTCCTCCGCCGGAGCCCGCACAATGGACCCGCTGTCGTCCATCCGCAGGTCGAGCGCCGTCAGCAGGTAATAGGACGTCAGCGGAGGGCTGGCCCGGCGCAGCGCCGCCCAGGTGGCAGGCTCGCTCCAGCGCGTGTCGATGGCGGTCAGCTCCGCCGTCCAGCCCGCCTGCGGCCGGTCGACGGTCCGGACGGCGCGCGCGGTCTTGGCCAGCAGCGCGCGGTAGCCGGCCCGTTCGTAGTTCAAGCGCCGGCTCGCCTCGCCCAGGCGGGGTTCGCCATAGGCGGCTTTGAGGTCGCGGGCCAGTGCCGCATAGGCGCTTTCGGGCGGCAGGCCCTCGCCGGTCCAGCCGCGCATTTCCGCGGCGACGCCGGGCAGCGCCTCGCCCACCTCGCCATTCTCCACCGCGTGGAACAGCATGCCGCCCAGCGGCAGCACGAAGACCAGGGTGAGGAACAGGACCAGCGGTGCGATCAGCAGCGCCGAGACCATCCGGGCCTTCGCACGCGACGACAGGGACGGCGGCGCCAGCGCCGAAGTCCCGTCCAGAGTTTCAGTGGTGCTTGCCATGCGCGTCATCGCTCCGTCCCGCCGGTCATCGGGAGCGCCAGTTGGCGAAGCGCGCTTCCAGCGCCTCGCCATGGTCGGCCCAGAAGGCGGTGTCGAGCGGGACCGCCAGCTGGAAATTCGCAGGGTTCGTCGGCAGGTCGGCAGCCACCGCCGGGTCGATGCCGAGGTTGGCCTTGCGGTTGGTCACGCCATAGGCGATGTGGCTGGGAAAGCGTGCCTGCACCTCCGGCCGGCTGGCGAAGGAGATGAAGCGCTCCGCGGTGGCGCGGTTCTTCGCCCCCTTCGGGATCGCCCAATAATCGACGCCCAGCACCTGCCCGTTCCAGGCAAGCGCGAAGGTCCGTCCGCCCTGGTTGGCCGCCGTAACCCGTCCGTTGAAGGCGGCGGACATGACCACATCGCCCGACGCCAGCCGCTCGATCGGTTCGGCGCCGGAGGTCCACCACAGGATGTCCGGCTTGAGCCGGTCGAGCGATGCGAAGGCACGGTCGACCCCGGCCGGCGTCGCCAGCAGCTTGTAAACCTCGCCACGCGGCACGCCATCGGCCAGCAGGGCGATCTCCAGCGTCATCTTGGCGGTCTGGCGCAGGCCGCGCTTGCCCGGCCAGCGCTGCACGTTCCAGAAGTCGGCCCAGTTTGTCGGACCGTCGGCGATGCGGGTGCGGTCGTAGGTCATCACCATCGACCAGACGAAGGCACCGACGCCGCACTCGCTGTAAGCCTCGTCGATGAAATCCCTGCGGTCGCCGACGGCGGTCCAGTCGATCTTCTCGAACAGACCCTCCTCGCACCCGCTCAGCAGGCTGTTCTGTTCGACCTGCAACACGTCCCAGCTGACGCTGCCGGTGTCGACCATGGCGCGGACCTTCGCCATCTGGCCGGAATAGGAATCCTCGGTCAGCTGCACCTTGTCGACATCGGCGAAGGGGCGGAAGAACACCGCGCGCTGGGCGTCCTGCAGAACGCCGCCGGCGCCGACGACGGTCAATTGTCCGGTTTGCGCGGGAGATTGCGCCAGGGCCGGCGCGGACCAAAGTCCGGCCGCCAGCGCGCATCCGACGATGCGCGTTGCGTAAAGCGTCATGACTCTCACCTGTTCAGGGAATTGTTTGCGGCGGGCTGTCCACCCGGCCCACGCTGCACCCGGTCCGGTGAACCCGGATCTATTGGGCGACCCAGCGCTCGAAGCGCTGCTGCAATTCGTCTTCGTTGTTCACCCAGAAGGGGGTGTCGATCATCAGCGCGCGCGCCATGTTCTGCGGAGCGGTCGGCAGGTCCGACTGGATTTTCGGGTCGATCAGGGCGGAGGCGCGGTTGTTGGTGACGCCGTAGGGGATCGTTTCGGCAAAGCGCTTCTGCACGTCCGGGCTGGTCATGTAGGCAACAAGCTCCCTGGCCGCCGCCAGCTTGTCGGTGCCCTTGGGGATCGTCCAGTAATCGGCGGAATAGAGCTGCTGCGTCCACAGCATGGTGAAGTTCCGCCCGTCCTTGTTGGCGGCGGCGACCCGCCCATTGTAGGCGGAGGTCATGACGACGTTGCCGGCGGCGAGCCATTCCACCGGTTGCGCGCCGCTGACCCACCAGCGGATGTGCGGCTTGATCTGGTCCAGCTTGGCGAAGGCACGATCCACCCCGGCCTTGGTGCCCAGCGTCTCATAAAGCTTGTCGGGGGCGACGCCGTCGGCCAGCAGGGCGATCTCCAGCGTCATGCGCGCCTGCTTGCGCAAGCCGCGCTCGCCCGGCCATCGCTTGAGATCCCAGAAATCGGCCCAGGATGTCACGCCGGGGGTCTTGGCCGGATCGAAGGCCAGCACCTTCGACCAGACGAAGGCGCCGACGCCGCAGGGCGCCTTGACCTGCGGGAGGATGTCGGCGGCGTTCGGCTGGCTTTTCCAATCGAAGGGTTCGAGAAGCCCCTCGTCGCAGGCCAGCGTCATCTCGTTCTCGTCCATCTGTAGGACGTCCCAGGTGACCGTCCGCGACTGGTTCATCGCCTTCAGCTTGGCGATGCCGCCGGTATAGGATTCCTCGATCAGCGGCGCGCCCGACCGCTTGGCAAAAGGCTCGAAATAGGCGGTGCGCATCGCGTCCTGCAACGATCCGCCGAAGCCGACGACGGTCAGGTCGCGCGCATGCGACGACCCGGACGCAATCAGCATGGCGAACATCATGGGCACGCCAAGGCGCCCTGCCCGTCTCGTCGTCATCCGACCCTCCTCACTTGGATCCCGGAAATTGTGTGGAACCCGGAAGGCCGGTGGCATCGCGCCGCACCAGACCATCCGATGCGGCAATCTTATAAGTTATAAATTACCTGTCAAGGCAGGCAATTTGGTCCGTGCATCGTTTGGTGAAATGCGGTGTAGACCGCCAGCAGGATTCCGTCAGGTGTCACGCCATGTCTGAACTGACGATGCCGAAGAACGTCGGGTGGACATCATGAATGAGGCGATGGCGAGCATGTCGCGCAGCGCGGCGAGCCGCTGACCGCCGCCTTGATGCCGCTGTTCGCTCCTTCGGTCCGCGGCGTGCCCGATATCGTGGGCTCGCCAAAGTCCATTGCCAGCATCTGGCCAGTGCGGCCGCTCTCAACCTCGATCGGATCGTGGCTTGGCAACAAGGCCAGCCCCTTGCTCCCACCCTTTGACAGACAGGAATGTGAGGGTTTCCGATAACCGGAATTGAAGGCATCAGTGCGCCACCACAAAGCCAACGCCTGCAGAAGTGGCGTAGAGGCACTTATGAAGGATCAGCCGGGAGCGGTTTGATCGCCACCCCCGCTGCCGCTCCTTGCTCACAAGGCGGCATGCTCCTTGACCGCCGCCTCAAGGCGGACCTTGAGGTCGAGGAACCGCGCATCGATGGCCAGCGGGTCGTCTCGGTTGAGCGCGATCATCGCCGCCCGCACTTCGCCGCCGCGGATCACCTCCAGCGCCTCCGTTTCGATCGCCGCCACGATGGCCGCAGCCACAGCTTCCGCACTTTCGCGGGTGAAGCCCAGTTCCGGACCGGCGTTGTTCGACGCCATCATCGGGGTGTCGGTGGCGCCGGGATAAACGGTCAGCACATGGATGCCTTCGCCCTTCAGTTCCCGGCGCAAGGCTTCACCGAACCGTGCCAGGCCCGCTTTGGCGCCGGCGTAAGTGGCATAGAATGGCGCGCCGACGAGCCCCAGCCCCGACGATATGTTCACCACCAGCCCTTCGCCGCCGGAACGCAGCACCGGAAGGGCGGCCCGCGTCAACAGGATAGGCGCGGTCAGGTCGACGGCAATCATCGCGAGGATGTCCTCCTCCGTGACCTGCTCCAGCCGCCCGGCGCGAACGCCGCCGGCGTTGTTGACCAGAATGTCGAGCCCGCCCAGTGCGCCGAGTGCGCGTTCGAGCGTCTGCTTGCGCCCGTCGGCGGTGGCCACATCGGCCACGATGCCGGTCACCGACGCTCCAGCCTTCTGCAAGGCGTCGACCGCGGCGGCAAGCCGATCGGGGCGCCGACCGGTGATGGCAAGGGCCACTCCCTTATCGCCCAGCGCCCGGGCGGCGGCAAAGCCGATACCGCTGGAGCCGCCGGTGATCAGCGCGCGTTTTCCAGAAAGAATCATGTCAGCTCCGTGTAAATCGGTTCAGTGACGGGACCTGTCGGGTGGGCGGCGAGAACAGCGCTCCGCCTTGCATCAGTCGATGGCGGGCTTGCTCCACTCGTTGCCCTTCATGAAGGCATCGAGCGGCGTGTGGGTGATGTGGTTGGTGTAGTTGCTCATCACCTTGGTGGCGACGCCGAGCACCACTTCCAGGACGTTGCGGCGGGTGAAGCCGGCCGCCAGGAAGGCATCGACCTCCGCGTCGTCGACCCAGCCGCGATTGCGCACCACCAGCGTGGCGAAGCGGTGCAGCGCCTCCAGCGTGGCATCGGGCAGTTCGCTGCCGGCGCGCAGTGCGGCGATCACGTCCTCGCCCATCTTCTGCATCCGGGCGAGCGTGGTATGGCCGGCCATGCAGTAGTGGCACTCGTTCTCGAAATTGGCGGTCAGATAGACGACCTGCTGCTCATGGGTGCTGAGCGTAGTCTTGGAGAACAGGTCCCACAGCGCCGTGTAGCCGGCCAGCAATTCCGGCGATTCCGCCATATAGGACTGCAGGTTGGGCACAAAGCCGAAAGCGGCCTTCACGCCCTCGAAAATTGGCTTTGCGGCATCCGGGGCGGTATCAAGCGTATGGCTGGTAAACTTGGTCATGGAGCGGTTCCTTGTTCCGTCGGTTGCGTTCGACGGATCGGACCATGACCCATTCCCAGAACGCCGCGTAGGTGGGCCACGCGACTAATGCCTATGCCTCCTGGGAATGATCCCGCTGGGAATGGCCTCCCCCCAACTCCACCTCCTCCGCCGACGCACCATCGCCGTTCACGATGGTGGCGACGAATTCCGCGAAGGCGCGCGCCTTGGTGCTGGCCAGCCGGCCGGTGGGGAACACCGCCCACAGGTCGATCGGCGGTAGCGTCCAGTCTTCCAGCACCCGTCGTACCGATCCGTCGGCAAGCTCGGGACCGAACATCCAGTCGGATGCGACCGCCAGCCCCAGATCGGCCAGCACCGCCGCCCGGATCCCTTCCGCCGCGCTGACCCGCAGTCGGCCGCGCACCACGACCGATGCTTCGGTTCCGCCCTGCCGGAACGCCCAGCTGTTGCTGAGCTGGCTGTAGACCACCGCGTCATGATCGGCGAGATCGGCCGGGGTCTGCGGCACGCCCGCTCGGGCAAGATAGGCAGGCGTTGCCACGACAGAGCGGCCACCGTTGGCGATCCGCCGCGCCACCGCCGTCGAGTCCGACAGCGTGCCCATGCGCAACGCGACGTCGATCCCCTCGGACACCAGATCGATCACCCGGTCGTCCAGGATCACTTCCATGTCCAGCTCCGGATGGCGGTTCAAGAAATCGGGCAGGCGCGGCACGATCAGCAGGCGGGCGAAGGTGGTCGCGGCGCAGATGCGCAGCCGGCCCGACAGTCCAGCCCCGGCACCCCGCGCCTCCAGCTCCGCTTCATCAACTTCCCGGATGGCGAGGCGTGCGCGCTCATAAAAGCGCAGCCCCGCTTCGGTGGGCGTCAGGCCATGTGTCGACCGCAGCAGCAGGCGCACCTGCAACCGCTCCTCCAGTTGCGCGATCGTCTTGGAGATGGCCGGCTGGCCCACCCCCAGTTGCCGGGCCGCACCCGAGAAGGAGCCGGTCTCCACCACCCGCACGAAGCTGGCCATCGCCTGCAATCGGTCCATCGTTATTCCTGACAGGAATTACCGTTATTGCTCCGGCCGGACTGCCGGCCGGAATTTGGAATGGCGATAACTCTCCCATCGGCGGCGACGCTGCAAGGAAGAAGCGAACCATGATCGAGCTTTATGCATTTGCGACGCCCAAACCGCCAAGGACTGGGGCCCCGTCAACGAGATCGTGCCCTCCGGCCAGTTGCTCGTACGAGCGAATGAGATCGCTGAAGGACTGGCCGCCTTGCCGCTGCTCACCAGCCGCTACACGCACATCGCGCTGACGCAGAAGCTGCGCCGGATCGTCGATGAAGGCGCCGGTCACGGCCTGGCGCTGGAAGGCATCAGCGCGGCCGAGATCGCCCGCTCCGCCGCCCCGAACAGCTGATCCGTTTCCCTCCATTTCATAAGAAGGACTTCTCCATGTCGCTCCAGGAAAAGCTCGACGCCTTCAAGGCCGATTTCCAGGCGGGCAAGCCGCCCTATAATGTCCCCCGCTCGGTGATCGAGACGATGCATAGCGCCACCACCGAACTGATCGCCTCCGGCGCTGCCGGCCTTGCGCTCAAGGCCGGGGACAAGGCTCCCACTTTCATGCTCAACGACCCCGACGGCGAGGCGGTGTCGTCCGCCGCCCTGCTGGCGAAGGGGCCGCTGGTGGTCAGTTTCTACCGCGGCGTCTGGTGCCCCTACTGCAACATGGAGCTACAGGCGCTGCAAGCGGCGCTGCCGACCTTCCAGTCCCTCGGAGCAAACCTGCTCGCCATTTCGCCGCAGAGGGCCCCGAACAGCCGCAAGTCGGTGCGCCAGAACGCACTCGGCTTCCCGATCCTGTCGGACCCGCGCAACGACGTCGCAGCCGCGTTCGGCCTGCGCTTCGAACTGCCCGACTATCTGGTCGAGCTGTACAAGGGACTGAAGAACGACCTGCCGGTATTCAACGGCGATCCAAGCTGGACCCTGCCGATGCCGGCCCGCTTCGTCATCGGGCAGGACGGAACAATCCTCTACGCCGAGGTTAACCCGGACTACACCCGCCGCCCCGAACCCGAGGACATGCTGCCGGCACTGCGCAGCGCCAATCGGACGACGGTCGCCTGATCCCTGTCGATCCACCCGCCTGCAGCAACGCCTCCGTTCCAGAACCGGAGCGGGGGCTGGAGATCAACGATGCAACGCAGTTTCCTGATCACCGGGGCGAGCAAGGGCATCGGCTTGGCGCTCCCAACTCAGCATAGGCAGCTCGACGATGCCGGCAACCGGTTCGGAAGGAGGATCAGCGCACCGATCACAACGGCTTCCTTAATGACGGTTGGATCCGTGTACCTGCGCAGAACCGCCAGTGCGCTTCACCATCTCAGGAAGCGACGTCCGGCGAGACAGCCCGCAACCCCCGTGACGAGGATAGCGGCGGAATACCAAGCCGCCACGAAAAGCGGACTGTCGTCGGGGCAGTGCAACGCGTAGAAAGTGGCAGCAATGCCGCCCGCTGCCAGACCGGCGAACCCGCCCGCCAGCACCGGCCGCTCCGGAGCGCCCCTCCGCATCACGGTGATCAGGAGGGCAAGCGGCCCAATGGCCATCAGAGGAATCAGGCTCAGGCAGAATCTGGCGTTGGTGCCGACGAGGCGCGACTGCCAAAGGCTCGCCGGGACCTGATGAAGCTCCAGCGCGACCGCAGCCGTCACGAGGATCGGAACGGCGCCCAGCACCAGCCGCCAACCACCAGCCGTCATTCCCGGCCGGCTCAGGCGCAGGGCGACACCCAGGGCGCCCAGGGCCAGCGGCATCGTCGCGACAAACTTGAACAGGAAACTTGCGCTCTCCGCCGCCCGTCCGATGTCCGGCCGGACCCCGATCACGGCGAGGAAGATGCCGCCGGCGACGAAAATGCTCAGCAGGGTCGCCGCCATGAAGACCGTACCGAAGCCGAAACGCGGCGGCGGGTCGAGCGCCAGCCGGTCGATCAAATCCTCCGTCCTCATGTCGACTGGATCCGGCACAGCTGCGCCAAGGACTTCAGCGCCCGGTGCAGCGCGACGCGGACCGCGCCCTCGGTCATCTTGAAGCGGTTGGCGGTTTCGCGGATGCTGTCGCCTTCGATCGAAATCGAGCGGACGATGTCCTGCTGGCGCCGCTTCAGGGTGGCCAGATGGCTGTCGATGTCCAGCTGCGTCAAGCCCTCGGCCTGCTCCTCGGCCGCTAACGTGTCCATGACGTCCTCAATCGGCACATTCGTCCGCCGGCCCCTCCGGCGCAGCGCATCGATGATCTTATTGCGGACGATCGCCCCGATCCAGGGACCGATCGGCCGTGAAGAATCCCAGCTCCCACGCTTGAGATGGATCGCCAGCAGAACCTCCTGCACGATGTCCTCGGTCTCGCTGTCCGGTGCCCCCAGTGTCCGGCAGCGTGATCGCGCCATCGCCCGCAGATGCGGAGTGATGCAAAGCAGGAACTGGCGGTAGGCACCGGAATCGCCTGCGAGCGCCATCCGCATCAGGTCCGCCCATTCCTGCTCCAATCCCTGGTCCCACATGCTCCTCCCCCGGTCCGGATGCGATGACGGTCAGGCCGAGGCTTCATTGTAGTGCACCCGATCTGAATCGCGAAATCACCGTCGGTCACAAAGGCGTGATCGGCCAAGAGCCGGCCTGCGTGGCCATTCGGTATCCCGCGTCCGGCGTCCGTGTGTTTCGCCAGCGCCGGCTTTGTAACGAACCCGTGCTTCACGGCGTAAGGACCTGAAGGGGGATACTCCCCGCCCTGGGAAACACGGAGATCGGGAATGCCGACCGGAAACATCCATGGCGCACGGCGCAACGAGGGACGCCCGTCCTCAACGGCGGGAAATGGCGATGCGGATGATGTCGTCGTCGGCAATCACGGTGCCGTCCGCCTCTTTCCAGCTGGGAAGCGAGGGGAAATCCTTCCTGGGAATGTCCAGCACATTCAGGTGCCGCGCGAGGATCGCCACCGTCTCGATGGGGATGCCGACCAGACGCCCGCCATGGCCGAACCAGTCGTCGCACCGCGATACCAGCACGATCCTGCCGTTCGGCATCCGAACAACGTCAGTCACATGGCCAAGCGTACGGTCGTCCTCGTCGAGCAGGGGAAGCCCCCGCAGATCGCCGACCCGGACTTTCTGCGGGAAGCGCCGCTTCATCCGCTCCTCCGGCGTCGAGCCGTCCGCCTCGGGCTGCGTCTGGGTGTGCGCTCCCCCCTCCGCTCGCCTGGGCTTGGCATCGTCGGCATGGGCCGGGCTTCGGATCGGGCCCAGAGTCATCGCAGCGAGAAAAAGAACAGCCATGGTGGATCGCATGATGATGCCTCATGGAAAACTGGAAGACTTGAACAAAAAAATAGATCAACTACGGATATTCGTCAATATTCGATGTAGAAAAGAAAATATCTCATATGTAAACATGAGGGATGCCGAAAATGAAATCTTCCAGATTTATGCATCCTCTTGCGGTCAGGCTGATGCATTGGACGAACGCTGCGGCGATGATTCTCATGATCATGAGCGGATGGAAAATCTACAATGACGAGGTTCTGTTCGGATTCCTGCATTTCCCCGAGGAGATTGTGCTGGGCATATGGGCGCAGCACGCCCTGCAATGGCATTTCCTGGGCATGTGGATCCTGGTGCTGAACGGGATCGCCTATCTGACCTACGGCGTCCTATCCGGCCGGTTCCGCCGGCTGTTCTTCCCGATATCTCCGCGTGACCTGGTCCGTGAGACCGTGGCCGCCTTGAGATTCCGCCTCAACCACACCGACCTCACGCACTACAACGCCGTTCAAAAGAGTCTCTATGTCGGCGTGATCCTCGTGGTGGCGCTTCAGGTCGTTTCCGGCCTCGCCATCTGGAAACCGGTGCAATTCTCTTTCCTCGTGTCGCTCTTCTACGATTTCCAGGGGGCGCGTCTGGCCCATTTCGCCGGAATGACGGCCATCGTGCTGTTCGTCCTGGTCCATGTCTCGCTGGCGATCCTGGTGCCGCGGACCCTTCTCGGCATGCTGACCGGCGGGCCGCGCCTCGATGCCGACCGGGAGCCTCCGGTGACGCCCTCCCAAGCCTCGAACCCGTGACGGATGCCGACCATGCCTCTGCGCCGCCCCTTCACCTCGCTCTTCCGGCCGCAACGCGGACCGGACCAGAGCGTCCTCACCGAACAGCGCGGACTCGTCGAGACGATCGACCGTCGCAAGCTGCTGCGCGGCACCCTCAGCCTCGGCGCCCTGACGATGCTGACCGGCTGCAACATCTCCGACCGCGATGCCGTCCAAACCGTTCTCCGGGCTGTGTCCGGCTTCAACGATGGGGTCCAGGCCCTGCTGTTCGATCCGAACAAGCTGGCACCGACCTATGCCGCGTCCCAGGTCGTGAAGCCGCCGCGCTTCAACGCCTATTACGAGATCGAGGACCTGAAGCCGGTCGACATCGACGGCTGGAACCTGGAGCTGAGCGGACTGATCGCCGACAAGCGGCCCTGGAGCCTGGAGCGGATCTACGCCCTGCCGGAACAGGAAGAAATCATCAAGCACATCTGCGTCGAGGGCTGGGATTACATCGGCCAGTGGTCGGGACCCAACCTCCGCGACTTCCTCACACGGGTGGGGGCGGATCTGAGCGCCAGATACGTCGTCTTCCACGGGAACGACGATTACATGGAGAGCATCGACATGCCCTCGGCTCTGCACCCCCAGACCATCCTGGCCACCAGATACGCGGGCGAGCCGATCACCGATCCCTTCGGCTTTCCTCTGCGCCTGCGCACGGCGGTGAAGCTCGGCTTCAAGAACCCGAAATGGATCCGTGCCATCGAGGTCACCAACAGCTACTCACCCGGTTTCTGGGAGAAGCAGGGCTTCAACTGGTTCAGCGGGCTTTGACCATGCCGGAAGCCGGATAAATCGTGCCTTCGCTGTCCCTCGCCGCCCTCTGCATCGCGACCGGCCTTGTCCTGTGGATGGCCAGCGGCTACGCGCTCGCGCGGTCGCTGGCGTTCGACCGTACCATCGCCTTGGCGCTGGCGCCTGTCCTGGGCTGGGCGGTGCAGAACGCCCTGGCCCTGCTGCTCTCGCTCGTCGTCGGCTTCTCGCCCGTTGCGACCGTTAGCGCCGTGGTCCTGATCTGTGCGGCCGGGCTCCTGAGGGTCCGCCGAGACGGGAGCGGGAGCGACCATCGCATCCCGCCTCACACCCTGTGGGTCTGTCTCGCCGCCGCCGTCATGGCGGCTGGACCGGCGCTTGCGGTGCTGCCGAAATTCGTCGGCGACGGTGTCGCGGTGGCGCCGGCACTCTTCGATCACGCGAAGATCGCGCTGATCGACCAGATCGTCCGGGAGGGGGTTCCCCCGATGAACCCCGTCTATGGCGGAGCGGAGGCGCCGGCCGGGGTCGCCTACTACTATCTCTGGCAGTTCGGCGCCGCACAGCTTGCCCAGCTAACCGGTGCGACCGGCTGGGCGGCCGACGCGGCGGCAAGCTGGCTGACCGCCTTCTCGACCCTGCTGCTGATGGCCGGGCTCGCCCGTCGATTCAGCGGCCGCGCCCTCGCCCCCTTCCTCGCGATCGGCCTCAGCGGGCTGGGTTCGCTGCGGCCGGTCCTGGCCGCAATGGCCGGTGAGGAGACGCTCCCACACTGGCTCCAGCCTGCCACCGGACTCGCCGGATGGCTGTTCCAGACGAGCTGGAGTCCACACCATGTCCAGGCCGCGGGCTGCGTCGTGGTGGCGGTGATGCTCATGGTCCGGCTCGCCCGGCGGCCCGGAGCGCTCGCGACCGCCACCCTGGCGCTGTTGGCGGCGGCGGCGTACCAGAGTTCGATCTGGGTCGGCGGGGTGGTCTTCATCCTGGCGGCCGCCGGATGCGCCCTTTTCCTGGCACGCTCCCGCCCGGCGGGCGGGGCGGGAACCTTCCTCCTGCTCGGCGGCGTCGCGGCGGTCGTCGCCGTCGCCATCGCCTCCCCGCTCCTGGTCGAGCAGTATCGCAGCGCCGTCGCCCGAGGCGGCGGCCGTCTCATCGCCATCGATCCCTTCGAAGTGCTGGGGCCTGCCCTGCCCCAACCGCTCGGCCGGGCGCTCGACGTGCCGGCCTACTGGCTGGTGCTGCTGGTCGTCGAGTTTCCGCTCGTCTATCTCGCGGGGGCCATCATGCTCGCGCGGATGGCGGCACGGCCGAATGCGTGGCCGGACGCGTGGCCGGACGGGCCGCTCGTCCGCGCCCTCGCCATCCTGACGGCAGCCAGCCTCGGCACGGGCTGGCTGCTCGTCAGCACAACCGGTGTGAACAACGATCTCGGCTGGCGCGCCGTGCTGCCCGGCCTGATGGTGCTGACCGCCGCCGCCGGCGCCGGGCTGGCCCGCTGCGTGGAGCGGCGGGCGGCGCTCCCTTTGGTCCTGGCGATGGCCGCCGCGACGGCGACGCTGCCCGACGGGCTGCGCCTCGCCGCCGAGAATCTGGCGGGCAAGCCCTCCCCCTCGGCCGCCGCGTTCGCGCGCTCCCCGGCCCTGTGGCAGGCGGTCCGGCGCCATGCGCCGCCCGACGCCCGGGTCGCAAACAACCCCGTCTTGTTCGCCGACATGACGCCCTGGCCGGTGAACCTGTCCTGGGCGCTGTTCGCCGACCGCCGCTCCTGTTTCGCCGGGAACGAGCTGGCCATCGCCTTCGCCGCCCTGTCGTCCGCGCGGCGGGCGGCGATCGCCGACCAATTCCGGCGGGTCTTCGCCGGTGACGGCACGCCGGACGATATCCGGGCGCTCGCACGGACCCATCGCTGCGACGTGGTGGTGGTCACGGTCTTGGACGGTGCCTGGAGCCATGACCCCTTCGCCGCAAGCCCCTTCTACCGCTTCGCGGAGGCCGAACTCGGCCTGTGGCGGATCTACATTGCCGTACCCCGTAAAACGGATGACTGAACCCGGTCCTGAAATAAATCCGACCGGGCTGTAACGACGGGCCGCCAACCACCGTATTCCTCCCATGAGCCACCCGTTTCACCCCCCATCGGCGACCACCGGAGCAACATCCTGAGGCCCCCAATCTTGACGCCACGCACACCGATGCCCCGCACGCTGACGGCGCGGGCCCTGGGCGCCGGCCGTTCTCTGGCCGCCTCGCTGACGCCACCCATCGACGTAAGCGCCACCTACATGCGCGACGCGGACAATGGCTACAGCTCAGGCCATGTCTACGGGCGCAAGGACAACGCTTCGGTCCAGCAGGCGGAGCGTCAGATCGCCGACCTGGAACACGCCCGCGAGGCGCTGCTCTTCGGCTCGGGCATGGCGGCCGCCACCACCCTGTTCCTGGCGGCATCGCCCACCCACATCGTCGCTCCGCGGCAGATGTATTGGGGGCTGCATGTCTGGCTCGCCGAGGCCCATCGCTACGGGCACGAGGTGACCTTCGCCGACATGGCCGACCTCGACGCCGTCGGCCGCGCCATCCGGCCGGGCCGCACCGGCATCGTCTGGATCGAAACGCCGAGCAACCCGCTCTGGACCGTCACCGACATCGCCGCCGTCGCCGAACTTGCGCACCGGGCGGGTGCCTTGGTCTGCGTCGATTCCACGGCGGTGACGCCGGTGCTGACCCGGCCGCTCGATTGCGGCGCCGACATCGTCATGCATTCCGCGACCAAATACCTCAACGGCCACTCCGATGTGGTTGCCGGCGCCCTAGCAGCATCGGCCCCATCGGCTTTGTGGGACCGGATCGCGGCCATCCGCGACCAGCACGGCACGACGCCCGGTCCGTTCGACGCCTGGCTGCTGATGCGCGGCCTGCGGACGCTCGACCTGCGGGTGCGCGAGCAGAGCCGCAGCGCCGCAACCCTGGCCGGCCGGCTGGCCAGCCATCCGGCGCTGTCCGCCGTGCTCTATCCCGGCCTTGCCGACCATCCCGACCACGCCATCGCCGCCCGCCAGATGTCCGGCGGCTTCGGCGGCATGCTGTCCGTCCGCGTCAGGGGCGGAGCGGCGGCGGCGGTGAAGGTGGCGGCCAATGTCCATCTCTGGCGGCGGGCGACCTCGTTCGGCGGCATCGAAAGCCTCATCGAGCACCGGTCCTCGATCGAGGGCCAAGGATCGCCCTGCCCCGACGATCTGCTGCGCTTGTCGGTCGGGCTCGAAGACCCGGACGACCTGTTCGGCGACCTGGAGCAGGCGCTCGACCCCATCCGCTGATCAATCCTCCCTCATTCCGGCGGAGACCCGACCCATGACGACCATAGCGGTGGCCATCATTTGCAAGACGCCGAGCCCCGGCAAGTCCAAGACCCGGCTGTCGCCGCCTCTGCCGCCGGAGGAGTGTGCCGAAATCTCCGGCTGCTTCATCGCCGATCTGGCCGCGACCATCGCCGGCCTGTCGGAGGGCGGCGACGCGCCCGGCTATGCGGTCTATACCCCGGTGGGCTCCGAAGAGGAGCTGCGGCACCTGCTTCCCGACGGCTTCGGGCTGGTGCCCCAGGGCGAGGGCGATCTCGGCCGGCGGCTGGACCAGGGCATCACCGACCTTCTGGCGCAGGGCCATGCCGGCGCCATCCTCGTCAACTCCGACAGCCCGACCCTGCCGCGCCACATCCTCCGCGCCGCGGTCCAGGCGCTCAAGTCCGGCGACAACGCCGTCATCAGTCCGGCGCTCGACGGCGGCTACACGCTCATCGGCCTGTCGCGGTCCCATCCCGAACTGTTCGCGGACATCCCCTGGAGCACCGACACGGTCTACAATCTGACGCTTGAACGGGCGCGTACGATCGGCGTTCCGGTGATCTCGCTCGATCCCTGGTACGACGTGGACGATGCCCGGTCCTACGCTATGCTGGAGGACGAACTCGACGGCCGGCCACCGCCCTTCTCCGCCGCGGGTCGGCCGGTGCCGGAGGCGCCGCGCACCCGCGCGTTCGTGCGACGCCGCCAGACGGTGATGGCGTCATGAGCGGCGCGCAACCGCTTGAAAGCGTGGCCGTCGTCATCCCCTGCCTCGACGAGGAGGACTCCATCGCGGACGTGGTGCGGGAGGTGATGGCCGAGGGCGTCGGCGAGGTCATCGTCGTCGACAACGGGTCCACCGACCGGACCGCCGAGCGGGCCGCCGCGGCGGGCGCCCGTGTCGTGCTCCAGCCGGTGCGCGGCTACGGCCGCGCCTGCGCCGCCGGGCTGGCTGCCGTCCGCCCCGGAACGGAGATCGTCTGCTTCCTCGACGGCGACGGCAGCGACGTGCCCGCCTTCATCCTGCAAGTCATCCGGCCGGTCGCCGACGGCGAGGCGGACTTCGTCATGGGCTCGCGCCTGCGCGGGCGACGCGAGCGCGGCTCGATGACGCCGCAGCAGATCGTGGCGGGGCGGATCGCCGGGGCGCTGCTGCGGCTGACCTACCGGGTCCGCTTCACCGACATGTCGCCGTTGCGCGCGATGCGGGTCGACCGCCTGCGCGCGCTGGGCATGACCGAGGAAACCTACGGCTGGAACCTGGAGATGCAGATGCGGGCGGCGGCCGGCCTGCGCTGCCGGGAAATCCCGGTCGATCACCGGTGCCGGCGCGGCGGCCGGTCGAAGGTGTCCGGCGACCTCGCCGCCAGCCTGTCCGCCGCCTGGAAGATCGGAACCACCTTCCTCCGCCTTGCGTGGCGGCAGCCCGCCAACGTCGAGCCCGCCAACGCCGAAGGCCGGTCGGCGCAGACCATCGTTCGAAGGTAAAAAGAGCATGCGCGTTCTCCTCACCGGCGGGGCCGGTTTCATCGGCGGGCATGTGCTGGCCGAGCTTCTGCGCCGGGGCCACGAGGTGCGCGTCCTGGACTCACTGCGTCCCGACGTGCACCCCACCCCACCGGCCTGGACGGCGCCGGCCGGCGTCAAGGCACTGATCGGCGACTTGCGGGACGCCGCGATACTCGACAAGGCCGTCGCTGGCATCGACGCCGTCGTTCATCTCGCTGCGAAGGTCGGGCTGGCCGTCGCCATCGGCGACATGCCCGACTACGCCTCCTCCAACGAGGTCGGCACGGCCGAGCTTCTGGTGGCGATGGCCCGCGCCGGCGTATCCCGTCTGACGCTCGCCAGTTCGATGGTGGTCTATGGCGAGGGTTTCGGCCATTGTGCCGAGCATGGACGGGTACGGCCGGCCCCGCGGCTGGAAAGCGCTCTGGCACAGCAACGGTTCGAGCCGCCCTGCCCGCTCTGCGGCCAGCCGCTCGAAAGCCTGCTCGTCGCCGAGGACACGCCGTTCGACCCGCGCAACGCCTACGCCACCAGCAAGGCGGCGCAGGAGTTCTACGCCGCCAACTGGGCGCGCTCGACCGGCGGTGCTGTCGCGATGATGCGCTATCACAATGTGTACGGGCCGGGCATGCCGCGCGACACCCCCTATGCCGGCGTCGCCTCCATCTTCACCTCCGCGCTGCGGCGCGGCGAGGCGCCGCGGGTCTTCGAGGATGGCCGGCAGAGACGGGACTTCGTGCATGTCCGCGACGTTGCCTCCGCCACCGTCGCCGCTTGCGAAGGGCAGACGGAGGGCGTGGCCGCCTACAATGTCGGATCCAGCACGCCGCGAACGGTCGGTGACATGGCCGAGGCGCTGTCCAGGGCGTTGGACGGCCCGCCGCCGGTGGTGACCGGACAGTACCGGCTGGGCGATGTGCGCCACATCACCGCCGATTCCTCGTTCTTGCGCCGCCGGTTCGATTGGCATCCATGTGTTGGCTTCGCCGAGGGCATGACGGAGCTTGCCCATCTCGCCCCTGCTTCTCCCGGCGGTATGGTGCGCCTCCCGTGAGCCGCACCATATTGCTCGGTCTGATCCTGACCAGCGTGACGCTCAACGCGTCCGCACAGATTATGCTGCGGTGGGGCGCCCGGCAGGGATTCGGCACAAGCGATGCGTCGGCAATCGACAGCCTTGTCATGATCATCCGGCATCCGGCCATCCTCGGCGGGCTCGCCTGCTACGGCTTCAGTCTGCTCGTCTGGCTGCGGGTGCTGAGCAGGGCGGATGCGTCGTTCGCCTATCCTTTTCTCGCATTCGGCTTTGCTCTCGTCGCCCTCGCCGGCTGGTGGGTGCTCGGTGAGCCGATGACCGTTCGCCGCCTGGTTGGAACGGCGATCATCGTGGCTGGGGTGATCGTGCTCGCAGGGGAGTGATTGTATTCTGCTCGCCACCGCAACTCAGATCATCCAGGCAAAGTGAGCAAGAGCCGTCGACCTGCGGTAAGATCAAAGAGGTAGGCGAGGCGGCTTGCGAGATAGCCGCTCACCATGACCATGCGATCCAGGATTTCATTCAGGTATCCGAGTCCGCCGCATGGGACTGTTCACCTGGCCGAGAGATCGGGCAAAGCGAACTCCTGCAGGTGACCGGATGGGTTCGCGTTCGTTCCCGGGTCTTCAGGCAGTTCGACCTTGAAGTGACGCCGCAGGACGTCGGCGACGAGTTCGTAGCACGATCCGATCCTAACAACCTCAAGCTCGGGGAAGCGTATGATCGTGGCAGAGCGCTTGTATGTATGATACTTGCGGATACCGTAGTCGACGGTGATGTCTGCGATTTCCTGAATCTCCGGCTGGATGTCGTCCACGCGGAATTTCGGCCCAGTCCCCGTCAAGTTGGCGGAGGAGCCGAAGATCGGGTGCAGGTTGTCCCGACTGAGCCGGCAGATCTCGCGGAACAAGGGACCAGCGTTCAGCAGCATTGCCAGGGTTCCGTGGGCGGTGCTGGTGGCCAGGAGACCAGACGGCACGTTCCGCAGCATCGGATGTCCGGGGTCGAACGGCGCCACGGCCCCCAGCGGCAGATCGTAGTCGGACGTGATCGCCTCGATCATCTCCCGTGAACGCGTATCAAGGACGTGCAATTCACGTTGCGTGTCCAATCCGCACAGGAATGCATTCCGCTTGTGTCCTCCCCGTCCCTTGGCCGAGTTGATCCTTTTCACCGCATCTTCGGAGCCGCCCATCAACGCGTAGCCCACGTCGTTCGGGAATATCGCGATGCCTCCGTCCTTGAGGGCGTTGAACACCCGTTCCGCGTCCCCGCGCACGTCGATGACTGCCATGGGATGATCCTCCAACTTTCTGTGAGTGTTTTCAGTTCACGACTTGGGCTGCGATCCGCCCTTGCTGTCTGGCCTTGATCGGGACCAGCGCGAGAGCGCACACGGCCGCGATGCACAAAGAGGCGCTCATGAATGCGAATCCGGCGCCGAAACTGCCGGTGGCTTTCACTAGGTAACCGATGGCCGTGGGAGCCAGGGTCCCCCCGATCTGGCCCGCAGTGCTGACGACTCCGGCATACGCTGCGCGCGCGCGGCCGGGAGCGAGGTCGAGCACCACAGCGCCGTAGGTGGCCAGTCCGGCGTACATGAAGAGGCCGGCGATCGAGAGGGACGCCACTGAGAGAGCGAGTGTCGCCGAGGCGAAAGCTCCGAACAGTGCCAGGCACGCCAACAGATAGACGGCCGCCAGGAAGTAGGGGCGCCCGCGACTTCCGATCTTGGCTCCCGCCCAACCCGCCGCGAGTCCGCCGCAAAGCCCGAACACGTAAGGGAGACCGCCGAGAATGCCGGCGCCCTTGATATCGATGTGGCGTTCCAAAGCCAGATAACTTGGCATCCAGCCTAGGAACCCCCAGTATGCGATGCTCCAGAAGCCGTAGGCACCGCAGATGAGCCAAAGCGACGGCTCGCTGAGCACACTGCGGAAGCCGGCGTTGGTGGCCCGGTTCTCTTTGTTCTGCGCTTGCGGACCGACCGAGGGCACCAGCGCGAAGTTGACCGCCGCCACCGCCAGTGCAGGGATCGCCAGCAGCAAGAACACCTCATGCCAGCCGAACGACGTCAGCAGCATGCCTACAGCGGGTCCCGTCAGCGCAGGCGCGATGGCGAGCGCAGTCACCCATATCGACATGGCTCTTGGGCGATCCTCCGCGGCGAAGTTGTCGCCGATCAGCTTGTACGTCGCAGCGTTCGACAATCCCTCGGAAACGCCGAACAACAGCCGCGCCGCGATCAGTGCAGCGACCGTTGACACCAAGCCGGTCAGACCCGTGAAGAGCGCCCAGAAGAGTGGACCGACGATCACGACGGCGCGGGCTCCCCATTTGTCAGCTATGATTCCCCCGGGTATTTGCGACAGCAGGTACCCCAGGGAGAAAGAGGACAGCACAATCCCGAACGTATCGGTGTCGATGCTGAGGGACTTCATCATTGACGGGCCGGCGAAACTCACCACCACTCGGTCGGCGTAATTCACGAATTGCATGACCCAGATGGCGATCAAAAGCTTGGCGTTTCCACTCATGGCATGCCCTCCTTAGGTTTGTTTTTGAGCTGCTTTGTTCGTTGCAACGGATGTCCGGCCAGCTCTCCTGTAAGGGCGCGGTCGGAAGCCGGCCTGGACAGGCTCGAAGTAGCCTGCGAGCGCGCCGCGGCGAAGCGGCAGTCAAATTGCTGGGCGTGAGCCAAGGGTCAGGCGAGACTGACAGCGAACAGGACAGGTGCGGGCCAAGCGGATTGCTTGATGCTGCAGACTTCGCACCACGTGTCGACGGTGAGGACTCGCTCAGCGCAGCAGTCGTTTGGCCGTCATGCCGGCCTCATACCCAGCCGGCGCCTCTCAGGCAACCCACCCAGACGCCAACTTGACGATGCCCTGTGAATGATCCTAATCACGCCACCGGATCACAACCATTCAGCCGTGGAAAAGCAATTCATCAGCCGACTGTCACACGGAAGGATGGTTTGCCGTAAAGTTCCCGGATTCTTGCCTTGAGCAGCTTTCCCGTCGCGGTGTGCGGCAATTCGTCGACGAAAATCGCGTGATCGGGAATCCACCACCGGGCCACCTTACCCTCATAATGTGCCAGGACTTCCCGTTCCGTCAGCGTTGAACCCGGGCGACGCACGACCACCAGCAGCGGACGCTCGCTCCACCGCTCATCGGGATGGGCCACCACCGCCGCTTCCTGCACCGCGGGGTGAGCCATGGCGATGCTTTCCAGGTCAATCGAGCTGATCCACTCCCCGCCTGACTTGATGACATCCTTGGAGCGGTCGACGATTTGGACGTAGCCGTCGGCGTCCATCGTCACCACGTCGCCGGTCTCGAACCAGTCAGGCGGGGCTTGAGGGGCCTCGCTCTCTCCACGGAAATAGCCGGCGGCCACCCAGGGTCCGCGCACCTGCATGTTGCCGAACGCAATGCCGTCATGGGCAATCTCGGTCCCGTCGACGCCGACCACCCGGAACTCCATGCCGAACAGTGGGCGTCCCTGCTTGGCGGAGAGGGCGACCTCCTGCTCGGACGTCAATATCGGCCGGTTCGGCTTCGGGCTGTTGGCGAGACCGACCGGGCTGGTTTCGGTCATCCCCCAGGCATGCAGCACCTCGACCTTGTGGTCGCGGAACCGTGCGAACATCGCGGGCGGACAGGCGGAACCGCCGACAGCCACGCGCTTCAAAAGCCCAAAGGACTTGTCGTTGGCCGCCGCCCAGTCCAGCAGCGCCATCCATATGGTCGGCACGCCGGCGGTAAAGCTCACTTCCTCTTCGATGATCAGCTCATGCAGGCTAGCCCCGTCCAGCTTCGGTCCGGGCAGGACCAGCTTGGCCCCGACCAGCGGTGCGGCATAGGGCAGGCCCCAGGCGTTGACATGAAACATCGGCACCACCGGCATCGCAACCGAGCCTGCGCCCAGCGCGAATACGTCCGGCATGCACACCGCCATCGCATGCAGCACGATGGAGCGGTGGCTGTAGAGCACCCCCTTGGGATCACCCGTGGTGCCCGAGGTGTAGCACATCGCAGCCGCTTCGTTCTCGTCGAGCTGCGGCCAATCGAACCTGTCCGGTTGGACGGCCAGCAGATCCTCGTAGCAGAGCAGGGTCGGAAGCCTGCGGGATGTCGGCATGTGGGCGGCGTCGGTCATCACGACGATCGCCTCGACCCCGGTCAGCCGATCGGCGATCGATTCCAGCATCTCGACGAAGCTCAGCTCGACGAACAGGACCCGGTCGCCCGCATGGTTGATGATGTAGGCGATCTGGTCGGGGAACAGGCGCGGGTTGATGGTGTGGCAGACATGGCCTGCTCCCGACGCCCCGTAGTAGATTTCCAGATGCCGGTAGCCGTTCCACGCCAGTGTCCCGACCCGGTCACCGCGTCCCAATCCAAGCGCAGCCAGCGCATTGGCGAGTTGCTGGCTGCGCATCCAGGTCTTGGCATAAGTCGTGCGATGAAGCGGCCCCTCGACCGTGCGCGAAACAATTTCGGTATCGCCGTGATAGAGCGCGGCATGGCGAAGGATTGAGGAAACCATCAGCGGCACGTCCATCATGGTCGAGCGCATCGTCTACTCCCTTATTTGATGATCTTGTCGCTGAACCCTTCAAAGCGGATCAGCGAAGCCGTCACCGCGTTTTCGGTGTGGAGCCGAACTCCGCGCGCCGGAGGCTGCGGGGGCGCACCGACGGACGTTTCCGGCTTTGGCCCGGGCATCATCGAACGCGATTCCCGCTGTTGCGGAACGCTGCTCCATGGTCGGCGAGAGTCATGCTTCCCTCCCATCGGTTGTTCCGGAATGCCGAAGGTGACTGCGGCCGCCCCCCGCCCCGAAGGACAAGGCGCTCTTCATCCGGGGCCTCCATTGTTCGCTAGGCATAGCATTTATCATCACAACATGCAACATCTTATTATACTATGTTGAGCGCCTGCCCAATGTCCGCCCCGGCCGCAGCGGTGCGAACCTTCGGTGCCATCTCCTTCGCCGGGATCAGCGCGTTGTCGTTTATGTGGCAACAACGCGTCGGAAACTTCTGGTCGTCGATGTTGATTCCGGCCGCTCCGGCGGGCTCCATCCGGCGAACGATATGGAAGGTGCTCAGCGCATTGCCTCACCCGGTGTCGCCATCGGTCATCACCGGAATCGAGACGGCGTTGACGATCGACTGCACCGCATTGACTTGGTTGCGCATCTACAGGATGCCGCCAGGATTCCAGCGTCCGGCCGCAGCCGTTCCAAATCTCCAGGGGGGACACCAGACATGAATATGCCCCGGCGCGCCTCCGCTGTGATAAGGCAGCAGGAACGATGCATCATAACATATCGATTATTGGCGTTATGCCCTGAGCGGCACCTCAGTCGATCCGCCCCGCCGCCTCGAATTCCAGCATCCGCCCGTCGCCGAGCTTGCTAGATGAGATGCGGTAGCGGAAGGAATCCCAACGGAAGGTGGCGATCATCCGCTGGATCGGCCGTCCGCTTCCATCGCGCACCAGCCGGTCCAGGATGAAGACCGGCGCTCCCGGTTCCAGCCCGAGCAGGGCCGCCACTTCCCCATCGCATGGGGCGGCGCGCATCTCCTGTTCGACGCTGCTGGGCTGGATGCCACGGGCAGAGAGGAGGTCGAGCATCGTCGTTTTGACCAGCGCCTCACGCGGCAGCATCGCGCCGATGGCCGCCGGCACATGGGCCATCGTATGAAGGATGGCTTGACCCCGCCGGCGCCGCACGCGCTCCACCTGGAGAACCGGCTCGTCGGCGGGAGCCTCCAGCGCCTCGGCCACCTGTGCGGTGGGCATGCGCCAGGCGTAGGACAGCACCTCCGCCTCCATGCCGCGGCCGATCTGCAGGATGGAGGCGAGTTCCTCCTCGATCCGGGTGTTGACGGCGGCAGTCAGCAGGGGGGCAACACGGGCCTGCCGGCCCCGGCCGCGCTCGATCAAGCCCTCGCGTTCCAACTCCTCCAGGGCACGGCGGACGGTGATCCGGCTGACCTTGTGCTCGTCCTCCAGTTCCTTCTCGCTGGGCAGCAGCGAACCGGGGGCGAAGACACCGGCCCTGATGGCATCGCGCAGGTTCTGCTGCACCCGCACATAGAGCGGCTTGGCATCGGCAGCGGCCTCATCGGAGCGACTAATCATAATATCTCCTTGCTCGATATCATACTATGTGATACGTAGGGCCAGCATGTTTCGGATAAGTCATAACATGCGATAGCTCAAGTCCGATGCAGGGGACAGAACTTATGACAATGGCTCACACCCTCAGGGCACAGCTTCGCGACGGCGGGCTCCTCGTCGCTCCCGGCGTTTACGACGGCATCACCGCCCGGCTGGCAGTCCAGGCCGGGTTCGAGACCGTCTATATGACGGGCGCCTGCGTGTCGGCCGCTCGCGGCTATCCGGATTACGGCCTGCTGACTTTAACGGAAATGGCCGAAGCGGCCGGTGTTATCGCGGCCGCGGCCGGCGTGCCGGTCATCGCCGATGCCGACACCGGCTACGGCAACGAGCTGAACGCCACCCGGACGGTGCGCGAATACGAGATGCGCGGCGTTGCGGCGCTCCACATCGAAGATCAGGTGATGCCCAAGCGCTGCGGCCACCTCGACGGCAAGGAGGTGATCGGCCGCGAGGAATTCGCCGCCAAGATTGCCGCCGCCGCCGCGGCACGACGGTCGCCGGACTTCGTGGTGATCGCGCGGACCGACGCCCGTGCCGTCGCCGGTCTGGACGAGGCGGTCGCCCGCGCCAATCTGGCGCTGGCCGCCGGGGCCGACCTCGCCTTCGTCGAGGCGCCCCAGTCATTGGAGGAGGTTGCCGCGATCCCGCAGTTGGTCAAGGGTCCCTGCCTGCTGAACATCGTCCCCGGCGGACGGACCCCCGACGTGACCATGGCCCAGGCGGCGGAGATGGGGTTCCGGGTCGCCATCCTGCCCGGCCTGCTGATCACCGCCGCCATCCGCGCCTTCGACACGGCGCTTGCCGCCTTCGCGGAAACGGAGACCGTCGATTCCAGCACCGGGCCAAGTGTCCGTGAACTGTTCGGCCGGCTCGGCGCGCCGGAATGGGACCGCCTGCGCCGCCGGTACGCCCAGGCTGCGGAGTGACGACGATGCCCCGCACCCTGTTCGACCGCATCTGGGACAGCCATGTCGTCGCCGACCTGGGCGACGGCTGGGCCCTGCTCCACATCGACCGTCATCTTCTGCACGACCTGTCGGGAACCGGCGGACTGCATGAGGTCGAAGCCCGCGGCCTGACGGTCCGCCGTCCCGACCTCTGCTTCGCCACGGCCGATCACGCGGTCAGCAGCGCCCCCGGCCGCACCGGAACGAGCTATGGCCGGGGGGCTGCACTCTACACCGGCCTGAAGGAGCGGAGCGGCCAGCTCGGTATCCCCTTCTTCGACATTGGGCGGGACGGGCAAGGCATCGTCCATGTGATGGCCCCCGAGCTCGGCATCACCCTGCCCGGCACGATCCTGGTCTGCGGCGACAGCCATACCTGCACCAACGGCGGGTTGGGGGCGATCGCCTTTGGCATCGGTTCGTCGGAGCTGGTCCATGTCCTGGCGACCCAGACGCTACGGCAGCGCAAGCCCCGGCAGATGCGCATCACCTATCACGGTTCCCTGGCGCCGGGGGTCACGGCGAAGGATCTGGCTCTGCACGTCATCGCCACGCTCGGGGCCTCGGCCGGCACCGGCTTTGCCATCGAGCATGCCGGGCCGGGCATCGCCAACCTGCCGGTCGAGGGTCGGATGACGCTGTGCAACTTGTCGGTCGAACTGGGCGCCAAGATCGCTTTGTGCTCCCCCGACGACAGGACCATTGAGTATGTCCGCGGCCGGCGCTTCGCCCCTGCCGGCAATGCATGGGAGGCAGCGCTGGCCGACTGGCGCAGCCTGCAGACCGACGATGATGCGGTGTTCGACGCCGAGGTTCGCTTCGATCTGGCAGAGGTGCCGCCGACCGTCACCTGGGGAACCTCGCCCGATCAGGCGGTGGCGGTGAACGGCAGCGTACCGGACCCTGCACGCGCGCCCGACCCGACCAGAGGTGCCGCTTGGCAGGCCGCGCTCGACTACATGGGGCTGCAGCCGGGCCAGCGGCTGGAGGGGACCAGGATCGACTGGGTATTCATCGGCTCCTGCGCCAACTCCCGGCTGTCCGATCTCCGGGACGCCGCGCGCATCGCCCGCGGGCGCCGGGTCGCCCCCACCGTCCGCGCCTGGGTGGTGCCGGGCTCAGAAGCGGTGCGGCGGGCGGCCGAGGCGGAGGGGCTGGACGAGGTCTTCCGCGCCGCCGGGTTCGAATGGCGCGAGCCGGGGTGCAGCATGTGCGTGGCGGCCAACGGCGAGCAGGTGCCGCCGGGCGCCCGATCGGTCAGCACCTCCAACCGCAACTTCGTCGGCCGTCAGGGACCGGGCGCCCGCACCCATCTGGCAAGCCCGGCCATGGCCGCCGCCGCAGCCGTCACCGGAGCGATCTCCGATGTCCGGAGGTTTTGAAGCAATGCAGCCGTTCAAAAGCGTCACCGGCCCCGCCGCCCCATTGATGCGCCGCGACATCGATACCGACGTGATCATCCGGATCGACCGATTGACCCAGTACGCCCGCGGCCAGCTCGGTCCCTTCGCGCTGGAGGCGCTGCACGGCGACGATTTCGTGTTGTCCCGACCGCAGTTCCGTGGAGCGTCGATCCTGCTCGCCGGAGCGAACTTCGGCTGCGGCTCCTCCCGCGAGGCCGCGGTCTGGGCGCTGCAGGAGGCCGGGCTGCGCTGCGTGGTCGCTGCATCGTTTGGCGACATCTTCTTCTCCAACTGCATCCAGAACGGTGTACTCCCGGTCGTGCTTCCCGAGGCGACGGTGGAAGCGCTCGCCGTGCAGGCGGCCGACGGCGCCCCGCTGACGGTCGATCTGGAGACCTGCACCCTCACCGCCCCCGACGGAACGGGGCACACCTTCATGCTCGATGCGATGCAGCGGGAAACCCTGCTGGAGGGGCTCGACGAGCTGGGCCTGACCCTACGCTGCATCGACCAGATCGCCGCCTGGGAACGTGCCGACGCCCTGCGTCGCCCCTGGGCGATCCCGAGCATCCGGAAGGACGCCGCATGAGTTCGGTTCACGAAATCCGATCCGACCGCGCCGCCACCGATCCGGCTGGCCCGACCGGGCGCCTCGCCGCTTGGCTCGCCAGCCTGCGGCTGGAGGATGTGCCGGAGCGTGTCCGCCAGCGGGCGACCCATCTTCTACTCGACGGGATCAGCTGCGCCCTGGTCGGCGCCCGGCTGCCCTGGTCGCGGCGTGCAGTGGAGTCGCTTTGCCGCCTGGAAGGATCCGGACCTGCCCAAATGATCGGCTGGAACCGCGGGGTGCCGCCGCCGCTCGCAGCATTGCTGAACAGCACCTTCATCCAGGGCTTCGAGCTGGACGATTTCCATCCCTTCGCCCCACTGTACAGCGCGTCGCTCGTGCCGCCGGCGCTGCTGGCCTGCGCCCAGGCGAATGGAAAGCGTGGTGGGCGGGTCACCGGCGCCGACTTCCTCAAGGGAGCGATCGCCGGATTCGAGGTCAGACCGCGCGTCGGCCTCGGCCTGCATGGAATCGAGATGCTGTCGCGCGGATGGCATTCCGGAGCGGTGTTCGGTACCCACGCCGCCGCTGCTGCGGCCGGAACGCTGCTCCGCCTCGATCCCGCCGGGTTCGAGGATGCGCTCGGCATGTCGGGAACCTAGTCGGGCGGCTTGATGGCCGCACAGTTCGAGGCAATGTGCAAGCGCAGCACCATGGCTTTGCCGCCCGCGCCGGCCTCGGCGCCGCCTGGCTCGCCGCCGACGGCTACACCGGGATCAAGCGGGTGTTCGAGCGTGACTATGGTGGTTTCCTCGCCGCCTTCGGCGAGGGGCACGATCCCGACGCCTCGCAGGTCGCCGCCGATCTGGGAGAGCGTTGGGAGACGGAGCGTATCGTCGTCAAGTTCCACGCTGCTATGGGTGGCCTGCATTCCACCATCGACGCGATCCGCGGAATGCTGGCGGAGTGTCCGTTCCAGCCGGAAGATGTTGAAAGCATCGACGTCTGGGTCGGCAAGGGCGTCTATCATCACGGCGCCTTTCCGGTGGAACGGCCCCTGACCTCCATCGGTGCGCAGATGAGCCTTGCCTATACAGCCGCGGTCGCAGCCGTCGACGGCAAGGCGATGATCTCGCAGTACACGGCGGACCGGATCGCGTCCGACGATCTCTGGACCCTAATCCCCAGGATCCGGATGCATGAGGACGGGAGCTTCCAGGGCGGACCGCACAAGAAGCTGGGCTGCCGACTGCGCATCGCGCTTACCGACGGATCGGCGCGCGAGGTGGAGCAGGGCCTTCGCTTCTCCGAGGCGATCTCCAACGGCGACATTGTCGCCAAGTTCCGCACCCTATGCGAATCGGTGGTTCCGGCCAACCGTTGCGAGCGGATCGTCGAGGCAGTGCTGGGACTGGAGCGGGTTGGTGACTTGAGCGGACTGTTCGGGCTGCTGGCGGAGGAAACCGCATCGGCACTCGGAGCGCAGGAGGACTGAACTCTCCCGATTATCCTGAAGCTTGCCGCTTCCTGACGCCTTGGCCAAGCGCCGAGGGGTGTCGGTGCGCAGCAGGCCAACTTCAACCTTCTAGAGGCCATTATGACTGTAACACAACTCGATTCCAGAACAGCGCTGATTGTCATAGACTTGCAGAAAATCATGGCATCGATGCCCGTCGCTCATCCCTTTACGAACATATTGGAGAACGCCGCCCGTTTGGCCGGCATCTTCCGCCAACACGATCTTCCCGTGGTCCTGGTCAACGTCGTGGAGGCGGCGCCCGGCCGGACGGAGCAGAGCCATTTCAGCGGCGCACTCCCGCCTGACTGGTCCGAACTGCTGCCGGAATTGAATCGGCAGCCGCAGGATCACCTCGTGTCCAAGAGAACATGGGGAGCGTTTACCGAAACCGATCTTGAAGAATACCTCAAATCCGCCGGAGTCACCCAGATTGTGGTCTGCGGCGTAGCGACGAGTATCGGCGTCGAATCAACCGCACGCCAGGCCCATGAACTCGGCTTCAACGTCACCCTCGCCATCGACGCCATGACCGATCTCAGTGCCGAAGCGCACGTCAACAGCCTCGATCGAATTTTCCCCAAACTCGGCGAGACCGGCACGACACAGGATATTGTCGATCTCCTGTCCAAGCGAACAACTGAAATGTATCGGCCCTGAACCGCGCCCGGTATCCCGTTGGCTGGTGTGGCTGAGCCACGCCGCCATCGCGGCGTCCTCTGTTTGAGTGACCCATTGCAGGGCGGCGAATTCAATGCCCTCCAGGGTGTGCCATGATCAGGACGATGGAGCGCTCGGCGTCAAGTTGACGGTGTCCGGCGCAGTTGTTGGGAGACGGCAGATGCAGCCTTTTCCAGCACCGCCGCCGTCCGGTCGCGCGCGGCGGAGCTGTAGCGCACCGCCGGCATCGCCACGTTGATGGAGCCGAGCACCGTCCCCTGATCGTCCAGGATCGGACAGGCCATGCCCACAATCCCCTCGGTGAACTCCTCGAACGAATAGGCAAGGTTCTCCCGTCGTATCGTCTGCAACTGGGCCCGCAGGTCGGCGATCTTGCGGATCGTCTTGTGGGTCGCGGGCACCAGTTCCACCCGCTTCAAATACTCTTCCTGCATGTCGGGCGGCAGGAAGGCCAGGATGACCTTGCCGCCCGACGTGGCATAGAGCGGCGCCAGATCGCCCAGCCGCATGTGTGACAACAGCCGCATCGGACTATTCACCGCCGCCACCACCTTCGCCTCGTCCCCGCTCAGGATGTTCAGCGCCGAGGATTCGTTGGTCGTCGCGGTGATTTCCTCCAGCAGCGGCTTCACCAACTCGACAAGGTCATAGCTCTGCGAACTGCGGTCGGCCAGACGGCGGATCGCCCGGCCCAGGCAGTACCCCTTGGTCAGCGGCGAATAGGCCAGATACTCCCGCGCCACCAGAGTGCGCAGCAGCTGGGTGAGGCTGCTCTTCGGGATGCCCATCGCGTCGGCGATTTCGGTATGCGACATCTCGCGGTCCCAGCGTCCGAGAAGCTCCAGCAGGGTCAGCACCCGATCCGCAGATTTCACCGTCGCCCGGTCATCGCCGTTCATCTCAGAAGAATCCATTCACATATGTGTATTACCCTATCGCTACCATGGAGAAGCCGGAGCTGTCAACGCCACCGCCCCGGTCGTGGCGATACAAGGCGGCATGTTCCGACCCGCAGAGAGTTTCCGGGCAATTCGTTCGATCGAGCCTCACATCCACATCGCGCAGTATGATGGCAGCCCTGAGAAACCTGCACGCGAGTCATTTTCACACGTGAATTTTCCAAGGAAGGCGCACCACCCCCAAACGCCAAAGTTCCTATTTGAAAACTAGTTCATGTAGTGGTACAAACTGCGGCGGACGCCCACCCTCTCCGACTCCGACCGGTGATCCTCCGATGCCATTGCTGTCCTTTCACCACCTATGCCGGATCGACACTCACCCGGTGGACCTGATCGAGGCCGCTGCTGCCGGCGGGTTCGATTTCTGTGGTCTCCGTCTTGTCGCCCCCCGGCCCGGCGACCCACTGGTGCCGGTCGTGGGCGATGAGGCGGCCGTGCGGGCCATCGAGCGCAGGCTGCGCGACACCGGCGTGCAGGTGCTGGATATCGAGGCCGTCTGGTTAGCGCCGGACACCGATGTCGCGGCTCTGCGCCCGGCGATCGAAACCGGCGCGAGGCTCGGGGCACGTCACCTCCTGGTCGTCGGCTTCGACACGGACCGGACGCGGCTGCTCGACAACTTCACAGCCCTGTGCGAGCTGTCCGGCTCCCTGGGCCTGCGCACCATGCTGGAGTTCATCACCTACACCACGATCCGCAACCCGGCCGAGGCGCTTTCCCTCATCCGCGACAGCGGGACAGACGCGGGGGTGTTGATTGACGCATTGCAATTCTTCCGATCCGGAAGCGTCCCCGCAGAGCTGGCCGCGTTTCCCCCGTCGCTGTTCTCCTACATGCAAATCTGTGACGCCCCGCTGCGCGCGCCACAGACCGTGGAGAACCTGCGCAGGGAGGCCCGAACCACCCGGCTCCTGCCGGGAGAGGGGGAACTGCCGCTCGATACGCTACTCGCGCAGCTTCCCCGCGACATCACGCTCAGCCTCGAAGCGCCCAATGCGCGTTTGACGGCACTCCCGCCGGCCGAACACGGCCGCGTCGCAGGAGGTGCCCTGCGACGCTTCCTGGAGCGGCACCCCGCTTCCCGGAGAGCCGGCTGACAAAGGGCTTGGCGATCCGTCGGACAGGTACCGGCTTCCTTCCCTTCCATTCAAGAACCGCCGCGATGCCGGACGCATGGCGGCTCAGGAGATCAGAAACGATGACCGACGAGCAACAGGACCGGCTTGCCCTGCGCGATTTGATCGAGAACTGGGCGCTGTGGCGCGATGCCGGCGACTGGGAGCGCTTCCGCACCGTCTGGCACCCGGAGGGCCGCATGATGGCCACCTGGTTCCAGGGCGGCTTCGAGGAGTTCATCGCCGTCAACCGCAAAGGGTGGGAGCGCGGTGTGCGCATCCTCCATTTCCTGGGTGGCATGTCGGTGGACCTTTCCGGCGATCGCGCCGTCACCCAGACCAAAATGACGATCTCCCAGCGTGCCGACGTCCATGGCGTCCGCTGCGACGTCGTCTGCACCGGACGCTTCTACGATTTCCTGGAAAAGCGCGAGGGACGATGGGGCATGGTCCTGCGCCAGCCCATCTACGAGAAGGACCGTCTCGACCCCGTCGATCCGGGGGCCAGCCTTGACCTCGATCCGGCCCTGCTCGCTCGCTTCCCCGAGGGCTACCGTCACCTCGCCTATCTCCAGACCTCCATCGGCTACGACGTCAAGCCGGACATGCCGGGCATCGACGGACCCGAGGTCCAGGCCCTCTACCGGCGCGGGCGCGGCTGGCTCGACGGTGGCGCGGCACTCGCGGAGGGCGAAGGGTGGGCCGTCGCATGAGGGACGGCTTCGTCTACAACGGCCTGCCGATCCGGGTCATATTCGGCGACGGCACCCTTGCCCGGCTGCCGGAGGAGGTCGAGCGTCTCGCCCTCAAGCGGGTTCTGATCCTCTCGACCGCACAACAGCGTGACCAGGCGGAGAGGCTCGCGGAGCTGCTTGGGAAGCGGGCCGCCGGCGTCCATCCCGCGGCGGTCATGCACACGCCGGTCGCGGTGACCGAAATGGCCTTGGCCCGCGTCACGGCGGAGGGCATCGACGGGTTGGTTTCGCTCGGAGGCGGCTCGGCCATCGGCCTTGGGAAGGCCATCGGTGTGCGCACCGGCCTGCCCCATTTGGCGGTCCCTACCACCTACGCGGGATCGGAGATGACCCCTATCCTGGGGGAGACCGACAACGGCATCAAGACCACCCGGCGCAGCGGCGCGATCCTGCCGGCGGTCGCGATATATGACGTCGCCCTCACCCTTGGTCTGCCGGTTGCGTTTTCGGTCACCTCCGGCCTGAACGCCATCGCCCATGCGGTGGAGGCACTGTATGCCCAGGACCGCAATCCGATCGTCTCGATTATGGCGGAACAGGCGATCGGCGCCCTCGTCCGCGCCTTGCCGGGCGTCGCCGCCGACCCGGCCGATCCCGTCGCCCGCACCGACGCCCTATACGGGGCCTGGCTCGGCGGCGCCTGCCTGGGGTCGGTGGGAATGGCCCTTCATCACAAGCTCTGCCATGTGCTCGGCGGCGCCTTCGACCTGCCGCACGCGGAAACCCACGCCGTGCTGCTTCCCCATGCCGTCGCCTACAACGCCGAGGCCGCTCCCGACATGGCCGGACGGCTCGCCGGTATCCTGAACGACGGGCCGCAGATGGAGTCACAGGCCGGCAACGCCCTGCAAAGCTTCGCCCGGCGCCTTGGCGCGCCAACAGCGTTGCGTGCGCTCGGCATGCCGGAGTCCGGCATCGACCATGCCGCCGATCTGGCCGTCCAGTCCCCCTACTGGAACCCGCGGCCCGTCGAACGCAATGCCATCCGCACCCTGCTGGCCCGTGCCTGGGCCGGCGAGGCCCCGATCACACCCTGACGCAGAGGCCTTGCGGCCGCCATCGCCTTTGGGGAGAAAACGATGCTCGACACCCGAGAGGATGCCATCACCCGGACCGTGCTCGACCGCATGCAGACGACGGCCGATCCACGCCTGCGACGCATCAGCGAGGCGGTGGTCCGCCATCTGCACGCCCTGGTGCGGGAAATCGAACCGACGCAGGAGGAATGGCGGGCGGCCATCGACTTCCTGACCCGGACCGGACAGCTCTGCAGCGACACCCGGCAGGAGTTCATCCTTCTGTCGGACGCGCTCGGCGTCTCCATGCTGGTGGACGCGGTGAACCATCGCCATCCGCAGGGGGCGACCGACACGACCGTGCTCGGCCCCTTCTATGTCGAAGGCCCGCCGCCGTTCGAGAATGGCGCCGACCTGTCCGGCGAGATGTCGGGACTGCCGATGCTGATCCACGGCTCCGTCGCGGCGGCCGACGGACGGCCGCTGGCCGGCGCCGTCGTCGACATCTGGCATGCCGACGACCAGGGCTTCTACGATGTGCAGCAGCAGCCGGACATGCGTGCCGGGCGGGGTCGGCTGCGGACGGACGCGGACGGACGCTTCCGGTGCTGGTCGGTGCGCCCGGTCTCCTACCCCATCCCCCATGATGGGACGGTCGGGGCGATGCTCGAGTTGCAGGGGCGCCATCCCTACCGGCCGGCCCACGTCCATTTCATGATCGCCGCGCCGGGCTTCGAGCCGCTGGTCACCCATCTGTTCGTTTCCGGCGATCCCTATTTGACCTCCGACGTGGTGTTCGGTGTGAAGGAGTCGATCATCGTCGATCTGATCGAACATCCCGCCGGCAGGGCGCCCGATGGCCGAATGATCGCAACGTCCTTTGCCGAGATGTCCTACGATTTCCGGCTGGCGCCGGCCCGTAGCCGCCAGTCAGCATGACGCGATCACCCTCCCGATCATCATCCGAAGGAGTCAGGCGTCCATGCCACTGGGACTCGGCGGGGCAACCCGCGTCTACGTCATCGTTGGCGACCCCATCGCCCAGGTCAAGGCGCCCGGGTCGCTGACCGCCGCCCTGCAAAGACGGGGGCACGACGCCATCGTCGTGCCGATCCATGTGTCACCGGACCATGTCGACCGCTTCATCGACACGATGGGGCCGATCCGGAACCTGGACGGCATTATCGTCACGGTTCCCCACAAATTCGCCGCCAGTTGCCATTGCACGAGCCTGAGCGACCGCGCCCGCTTCCTCGGCGCCGTCAACATGATGCGGCGCAACCCCGACGGCTCCTGGGACGGCGACATGCTCGACGGCGTCAGTTTCCTGGCCGCCATGCGGCGGGCCGGCCACGACCCGGCCGGCCAGCGTGTCCTGCATGTTGGGGCCGGCGGTGCCGGACGGGCCATCGCCCTGGCGCTGGCGGAAGCGGGCGCCCGCGATCTGGCGATCCACGACGAGGACACCATTCGCCGGGATGACCTGATCGTCCGGCTTCATCGGGCGGGTTGGACTGCCTCGCGTGTCGGATCGCCCGATCCCGCCGGGGCCGACATCGTCGTGAACGCCACCCCGTCGGGGATGGGCAGCGGCGACCCACCACCGGTCGACATTGCACGGCTGTCCTCCGCCATGCATGTGGGCGACGTGATCACGGTGCCGGAGATCACGCCGCTGCTCGCGCACGCCCGCTCCATCGGATGCACGACGCAGAGCGGCATCGACATGTTCGACGCGCAGCTTGATCTGATGGTGAATTTCCTGAAGGGACAACGCGCAGAATGACGGAATGACGGCAACGGCCGGGCCAGCGATCTTCGCCGGCCCGGCCGTTGTTGTTTCACCAGAACTCCACCAGGACGCCTGGTCCGTCGTCATCGCGCTCCGTTGAGGAATGGAACGAGCTGGCCGACGACGAAGTCCGGAACATCCTCCGGCATCATGTGGCTGGACGCGACGGACGCGCCGCGCACGTCGTCAGCCCAAGAACGCCAGATGTCCAGCGGGTGCGGCGATGCCGCCAAACTCGTCTCCGGCAGAAGCACGAGCACGGGACAGGCGAGCCGCCGGCCGCCGGCACGATCCGCGCTCTCCGCCTCGGCATCGACCGTCATGGCCGACCGGTAATCCTCGCACATCGCATGCCGCACCGCCGGATCGCGAAATGCGGCGTGATAAGCGGCCAGCGCCCGTGGATCGTAGATGTCGCGGCCATCGGCCATCTTCCGCAGCGTCCAGGCGAGGAATCCGTCCGGGTCGCCGGCGAGCAGCCGTTCGGGAAGATCGAAGGGCTGGGACAGGAAGAACCAGTGATAGGCGTTGAACGCGAACGCCCGGTTCACCCGGTCCCAGATTTCGATGGTGGGGATGACCGTCAGGGAGGCGTAGGCCGACACCCGCTCCGGATGATCCAGGGCCAACCGATAGCCGACACGCGCTCCCCGGTCGTGGCCGACCACGGCAAAGCGCGTGAAGCCGAGCGCCTGCATCAACTCGACTTGATCTCGGGCCAGTGTCCGTTTCGAATAGGCCTCGGCCCCGTCGGGGTCGAGGGCGGTGCTTTCGCCATAGCCCCGCAAATCCGGCGCGACGACCGTGAAGCCTTTGGCGACGAGGCTTGGCGCGACGCGATGCCACGCGTGTCGGCTCTGCGGATAGCCATGGAGAAGCAGAACCGGCGGGCCCGACCCGCCGACCACACAACGGAGGTCCGCCCCGGAAGTGCGCACCCGTTCGGTCCTGAAGCCTTCGAACAGGCTGTCGTCCATCGTCATTCTATCCAACCCTCCGTTCGGCCCCGTCGGAACGGGCAATGCCTCCAAGCGTGACAGTCCATTCGAAGATGCGCACATCGTCGTAGATACCGTGCAGGACGAAGAGATCGCCGTCACTGAAGGCCACGAACTCCTCCATATCGCCGACCTCGGCCACGATCAGCCCGCCGGAAACCGATGAGCCCGTCAGAGGCCCCGATTGCAGGATGCGGACGCCCCCGCTCCTCAGATACGCCTTGTGCGCCTCGATCAGGCGCTGGCGTTCCGCAGCTTTCCGGGGACCGGAACAGGCGACCCTAACAACGATCATGATGGACTCCCGAATGTTTGAACGCCGGCCGCCCCGCGCCATGTCAGGCGGCGGCGCCGGTCTCGACCGAACCACCGAGAAACAGCTCCGCAACCCGCGGATCGTTCAGGATCGCTCCGGCGGTATCGAAGATGCGCGTCTGTCCGAGTTCCAGCACCACGCCATAGTCGGACATCTTCAGGGCCGAGCGCGCGTTCTGCTCGATCATCAGCGTCGACACGCCCTTGTCGCGCAGGTTCAGCAGGATGTCGAAGGTCTCCTGCACCATCATCGGCGACAGTCCGATGGACGGTTCGTCGATCAGGATCAGCTTCGGATCGAGCAGCAGCCCGCGCACGATCTCCAGCTGCTTCTGCTCGCCGCCGGACAGCGTGCCCGCCTGGCGGTCGGCCTTGCGGCGCAGGACCGGAAAGCGGTTGAGGGCCAGTTCGATGCGGGCCGGCATGTCGGTGATCCCCTTGCCCGCCGCCACCGCCCCGAACTCAATGTTGTGGCGCACGCTCATCTCCGGAAAGATGTTGCGGCCTTGAGGGATGTAGCAGATGCCGGCCTCCGGCAGGCGGCGCGGCGTCCAGTTGGTGACGTCGCGCCCGTCGAAGCGGATGCTTCCGGCACGTACGGCCAGCAGGCCGAAGACCGTCTTGAAGACTGTCGATTTGCCGGCCCCGTTGGGGCCGATCACCGTGGTGATCGCCCCGCGCGGCACGTCGAAGCTGGTGCCGTTGAGGATCGTCATCGCCCCATAGCCGGCGACCACGTCGCGGAGCCGCAGGATGGGGTCGCCGGAGATCGTTTCGCCGAAGATCGTCTCAGTGTCCAAGATAGGCCTCGATCACTTGTCCGTTGGCGCGCACCTCGGCCGGCGTCCCTTCGGCGAGAACCTTGCCTTCCGCCAGGACGATGACGCGGGTGCACAGCGACATGACGAAATCCATGTTGTGCTCGATGACGACGAAGGTGGCGCCCTGCTCGGCGTTGATGGCCTTCAGGCGCTCCTTCAGGTTGCTCAGCATCGTCAGGTTGACGCCGCCCGCCGGCTCGTCCAGCAGGACCAGACGCGGCCCGGCCATGAAGGCCATGGCGGCATCGAGCAGCTTCTGCTGGCCGTAGGACAGCCCGCCGGCCCGCTGATGCGCGAGGTGATCGAGCTTGAAGAAGGCGATCATCCGGTCGGCATCCGGACCGAGCCCGGCATCGCGCGGCCCGAACAGCCGCCGGGCCATGCCGCCCTTGTGCTCCTGCCCGGCGAGGATCAGGTTCTCCCGTACGGAAAGCTGCGGGAAGACCTGCAGAAGCTGGAAGGTCCGGCTGACGCCAAGGCGGTTGAGCTCGCACGGGCGCATGCCGGTGGTCACCCTGCCATCGACCCTCACCTTGCCCTCAGTGGGGCGGAGCTGGCCGAGGATGCAATTGAACAGAGTCGACTTGCCGCAGCCGTTGGGCCCGATGATGCCGAGGATTTCACCCTCGCGGACCTCGAACGAGACCCCGTCCACTGCCGTGATGCCGCCGAACCGTTTGCGGATGCCTTCGACCTCCAGGATCGCGTTCGTCATTGCGCCTGCTCCTTCAGGGTCGCCACCGAGGCGGCGCGGGCGGCGGAGGCGGCCTGCGCGCTGCGTCGTGCCAGATGGCGATCGAGGATCCCGAGAATGCCGGAGGGCGACCAGGCGAGCAGCGCCATCACGAACGTCGCATAAAGGATGAGGTACAGACCATCGGCGAAGCGCAGCCATTCCGGCAGCAGGACCGCGATGAGCGCGCCGAGGAACGGGCCGAGGAAGAAGCCGGCGCCGCCGACGATCACCATCAGCAGCAGGTTGAACGACAGGACGAGCGTGAACGGCGTCGGATCGACGAACTCCAGCAGCGGCGCATAGAGGCTCCCCGCCACCCCGCCGAGCGCCGAACCGAGCGCGAAGGCCATCAGCGTGTAGCGGCGCGTGTCGACGCCGAGCGACAGGGCCCGGACCGGATTTTCCCGCAGAGCCAGGAAGGCGCGGCCCCATGGCGAGCGGATCAGGCCGAAGGTGAGCGCCGAGACGAGGCTGAGGATGGCAAGGCACAGGTAATAGAAGGAAGCCGGGCTGTCGGTCGCCAGACCGAAGAGCGTGGGGCGCTCCACCACGATGCCGACGACGCCGTTGGTCAGCCATTCCTCGTTGCGGAGAACCAGGAAGACCAGCGTGGAGAAGCCGAGCGTGACGAAGGCGAGATAATGGTGCTGCACCCGCAGGGCGGGATAGCCGAGCAGCCAGCCGACGGCGAAGCAGAGGACGACCGCCGCCGGCAGCGCCGCCAGGAAGGGCCATCCCGCGCCGGTCAGCAGCGCGGCGGCGTAGGCGCCGATCCCGACGAAGGCGCCCTGTGCGAGCGACACCTGTCCGGCATAGCCGAGCGTCAGATTGAGCCCGACCGCGGCGATCGACATCACGCACCACATCGACAAGATATAGGTGCCGTAGCGGCTGAGCAGCCAGGGCGCCGCCACCAGCGACCCGGTGACCATCACGGCGAGCAGGACGAAAAGCCTGCGGTTTTGGGAGGCGTTCATACCGTGCGCTCCTCCGTTCGGCCGAACAGTCCCTGCGGCCGGACCATGATGAAGGCGATGAGCAGAAACAGCGGCACGGCATCCCGGTACTTGGTCGAGATGTAGGCCGCGGCCAGATTGGACACGACGCCGAGCAGAAGCCCGCCGGCGATGGCGCCCCGCACCTGATTGAAGCCGCCGATGATCGCCGCGATGAAGGCCGCCTGCCCCAATATCTCCCCCGAGGAGAATTTGGCGAGGTAGATCGGGCTGATCAGCAGCGACGCCACCGCGACCAGCCCGCCGTTGATCAGGAACGCGTGGCCGATCATCCGCCGCACCGGGATGCCGAGAATGGTCGCGACGGCCGGATTCTGCGCCGCCGCCTGCATCTGCCGGCCAGTCGAAGTCCGGGTCAGGAACAGGTGCAGGGCCACGACGGCGACGATGGCGACCACCAGCGTGCCAACGCTCTGCAGCGACACGACCGTGCCGGCGATGGTCACGTCGACGGGCGGAATGATGGAGGGGAAGGGCTGCGCCTCCGCACTGAACCCGTCCTTGACGCCCTCCTTCAGGAAGATCGACAGCGCCATGGTCGCCATCGCCAGGGGCAGCACGCCGTGACGCAGCATGGGATCGACCAGGAGCCGCTTGAAGGCGAAGCCGAGCAGGGCGACCGAAACCGCGATGCCGACCAGAATGCCGAGCCAGAACGGCAGTCCGGCATGCATCGCCGCAAGCATGAAGAAGGCGGGAGCCATGACGAACTCCCCCTGGGCGAAATTGACCGTCTGCGACGTCTGCCACAGCAGTGAAAAGCCGATGGCCATCAGGGCGTAGATTCCGCCCGTCGCGAGGCCGGTGATCAGAAGACTGATGAAGTCCGACATGCTGTTGGCTCCTTGAAGAGTCCCGTTGCCGGTCGGACCCCGGCGCCGGCGCCGAAGGTCCGGAACCACCGCTCATCCGCCGGTTCGCGGCAGGGTCTTCTCGATCCGGAGCGTGTTGTTCTTTTCCACGACCGCCAGGAACCCGTCGCGGTCGATGTCGCCGTTCCGGTCCCAGCTCGTGGTCAGCAGGACGCCGGGTTCCTCCTCGGCGGTGATGGTCAGTCCATGGAGGGTTTGCGCGAACAGCTTCGGGTCCGCCTTGCCGGTCTTGCCTAGCACCGTCTTGACCACATGACCGACGATGTATCCCTGGAAGCCGTTGTGATCCGGGGTGTAGTTGAATTTCGCGGCAAAGCGGCGCGACAGGTCCTGCAGCGCCGCGACCGGCGCATCGCCGGTGAGCGGGATATAGCCCTTGGCCCCGATCCCGGCATCGCCGGCGAGTTGCAGGACGATCGGGTTGAGCAGGGTCTGTTCGCCGAAGATCGGGGTCTTCAGCCCCTGGCGCTGGCCCTCCTTCAGGAAGCGCGCCACCTCCTCCTCGTGGATCGACAGGAAGATGGCGTCCAGCGCGCCGCTCTTGAGCTTCAGGACGTCGGATGCGAAATCCGCCTGCCCCTGCTCGCTGGACAGGTCGACGGGAACCTCGATGCCCTTCTCCTTCGCCGATTGGAGAAAGACGTCGCGGCCGCCCTTTCCCAGATCCGTGTTGGCATAGATCACGCCGACCTTCCTGGCATGCACGGTCTCGGCAAGATAGTTGACCACTTTCGGAATGCTCGTCCGCTGGCTGCCCAGGGTGCGGAAGATGTAGGGGTTTCCCAGTTCGGTCAGCTGAGCGGCACCGCCGCCGGTGAATTCGGGAATTTCCGCCTTCTGTGCGATCGGCATGGCGGCCCTGACCGATCCCGAATAGGTCGGCCCCACCAGAACGAGCGGGTTCTCGTCGAGCGCCTTCTGCATCTGCCCGCGGGCGATGCCGGGATTGGTCTGGGTATCGTAGAACTTGGCCTCCAGATTGCGGCCCAGCACCCCGCCCTTCGCGTTGATCTCCTCGACAGCCATCTCCAGGCCGTTCTTATAGGCCGTCCCGACGGGCGCCCCGGCGCCCGACAGCTCCAGAATGCCGATGATCTTGATCGGATCGGCCGCCAGCGCGGGGACCGCCGTCAGGCAGCCGGCCGCGACCAGAATTCCATGCAGCTTCATCGCCCTTCCCTCCCTCGTTTTTCGTTTTGCATTGATCTCGTTTCACACCGGGTTTCGCTTCACACCGGGATCGCCTGCCCGGTCTTCGCCGCCCTCTTGATGGCCTGCGTGACCTCCAGCGTCCGCGTGGCGTCGGCACCGGTCACTAGCGGCGCTTCGAGCCCCTGCGCCACCCTCAGGAAATGTTCAGCCTGATGGCGGTAGGGATCGCCCGGCTCGAAGGGCACCTGCCGC
The DNA here is from genome assembly GCF_042604635.1 of Azospirillum sp. A26. Classification (NCBI taxonomy): domain Bacteria; kingdom Pseudomonadati; phylum Pseudomonadota; class Alphaproteobacteria; order Rhodospirillales; family Azospirillaceae; genus Azospirillum; species Azospirillum sp. A26. Next base: position 725,362 of record NZ_CP170474.1, on the reverse strand, counting down.
ACGTCCAGCGGATGCGCCCAACCCTGTTCGCCGGAGAAACGGTAGTGCCGCAGGTTCGGCAGCGTCAGGGACCCCTGGGTTCCCGACAGGAAATGCGTGTCCTCCCTGCCCCGGTCCACCAGCCCCGCCTTGTCGGACATCAGGTCGAACTCCCCCGATGCGAGGTCGTAGGACCAGGGTGCCGCGACACAGTCGGACAGGGTGACCGTCCCGACCGCACCGGAGGCGAAGCCGAGGAGAATGACGGCGCTGTCCTCCACCGGCAGGTGCCGGACGGCGTGCGACTGCATGGCCTGCACGGATGTGACGTCGCCGAGCAGGAAGCGGAGCTGGTCGACCTCGTGGATGAGGTTGATCAGGATCGGACCGCCACCCTCCGGTTCCACATGCCAGGGAATGTCGAAATAGGCGTCCGGCTTCCGAACGGTGTAGAGAACGGTCGCCACGGTCGGCTGCCCGATCAGCCCATCGCCGATCAACTCCGCCGCCATCCGCACCACCGGGCTGTGCCGCCTGTGATGCCCGACCAGCAGGGGAACTCCGGCCGCCGCCGCCCGCCCGGTCAGCAGGTTTGCGGCTTCCACGCCGTCGGCCAGAGGCTTCTCGACAAGGATCGGCAGGCCGCGCTCGATGCATTGCGAGGCCGTTTCCAGATGGTCCGCGGTCGGCGTCGCGATGACGGCTGCGCCCAGTCCGCCCGCGTGCCACGCGGCCGGGATGTCCGGATAGACGTCGAACCCCATGCCTTGTGCCTGTGTCCGCCCCTGAGCGCCCGGCTCCACGATCACGACGCGCTCGCAGGCGGCACAGGACCGCAGCACCTCGGCATGCTTCCGTCCGATGGCCCCGAAGCCGGCGACGGCAATGCGCATGCGCTCCATTGCGCCTCCCTCCATGCTGTTTGGAAAATCCAATCCGGCGCGCCTCCACAGAGTCCGCGCCGGATAGATTTGTTTATGTAAGAGAACGAATACCTTTATGTGAACAGTTGGTCAAGGCGATTTTCCGCGATGCCTCGCGACCAAAGTTGCCTTTTCCCCTGCTCAAGGCTCCATTTTCGCGCCGGAAATCCACCGCCGGATGCCCGTTGGCCATCGGGGCATCATCGGCGGCGCCGGGACTTTAATTCATAAGTGTGAACAAAGACCCCACCGGCGCGGATCAGGATGCGCCCTGCCGATGCGGCCTTTGAAGGAAGGGTTCAGCCCTTGACGATCGTGGTGACGAAGGCGGACAGCTCCCGCCCATAACGCGCCGACTCCTCATAGAAGGGAGAGTGCCCGCTATCCTGGTAGAGCGACAGTTGGCTGCGGGGATGGAGCGCCTTGATCCGCTCGGACATCTCCACCCGCACAAGCCGGTCATGCACGCCGTGCGTCAGCAGGATCGGACCCGTGAATGCCTGGAAGGCCGGTTCCAGATCGGTGGTCTGCGTACCGGTGAACCCCTCGTTGACCGCCCTCGCCGTCATCCCGTTGACGACGAGCATCCGCTGCAAGTCGATGCCCGTCGGCGGCTGGTGGAAGCAGGCGGACAGGAAATCGGTGGTCGCGGCCGTCCGTTCGGCGAGATCATACGAGCTGGTGCTGCGCGCGAAGCTTCCCGCCAGTGGGGTCAGGAGTTCCGGCGACAGCTTGGTCACCGCATCGACCAGATTGATCCCGGCAAGCGCCGCTCCGCCATAGGCCCGCAGATAGGCGCCGACCACATAGCCGCCGAGCGACCAGCCGACCAGAACCGGGCGGCGTAGGCCGGCTCCCGCGATCACGGCGGCCAGATCCTCCGCCCACCGGTCGGCGTCCCGATAGGCATCGGGCGACGCCGGCTTGTCCGAATCCCCATGGCCGCGCAGGTCGAAACGGACCAGACGGAAGCCCGCCAGCGCCGGGTCGGCGAACTGCCGGTCCCAGCTCAGCCGGCTCTGGCGCAGACCATGGACGAACAGAATCTCGGGCGCCTGCGGGTCGCCCTGCGCGTCCCCCGTCAGCACCGTCCCATCGGATGAGCGAACGGAGAAGCCCTGCGGCGTTGCGGCCGGCCCGGCGGCTTGCCTGCCGGTCTGCGAGGTGGCCTGTGAGGTGGTGGCCCCGATGGCCGGGCCGGCAACCACGCCGACGGCAGCCGCGCCGGCGAGGCCCAGCATCAAGTTCCGCCGCCCGAACTCATACTGCGATCCCATTGCGTCACCTATTTGTTTATCGATCGATAAACAATGCGGACTTGCGGCCGGCCCGTCAAGGATCTAGTGTCGCTGCATGGCGACATCCCCGACCAGTCCTCCCCAGACGACACCCCGGCCACGGGGCCGGCAGCCGACCTTCGACCGGAACGAGGCGCTCGACACGGCGCTTGATCTGTTCTGGCGGCACGGTTATGACGGGGTCAGCATCGCCGATCTGACGAAGGCGATCGGCATCGCGGCACCAAGCCTGTATCATGCGTTCGGCAGCAAAGCCGATCTCTACCGCGAGGTGTTGCGGCGCTATGGGGCGAGCGGCATCGATCCCGATGAGATCACCCAGGCGCCCTCGGGCTACGAAGCGGCCCGCTTGGTGCTTGAACGGGGCATCGCGGCGGTCACCATGCCGGGCAAGCCGCTCGGCTGTATGATATCGAGCGGCATGCTGATGACCTCCGCCGAAAACGCCGATCTGGCGGCCGAACTGAGGGCGATCCGCGCCACCACACGCGTGGCGCTGGAGCGCCGCATCCAGCGCGACATCGACGACGGGCATCTTCCCGCGACGACCGACGCCCCGACGCTCGCGCGCTTCCATGCGACCCTATTGCAGGGGCTTTCCGTACAGGCCCTGGACGGCGCTACCGCCGAGGAGCTGCTTGCGGTGGCGGGCCAGGCCCTCGCGGCATGGCCGGACAGCCCGCCGCCGGGATGATCCGTTCCGGCCCGCCTCAGCGCTTTGCGGTGGTGAACAGGGGCGAGCCGGCGGCAAGCAGGGAAAGTTCGGCTGCGACCTCCCGCAGGATCGGTGCGATCCCTTCCATGCGGGCCTCGGTCATCCGGATCGTGGGGCCTGCGACGCTGACCGTTCCGACCACCCCGCCCTTGCGGAGGATGGGCACGGCCACCGCCGATGTGCCGGCTTCGTAAGCATCGACGACCATGGCGAAGCCGTTGCGCCGGGCCCGTTGCAGAGCGTCCAGAAGCTCCGCCATCGACCGGGGGGCGCCCGGGCCATAGCCCTCGCGCCGGATGCCCTGCCGGACCGCGATCGCCAGCGCGGCGTCGTCATCCATGCAGGACAGCCACGCGTGCCCGTTCGCCGTAGCGACCAGATAGACCTCGGCCCCGTCGTCGGGATCGACCCGCAGCCCATGCTGCTTGCCCTGCGCCTTTGCCACCCAGGTCAGCTGCTCGCCATCCACGACCGCCAGCCGGGCCAGTTCCCCGGTCGCCTCGGCCAAGCGGTCGAGCACCGGCTGCGCGACGTCCGGGATGCCGTTGCCGGCGAGATAGGCGAAGGCCAGCGTCACGATCTTGGCCGTCAGCCGATACGGCCCCCCGTCACGATCCTGCCGGACATAGCCGGTCTCCTTAAGATCGGCGAGCACGCGGTGCGCGGCCGCCCGCGGGATGTCCAGCCGGTCGGCGATCTCCGCCAAAGGCAGCTCCGGAGGATGATGCGCAAGAAGATCGAGAATGGACAGCGCACGATCCCGGACGCTGGGCATGGGCAAGGTTCCTGGTGAAGCGACGGGACGTTCCAGCTAAGCCGCCGTTCCTACGGAGTCAAGCCACGTTTCTGGAATAGCATTCCATTTGAAATTCTATCTCAACCTTGTTAGTGTGCCCTACGAACAAGTCGGGCCGCCGCTCCGGTCGAGCGCAGCAGGAACCCGACCATGCTCCCGCCCGGCCGCATCCGATCAGGTGGATCGGCCTTGGGTCGCCAGCAGCAAACCAAAAACTCCATCAATCAGAGGAAGCGCCCCCATGTCCAAAGCGGCACGGCTCGACATCCAGGATTTCATAGACCGGCGTCCGGTCGGCGGCTTTCAATGGAGGGTGCTGATCCTCTGCCTGATCGTGCTCGTTCTCGATGGCTTCGACATCGTCGCCATGGGATTCATCGCGCCGGCACTGGTGAACGACTGGCACATCTCCCGCGAAGCTTTGGCGCCTGTTCTCAGTGCCGGACTCTTCGGTCTGGCGATCGGCGCGATCGCCGGCGGCCCACTCGCCGACCGCTTTGGCCGGCGCTGGGTGATTATCGGTGCGATGCTCTTCTTCGGGGTGATGAGCCTGGCCTCCGCCTGGTCCACCGATGTGTGGACCCTCACGATCTTCCGTTTCCTGACGGGACTCGGACTCGGGGCCTCCCAGCCGAACGCCGCCACGCTGGCGTCGGAGTATGCACCGAAAGGGCGCCGGTCGTTGTTCGTCACGGTGGTCTACTGCGGCTTCACGCTCGGCGCGGCCGGAGGCGGCTTTCTCAGCGCCCAACTGATCGGCTCCCATGGCTGGCAGTCGATCCTCGTGGTCGGAGGCATTGTGCCGATCCTGTTCGCCCTTGCCTATATCCTGCTGCTGCCGGAATCCATCCGGTTCCTGACCCTGCATTCCGAGCGGCGCGGGGCGTTGCTTGCCATCGTCAACCGGATCGCACCGGGCACGGCCGACGACCGGACGATGATCGTCATTCCGGAGCCGGTGCATCGCGGGCACAGCTCGATCGGGCTGGTGATTTCGCGGCCCTACCTTCTGCCGACGCTGGCGCTTTGGGTCGGCCTGTTCATGAATCTCCTGACCGTCTATCTGCTCAGCAGTTGGCTTCCGATCATGATCCGCGACGCAGGGTTCAGCATGACCGACGCGGCCATGGTCGGAGCCATGATGCAGGTCGGCGGCACCCTTGGGAACATCACCATCGGCTGGGGCATGGACCGCTTCGGGCCGCACGTCACACTCGCCGGGATGCTGGCGGCGGCCGGAGCCTTCGCTCTGCTGATCGGTGTGGCTCCGGTCGACGTCGATCTGCTGATGGTTCTGGTCTTCGGCATCGGCTTCTGCATCAACTCGTCCAACACCGGCTGGACCGCGCTGGCAGCCCTCTTCTATCCGACGGAGATGCGCGCCACCGGCACCAGCGTGATGACCGGGATCGGCCGTTTCGGCGCGATCTTCGGAGCGACGGCGGGCGGACTTGTCCTCGGCGCCGGCTGGAGCTTCAGCCAGATCTTCATGTTCCTGAGCGTTCCCATCGGGCTGGCGATGCTGGCGGTGATCGCCAAGGCCCGCGCCTCCGAGCGTTCGGCTGCTGCCGTCGCGATCAAGACGGTCCATTGAGTCCCATCACCGGAGGCACGCCATGAGGATCGGCATCGATTCCTACTGCTATCATCGCTTCTTCGGCGAGCTGTATGCGGGGCTGGAGCAGCCTCCGGATCGAAGCATGTCGCTTCTCGACGTCGTCGACCGCGCCCACGCCCATGGTGCGGAGGGCGTGGCGCTGGAGTCCTTCATGCTCGGCGACCTCGACCCGGCCATGCTGAAGGAACGGCTGGACCGCTTCGACCTGTACCGGATGTGGGCCTGGGGCCATCCGCATGGGCTCGGATCGGGAACCATGCCCGAGGCGCTGACGGATCTGACAAGGCACGTCGACATTGCCGCCGGTGTCGGGGCCGATGTGATGCGCATCTGCGCCGGCGGGCGACGCACCCGCAAGCTGACCTGGGCAGAACACCGCCGGCTTCTGCTGCCGCTGCTCCGCCGGGCCGCCGATCATGCCGGTGAACGGGGAGTGGTGCTCGCAATCGAGAACCACGTCGATCTCTCGACCGATGAGATGCTGGATCTCGTCACTACCATCGACCATCCGGCACTCGGCATCTGCCTCGACACGGCCAACCAGTTGCGGATGTTCGAGGATCCGACGGCCGCGGCGGAGCGGATGGCTCCCTATACGCGCGCGGTACATTTCAAGGACGTCACGGCCTATCGCGGCAGCCCGCAGGAGTTCGGATTCTGGCCGAGCGTCCCCACGGGGGAGGGACTCATCGACTTCCCCCGCGTGCTACGCGCGCTGGCGCGCACCGGCTATGATGGGTTGCTGGCGCTGGAGCTGGATTATCTCCACCCTGCCTATGGCAGCGAGGACGACGTCATCGTCCGCAGTCTCGGCCGGATGCGTGCATTGCGCACATCCATGAAGGGCACCGTAGAATCTGATGGCACCAAAGGCGAGACCCGGCATGGTCAACCGTGAATGGGAAGCTGTTTGCAGCGGGCGCCCCCTATCCGATGCTGACTGGGGCTCTACTTTAGGATGAAGGCGGAGGTTGGTCCGCAGGCACTGGCATGACTAAGGCTGTCGCCAACAGTTATCAGGCACCAATCTATGGGCACTGCTGTTCATCCCGCAAGCACCACGGCGGCCTCTTGGAACGCGTTCTGCGACGTAAACGCGTTGGTGGATGAGGATCTTGCCGAGTAGACGTCCATGACGACGGATAGCACACGGCCGATACGGCCCAGTCCACGTCGAGCGCGACGACGGAGCGTTCGGATCGGACGGTCCACGGTTACCGCCGCTTCCGCTGCCAGGAGTTTGAGGGCGGTTTCAACGAACGCACCGGCTCGGTGCTGAACCGGTTGCAGCTGCCTTCCGACATCGTCTTCCTGATCATGCTGCGGCGGCTCCGATTCAAGCTGGGCCTGCGTGATCTGGTCGAAATCCTGCTCCTGCGTGGCTTAGTCTTCTCGCACTAGGCGGTGCGCGACTGGGAGACGAAGCTCGTGCCGTTGCTCACCGACGCCCCGCGCGCCAGCGACGCAGGGACAAGATCGGCCGCCGTTGGTATGTGGATGAGACGTATCTGAAGGTCGGCGGGCGATGGCAGTACCTGTACCGCGCCATCGACAGCGGCGGTCACTTGGTTGATGTCTATCTCAGCGAAACTCGCAACCAAGCGGCCGCCGAAGCGTTCTTCCGTTCGGAGGCGGCTTCATCCGAGATCGCGAGTTTCTGCTTGCGAATGCCGCGACGTTGCAATAACGATATTGTCGCGAGGCCACGTACTCGCCCCACTCGTGGGTGTTCAAGACCGGGCCGGCCCGGCAGCTCTCTTAAGAGATGAGGCTGCTGTGGCTTGGATCGCAATCATCATCGCCGGGCCGTTCGACAACCGCGATGAAGTATTCGGCCGGCTTTACGCGAATTTGGACTTCGATAGCTACCGTAGCCGGCATTGCCGTGAGATTCTCGCTTCTCTCCTGGTCCATGAGAACTCTGCTCCTTGGCAGTGCGTACATGGTCTGGACGGGCATTGACTCGGTGTGCGCCCTTATCGCCGGGGTGGCGATGTTCGGCGAAAGTGCCTCGCTGCCGAGGCTGACCGCCGCCAAACTGATCATGGGCGGCATCGCCCTCATGAAGTTCGTCGGGTCGTACTGATGGCGGTGGCCTCAATGATAATTCAAAACAGAAAGAACGCGATGCACTGGCAAACACGCTTGATCCATTCCAACGCAAAGGCGCCATCTGGCTTCCGTTCGCTGGCAACGCCGGTCGCGCGCGGCTCGACCGTGATCTTCGATAGCGTCGCTCAAGCGACTGATGACTGGCACCAGTCCGAGCGCGGGTATACTTACGGCCTGTTCGGCAGCCCGACGGTTCTCGAACTGGGCGCGCGGATCGCCGAGTTGGAAGGGGCTCACCACAGCTTCATCGTGCCTGGCGGCCAAGCCGCCATCTCGATCGTCTATCTCGCCCTATGCCGGGCCGGCAGTCATGTGCTGCTACCGGCCAACGCCTATGGTCCCAGTCACGATCTGGCGACCGGAACGCTGCGAGCCTTCGGAGTGACCGTCGAAACCTATGATCCGTTGATAGGCGGCGATATCGAGCGGCTGATTCGCCCGGAAACCACGCTGATCTGGACGGAAAGTCCCGGCTCCATAACCATGGAGATCCAGGATGTACCGGCAATTGCCGCTGTTGGGCGTTCTCACGGCATACCCGTTGCGCTCGATAACACCTATGCGGGGGGCGTTCTGTTTGACGCCTTCAGGCACGGAGTGGACATCTCAATACAAGCGTTAACCAAATATATCGGCGGTCACAGCGACGTGCTGCTTGGCTCCGTATCCGTAGCAAGTCGAGAACTCTACGAGCGCGTGGGGACCGCATGGAGTCAACTGGGCATGGGCGTTTCGCCCGACGAGGCCAGCTTAGCGCTGCGGGGATTACAGACGCTCGGCATCAGACTGGAGAGGCTCGAGCGCACCGCGCTTGCGGTCGCGCAGTGGCTCGCAGATCAACCGGAAGTCGACAAGGTGCTCCATCCCGCCCTTACCGAAGCACCTGGTCACGACCTCTGGAAACGCGACTTCACCGGTTCTGCGAGCGTCTTCTCGATTATATTCCGGCACGAAATCAGTCCTGACCAAGTCGCATGCTTCGTCGATGCTCTTCGTCTGTTCAAGATCGGCTACAGCTGGGGCGGTGTGACCGCGCTCGCGTTGACATATCCCGGTCTCGGTCGCCCCGATGCTGAGTCAGGCGACCGTCTCGTTCGGCTGAACGTCGGCCTCGAAGAGCCGGGAGATTTGATCGCGGATCTCGACCAAGCGCTCGGATCAGCGATGCGCCAGCCGACGACTGGCAGATAAGCGAACAGTCAAAGATGAAGGAAGGCCCATGTTCCTGAACATTCGAAGTGCAACGCTCGATGATGAGCTGAGTGTGATCACACTATGGCGCGCCTGCGATCTAGTCGCGAGCTATAATGACCCCGCCGCCGATTTTCGCTTTGCCCTTGACGGCGACAATTCCACTGTATTGGTGGGCGAAGACGATCGGAAAACCATAGTTGGGGCTGTCATGGTCGGACATGATGGTCACAGGGGCTGGCTCTACTATGGCGCCGCTTCGCCGGCTCTGCGAGGCCATGGCATTGGGCGCAAGCTGGTTGACGCCGGGGAGAGTTGGTTGCTGGCGCGCCACGTGGTCAAGGTCCAGTTGATCGTCAGGCCCACGAACACTGCCGTAGTTTCGTTCTACGAGCACCTTGGCTTCGAAGAGATGCCGCGGACACTTATGGGAAAATGGCTGAAAAAGCCTGACTGAGTGGCTTGTAATAATTATTATTCACCGCTCATTAATATCACGTGATTATAGTAGAAACGTTGGGTAATCGTCAATCTCTCGAACTTTTAGCGATCGATTCAGAAATCGCTCTTTGGCGGGTGTTGTCAACTTGACCAACCAAGGACGCAATGAAGATAAGCAGTCCCGTTTCTGGGCCTTTGATCAGTTGACCTGAGCAAGGCCAGTCACCTCACGCCAAGCGGTGAAGGCGCGAGCGCGGGCGGCGCGGTGCTCGGAAGCGGAGATCAGGTGGCGGCGCAGTTGGAAGTGATTGTGGATCGAGCTGTGGTTGGAGAGAAATTGCTGGGCCTGCCGGACGGATTTGAACCGCTTCATGCGCCGCTCGCGCCGTCGAGTTGGCTGATGCGAGACTTCGCAGGCATTGTTCAGATATCGGCTTTGTCGGTGTTCGCCGCCGATCTTCAGATCCTTCTTTGCTGCCGCGTATGACTTGAGCTTGTCAGTCACGATGACACGCGGGGCGTACCGCAACCCTTTCAGTAGCTTGGAAAAAAGCGTTTGGCCGCCTTCTTGTTGCGCCGGCTCTGGACCAGAATGTCGAGGACAACGCCGTTCTGGTCGACGGCCCGCCACAAATAGTGCTGTTTGCCGCGGATGCGAATGAACACCTCGTCCAGCAACCACTTGTCGCCCGGCCGGGGGCGACGGCGCTTGAGCGTGGTGGCGAACCCCCGGCCAAAGCGCAGGCCCCACTCACGGATGGTCGTACGCCCCCGGTGAGTCTTTCAATTACCCACAAGCTGGGGAGCGATCTCCGCTCCCAGGGTGATGTCGATCAGGCGGACCACGCCCCGCCACATGACCGTGTTCCCCGGTGGCGGATCGCAGCCACGAGCGAGATAACCGCCGAGCTTGGCGACTTTGGTGAGATAAATGCCCAGGGTGTTTCGGCCCGGCAAAATGGGGGGCTTGTTCGGGATCAGGAAATCAAGGATCTCCTGCTCACGCTCTGTGAAGACGATCCCCGCATCGACGTCTGGTGCCGACCGATTGATCATCGTCAGCCAGAAAACACGCCAACTTACCAAGCAGTAGACGGCAATCAACTTGACGAGACGGTCTGCGCTTCGCAGCCTCGCCTCCTCTGCTTTGCAGCCCGATTTCAGGATTTTGTGAAACACCTCGATCTTCCACCGGACAGCGTACCAGCGTAGCTTTTCGATGGCCGCTTCTGGGGAGAGGACGGGCAGATCGGTAAGAAGCTTCCAATCAATGCGCGGCCGGTCAGCGGGCTCTTCGCGTTCCCGGGCATGAAGAACCGTCAGCGTCAGCGCCGGATAGCGCTTCTGTTTCCCAATCGGCGGCAGGGGCCGCAGGCTGCGGTAGGTCAATTCGACCTCCGTCGTACTGACGTGACCGTGGGCGTCCCGGACATCGACGGCATGCGCGCCTTGGACAGTGACTTCACCCATCACGGCATCGACGGTGGTATCCCCGCCCAGGGCAAGCCGATCGACGCAAGTCCGGACCAAAAAGTGCGTTCCCATCTCCCGAGCCAAGCAGAACAGCTCGTAGATGTCGCTCTCGCGGTCACCAACATGAATGCAGCGGTCTGGATCACCGAACAGTTCCGTGATGCGGCGCAGGTTCTCCAACCAGCGGATACTCTCCTTCTGCTCGATAGGGACACGCGTCGGGTTGATCGTCCTCTTCAGAGCGGCGGTGCCCTTGAACTTCGTCCAGGTCCAGAACTTGACTGCACCAAGACCTAAGGGCAGCCCGTCGGTCGTGACCGCCAGACTGGCATGCATCAGCAGCCCGCACACGGTGTGCATGCGGAATCGGCCGTCCTGGTCCTGGCCGCTGTTCACCCGGCAGGTCTGGCCGATCTTCTCGGGGTGCTCACGCTGGAAGGAGAATTCAGTGGTATCTTGAAGGACCAGGATGGGACCGCCGGTCGCGGCGACACGCTGACGTGTCGCGTCGAAGTGCCCGGAGAGGATGTCCCCTTCGCTCACCCGGTCGTTGGAGAAAAACCCGGTAGGCCGCCTTGGTGTTGGCCCAGTCCTGGCAGGCCAGAGGAATGCTGTCGCCCATTGCCCCCGACATCTGATCAAGCAATGTGCTCAGGCGCCGCTCCAACCGCTCGTCGCCAAGACGGCAGCCGGCGAGTTCATCCTCGATCCATGCGTTGCTTCCCGTAACCATCGGCACCTCCCGAACTTCGTTCAGGACCAACAGACCGATGGTCACGTCATCTGGGCCGGTAGACATCAGCCCAACCCCTATGCTGACATGTGGATAATTGAAAGACTCACCGGATGCTTACTTTGCTTCAGCACTGGCGAGACCTACGGTGTCGAGATCGAGCCGGAGGGCGATCTGGTTGCGCTGCTCAGCCTTGGGCTGAGTCCGAACGCACCGAAGGCCGGCGCTGCGGAAGCGGCCAGCCTTCGGGAGCAGGTGTGTTCGGTAATGATTGGTTGCGGGGGCAGGAAGCCACCGAGAATTGACTCTGCCAACGGTGGCAATCTAACCAAGCAGCTTTTTAACCACTAATCGGCTGCTTGATGCGGATGCGCTCCATTCTGATCCACCGCATGCCCGGCCTCGCTCGGGGCATCCCGATCCTCCTTGTCCTGTGCTTTGGAAGGATCATGTGGAAGCGTCTCGATGCAGAACCCGACGTCCATCGTGTTCGACCTGGGAAGCCCGGCCTTGCTTCTTCAGCAGAAACCGGAAGTACAGCCTCACCACCATAGTGAGGTGCGGCACGGTTCGATGAGACACCCGGCTGCGGTAGATTGAACCGCAACCGGAGGTCTTTGAGGTGGACAAGGAACAGGGGCGTCAGCCCGAGGGGGCGCCGGAGCGCGCCCACAACGCTGGCGCAGGCGTCCCCTCGGGCGCGGACGCCAGCACGCCCCAGCGCTTCTCCGCGGGGCGCAAAGTGGCGGCGGTCACGCGCCTGTGCTGCGCGGCGAACCGTTGGAGGTCGTTGCGCGCGAACTGAACGTCACCGTGGCCCGTTTGTCGGAATGGCGCGAGCGCGCTCTGGCGGCAGCCGCGTCCGCCATGAAGAAACGCGAGCGCGACGAGCGCGATGAGGAGATCGCGCGCTTGAAGGCCAAGGTGGGCGAGATTACCATGGCCAACGAGCTGCTGGAGGAGAAGATCGCGGCCTTGGAGGGCAAGCGCCCTTTGGCCCGGCGGAGGTCGAGACGATGAAGCCGGACCACCTCGCCCTCCACCGGTCGCCTCTACGGTCTGGCCCGCGTCGCTCGAACCTGGCGGGTGTCGCGCGCGACCGTCTACCGCCGGCGAGCGTGCCTCCCAACACCGGCTCCGCGGCGACCGGGCCCGCTTGGCGCCTGCTTGGATGCTGAACTGGTCGCGCATATCCGCCAGCAGATCCTCGCCTCACGCTTTCACGGCGAGGGCTACCGCAAGATCTGGGGGCGCCTGCGCTTTGCCGGGGTCCGCACCTCGCCTCGCCGGGAGCGGCGGCTGATAGGAGCGCACGACCTGCTGGCGCCACATCGGGTCGGGCGGCTCCGCTCGCGCACGCACGACAGCACCATCGTCACCGAGACGGTGAATGTCATGTGGGGGACCGACATGACCGAAACGATCACCGTGGCCGAGGGCGGGGCGCGCGTCTTCATCGCGGTGGATCACGCCAACTCCGAGGTAGTGGGCATCTACGCTTCCAAGAGCGGTAACCGCTTCGAGTCCCTGGAGCCAGTCCGCCAGGGCGTGCGGCGCCACTTCGGCAGCATCGGCCCCGGCATAGCGGTCAGGTTGAAGCTGGGCCACGATCACGGCTCCAATTACATGTCCGGCGACTTCCAGGCCGAGATCAAGTGCTTAGCCATTATCAGTTCGCCCTCCTTCGTACGCGAGCCGGAGGGCAACGGCGTGGCCGAGCGATTCATCCGGACGCTCAAGGAAAACTTCCTCTGGGTCCACACCTTCGACACCGTCGAGGACCTGCGCCGCGCTCTGGTCGAATTCGCCCGTCACTACAACAAACCTGGCTCGTCGCCCGGCATGGACACCGCATCCCAGCCCAGGTGCGCGCCGACCAACTCGGGGTTGATAAGGCGCCCATGCCCGAGCTACCCTTGGCCGCCTGAATAAGCCCAGCCGGGTGTCTCATTTTCGGGCCGCGGTACACACCTCCGCGCCCCGTGATATGGGGATGCTCTACCAACGATCCGCAACCGCGGGCGCACGCCATCAGGCACGAAGCCCGCGTCGCCTGTGAACGCAGCGGTCCGGATTTTTCGGGCCGCGCGTCCGCCATCCCGGATGTCAACCCACTCCGGGACCGCTTATGTCCCACGCGGTCTCGTCGTCATACACCGCCTTCTCGGAGCGGACGGAGAGGTGGACGTGCTTGTTGTGCGGATTCGATCCCGTGTAGGGTCGCCACGCCCAGGGGGGCTGGCCCCCGACGGCCGAGGAATTCGCGATGCGGCGATCCCAGATCACATATTTCACCCGCGAATCCTTGCTGGCGACGACGCTCGCCGCCAGTGCCCCGGCGTCGCAACCGCCGCGAGGATCATGGGTGATGTCCATGGCGGTGACCACCCCCATCGCACCGTCGGTCACCCAGGGATTGTGGTCGGAGTTGCGATTGGCGTGGCTCGGGTCGCCGATGGTGCCGTCGCTGGCCCGGTTGCGTCCCGGCGCCCGCCGGTTCACCTGCCCGCGAAGGGTCAGAAGGCTCTTGGCGACACGCCAGGATACCGGAGCCTCGGTCAGGGGCGCGGTGCGGTCGACCCCCGGCACGGCCTCCGCGTCGTCGCCGGCATGCGGCGTCCGGTCCTCCCCGGTGCGCGCGAGAGACCGCGTGCGAGCCAACCCGCCGCGGGTAGCGATCTCTTCCGCCGCGTCGGAGGCGTACCGATCCGATCCGCGCAGGATTTCCCCGAAATCGACTCCCGCGGCCTCCTCAATGGCGGCCAGGGGCGCCATCAGGCGCCGAAAATTTTCGGGAACGACGAATTCCAGCTCCGTGCGGCTGAGATCCTGTTCGAGCACGAAACCGTACGCCGCGAGCCCATCCTCGGTGCTTGCCACCACGACCTTCCAGTAGCGCGACGGAATCGGCACCGGCGGCTGCCCGCCCCGTCCCGGGAATTTCCCGTCGCCCGCTTCCAGGATCGGGCCTGCGAACACACAGTAGCGCTCGCTCGCCGACTGGACCTGGACAAGATTCTCCAGATCGCCCCAGTTGTCCTCGCCACGCGAGGACTGGTTGAACTGCGCCACCTGCGGCGAGCAGTTGGTGATGTGGAAAGTGTCGCCGTTAGCGCGCTTCAGCTCGCCGTAGGTCCTGCCCCAGGCCACGTCCTCGCGGCGGACGATGTGCCCCTTGTCGAACGCGCCGCCGTCACAGCTGTAGAAGGCATCGGTCAACTGATGGACCGCGTCCAGCCGGGGATCGGGGAACCACGTCTCCCGGTCGTTCGTCCCGAGGCCGCCGAGGTCCTTGCGGGTGTAGGAACGCCCCGGCTCCGGTTCCCGCAGGGGCTTCTCCCGGGTGACGTTCGCCGCGGTGACCAGGGCGAGCCGCCGCTCGGCGTGCATGAGGATGGAGAAGTTCTGGTAGGTCAGCTCGGTTCCGCCCTCCTTCAGCGTCGCGAGCGCCCGCGGGTCGCGGGCCTTCGGCAGGGGGACCTCCCGCCCCGTCAGGAAGAAGGGGCTGTAGCCCCAGCGCCCTGTGTAGTCGGTGTCGTGGTCGGGTTCACGAAGCGCTTCCTGCATGCCCTGGCCATCCCCGGCGCTCCGTTCGGCGCGCAGCGGGGCCGGTGCGGACGCGTCCGGAGCCATTCGGACGGCATCCCCGATCGTGACCGTGATGCGCACGGGAATCTCGATCGTGGTCGCGCCGTCGGGTTTCCGCGGCGGGCCGGAAGGACGGGTCTCGTTCTGCATGCTGGCCTCCGTGTCGTTCCACGCGTTCAACCAATCCGGTGCGAGATCGGACGGCGCATCGCCGGCAATGGCGACGCCGGCATCCCGGACACGCCCGTCCCTGGCCAGCTCCGCCGCCGGAACCGCAACGTTGACGTCCAGATAGCGGCCGCCGAAATGCAGGGCGACTACCTCCCCGGTTGCAAGATCCATGACCATCGAACCCGAATTGCCCATGAGGGTGGAGCAGTCGTGGGTGGCCGCATCGACGATCTTGCCGAAGCTGGCCGCCTTCGCCGAGGCGGCGACCTCCCCGGGCTGGAGGCGCTTCACCCCATAGGTGCGGTCGAACAGGCGGTTCTGCACGGCGGGATCGTTGCCCAGCGGATCATAGGCTGGATAGCCGATCACGGCGACCTCGCGCCCGGCCATGTCGCGGGCGTCACGGGTCGACAGGCGCAGGAGGCCGGCGTCGTCCGGAAGCCCTTCCACATCGAGGAGGGCCATGTCCCACCAGGGATGGATCATGCGAACCGACCTCACCTTCAGGATCGCGCCAGAGGGCTGCCCCCGCTCCCGCTTGAAATCCACGCCGGCGGCCGTCCCGGTGCGGAAGCGGATGCCCCGCTCCCCGACCCCCAGAGCGAATATGTCCGCCACATGGCGGTTCGTCATCAACAGACCGCGGCCGACGACGAAGCCGGTCCCGCAATAGGGAATGCGCGACTGGCCGGGCAGTTCGATCCGCCCGACGCAGGGAATGGCGCTGCGCAGACGGCGATGGATCGCCGGATCGGTCTTCAGCTTTCCCCAAAGCCGGTGGTTCGCCGTGAAGTCCCCGCCGATGATGTCGAAGGCCGGGCGCTTTTCCGGAATGATGATGGCTTCGGTCGCAAAGCGCTCCTCCGGTGAGAGGGGCGTCTTTCCGTCCCTGAGCTTCTCCGCCGCGCGGCACGCCGCTTCGGCCAGCGTCGCGTCGGGGATCAGCTTGGCGCCGTCAGGCATGGCCGGGGGGCGTTCCGGCGCTCCCGCCTCGGCAAAGGCCGCCTCGGTCCGAAAGGGGCCGGCCGCCGGCAGCGATTCGGTTGCCGCCGCCACCTGCCGGGGAAGGTCCTCCATTCCGGCGGGGCCGGGCATGATCCGCCGCAGATAGCGCCGGAGACGATCCTGGTCCGGTTCTGACACGGCATTTCCTCCCTGTCGCCGTTCATGCGCGATGCGAGGCGGGGCCGGCGGTCATCCCCGTTCCGACGCCGGCAAGCCGTGCCTGCGCCGTGTCGGCCGGCGCTCCCCGACCGGTCCTGGCGCCCCGCCGGCACCGGAACGCCGAAGGCCGCGGCGATCGGCGCGAGCACGAGTCGGGCAGGGTCGTGGCCGCAGGTGCCAATCACCGACGGGCGCGCCGCTGTTTCCCCCGCCGCCAGCGTGCTCCAAACCTCGTTCGAAGGAACCGAGACCGAAAGCTCTCCCAATTTGACTCCCAAGAACGATTTTCTGCAAGAGTTTAGAGAGAATTCATGCGAATGTATTTCGTAAAAGATGCAGCACCTCTCTTGATGACGCGCTTATCAGGACGGTTGATCTCGAATTCATCAACCCTTACCATCCGTTCAGAACCTTTGGCGGCCCGAAGGACACTGCCGCGCCGGGATGGGCGATCGGAGGGAAGGGCATGGGACTGGAACTGTTGAAGGCCGCCGCGGCGGCCGTGGAAGGCTCCCAGGACGACCGACTCACGCAGGGCATCCTCCGCTTCTCGTTGGAGTACGGGAGCCCGCCGGAACCCGGCGCGGAACGCGTCCGGATCGCGACTCTCCTGCAATCCTCCGGCTTCGCGTTCTACCCGCTGCCGCCGGGCGACGATCCGGCGATCTTCGTCCTGGACTTCAAGGGTGTGTCCCGGGTCCAATCCGCCCGGTACCTGTTCGAGCAGGCCCACGAGTTGGCCGATGCCCTGCAACTCGTGTCCTGCACCCCGGACGTGGACCCCGGCTGGCGCACGGACGTCGAAAGCGACCCCTCGGCCCCCGAATCCGTCAGGACCGCCGTCGAGCGCTCGTGCAGGTCGCCGGCCCCGGCGCCGGAGGACGCCCTCTGGGCGACCAAGGCCGTCGGGGCGGACGAGGCCTGGGCCGCCTTCGAGACGCGGGGAGAGGGCATCCGGATCGGCCAGCCCGACACGGGCGTGACCGATCATCCGGAGTTGCAGGGCGCGGTGGACATCGGCAACGGGATCGACGTGATCGCCGGCGAAGGACCGCCGCTCGATCCGCTGGGCAGCCACATGCGGTCTCCCGGCCACGGCACGGCCACGTCGAGCTGCGTCGCCAGCAGGCCGGCCGGCGGCGTCCTGGGTTCCGCCCCCGGAGCGACGGTGGTTCCCATCCGCTGCATCGACAACGTGGTGATCGGCAGCGGCGCCGCGGTGGCGGCGGCCATCGATCACGCCCGCCGGACGGGCTGCCACATCGTCAGCCTGAGCCTGGGCGGTCCGCTGCCTTTTCCGGACCTCAAGCGCGCCATCGCGCGCGCGGTCGAAGCCGGCATGATCGTGCTGGCCGCCGCGGGCAACTGCGTGCGCATCGTCGTCTATCCCGCCTGGGACGAGAACGTCATCGCCGTGGCCGGCGTGGACGTCCACGACCGGCCTTGGAAGGGAACCTCGCGGGGCGGTAAGGTCGACGTGTCCGCTCCGGCGGAGAACGTCGCCGTCGCCCGGCGCACCACGCCGGCTCCGGAGGATCCAGCCCTGGTCGAACCGGGACAGGGCACCTCCTTCGCCACCGCGATCACGGCGGGCTGCGCCGCCCTGTGGCTGGCCAGGCACACGGTGGAGGCCGTGACGCGCGAAGCCGCGAGCCGCGGCACGACCGTCCAGGCGCTTTTCCGGGCGGCGCTCCGCCAAACCGCCCGCCGCCCTCCCGCCGGCTGGGACGAGGAAGCGATGGGGACCGGCGTCGTGAACGCCGAGAGGCTGCTGGCGCTGCCGTTGGCGGAGATCCAGCTCCCCTCCGCCCCCGCCGTGGCGGCGCATCCCGCCGCGGACATCCGGGCGCCGGGCCTGCCCTGGGACCGCTTCTCGGCGGAAGCGGGCTATCTGGCGTTCGACAAGGCGCTCCGGCTCGCTCCGGACCACACTCCGGCCCTCGAATCCGTGGTCCCGGCCCGCCCCAGCTCCGCCTTGGCCGAGGCCATGCGGCGGAGCGGCCAGTCCCCCGAGCGGCTGGCCGCGCCGGCCGTCCTGTCGATGCCCATCCCGCCGGACATCGAGCCGGCCGCCGCCCTCCGCGTGATCGCGTCCCGCCGCCCCGGCGGCATGGAAAGCGCCGGCGCCATCGGTGAAGCCCAGGCGCGCGACATTCTGCGCGGTTCCGGCAAGCAACTCTTGCTCGAAAACGCGGAAAAGATGCTGGGTGCGACGGCCCGCCCGCCATCCGCCGTGATCGCGACGCTGCGGCAGGAGGTGCTGGGCGCGATGCCCGGCGTCCTGGACGGCTTCATCGGCGGCGTCTCTTCAACCCGCTCCTTCTCGGGCATCAAGAGGGTTGCCGCGGAAGCGTTGATCAGGCTGACCGGGCGCCCGGCGTTGCGGGTCGACGCAAACGGGTTCGTCGACCTCGACAGCCCCCGGATGGACAGTTGGGGCCCCGACCTCACCGTGCGCCGGCACGGCATCAAGGCGATCATCGCGGCCACCGGTCGGATCGACATGACGGTCGACGGCGTCTCCTCCCATGTGGGGACGGGCACCGTCGTCGGGCCGGGGCTGGTCATGACGAACCGCCACGTCATCGACGCCTTCGCCGAACCCCTTCCCCGGCCGGGCGGCGGCCATGATTTCAAACTCACGGCTCCGGTCACCATCAATTTCGACCCGGCGGCTCAAGCCGCCGACCGCTGCTTCACGGTGGAAGGAGTGGTCGCCGCCGGTCCCGACCGGATCGGGGAGTATGTCGACGTCCGCAAGCTCGACATGGCCCTTCTCGCCGTCTCGGCCACCAGCGCGACCGGAAACGCGGCGCTGCCCGCGGCGGTCAAGCTGGCCGGGTTTCCAGATCTTGGGAACCCGGCCCGGAACATCGTCGTCGTCGGCTATCCGGCCAAACCGAACTACGCGGCGGGCATCGACCCGGCCACCGGCCAGCAGTCCCTGGACATCTGGGACCGGCTCTGGGAGCTGTACGGCGAGGATTACGGCTTCAAATACATCAGCCCCGGCGAGGTGGAGCGCAAACCCGGCGAGCTTCCCGAAGACCTGCGCGCCTGGGCCTTCGGTCACGACGCGACGACACTATGGGGAAATTCGGGTTCCTGCATCCTGTCTCTTACTGGCGACGGGGACACGGTGTGCGGCCTGCATTTCGGCGGAGCGCCCAAACGCGTCAACATGGCCCACGACCTTTGGGCCGTCCGGCTGGTCGCGACCGGCGGCGGACCAGCCGGCGGCGGAATCGACGGCGAGATCGTCGAGGGATTGAACTGGGTGGACAGGGGCTGACGGCACGCCATGAGCGAAGCGCAAAACTCCTTCCTCGACGCATTGAAAACGGCGCGGGACGTTGCCGATCTCGTCTCCGCTCCCCGGCTCGTGTTCCAGCAGTTCTTCGACGATTACGTCGCCGGATTGAACGATCCGGCCATGCCGCGGGGGTTCGCGCAGGCCGTCGTGCTGGCGCAACTGCGCGCCCGGCTGGCCGGCATCGCCGACCTCGACCCGGCGCGGCTGGAGGACGCAGTCGCGCTGGCGCTCGCGATGCTAGGGTCGCGGGACGCGATCGGAGAGGCCTGCTTCGCGGCGGCGGCGGCCGGCATTCTGTCGGCGCAGGGAACCGCCTCCCGGCCGCCCGGTTCGCCGCCGAAGACGCTGACGGAGGCCGTCGGGCGATCGGTGCCTGAGAAAATGACCGATCCCAACGCGGACATGCCCGACCCGGACATTCTGGTTCCGGCGATCCTGCTGGCCAGGAAACGTCTCTGCAAGGTCGTGGCGGAGAAGAACAACACGATAGAAAATGGGACCGGCTTTCTCATTGGCCCTTCGGCGGTCCTGACGAACTTCCACGTCGTCGAGGGGCTCACCCCAGGCGGGCCTTTGCAGGACGGTGAAGCGTTGCGCGTGATCTTCGACTATTCGCGGACCAGCGGGATGCCAACCGGACCATCCTCCGTGGTTCACGCCCAGCAGGACTGGTGCATCGCCGCCAGCCGCCAGGGCACCCTTCAGCCGGAGGGGGCGGAAGACCGCTGGTGGATGGACGAGGCCATCCGACGCGCCTGGGCTTCGTCGCTGGACGATTCCCTGGATTACGCGGTGATCCGGTTGCAGGGAACGCCCGGACTCCAGCGCGGCTGGTACAAGCTGTCGGACCGGAGCGAGGCGCTGGCCGGGTCCTGCTGGCTGCTGCACCATCCGCTCGGCGACGGCCGTTCGATTTCGGGCGGATCGTTCCAGTTCGAGAACGATCCGCCGTCGCCACGCGTCTTCCACAGCGGTCCGACGGTGCTGGGTTCCTCCGGTGCCCTTGTCCTCGACCGGAACGGGCAGCCGGCCGCGCTGCACCATCTCGGCATCGGCAAGAATCGTCCCGGCGCGGACGGGCTGCGCGTCCCGCAGGACGTGGTGAACGTCGCGATTCCGCTTTCGGCCATCGCCCGGTCCCTCGCCGCCACGTTGCCGAAGATCGTTTCGACGGTGGAACACCATCTGGAGGGCGGCTGCATCGATCGCCGGCGGCCGGTGTTCGGGCGCCAGTCCCTGATCCGGCAGTTGTCCCTCCTCGCCAAGAGGTCGGCGGTCGGGGCCGGCGAACGCGGCAAGCAGGTGCTGGTGGTGCGTCCACCGACCAGCACGACGCAGCAGAGGATCGGGAAAAGCTTCACGCTGGACATCCTGAAACATGTGTTTCCCGGGCCGGAGAACATTTACGTGTCGTTCAGCGCCGACACGGTGCCGGTCGGGGCGAAGGAGATGGCCGCCCGGATCCTGACCGCCCTGTCGCCGCACGCCTTCCAGGACATGCCCGAACAGGAAACGACGGACCCCGCCTATGCCAAGCGGCTCGTCGTGTTCCTTCGCGAGATCCTGGCCGAGCAATTTCCCGGAAAAACGATATGGCTGGTCATCGACGACCTCGACGTGCATCCGCTGACGGATGCCGGAGGCCGCCTGTTCCTCGACGTTCTGTACCAGGACATCCGGATCGTCGAGCAGATGCGGATCGTCCTGATCGGCCTGAACGTGTCCCTGTATCATATTCCGGAAGAAGCCCGCCTCGACTGCCCCATCATCGACGAGGACGTGCGCGACATGGAGAACCTGATCAGGATCTGGCTGGATTTCCGCGGCCTCAACAGGAGACCGCTGGACGCCCAGGTCGCGAGCCTGATCGCGAAGGTGCTCGTTTCCTACGCCGGTGGCCGGACTCCGCTGCCGAACCTTGCGGATTTCACCGTCAACCATCTGGACGAGGCCCTCGAATCCTACTTCTGCTAAGGAGATGGTGCGATGAGTTCGGCCTTCCTGGACACGCTCACGCTTTTGACCGCCGTTTCCGGGCGCTTCGATCCGCTGGCGCTGCTGGAACAGGTTCCGGAGCCGGACCGAGAGGAGGTGGCCGGCGCTCTCGCGGCGCTGTGCGACGAGGATCTGTCCAACGGCGCCTACCGGTGGATCCTGAAATCGGCGCCGCGGCGCGCGGCGCTGAGCCGGCTGACCGCTCCCGGTCTGGTCGGGCCGACCATCGCCGAAGCGCCGCCCGTGGAGGCGGGCGACCTTTTCGGGAAGATGCTGCGCGATGCGCTCCGCGGCAGGGCCAGCGGCCTGGGAGCCTTCCCGGCGCCGGGGAGGAAGGGCGACGAGGGGCGTCGGGAGCAGGAGGACGAGGCACGCTACGCCGCTTCCCAGTTCGCGTCCTTCACGCCCGCCGTCGGGCAGGAGTTGAACCGGTCGGAACGGGAGGACGCATCCTCGCGCATCACCATGCGCCGGCGCCTGTCGAGCCTTTCCGCGGTGCTGCCGAACACGCTCTTCGGGCGGGACGCCATGACGCGCAGGCTCAGGCAGCACGTCCTCACGCAGGGAGAGCCCGCGCTGCCGCTGCTGGTGAGCGGCGAAGGCGGTTTGGGAAAATCGGCGCTACTGGCGAATCTGGTGCGCGCCTGGATGCGCAACGACAAACCGCCCTTCGTCGTTCTATTGGATTTCGACCGGCCGACCCTGTCCGGCGGCCATCCAATTGACGTCATGCAGGAATTCCTGAGACAGCTCGGCGCCGAATATCTGCGCGCGGGCCATGCGAAATCCGCCAGGCACCAGACGGCGGCGGACGCACTGCACGCGCTACGGAACGATCTCAGCGAGGCGACCGGACCGGCGGCAGACCGGCCCCGCCCGACAATCGATGCGGAATTCTCAGTCATCCAGTCCTTGGTCCTCGGCCAGATCACGCACAGAGTGCCGCCGGATCTGCGGGCGATGCCGATCGCTTTCGTCATGGACAGCTTCGAGAGCGTGGGCAACCTCGGCCCCGAAACGGTGAAGGCCCTCCTCGACCTGGAAGAGCGCCTGCGCGCCGACACGGTGTTTCCGGGGTTGCGGGCCATCGTGAGCGGCCGCGGCATCCCGTTGCCGGAGCGGCAGGCCGTCGATCGCTTCGGTCCCAGGAAACGCTGGCTGACGGTCGGCCCTCTGCCCGTCCGTTCGGGGGCGGCGCTCCTGGAACAGCGTGACCGGGTGAACGCTCCAAACGGGCCGCGCTTTCCCAGGCTGGAGCAGCGCGTGCGGGCCGCGAGGGCTCTGCAAGGGCATCCCCTGGCCCTGATCGTCCTCGAACGCTTCGCACGCCAACAGTCCGAGGATGAGATCGACGCGCTGCTGCGTGACATCGAGACCGATCAGGCTTTCTCGGCGGAGTTCGCCCAGACCTTCCTTTACAGCCGGATCCTCGACCGGATTTCGGATCCGGACGTCCAGAAACTGGCCCATCCCGGGCTTGTCCTGCGCCGGATCAACGTCGACCTGATCCGGCTGGTGCTGGCGGGGCCATGCCTCGGCCGATCGATCGACCTCGATGAGGCGGAGAGTCTGCTGTCCAGGCTGGCGGCGCATTACTGGCTGGTGGAGCCGACCGGCGAAGCCGGCGTGGTCCGCCACCGCCCCGACCTGCGCCGCCTCATGCTGCGGCAGATCTTCGCCGGTCCCCGCAGGACGGATGGCCCCGCCGTGGTAAAGCGCAAGGAGGATCTCCAGCGCGCCGCCAAACAGGTGAACCTGGAAGCCGTGCGCTTCTACAAGCTCAGGCCCGACGACGGAGCCTCGTCGTTCTGGGAGAGCCTGAACGACCGCCAGCGGGCGGTCGAGGTCGCGTATCACGGCGCCCTCGCCGGGGGCGATCCGCCGGCGCCGCTTCCCTTCGACCTTGCCGCCGACCTGCGGGCCATGCTCGGCGACGATCTGGAGACGCTGCCGGTCGCGTGGCGGGCGGTCGTCAAGGCGACGCTCGGCGCCTTCTCGGGATTGACCGACGCCGACTTGCAGCACCTGCCCGGCGACCTGCGCGCCGCGGCGTTTTCCGCGCTGAGCCGCAGAAGCCTGGAGCGGGGGGACACGGAGGTCGCCGCCCGCCACATCCGGAGCGAAACTGAGAATCTGCGAAGTCCGTTTCCGGAAGGCCTGGCACCCAGCGCCTTTTTGTCGGGCGGTGAAAGGCCGTCCATCGACCCGGACCGGCTCGACCGTCAGGTTCTCTCCGCTTTCGACGCCGTCGATTTCGACAGGGTGCGCGAAGTCGGGTACACCCTGCTCGAAATTTTCATCGAGCATGGCGACACGGCGGACGACACCAGGAAAAAGGTCGCCGCCGGGCGGCTCTGGGAAGCGGGCTTGTGGAAGGCGGCCCTTTGCTGGGGGGTTCGCCAGGATCATCGCAGGACCAGAGACCTGGTGGAACGCTTGCGCGACAGCGAGACTAAAGGATGGCACACCGATGGCCGCCCCACCTATTTCCTGATCGCGTCACTGCTGAACGGTGCGCAATTCGGCTACCATGTCGGCTGCAAGGACTTTCGTTGGCAGAACTACCGCGCGCAGAAGTCCCTCGACGTCAACCGCACCTTCGCCGGCCTGATCAGTGCCAACTCCTTCGCGATGGAATTGTGGACTTCCCCCAGCCCGATCGCATCCAACTGGCTTTCGCTTGCCGGAGCCTGGGTTGGAGACGCCGGAAAGGCATTGCACGGCCGGGACGACAACCGGAATATTTTCGGAATCCCCGGAGGCGCCCTACGCGACTTCATCCAGGCACGGTCGTCCGGCGCGCGCTTCAGCACGGCCGAACTTGCGCGGCTTTATGGAAACGAAATTGGCTTGAGCGTCGAATTTCCCGATGGCAAGCCGTTGCGCCCACGGGAAATGGCCCGTCTTCTGGATATCCTGCGAGGCTTGACGCCGGAACTCCACACGCCGCTGGCGCAGTGCATCGGAGGAAACGAGGACAGGGCAAACGGCTTGCTCGCCCGACTCGCCGAACGCGCACAATTCTGGCCGCAGGATTTGTTGCCCGGAAAAAACCGCTACACGAAGCGCGATGATTTCCGAATCATCGAAACGGCGGACCGTTGCGGTGCGCTCGATATTGCTTGCGATTTCCTGGGAAAACAAAATTCCACCGCGGAAGATTTGTGGAAAATTTCGAAGCTGATCTCGGCGCGGTTGTTCACGCCCACGGATTGAGACCGTCGAAGAGCGAGAGGCACGGAACCCGTCACACACGCACGATGAAAGCGCGGCAAGGCGCTTCGGTGACTTCGCACGAGCCCGCCCCCCGATGGAGTCGATCGCTGCGGTCAGATCTCGATATTCCTGATGTTGTCGACGATGTAGGGCTGGACCTTCCGCGACAGCGCGGACTCGGTCTGCGCGATTGTCCCGGCGCTGATCACGCCATCAACCTGGGCACTTCTGAGAGTCGCTTTTTCCTCTGAAAATTTGAAGAACAGGACTTGGTCCAAAGTCTTCGAGGCCTCCAGGCTGAAGAAGGCCGTCGTCAGCGATACGCCTTCGTCATCCTTGCCGTCGATGTAGTTCATGGTGAACTTCGCCGCCTTTACGTTGAGGCTCCTGTGCTCGAACAGGGTCAGCCAAGGTTGGTCCTTGTCCATGGTTTGCAGCTGTCCCAGCACTTTGAGGATGATCGAGCTGGCCGCGGCGGCCGGCCCGAAGGCGGCCATCAGGACGGGAATGATGGCTTCATGCACCGATGCATTCCGACCATCGACGTCATGCTGGGTCTGTTGGGCGCCCGTCGGCAGCCAGCCGATCTTTTCCATGACGGTGCAGTATTCACGGTACCAAGCCCAAGGGTCGTCCCGCCCCGCGGTCGCCTTGCGGGCCGCGAGATGCCCCAGCAGCAGACCATTGCTGATCGCCGGACGGACGGATCGCGGCACCGTGCCGCTGAACTCCGCCATCTGGGAACCGACGACCAACGCCTGGGAGGCGGCGGTGAAGGCGGCGGTGGGCTCATCGCGGCTCACCGCCTCCGCTCTCGGAGAGGCCGCCGGCAGCTCAAGCTGGTCGATGTAGCTGGTGACATCCATCATAGCGTTTCCTCGCGCTGGTTCCGGCCGCGTCTCGCACCATTCCCGAACATCCAGGGGCTGGCCGAGAGCTAGACCCGCTGACAATCCCACGCCCTCCCCCGCGCCGGCACAGCCCTCCCCGAAGGCGAGAAGGGCGCGGTCGGCGGTACGAACTCCGGGTCAGCGAATGGGAAGGCTCTCCTTCACGCCCGGTTTCGAGGTCGGCTTTTTCCGCATCAAGCGGACAGCCCTCAAAGCCAATCTACAACAACCAACGGCCTCCATATCGCGCCAAAATAAACATACAAATCTTGCCAATATCACGTTTCGATTCGTCCCTGACAGCCGATTGCAATCTTTGCGAGGAATTGTCCAAAGCGCAATACCTCCTCTGGGAATCGGCACCATCGCTGCAGAGCAGTCGCGGGGTGCAAAGGAGAGATGACCGATCATCCTTTATCTGAAATGGGCAACTGTTTCGGATGGAAGGGGCTTCGTTCTTGAATATTTTCCCACACCATTCACAATCCGAACGTCAACGACGGGCTTACCCTTCGACCAATCGGGTACAAGACGTTTTCCTCAACAAACCAGAATTTCGAAAATATCGGAAAGCTCATATCCGCGTATGTATTTCCCCGACATGCTTCCTGCACGATATCTGATTTCGAGGTATTCAGCCTGTTCTGAAGGGTGACTTGCAAAACGGCGACCGATGCGTTCTTTGGAAACGTTTGTTGCCAAAACAAAAATGAGTTCACGGAATCCCGCATCCAGGGCTCGCGATCGCGCGGTTGCGAGCGTGGACTCCTATTGCGCTGAAATCGCCGGGGACATCAGGGGACGCACGATGGGCGCGGGAACTCGCAAGGACAACGACCGGAGGAACGAAGCGACGGTGGCTGCGGGGCCGGACGACGAACGGCCCCGGTCTCGAAGTGGTCCAGCCCGGATCGACGTTGAAACCGCGCATGCCTTGTGGAACGGGTGGCTTCGCAAGCTACTCGTCCATTGGGGGAGCGGCGCCCCCCCGCGGATCCGCCTCGTGGAAGAGGAAGCCTTGAAGAAGCGCGACCTCTTCCACCTCGTCGTGCAGGCCATGGAATCCGACGCGTCGCCCGCGACCGTGATCGCGGCGGCGACAGCCAAGGTTCAACGCCTCGACTATGCGATCACCGACCTGTTCATCGAACTCTCCTCGCTGGAAGACACGTTCGACGAGGTGTTGCGTCATGATCGGGCACCGGGGGACGACGTCGAGAACACGATCGGTCGCCTGCGCCATGTCGTCCGGTCGACGCTGCTACGGGTGCTGGAAGGGACGGCCGAGGTGCACGAGGCGGCCCTTGAAGCGAGCAACCGCGGCTACTGCCTGCTCGACGACGAGGGGATCATCACCTTCGCCAATAACGAGATGAACCGTCTGCTTGGCGTCGCGTCGGCCCATCACCGCAGGCTGGCGGACTTCCTCGGCGACGGCGCGCGCGTCCTCGACGACGCACTGGCCGGCCATGCGGAGACCGGATCGGGCATGCACATCCTGCGCCTGCGCCGGCCGGACGACGCCACGCTTCCCGTCGGCGTCAGCATCGGGCGGGTCGTGCGCGAGGGCACTATACGCGGCTACGCCATCCTGAGCGACCTGTCCCGCATCGTTCGCGAGGAGCTTCGGATCTTCGACATGATGCCGCTCGGCATCCTGCTGTGCGGTCCGACGCTGACGATCCAGCACGCCAATCCAAAGCTGCGCGAGATCTTCGGGGTTCCGGCGGAAATGTCGGTCGAGGGCATGTCCGTGTGGGATTTCATCACCGACGCGGAGACGCGCGCGGTCATCGAAGGGAAGCTGATCGAGCGGAGTGAAGGGCTCAGCGAGGAATACACGCTTCGGGTCCGTCGCCTGAACGACCACCATCCACTTCACATTATGGTGGCGTCGACGCCGATCCTGGACACGGCGGGGAGCGTCACGGCCCTGCTCGCCATCGTCCGCAGCCTGGAGCTGGAAACGGCCGCGACGGCCATCCACGCGTTGGCGGACAGCGCGCTCGAACCGGAGCAGTTGCTGGTCGACATGGCCGAAGCGATGAGGAGGGTCATCCCCTTCGACACCTTCTCCGTGTCGCTGTTCAGCGCCGACGATGGGGAAAAGCACCGGCACCACGCACGGACGCTGGTCTCCGTCCCCGACAGGATGGGGCATCACGCGCGCTGGCAACCCATCTCGCCCCTTCTCACGTTCTGGCTGATGGAGCCCGGCCCCCGGGCGATCCCCGACTTCGAGGCGTTCCTGAAGCAGGACCACATGCAAGAGCTGCGGGATTCGCCCGACTGCCGGGACTACCTGATGCGGGGATACCGGTCCCTGCTGGTCTACGCCATCCGCCGCGAAGGGGGCATCGCGGCAACCGTGACTTGGCACAGCAAATCCCTGGACTTCTATGGCGCCACCCACAGGGAGGCGCTTTCCAAGCTTCCCATCGACAAGACGGTGGGCGTGGCGCTGGCACAGCTCGGCCGGCGGGCGGAGAAATTCCGCTCGAACCTGATCCTGCTGGCCTCCGCCGCGCGCAACATCGACGACATGGCCAAATGCATCGTCAAAGAACTAGTCAAGCATTACGGCTGGCAGAACGCTGCCTTGTTCGAAGCGGACACGGACCGGGGGGCGTTCGTCCTGCGCCAGCAGGCGATGGGGGCGTTCAACGGCTATCTCCTGCCCCTGGGGTTCACCCAGCCGATTGACGGAGGCATTCTGGGCCGCGCCTATCGGGAAGGCCGACCCGTCAATCTGAATCGGAGCGGCGCCCTCAGTGGGGGCGGGGGCCGGACGGGACCGAACACCTCCCCGGCCCGTTCCGGGCTCGCCCTTCCGATCTCCTTGGACGGGCAGGTCCGCTGGATCCTCAGCATCGAGGATCGGCAGGAGAACGCCTTCTCGACCAGCGAACGGGCCGAATTGATTTCCCTGTTCGGAAGCATACGGTCGTTCCTGGAAAACCTCATGCGCTACTGCATGCTGTACGAACTGCTCCGGGTCTCCCAGGATCTGATCGTCGTCACGAACGATGACTGCCGGATCGTCGAGATCAACCCGGCCGGTGCGAGAATGCTGGGGTGCCCGAAACAGGACGTCGTCGGCAAGGATCTCCAAAGCTTCCTGAAGGCTACCGGAGAAGGCGTTCCGCAACTTCGCGTCGATAATTTCGTGCCGACCAAGGCGGAGCTGCGCGTCCCGATAGAGGACGGCGCCGGCTGCGAGCCCGGTGGACACGCCGCCGGACAGGCGGTGACGGTCCTGCTGTCCGGGCGGAAGATGCCGGATTTCGGGCGGCGGGTCTTTTTCGGGCGCGAGTGGGGCGATTATCGCCGCTACGCCAGGAGCGACGACATCAAGGACATGTTCCACGAGATCGTCAATCAGACGCGTCCGGCCCTGTCCCTGGTCGCCGGCACGCTCAGCCGGCTCGCCAGGAAGGCGCAGAGCGAGGACTGGGGCAGGGAAATTCCCCGGATGATGCGCTATTTGCGGCGCATGGACATGCCGTTCGACCGGCTGCTGCTCTACAACCACGGGGAAGGCGCAGTGCCCTACGTCCCGGTCCGGCTTTCCATGCGCCAAGTGGTGCAGGAGATCGTCGGGTCGCTGCCCGTCATCGACGCCGAGGCGGTCGTTCTGAAGCTCGCCTCGACGGACGGGATCGTGCGGGCTGACCCCTATCAGATGAGCTTCGTCATCGAGACGATCCTGTCCTACCTGCTGCGCAACCTACCGGACGAGGCACGGGTGACGGTCGGCTTCCGGCAGGAGGGCGACGATCTGGTCCTGGGCATCGAAGGCCCCTTGCCGACCGAGCCCGCCGCCGAATCGGAAGATGGGACCGTCGATGCCGGAACGGCGCTGGCGCGCGCCCGGCTCCGTGCGGAACTGGCGCTGGGCGAGGCCACCATCCGGCGCTTCGTGCAGAGGAACCATGGCGCGTACCGGCCGCCGGAACCCTCCGCCGAAATCGCCTCCTTCGAAATCCGGCTTCCTCTCCAACCTGTCGCAGGTGCGGTATGAAGGTCTTGCTGGCGATCCCCAAGCGGGAGCAGGACGGGCTGGGCAATCTCATTCTTCACCTGATCGCTGAGCGTGCCGGCCATCCCGCCGCCCTTCAGGTCGAACGGGCCGGCAACGCCGCCGACGCCAAGGCGCTCGCCGACGAGACGTTCGACCTCGTCGTGGCGCATCTCGACCTGCCGAAGAACGCGGGGGCGCGGGTCGTCGAAGGAGCGCTGCTGGGAATGGGGGTTCTGCGGCACTACCGCTTCGAAAAAGGAAACAAATCGCCATTCCTTCTGGTGACCCGCGCGACGAGCGGCGGAATGCTGGAGGAAGCGGCGGCCCTCGGCAAATGCTGTGTCGTGCCGCAGATCGCCGACATGGATCCGCTCCTGTCCGAGGCGATCACGAAACTACTGCCGCAGCAGGCCAACTCGCCGCACGCAAACAGGAAATTCGCCGAAGTGGAGATCCATCTGCTGGAAGGCGCATCGTCCTGGCGCATCAGCAAGCGGTCCCCAAGCGGCAATGAATTCTATAATGACCGGTTGGACATCGATCTCTCCAATTTGGACGACGTCATGCGCCGGCACGCCGACATCGCATCCTCCGGATACCCGCGATGGCAACGTGAACTGAAGGAGATGGGCAAGGCTTTGGTCGCGCGTCTGTTCGCCGACCACCGATTTAAGCATTACTTCGGGCGAACCGTGTCGGACGTGGGGGGCCTGGACAACGTCCAGATCCGGTTCGTGGTCGATGAGAAGTATCAGTCCCTTGGCTGGGAGGCGTTGTGCAGCCAAGACTTTCTCGGAGACGAACCGGAGGGCGCGCCCTTCTGGATGCTGAAATCGCCCATCATGCGCAATCTTCGGACGAATGAGGGCTTCTACCCGAAGCTCGCCGAATGGCGGAAGGGCGGAGAACTGAACTGCCTGATCATCGATGCCTCCTTCTGCGCGTTCGTTCCCAGGATGGGTTACTTTCCGGAGCTGGAAAACGTGGCCGCGGAATGCGACACCCTGGAGGCCATCATCGAGGGGCATCGAAAAGAATGCTTCGACCAAAACCGGCCCGCCCTGTTCCACGCCCCCGTCCGGTTGTCGCCGGCCACGGCCCCCAAGGACAAGCCGTTCCATCTGCACGTCCGCGAAACCCTGCGGAACGGAACGATGTGGCACATCGTGCATTTCGGCGGTCATGCCTATTACGACGAACGGCGCGGCTACGGATGGATCTGCTTTCCGGGTGCCCCGGTGGATGTCATCGAGCTGGAACGGTTCGGCAACTGGCTGCGCAACGCCGGCTTCGTCTATCTCAGCAGTTGCCGGGAACCGGGCGACCGGAGCGTGTACGCGCTGGCCCGCCACAGCATACCGGCGATCCTGGGCTTCCGCTGGGACATGGACGATCACAAAGCGATGAAGCACGCGGAGTCCTTCTACCAGGAGCTGATATGCCGTTCGACGTCCTTTGAAACGGCGTCCGTCACGGCCCGCCGGTCGTTGTACAGGCATTACGAAACGGATCGCGCCTGGGCGGCCCCTCTTCTGGTGACGCAGCCCGATCCCCATCCAGAGCGGTTCATGCGGCCAAAGCCCTGAAAGTCGCAGCCTCCGGGAACTCCCACGGGCCAGCGCCCCGGCCGATCCCGGCCAAAAGGAGGATTTCGCATGGCGGACATCCAGGATCTGGAGCGGCTGGCCAAGGGAACGAAGGCCTGGAACGCGTGGCGCAAGGTCGATCCGGACCGCCAGCCGGATCTGCGGGAAGCCGAACTGCGCAACCTGGAGGCGGAAGGAATCGATTTCTCCGACACCTTGCTGAGCGGGGCCGACCTGTCCGGCGCCGATCTGTCCGAAGCGTCGCTTCGAACGGCCGACCTGTCGCAGGCCAAACTGCCCAACGCGGTGCTTCGCGCGGCGGACCTGTGGAAGGCCAAGCTTAAGCATGCCGACCTGTCGGGCGCCAATCTAGGGCGCGCGAATCTGACGGGCGCCGAGCTGCTCCACGCCACCATGGTCGGGACGCAACTTTCGCGGGCATCTCTCCAGGGCGCTATCATGACGAGCGCCAACCTGACGCGGGCCTGCCTCCACGACAGCGACCTCAGCTTCGCCACCCTCAACGAGGCGCTGCTGGTCGAGGCCGATCTGACCCGGGCGAAACTCGAGGGCGCCGAACTGACGCAAGCCGGACTGACGCGTGCCGACCTGAGCCAAGCCAACCTGCACCAAAGCTCGCTGAAGCAGGCCTATCTCGCCGAAGCGAACCTCAGCCAGTCCCGACTCACCGAAGCGGAGCTCAAATCCACCTGCCTGGAGCGCACGCTCCTTCTCGAAACGGATCTGCGCGGCGCCACGATCCACGACTGCAAGGTTTACGGCATTTCCGCGTGGAAGCCGCTCTTGAACGGGGCCAAGCAGGCACGCCTGCAGATCACTCCCAGCGACGAGACCAAGCTCACCGTCGACAGCATCGAAGTGGCACAGTTCATCTACCTGATGCTGAGCAGCGAAAGGATCAGCGATATCTTCAACGCCACCGACACCAAGGGCGTCCTGCTCCTGGGCCGGTTCACCGAAAAGCGCAAGGAGATCCTTGAAAATTTGCGGAACGCCCTTCGCAACTCCTACAATCTGGTGCCCATCGTCTTCGACTTCGACCGGCCGGCTAGGAGCAACCTCGGCGAAACCATATCCCGGCTATCGGGGCTGTCCCGCTTCATCATCGCCGACATCACCCAGCCGAGAGCGGTTCCCGCGGAACTTCAAATCATAGCGCCAAGCCACCGGATCCCGATCATCCCGATTCTTCAGAGGGGCAAGCCGACCTACGCCCTGTTTAGCAACCTTCTTACCCATACCTGGGTCGGCGAGGTGTTCCTTTACGATACCGCCCAGGACGTCGGGAACGCCTTGCCCGAACTGATCCGGCGGGCCGAAACCATCGCGGAAGCGATCCGGCGGCAACCCGATCGCAACGGCGTACCGGCGGGAGGCCCGGACGACGAGGACGAGCCGCCACGCCACGAGCCCGGCGGGGGCTGACCTTGCGCGGCGCCACGGACCGGGACCGCCGTCGCGCCCTGCGCGAGACTGTTCAAAACCGGCCGCCCGGCCCGCCTGGGGATCTTGCAGAACGGAACGTGTCAACGATTGTGAGACAGCCCGGTCTGCCGTTGAAGCCCGGCAAGTACGGGACGATGACGCACGATTACAAGCGCAACAGCACCACCACGCTGTCAATCGGCTTGAGATAGGGACCCTGGGTCGGCACAGAAAAGGGACCCCCTGATCTGTTGAGGACTTGTCGTCCAGGTAGTCCATGGAGGGGACCCGCGCGTGCCGCGCAGTGCCCCCATCTGCGACGGAGCGGCACGCGCGGGGAGGCGCTGTGGACCCACCTGGGCGACATCGGGGCGAGGTCAGGCGTGGTTCACAACCAAGTTCGCAGCATGGCCAGAGATTGTGAATCGGCATGGAGAACACCAGCCATGCCTTCCTGGATGCCGTGCACAAGTCGATGCGCCAGATCCGCGCCGTCATCGGGGTGGCGACCGTCGATCCCGCCCTGCTCAGGGCGACGGAGCGCATCCAGTACGAGGGCTATCTGTGCCAGGAAAAGACCAACAGCGTCATTCTCGCTCTGGCCAAAGGGGGTGTTGCCATCAAGGAGACGTCCGCCACACCAGCCACAGCCGCAAGCTCGTCCGGAAGGTCATGCGCGGTCAGCGGTCCGACATCTTCCGGATCCGGGAAAGCTCGCTTAACCTGCAGCTCCCCTGGCTGGATGTACAGTGGGCTGCCGGGCGACACAACGCGACGGACCTCTGGCATCATCCCGCCCGTCGGATGCCGACGTGCGCGGCGGGCGGGATGCACCTCGGGTTGACGCAGGCGCGATTGGCACGGCGACGGACGGACGCGAGCACAAAAACCTATCGAGTATAGCTGAGGATGCTCTCCATCTCCTTAGGACGCTCTGGAATGAGAAGTTCGGGGCGGTCCCTCCAGAGCTGAGCCATTCTGACGAGCACCGGCCTGGAGTTGCCCAGGGACACGAACGCTTCGCCTTCTGCTAAGTTGCGAATCTGGTCGGGCAGCGTGCGGTCGCTGGGGTCGAGCCTCTTCGCTGCGGCCTTTGCCATCATGGGATCCAACTGGAAGCAGATCTTCGTCTGGGCGTTGGTGGCGACTTCCTGGGGAAGGTCGCTCGGCTGCTGCGTGGCCAGGATAACCGCAAGACCCTTCGACCTGCCCTCGCGGATCATGGTATGGACAGACTTGAAGCCGGCCACCCGGTGGGCCTCATCGACGACGACGACGTACCTGATCTGTTTGGAGACCTGGGGGAGGCTCATCACCTTCTGCAGCAATGCGGAGAGGATGAACCCACCGGCAAGGACAGTGGTTAGGCCCGTGCCGGGGATCTTCGACAAACCGAAAACGACGTTCTCGGCGATCACCTCGCCGAGCGGCGGCCCGTCGCGGAAAAGGCGGTGACGGGTCAGGTCACCGATGACGCCCCTTAGATCTTCGTCGAGATAGTCGTCGAGCGTCTTCAGTGTCGGCCAGCGCCCCTCGGCGCGGCACTCGCGGTATACGGTCTCCAAAGCTTGCGCCAGCTTGCCAAGCTGCCTGTGGCCCATGTGGGCGAAAGTTCTCGCGGCGATGTCGACGGCGTCACGAATCTCGATGATCGCTGCGGCGATTGAGCGCTCGTCTGTTGTCATGAGTGCAAGCGGGTTGTAGGGCGCCCCGTTGTCCCAAAGGTCAATGAATCTCGCGCCGGCAGAGTCCGGGAAACCTCCGGCGTAGTCGTTCTTGAAGTCGGCTATGCCGAAGCAGGCCCCGCAGTTCGCAGAGAGCTGGGCGAGCAGTGACATTGTAAACTGAGTCTTCCCCTTGCCAGAGGAACCCCAGATTTCGACGTGCCCGTTGGTGAGTTCGGCCTGCGCTCCTGCGGAGCGCCAGAGAACGGGTTCGCCGTTGTCCATCCGCCAACCGAGGATAGGCGGCACAAAATCGGTCGGCGCCGGACGGGGCTCGGCCGGCGACTTCGTTTCGCTTGGCACAGTCTCGACGGCTCCGCCACTTTTTCTTTCGGGGCCGTCAGTTCCGTCCGGGGTTTCCGTACTGTCTGCGGCAGGAATGCCGCTGCCCGTTACGGACAGCGGCGCGCTGTCGTCGAGCATGATATCTTGGTTGGCCTTGGCGTCCTTGCCGTCCTCGGGAATGTCCTGGCGTTCGGGCCTTGGGACACCGCGTTCGGGACGGCGCCTCTGACGACCGCCGGGGAGTGGGCCCTTCTCCGTCTCGACGGTCCTCAGGTTGATGAGGCTGGACTTGGTAGCCTCCTCCAAGAGTTCCTTAGTAAGGCGCATGGAGTGAACGGCGATCGGGACCCTGTCGCCAAAGCGGTTATGGAAGTAATGCCGCTCGGACTCATCCAGGCTCGGTCCGAAGACGAGAGCGATGGCGGCCCATTCCTGGACGCCCACGCCGCGGCGAAACGCCTCGATCGCCTCGATCTCGGCAGACTCTAGGCGAAAACCGATCTCGCGCGCCACCGAATAGGCGGCATCGGCGATCCTGTTGAGCCAGACCCTGGTGTAGAGGTGGCTAGGATCGTGGTAGGCGGCGTACTGGGTCGCCGTGAGAGTGTGGCGGAGCTGGTCTATAGCTTCCGCCTCTGCTTTGGTGTCTGACCGTCTTGCCTTCACCTCGATGGCGGCGACGTGGACTCCCTTGTTCTCCTTGTCCAGCGCGAGGGCGAGCAGGTCGGCCCGCTTGCCAGTGGCGAACCAAGAGGCATACTCGTCAAGGCTGACGAGGAGGACCCTACAGCCGGGAGGCAGCGGCCAAGGGGTTGCCTTGCTTCCAAGCAGCGAGAAAGACACCACGTGGGCAACCAGCTCATTGATGCCGGACCCGCTCGTAGCGGCCTCGAGCGCCAGCACGCCGTGACCTTGCGATGCGACCTCACGCAGTTTCCGGCCGATGTCCCGCGAGGCCTCCTCGTCGGACACAATGCGAGCGGACTTGAGGCTTCTGGCGATCGCCCTGTCGGCCGAGCCGCCGGACCGCTGGCTGATTACGAGGCCCACCGGGGATTCGGAAGAAAGACGCCTTTCCTGGTGCAGGATTGCCACGTCCTCGCCCATGGCTCGCTCGATTGCGTCGCGCGAGGCATACCGGTCGACCGTCGCCACCCAGAGCGACATGTCGTGCACGGCCTTCAGGTAGGATTTTACCTTCCCCGGAGACGGGTTGAGCTCGGGGACACGCACTTCGTCTTCATCTGGCCACCTATCCTCAATGGCGGTTGCGAGAGTGAGCCAAGCGGCCCCCGCCTCGGTAACGCCCGGCGGAGCAAGCAGCATCCGGCGGCTGGCGCCGGGACGGACCCACGTCTTCGGAGTCATGAGGACGTCGTCCTCGCGCTCGGGCATGCGGAGCGGGACGGTGTCCAAGGAGAGCCTGGAGACCGAGTTGGAAAGGCCGGTGACCACCGCAAGGTGGGCGGTTGGCGAGCCGACCGTCGATGGCAGATGCCTCGTAGCCTCGTTGAAGTCCTTGAAGTAGCGGAGCTTCAGCAGATGCCGGGAATGTCCCCCGAGCAGGGTGTCCGCGGCAGCGAGCGCCTCCGCGTCTGGCCTCTCGCTTACGCAGATGATTTCGCAGCTCTCCAGCCTGCCCCTCCCCACCTTGCAGCCGAGCAGCTTCAGCGCCTGTCCAACCAAAAGCGAGGCGGCGCCGGGGCCGAAGGCGAGGCACTTCAGGTGCCCGCCAATCTCCGGCTGCAAAGTCAGAAGCTTGTCGATGACGTCGCCGACGGCACCTTCCGCATAGTTCTCGCTTGGAGAACCGAACTCGGAGGAATACGCGCTCCAGCTGCGGCTTTCGGTGACTGGCAGCAGCGGCCGATTGTCCGAGGCTTGGCGGATGAACGCCGGGTAGTGGCACGATGTGGCACGGGCGAGGGCGGCAGCAGCCTGGGCTCGCACCTGAAGACGTTCCGCGTCGGTCTCGGGCCTATTGGCGGTCAGGATCGCCTCGCCAGCAACTTCGCGCAGGGTTTCTAGGGCAGAGGCGACCCATTCGGCCTTCAAGGGGCTGAGCAGTCCAAGGCCAACCGAATCGCGGCCGACCACCACCCCCGCCAGGGACAGCGTCTCGAGAAAAGCGACGGCGTCCGACCCGCGTGCTTTTTCAACACAGTCGGTCCACTCGGATGCGATTCTGCGGAGCGAGGACGGGATCAGCCCCCCGTCGAACACGGTGTTGGCGACCTCGTTGATGACGGTAGCCAAGGAAGATGCGCGCGGGTCGCCCGCGACTCCTCGAACTTCGGGCGCACCGCAGAAGGCAGGCGCGGTCACCTGACCTTCGGTCTCAAGCCTTGCACACGGCGAAAACGAGAACTCGACGGCAAGCCGCAGTGACGCGAGATCGTCTGCCGAAGGTCGCCATCTGAGCTCGACGCTGTCGCGGGGCTGCTCACCGTGCAGCCTGAGCTGAAGCAGGGGGAGGACGGCATCATCGTTCACTTCTGTCCTGGAGAAGAAACCTGCGAATAGGGTTTCGTCGGTGATACCGACCAGTTCGCGCGGGCTCCTGACGAGCGCCCCGTCGACGTCGACGCCCTCTGCGGAGACGCTTTCCAGCAGCGGCTTGAGTCTGAAGGACGCGCAGGCGAGGACGGCAAGCTTCTGTGCCGCCGCGCGGGTGTCGCCTTTGTCGGGAGGGAACGGAGCGATTAGGGAGATCCGCCGCACAGGGGATTCCAGAGCGAGGGCGCCTCTGACGAGCAGATCTTCGAGGCAGTCCGAGGTGGCTGCGATGGAGCGTTCCCTGACGAGGCTCTCCAGCTTCTTCTTGGTCGGCTTTTGGAAGACCTTGCTATCATGGGCTCTGTCGAACTCCAGCAAGCCCCGGGCTGCGTCCTTCTTCTCTTCGGCCGACTTGAGGCTCCGGGCCAGATCCATGTAGTCATCCCAGGGGACCTCGCGGATCAGGTCCTCCCCGTCGGGATGGCTGGCGAGCTCGCGCTGGTAGTCCTTGGTCTCCTGGATCACCTGATCGGTGAGGTCAGGGACATAGTTGTCCAGGACGGACTTCGCTTCCTCGAAGGCGAGGTATTGGAGCCTGGACTCACTTTCCGTCTGAAGCAGCCGTACGAGTTCCTCTGAAGTCCGCGGCTTGGATGACGTTCGCTGAAACAGCCTGTCTGCCTTTTTGCGGATCTCGATGAACGAGGACGGGCTGTCGCCGAAGGTCCGATGCGCGAGCCTCAGGTTCTCGAGGAGGCGAACCGTCCCGAATCCTGCTGCGGCGGCTTCGGCATCGGAGAAACCGCCGATGAGCGGCAGCATCACCAGCGGATCATCGCCCTTGGCGATCGCTTCGAAATAGTCGGCAACCTGCTGGGCAGTCGGTCGGATCTGTACCTCGGCCTCAAGGATCGCCGCGCGAATAACTCGGAGAGGGCCGTCCAACTCAACCTTGCGTGAAGCCTCAGCAAGAAGTACGAGGCCACGCTGAGTAGCGAGGAGGTCCGACGGCGAGAGACTGGGGAAACGGGCGACGGACTGCCAGTCCGGTATCTCGAATCCCCTGCATGCAATCACGACCACGCCCCCGGAACTGTGATTCCGGATGGTCGTCGACGCCGATTTCTCATTGAGGGCCCGAATACCGAATGCGGTGGGATCGTCGCTGCCTACGAGGAGCGGGGGCAGGTCGGCGCGCCATTCCTGGGCGATACCGAACGCGAGCTCCTTGGAAATCCCCTCCATCAGAATGAACTTGGAAGCGCCCGGCATCTCGTGGATGTGGCGCACCAGGGCCTTAGCCAAGCGGTTGCTCATTCGGGCCTCCGTACGCGTTCGCCGATCATGGTGGTACTGTCGGACAGGGCGATGCCAACACCGGCGTCGACGAGAAGCGCCTCGGCCCTTCTGGCGTTCCGCGCCAGCTCTGAGCCGTCCAAGGTCGATAGAAGGCTAGTCTTCTGCCCCGCCTCGGGGGA
Organism: Azospirillum sp. A26; assembly: GCF_042604635.1. NCBI lineage: Bacteria > Pseudomonadati > Pseudomonadota > Alphaproteobacteria > Rhodospirillales > Azospirillaceae > Azospirillum > Azospirillum sp. A26. Next base: position 686,710 of record NZ_CP170474.1, on the reverse strand, counting down.
GACGACGACGTTCCATTCCTTGTAAAGCGCGGAGAAGAAGTCGCGGGACGAGAGTGGCATACGCGACGAGAGTGCGCCGACCATCGCAGCCAACAGTTCGGGCGTTGCCGAGAAATAGCGAAAGGCGCCGGTGCCATGAAGCAACCCAATGGATTCGAGCAGCACCCTGACGCCCTCGCCTGCGCGGTCATAGTTCGCACGTTCGAACACCGTGCGGGCGATGGCCTCGAACTCGGCGGGTCCGCTGGTCTGCCTCAACTTCGGCACAAGGTCCTCTAGCCCGCTTCGACGCTCGAACTCGTCCTCCCAATCGGTTTCGGGATCCCGAGACAGCTCGGACATCTTGTCGCGCAGCGTACGGATGGTCGCCTCACGGATCTTCATCCTGGCGCGCTGGTACGAAAGCTCGCTCTGCTGGCGAACCATGTTTGCGCTCCTCTGCGGCCCACCGAAGCAAAGCAGCAGGTACCGGTCCTCCTGAGGCGTCCCCGTCGCCTCCCAGGCAACCCTAAGCGCGTGGACAGCTAGGTCCAGCGCGACGATGTTCCTGACGGCCCACAATTTGGCGACATTGCCGGTTGCCGCCTGGTTCATCACATCGTCAGCGTGGCCCGCAATCGCCTCGCCCAAAGCGCTGAGGCGGGTGTCCGCGCCCACGTCCCAGGCATCCCTCTCGTCGTCTTGGACGGCACCCTCGTCGGCGATCCCCGAGAGAGGTCGCTCGATGCGGTCGGCGATACCGGCCAGAGGCGTGTCATCCTTCAGGGCCTTCTTTAGGGCACCGACTGCCGAGGAACCCTTAGCCCTGACAGACTCTGTCGGTCCATCCAAAAGCAGCCGCGCAACGGTTATGCCAGACCCGCGCATGTACACTTTGCGGACGCTCCATGGGCGTCCGGCGCTGAGTCTAGCATCGTACCAAAGAAAGTTCTCGTGAAAGGGATAGAGGAGCCATGTACCCGGCTGGCCACGGGCAGTCTGGGGATCGATCAGCCCCGCGATCGCATCCCGGGCAAGGGCAAGGTTCTCGGATCCTTGGAAGTCCTTGCCCAAGGACAAGTAGTGGCCATAAGAGGATGCTCCATGCGTGCCGTTGCCGATCGGCGCGTTGTCCACATTCTCGAGAAAATTCCGGCCCAAGGCTAGCGAACGGAGGCCGAAGCGCCGCAGCTTGGGGGAGCGAAGATTGTTGGGGTTGTCGGGCTTCGTGTAGTCGTTCGCGGCGAGGAGTAGCAGGGTTTCGGCATAGATCTGCGACGCCCTCTCGTCTCGGTCGGGATCGATCACGAAAAGGTCCTTGGCGATCTTGCCGGGGCTTAGGCGCAGGCTCATACAGGGCTCTCCGGCTTCAGATGATCGGCAGGCGGACGGGGACGAGAGTCTCCCGAATTGGATCGGTGACGCGAGGCATGTCTGACGGCGCGTTCGCCAACGCGACGCGACCGTAGAAGTCCCTCAGCTCGGTCATCTCCGCAGTGCCGTTGCCCACCGGGCCGGAATATGCCTCGGCTTGGCGGATGGCCTCGTAGATCTCTGGCCCGATGCGGAGGACGGTGGCATCCGGCCCGTCGTCTACGGCCAGTTCGATCTCAATGTGGTCGACGTCGAGGATCTCGGTCACGAGTTTGCGGTCTGGACACCTGAGCAAGAGGCGGTCGATGGGGATCTGGGCATGCACAACGGAAGGTTTGGCGGGGCGGAAGGCGCCTGGGTCGCGCGAGAACAGGCTCGCGCTGTCCGGGACGATCAAACCCTCGCCAACGTTCGGGAACCCTGTGACGAGCATGTTCAGGCCTTTGACGATGACCTGGAGTTCCAGGACCGTCACCTCTTCGGCAGCGCACCGCCTCGCGGTTTCTAGAAGGTCGGGCAGGAAGGGCGTTCCTAGCAGCTTGGCAGCCGCACGCTTCAAGCTCCCGAAGCTTTCCTTGGCGCACTCGAAGAAGACTCTTCGCCTCCAGGTGGCAAGGGCAGAAACATCCTTGGACACCAATACGTCAAGGCAGGCGTCCACCTTCTCGGGGTCTTCGCTGGTGGAAACGGTTTCGCCGAGCGCCGCGAAGGTCATCGTGCCGACCGACGTGCGGACTAAGGACAGGTGCGATGGTGGCATCGGTGGTAGGCCGTCGTTTACATGCGCGATAGCGCGCACCGCCGACGGGGCTGCCTGGGCGTCGCGGAGCCATTCGTCAACTTCAAGGTCGGCGACCCAACCCAGACCGGTCGACCTGATCGCCGACATCACGGGCGATCGCTCGACGGCCTCGAAGTTGAGCCCCTCGCCGAACAACAGGGAGCAATACGCGTAGCGCGAATCGAACGCTTCGTGGCCCAAGTCCCTATTTCGGTCCCTCACCGTCTCGCAACAGATGCCAGCGGTGGATTCCGGCGACCCGACGGCCATCCACGAGACGATCGAGAGGACGTCCCGCAGCGTCGGAACGGTGCGGCCGCCCGCATACCTGAACAGGAGACGAAGTGCCTCGCGCACCTCGGGCTCGCGCAGGGCCCGGACATTCGCCAGGACGGGGTCGGCGAGCCCGTCGAACTCCTTCTCGTGCTCCGACCAAAGCTCCTCGCCGGTCAAGTAATCCATGAGCCGGTCCCACAAACCGGGCGCCGTCGGCCGTTGCCTGTTGGTGTTGACCACGGTGATCTCGCCGACCTTGGCGGCGCCGCAGCGGAGGGCGTGGTCTAGCGCCTCGGTAAGTTCGGCCGGGCATTTCGCGACTGCGAGAGTCCTCCGTATAACGCCCTCGTTGGCGCAGATCACCCTCTGCGAGCCGGACTTGGAAAGCACCTCCTCAAGCACCGCCACTCGGCGCGCGGCGGAGGGGACGCCGGAAAGATCCTTCACAACCCACCCACCAGGAACGACCTCGACCAGATCGTCCACCTTGGGCAAGTCGACTCCCAGCTTCGTGCAGTACGCCTCGATAGCGGCGGTCTTGCCGGTTCCGGCGTTACCGGTCAGAATCACCAGCCCGGGGGCGCCTCTGGCTGCCCAAGACGACATCCAACGAGTGAGCTTTGTAGGGATGTCGGGCCCCAAGACCGTGGCCACGGCCTGATAGTGTTCCCGGTAGGCACCAGCCTGGTCTGCCCCAAACACAGAAATGGATTTCAGCGCGGCGACGACAGCGGTATCCTGCATGTTACGCCTCCGCCTTGGCCAAGCTGCATCCAGAGGCGATGTGGCCCGCAGCGACCCTCGCACTTTCGATCTCCTTGGCGGGCCTTGGTCGCACTCCGGCGACGGTCAGCGCGTTGCAGATGGCGTCGATAATCACTCTCGCTCCTTCGGGTGGCACGGCGTTCCCGATCTGCCGGCGGATCGCCGGATAATCGGCTGCCTTGCCCCGTCCCTTGGGCCCGCAAAACACGAACCAGTCCGGAAAGGATTGAAGGCGGGCGCGCTCGCGGTTCGACAGCCGGCGCGGCTCTACGTGATGATAGCCGTGCGTCCCGCCACCACCGCCCGCGATGACGGTGTACGAGGGGCGGTCCGGGTCCAGCCGCTTGTAGACGTGGCTGATCAGCCCTTTAACGGCAAGCGGGTGCCCGTTAGGAATCACCCTATAGTTCGATCCTGGGGGGATCAGCTTCAACCGCTCGACGACTTCAGGCGAGTCGTAGCCGACGTCATGGTTAGCCTCGCCGGCGGGGGGAAGCGGGACTGCGTCCAACGCCTCGCTCACCGTCCGGTGCCTTCCACGGAAAGGGAGCGGGATCGCCGGCGGCTCCATCCCGAGATCAGACCGAAAACCAGTGACAATAAGCCTTTCGCGGTTTTGCGGGACACCGAGGTCTGCCATGTCGACGCATTCGACACGAAGGACGTAGCGCGGCCCGCCCGTCATTCCAAAATATGCAGCAGGCGCTCTGAGGGCATGGCGGACCACCGTCCATGCTTGGCCATGGTTGGCCGATAAGAGGCCGGTGACGTTCTCAAGCACGAACGCGGGAGGACCCATCACGGCGAGGTGGCGGGCAACTTCTCTGAACAATGCCCCGCGTTCAGTATTCGCACCGTCATGGTTCCAGAGGCTGGAAAAGTCTTGACAGGGAGGCGAGGCCAGAAGGATGTCGCAGGAGAATGGAGGAGGCTCAAGAGTCCGCACATCGGCTTGGACGATGTGGGCACCAAGATTTCGGCGGTAGGTCTCGGTAGCCCAGTGGTCGTTGTCGACGGCATACACCACCTTAACGCGCCCGGTCATCTCGGCGCCGAGATCAAGACCACCGCAGCCCGCGAAGAGAGTCGCGGCGCTGTAGTGCCCGTTGTCGGCCGACGTGCCGGCAAACGCGACCGTAGTCGTAGAAAGCTTGTGCTGACGCCCCATAGGAAATACCCCCTCTTATGGGGGAGGTTATACCTCGAGCGCATGGCGGAGGTCCAGATGTTCAACTCTGGAATGTGGCGGTACGATGACATCTTTGGTCAGCCGGCCCCGAGGCCTGCGAAGGAGGGGGAAATGGCTGATGTCCTTAGTCCCGCAGAGCGGGGCAAGCTGATGTCGAGGATCCGTGGGGCCGACACGAAGCCCGAGATCGCCGTCCGTCGCCTTCTCCATGGCATGGGCTACCGGTTCAGGCTCCACGTCCGAACGCTGCCAGGCACCCCCGACCTCGTGTTCCCAGGCCGCAGGAAAGTTATTATGGTGCACGGCTGCTTCTGGCATCGCCACGAAGGCTGCCGCAGAGCCTCACGACCCAAGAGCAGGGCCGAATACTGGGAGCCTAAGCTGGAGGGCAACGTCCGCCGTGATAGGGAAGCCGTCGCTGCGCTGGAAGCTGGTGGATGGGAAGTCGCGGTCGTCTGGGAGTGCGAGGTCCGGGACTCCAAGGCGCTAGCCGCCCGCCTCTCGGACTTCTTGGGAAAGCCGGGCGGCAAGATTACTTCAAAGTCACCAGCGCCTACAGGATGAGGCGCCCAGCTTCATGCCGCCCCATCTATCTTGGAGGCCAGAGGGCATCGGCCTTGGAGAGGACAAGCAACGCCAAGGCGTGTTTAGACTAAGCTGAGCTGTATCAGCGTTCGTGCAGCGCGTAAAGCGTATTGGCGAGATTGCCGAGCGCACAGGGCTGCGGCATAACCAGCAAGCTGCCGGCGGACGTGTCCGCATGCCTGACCGACAAGGCGCGAGCGCTTGGCGGTACTTGTCGCCGACTACACTACGGCCGATCTGAACGCTTATGCGGATTGGCTGTAAGCGTTGACTGAGGGCTGCCTTGCGGGGTCAACGGGCTCTCTGTGCTGAAAGCTGGGCGTCGTGGGTGCCGGACGGCGTGGCCGGCTTGGCAGCGTGGTTTGCACCGTGGCGATCCAGCGTACTGAGGTCATCACCGCCGCCGGAGGGCGGCGCATCTATTCGGCCGAGGAGAAGATCCGTTTAGTTGGCGAAGCCCACTGAGGGCGTGGTGCCCTCGTCGCGGCGGCACATCGTCATGGCGTGTGCACCACAGCCTGATCTACCCCTGGCCCCGGCGGAACTGTCCGCCGAGGCGCCGACGTTCGTGCCGCTGCACATGCTTGAGTCGCCACCACCTGTCGGCATCGCTCCGAGCCGAGCGCCGAGCCGCCCTGGTCGAGCTGCTGGACGACGGTGACGAGCCCGTCGAAGCCCTTACGCATGTTGACCGGCCGCGCCGCAAGCCAGACCCACACCCCTGGCAGCACGCTGATTATCGCCGCCCCGTGAGCGCGGCGATCAGCGCCGTCAACGCCGGCGTCGGGTAGTCCGCGCCGATCTCCAACCGTGTCCCGTCGGCAAACCGAACCAGCGCGCAAGGCGCAGATGCCGGCGGCGCGAGCGATGGCTCCGCATCGCAAGCCGGGACCGTGTCGAGCGCCACCGGGATCAGCAGCAGGGCGTCAATCACGTGGCCGCGAATCAGCCATTCCATCGACCAGCTGGGGAGCGCCACGTGTAAAGGAAGCTTTCCGCCTCCCCATACCGGCGGGCAACATGGGCGACGATCGTCCCCGGTTCCAGCGTCTCTGCCACCAGCCGCGCCTAATTCGCCTCGCTCCACCACCGGCACCGCTCCTTGCCGATGATGGCCGCGACCCCCTGTATGAAGGAGCGAGGGTCGTGTCCCACGATGTGGTGTAGGAGCGGCTGTGGGGAAGCGGCCCGCCGTAGCGCCCTCCGATGGTTGGCGTAGGCGGGCCGGTTGTCCACAGCGGGCGGTCATCGCGGTTCTTCGGTAAAGTCTGGTCACCACAACACAACCTCGACCGAGGGTGACCACGATGACCGACGAGATGATGGCGCTTCGGGCGCTGCTTGAGAAGGGCGCGGATGTCCGCGAGGTTCTGGATTACATCCCGGCGCGCTTCACCGTGATCCGCCACATCCGCCCGGCGCTGTCGTGCCGGTGCTGCGAGGGCATGGTTCAGGCGCCGACGCCGTCGCTGCCCATCGAGCGCAGCCTGCCCTCGGCCGGGCCGCTGGCGCATGTGCTGATCGCCAAATACTGCGATCACTTGCCGCTTTATCGGCAATCGGCCATTTACGCCCGCGAAGGCGTGGAGTTGGAGCGCTCGCTGCTGGCCGACTGGATCGGCAAGGCGGTGGCACTGATGGCGCCGCTGACCGAGGCCATCTCCCGGCACGTGCTGGCCGGTTCCGTGCTGCACGCGGACGACACGCCGGTTCCTGTGCTCGATCCCGGGCGTGGCAAGACCAAGACAGGGCGGCTGTGGGTCTACCTGCGCGACGAGCGCCCCCATGCCGGACAGGATGTCAATCGGCTTTAGATAGGGGGCTTTTCCAAGTTTTGTGTGACCAAGCAGAGGTTGAGTGGACAGCGCTGGACAGCCGGTGGTAGGTGCGATCCCTCACAGGCCAGGGAACGCCATATGGAAGGAAACCTCCTTCACCATGGTTGTGTTCTTGAACATCTCTCTGCAGTCGATCGGCTTCCTCGCCCAACTTAAGATCCTGGATCAGATCGATCACGGCTTTCATCGGATCACCGTGCGTGCACAGCCGGTTGCCGCCTCGGTGTCCTGCACCGGCTGCGGCACGCCGTCACGCCGCGTTCACGGCGCCTACTGGCGCAGCCTCGGTGATCTGGCGTGCTTCGGCCGCCCCACCGTTCTGCTGGTCCGCGTCCGGCGCTTCTGCTGCTCCGAGGCCTACCGTCCGCGCCGCACCTTCACCGAACCCTTGCCCGGCGTCGCCCGCCCGCGGGCGCGCCAAACCGACCGGTTGCGCGCCATGCACCGGAGCATCGGCTTAGCACTCGGCGGCACCCCCGGATCCCGTCATGCCACGGCCATGGGCGTGCCCATCAGCCGGACGACCCTGGTGCATCGGGTGCGCGCCAGCATCGGCACGCCGGCTGCTCCGGTGACGGTTCTCGGGGTGGATGACTGGGCTTGGCGGAAGGGCCACCGGTACGGAACGATCCTGTGCGACCTCGAACGCCGGCGCGTCATCGATCTGCTGCCCGACCGCAGCGCCGACGCGCTGGCGGCGTGGTTGGCTGCCCACCCCAGCGTCACCATCGTCGCGCGAGACCGCGCCAGCGCCTACGCCGAGGGGACCGCACGCGGGGCACCGGACGCCCTCCAGATCGCCGACCGCTGGCATCTCCTGCGCAACGCCAGCGATGCCCTGCGCGGCATCCTGGAGCACCATCACCGTGATCTGCGTGCCGCTGCGCGGACGGCGGCCACACCATCGGAACTGCCGGAGGAGGTGAGCGAGGCTCCCCAGCCGGTCGCCCCTAAGCCGGACCGGCCGTTGCGCAGCACGGAGCGGCGGGCGCAGGCGGCCCAGGAGCGCCGCGACGCCCGCTACGCCGAAGCGGTTCGCCTGCGCGAGCAGGGCCTGTCCATCCGGGCGGTTGCCCGCTCGCTCGGCGTCGAGCGCAAGACGGTACGCCGCTGGCTGCGCGCCGGCCATGCCCCGACATGGCGGCATGCCGATCGAGGCACCAGCATCCTCGACCCGTACCACGGCTACCTGGAGGAGCGGTGACAGGCCGGCTGCCGCAACGCCGCGGCGTTGTGACGGGAACTCCAAAAGCGCGGCTTCCCCGGGCAATACAGCTTCGTGCGGGATTGGGGAACCTGGCGTCGGCGACAGGATCCGCCCGCCGAACCACGGGAGACCTCCAACAAGCCGGTGCCGGCGAAGCGATCCGAACCGCCGACGTCCCGGCGTGCGGTGCGGCTCCTGGCTGGCGATCCCGACACGTTGACCGACGAAGACCGCCGCTTTGTCCAGGCCTTGCGGGAGCGCTCACCGTCCATCGCGACGGCCACCGACCTTATCACCCGCTTCTGCAGGATGGTGAAGGGCAAGTCGTCCGACCCGTTCGAGAATTGGCTGCGCGAGGCGGAGGCCAGCGTGCTGGCGCCGTTCGCCGCCGGGATCCGCCGCGACGAGGACGCAGTGCGCGCCGCCCTGAGGCAGCCGTGGAGCAGTAGACAGGTCGAGGGCCATGTCAACCGGCTGAAGGCGATCAAGCGCGCGATGTATGGCCGGGCCGGCTTCGATCTACTGCGCGGTCGGGTCCTCGGTCACGCTTGACGCGAACCTCGAGAGCCGAAACACGTCTCGGTGTTCCACACAAAACTTGGAAAAGCCGCTTATTCCATGCCGATTCACAGGCAGCCTTTGCGGCACTTCCTGATCCAGTTGGCGGTCAACTCCTCGAGGCGATTACGGCCGACAAGGCGCAGTTCGGGGTACATGTTTTCCCGGTTGGCATGGAATCCCCCGGTGTCGCTGACGGTGAAGGGGAAGCCAGCTTTGGCGTAGAGCCTAGCTGCCGCCGCAAGTAAGTCCATCAAAACGATGTTGCCGACCCTCTCCGTGCGCGCCAAGATGATTTGGTCGATCAGCAGGCCAGCATCGTTGCGGACGTAGTGCGGTCTGATACTTGGCTGGGTCGTGCTTGATGAAGGACAGGATTTGGTACGGGGCGCACGCATACTTGACGCCAATAACACGGTTCTATTCGATGGCCCTTGATCGCAGCAGCATTGCTCTGGCTTCGGCCGGCAAATGGTATGGATGACGAGTTCGCCTCACCAAAGGTTACCGTTGATCGCGTTGCCAGTTGTCGAAACAGATTTGCCTCCGTTGGGGCAGCCGGCGTCACCCCCCTGCCGCACCCTGCCGGACGGGAAAGTTCTTCCGATGATGACGGACGAAAGGCGCCTCGCCCTGGCGGCGCAGCTGCGGGATCGAGCGGAGAGACAGCCCAGCCTGACGGCGGAGCAGCGGGCGGAAGCGCGCCGGCAGGCCGCCCGGCTGGAGCGGATGACCAAGGACCGGCAGAATCCGCCTCCGGCCCGGTAACCGAAAAGACCGACCAGATCCTCATGCGGACTTCGGCCGGTGGGTGAAGCGTGGTGTCCCGGTCGAGATGTCGGAGCTGAGGCTTCAGACGCCGGATAGCGTGAGCTTCGGCAATAGCCGCCACCGCTTCGCCTACCTGCACGACCAGGGAAAGACCCGCATTCCGGTCCTGGTGCCGGCGGAGGATGCCGCCACGCTGCGCGCTGATGGGGTGGCGCGGCTGGCGAAGGAGGAGGCCAAGCCGGCGGGGTCCGATTTTACCGTACAACGGGAGCAGGACACCGCGGAGCGCGACGGTGACCGCTTTGCCGCAAAATCGAACCCCACCGTTTTCGGCGACCAAGGCTTCAGGGCGGTCCTGTCAGCTCCGACATCTCGACCAGGATGCCGCGCTTCTCCATGCGGCCATCCATCCGGGAGAGCATCTGAATCACTTGGGCAAGGCCGCTCTTGATGTCCGCGATGTCGCTGGCTTGCCGACGTTGCACGGTTTCGATGGCGGTCAGGCGGTCGTCAACAGACATCATCGGTTTATACCCATCACTTGTCCGCCAGGGCGCGCAGGATGTCGCGGTCTTCGTGCATGATTTCCTCTGCTATCGCCATCTGGCGCTCGAACTCAGGATCGTATGGCGTGATGCGGTAGCTGCCGTCCGGGGCTTCGGTCAGGAACAGGGTGTCGCCCTGCTGGACCTTTAGGCGGGACAGGGCTTCGTTGGGCAGGATCACGCCGGCCGAAGATCCGACGGTGATGACCTTGAGGGCAAGCATGGCTTTCACTCCTGATGTTATAGTGAAAATTACATAAATGACGTGGCAGGGGCAACATGGCGGTCGAATAAACGACTGCTGGGTTATTTTTGCCCCTATGAACGCCGGCCGGCACGCCTTCTGCAGCCGCGCCAGCCTCCAGGTCCTCTATCGCGAATTCGAGCTAATCGATCTCGCGGTCAATCTTCTCGGAAGAACGCCCGAATTGCATGCTCCACAGCTGCGTTATCCGAACCTTGAGCTTCTCTACCTCCATCGCCTTCGCCACTAAGCCGGCCTTGCGGCGGCCAATCCGGCCTTACTGGTTTCACGGCACCAACGCTCGGCGCCAGCTCCGCAGCCTGCGCGGTGATGATCGCGCGCAGCGTCGTCTCGATGCCGGTGGGCCGTGGCCCGACTGTGGTCGACATGGCCGGGTTCTACCCGATCGGCGACTCCCGGAGGAGGGGGGATCACCGCTCCTGCGCCGCTCCTCGACGAGCGTGCGGTCAGGAGTGAGCTTCCCCGGACGCTGACACGCGGCTCACCGCCTTCGCCAACATCGCCCGGACAAGCGAGCGCGTCCTGACCTTACTCGGCGATCCGGCAACGTAAGCGCTCTTGGTCGGCACCCTTCAGCGCCATTACCGGATGGCAAGCCCGAATTGATCGCTTCCAAGCCGGTACGGACGAGGTTGACCTGCGGATCCTGTCTCCCGCTCTGGCGACATCGGCATGAAGCTGATCTCTGCTAACCGGGCAATTCGATAAGCGGCGACAAATATGAGAAGAGCCAACTCACCTTGGAGCCCATTTTGCCCGCTATCAGCCTGCTCGACAAATTTCGGCTTCTGGATGCAGTCGCCTGCGACCCTGATCGTAGCCGTATCGAAATCGGCATTGTCGCCTGCGTCCTCCATTGCCTCGACAACAACAGCGGCCTAGCTCGCGTTGGATTTGAGCGCCTTTCCGAACGGACGGGCGCCAGCAGGAGCGGCGTTCAACGAGGAGTCAAAAACTTGGAGCGCGTTGGCATCTTGCCGGTTCACAGGCGCGGTGGATCGAACAAGGAGGGTGATCGCATGGCGAATGTCTATCGCCCTAACTTCTCCTATCGTCCTGCCCATTTTCGGACCGCAGGCGATGCGGATGAGGTTTCTGGCAGCACCAGTAGCGAGGACGCAACCAGTAGCGCAGACGCCGTCGACCAGGAGCGTTGGCGCACCGGACTGGTCGCGTCCACGCTCCCCCTTCCCTCTTCTCTCCCCGGGTTTAATCCCGAGGGAGAGGAAGAGGGGGTTACCCCACCACCGCCCGGCGCCGTCACCGCCGTTGGCGGCGCCGTCGACGGTGGGGTAACGGCTGCAGCTCAAGATCACACGGATCGCTTCGAGGAGTTCTGGTCAGCCTGTCCCAAGCGCGAGCAGCGGAAGCAAGCCATGGAAGCTTACCGCGAGGTCTTGGCTTCTGGTGCCGCGACGCCATCTGTGCTGATCGCCACCATGCAGCGGTACGCGATTGCCAAGGCTCACCTGACCGACCCGAAGTACCTCAAGTTCCCGCATAACTGGCTACGCGGGGAATGCTGGCTGGAAGACCCTCTGCCGCCGCAGGCAAAGCTAGTGAATTCTTCAAGAGCCTCTACAAACAAGCGGGGCAAATTGGAAAAGCCCCTAATAGAGCCGGCGAAAACGCAACGATCTTCAAAGAAAATCCCTGATGATCCGACGACTAAAAAGCTAAAAGCAAGAAATAATAAGAAGAACGTCTCGGACAGTTTGACCAATTCCGAAGCGGACAGCGCAAAATCGCATGAACCTATCTATTCAATTGGGGACAGCGTTAAGCATCACCTTCATGGAGAAGCAAAAATTGAGGGTGATTGGACAAAAGACGGATACGTCAGAATCCGTCTCAAGAATCAAACAATTACATATGCATATGAGAAAAACCTCAGGCACAGCTCCGTCCCAAGGTGGGCTTTTTAACTTCAAAGCCCGCAAGTACGGAAGATATAATAACTATCATAGTAATTTTGGAGCCGAACGTTTGCTATTGAACGTTCGGCTCCATTTTTTCTGGTGCGTCATCCATTTTTCAATCACGCTCCCTAACTTCAACAATAACAGCAAGTTGGCCAACCGCAATCTTTAAATCTTCCAATGATAAGCGACGACCAATTTCCCTTAGTTTTCCCTCCAACATAAAGCGTTGATCGTCGACATCCGGTTCAGCACCTTCGAAAAACTGATGAACCGGCACCCTGAGGCTATAGCCGAGCTGCTCCAGCGTCTCGATTGTCGGAAAGGTCCGGCCTCGTTCGATGTTGGACACTGCCTCGACAGTCCGGCCGATCAGATCCGCCAATGCCTCTTGCGTGAGGCCGCGGGCCAGCCGCGCCTCTTTGACCCTCAACCCGACACGTTGCTTCAGGCCCAATGACATGAGCCGGATCATTACGCCGTTCTGGCCCCTTGACCACGGCCTAGCAGATCGGTATTGCTTCGTGAAGACGAACCAATGGATCGGCATGAGCCCATGCAAGCCGACAGACCTATCAGCGGCGGACGTTTCCCCATCAGCAGAACACCCATCAGGTGCACCGATGGGTCCGGCCCGCGGCCCCGCCGGTTACGCCGCTTACCTCGCCAGTCCTCAATGGCGCGCTCTGCGGCGTGATGCTTTCGCCCGCGATGGCGGGCGGTGTGTCCTGTGCAATGCGACAGACCAGTTGGAAGGGCATCACCGCATTTACCCGCCCCGTGGCGACTGGACCCAGGACCGCCTGGAGGCCGTGACGACGCTGTGCGCGCCTTGCCACGCCACCGTGACCGGTATGCTGCGCGGTCGCCGCTACGCCACGGCCACGGTCAACCTCCCCGACACCCAGCCAAGCCGCCCCCGTCCGCGGCTGGAGGCCCCCGATGTATCAGCCCCTGAGCTTCCAGATCACCGGCGTCTCACCCCTTCTCATGCACAACGGCCGTCTGGCCGACCCGCTCGACCCGCTGGTCAAGGACATCAAGAAACTGAGCAGCAAGCGGCCGAAGACAGAAGCCGATTTGGAGCGGATGGCCAAGCTTGAATTCCTTGGCTCGCTGTATCTGCATGGTGGTGAACCCTGCCTCCCCGGCGAATTGATCGAGGCGGCGTTGATCGACGGCGCCAAGCGCAAACGCCGCGGGCCGCTGGCCAAAGCGGGCATCCTGTGTGACGGCAACATCCCGCTTCAGTATGACGGTCCCCGTGAGCCGGAGGCGTTGTGGGATGATGGTCACTTCCGCTTTCGCACCGGCGTCCGGGTTGAACGCCTGCGGGTGATGCGGGTCCGGCCACGCTTCAACGACTGGAGTGCTGCCGTCACCATCCAGTTCATGCCGTCGCTGCTGAGCGAGGATGATGTCCGGGACATCATCCGCACCACCGGCGAGGTGGTCGGCCTTGGAGATTGGCGCCCCAAATTCGGACGCTTCACGGTGCATTGAGGGGCCGACTGGCACCTCAATGCAGCCTTGGCGTGGCACGGATCGGCGTGGCATGGCAAGGCTGGGCATGGCAGGGGAAGGGCGGCATCAGCCGCCCTTCATGCAGCGGGATGGTCCCGGTATGATCCGACGTGACACGGCGATGTCGTCCCCCCTTCGGCATCACAGCGATAACCATCATGACGGAACAGGTACCTCCGCCGACGAAAACGCAGGATGAGCCCTGGCAGCCGTTGTTCGATGCTGTCGTCAATCGGCTGCAATTGTCAGATCCCAGCAGGATTGCGGCATGGCGCCATTACGTCCAGCAACTTCCGGCCTTGGCGGCGTCCCACGCGGCCATCGATCAGACACCGCCCCCCAGCGCCACCCGCGACCGGATGAAGCGCGTCGTGGCGGCGTGCGACGCCCTGCTGGAGGCCATCCAGGACGGCACACCGCAGGACGGGCACCTCCGTCCCGTCCCGCAGCTTCTTTGGGGCTTGGCCGCGCAGTTGGCGCCGGACGATCCCAACGTCGCCATCGTCGATGGACAGGTAGACAACGCGCTTGAGGACGCCTTCGGCGGCGTGCTGATGCTGCGGGCTGCGGCTGAACTTGTGCGAGATGCCGAAGCGGACCGCGTCACCTCCGGCGTCGGCGGAACGCGCCACAAGGCCGCGGCCGGCTACCACATGACTTTCGACTTCCTGCTTAACGTCTACGAGGCGATCAGCGACCGGCCGCTCGGCACCTCCTGGGACGACATGGAAGGAGCCGCCGGCGGGCCTCTGGTCGACTTCCTCCAGCGCTGCCTGGAGGCGCTGGGCTACACGCCGACCAAGAACGCCCTGCGCACCGCAGTGAAGCGCGCCATCAAAGCCCGGCGAACCGACCTGAACAAATCAGCTGCGCCGCAAAGCTGATCTGGCCCTTTCGGCATAAGAGTCTAGCTTTGGCACGAAGAGGGGATGACCCACCATGTCCTCTCCTCCGACACCGCCGCCCCCTGCACCCCTCCCGAATCCGAGGCTGCGGTCGAGCGCCTGCGTGCGCTGGCGCGCCTGTTGGGCCGCATGGCGGTGCGGGAATACTTGGCGGCTTCGGGCGAGACGACGCAGCCCCCGAAGCCGGAATGACCAAGCCCTCCTCCCGTCTCCCCGCCCTGATGACCATCCCTGAGGTCGCCGAGCGCCTGCAGGTCAGCATCAAGACCATCCGCCGCTGGATCGCGTCGGGCGACCTGCCCACCGTTCGCCTCGGCCATCAGATCCGCATCCAGCCGAAGGACCTCGACATCTTCCTGCGGCAGCGCTGGACCAGCTGACCACCGTTGTCCATCATTGTCCAATATTGGCAAGAACTTATACGATCGTCTGGAAGAGGTGGCTCTCATATTTTCGAACCAAAAACGTGCTACGTCTTCCCGATCCGGACTTTCTGTCCACTCTTGTCTTCCCGAAGCCACGGATGACCACTTCCACCACTTCCCAGTCCAGTCCAGCCTGCCTGCGGTGCTTAATATGCGCTCTCTTGCCGACCTGCTGACGCGCGTCCTGGCCGACCCCGCCCTGCCGCCGCAGCGCGCTCGGGACCACGCCTCGTCCCTGCGCCGCTTCGGCGGCATTGTCGGACGCGACCTCGCCGCCATCCCCGCCAGCTTCGATGCGCTGCGCCCGCTGATCGCCTCCGTCCATCCGGCGGCCCACGGCCTGTCGCTCAAGCGCTGGCAGAACATCCGCTCCGCCGTCAGCACCCTGCTGCGCCACTATGGCGCCACCGCGATCCATCGGCGCCTCGCCTGCCACCTGCCGGAGCCCTGGTACAGCCTCCGCGCGGCGGTCACCGACCCGGCGATGCAGCGCGGCCTCGCCCGTTTCCTGCGGTACTGTGCCGAGCACGACATCGGGCCGGACGCCGTGTCGGACGCCACCTTCACCGCCTTTGCCACATCGCTGACGACCGGCACTCTGGTCGCCAAGCCGCAGCGGGTCGAGCGGATGGCCCGCCAGCAGTGGAACCAAGCCGTCGCCGTCGCCCTGCCCGGCTGGCCAACCACGCCGGTGCCGGTCACCAGCAACCGGGACGACTACCAGTTGCCGTTGGACCGCCTTCCGGCGTCCTTTGCCGCTGACCTGGAGGCATGGATGCGGCGGCTGTCCGGCGCCGACCCACTGGACGAGTTCGGCCCGGCCCGCCCGTTGCGTCCCAGCTCGCTGAAGACCGCCCGCGGCCATGTGCTGCGTTTCGCTGCTGCCCTCGTCCATGCCGGCGAGGCCCCCCAGGCGTTGACCACGCTGGCGGCGCTGGTGGTGCCGGAGCGCTTCAAGATCGCCCTGCTGTGGCTGATGACCCGCCGGGGCGGCGCCAGCCCCGGCCTGATCGAACAGGCAAAGTGTCTGCTCTCCGTCGCTCGCCACTGGGTTCAGGCGCCGAAGACGGATCTGGAACGGCTGAACAAGCTGGTTGCCAAGCTCGGCAGCCGGCGCAAGGGCATGACCGACAAGAACCGCGCCCGCCTGCGCGCCTTTGACGATCCCAAGCACCTGCTGGCGCTGCTCACCCTACCCGAGCGTCTGATGGACAAGGCTGACCGCGTGGCAGTGCCCAGCCGCCGGGAAGCCCTGATGGCGCAAAGCGCGGTGGCAATTCAGATTTTGCTGTTGGTGCCGCTGCGCCGCCTCAACCTGCTGCGCCTGGACGTCCATCGCCATCTCTGCCGCAGCCGCTCCGGCCGTCACGCCGTCGTCCATCTCGTCATCCCAGCGGAGGAGACCAAGACCAGCCAGCCGATCGAGGCGGTGCTGCCGGAGCCGCTGGTGCGGATGATCAACCACTTCATGAGCCGTTACCGCCCGCTGCTGACGTCGGACAAAAACGGTCTGCTGTTTCCCGGAGGCAACGGCGGCTACAAGCACATCACCGCTTTGACGGCGCAAATCGAGCGGGCAGTGCGCGGTCACACCGGCCTCGTGGTCAATCCCCACCTGTTCCGCCACCTCGCCGGCAAGCTCAGTCAGCAGTTCGATCCCGGCAATTACGAGCTGTCGCGCCAGCTCCTTGGCCATCGCTCCACCGACACGACGGTGACCTACTACACCGGACAGGACACCGCCGCCGCGGTCGCCCGCTATGACGCCAACATCCTGGAGCGCGCCCGCTCGCTCCGCGGTAGCGTCGTGGGGCGCTGAGGTGATGAACAAGACCTCCTCGACCATCGACCGCCGCAGCCTGCCGGTCAGCGCGTGGCCCGAGCAGGACCGCAGCTTGTGGCAAGCCGCCTGCGAAGCCGGCG
Source organism: Azospirillum sp. A26 (assembly GCF_042604635.1). NCBI lineage: Bacteria > Pseudomonadati > Pseudomonadota > Alphaproteobacteria > Rhodospirillales > Azospirillaceae > Azospirillum > Azospirillum sp. A26. The sequence continues at coordinate 669,881 of NZ_CP170474.1, read as the reverse complement.
GGCCGCTGGACGACGCCGGTGCTGCCGCCGACTGGGCGCCCGCGACCCGTCGCAGCCGCGCCGCCAACTACGGCCGCTGGCTCACCTTCCTCGACCAGCAGGGTCTGCTGACGCCGGTTGCCGCCCCTGCCGACCGCGTGACGGCGGACGTGGTGCGTCGCTACATCGCCCTGTTGCGTCCCGTTCTGGCGCCGCTGTCCTTGTGGACTACCATCGACCAGCTCGCCGCCATCATGCCGGCCCTGGCGCCTGACGCCGATTGGGGGTGGCTGCGCCGCACCGCGGGCCGCTTGAAGCGGGGCGCCGCCAACCGGCGACCGATCACGCCGCGCATTCGCAACGCTGCCGACCTCTATCAACGCGCCCTCGCCACCCTTGCCGAAATCGAAGACAAGCCCGAAGCCCGACCATTCGCACACGCCACCGCCTTTCGCGACGCCCTGATGATCGCCCTCACCGTCGCCCGGCCGATCCGCCGCCGCACGTTGGCGGGTTTGCGGGTGGGCCAGCATCTCCGGCCGACCTCCGATGGCTTCCTGATCCAGTTGGAGCGCGAGGACCTCAAGTGCGGCAGTCCGATGAGCTTCCCGCTGCCGGCCAGCTTGGTGCCCCACATGGCGCGCTATCTCGACCACCATCGTCCGTGGCTGCTGCAAGGCCACGCCCATGATGCCCTGTGGATCACCCGCGAGGGGCTGCCGATGACTCTCAATGGCGTCTCCAGCCGCTTCGAGCGCGCCACCCCGGCCATCCTCGGCGAGCGGATCAACCCGCACCTGCTGCGCCACTGCGCCGCGACCAGCATCGCCCTCGACGACCCGCAGGGTGCTCGGTTGACGGCGGCGCTGCTCGGCCACAGCACGCTGCGGACCAGTGAGCGCCACTACACGATGGCCAAAGGGCTGGAGGCGAGCCGCCGCTATCAGGCCACCCTCACCGACCACATCACCCACCTGCGCCGCGCCGTTCGCGGCGAGCGCCCGTAGGAGTTCCATGATGCGTGCCGTCATCTACGCCCGCTACTCCAGCGACCAGCAACGCGAAGCCTCCATCGCCGACCAGATTGAGGTCTGTCGGCGCTATGCCGAGCGCCAAGGCTGGACTGTCGTCGACCATTACAGCGATGCTGCTCTCAGCGGCGCCAGCCGTCACCGTCCGGCCTTCCAGAAGCTGCTGCGTGAGGCCGGACAGCGCCGCTTCGACATCGTGCTGTGCGAGGCGATCGACCGGCTCGGCCGCCGCCTCGCCGACACCGCTGACCTTCAGGACCGCCTCGCCTTCTACGGCGTGCGGCTGTTCACCCCGCAGCTCGGCGAAATCACCACCATCCATGTCGCCGTCATGGGGATGATGGCGCAGGTCGCTTTGAAAGACTTGGCGGACAAGACCCGCCGCGGTCAGCTCGGCCGCGCCATGGCAGGCCGGATGCCGGGCGGCAAGGCCTTCGGCTATGACGTGCTGGAGGGCGACGCTGAGGGTCGCGGCAAGAGGCGGATCAACCCGGTTGAAGCCGCAGTCGTCCAGCGCATCTTCCGCCTGTTCGCCGACGGTGCCAGCCCGCGCGCCATCGCCAAGCGCCTCAACGCCGACGGCGTGCCCGGTCCGGAGGGACGGCTCTGGCAGGACACCACCATCCGCGGTCAGGTCGAGCGCGGCACCGGTATCCTCAACAACGCGATCTATGCCGGACGGCTGGAATGGAACCGCTGCTCCTACGTCAAGGATCCGGAAACCGGCAAGCGGGTTGCGCGGCCCAACCCGCCGGAGGCATGGGAGGTGGTGGAGGTGCCGGAGCTGCGCATCGTCGACGCGGCACTGTGGGAGCGGGTAAAGACCCGGCAGGCATCAATCAGCTTCGAAATCAGTCGCGACGATCAGGGCAACGCGCTGAACCGGGCGCACCGTCGCAAGTTCCTCCTGTCGGGGCTGCTGACCTGCGGGTGCTGCGGCGGCACCTACGCCATCATGGCCAAGGACCGCTATGGCTGCGCCGCCCACCGCAGCAAGGGCACCTGCACCAACGACCATACCATCACCCGCTTCGACATCGAGCGGCGGGTCCTCACCGGGCTTAAGGAACGCCTGCTGGCGCCGCAACTGATTCAGGAGTTCGTCGATAGCTTCCGTGCCGGCGTCGAAGCGGCAACGGCCGACCGCGAAGCCAACCGCCGCACGCGCGAGCGCGAACTGGCGGCGGTCGAGCGCAAGATCGCCGGCATCCTCAAGGCGATCGAGGACGGGCTGTACCACGAGTCGATGAAGGAGCGCCTGAATATCCTGGAGGCGGACAAGGCCCGGCTGCTCGCCGCGGCCGAGGAGCCCGATGCGGACCTGCCGTCGGTCCTGCTGCACCCCCAGCTGCCGGATCTTTACCGCCGCAAGGTGGAAGCGCTGGAGGCTGCTCTCGCTGGCGGCGAAGACAGCGCCGAGGCGATGGAGATGGTGCGGATCATGATCGACCGCGTCGTTCTGACGCCCTCCCCTGCCGGAACCGGGCTGGACGCCGACCTGCACGGCGAACTGGCCGGCGTGCTGGCGGTCTGCGAGGGCGCCGCTCAGCTGCGCAACGACGAGACGCACGAACGCCCCGGCTCTTTCGAACCGGGGCGTCAAGTGTCGGTGGTTGCGGGGGCAGGATTTGAACCTGCGGCCTTCAGGTTATGAGCCTGACGAGCTACCGGGCTGCTCCACCCCGCGGATGTTTGTTCTGTGGGAGGATGGGCGGTGAAGATGCAAGCATGCGCGCTTTGTGTAAGGAGCGTCTCCTGTGCCTGAGCGACCTGGCGGCGACCTACTCTCCCACGTCTTAAGACGCAGTACCATTGGCGCGGAGGCTTTTCACGGCCGAGTTCGGGATGGGATCGGGTGTTTGACACCTCGCCATGACCACCAGGTCACCGAGGCACAAGACCGACGCTGTTACCGAAAGCGCTGTATGCTTGTTCGTGCAAGTGAGTCGAGGATGGGATCGAACGGCTGTGCGCTGGTCAAGCACTGCTTTGGAGCAGGCTTGCTGCTGCGCATGGCGCGGTTTGTGGTGTCGAGATCAAGCCGATCGAGCGATTAGTAAGGCTTAGCTTCAGGCATTGCTGCCCGTCCACATGCCTCCTATCGACGTGATGGTCTGTCACGGCTCTCAAGGGAGCTCTGGTTTAGAGGTGGGTTTCCCGCTTAGATGCTTTCAGCGGTTATCCCGTCCATACTTAGCTACCCGGCCATGCCACTGGCGTGACAACCGGTGCACCAGAGGTATGTCCATCCCGGTCCTCTCGTACTAGGGACAGATCCTCGCAAAACTCCGACACCCACGGCAGATAGGGACCGAACTGTCTCACGACGTTCTAAACCCAGCTCACGTACCACTTTAATCGGCGAACAGCCGAACCCTTGGGACCTGCTCCAGCCCCAGGATGTGATGAGCCGACATCGAGGTGCCAAACGACTCCGTCGATATGGACTCTTGGGAGTCATCAGCCTGTTATCCCCGGCGTACCTTTTATCCGTTGAGCGATGGCCCGTCCACGTGGAGCCACCGGATCACTATGGCCGACTTTCGTCTCTGCTCGACTTGTCAGTCTTGCAGTCAGGCGGGCTTATGCCATTGCACTCGTCGAGCGATTTCCGACCGCTCTGAGCCCACCATCGCGCGCCTCCGTTACACTTTGGGAGGCGACCGCCCCAGTCAAACTACCCGCCATGCAGGGTCCCGGACCCGGATAACGGGCCACGGTTAGATGCCAGAGACTTCAAGGGTGGTATTTCAAGGTTGGCTCCACACGAGCTGGCGCCCATGTTTCCAAGCCTCCCACCTATCCTACACATGAAGTCCCTAGCACCACTGCAAAGCTGTAGTAAAGGTGCACGGGGTCTTTCCGTCTGACCGCGGGAACTCCGCATCTTCACGGAGAGTTCAATTTCGCTGAGTTGGTGTTGGAGACAGCGGGGAAGTCGTTACGCCATTCGTGCAGGTCGGAACTTACCCGACAAGGAATTTCGCTACCTTAGGACCGTTATAGTTACGGCCGCCGTTTACCGGGGCTTCAATTCAGAGCTTGCACTCCTCCTCTTAACCTTCCGGCACCGGGCAGGCGTCAGACCCTATACGTCGCCTTGTGTGGCTTCGCAGAGCCCTGTGTTTTTAGTAAACAGTCGCTACCCCCTGGTCTGTGCCCCCCGCCTGCGCTTGCGTACAAACGGGGCCCTCTTCTTCCGAAGTTACGAGGGCAATTTGCCGAGTTCCTTCAACACCATTCTCTCAAGCGCCTGGGTATACTCTACCAGTCCACCTGTGTCGGTTTGGGGTACGGTCTATATGGCGGGGCTATTTCCTGGAACCGGTCCACAGCACGATCAATCCGATAAGATCGTACACGCTTTCCAATCCGTCACCTCCGCCAGGCCCACGAATATTAACGTGGTTCCCATCGACTACGCCTTTCGGCCTCGCCTTAGGGGCCGGCTCACCCTGCGTGGATTAACCTTGCGCAGGAACCCTTGGACTTTCGGCGACAGTGTTTCTCACACTGTTTGTCGCTACTCATGTCAGCATTCTCACTTCCGATACCTCCAGGCGGCCTCACGGACACCCTTCGCAGGCTTACGGAACGCTCCGCTACCACGTGATCAAAGATCACATCCGCAGCTTCGGTACACGGCTTGAGCCCCGATACATTTTCGGCGCAGGCCGGCTTAACTAGACCAGTGAGCTATTACGCTTTCTTTAAAGGATGGCTGCTTCTAAGCCAACCTCCTGGTTGTCATGGCCTTCCCACATCCTTTCCCACTTAGCCGTGATTTGGGGACCTTAGCTGGCGGTCTGGGCTGTTTCCCTCTCGACGATGGACCTTAGCACCCACCGTCTGTCTGCCGGACTGCACTCTG